>CAZSQA010000001.1:0-264656 GCA_964608915.1 uncultured Isosphaeraceae bacterium
TCGCCTATGGCGACGTCGGCTTCGACGGCTTCCAGCCCCCATCTTTCCTGCAGGCCCGCGGAGCGATCGAAGTCGGCTGCGAATTCTCGACCATGTCCAAGGGCTACAACATGGCCGGTTGGCGTGTCGGCTTCGCTGTCGGCAACCGCCACATGATCCGCGCCCTCAAAACGATCAAGGGCTACTACGACTACGGCCTCTTCCAGGCCGTTCAGATCGCCGCGATCATCGCCCTTCGGCACGGCGAGGAAGCCCGCATGGCCCAGGTGGCCGAATATCAGAAACGGCGTGACATCCTCGTCGACGGCCTGCACCGCATGGGCTGGAACGTCGAAAAGCCCCATGCCGGCATGTTCTGCTGGGCCGAGATGCCCGAACCGTGGAAGAGCCGGATGGGCTCGATCGACTTCGCCATGAAACTGCTGGACGAAGCCGACGTCGTCGTCAGCCCGGGCCGGGGCTTCGGCGAAATGGGCGAAGGATGGCTGCGGCTGGCCCTCGTCGAAAACGAGCATCGCCTGCGTCAGGCCGTCCGCCAGATCGGCCGAGCTCTCAAGGGTGAACGGGAAAAAGGCAAAGAGACGGAAAAAGCCGCCGTCTGATCGATCCGGATCTCGTTCGTTCCGATCCACTTAGGCCAGAGTCGCTCGCACGCGACTCTGGCCCTTTTTGCGTGCACCCGAAAGCCTGGACCGAAAGCGGTCACCTATAAACTCCTCATATTCGGAATAACCGGCAATTTCCTTTCAAGTCGCATTCCTGCGAGATCCGAAATGAGAATATGAGACGCTTTCCGCGTCGAGGTCGTGTCGTGGCTGAATGGCCAGATTCGACCGGCCTGGAAACCGACTGAGTCCGATTCAGGCGAGCTGCCCGATCACCGTACCGGGGATCGGATCACCAGACCGGAACGTGGGGGGGAGAGTCCCGGATGTTTCCACAGATTCGAGCGACACGAGGGATCGGCACAGCGCTGAGTCTGGCTTTGGCCGGCTGCGCAGGCCTGAAGAATGTGGACCTCGGGCCGAAGACGATTCCCTCCCTCGGCGACCGTCAGATCAGCGTGACGGCCGGCCGGCCGGGCGAAGAGACGATCATCCGCACGGAGACCGCCACTCCGAAATTCGACGTACGCGAAGCTCGCCGGATTTCCGGCCGGGTGATCGACCACCGCGGGCAGCCGGTCTCAGGCGCAACCGTTCGGCTGGCCGACAGCGCGCTGGCCTCCGGCCAGATCTCCGATGTGATCACCGACGAAGCCGGTGGATTCACCGTGCGGGGCCTTCGAGGTTCTACGCCCTATACGTTGATCGCAACGCTCGACCTGGGCGGGGAATCACGCGTCTCCAGGGCCAGGTTCGTTTCCGGCGAAACCCAGGCCAGGATCGTTCTCGAACCTTCCGAATCGGCAGCACCGGACGCTCCGACAGTGGCCAGGTCACGCCCGGCGGCGGAAGAACGCACGGTCGTCGAAACCGAGAAGAAAACGGTTGCGAACCGGTCGCCGATGCCACCGAAGGGGCGATGGATTTTCGTCGACGAATCCGACGAAGTCGTCGCCAACGTGCCGGTTCGTTCCGAAGACAAGGGTGTGAAACGGGTTTCGCGCAGCCAGGATGTCGAAGATTCCGAAGACTTGACTGAAGAAGAAGAAGAAGATCAGGCCCCGCGCAAGCCGAAGCGGCCGGTGAATTCCGACTGGCGTTCCGGCGAGAAGCCGCCTGTTCGCGTCGTGCGTGATCCGGCGTTCCGCCCGGCTTCGTACGTATCGGACGACGAGAACCCGTTGCCGCCCGCCCGCGAACGTAAGGCGTATGTCTACGAAGAGTTCGAAGAAGAACAGTCGCCCCGGCGCCGTATCGCGACCGCCGCGCCCGTGGACCGCGGTCGAGAGCCCCGACCCTTGCCGGACGACCTGGTGCCCGTGACCGAAACACCCTCCGCCGAAGAACTTGCCGAAAACTACGCCCGACGGGATGCCCGGTCTTACAGGCCGGAGCCGGAACCTCGGCCGATGCCTTCGCGGAGATCGCCCGCAATCTATTCCGATGCTCCGTCAGCCGGGTCACTGCGAGTCGAGGATATCGAAGAAGTGAACCGGATGATCCGCGAACGCCGGGCTCGTGAGCGTGCCCTGGCGGAAGGTTCGGATCCGCGAAGTCGTGAAGATTACGAAGAGTCGGCCACGTGGGAGAACGTCGCCCGCCCGATGCGTGTCGAGCCCGCTCCACGCACGGATCGAACGATCAATCGCACGGTCCGTTCGTCGGAAACGCTCGCTCCTCCTTCCGATTTGCCGGAAATCGCGAACCCGGGGCGCAACCCGATCGATGCGTCGATGTCGCCGACTCGTGGTTTGGAACGGCCGATCTCGCAGCGTGAATCGATCGACCGCTCATTGAAGGATGCGGCAAGTGCCGCGTCGTCTCTGGGCCGAAGCGACGATGTCGTCGCCCGAAGCGATCAGGAACGGATCGACCGTCTGAAAGCGGCCGATGCGAAGAAGGGGAACGCCTTCAACGGTGACTCACCGCGCACGTCCAACGAATGGATCAATCGCATGACGGCCAGCTTGCCGTGGTCACGAAAATCCAGGGAGGCTGGTGCCTCGCTCGTTTCCGGCGCTTTTTGCGATTTCGACGAAGAGAATCAGCGAATCGTCGATTTCGAACTCACCGACATCAAGGGCCGTGCGACGCGATTCAGCCAGATTCCGGCCGATCTCACCCTGATCGTCTTCTGGGGCACCTGGTGCAAGCCGTGCCACGAAGCCATGCCGCACCTTGTCGAGCTTCAGAAGAGGCTTGAGTCCGACGGTGTTCAGGTGCTCGGAATCGCTTACGAGGAAGGCACGTTTCAGCAGCGGCAGGAAAAGGTCGCCGCCGCCGTGGAACGATACGACATCAACTTCCCGATTCTGCTCGGGACCGCCCAGGGCGCGGAATCGTGCCCTGTGCGTAAGTCGCTGGGGGTGCGGGTTTACCCGACGCTCGTGCTGGTCGATCGGGCCGGTCGCGTACTCTGGCGTGATCAGGGCGTGACCCAGGCCACTTTTGGCCGGCTCGACAAAGTCATGGCAGCCCACCTGCAGGAACTCGACACCAAGGTCATCGCCGACGGAACCGCGCCTGTCCGTCGCTGAGCCGGGTGGATCGAAAAAAGAGGAAACGGATCGAGCGATCGCCATGGGGCATGCTCGATCCGTTCTTCGTTTTACGTTCATGAGGCGGTCGAATCAGGCCAGGATGTCCTTGCGGATACGGGGCGTGTCGGTCGGCCCGATCAGACGTGCATTGAGGCCTTTGTTCTTATGACTCAGGCGGAACGGATTCAGCCCCAGCAGGTGCAGGATCGTCGCCTGCAGGTCGCGGATTTCGAACGGATCTTCACTGACCCGGTAGCCGAGTTCGTCGGTCGCGCCGATGCTCAGGCCGCCCTTCACGCCGCCGCCGGCCATCCAAATGGAGAAACAGTGGATGTGGTGGTCCCGCCCCAGATATTTCGAGCCGCCGCGGGCTTCGTTCATGGAAGTCCGCCCGAACTCGCCGCCCCAGACGACCAGCGTTTCGTCGAGCATTCCGCGTTGTTTGAGGTCGGCCAGCAATGCCCCAATCGATTTGTCGACCGATCGGCACTTGGCCGGCAGGCCGGTGACGATGTCGTTATCGGGCGAGGTGCCGTGCATGTCCCAGCCCCAGTCGAAAAGCTGCACGTAGCGCACGCCCTGTTCGACCATGCGCCGGGCCAGCAGGCAGTTATTGGCGAAGCTCGATTTGCCCGGCTCGGCTCCGTACATTTCCAGCGTGCGTTTGTCTTCGCGGGCGATGTCCATGACTTCGGGCACGCTTGTCTGCATGCGATAAGCCAGCTCGTATTGTTCGATCCTCGTGAGCGTTTCCGGATCGCCGAACTCGTCGAGATCGGCTTCGTTGATGGCCTTCAGGGCGTCAAGGCTGCGGCGGCGGTCGGCGCGCGTCATGCCCTCGGGATCGTTCAGGAAGAAGATCGGTTCCGTGCCCGTGCGACACTGCACGCCCTGATAAACTGAAGGGAGAAAGCCGCTTGACCAGACCGATTTGCCCGCGGTCGGGTCCGTGCCGCCCGAAACCAGAACGACGAAACCCGGGAGATCCTGATTTTCCGTGCCCAGGCCGTAGGTCGACCATGCTCCGATCGCGGCTCCGCCAGCCCGGTTTTCGCCCGTGTGGAGGAAAAGTTCCGCCGGGGCGTGATTGATCTCCTTGGTGATCATGGAGCGGATCACGCACAGGTCGTCGGCATGCTGAGCCATGCCGGGGACAAGCTCGCTCATCCACTGGCCGCTCTGGCCATATCGGCCGAACTTCCAGGGGGTGCCCAGCATCATGGGCCGGCCTTTGATGAAGGCGAACCGTTCGCCCTTGAGGATCTCTTCAGGGCAGGGCTGCAGGTGGTGTTTGACCAGAGCCGGCTTCCAGTCGAAAAGATCCTGCTGCGGCGGCGCGCCACTCATGTGCAAGTAAATGACTCGCTTCGCTTTGGGCGCGTAGTCGCCGGGTTTCAGGGCCAGTGGCCCGGCCCCTTGAGCAGGCACGTTTTCGGCGGACCGTGCCTGAGTGCCGCCCATCGATTGCCCCAGGGCGAGTGCCCCCAGGCCGACCTGGCACCGCGAAAGGAAATGCCTGCGCGTGACGTGCCTGGCCCATTCCGTGCGGATCTGTTCGTCGAGTTTGATCAGCCTGGTCATGGTCGGATCAACCTTTCGTCAGCACGGAATCGAGATTCAGCAGAACGTTGGAAATGACAGTCATCGCGGCGGCCTCGGCTGGAGATGTCCCTGCGGGCAGGGGGCCCAGCGGTTTTTCGGCCAGGGCTTTCGCGGCCGGTTCGTCGGCGCCGTAGCGGGCCAGTTCGTCCGTGAAAAGCTTGCGAAACACGGCGAGCCGCTCGGGCGTAATCTCGCGGGCCGTCGCCAGCTTGTAGCCGTAGGAAAGGCGAGCGTCGAGATCTTTGCCACCTTCGGCCATCATCCGCCGGGCCAGGGCCTGCGCGGCTTCGACGAAGACGGGGTCGTTGAGCGTGACATAGGCCTGCAGTGGTGTATTCGAGCCGATGCGGCGCACGGAGCAGAATTCGCGGCTGGGGGCGTCGAAGGCCATCATCGAGGGATATGGCGTCGTGCGCCGCCAGAAGGTGTAGAGGCCACGACGATATTTGTCCGGCCCTTCGCTGGTGGGCCAGGTGCGTTGACCATTGAAGGCCGCCTGCCAGATATTCGGCGGCTGCGGAGGATAGACCGAGGGGCCGCCGACACGGGGCGAAAACAGCCCGCTGATCGCCAGGGCCTGGTCGCGAATCGTTTCGGCTTCGAGGCGTGTGCGCGGATAGTGCGACAAAAGCTCATTACGAGGGTCGATGGTTTTGAGCCGTTCTCGATCCGCTGGCACCGAAGATTGCCGATAGGTCGATGTATCGACGATCCGTGTGATGAGACGCTTGAAATCCCATCCATCGGCCATGAAACCGGCGGCCAGTTCATCGAGCAGTTCGGGATGGCTGGGTGGTCGGCCCTGTGTGCCGAAATCCTCTTCGGTCTCCACGAGACCCCGGCCGTAAATCATGGCCCAGACACGATTCACGGCGACACGCGCCGTGAGCGGGTTGTTCCTGTCCATGATCCAGCGGGCAAGCGCGAGCCGGTCGACAGGGCCGTCGGCTGGTGCGGGGAACTTATGGAAACTTTGCGGCAAGCCGGGGGCGACGGCCGCGCCGAACTGCTTGTAATTGCCTTTTTCGAGGACGTGCGTCTGGCGGCGTTTGTCGGCTGAAAGTTCCTTCAAGACCGGTGTGCGGACGATGATCGCTCGTAAAGCCTCGAGATCGGCCTCGACCTTCTTGCGCTCGGCCGTTTTCGCCTTCATCTCCGGCGCGACGTTTCGCCAGTAATATTCCTCAAGCATCGCCTGGTCCGCTGGCTGGCGGCAGCAGTCGCAGCCGACGGCCAGGTCGCGGATCGCCAGCGGCAATGCCGTCGGCGGCTCAGGTTCAGTGCAGGCGTAGATTCGGTACCGACCCAGGGTGTGCCGGCCACCGTAGTTCTGTTCAAGCTTCAGTGTCAATCGACCGGCGGGGAGGGGGGCCGACGAGCGGAAAACGGCATCGTGGGTGCGGCATGTGGAGCCACCGATCGCCCAGCCGTCGCTAGTGCCCTTTTTGTCCGTTTTCAGGGCACGGGCGACATCGAATTCCGGCTGATCGTGGCTCGAAGTGGCAGAGGCGAAACGGACGGGAGCCGGGCCCCCGAGGGCGATCTCCCGGCTCGTTTTCGGGGCTTCGCTCATGGCAACCGTGCTGAGTACTTTACGGTCGCCGTCAAGGAGCTTCACGATCGCTCCCGCAAGCCGCGATTCGACCCCGGCGTCCGTTCTGTTCCAGACGACGACACGGTCGACACGCCCGGCGGAAGTCTTCAGGTCGACTTCCCACCAGGGATCTTTGGATATGGCCGTATGAGTGACCGACTTGCTTTCGGCGAAACGACCGTCCGTCGTGCCGTCGATCGCCAGCCTGGCAGGACCGTCGAAATCGGTCGAAGACTGGCTGGCCTCGCCTTTCGACGCCAGATTTTCCTGGTCGCGGTAGACTTGCACTTCCGCTAGCGAGAGGATTTTCTCTTTGCCCGGGAGTTCGATGCGGACGTACCGGACCTTGTCGAGCCCCTTCGCGCCTGTGTCGACAGTCGCGGCGATCGAACTCAGCACGAAATTGCCGTGCGCCGTCTGCCCGGGGCCTTTCATTTCCGTTTCGTCGGCGATGGCCTCCAGCCGCAGCGCCGTTACCCCAGCGGGGATCTCGAACGAAAGAGAGTCGGTGGCTTTGTCAGCATCGCCACTGGCGACGATCGTGCCGGTTTCGTCGACTTTCAGGGTACGGCCTTCCGTCGAAACTTGAGATTTAGGCCGCAGTTCCGTCCAGTCAAGATTGCTTCTGACTCGCTCCGTCCAACCTTTCAGGGCGTCGTCGAACGCCTTGCCACGCGGGATCGGAGTCGATGCCAGCGCGGCGATCCGGGCTTCCATCTCGCGGGACTTTACGGCCTGATCCGGCGTCGGCGTCGGCACACGCGGTTCGTCGCTAGGGTTGTCGTTGTCTTCCGTTTGATTGAAGATGGCGAAGAGCGAGTAATATTCCTTCTGACTGATCGGGTCAAATTTGTGCGTATGGCATTTGGCACAACCGACCGTCAGCCCCATGAAGACCTGACCTGTCGTGTCCACCCTGTCCTTGATCGCCTCGACACGAAATTCCTCGTCGTCGGTGCCGCCTTCGTCATTGGTCAGCGTGTTGCGATGGAAGGCCGTCGCAAGAAGCTGGTCGGAAGTCGCACCTGGAAGCAGATCACCCGCGAGCTGCTCCGTGACGAACCGGTCGTACGGCAAATTCCGGTTGAAGGCATCGATCACCCAGTCTCGATACCGCCACATATATTCGCGCAGCGGGTCGGATCCATAACCCTTGCTGTCGGCATAGCGGGCGAGGTCGAGCCAGACCCGTGCCATGCGTTCGCCGTAATGCGGCGAATCGAGCAGGCGGCGAACGGCATTGCGATAGGCTTCCGGCGAATCGTCGCGGGCGAATGCATCCACTTCGGCCGGAGTAGGCGGCAAGCCTGTGATGTCCAGGCTGAGGCGACGGATCAGCGTCGCCCGATCGGCGGGCTTCGCCGGCTTAAGACCCGCGGAATCGAGCCTGGCAAGTATGAATCGATCGACCGGCGAAGCGGCCCATGAGTCATTCGATGTCCCGGGTGCTTCACGCTTTGCGATCGGCTGATAAGCCCAGTGTTCGGCATAGCCGGCGCCTTCGGTGATCCACTGACGGAGCAGGGCACGTTCTTCGGGCTTGAGGGGCGGGCCCGATTTGGGCGGCGGCATGACTTCGTCGGCCTCGGTGCTTTCGACGCGGGCGATCAGCTCGCTCTCGGTCGGGGCGCCGGGCTTGATCACATGAAATCCGTCCCGATCTCGGACGGCGTCGGCACGCATGTCAAGTCGCAGCTCACCCTTGCGCGCTTCGTCGTCGATCCCGTGGCAGTTCAGGCAGCGGGAAGACAGGATGGGCCGGATGTCGCGATTGAAATCGATGCCACCGGCCGGTTTCGCCGGTTCGCTGGCCGACGCCGATGCCGCAAGGGAGGCGAGCGTCAGAAATAGCCGTGTCGATCCGAATCTCATGGCGTCGTCGTCCTCTGGTGCGCTCGGGGCTCGATCGGTCCGGTCTCGCTGCGGTCTCGGAACCGGGGCGGTCGGATCAGGCCAGGATTTCCTTGATGACTCGCGCCGGCTCGACGCCCGTGAGGCGTTGATCCAGCCCCTGGAACGGATAGATGAACCGGCGGTGATCGATGCCCTTCTGCTGCAGAACCGTGGCGTTGAGTTCGTTGAGGTGGACGGGATCCTTCACGATGTTATAGCTGAAATCGTCGGTTTCGCCGAACACCGTGCCGCCCTTGACCCCCGCGCCGGCCATCCACATGCAGAAGTTCTTCGGGTGGTGGTCACGCCCGTAGTTGTCGTTCGAAAGCGCGCCCTGGGAATAGACGGTCCGGCCGAACTCGCCGCCGCAGACGATCAGAGTGTCGTCCAGCAGGCCACGCTTGTCGAGATCCTGAATCAGAGCTGCGGTCGGTCGGTCCACGTCGCCGCATTGCAGCGAAATTTCCGTCGGCAGGTTGTTGTGCTGATCCCAACCCCGGTGCAGGATCTGGACGGCACGCACGTTCCGCTCCGCCAGACGGCGCGCCAGCAGGCAGCTCGCCGCGTAAGTGCCGGGCTTGGTCACGTCCGGGCCGTACATTTCGAGCGTTTCCTTCGATTCGTTCGAAAAGTCGGTGAGATCCGGAACGCTCGCCTGCATGCGGAACGCCATTTCGTACTGGGCTATGCGCGTGAGCGTGTCCGGGTCGGCGTACCGCTCATAATTCGCCTGATTGAACTTGTTGAGCGTATCCAGCATGCGTCGGCGGTCGTCGCGGGCCACACCGTCCGGATTCTGAATGTAGAGCACCGGATCGCCCTGGCCCCGCAAAGCCACGCCCGTGAACTTGCCTGGCAGAAAGCCCGAAGACCACATGCGGGTGAACAGGGCCTGGGCATTCGCCTTCGATGACCACGAGGGTGTGAGGACGACGAACGAAGGAAGATCCTCGTTTTCCGAGCCGAGCCCGTACGCCAGCCAGGAGCCGAGGCTCGCCTTGCCCGGGATTTCCGCACCGGTCATTACGAACGTACAGGCGGGGTCGTGATTGATGGCGTTCGTGAAGACGGTGCGCATCAGCGCGATTTTGTCGACATGATTGCCGATATGAGGCAGCAGCTCACTCACCCATGTGCCGCTTTTGCCCATTTGTTTGAATTTGAATTTGGACGGAGCGACCGGAAACTTCGCCTGCCCCGAAGTCATCGTGGTCAGCCGCTGGCCCATTCGCACCGATTCGGGAAGGTCGATGCCGAAGTGCTTATGCAGATCCGGCTTATAGTCCCATGTGTCGAGCTGTGACGGGGCCCCGTTCCAGTGCAGATAGATCAGCCGCTTCGCCTTCGCCGGGAAATGGGGCATTTCCGGCAGCGCGGGGTGCACCTTGGAGCCGTAATTCGGCTTGCCCGAATCCGCCGCCGATGCGGTTGCCCGATTGCCCAGAAGCCCCGCCAGGGCGATGGAGCCTGCGGAAAAGCCGGACGATGCGAAGAACTGCCTGCGGGTCTGACCGGTCAGGAATTCCCTCAGCGGTCGTTCGAACGTGTTGTCGCTCATGATCGGTCGATTTCCTTGAATTCTCAGAAGTTCGGTGTGTCGCGAACGCTCGGGCGGTTCAATTCTTCATGACCGTTTCGTCGAGGTTCAGCATCAGGTTGCCCAACAGGGCATATGTGGCCAGATCGACCGGATCGACCGCCGGATCGGGCTTCGATTCGCCATTGGCGATGACCTTCTTCGCCGCTTCAGGGTCTTTGACGTAACGGTCCCGCTCCGTATCCAGAAGTTCCTTGAGAAGCTTGACTTCCGCTTCGGAAGGACGACGACCCGTCACAGTGCGGAAACCCCAGGCCAGGCGTTCTTCGGGTGACTTGCCGCCTTCTTTGATCATCCGCTGGCCCAGGGCCCGGGCCGCTTCGAAGTGCTGAACGTCGTTGAGCAGCACAAGAGCCTGCAGTGGCGTATTGGACCGTTCACGAGCCACGCAGAAGCTTTCGCGGCTGGGGGCGTCGAAGGTGGTCATCGCGGGGTGCGGGGCCGTCCGCTTCCAGAACATGTAAAGGCTGCGCCGGTAGAGCGAATCGCCGGAATCCGGCTTGTATTCGCGAGTGTTCGAGCCGACGAAACCGACGGGCTCCCAGATGTTGATCGGCTGATAGGTCTTCACGCCCTTGCCGCCGAAGGACTTGTTCAAGAGGCCCGAAACGGCCAGCGACTGGTCACGCAACACTTCGGCATCCAGGCGGACGCGTGGGCCGCGGGCCAGCAGCCGGTTTTCCGGATCGACGGCCAGCTTATTCGCGTCGGCCCTGGTGTCCTGCGTGTAGGCGGCGGAGGTGACGATCATCTTCACCAGACGCTTCACGTTCCAGCCATTCTCGCGGAAGTCGACGGCGAGCCAGTCCAGCAGGTCCTGATTCACGGGCGGGCTGCCCTGAGAACCGAAGTCGGCGGCCGTCTTCACCAGGCCCGTCCCGAAGAACTGGGCCCAGAAACGGTTGACCGTGACCCTGGCCGTGAGCGGATGCTCCGCTGCCACAAGCCATTGGGCCAGGTCCAGACGTGTCGCCCGGGCATCGGGTGATTTACGTTTGAGCGGTGGCAGGAACGCCGGCGTTTCCGGGTTCACCGGGTCGCGTGGCTTGTCGTACTGGCCACGAAACAGAATGTGGGCCTGGCGGGGCGTATCCAGATCCCGGCTGACGAACGTCAGCGGCACCTGGCCTTCGATCGCCTGCTTTTCCTGCCGGGCCTTGGCCAGAGCGTCACGGGTCGGGCCGAAGGCGGCCGATCCGCCTTTCCAGACGTTCGTCAGGAAGTAGTCTTCCAGCTTGCGGGTTTCCGCGACGGTCCGTTCGGTCACCTTTTTCTGAAGGACCGGCTGGATGTCGCCGGGGAAGCCCGGGATCGTTTTGGGGTTCTGGCTGCGCGCCCACACGGCGAACGATTCGGCCGCATCGCGAGCCGGATTGGTTTCGGAGTTCAGGACGAGCTTGTCCCATCCGACGGTCCCGCCGAACTGAGTAAAGGCGAAGCCGGTGACTTTCATCTCGGGCTTGATCTGGAACTTGCCGAGATCGAATGACAGTGTCGCCCATTCGCCCGGTTTCGGCAGGTCGCCGGCTTTCACTCTCTCCGGGGTTCCCAGAGTGCCGTACGGAATCGCATCAGCGTCGCCCCAGACAGCCCGGTGCGACCACTGGCCGTTCACGTTGAACTGCACCATGACGGCCTTGGGCGGATTGGCCGGGTCGAGCTTCACGGCGACCGAAAACGTGCCCTGGGGCAAGAATTCGACCGGTTCCTTGAGTTCCGTGAAGATGTCCTGAGCCAGGCCCTTGTCCGTGCGTTCGATGTATGCCTTGCCGCTGGCTGGGCCTGTGGTCGCGAGCTTGAGCAGTGCGTTGCCGTCGTTGACGGTCGCCTTCGAACCCGCGGGCACTTCGTCTTCGAAGAGCAGTTTTTCGCTTTTTACGACCGGCGGCGGCGGGCTGAGCGTGGCCGGGTCGGCGTAAACGACGCTCAGGAGCTTCTCGCGCAGTTGTTTGTCGGCGTCAGTGATCGTTTTGTCGAGCGCCGCGATTTTCTGCTTTTGTTCTTCGCTGGGCAGTTTCAGGATCGGCGGGGTGTCGATCCGGTTGCCGTCCATGGCCGGGTCGGCCAGGCTGTAGAAGAACGAGTAGAGCGAGTAGAAATCCTTCTGGCTGATCGGGTCGAACTTGTGATCGTGGCACACGGCACAGCCGGCTGTCAGGCCCATGAACACGGCGGACGTCGTCTCGGCCCGGTCCACGGCGTAGCGGACAAGCAGCTCGGCGTCGATCGACCCGCCTTCGCTCGTGGTGACGTTGCAGCGGTTGAAGCCTGAGGCGATCTGCTGCTCCAGGGTCGAGTCAGGAAGCTGATCGCCGGCCAGTTGCCAGACGGCGAACTTGTCGAACGGCAGATTCTCGTTGAAGGCCTTCACGACCCAGTCGCGATAGGGCCACATGGAACGTTCGTTGTCCAGGTGCAGGCCGTGGGTGTCGGCGTATCGAGCGGCGTCGAGCCAGCCCCGGGCCATGTTTTCGCCATAGTGGGGCGAATTGATCAGCCTGTCCACCAACTTGTCGTAGGCGTTCGGCGCCTGGTCGGCCTGGAACGCGTCGATCTCGGCCGTCGTCGGGGGCAGGCCTGTCAGGTCAAGCGTCAGCCGGCGGATCAGGGCTTCTTTCGTCGCCGGACCGTTGGGCGTCAGGCCTTTTTTCTTGAGTTCGGCCAGGATGAAACGGTCGATCGGAGTTTTCGCCCAGGCCGAGTCCGTCTCGGGAACGGCTGCCTTCACCGGAGCTTCGAATGCCCAGTGCCCTTTGTAGGGTGCACCCTGCATGATCCAGCTCTTCAGAGCTTCCACTTGCTCGGGCTTGAGCTTCTTGTTCGTTTCCGGCGGCGGCATCGTCTCGTCCTTTTCGGTCGAGAGGATGCGCTGGACGAGTTCGCTGTCGTCCAGCGAGCCGGCCTTCACGACGCCTTCTTTCTTGTCGTGGCCGAAGATGCCGTCACGGGTGTCGAGACGCAGCTCGCCCTTGCGGTTTTTCTGGTCCGGGCCATGGCACGAATAACAGTTGTCCGAGAGGATCGGGCGGATTTCCTTATCGAAATCGACCGTTCTTTTCCCTTCGTCCGCTGCCGAAACGAAGGACCATCCGATCGGGCCGAAGCAGACGAGTGTCGTTGCCAGAGCCATGCGGCCGTACGAAAGACGTCGAAAGTGCGGGATCATGGATCAGAATTCCTGACGTTCGGTCGATCGGGCGTGGGGACGGAATGCCGATCGCAGGTAGGTTTACGAATATTATACGATCCGAATCGCAGGGTGGGAAGCGGGTCGAACCAGTCGCCGGGAATACGAAAAAACCGGAGGGACCCTTGCGAATCCCCCCGGCATGTCAGGGGCAGTGTCGTGTGTCAGACCTTGACCAGGCTCAATATTGGGCGCTGGGCAGGATCTTCGTCGTCGGCAGCATGGTTTGCGGGCTGGCCATCACGCTTTGGGCGCTGGGCAGCACGACCGGGGCTTCCTGAACGATGACCGGCACGGTCACGCAAACTTCCACGGGGACTTGCTTCGTCACGCAAACCGGATCCATCACCGTATGGGTTTCGGAGACGGTGCGGGCGACGGTTTCAGGTACGCAGATCGTCTTGGTGACCGGCACTTGCTTGCACACGGTGAAGGGCACCTTGCGGGTGCACTGAATCGTCTGCATTTCGCAAGTCGTGATCGGCACCTGGCGGACACATTCCTGAGCGACCATTTCGCAGACCGTTTCGGCCACGCGTTTGGTCTGGACTTCACTGACCATCGAACAGGTCGTCACGGGAACCTGACAGGTGCGGACTTCCGTCACCGTGCGGCAGGTCGTGATCGGCACTTGCTTGACCTGCTGAGTCGTGACCATCTTGCAGACCGTTACGGGGACCTTGCGGACGGCCGTTTCGCGGACCATCTTCGTCACCGTCACCGGCACCTGCTTGATGCGGCATTCCTTGACGATCTTGGTGATCTGAACCGGAACCTGCTTGGTTACGGCCTTGTTCACCATCGTCGTGACCACGTAAGGGTCGGTCTTGTAGCAGGTCTTCAGCACGTTCTCGGTGACGGTGACCGGCACCTTGCGAACGCACGTGCGGGGCACCATGACCGTGTTCATGACCGGCACGGTGCGGGTGCAGACCTGGCTGACCATGCTGCACGTCGTCACGGGGACTTGCTTGACGCACTCGGTCGGAACGACTTCGCAGATAGTTTCGGGCACTTGCGTCATGACCGTTTCGGCCACCATGCGGCAGGTCGTCACGGGCACTTGTTTCGTCACCACTTCGCTGACCATCGTGCAGGTGGTCACCGGGATCTGCTTGGTGATCACTTCAGGCACTTGCTTGCAGACGGTCACCTGACGCTCGCAGTTGATCGTCTGCTGCTGATAAGACGTTTCGCAGACCGTTTCCATGACCGTGCGGGGCACGCTCGAGACACGATCTTCGTAACGGCCGGGGCACTGAACCCACTGGCCATTGCTGCGGATCACCGGGCCAGGAATGTAGACCCGTTCGCAGACCTTTTCGCAAACCGTTCTGGCGACTTGCTTCGAAGTCGTCACAGGCACGCAGACCGTCTTGGTGTCGACGACCGTCTGAGTCTCGGCCACAGTCCGCATGACCGTTTCGGTCACCGTCTGCATCGAGGTCGTCCGGACAGGCTTGCACACCGTGTACTGATAGGTCTGCAGCGAAGTTTCGCGAACCGGCTTGGTAACCGTCACGGGGACCTGCTTGATCACCGTGCGGCGGACAGTGCGGTTCACGTTGTAACGCACTTCCTGCATGACGGTGTTGTAGACCGGCTTCTGCACGGTGTATTGCTCCTCGCGATAGGAGCACTGCTTCACCGGCACCATCTCGGTGTACTGCTGGGCCTGAATGACTGTCTTCTGAACCGGCACCGTTACCTGGTAAGGCACTGTGCGGTAGCAGGTCTTCTGGACCGGGATCTGAACGTTTTCGACGACCGTCTTCAGGCCTGTCTGAACGACCGGCACGTTGACGTATTCGGGCACGTTCGTCATGACCGTTTCCTGCACCGGCCGGCACACGGTGTAGGTCTGGTCCTGATAGATCGTCTCGCGAACGGGCGTCGTGACGTTATAGGCGACCGTTTGCATGACCGTTTCGCGGATCGGCTTGGAAACGGTGTATTGACGCGTTTCCATGTGCGTTTCGCGCACCGGACGCTGCACGGTGTAGGCGACATCCTTGAAGACGGTACGCTGCACGGGCCTCTGAACGGTGTATCGCTGTTCCTGCAGAACGGTGCGGTAAAGCGGCTTCTGGACGGTGTAAAGCTCGTCCCTCGTGCCGGTTTCGGTGACCGTGCGCATTTCGGTGACGGTCTGCGGGCGGTACGCCGTTTCCAGAATTTCACGCTGGGTGGTGACCTGACGCGGTACGTATTGCGTCTCGGACACCGTCCGCATGATCGTCTGCTTCTGGGTGCGGTATTCCACGCGGGTGCCGCAACCCGGCAGAAGGCTTGAGCCTACCGACGCCGCACCCCCGTACGACGCGGCCGAAGCGGTGCTACACCACCCCGCAGCCGCTGCCAGGGCCATCATCGCAGCCCCGATTCGCTTTCTCATGACTCTCGCTCCTCGACAAACCATCCCCTGACGAGCAATCCCTTCGCTCTCACCCGAAAGTGTCCCCGTCCATGGGTGGCCTATTGACACTGTCTTCGAGAATCGGCAAACGGAATTGACCAGCTTGACCAAGTTGCCGGGTTTTTCGAGGCCCCGTCATTCCACGCATGTTACCGCCGGAACGACCCTCACGACCGTCACGGCCGACCAGCCATTTCGGTCAGAAGTCTAGGTATCACAAATCGCCGAAACGGTAAATGCGGATCGGTAAGCATGGGTGGATGCTTCGATAACGTCAGGAATCGAAGTTTGGTGAACTCCATGATCCTGATCAAGTGATGAGGCGAACTACGACGGAAATTCCCTATATGCCTGACCGAAGCGTGAAGCTGGCAGGATGGTTCGGATCTTGCGAGTGCCCGGAACGTGCCGCAATCCGCAATCAGCGTTCGAAGTGCCTTTCGATCGAAGATCGACGGAAAACCTTGACAATACGAACCGAATGCGCATCGTACGAAAACGCGACTGGCTCCGTCGCGATCGACGGAGCCAGTCAGTGGTGTAAGTATCGACCCGGTCGAAACTCATCGAGTTCGATAATCGTCAGACTTCAGGCCGTCGCGGTCTTTCGCATCCGTCGGTTGCCGGCCCAGCACAGACCTATGCCCAGAGCGCCAAGAACCCAGGTTGATGGCTCCGGCACGGCATAAGCCAGCAGCACGTTATTGCCTGAAAGCAGAATGCTGAACGAGGCCGAGGGCAGGACGGTATTGAACAGGGCCCCGTTGCCGTCGGCCCAGTTCGTGGCGAAAACGCTGAAGAAACCCGAGCCACTCGTCGTGCCGGCGACGTCATACAGTGTCCACTGCCGGTTTGAGTTCCAGAACGAATCGGTCCAGTCCACCGTGCTGCCGGCGGAGTTGAAGTTCAGGTAAGCGGAGGTCGCACCGGTATAGGTCAAATTGCCGTTGACCTGAATACGGTCGAATTCCGATGTAACGGAATCCGTATTGCCGAGCAGTTGCCAGCTCATGGCCGAACCTGAGTTGTAGGTCAGGTCCGACCCGAAGGTCAGCAGACCAGTGCCCAAAGCCCCTGGTGCCGTCGTGCCGTTCACCGTGGTCGCTCCACCCAAGGTACCGGTACCGCTGAGAGTCGCTCCGGCCGAGACCGAAACCGCGCTGCCGGAAGCCGTCGAGCCGTTCACCTGAAGCTCGCCGGCTTCGACACTGGTGGCCCCTGTGTAGGCTTTCGCACCTGTGAAGATCGTCGTGCCCGTTCCGGTTTGCTTGACTTGAAGCGTGCCGGTCAGCGAATCGCCGTATGTGAATCCGGTCGAATTGTGTTTGAAATCGACCGTTCCGCCGCCTACGGGTGCATCCACGACCGAGCCGGCCTTGATCGTGCCGGGCGCGGCGCCGTCGCCGAACTGGAGCGTGCCGAGTGGGCCGAGTTTCACGGAATCGGTGTTCAGAAAGCCGGAGTCCTTCACGACGACCTTGTTGCCGGCTGTGAATGGAGGTCCACCTGAGCCGTTTTCGAAAGAAATGACGACATTCTTGCCAGCACCCATTTCGAGTTCCGACCCAGCCCCGGCGATCGTCACGACGTTGTTCGCCGATCCGGCCTGATAACCGACGAACAAGTCGTTATTCGGCATGCTGACCTTGCCACCGCCGGTGATGTTCAACTGATTGCCGCTACCGAGCGACCCGACACGCATCGTATTGTTGACGGTCAGAGTTCCCGTTCCGCTGACGTTCGCCACGTTGCCCGAAGAGGCCGCCGTGCCGCCGATCCGAACGTTCTGGGCCGATGCCGAACCCTCGGAAACGTTCAGTTCGTTATTGGATCCGCCATTGCCGACATAAAGGGTCGCCTGGGTCGAAAAGCTGCCGCCCGTGACTTCGAGAGAGTTGCCGTCCGCACCGGCGTTGGCCCCGATCTGGGCATCGCGTGTCGTGCCGAGCATCGAAAACGTCCCGCCCGTGCCGACCGTCAGTGAGTTGTTATCGCTCGATTGGCCGACCTTAAGCCCTGCCCCCGCTACGTCGGTCGTCGTAAACGTCGAGCCCGTGCCGGAGACACCGAACGTATTGCCGTCGGCACCATCGTTATTGCCCACCACGACGCTCGGCGCCGTGGCCGTGGCACCATCCGTGAGCGAAAACGAGTTGATCGTGCCGTTATCTCCGACGAGCAGTTGCGTGCTGGCCGAGAAAGAGCTGCCGCTGCCGGTGACTTGAAGTGAGTTCGATGTCGCCGTCGAAGTGGCACCGACTGCCGTCGTGGCGGTCGTCGCGGTGGCTCCGGCCTGAACCCTCATGCTGTGATTCTGACCGTCCCAGCCGACGTTCAGACGATCGTTGACAGTGAACGTAGATCCCACGCCATCGACGAGCAAGCGTTCGACTGGGAAGTGCCGGAAAGCCCGACCGTGGCATTAGGTGTCGTGACGTCGGCCGAGCTTTTCAGGGAAAGCGTAAGGCCTGAATTCGAATCGACATAGAAATTGTCGGAGGTGGTCAGATCACCGGCGAGCAACTCGTAAGTGGCGTTCACGATCAACTGCCGCGCAACCGCACCGGCGGGCACGGTGATCGAATTGTTCACGACGGCGGGTGTAGGCAGATACGCGTTATCGGCCGAAGTGGGAACGGCACTGATGTCCCAGTTCCCCGTATTGCTCCACTGACCGTTCACGGCCCCGGTCCAGACGATGTCGACCGCCATCGCCTGGCTTGCCGAGAATGCCAGGAAGCACATTCCATTGAGCAATTTTCGAGGTGCAGTCCGCTTCGTGCGGAATTTATCGATCCTGCGAAGTATCCGTCGAAAAGGCTTCATCTGCGATCTCCCTCTAAGGTGGTCAGATGCGAAGTTGCTTCTTGCTCCGGAATCCAGAATCGAACGTGATGTCGGCAAGCTGGAAAGTCATCGGCCGCTGGATTTGGGATAGGAATGTCGCTTTTTAGTCACGAAATCGCCGGATTGTCAAGAGCCCGGCGAGGCGAAATGAGCATGTCGAAAATCTTGAACATTCAGTGTTTACGAAAATCAAAGCCACTACGTGATTCGGCGGTTCCGATGTCAGGGAAAATTGGTGTCAGAAAATTGGTGTCAGTTCATTTTTCAGATCTGGGCCGAGGCGGAGCCGGACCGATTGACGAGACGGAGCCTGGAGTGTAACGGACGCGAAAAGGATGTAGGGCTCGAGAGATCGTGCCATATCTTCCGTCGACCACGAAAAAAAATGCCGTTGTCCCTTGATTTCGCCTGTCTTGCCGCCTGACCAGGGCCGCACGATATCCATGGACTTATGGAGCATGCATTTCGGAATGAACCGGATATCTTCATTCGACCGAGATGTCAGGTCGATTCAGAAGGGACGGCACGGCTCTTCGAAACCTAAATGAGCTTCACGTGTATCCCGAAATGCTTTCGCTCGATCCCGGTGGTCACGTCGATACGTGCCGTATTCGGCCGGTCGGGCTGTTTCACTCGACAAATCGAATTCCCGGTCCTCGTCCGACAACACTTGAACGATCTTGCCTTGAACGAATTCGGGCCATTAAGTGAGTCATGGTCATGAAAACTCAGATCGACATATCGAATCTCTTAATATCGACAGGATCTTGAAAGAGATGGGTCATGAACCTCGGAAGCCAGGTTGCCCCGAACGCTAACCCTCGATCTGAGCATGCCGCGAAAATTCCGAGAAATTGTCGAAGATCTGAAAATGCTGGTTTTCGCGAGATTCCCGGTGGCGGCAAAGGTTTCCATCGGAAATTCGTGCATGTTCGATACCCGGGTGCCGTGACGGTCAGCAGGCAGTCCGGCCAGGACGCCTTGCCGTACCAGGAAAAACAGATCAATCGAGTCATCGAGCAGGTGACTTCATGAAAAAAGGCGACCGATATTTCGAATGGGTCGAATGGAGTCAGGAAGATCAAGCCTACCTTGGCAGATGCCCCGACGTCATTACGGTAAAACACGGCGATGACCCTGTGACTCTTTTCGCCGACCTGTGTGAGGTCGTCGAAGAAGATCTCGAGGATCTCGAAGCCCATGGCCGTCCATTGCCACCAGTTCGAACCCGGCCCATGCAGGAAGTCGTCTGAAACGAAGGAATTATTCTCGACCTCAGATGCTCATTCGTCTCGATCGACCAGGGCCTGCCGATCGGAACATCGATCGGCGAATCGAACTGTCACTCATCGCCGCGGTTTCGTCGTGAATACGAATCCGCTTGAAACGCAATCGAACTTTTGGATGAACATCCTCCGGGCGATCATTGCATTCGTTCTGATCCTTGCGACGAACTCGGCCCGAGCCCAGAACTTTCCCCCTCACCCCAACCCCAAACGAATCGCGACCGTCAGATCGAAATGAATGGTCCCTCGCTCCCGACTTGCTCCGGGGCTTCTGGATAGAGACGGCGGCTTACCCGGCAACGCACCTCATCAACACCAGCGGTGATCCCATTGTCCTGGGAGTTCCTTGTCTGAAGGACATTCGTCGACATCCGATCGAGAATGCGATCGCGGCCCTTGACGTGCACACATGGGAGCGATAGCCTTTGACGCGAAGAATCTGCTTCTTGTCAGTGATGATTCGGCATCCTTTGTCGAGTCGGAACGATCTCTTCAATCGTTTGCTTACGCTCCATTCGTCATACCGGACTTGAATTTCCGAAGGAGATCGAAAAGACCATGCCCATTCTCGGAAAATGCACCCGTTGCAGAACTATCATGCTTTTTACCGAGGTCCGCGACGGCAAGTGCTTCTGCTCGCCCGAGTGCAGGATGTTATATGAACAACCAGAGATTCTGAAGGAAATCCCTGAGCACAATCCGGCCATCATTCGCTTGAGAGCCAGCGTGCTGCTTGTCCTTTCCCTTGTCCCCTGCGTTTGGCTGATCTGGTATCTATCGAAAAACGCTCAAGGGACGCAAGGCCTTGGGAGGAAAGGATTCACCGTCGTCTTACTGCCGCCGTTCATCTTCATGGCTCAACTCATCATCGGCGCGCCGCTTATGCATTTGAACCTCGTCTTCATGTCCAAGCCCAAGTGGAAGCAGGCACTCATCATGCTGGCCATCCTGGCGATGGGGGGCGCGATGCTGGCAGGCGGCTTTTTCCTGTATTACTGGCTGAACTGAAGCTAACGGGGCCCCGTCGGCGCGATCCTCTCTCTTGAGTTTCGAATGCGATTCGAACCCGGAACGGAACGCGTTACGGCTTTCGCTTCGTCGATCGAAGCTGAAGATGTGAGAACGCTTCGACGCTTTGTGGCAGGCCCGACTCTTTTTGCGGCCGATCACCAAATCTGCTACGATCGGTCGTTCGTGACTCCGTATGACGGCCGTTTCGCCGACCGAGGCCGAAGCCCGCGCGGAAACGATTCTCGAAACATCTGGTTCATTCATCCCATGTCCAAATACCTGAACACATTTCGGCTTGACGGCCGTGTCGCCCTGGTCACCGGCGGGGCCCGTGGCCTGGGCCGAATCATCGCCGAAACCCTCGCCGAAGCCGGCGCTTCCGTCGCCCTCACCGCCCGCAGCGGCGAATCGGCTGCGAAAGCCGCAGGCGAGATCGCGGCCCAGTTCGGCGCGAAAACGCTCGGCCTGGCCGCCGACGTCGTCAAAGCCCTCGATGTCGAAAAGGCCGTGGCCGATACGGTCGCCGCATTCGGGCCGGTCGACGTGCTCGTCAACAATGCCGGAATCAACATCCGCGGGCCGATCGAAACGCTCGGCGAGGACGACTGGGACGCCGTCATCGACACCAACCTGAAAGGAGCCTGGCTCGGCTGCCGGGCCGTGGTTCCTTCGATGAAAAAGCGTCGCTGGGGCAGGATACTGAACCTGTCGAGCATGATGGCTTCGATTTCGATGGCCGACCGCACGCCTTATTCGGCCAGCAAGGGCGGCATGTCGGCGATGACAAAGTCGCTGTCCCTGGAACTGGCCCCTTTCGGCGTGACGGTCAATAACCTTTGCCCAGGGCCTTTCGCGACCGAGATCAACACGCCCCTACTGAGCGATCCGGACGTGAATGCCCGTGTCGTCGGCAAAATCCCGATGGCCCGTTGGGGCAGGCCGGAAGAGCTGGGGCCGATCGCCCTGTTTTTGTGCTCCGAGGCTTCGAGCTTCGTCACCGGGGCCGATTTCACGATCGACGGCGGCTACACGGCTCAGTGACGGCGACTCTCAATCGCTTTCGAAACGACCCGTTCAGGAAATGAGAACGAAGGACGACGCAGATGGAAACCTGGGCACAACTGGCGATCCCCAAGGGCTTCAAGGCCGCCGGAATCACATGCGGCATCAAGGAATCGGGCAGGAAAGACATGGCCTTCATCGTGAGCGACCACCCCTGCACGGCCGCGGGGACGTTCACGCTCAACCGGGTCGCGGCTGCTCCCGTGCAGTGGGACAGGGCACTGGTGCCGAACCACGGCTTGCGCGCGATCATCGTCAATTCCGGTAATGCCAACGCCGCCACTGGGCAGCAGGGGCTCGACAACGCCGCAGCGATGGCGTCGCTGGCCGCGAAACAGCTCGGTTGCCGAGCCGATCAAGTACTCGTCGCCTCCACGGGTGTGATCGGGCATCAACTTCCCATGGACAAGATCGCGGCTGGCGCGGAAATGGCCGCCTCAGCCCTGACGGCCGAAGTCGATGGCTTCCGCGACGCCTCACATGCCATCATGACGACCGACACCGTGCCGAAAGTGGCTGGTACTACGATCCGAACGGCCGACGGCGAAGTCGTGCACCTGCTGGGCATCTGCAAAGGGGCGGCCATGATCGGCCCCCGCATGGCCACCATGCTGGCGTTTCTCGTGACCGATGCCCGGATTCCCGAAAACTTGCTTCAGGAAGCTCTTTCGGAAGCGGTCGACGTTTCCTTCAATTGCATTTCCGTCGAAGGCCACGCCAGCACGAACGACACCGTGCTCGTTCTGGCCAACGGTCAGGCCATGGCACGCCCGCTGCATGGTTCCGACCTGGGCATGTTCAGACAGGCCCTGCGTGACGTTTGCGAAACGCTGGCCCGCATGATTCCTGGGGACGGCGAAGGCGCGACGCACCGCATCACCATCGATGTGGAAGGCTGCATGAATCGCGACGAAGCGATGGCCATCGCTCGGGCCGTGGCAGACAGCCCACTGGTGAAAACGGCCATTCACGGCGCCGATCCGAACTGGGGCCGTATCGTTTCGGCGGCGGGCTACGCCGGGGTCGATTTTCATGAGTCGGAACTCTGCCTGAAATTGAACGGATTCCCGCTCTATCACAAGGGCACACCGCTCGACTTCGACGCCGCGGCGGTTTCGAAGAATATCCGCGACAACCGCGAAACGCACATTCGACTGATCTTCTACCGAGGCGGCACGCATGTCAGGTTCTGGACATGCGACCTGACCGCCGAATACGTTCACCTGAACGCCGATTACACGACCTGAGCATTCGAATGCCCGGCGAAGCGAGAACGGCTTTCACCAGTCGATCGTGAGGGCCTCGCCGGGCAGAATTCCCGTCCCCGATTTCAATTCGTCGCCGGCAGGTTCGAAGCGTGATCGAGCCGCTCTGGCCCGGCTTCGCACGTCGTCAGCCATGCGATTCCATATGGTTTCCTTAGGTTCGATCGTTAGACCAGGCACGAATCGCTCCCGACCCGTCGTTTCCGGCTCCGTAGCTTTTGGGCGTTCGGCAGGTTTCGCGACGGCTGTCGCATATTTCGCATTCGTTTCGGCATCGGCCCGTTCGGCGTCACTCAGTCCGCGAGAGGCGATGGCTTTCTTCAGAGCTTCGCCGGCTTCTTCCGGTCGGCCGAGGAGAATCAGTGAGTAGCCGCGTGCGGCTTCGATGCGTGCCTGAAGTGTTCGCTTGTGCTGGGGGGGTGCCGAAGTACCGTTTTCGAGCCTTAATGAAGATTCGGCCAGAGATTCAAGGGCTCGATTCGGCTGGTTTCGCCCGAGTTCGATCAAGGCGAGATCGTAGGGAATCACGGCTTCGTCGGGCAGACGCCTTGCGGCCAGTTCGAGCGTCGCCCGGGCCTGAATCAGGTTGCCGCTGTGATATGCGGCCCAAGCCGATTCCGTAAACGATTCGAATTCCCCAGCTAGGTCGCGCTGCGCGCAAGACATGGAAATGCAGGCGAGAAGCAATATCGAGGCTTTATCAAAATGAGATCGTGTGCGACCGGAGGACCGGAAACTTCGAAATCCGGCGACTTCCGCGATGAGGAACGATGCGAGCGACGCAAGAGCCGAACGAAATGGCTCCGATCGGGAAATCGCGATAGCGGTCGACTTTCTCGTCGGCAATTCGAGAGGTCCCGCGATCGACTCAGCCAGATTCCATGGGTCGAAAGGCGCCGGGCCGACACTCAGGACCCTCCCTCCCGTTTTTTGAGCGACTCGTTTCGCCAGGGTGTCGTTTCTCGCCGAGCGGGCCGGCTTGCCCGTGCGGTGATCGATCCAGGGCGAATTCGTATCGGACGCGCCTGGGAATGTCGCGCCAGGGAGAGTGTCGTCGCCGAACGTGACGAATGTCGTGCGCCAATTTCGCTTCGAAATGGTATCGATCACATCTTCGCCTGGTTCCCGGCTCGCTTCGCCGTCGGTCAGGACGATCAAATGCGTGTCCACCTGCAATGAACTTTCGCCGTCCTGATCGGTTTCGAATGCGAGCGAGGTTCGCAGGGCCGCGTCCCAGTCCGATCCCGTCGGCCGAATCGCGTGGGAATCGGTCTCCTCGATGATCGACTCCAGAGCTTCCCAGTCGTCAGACCAGCCGGATTGAGGAACCGCCCGGCCGCTGAATCGAACGATCGCGGCCCGGGCACCTGAGTCAACCGACAATCGCCCGATCAGCCCCTGAGCCACTCGCGATGCCGCGGCCACCCGCGACCCGCCTGAAGCATCGGTCGCTGCCATGCTCGGGCTGGTGTCCAATAAGATCAGCCATCGTGACGTCGGTTTCGAACTCGACGCGGATGGCATTTGCGAAGCCCGCACCGCGGCAATTGCGGCCAATCCCGCAGTGCCGGTCGCCAGGGCCAGGAATGTTCCGCGAATGATCGCTGCGCCATCGATGGGTCGATTTCGAATCGAACGTGACACACTCAGGATCCATGCGATTATCCAAAATGCGAACGTGGCGATGACAAGGGCCGTCGACGCAGAGGGCCAGTTCGTGACCGGCGGCCTCATTCCTGCCAGGCGAGCGATCGCGGCTTCGACGATCGCGCTGCGGCCGCCGCCAGGTCCGCCGTCGATCACGCTGCCGCCCGACTCGCGGACAAGGGTCTCCAGAGCGAGTTTCGAAGCATCACCCAGGGCCTTGCTCTCGGGAGATTCATCGGTCGTGGAAGGAATAGCCAGCCGTAGCCAGTCGATCCGGATACCCGATTTTCGCATCCTGGAGGCGACATCGCTCAGCCGGAACGATTTCGCATCCGGAGGATTTTCGCGGCCGTCCGATACGATCAGAATCGATTTTGCCTCGGGGGCGAGATCCTGCGGCAATGCATCAGCAGCCAGAACCAGCCCATCGCCCAGATTCGTTCCGTCTTCGCCAGGCAGTGCGGGAGCGATTTGGCGCAGTCTGTCGACCAGGAAACGCGAAGATGATTCGGCGGGGCCGACGCGGTCCGCGTATCCGGCGACTCGGACCACGGCGAAACGGTCCTGAGGGCGATCGACGATGACATCGGCCAGATCGTCGGCCAGGAGCCTCAGCCGCGATGCCTGGCGGCCAGGATCGACAGTGGCCATACTGCCGGAACAGTCCAGAAGCACGGCCCAGAAATGGCCAATCGGAGTGGGCTTAAAGGGTGGGATCTCGGGCCGGGCCGGTGCGGCCAGTGCCAGGATCAGACAACTGGCGCCGGCTGAGAGCAGAGCGGGGACGAGCCATCGCCGCGTTCTTGAAAGAACGGGAAATCGCTCAGGTTCCGCCTGCCATCCTGCTGCGACGACGCCCGGGAAAATCGGACGGAGACGTTCCCTGACGAAAGGCAGGAGAGCAAGCGGCAGAAGCGCCAGCCACTCCGGATGCGCCAACGAAGAAATCAGGGTTGGATCAGTTCCCCGGAACATGCCGAATGGCCTCGGCTGGAAAGCGAATTCCGAACGGACTCGACACGTGCGAGCGCCTGTCGAGGATCGTCGTCAACGACCGTCAGATGGCCCATCTTGCGACCGGTCTTCGCTGCGGCTTTGCCGTACAGATGGAGCTTGACGCCCCGGTCTCCCGCCAGAGCCGCGGCCCAGTCGGGTTCGCCCCCGTTCCAGACATCGCCCAGCAGGTTCGCCATGCAGGCCGGTTTCTCTGCACTCGTGTCGCCGACGCACATGCCGGCAAGGATGCGGGCCTGCTGTTCGAACTGACTCGTCGTGGAGCCTTCGATCGTCCAATGCCCTGAATTATGGGGCCGGGGCGCCAGCTCGTTGACGACCAGGTCGCCGTCGCCCGTCAGAAACAGCTCGACGGTCATCAGGCCGACATGGTCGAGGGCTTCGACGACCTGACGCGCGATCGCGCGGGCTTCGGCCGTCGTTACTGGTCCGAACGGAGCCGGATGAATCGTCCAGTCCAGAATATGGTTCGTGTGGTGATTCCACATTGGCCCGAAAAACGCCACATTGCCATGAACGTCGCGCGCCACGATGATCGATAACTCGGCGTGAAACGGCACGACCGACTCCGCCACGCATGCCTTACGGCCGAGGCTGGCCCAGGCTTCGCTCAGGGCATGGGCTTCGTGCACTTTCGTTTGCCCCTTACCGTCGTAACCTTCCGAGGCCGTTTTCAGAATCAGCGGAAAGCCGACTTCCGCGGCGACTTTCGGAAGATCCGCCTCAGTGCGAACGACGCCCCATCGGGGCAGGGGAATGCCCAGCGAACTGAGGAACCGCTTTTCGCGTATCCGGTTCTGGCTGACCCACAGGCCTTTCCATCCCGGACGCGTGAGCACGCCTCTGCGCTGCAGCCGGAACAGAGCACGGGCCGGTACGTTTTCGAATTCGACCGTCACATGGCCGCAGAGTCTGGCCAGATCGTCGATGGCAGCGGGGGCATCCCAACGGCCGACGATGGGCTGAGCGCCCACCTGAGCCGCCGGGCAGTCAGCGTCGGGATCGAGCACGACAACGCGAAAGCCCATACTCATCGCCGCTTGCGTGAACATTCGGCCGAGCTGGCCGCCGCCGATGAGTCCGAGCCGGTCGCCTGGTCGAGCCGTCATGCGGTGCATCGGTTCATCTCACGACCGGGGCGGTATCGACGGGCACGGGATCGTGCGGAACTTCAGCCGTCTGGCTTTGGCGAAACGCGATCAGGGCCTTGCGGACCGATTCGTCGGTAAGGGCCACGATCGATGCCGCGAGCAGCCCGGCATTGGCTGCTCCGGATTCGCCGATCGCGAGAGTGCCTACGGGGACGCCCTTGGGCATCTGAACGATCGAATAGAGCGAATCGATGCCCTTCATCGTGCGGCTCTCGACAGGCACACCCAGCACGGGCAGCCAGGTGAGAGCGGCGACCATTCCGGGAAGGTGCGCGGCACCCCCGGCCCCGGCGACGATGACTTTCAAGCCTCGGTCGGCCGCTGTGCGAGCGTATTCGAACATGCGTTCCGGCGTTCGATGGGCGGAAACGACCTTCGATTCGAAGGGGACACCGAGCTTTTCGAGCATTTCGGCGGCCCTGCTCATCGTCGGCCAGTCCGAGGTCGATCCCATGATCAGGCCGACCATGGGTGCACGCGGTTCAGCGTTGTCCTGCCGGGGCATCGTCATCCGATGTGGTCCGAAGGTCAAGAAAAAAGCGGCCGCTGGAGGTCAGGGCCGCATCGTATCGCAATACCGAAGGTGGGACTCGAACCCACACGCCCTTGCGGGCACCGGATTTTGAATCCGGCGCGTCTGCCATTCCGCCACTTCGGCTCATACCACGAACGGAATCATACCCGAATCGTTCACGATGTCAACGACCGGGACGGGTCGGAGTTCGATCTTCGATCCCGTTCGAATCCGCTCGGATGAAGAAGTCAACGGTCGATGACCGAAGCGATCTTGCCGCAATCGACGATGATCTGCTGGAACACGGCCGGCGTGATCGTTTGGGAACCGTCGGACATCGCCTTCCGCGGATCTTCGTGCACTTCCAGGATCAGTCCGTCCGCGCCCGCGGCGATCGACGCCTTGCACATCGCAGGCACCAGAGACGCCTTGCCCGTGCCGTGCGAAGGGTCGACGATCACCGGAAGGTGTGTCTTCTGCTTGAGATACGGCACCGTGGTCAGCGGCAGCGTGAAGCGTGTGTGATCTTCGAAGGTCCGAATGCCCCGTTCGCACAGAATCACGTTCGGGTTGCCACGGTCCAGGATGTACTCGGCCGCCAGCAGGAATTCGTCCATCGTGGCGCTCATGCCACGCTTCAGCAGGGCTGGCTTGCCCGATTCGCCCACGGCCTGCAGCAATTGATAGTTCTGCATGTTCCGCGCACCGATCTGCAATACGTCGGCGTATTCGGCGACCATCGGTACGTGTTCGGGAGCCATGACTTCCGTCACGATCGCAAGTCCCGTGGCATCGCGTGCCTCGGCCAGCATCTTAAGGCCCTCAAGCTTATGCCCCTGAAAGCTGTAGGGGCTCGTACGGGGTTTGAAGGCACCGCCCCTCAGGGCATGAGCACCCAGGGCCTTGAGCGTTTTGGCGATCGAAATGATCTGTTCGCGGCTTTCCACCGAACAGGGGCCGGCGATCATGGCGATCGGCTTGCCCCCGATCGTCAGGCCACGCGTTTGCACGACCGTCGGCTCGATCCGGAGTTCGCGGCTCGCACGTTTGTACGGATCCATGATCGGCAGAACTTTCTCGACGCCGGGCATCGGCTCCAGGGCTTCGACCAATCCGGGACGTTCCTCGCCGATCGCCGCGACGACCGTCTGATGAGTGCCGTGAATGACTTGGGGGGTAAGCCCCAGATCCTTGACGCGCTGAACCACGTTTTCGATCTGCTCCTCACCGACCTCGCTTTGCATCACCACGATCATCGCTCACGTCACTCCTCTTCGGTTGCCCCTGGCTCGAAAAATCAGGGCGGACCCGAAACGCATCAGGCCCGCCCATCGATAAGTTGTGGCCGCCCGACGGGCAACCCGTCGACCGCCCTTAAGGCAGCCACCTCTGGTTATCGTGATTCACTCGATCACCTCCCTTCGTTCCACGTTCGCTCTTCGCCACTGGAGTCCAGCCTCGTGTGGTTCGGAGAAATCGTCCGTCGCGTTACGTAGGACGCGACACAATCCGCGGGAAAGGGGGAACTTTCCCGCGGCTCTATCCAGTATAACCGCTCGCACGGCTCGGTCATCAAGCCCAATCCGATTCGCCGAATTTCGTGCTGAAGTCCAAGCCCGATCCGGCCAGTCTCGCAGCGACTTTTTCGATCGATCGGCCGACTTCTCCCGCGAGTTCTCTGATACCGGGCTCATCGCCTCCGCAAGCCATGAGCCGTCGACGATGATATTCCAGATAATCGCCTGGCGAGGCGTTGAAGGCCGCCCAGAAACTGGATTCGCCCAGCTTGCCGTCCTCCAGAACAGACGACAGATTCTGCCGCTGGTCCGCCAGAGCCACAGCGCGAACGTGTTCGCCGCTTTGACGCAAGTGGCTGATATGATCACGCTTGCGAACGATCCACGGGCGTTTTTTCCCGGACTCGTCAAGTTTCTTTTCCGTCAAAGCCTGAACGATTTCCGAAACCTCTGATCCGAAAAGGTCGGAAAGTTCGTTCGGCGGGATCTCCGTGTCTTCGAGAATGTCGTGCAGGAGACCTGCGATCACGACCGGTTCGCCGAACCCGAGCCGCTCCAGACACGCTGCAACCTCGACGCAGTGAATGACATATGGCAGACCCGTGCTTTTGCGGAACTGGCCCGAATGCCATCGAAAAGCGAGGGTCAGGGCATCGGCCCAGCACCGGTCCGCAAAGGGTTCGATCATTCCGAAACGACCCTGCGGCGCGGGCTGTCGATCCGTCGACGAACGATTCGGCGGATCGCCTGGGCGAATTCGGCAGGGTGTGTCGTCATGCCGAGATGGCCTGGACCGGTAATCGCCGCGACATCCGCCCCAAGTGATTCCGCGAGCCTGAGCTGCGAGTGCATGGGGACGACAGCATCCCGTTCGCAAGCCAAAAACGTGACCGGGACGGCAAAATCATGGAATTCATGAGACGTTTTCGCGTCGTTCATCCAAAGCGTTCGTCGCTCAAGAGCTGCCGGCAAGGTGCGTGACAGAGAAACGAGGGTCTGACGATAGACCGTGGCGTTCGCACCGTCCGATCCGAGAACCGACTTCGCCAGCGCTGCGAGCATCGGGTCAGCCGAATCGAATCGCTTGCGATTCCGGAGATTCCGAAGAAAAACGTCCGCCGGTCGGTGCGCATCGCATAGGCCAGCCCCCGCCAGTATCAGCCTGTCGGTTTGCGGAATCGAACCCTGCGACATCGTCGCCAATGCGACCCATGCACCGAACGAATGGGCCAGAATCGTGAGATTTCGCTCGCCAGTCGCTCGGATCGCTTCCTCAAGAATCGTTTGCGGGCGAAAGACATTCCGCGTTCCGCCCGATTCGCCAGACCCACCGTCACCGGGCCAGTCGAACCAATAGACTCTGCTGGTCTTCGCCAGTTCGGAGATCGTCGGATGGAAAAGTTCGGAACCGCCCCATAACCCGGGGACGAACAAAATCGGAGCGCCTTCACCGGCGACATGGCATCGGACGGGACCGAATGGCGTCAAACGCAGAGCGGATTTCACGCTGGAGGATCGAACGGGAGATGTCGATTCTCCAGGTTCGATTCGATTCCGCGTGAATGTTCGAAGAGTCGTCAGGAATTCGAATGACATCCTGTTTGCTTCCTGAATCGCTCGATTGTGATCGGTTCACGTCGAGACTTCGGAACGGTCAAACAAATCGACCGTTCGGCACTCGTGAGGGAATAAACAATTATGCAATTCGCGTGCCGAAGACTTAGGAATGCTGGGGGCTCAGTTTTCGGCCGACTTGCGGGTGCCGTCAGGGGTGTCGAGACGCGGCGAAAGCGATATGCGGGGTGTCGAGAAGTGTCGAGCAGAATGGCGGCCAGGCGTCGACGGGATGGGGTGTGGGGTTGCAAGTGGTTTTTCCATAATGTTTTAGGTGAAATTTAGTGTTGGTGAAGGAGGTGTTGTGGATCATTCGATTTCCGTATGGCGAGAATCGTCGAAGATTGGTCGTTGACGATAAGTGATGATTCGTGTTCTAATCTGATTCGACGCTCTTCGACAGTTCGTCGGCCATGATCGACACCGTGAGACCACCCCTGATGCGCTGGCTTCAAGATCTCCGGGATACGAACGAATCGCGGCTCCGCAGGCTCGTCTCCTGGTTCGTGGGGCTGGCGGTCGTCGGAGTGCTGGTGTATTCGCTCAGCGTGTTGTCGCTGATCGCTTATTCGGGCGATATCGGGCTCCGGTTCGTGCTTGGCACGATGATTCGTGACCGGATCGACACCGGCGATTACGACTGGCAGCCGGCCATGCCAGAGTTGGGCTCGAGCGTGACTCGCATCGGGAGTTCGCGCGTTCGCCACTTTCCGGATCTCGTTCAGGCTCTAAGAGATCTGAAACTCGGCGAGCGGGTGAGCGTCGGCTGGGTCGATCCTTCCGGCAAGTCGCAGGAATCGCAGGTCGTCGTGCGCCGAAGGCCGTTTCGGACATACTCGACTTCGATCGTCTGGTTCGTTCAGGAACTGTTCATTTTCGCGATCGGGGCCCGTGTCTTCTGGAAGCGGCCACGCGATCCCAGCGCCGCGGTGTTCTTTCTGATCTGTGTCCTCACCTATGGCGCGTTCATGGGAGGGTATCACTGGACGGAGATCGTCATCTCCCGTGTGCTCATTCATATTTTCACGGCGTGCGCGGTGTTTCTGCCGTGGGCGAACCTGCACTTCTATCTGATCTTTCCGATGGAAGCGCCGATTTATGCCCGTCACAAGCGGGCGATCGTGACCGCTCTCTATGCGATTCCGAGCGTTCTGGTGCTTTTGCTCACTGGTGCGATGGTCTGGCTGAGATATGCCCGCTTCGGCTCGGTCGATCAGGTCCAGCGGGCTTCTTTTTGCCTGAAGTGGCTGGCTCTCTCGAGCGTCGGGATTTCGGCCCTTATCTATGCGCTTTGCGTCACCTGCCTTTACGCCGGTTACAAACGGGCCCGGACGAACAGTCAGACAGGGCAGATTCAGTGGATTCTTCTGGCTTCGATTCTGTCATTGCCCCTGATCGCCTACGTACTTTATCAGGCGGCCCTCGACTCGAGCATTCTGGGCCGGGGCGGGGCGGCTTGGCCGATGTTCATCGTTTCCTTCTTTTTCACGACGGCCTATGCGTTCAGCATCACGCGATACCGCCTATTGCAGGCGGATCGACTGCTGAACCGGGGCGTGCTTTATCTCGCGGTGACGATCGGGGCGGGGCTCGTCTATTCTTTCCTGCTGGTCGTCGGGGGCCTGTTCATCGGCGACCGGCTCAGGTCGGGCGAAAACTCGTTCGAAATCATCGCCGCTGCCGGCAGCGCGCTGGTTCTGCTCGTCGCCTCCGGCGCACTTCGGGAACAATTTCACAAAGCGATCGACCGGCGGTTCTTCCGTGAGAAGTACAAGTTCGATAAAGCCGTGCGTCAGATCGAAGTGGCCTTCGAAAGCCTGATGGATCGTGCCACGCTGTCTCGCCGGTTGCTCCAGGCGACGAGCGAAGCGATCCGGTCCGACTGGGGTTCGATCTATCTTTTCGACCAGCCGGATGGGGTGATGCGGTTGCAGGCCTCGTTCGGACCGGATCCGGAATCGAGCCGGATCGAAAGGGAGAGTCCGCTGGTCGCATATCTGGGCCGGCATGGGATTCTTTCGCTGGACGATCCCGCGGTCCCGGGCGATGGCGATTCCGCCGCCGCGAAGGACGTCATGATCTCGCAGGGCGCTGAAATCGCCGTCGGTCTTGAGGCATCCGGGCGGCTTGCAGGATTTATGCTGATCGGCCCGAAGCCCAGCGGTCTGCCTTATGAACCGGAGGAATCGGCGTTTCTTCGAGCGCTCGGGTCCGTGGCCGGCCTCGGTCTGCATTCCGTCGAAATGCAGACGACGCTCGAAGCCGCCAATCGGGAATTGCGTGACAAAGTCGAGAAGATCGCCGAACAGCAGAGACGCATTCTCGTTCTGCAGGATCAACTGGCCCGCAAGGGGCTTGCGATCTCGGGCGATGACGAAACCCAGGTCAGCTTGCCCGAAGCCGCGATCGATACTTCTTCGATCGATCGAAGCCTGGATTCGTCAGACGCTTTCGCGGCCATCGTCGGATCCAGCCAGCCGATTCGGGACATGATTCGTCAGGCCAGAAAAGTGGCCGATATGCCATCCGCCGTTATGATCCGGGGCGAAAGCGGAACCGGCAAGGAACTTCTGGCCCGGGCGATCCACAGGTCCTCAGGGCGATCGGACGTCGCCTTCGTGCCTGTGCACTGTGCCAGCCTTTCCGGATCGTTGCTCGAATCGGAACTGTTCGGGCACGTGAAGGGTGCCTTCACCGGTGCCGACCGGGACAGGATCGGCCGGTTCGAGCAAGCCGACGGCGGCACGATTTTCCTCGACGAAGTCGGCGACATCCCCCTGGAAACCCAAATCAAACTGCTGCGTGTTCTGCAGGAAAAAACCTTCGAGCGGGTCGGCAGTTCGCAAAGCGTTCGCGTGAACGTACGTGTCATCGCCGCCACGCACCGGGATCTGGAGGCCATGATCCGCGACGGCCGCTTCCGTGAAGACTTGTACTATCGCCTGAACGTGATCAGCCTGCGCACGCCGCCGCTTCGTGAACGCAAGGAGGACATTTTCACTCTGGCACTACACTTCATGGAGCATTGCTCCGAAAAGTTGAAGAAGCCGGTCTCGAAAATCGCCAACGACGCCGTCGAATCGCTGATGGCCTTCGAATGGCCAGGCAATATCCGTGAGCTGGAAAACTGCCTGGAACGGGCCATGGTTTTGACGGACGGCGATACGATTCGCACGGTCGATCTGCCAGCCGAAATTCGAAGTTTCTCAGGCTCCCGGCCGATCGGCGCTCGCTCCGCCTCCGATGACAGACGCGAACGGGCAAGGGCACGCCCGGCAGGTTATCGATCCGCCTGGGGGCCGGCGGCTTCGGAAGTCGATACGTCCATTCGATCGGCGAATTCTCGCTCGAACTCAGCCACACAGGCCACGGCCAGGAAGCGGCAGAGCACGTCGGAGTCGCTGGAAGCGATCGAGCAGGAAGCTTTCGAATACGAACGGGTGCGGCTGCTCGATGCACTTCGTGAAGCGGGCGGCAATCGAACCCAGGCCGCACGGCTGCTCGATATCCCCCGGACGACTCTTCTCAGCCGGATGAAGCGTCATGGGCTGGTTTGACCGGACGATTCTTCGGTATCGTGGCCGACATGCCGGATCGCCAGAATCGCTCGGGACTTGCCGCCCGGGCGCTGCGCCACCAGCATCGTTTCCCGGGTCATTCCGCCTGGCTTCGATTCGAACCAGCCTTCGAAGCGGTCCATATTCACGCCACCTCGCGTTTTGATGACGGCGCTCTTCCAGCCGAGCTTGCGTGCCTCGGCCCGGACGACTTTCCGATCCGCAGCGATTTCGGCGACGACTTCGAAGCCCTTCAGCCATGGCGATTCGATTGGTTCCGCGCCTGCCAGCCAGGCGCCGTCGTGGGTGAAAGCCTTCGCATCGATGCGGGCAGCGAACGAAGCGACGAGCCCTGAACGGACCAGCGCCGGATCGACTTCGAAGATCCAGCGAACAGGATCCGATTCCGGATCGAACGCCGAATCGAATGCGCGAGGGTTGCCGCAAATCGTTACTCCACATGGCAGGAGTGTCGCTCTTCGCGTTAATTCGCCCGCGAGTCGGCCGAACCACAAAGTCGCTTCCTTGCACTCTCCAGAGAGCGAGACGATTTCCGTTTCGGTGTGAACGTCCGTGGTTTTCGCGGCATTTTCGAGCGTGACGAAGTCACTGGCGGGGCCGAGTTTGATTGCGCCTCCGCCATAGGTCGACATGAGCTGGACAAGTGCCGACATGCCGGGCACGTAGTCATCGATCTGGCGGGCCGGACGTCCGTGACGGTCGCGGCTTCTGCGATCGGGGTCGATGTGAATCAGCCAGCCCAGCGGGACAGGCGGCCTGGCGGCGTCACCCAGAACGGGCAGAACCTGGCGATCGAGCCCGAGAATATCGAAATTATGCCGCAGCCGCCGGATCGTCTCCGGATCCCGGTCGACCGCGAAGATTTCTTCGGCGACACGTGCCAGGGCGAACGAATCGCCCCCGATGCCGCAGCATAAATCGGCGACTTTCGAACCCGCGAACCGGTGTGCCTTGTGTTCGGCGACGACCTTGTGCGTCGCCTGTTCGGTTCGAACGGGGTCGAGCCAGAGCCGATCGGCATCGGGGATTTTCCCTGCCGCTTTGCGGCGTGCCGTCACGATGCGGCTGGCGGCCGCAAATGCACCCGGGCCGAATTCCGATTTCAGTTTCTGGATCAGTGAGACGATCGGCTCGGATTCGCGTGTCAGTGCATCGATAAGCCGAGTGAATCGGGGCGAATCGAGCACTTCGGCTTCATCGTCGGCGGCCGAAGTCACCTGAGAACCGTTTTGAGAGCCGGCAGTTTACGAAGCGGGTGAGCTTCGCGCTGAATCATTGGCAAGGCCACCGGCGCGTTCGCTGCGGCCGAGGCATAGACGGCCAGGATCATTTCCAGAGTCGCACGGCCGTCATACACGGAACACATCGGCTGAGTATCGGTTTCGATCGCACGGATCAAGTCTCGAACGATCAGGCGATTGGCCGGGCTCAACCCGCCTGCGGCCGAAAGGGGCTCGGGCTTATCGACTCCGGCGGAAGTGATGCGCTTCCAGGCCGATTTGCCGTCGGCATCCGTCCAGCTTGCGTCGGCCAGCCAGAAGCTCGGAGCCAGCCAGCCGTGACGGATTTCGACGACCCCTTTCGAGCCGTAAACGAAGAAGCTGAATCGCCGGTTGCGGTCAGCGGCGTCTTTCGGGCGTGACGAAGCGAAGTAAGCGGTCACGGGCGATTTGGCGAACCCATACGCCGCGTCGATCCGATCTCCGGCGAGCGGGCCGATGCCTTCGGCACCCGTGCGAACGTGCGCTGCTGTGAGCGGCTCGCCCCGGTCGGACACCCGTGCGAAACACCATGAGGCCTCGCCCAGTAGCCCGCGCATCATGTCCATCAGGTGGATGCCGAGGACCATGAGGTCCTCACCGCCACCACGATGATCTTCCTTCCCCCGGCAGCGGATTTCCAGCAGTTCGCCCAGCTTGCCGGAGCCGATCAGTTCTTTGACGCGGTCCCATGTCGGGGAATACCGGGACTGCATCGCCATCGCCAGCTTGACGTGATGCTTTTCGCAGGCAGACACGATCGCATCGGCCTCGGCCAGATCCGGGCATAACGGCTTTTCGCAGAAAATGTGAGCGCCGTGCTCAGCGCAGGCTTCGATCATGGCCTTGTGGCCATCGAGAAACCGCGGGCAGATCGCCACGAGATTCGGGCGTTCCTTATCGAGCATCTCACGATAATCGGCGTAGCTTTTCGAAATTTTCAGTCGATCGGCGGCTTTGGCGCGGCCGCTGGCGTCCGGGTCGGAGACAGCCACGAGTTCGATTTCGGGCTGATCGAGCAAGGCCATTTCCAGGTTATGACCGTAATCGCCACGGCCCGTATGCCCGATGACGCAGGCTTTGTATTTCGCCATTTTCGTCTGCCTTCAGGGTCGTGAGTGCGCGAAGTGAGTGACCGGAAGTCTCGCGATCAGCCCGATTTTCGGAAGAAGAGCCGTTCGGCCGTCCGCCCGAGGATATCGGCCCGCTGGTCATCGGTCAGAAAGTCGAGTTTCTTGATCAGATCGATCGAGTCGGCATAAGAATGCTCGACGACCTGAAACGGACAATCGCTTTCCCACATCAACCGGTTCGAACCATAAGCCGCCAACAGTTCGCGAATCATGGGGATGAGGTCATGATAAGGCGGCTTCTTCTTGCCGAGAGCGTAGTAGGCACCGATTTTGACGGTCATTTTCTCGTGCTTCGCCAGGTCGCACAGCGCCTTGACTTCGGCGGGGCGAATTTCTCCGTCCACCCCGATGCGGCCGAAGTGGTCGATGACGATCGGGGCTCCCGGGTGGATGGTCGCCATGCGGTCCACCTCTTCGAAGCAGGCCGAGTCGATCAGACACGAGATCACCTGGCCGGATCTGGCCGCCTCGTCGAACATCAGGTCGAAACCAGGCGGTTTCAGCCATGACGCCGGAGGTTGCTTCGCATAACCGGGCGTAATGCGGAAGGCCATGACACCCTTCGGTTTGAGGGCCTTCATGGCGCGGTCGGGGGCAGGGGCGAGGGGATCGACGATACCCGTGCCGACGAACCGGTCCGGGTAACTGGCGATCATGTCGAGCATGTACGAATTGTCGAATTCGTAATAACTCATCTGGATCAGGTTTACGCGTCCCACGCCGACGGGCCGGCATTTGGCCAGCAGTTCCTCGGCCGTGAACGAGGCGGGCTGCATGTCCGACTTCTTGAACGACGCAGCCAGCGGATATTTCCGGACGTCGGGCGTCCAGACGTGGCTGTGGGCGTCGATGAAAGGCTCGGACTTCGGATCAAGCGGTGGAACGGGGGCGTCGGGCATCGGTGCGTCTTCCGGTCGTTCGGGGCTTTCGGTGAACGGGGCCGGCCAGACCGGTCCGGCCGCCGTTCGATCGTTTTTATTTGCGATCGATCAGGCAAGCACTTCACTGAGCACGCGGGCCTCGGCCACGAGGGGCATGGGCCTGCGCTGACGGTCGTAAAGCAGGTCTTCGTGGTCGTAGCCGAGCAGGTGCAGGGTCGTAGCCAGGATGTCCTTGGGCGAGACGGGATTGTCGACGACGTCGCCGGCGATCTTGTCCGACTTGCCGACGATATGCCCGCGCTTGATACCGGCCCCGGCCATGACGACGCTATAGCACCTGGACCAATGATCTCGGCCGCCGCCCGCGACGCTGGTCGCGATTTTCGGAGTCCGCCCGTGTTCGGAAAGGACCAGAACGACCGTTTCGTCGAGCATGCCTCGGCGGTCGAGGTCGCCGATGAGGCCCGAAAGGGCCATGTCCAGCCCGGGCAGAAGTTCGTCTTTCATACGGGGGAAGTGGTCCCAGTGGGTGTCCCACCCTGTTCCGGCAAGACCGAATTCGTCCCAGAAGACCGAAACGAACCGGCCGCCCGCTTCGATCAGACGCCGGGCCGTGAGCGTGGACTGGCCGAACAGCGTCATCCCGTACGATTCGCGAACGGACTTCGGTTCCTGATCGAGGTCGAACGCCTTGCGGAACTTCGGCGAATCCAGCAGCCGGTATGCCTGTGCACGCTCGCGATCCGCCCCGGCGGCCGTGTCGGACGCTTCCGTCCGCCGCAGGTCTTCGACTTGCTCGAGCAGAGATTTGCGCCGGTCGAGCCTGTCCAGTGCCAGGTCGCTGGCGGCGGCTTCGTTCAGGCCGGGCAGTCGAAGCCGGCTTTCGGGCGTGACGTCGCGGTAAAATTCGAAGTCGTCCCAGACCTTGTCCGTCAGCGTCTTCCGGGCCTTCTTCGTGCCGCCGCCGACGAATTCGGTCCATGTCGGATCATAAGTCGTGCCGAGGAAGCCGCCATAAGGGCCGGCTCGAGCCACTTCGCCGATCCGCTGCGACGAGAACGCCCATGGCAAACCCATATTGCGGGGCATCGGCGGAATCACGCCTGGATTCTCGCGAGCGTCCAGATAATCGACGAGCGATCCCAGATAGGGCCAGTGGTCCGGGTCGTGCGGATTGAGTTCCATCGGCAGGGTGACGCGGGGGTTGCCCGTCATCGCGTAAGCCACGCCATGCACGGGATATTGATGCGTCACGCTGCGGATGACCGTAAGCCGGTCCATGATCTTCGCCGTATTCGGCATCAGTTCGTTGACGAACACTCCGGGAAGGTTCGTCGGTATCACGCCCAGCTCGCCCCTGATCCCTTCCGGGGCGCCCGGTTTCGGGTCGAACGTTTCGAGCTGGCTGTGCGAACCGTAAAGAAACAGGCAGATGACGTTTTTCGCCTTGACGGCACGTGCGTCCGAGCCACGCGATCTGGCTGGAGCCGCTTCGGCCCTGAACGGCAGGCTCGATGCGGTCAGACCGGCCCCTGACACCTTGATGAGATCGCGGCGGCTGAGCCCGTTGCACAGGCGTTTGACATGTCCGTTGACGGTCAGCATGGGAACGAGTCCTGTCCTGGCGGAAGGTACGTGCGGACAGCGTAAGGCATCGAGGCAGTCGAATCGTCTAAGGCGGCAGGCGGGTGCCGGGAGTCGTCGGGAGCGACTAAACCACAGCGTTCATCAGATTATATCGGACAGGCGTGATTGTTCAACGACCGAATTCCGGACCGTCTCGAGAATCTTCCGACGCCCGATTCGGCATCGGCCATTCATTCGAAGCAGAATGAACCGGGAAGCGGGTTGCGGACGAAGCCGCGTTCTTTTCCGAACGTCGAAGCGATCGGTTCCTCGGCTTTTTCGATCTTCGTGACCGAGTCGATCGATAGAGGCCTGTGGAGCTGATCTGGGGACGTTCGAGATGCGGAATCGAAAAAAGTGCGATCGAACTTTTCGGATCATTTCGAGGGCTACATGAAGGGACGCGAACTCCGAACGCTCATCGGGACTTCGGCTTCGGGCTTCGCAGTCCGGTCGATCGCGGCAATCGCGCGTTCATAACGCCGATGTTCGGATTCTCCGTCTCACATATTTTCGGAGGCGATTTTTTGACAGGCTTGGCGTAAGTGACTCGTCAGGATAAGATCTTTTCTGGGATCGGAGATTTCTCCTGCCGTTTCGGTTCGGACCCGGGTCGAATCGGGTTCGCGACGCGGGCCGCTCGTGATGCAGCCGACGGTTCGGGTTTCGTTCGGCTCGGCGTGATTTCCGATGCTTGCCGGACACGACGCATAGACCATTTTTCAAGGCGAATATTGCCCTGACGGATATGATCCACCAGGGCATTCCGATCGGATCGGGAATCGATGCTTCCACACCCGCGACGGGGCTTTCTCTGCGCCATGCTTTCCGCCATTTCGATATCGTTCACTGGCTGCGGCAATGCCGAGGTCGGTTCGATACAGGCGGGTCCTGACGGCGGCGAGCCGTCGAAGTCCAAAACCGAGGGCCGTTTCAAGGAATCGGCTCCTCCCCGGCCAGCTCGCGGCAAAACGGCCAAGGGCAAGCCCGACACGGCTGACGAAGGTGTCGAAACCCGTTAATTCGTCGTGTGCACGACACCTCATCGGGCCGTGCCACGTTCGTCGAATCCGAATCGTACCAATTTCCGGAGTATTTCATGCGTCGAATCGACCCTGCCAGACATCGTAGCGCGTTCACGCTCATCGAGCTGCTCGTCGTCATCGCGATCATCGCAGTCCTCATTTCGCTACTTCTCCCCGCGGTGCAGTCTGCCCGTGAAGCCGCCCGCCGGGCCCAGTGCGTCAACAATCTCAAGCAGCTCGCACTGGCCGCGGCCAATTACGAATCGAACAACGGCAATCTGCCTGGCGGGAATTACACGTCCCGTCGCAGTTCCGACAACGCCGTTCGCGAAGGCGGCAACGTCTTCGTCCGCCTCCAGCCTTTCATCGAAGGCCAGCCGAATTACAACCTCTACAACTTCGCCATGTCGACCGGCTCGGCCCAGAATATCACGCTCGCCGGCATCGGCGTGGCCAGCCTGTGGTGTCCGAGCGATCCGATCGTTTCGCAGTCGATGCCGATCGACACAGCCAGCTATGTCGTGCCGCCGGGCACATCCTGGAAACAGTCCTTCACCAGCTACGCCGGTAGTCAGGGCACGTGGGGGTTGCGGATCCGCGACACCGACGCGACCTTTTCAACCCGCGTCGCCAGCATGAACGGCGTCGTTTTCGGCCATTCCGCGGTGACGATCGCCCAGATCACCGACGGTACGAGCAACACGATCATCTTCGGCGAGCACGGCCACTCGCTGCTTGACCAGTCCGTCGTCGACGATTACCACTGGTGGAATTCCGCCTATTATGCCGACACCACGTTCGAAGGTTACTATCCGCTGAACATGCACAGGAAGAACGTCGGCACGGTGTCGCAAGTCGGCGGGTATGACTTCTACGCGATGAACGCCTCCAGCTTCCATCCCGGCGGCGCGAATTTCGCATTCGTCGACGGCTCCGTGAAGTTTCTCAAGGACACAGTGCAGTCCTGGCCGATTACGGCAGGCAACTCGCCCTCCGTGGCCTGGGATGCGACCAACCGTATTTATAGCGTCGTTCCCGGGGGAACCGTCGGTGTCTATCAGGCATTGACGACCCGCAATCGTGGCGAAGTGATCAGCGCCGATGCATATTGACACTCGCTGAGCAGCTGGCGATCAGAGGTCGTCGCTGGCAGGGAAAAAAGGCTGACCCCTGGCGGGCAGCTTGCCGGATTGCCCCGGGCGGATCGATTCGATTCGCACCGGGGCTCCTTTTTCGCCCCTTTCGATCACGAGCACGAACGAATTGCCGAGCACGCTCCATTTGTCGCCTTCGACGACGAAAGCCGTGGCTTCGTCGATCCCGATGCCCGTCAGTTGCGGCTTCTCCGCGATCACGCCGATCAACCGGTTGAGGCGGCTTCTTCTCAGAAAGTGCTGATCGACGACCACGTGAGGCAAGAAGCCGAAGCCTTCGCCCAGGCTCGCCGTCGTCCGGCCGCCTGTGATCATCACGTCGCTCATGATCGCCGCCCCGGCGGAAGTGCCACCGATCACGCCGCCACGTTCCAGCAGCGCATCGAAAGCCTTCTCCGCAGCGGTACCGCGATAGGCTTCCGTCAATCTCGATTGATCGCCGCCGCTGAACCATACCGCTGTCGCCTCATCGACCGTCTTCGTGAATTCGGCGGAATTCGCCGTATCCCGAGACCTCGTGTGCAGCAGCTTCAGACTGGCCGGCCCCAATTTGCGCCATTCCTTCAAATAATCGTCGTGCTCTTCAGGCTTGTCCGCATATTCGCTGGCCGTCGGAATGACGACGATTCGGGCCGATTTGCCGCCAGCGAGTTCCATGAATTTCGCCCGGACCGAGTCGGGCATGCCGCCGCCGCCGACGATCACCAGCGAACCTTTTCGGGCGGAATCCTGAGCATCGCAGAACCCGGTTCGAAGAAGTACCAGGAGAGCGGCCGTGAATACGAATCGAAATGCGTTCATTCGAGTAGTCTCGTTCCGGATGTTCGGCCTGAAGGCCATTTCCAGATGTCAATCGGTCTGAGCGTCGGTCATCGGCAACTGGTCTTGCGGACATTCCAGCACATTTTTACGGAATTCGCCAGCGGCGATCGAACGATTCGAATCAGGTGCGGCCGTTCGATCGTTCCCCATGATCACCGGCGATCATTTCGCGGGTTTTCGTACCAGATCACGCCGAGGCCGTCTTTCTCTTCGCAGGTCAGGACATCCAGGTCGCCGTCGTCGTCCAGGTCCAGCGTTCGGATCAGGTCGAATTTCGTGCCTGCGGGGCCTCCCAGTGGTTTGATCTTCCATTGACCGTCGCGGGTTCCCTCAAGCCACACGATGCCTTCGAGATCACCCTGCGCGCCTTCGCACGTGAATACGAGATCCGCCCGGCCATCGCCGTTCAGATCGGCGATCTTTACCGCTTTGGCTTCCCCCATGCCTTGAGGGGCCAGCCGCACGATGCGCTCGTCCCAGCCGCCATCGGCTTTGCGAAAACAGAGCACGATATCGCGCGGTTTCACGGCCACGGCCAGGTCGAGCCGTCCGTCGCCGTCGATATCTCCCAGGTCGGCGAACATGGCTTCACGCCCCAGGGCACCGACTGAGCGTTCTTTCCAGGCGGATGATTCGTCGTTCGGATTTTCCAGCCAGAAAGCTCCGGTGCGAACGCCTTTGCGGTCCGTCAGGACGACGTCCGGATCGCCGTCGGAATCCAAGTCCTGCGCGATTAGAGACATGATCCAGCCGGCGTCTCTGAGCTTACGGAAACCTGGTGATTGGTGTCCGATGCGAGATACCGGCAATCGCAGAAGCCCTACGGCGGCCTGATCGTTTTTCGATCCCAGAACCAGGCAAGGCGATCGCGGGCCGCTGCCTTTCAGCGGCAAAGCCTGCATCCAGGCCTGCTTGCCCTGCGTCGCCGGGATCGCCTGCGTGGTCCATTGCGATTCATCGAGAACGCTTGAGGACTTCGACTTTAGCCGATGCAGAAAAACGGTTCTCGTGCTGCCTTCACAGCACGAGACGACATCCAGGCTGCCGTCGCCATCGAAATCGACGAAAACGGCGTCTTCGGGGGCCGCGACTTTCCCGACGGTCACACGTGGCCATGGTTTTCGGACGTTCGCCGGGCCGGGGTTCCGATAGACCTTCACCTCGCCCGATTCTTCCCACCCGGTGACGATGTCCGAAAGTCCGTCGCCGTCGATATCACCCAGGCCGACACCGTCGGCCCCCCGGCTCGAATCGTCGATCGTATGGCGAGCCCAGGTCGGGCCCGCGGCACGCTCCGCCATGAGGATCTCAGCCGGCATAGCCGCCTGGCACAGACAAGTCATCGTGTAAGTTAGGCACACGAGCGGGACGATCATCTTGCTTTCCTCTCATAACCATTCGCAGGCTAGTCATGCGTGGCGTTCGATCCCTCAATGATTTCGGAAACGCTCCTTCGGCGGAAGTGGTCAAGGCAAGTTGAAGTAACGAATTCTGCCGGTTGACGGCGATTTACCGAACGCCGCGGGTTTCGCCAGCGCAGATGAACACCCGGTGGCCGCGTCCGTTCATCGAATGAAACGCACCGGTTGCGGGCATGCCTGACGATACGCGAATCCGGCCGCATGATCTCGGTGCATCCGTTCCTGGTATGCCAGTTACGTCGACGATGCCGTTCCGATTCGGCCGCGCGTGATGACGAATCGAAACTTTATGGGCACTCACTTCGGGATTTTTGTCCTAGATTCCCTCGCCGGTAATGATCGCCCCCCGGGGCGACGAAAGGATGCATCAAGACGGGTCAGGACTGGTTCTACATGAATACGAGAACGATCGCGTATCGTCCGGAAATTGACGGCCTCAGGGCGATCTGCGTTCTGGGTGTGATCGCGTTCCACGCGAACCTCGGCTTTTCGGGCGGGTTCGTGGGCGTCGATGTCTTTTTCGTCATCTCCGGATTCCTGATCTCGAAGATCGTGATTTCCGAGATACGAACCGGCGAGTTCAGTCTGATCGGCTTCTGGGAGCGTCGCATCCGGCGCATCTTTCCCGCCGTCCTGTTCATGCAGGCCACCGTTCTGGCTCTGGGCTTCCTTCTCTATTTCCCTGTCGATTACTACAACCTGCTCGTCGCGAGCCGGTATCTCATTCTGGGCGTGCCGAATTTCTATTACTGGTCCTCGCTCAATTATTTCACCGACAGCGGCACGATGTTCCCCCTGCTGCACACGTGGTCTCTGGGGGTCGAAGAGCAATTCTACGTACTGTTTCCGATCGTTATGGTCATCCTCATGCGGCGCTGGCCCGACAGGGTTACGCTCGTGCTCCTGATCGCCGCGGCCCTGTCCTTCGGCGTGAATGTCCATCAGACGAGTTCGGGCCAGTCTGCCACGGCCTTTTTCCTGCTCCCGGCCAGGGCCTGGGAGCTGCTGCTGGGATGCATGCTGACGCTCGTCAACCCGCTCGAATCGCTCAACGCCCGGCGTCGGGAGTGGTTTTCCGTCATCGGTCTCGGCGGGATCCTGGCCGCCATGGTGACGTTCGACGAGGCCATGGCGTTTCCCGGTGCGAACGCCCTTGTGCCCGTCCTCGCAGCCTGTCTGTTCATCGCGGCCAATGCCCCTGAACCGACTCGCAGCGGGCGGCTTCTCGCAAGGCCCGGTTTCGTGACCATCGGCAAGATGTCGTTTTCGCTTTATCTGTGGCATTGGCCCCTCATCGCTTTCGCGAATCTTTATTTTCCGGATCAGCGGTGGCTCGGGCCTATTGCGGCTCTGGCGAGCGTTCCCGTTGCCCATTTCGCCTGGCGGCGCATCGAAGAGCCGTTCCGCAGGAAGAACGTCTTCGTCACTCAGGCTGCCGTTTTCCGGTTCTTCCTGGCGGCGAATCTGGGCCTTTTCGCCTACACGCAAGTCGGCAAATGGACGAACGGATTTCATCAGCGGGTGTACGCCCTGCCTCACTCGGCTCGCGAAATCTATCTGGCCAGTCAGGACGATTTCACCTTCCTTCCCGTGGGAACCTGCACTCAGGATGACTTTCTGGCCGGCATGACCGAGACGCTCGGCGCCGATGCACATGGCGGGCCGGCTTTCTTTCTGTGGGGCGACAGCCATGCGATGGCCGTCAGCCGCACGGTCGACGAAGTCGCCCGGGAACGGGGAGTCAGCGGCCTGTATGCCTTTTCGCTCGGGCTCAATATCGTTCCTCGAGGCGACTCCGCACACCCGTCCGCTTCGAAATATCCGCCGAACACTGCGGAAACCAATGCCCGCATTCTGGAGAAGATCGAATCGAGCGGAATCCGCCATCTCGTGCTCATCAGCCGGTGGGCACACCATCTGAATTACCCGCAGGGCCCGGATGATCTGGTCAATTTCGTGCGGTTCGTTCGCGAGCGGTGCCCGGAACTGACGGTGCATATCGTCGACGAAGTCCCCGAGCATCGCTATGTGCGCAGGACGTTCTACTACCAGTCTGTCCTCTCTTCGGCCTTCGGCTGGCCGTTCCGCTTCTGGCCTACCGATCGGCAGGATTACGACGCGATGATTCAGCCGATCGAGGCGGCCTTGTCCCGTATCGACGATCCTCAGGTCGTCCGAATGAGGATCGCTGACCGGTTTTTCGACGCCGACGGCCAACTCGCCTTTCGCGACGGCATTCGCAGCTATTACATCGACGAAGATCACCTCTCCGTCTACGGCTCCGAACGGCTGATGCGGCCTTTGATCGAAGACCTGTTGAGCAGCGTCGCGGATTCGAGCGATCTTGCTCCAGTTGTCCGGCACGATGCGGACCCCCGACTCGCCCGGAAACCCCCGCATGGAGCAATGCTCGACCATCGCAATGCCCGCAAACCCGTCACTGCCTTTCCCGCTGCTCAGGGGCCCATGCGAAGCAATTGACCAGCGACCTGAATGCGTCAGGAGATTTTCGCGATCAGGCCGAAAATGCGCTTGCCCGGGCGTTCCTGTTCAACCGTACGGTAATTCGTGTTCGCCTTAAGGATCTTTCGGAACCGAAATTTTCTAACCGCTTGACAATGTATCAAAGACTGATACATTGAGATTATGATCACGATCTCGATGAACAGTCCGATGCCGCTGCATGACCAGATCGTGGTTCAGCTGCGGCGTCTGCTGGCGACCGGCGGCCTGACCGTCGGCGACGAACTGCCCCCGGTGCGCCAGCTCGCCGGTGACCTTGGAATCAACCTCAACACCGTCGCTCGAGCCTATCGCGAACTGACCGATGCCGGGCTTCTCGCCTCGGCAAGGGGCAGGGGCACGGTCGTCATCGCCACGGTCGAAGCCGGGCCCGAAATCCGTCAGGCCCAGCGCGACCAGATCGAAAACCACATCGGATCCGCCCTCGCCGACGCCAAGCTCGCTGGCTGCGGGCCCGAAGAAACACGTGACATGATCCAGCGACAAATCGCCCGCCTTTGGGGCGAAGACCAACGTTTTCCGGAGATTGCCCGATGAACGATCCCGCCGCCGATGTCTTCAGGTTCATCATGTTTGCCTTCGTGCCATTCATGCTGCTTTTTCCGCTCGTCTTCGTCCTGTTCGTTCCCACGAAAGTCGAAGAACATGAGGCGAGGGAAACCGCAAGCCGGCGCCAAATGGCCCTGGTAATCTTCACCTTCCTGGCGATCGCCACATGGGGCGCGATGACCCTGATCGCCTATCAAACCCGTCTGCCGATTTTCGATCAAATTGCCCGCATGGCCTGGGTTATGTTCTTTCCGCTCTGGTTCGGGCTGGCAATGCCTACGGTGCTAGCCAAAAACCCGGCCTGGGGTGGAGCATGCCGAAATTTGGAAACGCAAGGCTCGCCGGTTCGCACCGCTTCGCTCAAACCCAGGCACCGGGAAAATCCGGTTCGAACCTGGCACTGGGTGCTCATGGCCATCGTCAGCCTCGTGCCGCTGATCCTGCTGGCCAGCCGGGGCGCGTTTTCGTTCGGGCCTGCCGGGCCCGCCGCTGAAGGCGCCCGCTTCCGCTGGGTTTTGATGACGGGCATTTATGGCTTCTGCACCCTGGTGACTTTGCCGATCGTGCCGATCTCGGTCCGTAAATCGCTCGTCGAGCCTGAACCGCTCGACCCTGACGGTTCGCCGGAACTCGAGGCAATGTATAGCTCCGAACGACGCAAGCGCATCCTCAGCCTTTACTGGCTTCTGGGTATCGCTCAGCCACTGATGCTGGGGGCGCTTTTCAACGGCATGGTTTGGGGTTTTACGGCTTCAGGACGCACCCTCGGGATCATCGGCGCGATCGGCGGAACGACGATCGGCATCGCGGGGGGCGTGATCGGCACCATCGCCACGATCCGCCGCGTGCGCATCGCCGAAGAACGAGCCCGTCTCGAAGCGGCCTCCAAAGTACGCTGATCGAATCGCTCCGGTGCTTCTCAGGACGTCAGATCCAGCACCACGCGGCCGTGGACGTCGCCCGATTTCAATCGCTCGAAGATGTCGTTGATCTCTTCGAGCTTGCGCATTTCGACCGTCGGTCGCACCTGCCCCTCGGCCGCGAACCGCAGCGATTCGCTCAGGTCCGTGCGGTTCCCGACGATCGAGCCCCGAATCGTAAGCCCTTTCAGGACGACGTCGAAAATCGGCGTTTCGAAATCGCCAGGCGGCAGGCCCACCAGCGAACAAGTTCCCCCGCGCCGGAGCATGTCGATCGCCTGGCGAAAACTCGCCGTCGAAACGGCCGTCACTAGCGCTGCGTTCACCCCTTCGAAACGTTCCTGAACTTCGGTTGCGGGATCGGTCTTCGTGGCGTCGATCGCATGCTCGGCACCCAGCGACTTCGCCAGCCGGAGCTTGTCGTCGGACACATCGACGGCAATCACCCGCAAGCCCATCGCCCGGGCATACTGCACGGCCACGTGTCCCAGGCCGCCGATGCCCACGATGGCCACCAGGTCGCCGGCCTTCGCCCCGGTTTCTTTCAGCCCCTTGTAAGTCGTCACGCCGGCACACAGAATCGGCGCGGCCAGAGAAAGGTCGAGGCCGTCGGGAATTCGCCCGACATAATTCGCTTCAGCCAGCACATACTCGGCGAATCCGCCGTCGACGGTATAGCCGGAGCATTCCTGATCCGGGCAAAGCGTTTCCCATCCGGTCACGCAATAATCGCACCGGCCGCAGGCACTGTGCAGCCATGGCACGCCCACGCGATCACCCTCGGCCAGAAACGTGACGCCCTCACCCAACGCCACTACGAACCCGGCGGCTTCATGCCCGGGCACGAACGGCGGCTTCGGCTTGGCTGGCCAGTCGCCGTCGGCCGCGTGCAGATCGGTATGACAAACCCCGCTGGCGACGACCTTGACGAGCACCTGACCCCGCCCCGGCCGAGGCACCGGGCGATCTTCGATGACCAAAGGCGTGCCGAACTTGCGAACGACGGCGGCTTTCATCTTTTTGGGCAGCATGGGATTTCAGGCTCCGGTCGAGTTCGATGGGGCCGACAGTGCGGACGAGTCGATGACTCCATCATAACATCGAGCCCCGCGAAGCTCAGCCGTCATGCCGTCGCCGGAATAGAGTCAGCCCGGCGCATGCCAGACACAGGCCGCCCACGATGGCGTAGACGTATCTCAACAGCACGAACCCGGGCGGTTCGAACGTCGCCAGGTAGCCGAATCCGCAAAATGCGGCGATCGCAAAGAGGACCAGGGCGAGTGCGACTCTTGAAACGAATGACATGAATGTTCGCTTTGCAACAGGTGGAAAATCGGACTGAGAGATATCTGCGAATCGATCGTTCAGGACAGTCTGACTTCAGCGGCTCCATGAGTTTCGAGCCGGTCGATCATGTCCTGTATCGCTTCAACGGGAGCCGAACCGAAATCGACCGTCCATTCCACGCCCCCGTCGCTGGCTTTGGGCTCTTCGAGATTGTGTACGACGCCGAACAGGCCCTGTGCGTCCGCCTGGTTCGCATCCTCCGGGTCGAACCATCGCAGGAACCAGGCCTTCAAGACTTTCGAAGATTCCTCTTCGGTCAGGCCGGAGACCGTGACCTTCGTCCAGTCCCAGACGAACGGGCTGACGCTCAAACGGCATTCGCCATAAACGACCGTGAATGGCTCGAAGCCAAGGCTGCTCCTGGAGTTGACCATGATCGAAGTCCCGTCGCCGTCACGCGGAATGAGATCGGCCCGGTAAGGCAGATCGAGCGGCCCGGCGACCGCCAGTTCGCCGGTTTCTTTGCGAAAGGCCGGCTCGACGTGCGCATCAGTTTCCGCGATGGCTTGGGCAAGGTCACGCACATATATTGCGCGAATCGCGGCGAATAGTTCGATGAGAGTCATGAACCGATCCTTAACCTCGAGGTTTGCCGCCTGTGGGCATGTTCCAGCGTTTCGTGCGATCCATGGGCGACAAGTTGAAGACAGGAATCAGAATGACTTGCAAGCCATGCTTCGACAAGAGTCTGTCGATTAGAAGTCGAGACTCGTTTGCCGAGCGCTTGCTTGTCTTACCAGACCCTCAACAAATGATCTTCCGGACAAAGTCCGGAGCGGGTTTGGAATTGAGAAACAATAGCTTGGTGAAGGTCCCGAATTGTTAGAAAACAAGCCGAAATTGCTTTTCATTGACGATTACCTTCGAGGAGGTCGGAAATAGATTTCAATCTTTCGATTATTATGTTTCCCTGGTTCCAGAAATCACGAAACGATCGTCCGCCGTCACCATAGAGTTCGTGACGTTGAAGCTGTCGAATGTTTTTCGACGCTTCATCGAGAGTGTTCGTGAAGCCTTCGATGTCATGGTTAAAGGATGAGCGGAAGTCTAGAATGCTGTCAAGTGCTTTTGATATAATCGATTTTCCAGTGTTCAAGTTGCGTGGAGAACTGTCTCTCTCGCAAGCCCATTCTATTTCCAGCCGCTTAATAAATGTCGTGTATTGTTTGCAGAATTCCCGGTTCATCCCAGGGTCTGAAGAGGAATCGTTTTCCCTGATCGATTCCGTTGCACTTTCCAAAAGCTTGTCTATTGCTTGAACAAGGTGGATGTTTAATAACTCCCGAAGTTTGATTAGATCGTCGTACGAAGAGAAAATGCAATTGTTTGAAAGACGCGATTTGTATTCTTTTAGTGCTTGATATTGGTCTAGATCAATGCTGTCAGGTTGAATTGGAGCAGATGAGAAATACAGCAAAACATGTTTGCCGGTTCTTCTAAATTCATCGATTTCTTCAGCCGTGCCCGAATCAGATTTGCCAGTATTCGTTCCAAGTCGAGTCCAAAATGTGCCGATTAAAATGTCGCAATTTTCAACCAATTGCCTGTTAAGGATTCCTTGCGGTCTGTCCCCGAATTCAGGATATGAATGGGTTTCCCATTTCACGGGTTCAAGGATGACTGCTCGCCTAAAAGAGTTGGCTGCGTTCCATGCGTACAACACGTCGGGAACTAGTGATCGCTCCTTCTCGCAATCCGATGGTGAGGCAATAAGAACTCGGATTATCGTTCCTTGCTGAGGCACGTGTTTTGCCCTGACTCAAAAGACTTCAAAGCAGAGATATCGATTTCCAAAGAATATCAGAATGGAAAACCGATTAGAATAGTCGATTGATATTAAATGTTCCCAAGAATTGCCCCAGCCGAGATTTGGTTGGGACAATTCGATAGGGATTCAAGTTCACTTCTTCGCCGGTTCGCCTGACTTTTCCAGGCCCGGGGCGGCGATGAAGTTGAGTGCAGGCTTGGCGTCTTCGGCGTTCCAGACGATCACACGGCCGTCCCAGCCGCCGGCGGCGACTTTCTTGCCGTCCTTCGAAACGGCCACCGAGTAGACCCAGTCCGACTGGCCGGGGAACTGCTTCGGATCGCCCAGATTTTCGGACTTGAGGAACCGCACCGTCTTGTCGGCCGAGGCTGCGAGAAGGCTCTTGCCGTCGGGCGAAAGGGCCAGCTTGAAGACCTCGCCGCCGAATCCGCCGGCGTTACGCACCTGTTTGGCCTCGCCTTCTGGGGTCCAGGCACGCACCTGGCGGTCAGCACCGGCTGAGAGAATCTGCTTGCCGTCGGCGCTGAAGACGGCCGTGAAGACCGGCTCGTTGTGGCCTGGGAAAGTCACGAGCGACTCCTTCTTGACGACGTCGAAAACCTTCGTCGTCTTGTCGCGGCTGGCAGAGACCAGCTTCGTGCCGTCGGGGCTGAAGTTCAGGTCGAGGATCCAGTCGGCGTGATCTTCCAGCTGAAGGTCAAGCTTGCCGTCCGGCAGAGTCCACACTCGGATCGTGCGATCGGCCCCGGCGGCGGCGACTTTCTTGCTGTCCGGGCTGAAAGCGATGGCGAATATCGCGTCCGACGCTTCGCCCAGGTCCAGGGCGAATTCGGCGGTGCCGTCGGGCTTGGTCTTCCAGAGCTTGGCCGTGCCGAAGCGGCCGGGGTCGCCGGCGGCGGTGGCCAGCCAGGCACCGTCGGCGCTGTAGGCGAGGTCGTAAATGCGTTCCTGAAGGGGCTTGATGCGCTGGCGGATCGATCCGTCAGCCAGGTTCCAGACGATCGCTTCATGGAAGCCGCCGGTGGCCAGGCTGGAACCGTCGGGCGAAAAGGCCAGGGCCGTGATCGGCACGGCCGTCGGATACTTGTCCGGCACGGGCACCACCGTGCTCTTGTGCAGCAGAGTCGGCCAGTCTTCCTTCGGGTCCTTGCCGTCGTATTTGGCCCCTTCCTTGATCCAGGTTTCGATCAGGGCGATCTGATCCAGGGGCATCGGTTCCTGCTTCCAGGGCATCCGGGGGCTGCCGTCGTGGCGGATCAGTTCGACGAAATAGCTGGCGTCGGCATCGCCGGGAACGATCGTGATATCCTCACCCTGCTGGCCGCCTTTGGCGAGCTGGGCGAAGGTCGTCATCACATATTTGCTTTCGCTCTTGCGCGGGTTGTGGCACGCGATGCAGTTACGCACGAGCAGCGGGGCCACGTGCTTCATGAAGGTCACAGTGCCTGGCTTTTCGTCCGCGGCTGGCTTGGCAGGCTCGGCAGGTTTTTCCGCTGGTTTGGGCTGTTCTTTCGGAGCCTCAGGCTTTTTCTCTTCAGGCTTCGGCGGTTCGGGCTTCTTTTCTTCGGCCTTGGGCGGCTCAGCCTTTTTCGCCTCCTGTTTCGGCGCTTCAGGTTTCTTGTCGTCGAGGGCTCTGGCGTCAGTGGGCAGGCACAGGCACAGAGCCAGACCGAACAATGCGGCAGCGAACCGGATCATGTGCGAAACTCCGGACAGGGCGGTCAAAGCGGGATATGCGGATTCCGAAAGCGTCATGGTCGAGCACCTTGGTACGGTAAATGGTCAGGGGACGACCTTAACGACAACGGGGGCGGTTTGGGCCGGATAGTCCTTGTCGCCGGCCTTGAATGCGGTTTTCACGGTTGCGTTACCGGTGGCCGCGGCGGCTTTGGTGTCGGCGGCCAGGGTGAAGGTGAAGTCGGACTTGTCAGGGGCGAGCTTGACGGGTTCGGCCTTGACGCCAGCCGGCAGGGCGTCGAGCGTGAGCGTCACTTCCGCCTTCATCGCGGGCTTGCGGACGAGCTTGCCCTTGAGTTCGGCCTTTTGCCCCGGCTTGATGGCGATCTCCTTGGGTACACCTTCGAACGCCACGGGCACGACCACGTGCAGCTTGACCACTGGAGCATCGACCACCTGATCGGCCCCGGCGAGCTTGCCTTTCGCGTTCAGGCCGACGACGTGCTGGCCCAGCGGCGTTTCCACGGCCGATTTCAGCGTCGCGGCGAATTCGCCGACCTTTTCCGGCACTTTGTTCGCCGCCAGGGTGAGCCCCGCGGGCGGGCTGACCAGGGTCAGATCAAGCGCTGGCTCGCCGCCTTCCTTCCGTTCAAGATTGAGCGGGATCACGGCTTCGAAGCCATGAGCCACTTCGATGGGCGTATCGGGTGTGCCAAGGCCGACCGGGGCCGGCAGCCCCGCCGCGGCCAAAAGACCGCTCTGCCGGACAACGTTCACGGGCAGGGGCCCCTGCGAGGCGAAAACCATTTCTTGGTTTGCCGGCACGACAAGTTCACCGTCACCCTTGCCGACGATGTTCAGAAGCGTCGGCGGCAGGGCCGCGCCAGGGTCGAGCGTCAATGAAAGCGTTCCGGCCACCGCTCCGGCAGGCAGATAGCCGTTACGAACCTTCAGCCCTGCGGGGGGCGAAATCACTTCGACTTGAACCGGTCCACCGTAACCCTTGGCCCTGTCCACCGTGAAAGGCACGTTCACGGATTGACCGCCAGGCACGACGGCCTGGGGCGAGCCCAGAGTCAGCGCGAAGTCGGGCGTGGATTTCTCGACGAACACCCGGTAATGGAAGCCCATGCCGCCACGGCGGCTGATGTCGTGAATGATCAGGGCGACGCTCGATTGCCCGGCAGGCGCGGTGAATTCGAATTCAGGGTCGGGCTGGGTAAACGGCGGCGTGTTGGGGGGCGGGTTCGGCACTTTCAGCGGCGAATCGTCGCCCGTGGCAATCTGGGCGCCTTTGCTGTCGAGCACCCGCATGACACCGTCCAGGGCCGAACCGATCCGGCCGGCTTCGACTCGCACGCGATACTTCGCGCCAGCATCGACGGCCATTTCCATGCGGTCTTCTTCGCCGGGACGCGAAATCCGCCCGAGGAATGCCACCGGCACGCCGGGCCGCCTGGCAGGCGGCTCGGTCGATTCCAGCACTTGCGGCACGTCGAATGTCCGGAACGGATAAGGCCACTGAATGACGGCCTTGGGCTCGAATGAAGACGCTTTCGCACCGATCGTCGTCGCCGGCACTTCCAGTGTCAGTAGGTCGAACGGGCGAACTGCGTTCGGAACGACCGCCAGGCGGATCACGCCGTCGCCGGCGGCGATCGTGCCGCCCCGCAATTCGATGGCGTTGGTGGCTCCAGGCGTCATCACCAGCGGAAAGACTTCTTCGGCCAGCGGTACGGTGCCGATCGTCAGCCGATAATTCGCGCGGCCCGTGCCTTTGTAATTCGTGTCGGAGATTTCGACGACATATTCGCCGTCCTCGGGAAGGGTGACGATCATCCGAGCGTCCGTTGCGAGGCCAGGGGTGTCGTCGGCCGATGCGACGAACTTCTTGGCGGCGGTCGTCAGGCGGATCGTCGGGTCCAGCGGCGACCCGATTCGGGCGGCTGCCACGTCCAGCACGATCTGCTGACCTTTCCGGCCAGAAAATCGAACATGATCGACGTCGTTATTGGCTGCGGCCCCTTCGACGACTGACGGCGAGGCGACCACCGTCGCCTGTTCGAACTTGTTGTTCGGCTCGGTTTCGGCGACGGTCGGCAACTGGTCCACGGCCAGGAGAACCGGGTTCGAAACGCCCTTCGCCGTGACGATTCGGATCGGGAACACGCCCAATGGAGCGTCGACGGGCACGTCGATCTTGATCTTCCAGGCCGCGCCATCCTTGTTTTCGACCGGTTCGAACTTCAGGGGAACAGGGCTGAGGATCTGGGGTTTACCGTCGAGATTCGTGCCCTGAAACGTCAGTTCCACGGTTTTGCCACGAGTCACACCCGCGGGCACGGTGCCGGTCAACGCAGGAGGAACAGCCAGGGCCGTCAAACCTGCGGTGAGGGTCAGTCCGAAACCGAACATCGGTCGAAATTTGCGGTAACGCACAGGATCAGCTCCACGAACGGACGAGGCGTGAGGGGGTCGCTAAGGCGGGCGAGGAGGATCACGGGTGTTTGGCCGTCATCCGGAAGCCGCTGTGGCGGGAAGACTTACCGAAGGCAGGCTGTCGAACTTGCCATACGGGTCCGAAACGGAAGGCTCGTGTGGACGGGCCGATTCCGATGCTTTGATCCATTTTGTCCTGAATCGCACCGGCCGTGTCAAGCCTGTGGAACGATTCGGTTGAACCGGCCACGCCATCGAGCCGACAAAACCGATTCGCATCGACCGTTCGAAATCGTCCCGAATCTCCGGGGGCATCAGCGGTATCCGAGTCGATCGACTCCTTCTCGTTCGTGTTCGAAACATCCTTGACCGGATTGGGGCGGAATGCCGCATCCACATGCTTTCGAAATGTCCGCGGCGTTCCGCCGCTTTCGCTGATCCATCGAGCCGGGATGCACGGGTCAAAAATGGGGTGATCACCGCCGGAAACGAACCGGGGTTCCACTACGACACCGGCACGATATCCCGATCACCGGGCGATTGACTGGTGATCCCGGTACACGTAATTTAACGGAATGATCCCTCCACAAAAGCAAATGACCGCGATGCTCGGACATCCGGTCGCCGAAAATCCGATCGACCGCATGTTCGACGCGGTCTACGCCCATTACGGCCTGACCTGGCAGTTCTGGAAAAGCGATATCGCCTCCGAGTCCGACCTGGCTCTTGCCGTCGCCGCCATGATACCCCTCGGGTTTCGGGGGTTCACCATCACCGTGCCGTATAAGGTCGCGGTCATCCCCATGCTCGATGAAGTCGATAGCGACGTCAAGGCCATCGAAGCAGCCAATTATGTCACGATCGAGCAAGGCCGGCTTGTCGGCCACAACAGTGACGGCAAAGGCGTGGTCAAGGCGATCGAAAAAGTCGTTCCCCTCAAAGGCCAGCGCGTCGTGATGCTCGGCGCTGGCGGAGCCGGCCGAGCGATGGCCGTCGAGATCGCCTGGGCTGGTGCCGCTCAAATGACGCTCATAACCCGTCGCGAATCGCAAGGCCGCGAAGTGGCCGATCTCGTGCAGCGAGCCAGCGGCGTGCCCTGTTCCTGGCAGCCGTGGGAAGACGAAATTCGGCTGCCCGCCGGTACGACGCTTCTGATGAACGCCACACACCTGGGCAGTGCGCCTGAGCTGGAACCAGTGCCCCTGGTCTGGGATACGGTCGACCCGGAATGCACGGCCGTCGATGTGATCACCAATCCCCGGCTGACGCCGTTTCTCATCGAAGCCCGTGAGCACGGCTGCCGGATCGTCGACGGTGTGGAGATGCTGGTGCATCTTGCTATGGAAATCTTCGAACGATGGACGAACATCCGCCCGGACGAAGCCGTTTTTCAACGTGCCGTCGCTGAAGCGCTCGGCGAATGAATCGCAAACTCCGGCAAGGGCCGGGCATGATTATTCATGTCCAGGAGCGACGCCACACCCGACCTCATCACGCAAATGACAGGAACGTTCGTTAAAGTCGGCACGAAGCGATTGCCGATAATTTTCACAGCGTCGCCGCTTATCGTTCCACGTTTGCCGTCTCCGGTTCCCGTGTTCTGAGGATCGATCTCAAGATGCCCCAGCGCAGCGAGACCTTCCCCAACGGCTGGTTCCCTCGCCACAGGGCTTCAACCGCCTCGCCGGCGACTTTCGTACCGATCCGTTCGGTCGTCGACGCGGTGCGACGGATACGCGAGAATCTCGAACGAGAGGCTCGCATCGTCGTCGTCTACGGGCCTCATGGATCCGGTCGATCGACGATCGCCCGACGCGTCGCTTCGCTCTGGAACGGTCCGGTTTCGTTTTTGCACCAGCCGCCTGGCGAATGTGACCCTGGTGATCTGTTCGCTGAAGATTCGCTCGAGTTGCTTCGGAAAAAATCGCGAGGAGCGACCCTTCGGGTGATCGACGCCCTGTCGCTGGATCATGCCGGCTGGTCAGGCTGCATCGCTGAGCATCTGCCGCCGGGACAGAAAGTCATGATCGTGGCTTCGACGGCCTGGTGGCTCGAATTCGGCCGATATTTACCTGTTCGAGTCGCCGGAGTCGCGGCGAAATGGCTTGAAGCCGACGAAATCGCCCATCTGATCAACGGCCTCCGCTGGATGCGAAACCCGAATGCCCCGGCGGCCGAACCTGGTTACGTGGCGCAGGTCGCGGCTGCCACGGAGGGCCGGCTTTCCGAGATCGTGCGAATGGCCGGCATCGGGTCCGATCGATTAAGATAAAATAAGAATGTCGGGAGCCGGCTCTCGGCTTTCCCGAGGAATCGAAAATCATGTCTCCGACCAGTCGGATCGAGGCTTTACAGCGATCTGGCCCTTGATCTGTGCGACAACGATGAGCCAAGCCATGCCGACGACCGTGCGCTGCGTCTGCCCGCTCGATTGCCCGGACACCTGTTCGATGCTGGTGAGCGTCGAGGCTGGCCGGGCCGTCGCTCTCAGAGGCAATCCGGACCACCCCTTCACCCGGGGGGCCCTTTGCGGCAAGATGAATCATTACCTTGAGATCGTCTATTCGGACGACCGTCTTCGCACGCCGCTCAAAAGGGTCGGCCGCAAGAGCGAAGGCAAATTCGAAGCCATTTCCTGGGACGAAGCCCTCGACACCATCGCACGCCGGTTTCGTGAAATCGCCGTCGGCCCGCATGGCCCGCAAGCGATTCTGCCCTATTCCTACTACGGCACGATGGGCAAAATTCAGGCCGCCAGCCTGGATCGTCGCTTCTTTCATCGCCTCGGCGCTTCCACTCTGGGCCGGACGATCTGTGCCTCCGCGGGTGTCGCAGGCTATGAATACACGGTCGGTTCCGGCCGGTTCGGCGTCGATCCGTATGCCGTTCCAGGCTGCCGGCTGATTCTGAACTGGGGCTCGAACACCGTTCAGACCAACACGCACCTCTGGAGCCTCATGGTCGAGGCCCGCAAGAATCAGGGGGCGAAGATCGTCACGATCGACCCTTACCGCAGCGAAACCGCCCAGCGGAGCGACTTGCATCTGAGCATCCATCCCGGTACCGATGCCGCACTGGCCCTGGGGCTCATGCATGTGATCTTCGCCCGGGAACTGGAAGACGCCGATTATCTCGCCCGGCATTGCACAGGCGTCGACGAATTGAAACGGCACGTGGCCGAAAATTATCCGGTTTCGAAAGTGGCGGCGATCACCGGGCTGGCACCCGAAGAAATCGAAAAGCTCGCAGTCGAGATGGCGGCCACCCGGCCTTGCCTGATTCGCCTCAATTACGGCCTCCAGCGCCATTTCGGCGGCGGTATGGCCGTGCGTGCCATCACATGTCTTCCGGCTGTGACCGGTGCCTGGCGTGACCCCGGCGGCGGCACGCTTCTGACCACGAGCGGCACGTATGACTTCGACGACCAGGCTCTGACCAGGCCCGATCTGATTCCGCCCGGAACGCGAAACGTCAACATGAACCAGCTCGCCGAGGCTCTGGCGGGCGAACTGCCCGGGCCGCCGGTTCGATCGCTTTACGTCTACAATTGCAATCCTGCGGCTGTCGCGCCGAACCAGGCGAAAGTGGTGCAGGGGCTCATGCGTGACGATCTCTTCACGGTCGTCCATGAACTCTTCGCCACCGACACGGTCGATTATGCCGATATCGTTCTGCCTGCGACCAGCCAGCTCGAACATGAGGACATTCATGGATCGTATGGCCATTATGAGGTGATGCACAACGCCCGGGCTATCGAGCCGCTCCATCAGGCAAAATGCAATGCCGACGTCTTTCGTGCCCTTGCAGCGAAAATGGGGTTCGAGACCGAACTCTTCCCGGACGACACCACGCTCGTTCGCGAGGCTCTCGGCGGCGGGCCTAATGTGCGAGCGATCGCTCCGGATGATCTTCGACGACAGCATTCCGTCCGCATGGGTTTGCCTGATGTGTTCATGCCCTATGCCGACGGCGGGTTTCGAACGCCCAGCGGTAAATGCGAACTTTACAGCGAACGCATGAAGGCCGATGGCCTGCCTCCGTTGCCCGAATACACGCCCCCGGCCGAAAATCCGCGGGATCGTGCCGATTTGCGAGAAAGGTTCCCGATCGTTCTGGTATCGCCTCCGAAGGGCCAGTTTCTGAATTCCACATTCGGCGGAAATGCGTTTCATACGCAGCGGGCTGGGGAGCCCTCGGTCGAAATGCATGAAGCGGATGCCGCGAATGCTGGACTCGCCGCTGAGGATTGGGCAGTCGTCGAAAACGATCGTGGCCGTTTTCTGGCCAGGGTTCTGCTCAATGGTTCGGTTTCGAAAGGCGTGGCCTGTGCACGCGGCATTCACTGGAGCAAATCCTCGCCGGGCCGCACAGGCATCAATTCGACGACTTCCTCAGGCCTGACCGACATGGGCGGCGGCGCGCTGTTTTTCGACAACGCCGTGAATATTCGTAAGCCAAAGACCGAGGAATTGCAACTGGGAGCTTCACGATGATCCTGGGAAAAGCCAAAGACCTGCTGCAGGCAATCACAGGCCCGCATGGGCCTGAACATGAAGTGCAAGTCTATTCACGGCACGGCTGCGGCTGCTGCGACAAGGCGATGACCGTTCTCGAAGCCGCCGGGCGGAAGCATCGGCTGAAAATCGAAGTCATCGACGTCGACACCGATCCGGCTCTTGCTGCCGCTTATGGCGAGCACGTGCCCGTCGTCGCCATCGACGGTAAAGTTCGTTTCCGGGGCCAGGTCAATCCCGTGCTCCTCGAACGACTCCTGAAAAATCGAACCGACGCAAAATGAGATTCATAAGGGTAGGGCGGGCTTCAGCCCGTCGATATTCGTGATTTCGAAAGTCAATCTTCCGCCGGTTTTCGCAATCTCAGCGTGAACTCTTCGTCGTTTGCGGATCGCCCCATAACTTCTTAAGCAATTCCGTCATCCTCCTGTCGTGCTTTTTCAATGCTTCGCGATCGAACGGATAAAAATCGTTCTTCACGAAATACGATTCCGTACACTCAGCGAAATATTCCATCGGGTTCGTCATGGCATAAGCCCGCTCCTTCGAAGTGCGGCCATCGCCGAACGTGCGTTCCACGTTCTCGTATAGCCCCTTCGCTTTCGCGTTTTCGAAAGCCGCCGCGATTTCGGCATTGGCGAAACCGTCCGGGAGGAACCTGTCATGATAGGCATGGGCCAGCTCATGAAGGGCGAAGTTCGGCATCCGGGCCGTCTCCCGTTCGAATATGCGAACGTTCGTGAATTCCACGCCCCTGGCCATCGCCGTGTCCCGGCTATTTTCTTTCAGCCATCCAGCGTCCGGATGATATTCCGCTTTCGGGGCAACGCCCGGATACTCCGGCGAAAACCAGAGCGGCACCTTGCGGAGCTCCGCCACGGCAGATGCCGGAATGACTTTTACGATCTCGTCCAATTGCTTTTCCAGCAGGTTCAGTGCCTTCGATGTCGCCGCCTTCGATTCGTCTTTCAGCAGCTCTTCGCGGATATGCACCGTCCAGCCTGAAATGGCTTGCGTTCGCACTTTGCCGGTCGTCGCCGGGCGAACTCCATCGACGGCCTTCGTGTCCTTTTTCGATTCAGTCTCGAGTTCTCGCACGAACTTCACCACCAGCGGCAAGGAAGCTTCTCCGATGCCGCCATGGTCGAAACCTTCCAGCCGGTAGAGCGTCGTCCGTGTGTGGCCGGCGATTTTCATCATTCTCGCCAGATACGCGTTCTCCTCGGCCCTGCCCAGCATTTCCATCTCCGGGTCGCCTGTGACAAGCAGCATGGGCGGGGCATCCTTGCGCACATGAAAGAGTGGTGCCATTTCGTCGATGACAGGCCGAGTCTCGGGAATCCCATTCTCGGCCCTGACGGTAAAGTGGGTGATCGTCTGCCCGCTGACAGGCACGAGGGCTGCGATCGAATCAGGGTCAATCCCGTGTTTCGAAAGCCATGATTTGTCCAGGCCGATCATGAGCGACAAGTATCCGCCCGCCGAAATGCCGCCGACGACGATCTTCGACTTCGAACCGCCGTACTGTTCGATATTTTCGAATGTCCAAGCCACGGCCGCTGCCGCGTCTTCGACATAGGCCGGCGACTTCGCCCGCGGGCTCAGCCGGTAATTCGGGGCTACGATGGCGAAGCCTTTCTCCTGAAGGCCCTTCGGAATCGATTTCGAACCGCCGGTCAGGCCGCCGCCGTGGAACCAGACGATCGTGACGAAATCCTTCGCCCCCCGGGGAACGTACAAGTCCAGCTTGCGCCGCTGCTTCTTGTATTCGTCACGGGCATCGGCTTCGCCGTAGGGGATGTCTTTCGTGGTTTCGTCAATCTGTGCCGGTTTCGAATCCGACGGCGACTGCGCCGCGACCGGCATCTGGGCCGCTGCCAGCCAGACAGCGAGCCCCGCCAGTGCCGCACGGGCAGGCCGCAATCGAAAGTCAGGCTCGAAGTCCGGCGTCGCATGGCTTTTCATAGCTGGTGTTTCCCTTTCGGACGGTCAGGCGGCATATTGGCGAACGTCACTGGGCCGTATAGCGCGGCGGCACGGGACAGCCCAGGTTCGTACGCTTGCCATAAATGAAACGCAGATGATGATCGAGGTGAACGACGTATTCCAGCAGCAGCCCGGCCAATGTGACGGGCCCTCGTACGCTGTGATTCCCCTGCCGTGCGAATGCTGCTTCAGGCAGAGACTTGAGGACTCGAGCAGTCAACTTGCGGTTGGCCGCGAACAGGGCGACGGTTTCTTCGACTGGCGTGTTCGGGTAATCGAGAGATTTCACCCAGAGGTCTTCCTCACAGTTGACGAGCAGCGGGTCCTTTTCCGCGATCACGCGTTTCATTCGATCGGCAGCGGTCAAGTCCGAATCGACGATGTGGCCGATCACTTCGGCCAGCGACCATTCTCCCGGACTGATGCGTTTGCGCAGATGCTCTTCAGGAATTCCGGCCGTGGCATATACCAAAAGCGGGCCGCCGTCGGCATAGCGCTGAATGAGGTCGTCAGGACTCATCGAATTGCAGTCGCTTTCGTTCGAAGATCGCGGTTTCGAATCGACACGAAAAAGTCGAAGTCCGGCAAAAACCGATTCGACTTGACGACTCGGCGGAAACGGGTGAATTCGTACGCTTGACGGCTTCTCATGTTGAAGTCCCCTCCCCGATCTTTTCCGAATCGTCAGGGGCAATTTCAATTCCCGGATCTTCACTGAGCCGTATAGCGCGGCGGCACGGCACATCCCAGTTTCGAGCGTTTGCCGTACAGGAATCGCAGGTGATGATCCAGATGGCCGACATATTTGGCCAGGAGGGCGGCCAGGGTCAGCGGGCCGGTTTCGCTGTGTGTGCCCTTGCGGGCGAAGGCTTCTTCGGGCAGGGTTTTCAGCACGCGGGTCATCCATTTGCGATTGGCCGCGAACAGGGCCACAGCTTCGTCGATCGGTGTATTGCCATAATCCAGATGCTTCGCCCAGGCCGTTTCGTCATAGGCCAGAAGCGTCGGGTCGTCTTCGGCGATCACACGTTTCATCCGTTCTGCGCCGTTCAGGTCACTGTCGACCAGGTGCGCGACCAGCTCGGCCAGAGTCCATTCGCCCGGTCCGATCGGCTTGCGGGCGTGTTCTTCAGGAATGTCGGCCGTGGCATAGACCAGAAGCGGGCCGCCGTTGGAATAGCGCTGGATGACGTCGTTTCGGTCGCTCATCAGTTGATGTCTCTTTCGAAGTGGAGGTTTCGGGTTTTGCGGATTGTCATCGCCGAATGCGATCATGGCATGGAAAGCTCACGGGCCAACCGGCGGCCGTAAAGCCCCAGGGCGATGTAATTCGCACCGGTCATGAGAATTTCGATGGCGATCAGCGTGCCGATGAAATAGAGCCCTGAAAAGGGGAATTCCTGCCAGAGCATCAGGCCTAGGACGAACGTGATCAGCCCATTGGCCAGTGTCCAGCCCCACGACGGGAACCGGTAGATCAACCCGGCGAAGAGCAGCATCATGCCTTCGACCATGAACAGGGCACCCAGAAACAGCGTAATCGTTTCGGCCGCCATGCCGGGGCGGGTGACCATCACCAGGCCCGCGACGGCGCCGATCGAGGCCGAAATCAGGTGGAAGAAAAATCCGCCCCAGTCTCGGGACCGGAACGAAGCCAGCAGCTCGAACGCCCCGCGCACCAGCAGCAGCAGGCCGAAATACATCATGCTCGTGATCGTCAGCGTGACCGTCATGCCCAGGCACACGATCCCCAGGAGCGTGATGAGTGTGCCGAAGAGAATGAACCATGTCGCGTGTTTCTTGAGCGGGGCGAGATTGCCCTGAAGCAGGTCGGTAGGCATGACGCCGAATTCTCCCGGTTGGTGCTGGCCATGTCGTGCGCGTTCTGGCGGTTTTCGGTTCGAGCCGTCATGTGGGGCGACGCAGGAACCGGCCCGAATTCTACATCCGATCGTCGCCGGGAAACAGACTCGGTCGGGATCGCGGGACCGATTCCGACCCGTTCGCAGGTTGACTATCCCGATCGATTTTGTGATGATTGGAACTAGGTCAGGCTCCGGAAGCTGCTGTGCCCAAGGGATGCATGGCCGATTCGGTCGAAAGGGTGAAGCGACGATGTCCAGCGGTGGGTCCAAGCCGAGCAAGGTCGAGGGAATCAAGATCGCCAGCGAGTACCTGAAAGGTTCGCTGCTGGACGAGACCTCCAACGGTCTCGATCATTTCACGGACGATGCCGGCGTTCTGCTGAAATTTCACGGATCGTATCAGCAGGACGACCGCGACTTGCGGACCGAGCGGAAAAAACAGGGGCTGGACAAAGCCTATTCCGCCATGGTGCGGGTGCGGATTCCGGGCGGCCGGTTCACGGCCGAGCAGTATCGCGTGCTCGATGACCTGTCCGACCGGCTGGGCGACGGCGCCATGCGCATTACGACACGCCAGGAAATCCAGTATCACGGCGTGCCCAAGAACAATATGAAGGACGTGATCGCGACGCTGAACCGGTCGCTGCTGACGACTCTGGCCGCCTGCGGCGACGTCGAACGCAACGTTCTCGGCTGCCCGGCACCGGTCAAGGACCGGCTCCACGCCGAAATGCGTGAAGACCTGCTGGCCTTCGCCCAGCACTTCGCGCCCCGTTCGCCGGCCTATTGGGATATCTGGCTGGACGGCGAACGGATTGACGGCTTCCTCCCCGAAGATCTCTCGAAAAAGCTCGTGTCGACCCCTGGCGACGACCCCGTCGAGCCGATCTACGGCAATGCCTACCTGCCGCGCAAGTTCAAGACGGCCTTCGCCTTCGCCGACGATAACTGCACAGATGTGCTGGCCAATGACCTCGGCTTCGTGGCCATCGAAAAAGATGGAGCCATCGCAGGTTGGGACATCTACGTCGGCGGCGGCATGGGCACCACGCCCAGCTCGAAGCGCACTTTCCCGGCCCTGGCCGTGCCGATCTGTTATGCCTCGCGTGCCGACTTCCTGAAGGTCTCGGAAGCGATCATTAAGGTCTATCGCGACTTCGGCGACCGTTCCGACCGCAAGCGGGCCCGGCTCAAGTACATCATCGCCGACTGGGGCATCGAAGCCCTTCGTACCAAGGTCGAAGAATACCTCGGCCATGCCGTGGAACCCTCCACAGGTACGCCGATCACGGGTGTCGACGACCACCTCGGCTGGCATCCGCAGGGCGACGGCAAGTGGTTCCTCGGCATCCCGGTCGAAAACGGCCGCATCAAAAACGCCGGCTCGATGCATCTGAAAAAGGGCCTTCGGGCGATCGTCGAACGCTTCGGTGTCGGCGGTGCGTTCACTTGCCAGCAATCGCTGATGTTCACGGACATCGACGCCGCGGATAAGGCCGCGATCGAGAAGATTCTGGAAGAGCACGGCATCGCCCGGGTCGAGCAGATCAGCACCATCCGGCGCTGGTCGATGGCCTGTCCCGCCATGCCCACCTGTGGCCTGGCCGTGACCGAATCGGAACGCGCCCTGCCGGGCTTGATGGACCAGCTCGAAAAGACGCTGGCGAAACTGGGCCTGGAGGACGAAGCCTTCACCGTCCGCATGACCGGATGCCCGAACGGCTGCGCTCGGCCTTACAATTCGGACATCGGCCTTGTCGGCCGTTCGGCCGGACGGGCGGAAGATGGCCACAGCGTTCCCGGCACCTACACGATCTTCCTGGGTGGCCGGCTGATCGGCGACAGACTGAACCGGATCTATAAGGATTACGTGCCCTTCGACAAGATTGACGAAGAGCTTGCCATCGTTTTCACCCGATTTCGTGACGAACGACAGCCAGGCGAAAGCTTCGGCGACTTCTGCGGCCGTGTCGAAATCGCCGCGGGCGAAGTGGCAGGCGGCGTGGAATCGAATGCCTGATTCGCACGAGTCGATGTTTCGAAACTCCTGCGATTGAACTTGTGAACGAACCGAAGCGTAAGCGACGACTCATGCCCCGCAAGATAGCGGGGCATTTTCTTTTGCCATTCCCCGGTTCTCGTTCGGGCATCGGTCGTCTCACAGTCGAAATGCCCAAATCCTGCCGATTCTTCCGCTCTATCCACTGGCGGATACGTGGCGAATCTGGGATATTCGACATATCGAGAACGCCCGATGCCGTTCTCCTTCAGACGCACTCAATCGGTCCGCACCATGAAATTCGCTCGCATTTTCGCATTCGCGGTCTTTGTCGCCGTTTCCGGCTGCTCCGGCTCGCAACCGGCCGCACCCAAACATGCTTTCGAACCGCCCATCACCGAACCGTGCGACACAGGCGAAAACCAGGTCCTCGCGACTTCGAAACCGGCGGATGCGACCCCCAAGCCGCCTGCACCAGACACGGAATCGACTTCGAAAGATGCCCCCGGCCCCGCGCCGGTGGGCATGGTCTGGATCGTGCCCGGCAAATTCTGGATGGGGGCCGATGATCCCAGCCAGCCCGATTCGAAACCGGTGCACGAGGTGGACATCGACGGCTTCTGGATCGACGCGACCGAAGTTACCAATCGTCAGTATGCCGAATTCGTGAAAGCCACCGGCTACAAGACCGTGGCCGAAATCGCTCCGAAGGCTGAAGATTACCCTGGCGCAGACCCCAAGCTGCTCGTGCCCGGCTCGGTCGTGTTTACGCCGCCCGAGGGTGAAGTGCCGCTCGATAACTTCCTGCAGTGGTGGCGCTGGCAGCCAGGGGCCCAGTGGCGGCATCCGGAAGGGCCCGGCAGCTCGATCGACAACCGCATGGATCACCCGGTCGTCCACATCGCCTACGAAGACGCCCTGGCCTATTGCAAATGGGCCGGTAAGCGGCTGCCGACCGAGGCCGAGTGGGAAAAGGCCGCTCGTGGCGGGCTCCAGCAGAAGCGGTTCGTCTGGGGCGAGGAACTCAACCCCGACGGCAAATGGATGTCGAACAACTGGCAGGGCGGCTTCCCCCATGCCAATTCGAAGCAGGACGGCTACATCGCCACCGCCCCGGTCAAATCCTATCCACCTAACGCGTTCGGGCTTTATGACATGTCCGCCAACGTCTGGGAATGGTGCTCCGACTGGTACCGGCCGGATGCCTATCGCCGTCATGAGCCGAAGAACCCGAAAGGCCCGGCCGACAGCTTCGACCCGCAGGAACCTGGCGTGCCCAAGCGCGTGCAGCGCGGCGGTTCGTTCCTGTGCAGCGACCTTTACTGCGTGCGGTATTTGCCCTCAGCCCGCGGCAAAGGCGCGATCGACTCCGGCACGAACCACATCGGCTTCAGGTGCGTGAAGGATGCGATTTCGAAGTAGGTTCGGATGCCTGTCGTTCGGCGAGCCTTCGGGAGGATCGGCGATGCAATTTTATGTGATCAAAGATCCCAAAGCCGGCAGCGATGAGGATCGAGATTTCGGTGCCGATTTCGAGAAAACGGATGATGCGAATTCAGATGATGCGATCCGTTGTCCAGTATGCGCGGACATTTTGACTTTGAGACAATGGCTTCCGCCTTTCGAAATAGAGGTGACGACTTATGGCAGGCATTATGCCGACCTGGGGTTCTGTGTTGCGGATCTGATCGTTTCCGAACGATTCGTCGAAGTCTACCGAAATGCAGGTCTGACGGGCATCGACAATTTCGACCCTGTTCGAATCGTGAAGCTGAAACACCGGCGGAAGAAACCGGCCGAGCCGGTTCCGCAGTATTTCCGGGCCGTCGTGAGACGCTCGCAGACGACGATCGACCAGATCGCGTCCCGATACGAATGGGACGACTGCTCGAAAATCAAGCCATGCTGCCTGACTGGACCATTGATTCGTTATCAGGCCCAGATCGTGGACATGTCGACTTGGGACGGGCTGGATATTTTCATGCCTCGGGGTGGAAACAATCGGTTGTTCAGTAAGCGCCTTGTCGATGCTTTCATGGAAAATCGCCTGAACGGCGGGATCTTCATCCCGGCCGAGACTTACGGATACGATAGCTTCCCCTGGAAGAAAGGGTTTTTCCAGAAGTAGAGCACGACTCGCTTACTACTCGCACATGAGTCGAGAGCGAATCGAATTTTGATCGTTCACGGTGCTCTTGTACGATAATGCAATCCGTCGCTGACGCTTCCGGCTCGTAATCGAACTTTCGTCGCTGACTCTTCCGGCTCGTTTTCGGATTCGAAATTCACCGCACCCAGAAGACCGGGCCGGCGGGCTTGAACGGGAGTTTCCGCCCCTGGGGCATCAGGAAGGCGTGTTCGCGGCGCACCTTGAAATGGTCCGTCGCGCCGTCGGTGATGATCAGGATCGGGGCATCCTGCGGGAAGTCCTCGGCGGCTTCCAGCATCGAGACGCCAGGCTGAAGCACCGTGCCGCCCCGGCCGCGCACTTTCACGCTGGCCGCGATTTCGTTCACGTCCATATAGCCGGCGTCGTAGGGCATGGCGTCGCAGAAGACGACCCGCACGCGTGGCACGTCGCGGGCCGTTGCGTAACTGGCGATCGCCCCCAGGGCCTTGGCCAGAAGCATCCGGTCCATGGAGCCGGATGTGTCCAGCACGACGCCGAAAGTGCGCTGATCGAGCAGAACCTGCGGCACGAACAGGGCAGGGCGGGGGATGTCGGGCGTGGCGCTCTGGCGGCGGCTCATGCGGGCGTAGGTGCGCCGCTTCTCCAGCGGTTCGAAATGGTCGTCGAACCAGTGCCCCAGCTCGACATCCCACGGAATCGGAGGTAATGAAAGGGCCCGGATCTCTTCCACTAGCCCCGCCGGCAAAAGGCCACGGCAGCTTTCTTCATGATATTTCAGGCCGTTGCGCAGGCAGTCGCGATAGAACTGGTCGAGATTGCGGCCTTCGACGTAATCCCAGAACTCCGGGTTGGTGTCCAGAATGTCGCCCAGCTTTTCGTTGCGAAATGTCCGACTCTTTCGAAATCGGCGCAGGTTGGCGACGATCAGGTCATAAATCGCCTCTGCCGACATGCCTTTGAGGGTCAAGTCAAACAGGACTCCGAAACGTGGCATCTCGCCGACGTTCATTTCCACCAGCCAGTGATTGATGACATAATCGCAGGCCACGTTCCAGAGATAGCCGTCGCGGCCCTGCTGGCGCACTTCGTGCCTCAGGCCGACGTGCAGCAGCTCGTGGGCCATCACGAACCGATATTCGTTCTCGGTCATCGGCACTTTGGGATTGAAATAAATCTCCTTGGTCATCGACGAGATGGCGGCCACTTCGATCCCCAGCCGCGTGCAGATCGCCTCGTCTTCGATGATCTTGAAGGCCGCCGCCAGTGAGCCGAGCATCGGGAACCGGTTCACGAACCAGTCGCGGGCCAGCCGGGCACGGGTCGAAAGCGAGAAAGCCGGTATGTCGTGATATTTCTCTGCCGTCGACTTCAACGTCTCGAAGGCCGAGCTTTCGATCCGTTCGACGAACAGTTCCTGCCAGATTTTCGGTTCGTAGCGGTCGCTCGTTTCGAAATCGGGACGTGATCCGGCGAAGCCATAGCCTTCGAATTCGAGTCGAATGCCATCTCGAACGAGTTCGCGATAGAATTCGTCGACTTCACGAACCGATCGGGGCAGTGTGACTGGATATTCGTCGGGCGGGCGACCGATGACGATGTCGTGCATCCAGCAGGCGACGAACAGGTCGCACGCGATCTCCCACTCGGGTGACTTTCGACCCGGCACGAGATGGCCGAAGACCAGATGCAAATGACAGTGGGCGATGACGTAGGCCCAGTGTTCGGGCGTAGCGACACGATACGGGGCATAATGCAACTCGACTTGCTGATGATGCAGCCGGTCGGAATACCATGAAGGCGATGGATCGTCCGGACGTGCCGATTCGTGCATCCGGACGCAGGCCCAGCCGTCGCGGTCGAGCCAGCGGGCTTCGCTGTCGGCTCGAAGCAGGAATTGATTCGGAAAGCATTTGCCGACGGCATGTTTGCGGACGATCTCGACGGCTTCCAGGACATTGTCTTCCGCCGGAGGCCGTTTTTCCCTGTGACGTGCCATGTCAATGCTTCCCCGCGAGCCGGGGCAAGTCGCGAATCAGTTCCATCACGAACCAGTTCGGCAGCTTCTGGCCCGAGTCGTCGGCCCCCAGGATGAGCTGGGCCATTTCCAGCGAAATGGTCGTCAGTTCGCGGATCTTGTCCTTGGCGGTCAGGATGAGCTGATGCGTCTCGCCCGAGGCCCGCCGGGCATCGTCGGGCAGGTTTTTGATCAAATGAGCCCGGAATGAGGTGACGAGGAAATACAATACGTCGCGATCGGCCGGATCGTCGGGCCAGCGCTGCCCTTTCAATATTTCGGTGACCGAGTATTTCGAACGGATCTGCCGCACGAACGACCGGAACTGCACGGCGTGGGCATTGGTCAGGCAGCCGTGGGCCAGCAGTTCCAGGTCGGTGTCGCCGGGAATCTGGCCATAGCTTTTCAGGGCGTCGCTGAGCATGTGCCAGGAACGAGGCGTCGAGAACGTCTCTTCCCGCTTCGAAGGCTGGCTCCACAAATGATCGGGCCGGGTCTGGAGATATTCGATCACCCACGGGTGAATTTCAGCCGACCAGGCCCATTCCAGCCAGTCGCGGTGGCTGGCGGTGAGGTTCACGTGGATCATGCGGTTGATCAGGGCCGACGACATCGGTTTGACGATGGCACTGTCCTGGGCCCGGTTGCCGGCGCCGATGACGACCGAGCCGGCCGGCAATTCGTATTCGGCGATGCGGCGCTCGTGAATCAGGCTGTAGAAGGCCTTCTGAACTTCATGCGAGCAGGCGTTGAGTTCATCCAGGAACAGGCAGTAAGGTTCCTTGCGGGCGATCGTCGAAGGCGGGCAGAAGCGGGAAACGTCGCCCATGATCTGCGGCACGCCGATCAGGTCTTCAGGCGCGAGCTGGCTGCCCAGCAGCGAAACGCACGGCAGGCCGACCCGTTCGGCGAACTGCTGCACGATCGACGACTTGCCGATGCCCGGCGGCCCCCAGATGAACACCGGCCGCACCAGTGCGACGTTGAGAAGGAAATCGAAAAGCTGTTTCGTGGTCAGCGTGACCGGAATTTCCATGATTCGAAACCTGGGCCTGAAATTTGCGAACGCCCGGCACAATGCGGAAGCGTTCTCCCGGAACCGATCGAACGAGAGCACTTTACGCCGCAATGCCGGTACTGGTCATGTATGGACGTCGAAGCACCCGAAAAGTTGCACGAAAGCGACGAAACGGTTGAGAATTCGACAGTCGCCGGTTCGTTGGCCCGGAAGATTCGAACGTCCGTCGTTCTTTCACATCAACCCCTGACGCTCCAGCCACATTCGCAGATACGACCTCGGCTCGTAGTCCGTCAGCCCCAGTGCTGCCGCTAGCGACTTGATCGCCGCTTCAGCCGCGGGCACTTCAGCCTGATCATCAAGCAGCACCTCGACTTCCGCAAAAAGTCCAATCTCGCCGGCGTCGTCGATTTCGACCTTCAGCCGCTGGCCGTTCCACTCGATCTTGTGCGGCTCGCGAAACTTCCGCAGGGTCGCGACCGGTTCGAACCCCATGGCCGTGAACATGGCCAGCGTCTGTTCGTAAGTCGTGTCGTCGCCGGCCAGTTCCACTTCGATTTCGGGCCGGCTGCGCACGCCTTCGGACTTGAATTTTGGAGCTTTGTAGGTGAGATGATTGCGATCGCCTTCGCGGCGGATCCGGAACGCCTCGCCGGTTTTGGCGAAGTCACGCGACGGGTGCCGCAGGTAAGTGTCGACGATGACGAACCCGGGCACCGTCAGGGCGCCGTGCTTGGTCAAATTGTCTCGAAGATTGTCTGCCCCCTGGCTCAGGCGGTATTTGGCTTCGATCTCGAACGGCATGTGAGCAAGGCCTTTCCAGGGGATTCCGCGCGATCGTCACGAACCGACCCGCCTCCGAGGGCGAATTCAGGAACCGGCATGTCCGGGCGGTTACATTCCGCTTGCGATCGGGTAATATCATACGAAACGCAACCACGCCTGGGGACCGATACTTCACCCGCCCGATCCGAAATTTCCGCTGGAGATCCTGCCTCCATGATTCGCCGAAGCCCACTCACGAAGCGTTCGCTGCTCGTGGCCTCACTAGCCCTCGGCCTGTTGGTGCCCACTCTGAAGATCCGCATCGTCAAGGCGCAGGAAGAGGCTCCGAAAAAGGTTACGGAGTCTGCCAGTTCCACGAATCCCGCCGTGCCAGCCGCAGGCCATTCGATCCATGGCGAAGCCTTCAACGAAGGCCCGCGCCGGGCCGCCGTGCTCAAGCCCGGCCAGGGCAAAGTTTCGTTCCCGGTGACGACCGCCTCGCCCGAGGCTCAGAAATTCATCGATCAGGGTGTCGGCCAGCTCCATTCCTTCTATTACTTCGAGTCGGAACGGTCGTTCCGGCAGGCGGCGAAGATCGACCCGAACTGTGCCATGGCCTATTGGGGCATGGCGATGTCGAACGTCAATAACGCCAAGCGGGCCAACGGGTTTCTGGCCGAGGCCCGCAAAGCCGCCGCGAAGGTGAAAATCACCCCGCGCGAAACGGCCTATATCGACGCCCTGGAAAAGCTCCATAAGCCGAACACCGACGAAAAGACCAGGCGAAACGGCTGGCAGGACGGCCTGGATCAAGTGATGACCGACTTCCCCGACGACATCAACGCCCATGCCTGGTACGCCCAGGCCGCTTGGGAAGGTGGCCGTGTCAACGGCGGCGTCGGCAATCGCAAGGCCGTCGATCTCGTCATTCAGTCCGTCATGAACAAGCAGGCCGACCACCCCGGCGCACACCACTACCGGATTCACCTTTGGGACGGTGTCCGCCCGGCTCGTGCCGTCAAATCGGCCGAAACGTATGCCTCCACGGCCAACGGCATCGCCCATGCCTGGCACATGCCGGGGCATACTTATACCGGCCTCCAGCGATATCCCGAAGCTGCCTATCAGCAGGAGGGCTCGGCCCGGGTCGATCATGCCTATATGATCTCTGACCGGGTGATGCCGTTCGAAATTCATAACTATGCCCACAATAACCAGTGGCTTGCAACGACTTATAGTCATATCGGCCGAGTGAAGGATGGCCTGGCTGTCTCTCGTGATCTCATCGACCAGCCCCGCGACCCTGGTAAGAATCACAAGAACGACGGCGGATCGAGCCAGCGCAACGGCCGGGCTCGTTTGACCGAACTGTATGTAAAATATGAGCTTTGGGACGAACTGATCAGCGACGTCGAAAAGGGCCTCCTCGACTTTTCCGACGTTCCGCTGGAACAACGCATGAAGTGGCAGGCTCTCGGCCAGGCGGCTTTGGCGAAGGGCGACAAAGACTTGCTGGGCAAGCAGATCGCCGCGGTCAAGGCGATCGTCGACGAGCAGGAGAAAAAGGCCGAGAAAGACCGCGACAAGGCACTGCTTTCGACATCCCAGACACTTTTGACCGAACTTCAGGGATATTTCGACCTCATGGCCGGCAATGTCAGCCCGGCGTTCGAAAAATTCGCCAAAGTCGGCATCCGGCCGGAACGGATGGCCCTTCTTCATCTTGCGGCACGTAATTACGGGTTCGCCGAGGCCGAAGCGAAGAAAGCCGCGGATCAGGCGAAAAACCAGTATCAGCCCCTGGCTCAATATGTCGAGATTCTCGAACTGGTCGGGAAGACGGACAAGGCGAAGGAGGCTTACGCCAGGCTCATACCACTGGCACGACATGCGGACAAGGAGACGCCGATCGCCAGGCGTCTGGACGCGATCACGGGCAAGTGGAAATCGGCAGGCTGGGCCGCTCCGGCCGACCCTGACGCCGGTAAGCCGATCGTTCCAGGGCAGATCGATCTGACGAATCTCGGTCCGCTGGCCTGGCACCCGGCCCCGGCCGTGGACTTCGAGTTGCCCGACACCGAAGGGAAAATCTGGCGGATGTCGGATCGTAAAGCCACCGGCCGCAACACGATCGTGATCTTCTTCCTGGGCGGGAAGTGTGCCCACTGCATGCAGCAGTTACAGTCGTTCGGCAAGGAGTTCGAGAAATTCAAGGCGGCTGGAGATGACATCGTCGCAATCAGCACGGACGACCTGGAAAAATCCCGCGAATTGAAGAACAACGCCGATGGCGTGAAGTTTCCCATGCCGATCCTGTCCAACCCCGATCTCTCGATCTTCAAGACCCATCACGCTTTCGACGATTTCGAAGACGTGCCGCTGCATGGCCTGTTCATCGTCGACGCCAACGGTATGGTCCGGTTCCAGCGGATCAGCCCGGATCCGTTCCTGGACGTCGACTTCGTCAAAGCGGAATCCGCCCGCGTTCGGAATCTCGTGAAACACGGAAGATAAGCGCTTGAAAAAAAACAACATGCCGCTCTGGAAGCGGCTCGTGCTCATGGTCGTCTCCGGCTGTGTCGGGGCGATCACCGTCATTCCTCTGGCGATGGCTTTCAAGACGACGCGATCGCCCATCTTCACCTGGGCAAAGGCCCATGACCTCGATGTGGCGATCGTCGTTCCGGCATTACTGGCGATGTTCGTCGGCTGTTTCGTCGCCGCAGTCGCCGCACATGAATTCGGGCATGTTCTGGCAGGCCTTCGAGCCGGTTTCCGGTTCGCTTTCGTGCTGTTCTGGCCGATTCAGATCCGCCGTCGCGGTCAGGGTGGCATCAGCGTAAGTAGGGCGTTTCGCACTGGGCTTGGCCTTGGCGGTATCGCAGGAATGACGCCCGAGCCCGGCATCGATCTGCGTAGGGGGTATCTCATGCTCCTTGCCGGCGGGCCGCTATCCAGCTTCGTGTGCGGAGTACTCGGAATCCTCGGATTCTTCGTCCTGAGACACGCTTATCCCTTTCCCGCGGCTCTGCTCTGGTCGTTCGGCCTGTTCGACCTGCTGCTGTTCCTCATCAGCATGACGCCTTCCAGCGCTGGCGGATTTCTTTCCGACGGAGCGGCGATTCGGCTGTTGCGCAAGGGAACTCCCGATCAGGTCGGGCCTTACATCGACGCGATGGAGATTTCATCGGCATGGACCACAGGCACACGCCCGGGAGCCTGGAGTTCCGCCGCGATCGATCGTCTCACGAAAGTCTCGCCGGACGACCCCCTCTCGAACCGCGCGCCCTATTTCGCCTTTCTCCACTTGGCGGACCAGGGGAAACTTGAGGAAGCGAAGGTCTGGATGGACCTCCTCCTGGAAAAAATGGACGGCGTCCCTTTGCTCCTTCAGCCCCAATATCGGCTGATGAATGCCTGGCTGATCGCCAAACTCGGAAACGCGCAGGAGGCCCGCACAATCTTCGCCACCGTGAAGGGCGGTCTGATCGACAAATGCGACGTCGCGATGGTCGAAGCCGTAATTCTACAGGCGGAGGGCCGAATCGAGGAAGCTCGCGACCGGGCCCGCGAATCCCTGAACCTGGTCTCGGCTTCCATGATGCCTGACGCTCACGGATTCGCGAAACATCAATGCGAATCGATCCTCGAATGAGAAATTTGCGGCAGGTTCGGCTATACTGAAATATCGATACGATGCCGCCGAATCCGATACGGCGGCATCGCCACGATCCGTTCCTTCACCACGGACCAGGCAAGATGACGATCTCGGCGAAAGCCGAAAATTCGACACCCGCACAGCCCTCTTCAGCCGTGCCGAACCCGCGACTCGCCCCGATTCTGGGCCGGTCGAAAGGTTCGCTCGTCGTTCATGAAATTTACAGAAGTCTCCAGGGTGAAAGCACTTACGCTGGTTGGCCATGTGTCTTTGTCCGCCTTACGGCGTGTCAGCTTCGGTGTCACTATTGCGATACCGTGCATGCATTCAACCAGGGACGGGAAATGACGTCCGACGCCTTGTTCGAAGCCGTCATGGCCTATGAAGACACGCCCATCGTCGAACTGACGGGGGGCGAACCTTTACTTCAGGCCGAAGCGGTTCCGCTGATGACACGATTGTGCGATGCCGGAAAGCGTGTTCTGGTCGAAACTTCCGGAGCGATTTCGACCATCGGAATTGACCCTCGTGTCCACGTCATTCTGGACGTCAAAACTCCCGGATCGGGCGAATCCGAAGCCATGGACTGGTCCAACCTGGAACGCATCAAGGCGGGCGACGAGGTCAAGTTCGTCATCTGCGACAAGGCCGACTTCGACTGGTCCGTCGAAGTGGTCGACCGCTACGAACTTACGGCCCGATGCCCGGTCCACTTCAGCCCATGTCACGGCAGGGTCGGCCTGGAAGAACTCGCGGACTGGATTCTTGGATCCAGACGTAACATTAGATTTCAAATGCAGTTACATAAAGTGATCTGGGGCGCGGACAGGCGCGGGGTCTGACCGGTCTCCGTTCTCGAAATGACCTTCAAGCCTGTCGATCGGCGAAAAGCGCAAGTGCGTTTCGGGTCGTGATTTCGCCGCACCGTTCTTCGCTCCAGCCCCTGAGTTCCGCGACGAATCGCCCGACGACCGCCACCCGAGCCGGCTCATTCGTCTTGCCACGAAAGGGATGAGGACTCAAAAACGGAGCGTCGGTTTCCAGAAGCAGACGATCTTCAGGAATGCTGCGGATCAAGTCGTCGAATGCGTCAGAATCCTTGTTGCGGAAAGTGCTGATGCCGCCGAAACCGAGGTGAAGTCCCAATGCCATAAGCCTTTCGGCATCCGACTTCGTGCCCGTAAAACAGTGCAGGGTGCCTCGGAGCGGTCGGCGTCGAGATTCCAGGAAATCGAGAATTTCGGCCATCGCATCTCGGCAGTGAATGACGACCGGCAAGGCGAGCCGTTCCGCCAGATCCAGATGACGCGAGAAAAAATCGATCTGGACGTCGAAAGGGGCATCCTTCCAATACTTGTCCAGGCCCGTTTCGCCGATCGCAACCACATTCCGGTCTTCCGCCAGTGTCTCGATCGTGGACCAATCTCCCGGTGCCGTCAGATGCGTATCGTTCGGATGGATCCCGACGGCCGCGCGAACGATCGGTGCCTGCGCCGCGAGCTCCGTCACAGAGCGTGCGTCTTCAGCGCATGTCGCCGCCGAAACAATTCTTAAGACACCTTCGGCTTCGGCTGTCGCGATGATTTCCGAAACACGATCCGCCAACTTGGAATGGGTCAGGTGGGCATGGGTGTCCACCCATTTTGGCAGCGGCATCGAGATCATCCACGTACGGTCTTTTGGGACAGGGCGTATTCCGCGTTCAATCCTGATCGGATCGAGCTCGAAAATCAATCCGGACCTCGATCGGACATGGCATAAGAATAGACTATGTCTATTGTTATCACAGTTCGATGCAAACCACGGACCGCTTTCAAAGCTGTCCTGAGAGATTCGAATCGGAATCGTCTTTGATGGAAACGGATTTTTCCGTGAAATCACCCGGGGATTGCAAAAAGAGTATGGAGAACGAAGACAGGCTTCGAAATCAGGTCGACCTCCAGATCGGCTCAAAGCGAACGGACGATCTGATTCGAATGGCTTAGAGTAGCTTTCCGTGGCGACATAACTATCGGATGTACAGATGCTTGCACTGCGATCCCATCGGATCGCCACGATCGTAACGACTCACACGCGATCTTTCTGCTACTGCGTATTCGCTTGACACGAAACGGAATCGATTCCTGTCGCGTGATCGAATCCGTTTCGAGAAAGCCGTGAAGAAAGCGTGAATGAGGCATATGGCGGCGGCAGGATTTGGCCGCAATTGCTTGACAAACGGACAAGAAATCCTTTTAATTAGTCGTCAGCGAGCATGCGAAGGCATCAGTCGGGGCCTTATTTCTCGATCGGGTTTACCGTTCGGTAAAACGTTCGATTGGCGGTTCGATAGGGGCCCGAACGCGTTCCCGGTCGACCGTCCCGAAGATCCCAGCCGCAGCCGATGTGGCGCTCGGAAATCGATCGAACAAGCGTGTCTCGTCCTGGTGGATATCTCGGCGCGAAACGCACGATGCCGAGTCGGAGTGATTGAATGAGCGTCGAACTGGTCCGCCTGATCGAATCCATCCAACGCGACAAGAACGTCGACAAACACGTTCTGTTCGATGCCATCAAGACGGCGCTGACCAATGCCGCCCGCAAGCATTATCCTGATGTGGAGCCTGAAACGATCGTCGTCGAGGTCAATGAAGAGACCGGCGACATTCTGACGACCAAGGGCGGAGAGGTGGTCAAGGAGTCCGACTTCGGCCGGATCGCGGCCCAGACCGCCAAGCAGGTCATCATTCAGAAGATTCGCGAGGCGGAACGGGATTCGCAGTTCAACGAATATCATGACCGGGTGGGTGAACTGATTTCCGGCACGGTGCAGCGGATCGAAGGGGGCGTCGTCTCCGTCAATCTGGGCAAATCGGACGGTATGTTGCCCCGCAGTGAACAGATCCCTGGAGAGACGTTCGACATCGGCAAGCCCGTGCGGGCCGTGATCACCGAAGTCAAGAAGGCCGGGCAGCGAGTCAAGATCGTTCTCAGCCGGCGTCACCCGGACTTCGTTCGGCGACTTTTCGAACGGGAAATTCCGGAAATATCCGAGGGTGTGATCTCCATTCGAGCGTTGGCTCGTGAAGCAGGATTCCGGTCCAAAGTGGCCGTGAGTTCGCTGGATAACAAAATCGACGCGGTCGGCGCCTGTGTTGGCGTTCGCGGCACGCGTATCAAAAACATCGTCGACGAACTTGGCGGTGAGCGGATCGACATCGTTCGATGGAACGAATCGCTTCAGGTTCTCATTCCCAACGCATTGCAGCCAGCCGAGATCGAAGAAGTCATGCTTTGCCATTTGCTCGGCAGGGCGGTCGTTCTGGTGCGTGACGATCAGCTGTCGCTGGCGATCGGAAGGAAGGGGCAAAACGTCCGGCTGGCGACCAAACTCGTCGGCTGGGACATCGAGATCCGTACCGCTGAAGAACTCGACGGTGACATCGAGCGAGCCGTGGCGGATTTCATGAAGATTCCCGGAGTCGATCAGGAACTGGCCGAACGTCTGGTTGAGCAGGGGATACTCGGTTACGATGATCTTTCGGTCATGGAGGTCGAGAGTCTTGTCGCCACGATCGAAGGTCTGACCGATGATCTGGCCGAGCATCTCGTGCAATCGGCGGAGGCTTTCAGCGAACAGGAGACGCCGGATACTTCGGCAGAACAGGAGTCCGGCGAAGGGGATGCGGCCGCTGACCCTGAAGTCGTACAGGAAGACGGAGCCGCTTCAGGAGCGGAAGCCGTCGTGTCCGAATCGCCGGAAGCGGAAAGCTCCCGGCCTGTCGACCCCATGCTGTCGGATTCTTGAGGTGTCGAACCGCATTTTCCGTCCATCGTGTCTGAAGAGTTCGATTCGACCCCCTACATCCCCCCGCAGGCTAGCGAAGCATTCTTCCAGACCAGGCGACCAAGGAGCGAGATTTGTCCACACGGGTTCACGAGCTGGCCAAAGAGTTGAACGTCAAGAATCAGGAAATTCTTGATTTCCTCAGGGCTGAAGGGGAAAACGTCAAGGGAAGCCACCTTGCGAGTCTCGAACCCCATCAGATCGAGAAGGTCCGGAACCGTTACGCATCTGAAAGTTCCGGAGCCGTGTCCAGTCCGCCTCCCGCACCGTCGCCAGTCAGTCCTCCCGCCGAAAAGCCGCCGGTCGCCGTCGATCGAACGGAATCTTCGAAACCTACGACGGATGAACGCACGTTGACGATTATCGCCGAACCGAAAGCTAAACCCGAGACTCCGGTCGCACCAGTCAGGGACAAACGCGAAGCCGCGGCCGTCGCTCCGGCGAAGCCCGTACAGGTCGCTCCAGTGGGTGACACACAGGCCGCCCCTCGGCAGCCTTCTCAGACATCCACGTTCGTCACGCCGCCGGCTTCTCCAGTGCCTCCGACGGCGCCGCCCGTTTCCCGCCCTTCAACTTCCTCTGCTCCGGCCGCGTCGCGATTTACGGGTACGGCTCCGACCGGACGAGGTCCGGTGATCAGTTCGGGGCTGCATCGCCACGGCCAGCCGCCGATCGCTCAGAAGCCGGCTCCCGACACGCGCAAGCCGGTCGAGCCTCGCCCTTCCGAGCCGTCTCCCGCGGCATCTTCAGGTTCGGATTCGCCTCAGCCGCCCACTCCGTTCACTCGTCGCGACTACATTGACCCGTACGGCGTTCGCCGGCCAGTTTCCGGTTCGACAATGACAGCGGTTCCGCGGCCAGCTCCTGTGGATCGGAAGCCCGCCAGCGAAGGTTCCGGCGAGCGACGGCCGACACAAAGGCCGGTCGGTCAGGTTCCGCCGACCTTCCGTTCGCACGTGTCCTCCAGCACGACACCGGGTCAGGGGCCGATTCGCCGTACGACGGATCAGAGAAACCCACCGCGGCCTTCGGGGCCTGGCGTTCCGCCCCAGGGGGGCAGTTATCAGCGTCCGGACCGGAAGTACACGCCCGACGAACTTAGGGCGATGATGGAATCCGGCAAGATCGGCGGTCAGCAGACGTTGAACAAGTCGGGTGGGCCTGGAACTCTCAAGCCGCCGCTGACAGGGATTCGCCCAGGCGTTTCGCCCTCTTCGCAGCTCGGTTCCGCGCCCGGCACGGGATTCGCCCCGGTCAAGGAAATCGACGAAGAGGAAGAAAAGCGGCGAGCCAAAGCCGGCGGCCCGGTGGGCGAACGCGCCGTGCGACGGACCGAGCGTGAGAAAAGGCAGAAGGAGCGAGTCAAGTCGCCGCAGCCGGTCGATGACGTCATGAACGCTTCGGACGATGCCGACGAAAAAATTCGTAAACGACGCGCTCACGGCAAAGCCAAGTCTCGCACCAGTGCCTCGCCCCAGCGGAAGGACAATGCCCAGATCGAGCCGCCTGTCACGATTCGCAGCCTTTCCGAGGCGATCGGGGTGAAGGCCAACGAGATCATGACCTTCCTGTTCCATCAGGGCAAACCCGTACGGATCAACGACGCACTGCCTGAAGCCATGGCCGTCGAGCTGGCGATGGAATTCGGCGTCGATCTCAAGATCGTGCATCAGCGCACGGCGGAAGACGACTTGCTGGAAGCCTTTACGGACGTGACGGAAGAAGGGGAAAAATCTCCCCGGGCTCCGATCATTACGATCCTGGGGCACGTTGACCACGGCAAGACCTCGCTGCTCGACAAAATCCGCAAATCGGACGTCGCGGCGCACGAATCGGGCGGCATTACTCAGCACATCGGTGCCTACCAGGTGGTACACAACGGGCACCCGATCACGTTCCTGGACACACCCGGGCACGAAGCGTTCACCTCGATGCGAGCTCGCGGCGCCAACGTGACGGACATCGTCGTCCTCGTGGTCGCGGCCGACGACGGCGTCATGCCGCAGACCGAGGAGGCGATCAGCCACGCCAAGGCGGCCGAAGTGCCGATCGTGGTGGCCCTGAACAAGGTTGACCTCCCGAACGTCAATTTCAACCGGATTTACGGCGAGCTCAGCCAGCATGGCCTGGTTCCGGAAGAGTACGGCGGCGACACGATCGTCGTGAAGACTTCGGCTCACACTGGCCTGGGCATTCCCGAACTCCTCGAGAATCTGCTTTTGCTGGCGGAACTCAAGGAATTCAAGGGGAACCCGGATCGGCCTGCCGTCGGCACATGTCTCGAAGCCCAGATTTCCGAAGGCCGTGGCGCCCTGGTCACGATGCTGGTTCAGGACGGAACTTTGCGGATCGGCGATGTCATCGTCTGCGGCGACGGCTACGGCCGTGTCCGTTCGATGTTCAACAACCGTGGCGAAGCCGTCGAAGAAGCCGGCCCGAGCATGCCCGTGGAAGTGAGCGGCCTGGATTCGGTCCCGGAAGCTGGCGAGAAATTCGCCGTGCTGTCCGACCTTTCCATGGCACGGGAAATTTCCGAAAACCGCAAGATGCGTTCGCGTGAGCAGGACCGCTCCGAACGCTCGGCCGTGACGCTCGAAAACCTGTTCGATCGCATGAACGAACAACGTGTACGATGCCTGAACATCATTCTTAAGGCTGATGTCCAGGGTTCTCTCGAAGCGCTCACCAAGGAACTCGACAAGCTCGAGAACACGGAAATCCCGATTCGGATCCTTCACCGGGCCGTCGGCGGAATTTCCGAAAGCGACGTTCAGCTTGCCGATGCCTCGCAGGCGATCATCGTCGGATTCCGGGTCGCGCCGGAAGACCGGGCGATCTCAATGGCGGACGAGAAGAAAATCGACATTCGCCGTTACGACATCATCTATCAGGTGACGGACGAAATCAAAAAGGCGATCGAGGGGATGCTCGTCCCCGAGATCAAGGAAGTCCACCTGGGCCGAGCCGCGGTCCGGCAGGTCTTCAAGATCACCAAGGTCGGCGCCGTCGCCGGCTGCTTCGTCACCCAGGGCACCATCGAACGATCGGCCAAGGTTCGTCTTCTTCGCGACGGCCGCGAAATCTACAAGGGTTCCATCGAGGCACTCAAGAGATTCAAGGACGACGTCAAGGAAGTTCGCGAAGGTTTCGAGTGCGGTATCAAGGTGTCGAACTACGACGACCTCAAGACCGACGATATCATCGAAGCCTACAAGATCGAAGAAATTCGACGGACTCTGTGATGCGGCCGATAAGATGCGGTCTCCGGATCGCATCTGGCCGTGACCGTGAACCTTTCGATGCCCGTTTTCTCGGAAGCGACGATTCCGATCCATGAGTTCACACCGTAATCTCCGAGTGGCTGAGGCGATCAGGGAAGTGATCGCCAATTCCATTCTCTTCGAAGTTCACGATCCTCGGGTCCGCAACGTCACGGTATTGGCGGCCGAGGTTTCTCCGGACATTCGGAACGCGAAGGTCTTCGTGACCGTTACAGGCGATCGCCGTGACGAACGTCGAGTCATGCAGGGGCTTCAGTCTTGCAGGGGCTTTCTTCAGGCGAAAGTCGCCGCGCGGCTGCAGACCCGGGTGACGCCCGAATTGAAATTCGAAATCGACAATTCCGCGAAACGCACCAGCGAATTGCTCAAGCTGATCGAGTCGACCGTCTCGACCGATGCCGTGGAAATGGCCGATTCCACTGACGATGAAGCCGATCCCGAAGGGGACGATGGCGATATCGCACCGAATTCCGGACAAGACTGATCCCCGTCAAGCCGTGACGGCCGAACCGATCCGAACGATTCAAGAGTCCATTCCACACATGGCTGCTCCGAAAACGCCCAAAGCTCTGCTCATTTCGCAAATGCTCGACCAGCTCAAATCGGCTTTTCCGGACGTGGCGGATCTACCCCGGCTGGAAATGGTCGAGAGCGTGATATTCGCGATCCTGCGAGAAAATCGCAATTCCGCCGAAGCTCTGGCTTCGATCGCCCGATTCAAATCGGATTACGAAGACGATTACAACGAATTACGAGTCAGCGGGCTGAGGGAAATTCTGAGGAAGATAGGCCCCGCTTCCGACGCCGAAGCACGGGCCCGAGAGATCCGCAGGTTCCTGCATCAGATTTTCGACAAAAACTACAAATTCCAGATCGACGGGCTCGCCAAAAAACCCTTCAAGGAAGCTCGCGACGACCTCAAGGACTACGAAGCCCTGGCCAACGATCATCACATGGCCTATGTTCAGGTGCAAAGTCTCGGAGGGCACGCCTTTCCGGTTGACGCCCGGATTCTCGAAACCGCGCGTCGCCTGGGTGTGGTGGATCCCGCCGCTGATGCCGCGACGTTGCGAGGGCTTCTCGAAAAGAATATCCCCAAAGCCCAGATTCATCATGCCATCGCTCTCGTGGAACGGTTCGTCAACGAAGTCTGCCTTGCCGTTGCACCTCGCTGCAATGACTGTCCATTCCAGAAGATATGCCCATTTCACCTCGGATTGACGCAAGGCGGCAAACCGTCCAGGACTGTCGAGTCTCCGGCCAGCCCGAAACCGAAGACCCAGAAATCCGCACCAGCGGCTGCCTCGGTAATTGAGAAAAAGGCGAAACCGGCTGCCTCATCTGAGCCTGTCGCCGCTGCGAAATCCGGCAAATCGGCCAAAGACATTCCTGCCGCTCAGATAGCATCGATCCCGAAGACCAAAGCCGCCGCCGACAAACCTGCTGCAAAAAGCCCACCAGCGCAAACCGCCGCGCCGAAAAAATCCGCTTCGACCGAGCTTCCACCTGTCGTAGCACCTGAAAAACCCGCAGCGAAACCGCAGTCATCGAAACCTGCAAAGGCCGCTCTTGTCGTCGAATCGAAGCCTGCCAAAGCCGCCTCGAATGACGTAAAATCACCTGCGAAAATCAACGAGCACTCAGCGAAGAAGCCGGAAGGCAAAACGGCGGCGGCAACCGTCAAGGAACCAGCGCCGAAACCCGCCGCAGCCGTCAAGCCGGCCTCCAGGGCCGCCAAACCCGCACCGAAAAAGGGAAAGAAGTCCTAAGCCGCTTTATCCCTTGAAGTTCGGTGTGCCTTTGCCGTGCTCACGCAACACCGGCGAAACCGGTTTCGTGCCTGCGAATGATTGACATCCGCCGGAGTCATTACCATGGACGATGTCACCCGGATCTTTGCGCTGGACGGTCCCCTCGCACAAACGATGGGCAACCGCTTTGAGCCGCGCGGGCAACAGAGGAACATGGCGATCTCCGTTCGTGATGCCCTCAAGAGCAAGCGTCACCTGGTGGTCGAAGCGGGCACCGGGGTCGGCAAATCTTTCGCCTATCTGATTCCGGCCATTCTTCACGCCGTCGAAAAGAACGCCAGGGTGGTCGTGTCGACTCACACGATCGCACTGCAGGAACAGATCATGAGCAAGGACATCCCTCGCCTTGCCCAATTTCTGCCCGAATTTTCCGCCGTGCTGGTGAAAGGCCGTTCGAATTACGTCAGCCTTCGGCGGTTCGAATTCGCCTACCAGCAGCGGCACATGCTTTTCGACATGGGTGACGACGATTTCGTCCAGCTCGAGAAAATCGCCGCCTGGCTGAAGGAGCCGGACTGCGACGGCAGCCGTGCCACGCTCGATTTCCGCCCTTCGCAGGAAGTCTGGGAGAACGTCGCCAGCGAGTCAGACAACTGCCTCGGCCCGAAATGCCCGACACACAAGACTTGCCATTATTTCGCGGCTCGGCGGCAGGTTTCGAGAGCCCAGATTCTCGTCGTCAATCACGCTCTGTTCTTCAGCGATCTGGCCGTCCGCGACGCCAACGACAATCACGGCATCCTGCCTGATTACGACGCCGTCATTTTCGACGAAGCCCACACGATCGATCAGGTCGCCGCGGACCATTTCGGGTTCCGCCTTTCGAATACCAGCCTCGACTATCAAATGAGCCGCCTTCGTGGCCGGAATCGCCCTGACAGAGGCTTTCTGGCCAATTACGGCTGGAATCATGAGGCTAATCTCGTCGAAGCGGTGCGAGGCGAAGCCCGCAAGTATTTCGAAAAAGTCTGGTCGCTCGTTTCGAATGCGCCGGCCCGACCCGGCTATCATAAGCTCGACGCTCCGTTGCCCGGAATGCCGGTTGTTATCTCCGCCATCGACGAACTCACGGGAAGTCTGGCCGAGCGCATCCAGCAATTGCCATCGGAAGAAGCCGCGATCGAATTGAAAGCCCTGGTTCTTCGTACCAATGCGCTGGCCGTGAGTTTGTTGCACTGGCACAGGCGCACGATGCCGATCGACTCGGTCTACTGGATCGAGGCCGAAGTCACTCGCAAGGCTCGCGCCAGTGCCGGGGCAGATGTCAATTCCATGCCGAACCGGTTCACGGTCGTCGCTGCACCGCTCGACGTCGGCGAAGAGTTCCGGTCGCGCGTGCTCGAAGCCGGCGTCACTTGCATTATGACATCGGCGACCCTCTCCGTCGGCGTACCGCCGGATTTCCGGTTCTTTCACGATCGTATTCATTTCGATGACGCAATCGGCGATTCGGTCCGTTTCGACAGCCCATTCGATTATCCGAAACAGGCGAAACTTGTCGTCTATTCCGGTATGCCCGACCCGACTCGCGATCGCATGGAATTTCAACACGAGTCGACCGAAATCGTGCGTGATCGCGTGATCGCCAACCAGGGCAGAAGTCTCGTGCTTTTCACGTCTTACGAAATGCTGCGGTCGACTGCGGCCCGCGTTCGCGATGCCCTTGCCGCCAATGGTATCCGCCTGCTCGTGCAGGGCGAAGGGCCGACGCCGGCTCAAATGGTGGCCCAGTTCATGAAGGGCGGCCCGGCCGTCATTTTCGGCACCGATTCGTTCTGGCAGGGGGTGGACATTCCGGGCGACCGGCTGACGCAGGTCATCGTCGTGAAACTCCCCTTCGCCGTGCCGGATCATCCGCTGCTCGAAGCCCGGCTGGACGACATCCGGCGCAACGGCGGCAATCCGTTCTTCGCCTATCAATTGCCCGACGCCATCATCAAATTGAAACAGGGGTTCGGGCGGCTGATCCGTACCGCCACCGACCACGGCGAAGTGCATTTGCTCGACCCCCGCGTCGCGAACAAGCCCTACGGCCGCCAGTTCCTCGAATCTCTGCCGAAATGCCGAGTCGAATATGTAGGTCAGGACAAGCCCTCACCCGTTGTACGAAACTCAACTCGAAAAGAAACCGGATCTCACGAATCTCCGTTTTGATTTTCGAGGGGTATCGATCTGTTCGAACACATTTCCAATTCGCGAGTTCGAATCCGATTTCGGCTTTTCTGAGGGTTCCGGCCTGACTTCGGTTTTCCTTTCGAATTCAACTTGTCGAAGAAGTTCTGATATGCCTCGATGACCGATGTCACAATTTTCTCGGACCTTACCGGGTCTTTCGAAAGGTAACTGACCCGGATTCCATTTTCTGACGGGGATACCTCGAGATCCAGATACAGATCTTCGAATTCGATGTCATGAAATCCGCTGATAAGGATGGCGTCGTTCAGGACGGCTATGCTTTTCAGTAAAGCGATTCGGGTCTTCACGAACTTTTCCCGATTCAACAGGCTATCGTTTCGACCGATGCTCGGATCGATCACGATTTCCGCCTGCCATGGCTCAGGCCGATTCACGCCGATCAGCCAGAACGTCAGCACGATCACCAGCATGAGTGTCACGGTCAGCCCGGTGATGAGCAAAAATCGACTGTTGCCCGATTCGGTCGATTTCGAAGTCATTTGCGTTCCTCCTGTCTTTGGGTTTACCACGGTGCATTCGCCCAATCGAAAAATTCGCCGCCGCTTGCGGTCGATATTTTCATCACGAAATTCGGATCGATCGAGTTTTTCAGGAATCGCACGTTTCCGTCGGCGAATGCGGCATTGACGCCGCCAGGGTGCTGCTTCTTTCTCGGGTTTTTATCGTTCAGGATACGGCAGAACCCTTCAGGATCGATGTCCTGCGGAGACGTCCAGGGGACGCCGCTTTCGTTATCAAGCTCAACGACCAGGAGCGTATCGCTCAGGCCGTCGCGGATCTCCTCGGGTTTCAGCGTATGCGAGCCCGGAAATGGCGTGTTTTCTCCTGAGAGGACGACGTAGGCTGTGAGTGTCTTGTTTTCGTGCTTCGCGTTCGATCTTCCCCATCGCCCGAACGCGTAGTTCGGGCACTGAAAGGCCGAAGGAATCCGTTCCGCCAGTTTGCGATTGTTCGGGCCGTCCCACGGTTCGTCGAACCGATACTGGTCATAAAGTTGCTGTTGATCCAGAAACGGCAGAATGAGAACACGCCAGCTATGCATGGGCGTGCCGTCATCGGCGGCGACATAAGCAGGGGGTAAAGAATCGTAAGTTTCTTGATAACTCTGTAGTGCAAATGCGATTTGTCTCAGATTGTTATTGCACTGGATTCGATTGGCTGCTTGATGGAAGGGCCGCTTTCCCGGCTGAAACAAGGAAATCGTCAGGGCGATGATAGCGATCATCCAGAGAATCGTTCGGATTGAAATGCGAATACGAAAGAGCGGACCTGGATCGCTCATCGATTCGACGGATCGCATTTCGCGAGGACGATCGTTCATGGTCATGACTCCACGATCGAAGCCGATGGCATTTCAATACGCATCGGCCGGGATCTTTTCGCCTCCGCGAATTGTCGAGAGGGCTTCGATCGTCTTTCGATCGGTCCGCTTCCGCAGAAATCTCACGGATCCATCCGCGAAAGCGGCATTCATGCCGCCGGAGTGGCGATCGTTTTCCGGTTCGCCCTGATTCAGCAGCCGAATGAACTCGGCCGGGGCGATGTCCCTTGGGGCCAGCCAGGGCACGGCGATTTCACGGTTCACCTCGACGACCATCAGCGTATTGCTCGTGCCGTCCGGGATCTCATTCAGGTTGGTCACTCTTGAGCCAGGAAACGGTGTCTCGTCTCCCGACAGAACGAAGTAGGAAGTGAGCGAATCGTCCGTTTTCGGATCGCTCCCGAACCACCACCGGGATCGCCGAATCGAGGGGCAGCGATAGCTCGTCGGGTTTCGATCCGCCAGATTGCGATTGTTCGGGCCGTCCCACGGCTCATCGAACCGATACTGGTCATAGAGATTCTGATCGCCCAGAAACGGCAGAATCAGCACTCGCCAGCTATGCATGGGCGTTCCGTCGTCGTCTGCGACGCAGGCCGGCGGCAGGGATCCGTACTTCTCCTGATACTGGTGCAGTGCCAGGGAGATCTGCCGTAGGTTATTCACGCACTGTGCCCTGCGTGCCGCCTCGGGGGCGGATCGCACCGCGGGCAAAAGCAGCGAGATCGACAGCCCGATGATGGCGATCGCCCACAGGAACGAGCGAATCGGAAAGCGAAAGCGAATGAGCGGCCCGGAATTGTCGTATGCAGACATGTATGTCATTTCTTCGGAGCGATCGAACATGGCGTTGCCTCCAATATCGAAACCGGCGGACGCGCCGGTTCAGGAATCACTGCGAATCGCCACCAGAATTCGAAGCTGACCAACGGAAAGAGCCAGCTGAGCCACGGGTTGACCCGTTCGTTCCAAGCGGGGTCGAGCCGTAAGACGATCACGAAACCCGTGATCAATCGCAACAGCAGCGGCGAACATAGCAGTATGAAGCACCGCATCGCCCATCGCCGGTGCATTGCGATCCGGCCGTCACGGGCGCCTCGGATCGCCATGAAAAGACAGCCCCCGGTACCGATCGCGAGCGACGCCAGCCCGGCCCCTGCGAACATCCCGGCCGGAGCGTAAGCGGCCATGACCAGTCCGCTGGGCGTAACGAAGGCGAACACCAGCACGGCCAGAAACCGGCCCGCCAGGCGGTGCAAGTGGCGATATCGACCAGTCGGCCCGCTGACGACCAGAAACAGCCCGGCCAGCAGGGCGACCGGTGAGCTGACGATATGGGCATAAAACGCGAAGCGATAGACCCCGTGGAACCAGTCGCGCCGGACGATGAGAAAGTCGGATTCGAAATCGGCCGGGAAGTAAAAGCGATACTGATAGAGAATCGAAAGAAACGCTTTCGCGAACAGCAGCCACGCCATGCCGATGGCAATGGTTCGCAAAGCGTTCGGATGAAGTGGCCGATCGATGTCGTTCACATGGCACCGGAAGAAGGATGAGCAATCAATCATACCGAATTCGAAAAAGCGTCGTCTCTTGTATCTATTAGGCGTTGAATTTCGTACGCCGTCAAGGATTTCCGACGGGATCTGGCGCAAAAAAGAAAACGGGGACGCTCCACGCATCCCCGATCCTGTGTTCGATCTAACGATTTTCGGATTCGATCGTTTACGCCCCTGCCAGCCAGTCCGGCATGGCACCGGCGGGTGGGAGTTTCACGAGCGAGGTCGAGATCATGTTCTCGTTGCCGTTGATGGCGTCGATGGCTTCCGGGGGCGGGGTGCTATCCAGGTTCACGACGCCGATGGCTTCGCCGCCGGGGCAGTCGGCTTCGCGGCCGACCGACATGCCTGCGATGTTCACGCCGTATTTGCCCATAGTGGTGCCCATGAAGCCGATGAGGCCGGGGACGTCCTTATGCGTAAACACGAACAGGGTGCCGTCCAGGTTGGCGTCGAGCCGGTAGGGCCCGAGCTTCACCAGCCGCAGCAGCTTCTTGCCGAACAGGGTGCCGGCGGCGATGTATGTCTTGCGCTCGCTGGTGACTTCGGCCTGGATCATCGTGCCGAAGTCGCCGGGCTCGTCCGACTTTTCCTCGACGATCGTAATGCCGCGGCTTTTCAGCAGGCTTTCGGCCGAAACGAGGTTCACAGGGTCGCTCATGGCGGTTTCGATCCAGCCGGCGGCGAAGGCCAGCTTGATCAGCCGGGTGTTCTTCGTAGCGACATCGCCGCGGAAAAGCAGCTTCACGCCCTGAATCGTGCCCCTGTCCATCTGGGAATGGAGCATGCCCAGGCGGCGGCCCAGGTCGAGGTAGGGGCCCAGGTCGGCCAGCTCGGCTTTGTCCATGCTGGGCAGGTTGACGGAGAAACGGACCTGGCCCTTGGTGAAGAAGTCGCTGAGCAGGTGGGCGGCTTCGATGGCGACGTTGATCTGGGCTTCTTCGGTCGACGCTCCCAGGTGGGGCGTCACGAGGACCTTCGGGTGCCCGACGATCGGGTTGTCCGGGGCAGGCGGCTCGGGCTCGAACACGTCGAACGCCGCGCCGGCGACGTGGCCGGAGTCGAGGGCTTCACGCAGGGCGTGTTCGTCGACCAGACCGCCGCGGGCGCAATTGACGATCCGCACGCCTTTTTTCATTTTGGCGATCGATTCGGTGCCGACGACGTTGCGGGTCTCGGCCGTCAGCGGCGTGTGCAGGGTGACATAATCGCACCGGTGCCAGAGATCGTCGAGACGCGAGATGGACTCGATACCCAGCTCGGCGGCCTTTTCGACGGTCAGGAAGGGGTCGAAGCCGACGATCTTCATGTCGAAAGACTGGGCACGCCGGGCGACGGCCAGCCCTACGCGGCCCAGGCCGATGATGCCGAGCGTCTTGTGGGCCAGTTCCGTGCCGGTGAACTTGTTGCGGTCCCAGCCGCCGGCCTTCATGGTGGCGCAGGCCGGGGCGACGTTGCGCGAAAGGGACAGGATCAGGGCCATGGTGTGTTCGGCGGTGCTGATCGTGTTGCCGCCGGGGGTGTTCATGACGACGACACCGGCCTTGCTGGCGGCGGGGACGTCGATGTTGTCGACGCCGACACCGGCGCGGACGATGGCCTTGAGCCGCTTCTGGCCTTCGAGCACGTCGGCCGTGAGCTGAGTGCCGGAGCGGATCACGATCCCGTCGGCTTCCTGCAGGGCGGCGATCAGGCCCGGCTTGTCAAGTTTCGTGTCGACGACGACTTCGAAGTCAGGGTTCGAACGCAGAATCGCCAGGCCTTCTTCAGCCAGCTTGTCGGTCACCAGGATGCGATGCGCCACGGGGCGAGTTCTCCAGCGGTTGAAAGGGAGCGAATATTCGGCCGGCATGCGTGAAGGCCGGTCGTGTCGTGAGACGAAAAACCGCGATTTCGTGTCGCGGTGCGGGAAAATGGCGGATCGCCCGTCAGGTATTCGACGGGCGATCCGGAATCTTTCGGTCAAGGCCGAGAACGTGTCGAATCAGACACCGGCCGGTTGAGATTGGCCCATCAGCACGCGCTGGGCGGCCGTGACGGCGACGCCCGGCTCGACGTCCAGTCCCAGTTCGGCCAGTACCATTTCCAGAGCGGCAAGGCCTGAGATGACGTCCAGCTCGTCTGTGTACCCCATGTGGCCGATGCGGATGATCTTGCCTTTGACCTTATCCTGCCCGCCCACGGTGTAGATGCCGAACTTTTCCTGAAGCTTGTTCCGGATGGCGGAATCCTTGATGCCTTCAGGAACGTAAAAGGCCGTGAGGCCTTCCGCCGGCCGCGACGAGAAGAGAGTCAGGCCGAGAGCCTGCACACCGGCCTGGCAGGCGTCGGACATGCGCTTGTGGCGGGCCCAGACGTTTTCGATGCCTTCGGCCAGGATACGGTCAAGAGCGACGTTCAGGCCCTGAATCAGCGTGTGAGCCGGCGTGTAGGGCGTGTCGGACTCCGCGGCCTTTTTGCGGGCGGACTTCAGGTTGAAGTAGAAGGCCGGGGCGTCGAAGGCGTCGATTTTCTTCCAGGCCTTCGGGCTGACGCTGATGAAGGCCAGGCCCGGGGGCAACATGAGGGCCTTTTGCGAGCCGACGCACAGGATGTCGATGCCCCAGGCGTCCTGATGGCATTCCATCGCACCGATGCCCGAGATGCCGTCGACGGCGAAGACGGCGTCGGTTTCGGCCACGACCTTGCCGATGGCCTCGACCGGATGTCCCGTGCCCGTCGAGGTTTCTGACAGAGTACCCATGACGCAGACGGTGTCGGGATTTTCAGCCAGGGCGTTCGCGACGCGGGCCGGGTCGACCGGCTGGCCCCATTCCGTGTCGAGCGTGATCGCCTGAATGCCGTAAGCCTGACAGATCTTGGCCCAGCGCAGCGCGAACCAGCCGGCATTCAGGACGATCGCCTTGCCGCCCCGGGGCACGGTGTTCACAGCGGCGGCTTCCATCGCGCCGGTACCGGAGGCGGTCAGGATCATCACGTCGTTGGACGTGCCGAAGACCTTCTTGAGGCCATCGACGGCCTTGACGATGTTCTCCTTGGCTTCGGCCGAGCGGTGATGGATCACCGGGTGGGCCATCTTCAACAGCACGTCTTCGGGAACCGGCGCGGGGCCGGGGGTCATCAGGCGAGGCTTTTGCATTTTGGGAGTCGTCCTTCGTTCGGTGCGTGAACACGAGTGCCGCTGCGAGTCTTGGCCGCTCCGACAACGTGCGAAGCGAACCGGGCGGTAGTCGCGGCTCATGATCGGATCGACCCGGGCACGCACCGTCAAATTGAAGAATGATTGTAGCGTTTTTCGTCCATTTTTGGGAATCCCCAGAGGGATTCGTACGAGACGAAGCACAATCGACCGATCACCGGCCGCAGTCGGATTTCTCGTGAAAATCGATGGTTATGACCGATCAGTCCTGAACCATCCGGGCCCGTCGACGATTCCTGAATCGGCCGACACTTTGACCGTTGCGACTTCGCCGGTCCCATCGAACGGAATTCCATCGACTGGCTCCGCCTCGGCCGAGTCGATCGCTCTGTTTCGGATCGCAAGACCTGACGTAGCGATTCATTCGTTTCGTTTCGCTTCATCCGGCGGGTATGCAGAAAGTGGCGCAAGCGAGGTGTTCACAACGAGCTTGCAATGCTTGATCCGAACAAGCTCGGTGTCGTAACTTGTTTCGAAGAAGATCGTTTCGGCGGAATCCCCGGGGCAGGTTTCGACGCGTCGGGGCGAAAGTCCGGAAACCTTGAATCATCGTATGGATTCGGTCGAAATTCCGTTTTCCGCGATCACCGAGCTTTGGCTCGGTGTTCGCGTTTCTGGCGGTTCGCTTCCCTGTATTTCGAATTCCGCCGGACAGGATTTCGAAAGTCGCAGGTGGCGTAGATCGACCTTCAGCGATCGGTGGTCCCGAGCTCAGCCGCCATAGACCTTCGAAGCGTCAAAGACCGGGCTGGCGATCCGCTTCCATTGACGGGTCTCGTCCGCTTCGCGGGAGAAACAGGAAAAATAGCCGTCGTGGCAGGCTCCGCCGACCTGGCGGGCCAGGATCAGGAGCGTATCGCCGTCGCAGTCCAGGCGAATCGCCTCGACCTTCTGCACATGGCCCGACGTGCCGCCCTTATGCCACGAAGCCTGCCGGCTGCGGGACCAGAACCAGGTTTCGCCGGTTTCGATCGTCTTCGCGACGGCAGAACGGTCCATCCAGGCCATCATCAGAACCTGGCCAGTTTCGACATCCTGGACGATCGCGGGTACGAGCCCGGCGTCATCGAAGCGGATCTGCCCGAAAAGTCCCTCGAATGCGTCGCGTGCGTCGTTCGGATCCATCGTGTCTGCTTCCAAGAAATCCTCGGGAACCACATTCGGGGAATGACTAGCCGGGAGAGTGTCGCGGCTTTGGTTGTGACGTGTCCGGTCCGGCCGATCAGTCCGGCGAATCCGACTCGAGCACCCTTTTGAGGAGCGCCTGAAGGTAATCGTATTTTGTCGATGCGATTGCATCGGCCGCGAAACGGACATGTGCGAAGCGATCGTTGTGAAGACTCCACAAATCGATCACAGCTTCATAGGCCAGTATCGGAGGGGCGGCCGGGTGTTCGCACGCGGCTTTCCAGTCAAGGACGGCAGCCACGGCATCGCCGCGCCGAGTCGCCAGTTCGGCTTTCCATTCGAGCAGTCGATGCATGTCTCGACCGCCGTGCAGATCGACGTCGGTCTTCATGGCGAAATCGAGCCAAACACGGCCGGAATCGCTCTCCGTGCCTTCGCTCAGCCACCGGCGCAGAAACGGCGCGACGAAATCGGCCATCGACAGGTTCGCCAGTGCCGCGGGGCTCTTTTCGGCGACGTATGTACCAATGCGCAGGGCGGATGTGTCGTCATGCACGGCGAAAGCCGTTTTCCATGCGACGGCAAGATCCTCCGGCGAAAGGGCTTCAAGTTTCAGGCTTCGCACATGATTCGGGTCGTAAAGCGAGAGTGCCTTATGCCTGGCTTCGCCTTTGGCATCGTCCTTGCCGGGTGGCGACGTCAGCCCGAGGCGGTAACGAAGCCGGTCGAAGTCGTAATTGCCGTAGAGCGACTGCCTGCCTGGCCGTCTCGCGAGCTGCTCCAGAAACTGGACGATACCTTCCAGCCGGGCGCGGGTCGAGGAATTCATCGCAATGGAGGCGTCCAGGGGCGTGCGACCCGCAAGACCGTAGCGGGGCTGTTCGACCCATTCCGACTCGAAAAAAGCGGCGACTCCATCGTGCGTGAGGTGTTCCTTGCGACTTTCCGGCAAGTCGTCCGGCAAACGGAATCGGAACGCGGCTGCGTCGAGCATGGCGATCGGGAGAACGGTCATGTCGATCTTCGCCGGCCGTTCGCTGTCCTCGAGAAATCGCCACTGATCGATCAGTTCCCTGAAGAAAATGCCAGAAGATGGCGAAGCCGGAGCTGAAAACCGGGCCGATCCCTCGCTGCTGACCACCGATGCCGAAACGTTGACGAACGAGTCGTCGGCCCCTTGCATGGAGCCATCGAGGATATCGGCCGCGAAATGCCGCGCCGTCGAAGCGGAGTCCGCTTCTGACGGACTGGCGGTTTTCGGTGCATAGGTAACGAGCGTGCCGAACGTGCTGGCGATTTCTTCGGCACCGAGCCCAAGCGCCGAAATGCCAGGCGGCACTGACACCGAGAGCTTCACGGCATCAGCGAGATCCTCGGCTCCGGCTCCATGACGCAGCAGTTCCGCAAGCGTCCAGGCGTCGGCAGCTCGATCCGGCATCGCGTCGTGGGTAAGATCCACGAAACGGTCAAGCGTCTCCACGGCCGAACGGTTCCAGCCCATCCATGCCTGACACACGGCCAGATTCCAGGTCGCTTCGGCATCTTCCGGGGCCGATTCGAGCAAGGCCATGAAGGTCAGGGCGGCAGCCGCGGGATCCGCGGAGTCGGGGGCTGCCTCGCCTGAGAATCGGGCCCGCAGGATACTGTCCCAGCGCAGACGGGCCGATTCGTTCGCGGGCGGCAGGAATCGTAACGGTTTGCGGGCGACATCCGGCAGATCGGGTGAAGCCGCCAGGGTGTCCAGCGCGGCCCGGGCCGCGGCATCGTCCGGATTCTGGCTGAGCACTGCCTGCCAGATCGCCCAGGCGGCATGTGGCCTTTGCGAAGCCAGCATTGCCCACCCGGCACGAACGCGTTCGGCGGTCGAACCGGTTTCGGGTCGGTTTTGGGAGGTCATTGGCCAGGGACGAAAAGCTTGGCCCCAGGCCCTTCGGTGCCGGGCGAGCCGGCAGGGGTTCGCCCGGGTGTCCAGATTTTGCCGGCACCGCTACCGGCGGATGCTCCGGAACCGGGTGTCCAGATCTGCGATTTCGAGGCCGAAACGCCCAGTTCACCTGTCGCTGTCGTGATCTTCGGGCCGAATTTCTGGAGCAGGAATTCGAGAACGCGGGTATCCATCATGACCTGATCAGGCCGCTCCGGATGAGGCACCAGCCGAATGAGGCCGAGTTCCATAAGCCTGAGTACGACGAGTTGCGAGATTTCGTCTTCGCTCTTCGAATCGCCACGTTTCCTGTCCAGGAGCACAGCGAGTTCGGGTACCCATTCGGCGGGTTCGAGGATCGATGCCTTGCTTCGAATCCGGGCCAGGCTCCAATACGCGTCACGAAGTTCGGGTGCGTGGACTTTGTCTTCGGCGTAACCACGTTCGATGAGCTCGAGCGAAAGCTGCAGATCGCCTCGCGCGGCGGACTCCATCGCGAGTTCGAGGTAAACCTTGAGCCGCGCCGCGGCGTCGGCTTCGTCCACGATGGGCCTGGAGAGCCATTCCTCGCCGGCGGACTTGAGGACGTCGGTCACGAAGTAGCGCATGGCCCGTTCGAAAACGATTGCCAGCTTGTCGGAAGGCAGCCCCTTGAGATCGACCTTAGAGAGCCTTCCCACCGGAATTTTTTCGAGATTTTCCGAGCTGGGCCGAGGTTCGTCAGGCAGGTTCAGCCTGGCTCGAAGTTGTGCGACCGCTTCGACGGCGATTTCGCCGTGATGCGGGCCGGAGAACCTGAGCAGGGCCGCACGCAGAGGCACGCGGGCATCGCCGGCGGCCGAGGCTTTTTCGGGGGTGCGTCGGCCGAGATATTTCTGGGGCGTGACGGCCCAGACCGTTTCGAGGTCGCGAACGAACCGGCGGTCGAAGAAGTCCTTGCGGGATTCGGGCGTGATGTCGTCCGGCAGAACCCAGCGGAAGTTGTCCATCGGGTTCTGACGCGGCACTTTACCGAGATGCTTGGTACGCGGATGTGCCGGCACGATCGCAGATCCCGCCGCTTCCCGGAACAGTTCGGTCGTCTTGTCGAGAATGCCGTCGTCGAGCGCTGCCAGTGAGGCATTGCGTTCGTCCATGGTGACGGTCGCGACGACTCGTGGGACCTTGTCCAGATCGATCGGCCCGTCGCCCTTGAGCTTCGGCTTGTCCAGAACCGCGAACGTAATGACGTCTTTCGCCTCGGGCGTGTCCGGCCGCTGACCGTCCATCTCGAATTCGACGAAATGGTCGGACTCGCTCAGAGCCTTTTCGAGCGCATCGGCCGACCGGACCGGCCAGGTCAGTTGCAGCCGGTCGATCAGGTCCTCGTCGCCGGGCGGTTCGAGTTCCTGGCAGAGCACTTCGAAGTCGACGGCTTCTTCCGTCTCGCCGAGTGCCGCGACGTAAGCTCGCAGGCACTGAACGGCACTGAAATTTTCGCCCATCATCGCCATGCACAGGCCCTGGTTCCGTAGGGAAAGGGCTGAAGTGTCGCGTGGGGAGATACGGGCGAAAATCTCGGCGGCATCCAGCCACTCGCCCTTGATGGATTTTTCGTAGGCACTGGCGAAATCGCCGCGAATTTCCGCGGGCACCTGATCGGTCGCGGGGGCGGGCATCCAGGTGTTTCGTTCCCAAAGCGAAAATTGGCCCGCCTGCTGCATTTCCAGCAGGGCTCGAATACTGGCGTTCTGGCCGCCGTCCCAAATGAGCTGGAGCGTGGCGTGTGCGATCCCGGCGACGGGCTTGGCTTCTTCCATGAAGGCTTCGGCGATGCGGCCTGCGAGCCTGGAGAGATGCTGCTTCTGTTCGTCGGTCAGGCGGCCGACGGTACGCTGGAGCTCAAGGGCGGCGACATCCGGGCCTTCGTCGCGTAACGTCATCATAATCAGCATGTTACGCACGCCGATGTGGCCAGGGTGTTTGGCCAGATAGGCCTCGAGCTGGCGGGTCGCCTGGTTATCGCCAGAATCAGGGGGCGAAAGCAGGGCGCGGCGGATCAGGAGCGACGGCGTATCCGGGTACTTTTTGAGTCCTTCTTCGACCGTGGCGAACGCCGCCTCCGCAAGGTTCGATTCGATCTGTCGGTCTACCTTGCGGATGTAGGCTTCGGCCTTCTGGCAGCAGAACTTGTATTTTTCGCCGCTGCCGCATTCGCATCTGGTATAGGAATCCATCGAAGAATGACTTTCTCTGTGCTTGCGGCAACCGAAGAGGTACCGTTGGTCTCGGGATCGGCTGTCCCGGCGATGTGGACATGCGGCAGCGAATCGAGTCGTGTGCGGTTTCGATTCGCGCGACCGGTCAGGACATTATGCGCCGAAAGGCCAACCCATGTCATCCGCACGGGGACCGAAATTCCAGTGCGGGCGCGAGCGCCGGCCCGCTTCGGTCGCGTGAGGCTTGCCGTTCGGTTCGGTCGTCGCGTCCGTAAAAACACCGAAGCCGGCAACACCGCTGCCGGCTCCGAATCGATCGAGCATCCGCGTTCCGGTCCGAGAGACCGATCAGACGCGAGTGGACTGGCGGGCTTTGCGAAGACGCTTGAGTTCTTCGCGGCGACGACGCTCGCTGGGCTTTTCGTAATAGGTCTTGCGACGCATTTCTTTTCTCAGGCCGCTCCGTTCGCACAATTTCCGAAATCGACGGACGGCTTCCTGAATGGACTCACCCGCACGGACCCGCAACTTGACCACAGACTCTCTCCTCTCGGATTCGGAAAATGGTGACCGCTCGCCGGAACCCGGTCGTCGTTCAGGCTGTGTCGCCTGATGCGAAACGCCGCGATTCCGCACTTGGAAAGCTGACCGGGCACAGCGAATGTTCGATCGTCGAAGATTCGCCCGCCGGTATCGAACTTGTTGCCATAGTGGCATAATATATCGGCACTCGGCAACGTTTTCAACGGAAATCCCGGCGGAATTCGTATTCCCGCCACCGCTTCCGTCTTGACATCCCGCCGCCCAGCCATAACAATCTAACTTTCCGATCGAAACGCGACGCTCTCGTGCGCTGCGTTTCCGCTCCCTGTCCGTACGTGTAGGAAACTCATCCCGTATGCCTCGTAAACGTCTCGGTCGCAACCGTAAGAATCGCTGCCGTTTCTGTACCAAGGACGGATGTCCTCGTCCGACTTACGTCGACTTCAAGGACGTCGGACTGCTCAAGAAGCTCTGCACGAATCAGAACAAGATCTTCTCCCGCAAACGTAGCGGCAACTGCGCAGCCTTCCAGCGCGCGGCCAGCCTCGCCATCAAGCGGGCCCGGGTCATGGCTCTTATGCCCTACGTCGGCGAATAAGAAGCCAGCCGGTCGATCTCTTCGAACCCGGGCGAGAGCAGCCGCTCTCGCCCTTTTTTGCGCCTTGAACGCGGAAGTTCGCTGTTGACGCCATCCGTCTCAGGTTCGCCTCACGCGAACGGAATCATCCGCGGTTTCTTGGCACGAAGAAGTTCTGATCCGCATTCGTACAATCGCCGGAATGCCGTGTACCGGTAAGCCGGTTCTCGATAAAGTAGCACCACATCGTGCCGTTTCCCGACACCGGCTGACCCGGTCCGGCACGAACGGATGTGAGGTTCTCCAGCGTCATGGCACAAGAATTCCGGGTCGGACTCGGTCACGACACGCATCGAATGGTCGCCGATCGCCCCCTCATTCTTGCCGGGGTCCGCATCGAGCATCCGCTGGGGCTCCTGGGGCATTCCGATGCCGACGTCGTCCTGCACGCAGTGGCTGACGCTCTCCTGGGCGCGGCCGGTAAAGGCGACATCGGTGAGCACTATCCCGATACGGACCCGGCCTGCAAGGATCTCGATAGCGCCAAACTCCTGGCTGAAGTCGTGGAATTGGTCGCTCGGGAAGGCTGGTCCGTCGTGAACGCCGACGTCATCGTGCATGCGCAGGCACCGAAATTGCTGCCGCATAAGGCCTTGATGAGAACCAACCTGGCCAGGCTTCTGCGTGTCGACATCGAATGCGTGAACGTCAAAGCCAAGACGGGCGAGAAGGTCGGCCCGGTCGGTCGCCAGGAAGCCATGCAGGCCGAGGCGGTCATTCTGGTCCGCAGGGAACGTTAAACAACACTGGTCCGACCGGCTCAGGCGGCCGGGCGACTCGCCCGACTCGAAATCCTCGATATTCCAAACACTACGGAACGAACCGAAATGCCGCTGCGGGTATACAATACGCTGACCCAGTCCAAGGAAGACTTCGAACCGATCGATGCCCCCAAAGTCGGCATGTACGTCTGCGGTCCGACGGTCTATTCCGCGAGTCACATCGGCCACATGGTCGGCCCGGTGATTTTCGACACCGTTAAGCGTTACCTGACTTACCTGGGCTACCAGGTGACTTGGGTCGTCAACATCACGGATGTCGACGACAAGCTGATCGTGCAGGCCAACAAGGACGGCACCAGTGTCAAAGACCTGGCCGAGTCGGTCACGGCCGACTACATTCGATGCCTGGAAGCTTTGAACGTGACAGGCGTCGACCACATGCCACGTGCCACGGACAACATCGGCCAGATCGTGGCCATGACGGAAGGTCTGGTGAAGAAGGGGTATGCGTACGCGTCGGGCGGCGACGTCTATTTCGACGTCTCTCGCGACGACGATTACGGCAAGCTCTCGCACCGTGATCCCGAGGAACTCAAGAGCGGGGCCCGGATCGAACCCTCGGCCCTGAAAAAGCACCCCGGTGATTTCGCCCTCTGGAAGGGGTCCAAGCCGGGCGAGCCGGCATGGGAAAGCCCCTACGGGCCAGGCCGGCCGGGCTGGCATATCGAGTGCTCCGCCATGAGCCAGCGATACCTGGGCCCCAGCTTCGACATCCATGGCGGCGGTCTTGACCTCGTCTTCCCGCACCACGAAAACGAGCTGGCGCAAAGCGAGAGCCATAATGCGAAGCCGTTCGTCAAATACTGGATGCATAACGGATTGCTGACGAAGAACGGCCGCAAGATCTCCAAAAGCGATCCGGATACGCTCGTCCTGATGAAAGATCTGCTGGAGAAATTCGACCCTGACGTCATTCGGACGCTCCTGGTTTCCAGCCATTACCGAAGCCCGATCGACTACGGGAACTCGCGGCTGGAAGAGATCGGCCGGGGTCTGAAAGCCTTCCGAAACCTGTTCGAAAGGTTCGCGCGGGTTTCAGGCCTGTCGTTCTATACGCTGGCGGCTCCGACGAAAGTGGGCGATTTCGGCACCGACGGCGGTGACTTCCTGGAACAGGTGGCCGAGCATCGTCGCGTTTTCCTCGACGCCATGGACGATGACTTCAACACCGGCGCAGCGCTGGCCGAACTCTACGAACTCGTTCGTACGCTCAACCGGTACGCCGATCAGCACGGCCTCGAAGGAACCGCCCGGCCCGATCAGTCGGAACCCCAGGCATCGGCAAGAGATCAGTGGATTCTGGGTATGGTCGTTCTGCGTGAACTCACGTTGATTCTGGGCCTGTTCGAAGCGCCGCCGGCTGCCGTCTCAGGTGCCGACGATGCCTTGGCCAGCGAATTGATGGACTTGATCCTCCACCTTCGTGCCGAGCTGAGAAAGACGAAAAACTTCTCGCTGGCGGATCAGATTCGCGACCGGCTCACAGCCCTGAAGATCGTGCTCGAAGATCGGCCCGGCGGCCAGACGACCTGGAAACGGGACTGAATCCGTCAGGTCCCGATCTGTTCAAAATGAGGGAGCGACCTGACGATGGGGGCATCTCGCGGAAAATCTGGTTCTGCCGATGTACCTCGCGTCGAAGTGCCTCGCTTGGCTGTATTAGTGCCCATCCCGGGCAGGGTGCTGGGTATCGACCCTGGCCTGGGCACCACCGGTTACGCCGTCATGGACGGCGTGACCGGCTCAGGGGCATCCCTCGGCAGACTTGTCGAAGCAGGCGTGCTGAGGCCCCGTGCCGAAAAGAAGGACGATGACGATCTGCGTCTCGCCGAACTGCACCGGGGGGTGCTCGAGATCATCGACGAATATTCGCCGCAATATCTCGCTGTCGAACGGATCCATGCCCACGCTCGCCATCCGCGCACGGCGATTCTCATGGCGCATGCCAGAGGCGTCATTCTGCTGGCGGCCCAACTCCGCCAGGTGGCGGTCCGTGGATACGCCCCGACCCGTATCAAAAAACTCCTGACCGGCAGCGGTCGGGCCCCGAAAGAACAGATGCAGACCGCCGTCCGGATTCAGCTCGGGCTCGATGCCGACCCTGAACCGCACGACATGGCCGATGCCTGCGCCGTGGCGCTCTGCCACCTGGCTTCAGTCCGCTGGGAACTTGCCGGCATTCCGCCATCGCGTGCGAAAACCGGAAATTGAAAGACACCTTCCGGCGCCGTTACGAAGTTCGCCGGAGCTTGTCGACGGTCGGTCGATCTTTTAGGCTGAAGATTGTTCCTCACTGATTCGCTCAGCGACTTGTCGATCGTCCGACACTTCGAAATCGGCCCTCAGGATTCCCATCGAAATGCTCCGATTCATCCCCCTGATGCTGGCCCTCGCCGTTTCGATGCCGTCGACGGCGCAGGATGCCGCAAAGCCGGCGAACCGGCTGGCCCGTTCCGCCAGTCCTTATCTGCTTCAGCACGCACACAACCCCGTCGACTGGTACCCCTGGGGCCCTGAAGCGTTCGAACGCGCCAAGAAGGAAAACAAGCCGATTTTCCTTTCCGTCGGCTATGCGGCGTGCCACTGGTGCCACGTCATGGAAAAGGAAAGCTTTTCCGACGCCTCCATCGCGGCCCTGATGAACGAAGCGTTCGTGTGCGTGAAAGTCGACCGTGAAGAACGCCCGGATGTCGACGCCGTCTACATGGCCGCGCTGCAGGCTTTCAGCGGCGGCGGCGGATGGCCCATGAACATGATCCTGATGCCGGATGGCCGCCCTTTCTTCGGCATGACCTATATGCCCCCGCGTGACAGGGACGGCGACGAAGGGTTCGCCACGCTGATCGCCCGTGTCCGTGCCGCATGGCGCGACAACCGCGCTGAACTGGAACGCGACGCCTCCAATCTCGCGTCGGCCGCCCGCAGGCTTGCCGCTGCCGAAGCTGGCATGTTCCGGCGCGGCCCCGTGCGTAAAGACATCGCCGCCCACACCCTTCAGGAACTCGCCGATCAATTCGACCCGAACTATGGCGGCTTCGGCTCGACATCCCGTCAGCCCAAAGCACCGAAGTTTCCTGAGCCTTCCATTTTGATGTTCCTTTGGGAAATGGCCGAAAATCCTGCCGTGCTCGGCGACGCCGGGAAAGCCAAGCAGGCCAGCGACATGGTTTTGACGACCATGGACAACATCGCTCGCGGGGGCATTCGCGACCACCTCGGCGGCGGCATTCACCGCTACTCGACCGACCGATACTGGACCGTTCCGCACTTCGAAAAAATGCTCTACGACAACGCCTTGTGGCTTTCCGCCACAGCCACGGCGTTCGCCCGAACCGGCGATCCGCGTTGGCAAGCCGAAGTCCAGGATACAGTCACCTTCCTGAAATCGACGATGACGCAACCAGAAGGCGGTTTCGATTCGTCGCTCGACGCCGACACCGACGGCCAGGAGGGGCTGACGTATCTGTGGACAAAGTCTGAAGTTACGGAAGCGATAAAAGGCCAGGCCGAAGCGGATCTTTTCCTTTGGGTCTACGGCTTGAAGCTGCCGCCGAATTTCGAAAATCGGGACCATATCCTGGCGATTTCCGAGCGTTGGTCGAGCCTGATCCAGGAGAACAAGCTGACCGAACCCGAAATTCGGGCCCGGCTCGTGCCTCTGCGCCAGAAATTGCTGGAAATCCGCAATCGGCGCAAGCAGCCCTTCAAGGACGACAAGTGCCTGACCTCATGGAACGGGCTGGCGATCGGGGGGCTGGCCGACTCTGCCCGACTCGCAAAACATCCTGAAGCCTTGAAGCTGGCCGAATCGGCTGCCCGATTCCTCCTCGACCGGCATATCCGGCCTTCGGGATTGGTCCACGTTTCACGTGGCGAAGCGATCTCGCCTGACGGCCCGTTCCTCGAAGACTATGCTTACTTCGTTGACGGATTGCTGAAACTCCATGCGGCATCCGGCGATGCGAAATGGCTGGATCATGCGAGAAAGCTCGCGGCCGAGATGATCGACCGGTTCGAGGACAAGAAGCACGGCGGCTTTTTCGAAACCGTCGAAGGCTCGACGGATCTTTTCGTCCGGCCCAGGAACTGGTTCGACAGTGCCCTGCCAAGCCCCGCAGGCGTCGCCACGATCGTGCTCGTCGAACTGGCCCGCCTGACGAAAGACGTCCGATTCGTCGCCACCGCCAGTCGAAGTGTCGACGCTGCATCAGGTTACTTCACGACCGCTCCCGACTCTGTCCTCAGCTTCGTGCGGGCTGCGGCGAAACTTCAGGCTGATTCGCCGCTCGTCGCCGCGGCGGCCCCGATGCCGGTCGAAGATCCGAAACCAGTCGAACCGCCCGCCCGCAAGAAGCCGAGACCGGTGAAAGCCGCATTGGCCGACAAATCGCCCGTTGCGGTGAAGGCTGGCGAACCGGCTATCGTAACCGTCAAGCTCGTTATCGATGACGGCTATCACACTTACGCCAATCCGCCGACGGACGACACGGCGAAACCGACCGAGTTGAAGCTGGACGAATCCGCCTCTGGCCCCGTCCGGCTCCTGGCCGTGGAATATCCGGAAGGCAAGCAGAAACAGTTGTCCTCGACCGGTCTCGAACCGGTCGCGATCTACGAGAAAGAAGCGGTCTTGAAAGCCCGGATCGAAGTGCCTGCCGACACTCCCGCAGGCAAGGTGTCGATCGTTCTCGTCGTGGATTATCAGGTGTGCACGGACCAATTCTGCCTGCCGCCCGCAAAAGAGCGTATCCAGGTCGAATTGCAGGTCAACCGGCCGTGACCGACATGGAACGACAAGAGACTTTGCCGATTCGGAAGACTGAACTGGCGGGATGGCTCGCCATCGACAAGCCGACAGGTATGTCGTCGCACGACGTTCTGGCACGTCTGCGTAAGCGGCATCGAAAAATCAAGATGGGCCACGCGGGTACGCTCGACCCTCTGGCCACCGGGCTATTGCTCGTCGCAATCGGCACTGCCACCCGGCTCGTCGAAGCGACTCATGCCCTCGACAAGTCGTACGATGCCCGCATCAGGCTCGGCGCCGTCAGCACTTCGGACGACGCCGACGGCGAAATCACCGAATTGGCCCAGGCCGACGCCCCGGATCGTGAACGCATCGAAGCTGTCCTTCGGTCGCTCACCGGCCCTGAAGTGCTTCAGATTCCGCCGGCAGTTTCGGCGATACACGTCGACGGCAAAAGAGCTTATGACCTGGCCCGAAGCGGTGCCGAATTCGAGCTGAAGGCCCGCCCCGTGCGGATCGACCGGATCGTCGTGACCGAATACCGCTGGCCCTGCCTCGATATCTCGGTCGATTGCGGCGCAGGGACTTACATCCGTTCGATCGCACGCGATGCCGGTGCCGCTCTGGGTTGCGGCGGGCTGATCGAACAGCTGAGACGCACACGCATCGGCGATTTTTCGGTCTCTGGAGCCGTTTCTCTCGAAGCGGCCGAACAGGCCAAAAGTCTTGAACCCCTGCTTCGTCCGCCGGTCGAGGCTCTGGTCGGATGGCGCAGAAGGGTGATCGACGCCGAGGCGATCACGCGCGTCTCACGAGGGCAGTCGATCCGGGCCGAGGCTCAAGACACGTCGGAAACGCTCGACCAGTCCATCGCCTTGATCGATTCCGAAGGTACACTGATCGCGCTCGCCCGAGCCGAGCTGCAATACGGCGAAATGCTCGTTCAGCCGTATCGGGTATTCGTCAAGTCTTGATAGAAGTGTGGGTTACGTGATCGGGTCGCCTGCCGGCGGGTTCCCGGAACGGCAGGCTTCGATGTCACGAACCAGCCGTTCGACGATATCGTCTGCGTTCGCTCCGTCGATCCCCAAGCCACGAACTTCTTCGAGGCGCCTGAACCACGTGAGCTGATGCTTGGCGTAATGCCTGGTGCGGAGCTGCGTTCTGGCGATCGCATCCTCGATCGTCGTCTTGCCTTCCAGATAATCGAACGCCTCAGCATAACCGACGGCTTGCCTGGCGGATCGCGAAAGCGGCTGGGGCAAGTTTCGAGCTTCTTCCAGAAGCCCGTTCTGGAACATGACTCCCACGCGCCGATCGATGCGTTCGTAGAGCGATTTTCTTTCGCGTAATATCGCGAGGACCGGGACAGTCGACGGTGCGGGTTTCTCGTGCAGGCCTCGAAGCCTGCTGGGAGCGGTTCCGGTGACGGCATGAATTTCGAGTGCCCGGACGAGACGTCTCAGGTCTGTCGAAGCGATTTTCGAAGCCGTTGCCGGATCGATTTCGGCCAGACGGCGATGGAGCGATGTCACGCCCTCAATTTCGGCCTGTCGCTGAAGTTCGTCCCGTATGGCGTCGTCGCGTCCAGGAAGGTCCGAAAGCCCGCGCAGACATGCCTTTAAATAGAGCGGGGAACCGCCGACGAAGAGGGCCGTCTTGCCGGTCTTTGCCAATCTATTGAGCACATCGGCGGCGGCTTTGAGATAAAGATCAAGGCTCGATTCATCTTGCGGCGAAACCAGGTTCAGCAGGTGATGCGGGACTCGATCGGTCTCTTCGATGCCCGGTTTGGCCGTGCCGATGTCCATCCCCTGATAGAGCGTCATGGCGTCGAGTGCCAGAATCTCGGCATCGAGAGCTTCCGCGAGGCGAAGGCTGATTTCGGTCTTGCCGACGCCTGTCGGGCCCGTCAGAAAGACGGCCTCACGAAATGGTGCGTAAACTTCGGGCGTCGGTTCACTCATTTCAGCATGACGGCCTTATTTGTGAGCATGATGGTGCGACTTCGATGGAATCGTAGCACGATCGGAAGCCGCGAATCCGAGCGAGTCTAACCGGACTTCACGTAATTCGCATGCCTGGCAGGGATCGAATTTCACGATTCGCTCATAAGCTTGGCATGAACCTTGCGATGGTGGTCATATGACACAGGGGCCGGAAGACTGCTCAGCGAGAAATCAAGGGACCGAAAATGCCGACCGAATTTTTCGACATGCCGATCACGACGAATCAACTCAAGTCCGTCCTGGATTTCCTTCATGATGGTCTGGAAGAGCGCATGGAGAAGAGGCCTGGAAATGCGGCAAGAGCGGCACGCGACCGGATTTCGATCGCACGTTCGAACGTGCGGGTGCAGAACGGCCTGAGCCGGTCCCGTGATCGACAGCGTCTCGAATCGGCCGCTGGCTGAGCGATATCGCATAATTAGGCATAACATGATGACCAGAATCGACGTGTTCGATTCTGGTCACTTGCATTTTGGATTCTCGACGCTTTGATAGAGCGATCCGACGGATCCGATTCGATTCGGCGCCGAACGGTCATTCCGCGACATCGAAACGAGTTCGGGAGAGAGCGGACATGGTCACAGAAGTGCTTTACTATTTTGGGACTTGCGGATTCCTGGCGTGCGTCACCGGGGGGATCGTCCTGGGGGTGCGAGACGCGGCTGATCCAACGTCTTTCCGCTGGAGCCGGTGGCGGAAGAGTCGGCGGGGGACTGGCCCCGGATGATCTCGCGGTTGACGACCGTGCGCGATCCATCGGCTTCGGCTTCGGGCCTGAAGGCGACGAGCGTCGCTTCGTTGTGCGCCTGTCCTGGCGACCGCCTGCTGGCGACGACCCCGTACCAGCTTCGCCAGGCACGGTCCAGCTCGCGTGTGTCCGCAAAGTTATAATGTCTGCGAGTGGCTGAGTCCCACCCTTCGCGTGAACCGTCGGCCACGAATTTCAGGAACAGCTTGCGTCCGCCGATTTCGATCAGGAACCGGGATACCGAATAACCCTGACCGTAGAAGCCGAGCAGATCCTTGGGGTATTCTTCCATCGAGAACAGAGTTCCCAGTGGCATGTGTCCGCCGCGACGGATCAGGCCCGAGACGATTTCGTCCTGACGGGCCAACTCCCGAAGGTCTTCGGAGAGCATACAGGCCCCCTCATCAGCCCATCTTGGCATCGGCGAGCCAAAATGCCAGGCAAAAATCGTGTGTGTGATTTCATGGGGCAGGGCGGAGTTCAGGATTCGCTCCGGGGAACCTTCCAGGGTCATGTCCTGATCGGTCACCCGTCCGCGATCGAACGAGAACGATGTCACGCCGCCCGCTTCTCCGCCGGTAATTTTCAGCTGGATCGGGCAGGGTTTCGACCAGTTCGGCAGCGGTTTGCCGAGCCAGGCTTGAGCCACGAGCTGCCTGAGCCGTTCGGCTTTTTCGGCGACCTGCCGCACGACAGCGGCATCAGGGCCATGGACGACGAAATTCGCCGTTCGGGCCGAGGCCGCCTGCGCGATGTTCGGAGCAGCCCATAAGCCGGCTGCGAGAATGACAGCCGAGAGGCTGACGCCGAACGGGAACCGAACGAGACGACGGCGGGTCGTTGACATGGTCGAACCTCATCCTTGAGGCGAACGAACCGGCAGGTGGCCAGCCGCTCAGGGACATCCGTTCCGATGATCGACGTGAGCTTGGAGTCGAAGCGGCGGTCAATCTACACGGAAACGGGTGTCCTGTCCACATCGATTCTCCGGCCCCGAGGTGGCCGAAATTCGGGATGCGACAGAGGTCCGAATCGTTGCGGGAAGCAAAATCGGCAAGTTCGCGACGATTTTCTTTGAAGATCGATCGAGGCCAGGTCGATATTTGGTTCGACCAGCCCGGGCAATGCCTTCGATTCCCGGGCGAAGTGAAGTCCGCCCCGGCAGAGCCTGGGCAGATGCCCCAAGTGACGGTCTCACAAGGACGTGACGCCGCCATCAAGGTTTTCGAGTCATGGAAGACTGAAGATGCCATCTCCCCATCTGCGCGTATTTCCTCGTCCTGAAGACCCGGCTCCGGCACCCCGGAGCGAGCCGAAGATCGTGATGAGCCTCGCGGAACTTTTTCCGCTACTTGCGGAAGCATATCGTGGAGATTACCTTTGGTTGGAAGATTTCGCGGATGACACCGTGATGGTGACGCGAGATCTTTACGAAGTGGTGCACGCTTTTGCCCAATGCCGGCCGTCGGCCTGATCGGTGACGGGACTGAGACACTCACGGTCGGGAACAGGATTCGGGTTCGTTTCGTGACCTTCGTGTCGCGAGGACACTGTCGCGGACCCGAACCGGAGGGGCAGCGTGCCGGGACTGTGCGGAGGCACCCGGTGAACGATCGTGACGAGTCGGAAGATGTTCTGATCATCGAGCAACATGGCGATTTTCTCGTGATCTCGGTCAGCCGTCTGATCATGGGACTGGATCATTCCTCCGGCGAGATCCTCGCCGGCATGATCCTGAACCGGATTCGTGAGATCGAAGTGCCGATGGTGATCGTGGATCTCGCCGGCGTGGAACTTTTCGACAGCATGTTTCTTTCGGTGCTTTTGCGTTGCTGGAAATCGTCCGCGACGCGTGGCGGCATGATGGTGATCTGCGGAGCGGGCGAGCGTGCCCTCGAACTCCTCAAAATCGTCAAACTTGACCTGCTCTGGCCGATTTACCGTGACCGGGAAGAGGCGATGGCGGCGTTGAGTTCGGACTGAAACGAACTTGCCCGATTTTCGTCGAAAACGGCTCACGCAGGTTGACAGTCGGCGTTCGGTCGAACATGATGAATTCGTGGCGAAAGTCTCTGCAGTCCGATTGTCGATAGCCCGCACGGCGTTCCACGGAACGTTCGCCCGGAGGTCGTGAGGCATGGGGATTTACGACCGGGATTACTACGACGACGATCGTCGCGAAGGCATGGACTTTTTCCGTGGCGACGGTTCCGGCGTGCGCCTGCTGATCTTCGCCAACGTGGCGGTTTACGTTCTGCAGATCGCCTTTCGCGGCTCGCTCGAAGCTCTGTTCGCGGCCGACAGTCAGGCGATTCTGGGCGGTCAGGTCTGGCGGCTGTTCACGGCCAATTTTCTGCACGATCCGCGAAATCCGTTCCACCTGATTTTCAACATGCTGATTTTCTGGTTCGCGGGCCGCGAGCTGGAATTGATGTACGGCCGGAAGAACTTTCTGAAGTTCTATGGCTTTGCCTGTGCCTTCAGCATGACGGCCTGGTTCCTGGCGGAACGGGCGATCAGCCCGGGCAGCGGTGCCGTGGCCATGGGAGCGTCGGGCGCCGTGATGGCGACGATGATGCTGCTGACGCTGCATTATCCTTATCGGCAGGTCATCTTCATCTTCATTCCCATGCAGCTTTGGGTTCTGATGTCGATCTACGTGGCGATGGACTTCATCGGCCTGCTCGACGAATCACGCGGTATGGGCAACGGGCAAGTGGCTTTCGCCGGCCACCTGGGCGGCGTTCTGTTCGGCTATCTCTACAAGAATTTCCGCTTCGAATTGCCGGATGTCGGGCGTTTCCTGCGGAATCGCCGCAGGCCGAAATTCAAGGTCGTCGGTCGCGAATGGCCTGAAGCCGAGCGTTGGAACGGCGAGCGTGGCGGCCGGTCGGAACGGGAGCGTGTGCGGACTCCGAAAGTGACTTCCGCCACCTCGACGAAGCCCAGCGTCCGTACGAACGCGTCTCCGTTCTCATCCGCGAACGATTTGCCGGATTCCTTCGAAAGCCGTGTCGACGAGATTCTGACTAAAATCGCCAAGCAGGGTCAATCGTCACTCACAGAGGACGAACGGAAAGTCCTCGACGAAGCGAGCCGAAGGGCACGCAGCAAACGAGGGAGCGGGAACTGATTCGCCGCCTCTGACCACCTGGCTTGCCCACGGTGTTGAATCTCCGACTGCAGGCCTCGGCGATCGATTCTGCCCGGACTCCACATGATCCAAGTACGCGATGCCACGGCTTCCGATATCGATTCGCTCTTCCGGTTCAACCAGGAACTCGCCTGGGAGACTGAGGGCCGCCACCTGCCGGACGAGATTCTCCGACAGGGCATCCTGGGCGCATTGGAATTTCCTGACCGGCTGCATTATTGGGTCGCTTACGAGACAGCCGACCCTGCGACCCCGATCGGTCAGGCCGCCGTGTCGTACGAATGGTCCGACTGGCGGAACGGCTGGATCTGGTGGCTCCAGTCCGTGTTCGTCGACTCGCGATTCCGCGGCCACGGCGCGTTCCGGGCCTTGCTCGACGCCATTCATGATGCCGCCCGACAGAATGATCAGGTGATCGGCCTGCGGCTTTATGTCGAACATGAAAATGCAAAGGCACGCTCAGTTTACGAAAAGGTCGGCTTCGTTCCGGCCGGGTACGAAGTCATGGAACTGATGTGGGGCGACGTCACGTCCCGACCCGGGCATTGATCCCCAGGCGGGCGAATTGCCTGGCCGATTGAGGTCGACACGGATCGAATCAGCGGACCACGCCCTCGATCGGGCTCGACGCCGTGGCATAAAGCTTGCGCGGAATGCGACCCGCACGATAGGCAAGATACCCCGCAGTCATTGCGTGCCGCATGGCGAAGGCCATTTTCAGAGGGTCCTGTGCCGAAGCGATGCCCGTGTTCAACAGCACTCCATCGCATCCCAGTTCCATCGCCACGGCGACGTCGCTGGCCGTTCCGACGCCGGCGTCGATCACGACGGGATAGTCCGGGTCCGTGCCCTTCAAGTCTTCCAGAATGATCCGGATGTTCGAGGAATTCAGTACGCCCTGACCTGAACCGATCGGGCTGCCGGCAGGCATCACGCATGCCGCGCCCACCGCCTTCAGCCGGCGGGCGGTCACCGGGCAATCGCTCGTGTAGCAGAGAACCTGAAAGCCTTCTTTGACAAGAACCTCCGTCGCTTCGACGGTCGCGATCGGATCAGGCAGAAGAGTCCGCGGGTCCGAAAGCACTTCCAGCTTCACCCAGTCCGCCCCGGGATTGCCCAGGCCTTCGAGCAGTTCCCGGCCCAGTCGCGCGGTCCGCAGGGCCTCTTCGGAATTGAAACAGCCCGCGGTGTTGGGCAGAATCGTGATGCGGTCGAGGTCGATGAAGTCGAGGATATTTCGGCCGGATTTGTCCTGCAGCCGCTCGCGCCGCACGGCGACGGTCACGACTTCCGCCCCGCTGGCGGCCAGGCAGTCGCGCATCAGCTCGAGAGAGGCATACTTGCCGGTACCGACCATCAGCCGGTTGGTCAGCGTATGCGTGCCGATGCGCAGCGGCTCGATCAGCGATTCGCCCGATTCCGGTACAGGAGCACCACCACCGACCAGAGTGACGATTTCGACCTGGTCTCCCTCATTCAGCTTCGTTTCCGCGTGGTGCCTGCGTGTTACGAGGGCACGGTTTCTCTCGACGGCGACATGCTCAGGCCGCAGATCGAGACGCCGAATCAGGTCCGAGATCGTTAGCCCTTCGTCGACGGTCTGATCGTTGCCATTCACGACAATGCGGATACGGTTCAAGGCGGTCGTCTCTCTCGCTGGGGGCAGGGGGCAGTCCTTCCTCAAATACTATATGTCAATCGTGGAACACAGGACAATCCGCGGTCGATCCGTCGTCCTTTCGGAAGTGGCGGATCGCTCCCCGGCGCGAATCGGTCAGGTTGAGCCTCCATATGGCCGATAACCATGATGGAACCAGGACGGTTCCGGATCGAGAAACGCACTCTCCCGTCGCTTCGGGGGGGGCCGTATCTCACTGCCCAGGAAGGGGTATCTGCGAAGGCCATGGTCAATCGCATCAACTGCGGCCGGGTTAACGGTCCGGCGACGATTTGTGTCGTAACGGTTCTGACGATTCTGACCTTCGGGGAAGCTCAGGCTCATGCGCAGGGCCCCACGGAACCTGAGGCCATTCGACATGGCGATCCTGAGGGTTCGCTCCTGGGGCGTTCTCCTGGCGACGCTCGCATCAACTCGCTCGACACGAATCCGGCGACGCAAGGGTTCGTCGGCTCCGGGGCCGGTCAGGGTTCGCCGCGCGTTCCGACCAGCATCACTTTGCCAGGTTCGATCGAAGTCACTCGGCCGCCCAGCTCGGCCCTGCGTGCTCCTGCCGCCGAGCCATTGACCGACTTGCCCGTTTTCGGACCCCTGAATTTGCCGACACTCGAGACCGCCGACGAGGAAGGCCCCCCGGAAGGGCTGACGCTCGACGCCGCGATCGAGCAGCTCGTGACGGCCAACCTCGAACTGCGAGCGCGGGCCCTGGAATTGCCCCAGGGCGACGCCGATATCCTGACCGCAGGCCTGCGGTCCAATCCTTTTCTGTATTACGACACCCAGTTGATCCCCTACGGAAAATTCAACGACCAGAAGCCCGGCGGGCAAACTCAATATGACCTGAACGTCACTATGCCGCTGGACCTCTCGCGTAAACGCCGAGCCCGCGTCCGGGTCGCGGTTCAGGCGCGTCGTGTGCTCGAAGCCCAGTATCAGGACTCGGTCCGCCTGATGATCTCGCAGCTTTATGTCGCTTATGTCGACGCGCTCGCGGCTCGGGAGACCGTACGCTATGCCCAGGCCAGCGTCGACAATTTCGAGAAGCTCGTGCAATTGACGCAGCAGCTTTACGAAAAAGGCAATCGAACCTCGGCCGATTTGAGCCGAGTCAAAGTCAAACGTAGCGCCGCCCTGGTCGGGCTCGAAGATTCCCAGGTATTCTATCGCAAGGCGAAGCAGAAACTTGTGGGTATGCTGGACCTGGCGATCGAGGACCCGGATCAGCTCGAACTTCGTGGTCTGCTGAAACCTTCCGTGCCGGAATTGCCTGAATATCCCATTCTGGTGGACATGGCTTACGCCAGCCGGCCGGATCTCCAGGCGTTCCGGATCGGCACCGAACGTGCTTACGAAGAAGTGCGGCTGTCCATGGCCAATCGCTTCAGCGACGTTTACCTGCTCTATCAGCCTTACACGGCTCAGGACAATCGCCCCGAAGGCAAGCCCGTGGCGAACAGCTGGGCGATCGGCGTGACGGTGCCTCTGCCGATCTTCAACCGCAATCAGGGCAATATCGCCAGGGCCCGGATCAACGTGGATCAGACGCGTATCGAAACCGCCGCCCTGGAACGCCGAGTGAAGACGGAAGTCTTCGATGCCTTCGAAGAATATCGCATCAGTTCGAAAGCGCTCGAACGCATCGAGGACGAAATTCTTCCGATGGCCGAAAAGGTCCGGACAGATACCTTGACGCTGTTCTCGAGCGGTGAGCTGGAATTCAACGATTTCGTCGCGGCCCAGCGGGAATACAACGACGTCGTCCGACAGTATCGCGACAGCCTGGCCCGCCATCGTCAGGCCGCCCTGGCGCTCAATACCGCCGTCGGTTGCCGTATCATGCCCTGATGTGGTCGAAGTACCGGGTGCCCGATTCGGCGGCGATTCCGAACCCGTCAGTTCGGCAGCTTCGGCAAACCTGCCTGGTCAGCTTCAGCGCCTGGAATCGCCTTCAGGGCATCGACGTTCGATTTGGTGTCGAAGGTCTTCTTTTCGAGCATGACGAACTGAGGCCGAAACTCGACGCCCCGTTGTTCGAAGCTCAGTTTGTAGACACGGGCCTGGCGCGTCTGCGTATCCAGGACGACGATCAGTTGTCCGCTGTCCGAAAGTGCACCTGTCGAAATCGCCTGGAGCAGGAAGTTCGGCGATTGCCCAGGCAGAATTCCGAAGTCATCCACCAGGTCGCGTTCCGTGAAATTGCTCAGAACACGCTTCTGCAAGCCGATCTGTCGCATTTCCGGCATCGTGCCGATCAGTTTGCCCGATCGATAGTCCAGATAAACCAGTCCTTCGACCGGTATCTGTACTTTGCGGGCATCGTTGTATTCGGCGGTGACGACGCAACTGATCAATGTCGAGCGATCGACCCCGGCCGAAGGCATCGCGAAAACGGGCCTCGAACTGCGCGTCAGACCGACCGCCGCCGTTCCGAGAACGAAACCAGCCGCCAGAATCGCCAGTGACCGGTGCCCCGGGCGGGATCTTTCGAACTGTTCCCACAAGCGCATCGTCATGCGACCGACCCTCCTTGCGAATTCGTGCCGACGTGATTCCGTTACGATATGATCTGACACGATTCGCGAAAACTGTCCAGATCAGTTCATCTTTCGACTCCCTTCTCCTGAACCCCGATTTCAGGACGACAGCACCTGCCTCGCCCTTTCAGGGTGGCGGAATCGTACGGACCGGATGCCCCGCCTGAATCCGTCTTCGAATGTCCGAAAGCGACGCGTCAGCGAGCGATTCGAAACCGGCCGGGCGATCACCGGCCGGCATTCTCCGCAAAAAGGGCGAAACCAATTCGATCGCCGAAACTCGGATCTGGACCTGTCGACTGAAAATCCGAATAATCGTTACTGTTCTCCCGACTGCATCGCATTCACCCTGGCCCCGGCAACACCGAATCCATTTCGAACGATCCGTCTGCCGGGCCTACTGCTTTCAGGTTTCCGCCATGATTCTGCGCCGAATTTCCTGGGTTCTGGCTTCCGTGATTCCCGTGCTGGCCTTCGCGGCTATCGGGTGCGGCGGCTCCGGCTCATCCGAAACGCCTCCGCCGGTCGAAGGCGTCAAGCCCACGCCGGATGCCCCCTTCGGCGGTCTCGGTAACCCTTACAACGAAGCCGACAAGAAAACAGCGAAAAAGAAAGGCTGAGGCGACTCGCTTTCCGAACGGCGGCAAGCTGCATCAGGCAGAGACCGGGGCCGAACAGCATGGCTGACGAGGCCCTGTCGTGTGCCTCGTACCAGTACGTTCGATTGGTTCGGGCTCGTCGCGCGAGCGATTCGCCCCCGATCGACCCCGCCTCCGAGTCATTCGGCCCGGTAGCTCTGTCACCGACCTGCCTGTCGTACCAATTACGGATTCCCTTTCGACGGCGACCGAACATGATTCATGCATTGCTGTTGCTGTCGATCGCAGGACTGTGTCAGGTCGAATCGCGACCGGCCAAGCCACCGCCCCTTCTTCCGCCCGCGCCACGAATCGCGCCGATCGGTCAGATCATTCTCGATTCCCCCAGCCAGGATTTTGCCTCGATCCTGGCCGAAGAACACGCGAAACTCAGCGAACTCTCGGAACGGTCGCCCGACGAATCGACTCGCCGAAGCGCGTCGGCGATCCTCAAACGGCTCGATCCGTTTCCGGAAGATCGTGCCCTGCAAGGGGTACGCTTCGAACTGATGCAGGAAGTCGTCCGCAATGGCGAATCGAGTGTCGCCTTCGAATGGAACCGCACGCGTGAGCTTCGCGACTTGCGTGATTCCACGATCGATCGTTTGTGGAAGCTTGCCTCAAAAGCCGCGTTTCAGGAACGGTTTCGTGTGACGGATCAGGCTTTGAGGGCGATCGTCGCTCGCGACCTCCAACAACCGGAGGCGTGGCGAGTGCTCGGCTACGTCGCCATTACCGACGGCTGGGCGACACCCTACGCCGTGGCACAGTTGGAGCGTGACCGGGTGTTGCATCCCCGATTCGGCTGGCTCGAAAAGGACTGGGTCGAACCGCTCGATCAAGGCCAGTTGCCGATCGGCAAAGACGCCCGGACCGGCAAGGTCGCATTCGGCCCCGCGGCCGATGCCAACGCAGCTCATGCCGAATGGTCCAACGCCTGGGAGATCGTCACGGAGCATTTCCGTATTCGCAGCGACGTGCCGTTCGACGAAGCCGTCGCATTCGGGCGTAAGCTGGAGGCCTTCCATCAGTTTTTCTTCAGCTGGATGGCCGACCTGATCGGCCCTGAACTGCCGCTGGCGAAACGGTGGCGTGCGAAGCTGTCGAAGCCGGTCGCGTCGCCAGTGGTGCACCACGTCGCCTATTTTGCCCGGAAGGAGAAATACGTCGAAGAGCTGACGCCGCTGGAAGGCCCTTCGATCGCGGACAGCATCGGCTATTATCGGCGCCCGCCTCAGGCCGCGAACAGCCGTCAGCGCGGCGGCAGGGGCATGTCCTACTTCTTTCAGGACAAGGGTGGGCAGCTGCCGGTCGAGGCGACGCTCTATCACGAAGCATCGCATCAGCTTCTGTTCGAAATGGCCGGCCGTGACCGGCTCGATGCGAACCGGGGCCATTATTGGCTCTTCGAAGGTCTCGGCACTTGCTTCGAGACACTTAAGACAGAGGGCGACAATCATTTGCGCTTCGGGCTGCCGACCGGGCCCCGCATGGACGTAGCCCGCAGGCGGATTCTCGACGACAAGGCCTACACCCCTTACGAAGTGTTCGAAGCCTACGGCAAGGCCGGATTCGAATCGCCCGCGAAAATCTACGACCATTACGCCCAGGCGATGGCCCTGACGCTGCACTTTCTCATGCATCCGGAACCACGCACGCGCGACATTTTTCTCGATTATGCCCGGGATGCGTACAAAGGCCGGCTGCGTGGCGCGCGTGGTCTGGCCGAACGGCTGGGTCTCGAATCGGGTGCCCTGGATCAACAGTTTATCGAATACCTCAAACGCACGGCCCCGGCACGCAGTTGAGTCGGCGGATGCCCCAAGCTACTTTTGAGCAGGGGTTTGCATAACTTCTGAGTGTCGGTCATCGGCAATCCCGCATCCGGAATTCATGTTTTTTTCGGAAATTCCACAAAATTTTCGGATTTTTCGCCAACTTTTTCGATCGAGCTGCGTATCTATTACCAGAGACGCGAGATTCGAGCGGAGCGGCGAAGGGTTGGGCGGCCATCGAGGATGGGCCGTCACTTTCGGGACGATCCGGCGAATGTGAAGGTGACCGGAAGGAGCTGACACCATGTTGGTTTTGAGCCGCAAGTTGAACGAGAGCATCGTGATTGGCGACAAGGTGACCGTGACGGTGCTGAAAGTGGACCGCAATTGTGTACGCATCGGCATCGAGGCGCCTGCCGACGTACCCATTTTCCGCATGGAACTTCTCGAAGGTCGCCATGACGAGGGTGCTGTCAGCCCTGTTTCCGGGGCTGCTCCTCACGGCTTCGAATGACCAGGATCCACGCGATCCCTGACCGAACACCATTGGGATGAAACGGTAAATGAAATCCGTTTCATCCTTCTTTTTTTCGATGGACAAGCGGTGCCACCTCTGTTAAACAAGACAAGACTATCCGATCCATGCTGCCTAACGGTCCGAATCAACGTCGCTTTTCTGTGCACGTGTCGTTAGGTTGCGTCATGGCCGGTATGAATGATTTGGAGCGATCGAAACATGACCGAAGCGAATCGCGATGGGCTGGATCGCCGCGAATGGATGATGGCTTCCGCCGCAGGTGCGGCCACTCTCGCCGGCTCGTCCGTAGCCCAAGCGCAGGATAAGGAAGCGGATGCGGTCCGCACTTCGGCACCAGTTCCGACCCGTCCTCTGGGCCGGTCCGGCATTCCGGTTTCGATGTTGAATTTCGGCACGTTCCGCAACCCCGGGCTGGATCGCCTTTTGCGGTTTTCGTTCGCCAACGGCATTCGATACATCGATACCGCCCAAAGCTATGGATCCGAGCCCGCGATCGCCCGCTGGCTCAAGGACAATCCTGGTGTCCGCAAGGACCTTTTCCTTGTCACCAAGGATCACCCGAAGACCCCGGATCAACTCATCGCCCAGCTCGACAAGCGGCTGGAAGCCCTGCAGACCGACTACCTCGACCTGTTCTTCATCCACGGAATCGGCACCGATTACGGTTACGAATCGCTGGATTGGCCGAAATCGAAGGAATGGAAAGCAGCCTTCGAAAAAATCAAGAAGTCGGGCAAAGCCAAACTCGTCGGCTTCTCCTGCCACGATCAGAAGCGGGCCGAGTTTCTTCAGGCTGCGGCGGACGGCGGATTCGTCGACGCGATCATGGTCCAGTACACGCCCTGGCTCGATAAGGACGCGCCCCTGAATCGCGCGCTCGACGCCTGCCATAAGGCCGGTATCGGCCTGATCTCGATGAAGCAGGTCGCCGGCGTCGGCGACACCGTTCTGGATGACGTGCCCAAGCACGTGCCCTACCTGAAGGAGAAGAAACTCTCCGCCTATCAGGGCCTGCTGCACGCGATCTGGTCCGACGAACGCATCTCGTCCTGCTGCGTTTCGATGCGTAATACGGATCAGATCCGCGAAAACTCCCATGCCGTCAAGACTTATGAACCCATGAAGACGGCCGATATCAACCTCCTGCGCGACGCGATCGTCAAGTGCGGATTGACGTTGTGCGCCGACTGCACTGGCCAGTGCGCTCATGCCGGCGGCACGAAGGCCCGGCTCGGCGACCTCACACGCCTGCTGACCTATCACGACAACTTCGGTTTCCGATCCGAAGCCCGCAAGCAGTATTCCGAAATGGACGTCGAAAGCCGCGACTGGACCGACGCCGATCTGGCTGCCGCTGAAGCCGCATGCCCGAACCGGCTCAAGTTCAGCTCGCTGCTGCCCAGGGTTGACCGCTGCCTCTCCTGATCCGGCAGCCATCGGCCCAAGTCATGTCGGAAGGCCGATCATGCGAATTCGCGTTCGAAGCGCGAACTTGACCAAGCCCGGCTGCGACTTCTTTTCCGGAAGTCGCAGCCTCGGTTTTTCGTTATGTCTTATGGCGATTTCGACCCATTTGGCGTTGTCCTTCGATGCGAAGGCACGGACCGGTTCGCCCCCAGTTCCGAAACGTCTGTACGTCGGCTCGCCCGTCACTGAAGCCTTCGTCCTTCAGGATTCCGCGAAGCCAGTGCCGGAACGCTCGATCGTCGTCACGCCTGCGGGGGCTGCGGTCGTACATGTCTCGAAGCCATCGTCACCTGAAGGTGTCTTCGAAGTGTCGGTTTTGTTCAAGCTGCCTGGCCGGGTGACGATCCAGCTTCCGCCGGGAGCGGTACGAAACGAACGGGGCGGTAGCCCCGGGATCGTAAGGAGATACGAAATTCTTCCATGGCCCCGCGTGCCTGCTGCCGCCTCGAAGGGCGGCGTTATCCGGGCCGGGGCCGGGGTATTCGCCGCGACGTTGACAGCCGACCCTGCAAACGTCGAAGCAGGTGCCCCGATGCGGATCGATCTGAACTTGAACGGATCGGCCGCCCTGGCTGTCGAGAAAGCCCCTGAACTCAGGATTCGATCCGTCGATGACTCTTCAGCGATCCATTCTGCACAAAGGCCGATGTTGGTCGATGAGTCCGTCGATTGGGGCGATGGCCTGAGCCGGTTGCCCCGGCGTTCCTGGTCATACGAATGGCGGGCTAAAAGTCCAGGGGCTTACCGTGTCGAGCCATTGAGATTCGAACACCTGGATTCGACCGGTCAGATGCAGACCCGATTGGTGGCAGGTCCACAGTTTCTGGTACGCCCCAGGGCTTTTTACCGGGCAGAGAATCAATCGAATGGAATGCGTCCCGATCCTGAAGTTTCCGATCGTAACTTCACAGTGATCGAAGTTGTCGTTTTGGCATTACTTCTATCGTCCGTCCTGGCGGTCGGCATGCATCGGTTCCGTGATAGCGGCTGGTCGATGAAGTGGCGAATCGATCGCCTGTTGCGTCAGGCCTCGACGCAGGAGCAGGCACTCGACGCCTGGCGCAGAATCGAACCGGCGTGGAAACGCCGTGGTGACGAAAACGATCCCGCGCTTCGCACAGGTTACGAAGAAATAAGAAGGCGGGCATTCGGCCGAAACGAACGTCGACCCGAGTCCGTCGCGGCTTGTGCGACGGACGTAAGGGGCGTCCGGAACGGAACGTATCAGAACCCGATCCGGTAAACTTCCTGATATTCGCGGTTGTCGGGCGAGCGTTTCTGGTACGCCTGAAAACCTTCGGGCTTGTAGCTTTCGATCGTCTTGCCGGTGAGCATTTCGATGTTCGTGAGGGGGTCGCCTTCGTCAGGGCAGACGAAAAGGAACGTCACGCCGTCGCGACCCATCCGGCCGGTCCGGCCGATCCGGTGGACATAGTTTTCCGGATCTTCGGGGATATCGTAGTTGAAGACGTGGCTGATGCCTTCGACGTCGATCCCTCTGCCGACGACGTCCGTCGCGACAAGAATCTTGACTTTGCCCTCACGAAAACCCTGCATGACCCGATTCCGGGCTGGCTGAGCCATGTCGCCATGCATCAGGCCGACGCCATCAAGCTTGCGTGAGATCCGCTGGCCCAGTTTTTCGGCGCCACGTTTGGTGCGTGTGAAGATAATGCACTGACGTGGTTTTTCTTTATCGAGCAGGTACATCAGCAGTTCGATTTTGCGATCGTGATCGACCGTAATATAGTACTGCTTGATGGATTCGACGGAGAGTTCATCCTGCGAAATGTTCAGCTCGACGGGATGATGCATGTACTTACGCGAGAGGAACAGGATTTCGTCGGAGAGCGTGGCGGAAAGCAGCATCGTCTGATGCGGTTCGGGCACGCGGCGGAGGATCCGTTCGATGTCGTCGCGGAAGCCGATGTCAAGCATCCGGTCGGCTTCGTCAAGCACGACGTGGTAGACGTCCGAGAAGTCGAGAGCACGGCGTTCGAGGAGATCCATCACCCGGCCCGGTGTGCCTACGACGATATCCACGCCTCGTTCGAGAGACCGGAGCTGGCGGACGATCGGCTCACCGCCGTAAAGGCCGCGAATTTTGACGTTCTGGCCGACGGCCATTTTTTCGGTTTCCACGACGATCTGCTGAACCAGCTCACGCGTGGGCGCCAGGATCAGAGCCTGGGGCAGGTCGGCCGAACGCTCGAGCATTTCGAGGATCGGAATCGCGAATGAAGCCGTTTTGCCACTGCCGGTCTTGGCCTGGCCGACGATGTCGTGCCCTTCCAGAGCCAGAGGGATGACGTCCTTCTGAATGGGAGTCGGCGCGGTGTAACCTCGCCGTTTCAGAACGGCGGTCATGATGCGCGAGAGTCCGAGTGATTCGAAGGTAACGTCGGAAAGAACTGGCCCGCGTGACTGAACGGGAGGCGTGTCGCTGGGTGGATTCATGGATGATAAGGTGTCGTCGCCGGGTGCCGGTGGCTTTTCTTGGGCGGAGTGATGCGGTATTCTCATGTAGTGACATTCTAGGCCGAAATCACAGGATTTGTCAACGTCAAGTCCCGACAAGCCGTGCGGTTAGGCGGCCCGGAAAGTCACTCCCAAGCTGTTCGGTCCGATTTCCCGTGGCGATTTCCGATAGATTCAGGATCGTATCATGAGCACCGATTCCGCCGGCGAATTCTCTCAGCCGAGCCCGACTCCCGCAGCGGCCGAGCCTTCCGCTGCCGAACTTCAGAAGCGTTACGCCCAGTTCCTGGAACTGCTGCCCCTGACGCTCGCCCTGGCTGGCCTGCCGACTTCCGAGGGCCGACTTTACAGCGAAGACCAGATCGAAGGTCGGGCCATGACGATTCGGACGGCATATCGCGTGGCAAAAGGTGCCGTTCGTGACGCCCTGGGCGGGTCGTAACGCGGTTGACGACGCACTTCCACTGAGATGATCCTGGGGCTGTGATCACCCTTCGACCGCTCAACCGATACTGGTTTCTGTTCAAGGCGGCGTGCCTGTTGTCTCCCCGGCCCGGCCATGCGTCCCATCTGCGGGCGCAAGCTCGTCATGGCCCGCGGAACGCCGCCTTTCGGACCGTATCGAAGGGCTTTCGCGATGATCAATGAGCCGCTCAGGCGTCCTCGTCCGCTTCGTGCTTCTCTGGTGGGTTTCGCTTCCGACCAGGCCGATTCGGTCCGACGCGTCACCCGGCTCCCCAACGGTACCGTTCTGGGCGGATCGCGTCACTCGCACGACCATCTCAGGGAAATCGCGCTCAGGCTCGAAGTCGAACTCGACCGGCTCGGAGTCGGCCTGGCCGAGCTTTCGCCGCCTCAGCTCGCCGAAGTCGCCTGGCGCATCGATTCGCCCGAAATGTTCGAATTCGCCATGCATCTCGACGACGGCCTGCGCCGCCGCGACCTCAAATTCCATGACAGCACCCCTGAAGTGCTCATGGAAATCAGCCTCGAACTCGTCGCCGGGCCTGCTGAAGCCAGCGCCGAATGATTCACCGACCGCCACGATCTCTTCGCGAGATTGTGGCGGCCGGATTGATCTCGATTGACCGGGACCGGATCACTTCGACGCCATTTTCGTCGGGGCGAATTTGCCCAGAGCCCGGTTCAGAAATGCCACGAAGACCGCAGGTTCGTTATAACCGCCGACTCGTTCGAGCACGTTCCCTTCAGAATCCATCACCACGTAAATCGGATTCGTCGCCTCCTGGGCGATGTCGATCAGCAGTTCCTGATTGGCTTGAGCCAGTTCCAGACGCTGCGCCGATGTGATCGACGAGATCGGTACGATGTCCGTATATATCTGCACCGTCACGAAATTCTTCATCAGGTCGACGACTTCCGGCCGCGGCAGCACACGCTGCTCCATCAGCCGGCAGTTGGCGCAATTCACGCCCGTGAAGTCGATCAGAATCGGCTTCTTCTCCTGCTTCGCACGGGCCTTGGCCTGTTCGAGGCTGAAACCCCAGACGACGCCGTGAAAGCTCGTCTGCTGCGTCAGTGCCACCTGGGGGTCGGGTGAAGTCGCCTTCGTTCCATGACCGCCCTCGGCCCCTTCGCCATTGCCCGCGATGCCGAGATTCCCTTTGCCGAGTTCCGACGCGTCAGGGGGAAGGATGCCGGCGATCAGCCGCGAATAAATCTGGCTCTGCGGCGGTCTGCCGAACAGTGCCGGAGCCATGTAGAGGCTCAGAAAGAGAAACGCGCAGCCGAAGATCATCCGGCCCGGGCCGACTTTCGGATCCTCGTAGTCATGGTCCGTCCGAAAGAAGCCGAGCAGGTAAAATCCGCAGACTGCGGCCAGGACGACCCAGATCGAAAGCACGGTCTGGGCGTCGAACCAGGCCTCCTCAGGCACGGTGTACGCGATTTCGGCCGTGTTCAGAAACTTGAACGCCGCACCGATTTCCACCAGGCCGCCCACGGTTTTGACCGTATTCATCCAGTCGCCGCCGCGCGGCATCTTCGCCAAAAGTGTGGGCGAAAGGGCCAGCAGGAAGAACGGGATGGCGATGACCGTGGCGAATGTCGCAAGCCCAATGACCGGATAAAGATAGCTGCCCTTCGACGCCATCACCAGCAGCCCGCCGACGACCGGGAAGGTGCAAGTGAAGCTCGTGATGGTCAGCGTCGTCGCCATGAACATGACGCCGATCATGCCGCCTTTGCTTTCGCCCCTCGCCGAAGCATTGAGGAGAAAGCTCGGCAGGCGGATTTCGAACAGCCCCAGCAGCGAAAGCCCGAAGGCGAAAAACAGTGCCGCGATGAAGAAGTTCAGAGAAGGTCGATTGGCGAGTGTCTGAAGCGAAGGCGCGCCGAACAGCGACGAAAATGCCACGCCCACCAACGTGAAAATGCCGATGATCGCAAAACAGTAGGCGATCGCCAGCTTCGTCGTGCTCGAGCCGTTCTGCCCCTGCTTGACGAAGAAATTGACCGTCACCGGTACCATGGGCCACACGCACGGCATGATCAGGGCCACCAGGCCGCCGCCAGCGCAAAGGAGCAAAAACGGGAGGATACCTTTGTCGAGACTCTTCTGCACGTCGGAGACCTCGGCTTGAACCGGTGCCGGGGCTTCAGCGAGTGAGGTCACTGAGGCCGGTTTTTCGGCCCTTGGCCGCTCCGGGGCCGTTTCGGCGACTGCCGGTGCCGCGACAACCTGCGTTTTCTCGGGTTCCGTCGCTGCCGGCGGTGCATTCGCCTGAACCGGTGCCGGGTTCACGGGTTGCGCCGCTGCCTGGCCGCCGGTGATCGTCAGCTTCGCGGCCGGAAGGGTCCAGCGACCGGGAATCGAACAGTTCGAATCGTTGCAAAGCTGATAATAGGCCTGGACTTTCAGTGATTTTTCGCCGGACGCGGCATTCGCCGGCACTTTCAGGTCGATCGAGAAATCGATCGACCCGTCCCAGTATTCGACGAATTCCAGCTCAGGGAAGGCCGCCTCTTTCGACTTTTTCAGCGGCTTCGAAGCCGTCCATTCGCCCGCGGCTTCCAGGCCGCCCTTGTCGAATAAGTCGAGTTCCGTCTGCCTCGGGCCGATTTCCGGCTGTGTTTTCGTGAGTTTATAGAGGTGCCAGCCAGGCTGAAGTCCGGCGGTGAGGGTCAGCTTCACGGTATCGCCCGGCTTGGCGATGGCCGGTTCGACTTTCGTTTGCCAGGTCAGCGACTTCGGCTGCAGCCGAACGCTCGAATCCTTCTTCGCGGGAGCCGCCTCCTGGCCAATCACGGGCGACGCTTCCGGCAGCCATGCCGCGATCAGCCCGAACCAAAGGAAGAGCAGGGGTCTCATGGCGATGCCTCGATCCGCGCCTGTCATGTGGGGTTTCGCTCCCGAAATGGACTGATGACTCATGCGTCCATCGTAATCCGCCGCAGCCATCGAGGCAAGCCGCAGGGGGGCCGATCACGCAAGCGAAACCGATTCAGGCCAGGCCGTCCGATCGAAGTGGTCTCTTCACGTCTTCCGTTTGCGTAAGGTGAAGAGAATGAACGTGTAACGTAAGCCATGCTCTGGCCATTCGACGACGGTTTCCGGCGAATCGAGTGCCAGCGGCGCGACCCCTTCGAAGCCGAACGATTCGGCAAGTCGCAGGGCCGCTTCGATCTCGGATCGGGAAAATACGTGCACCGGGGCACCGTATGCTCGCGCCCCGTGCGTATCGATCGGCGTTTCGAAGTAATCGGTCGATGTGATCAACAGGCCGCCGGGGCGGATCACCCGGGCCATTTCCCGGAAATAGGCCTCCAGCGGGACGCCGTGTTCGATCACGCTCAGACACGTGGCCGCGGCGAAATGATTGTCAGGATGTTTCGTGGCGGTCAGGTCGGCATACTCGAACGTGATCGGCCCGCGTTCGTATGAACCTTCGAATTCCAGATTGCCCATGATCAGATTTTCGTAGCCGTAAAGGGCCAGCCAGGGCAGGATGACCGAGTTCCAGTCGCCGCCCGCGTCGAAAATCGGGTCGGTAGGCTTCGTCTCAGCCAGAATCGCATGCAGGGCAGCCAGTGAATCCCAGTTCTTGGCGTCGATCGCCAGCGGCGGCAGGCCCAGCCGACGAACCTGGGCCATCGCGTCGTCCACCTCCTGCCGGGATTTCAGTACCGCGGATGGCCAGGGGGCGTTCGGCAGGCCATGGGGGCCAGAGACACCCGTGCGACGCCTGAGAAGATAGCGATAACCGGCGTCCGACCTTTCCAGAACGTTCCTGACAAGTCCTTTCAATGCGGCGGCAGGCATCGGGCGTTACCTCTCAAGCTTGTCGAAACGGACGAAGATCAGGACGCTCCATTGAGTCGCATCCAATCTCTTTATACGTTATTTATGCGGAAATGGGACCGACCCGGTGGGGATTTCGTCGATCTGTCCCGTTCCGATCACTTTCGTTCGTGTCGCAGCCGGAATCTCCGCACAATGAACATTCGGCTTCGGAACATGGCGGCAACCGACATCGCCGGCGGCATGCGCCTCAAGACCTCGGCCGGCTGGAATCAGACCGAAGCCGACTGGCGGCGTTTTCTCGAATTCGACCCTTCAGGCACCTTCGTCGCCGAGACGACCGGGCGGATCGTCGGCACCGTCTCCACGATCGTTTACGAAGAACGCATCGCCTGGATCGGCATGATGCTCGTCGATCCCGATTTCCGCCGTCGCGGCATCGGCGAGGGGCTCATGCGCATGGCCTTGGAGTATCTCGGCTTACGGGAAGTCGGCAGCGTCGGGCTCGACGCCACTCCCATGGGCCGACCGCTTTACGAACGGCTCGGGTTCGTCGCGACTTCAGCACTCAATCGCTGGTCGCTGGAGCGAAGCCCCGCTGCGACCGGCAGTCCCCGACCCGCCGATTTCAGCGATTCGCAGGCAGTCGACCTGGCCGCCATTTCCCGACTCGACCGAGACGCATTCGGTGCGGACCGGTCGCGGCTCATTCGCTCGATCGTCGAAGAAATCCCTGAAAGGGTAACGGCTTGTGCTGACGCCGCCGGTTCGACCTCACCCGCGGTTCTGATCGCCCGCGAAGGTGCGATCGCCGACCACGTCGCCGGCTGGATGGCCACTTCGCAGCACGCAGCCGCGAACGTGCTCGATCATGCCCTCGCACGTACTTCGAAGTCCCTGGTCATCGCCGATGTGCCGGCCGATCACCCCTGGGCCGGAAACGTGCTGTCAGCCCGGGGCTTTCGTATCGCCCGTGACCTGACTCGCATGTACCTGGCCAAATCCGACATCCCGAACCGCCCGGTCGCACACGCCGCAATTCTCGGCCCTGAATTCGGTTGAGCCAAAGCGGCAGCGGCATTCTGCCGCCGTTCGTGAGATGGTAGAAAAGCTGCGAAGTCCGTTCCGTCACAAAAAGCGGACGCGGCAGGATGCCGCATCCACATGAGAAACCATGGCAATGTGAAGTGCACTGCAAGGCCCGTCACACATGCAGCTCGGCCGACTGGCTGAGCAATTGCGGATAGCGCTTCCGCACCGGGGCGACTTCCTGAGCGATGAATTCATCCACCTGTCGCGCTGATCGGCCGACGTATTCCGCCGGGTTCAGGGCCGCGTCCAGGTCGACGTTCGCGAACGTCGGCGTCGCTCGCAGCCTGTCCATCAGGTCGATCTCACCCGTCTCGCCCGCCTTGTACGCCGTGACGGCCTCGATCGACTTCTCGCGGATCACCTCATGCACGTCCTGCCGGTCCGCACCGGCCTTCACGGCCGCCATCATCAGGTTTTCCGTCGCCATGAAGGGCAGCTCCCTGCGCACGTTGCGCTCGATGATCGCCGTATTGACGACGATCCTCGGCACCACGTTCAAATAGATCCGCAGCATCGCGTCCGTCGCCAGAAAGGCCTGGGGCAAGATCAGCCGGCGCACGGCCGAGTCGTCCAGTGTCCGTTCCAGCCACTGCGTCGCCGCCGTCGCGGCTGCGGCCTGATGCTGGCTCAGCACGAACCTGGCCAGCGAACAGAGCCGCTCGGACCGCATCGGGTTTTTCTTGTAAGCCATGGCCGACGAGCCGATCTGGCCCGATTCGAACGGTTCGTCCAGCTCACGGTCGTGGCTCAGGAGCCGCATGTCCGACCCGAACTTGTGGGCCGTTTCCGCAAGTTGGCCGAGAGTGGCCAGAATCTGCGAGTCGATCTTGCGGGTATACGTCTGGCCTGAAACGGGCAAAACGGCGTCGAAGCCGAAATCTCCGGCGACCCGTTTCTCCAGATCGACGACTTTCGTCTCGTCGCCCTCGAACAGGGCGAGAAAGCTCGCCTGAGTGCCCGTCGTGCCCTTCACGCCCAGGAATTTCAGGTCGGCGATGCGCCGTTCCACTTCCTGCAGGTCCATCAGCAGATCCTGACACCACAGCGTGGCCCGCTTGCCGACGGTCACGAGCTGGGCCGGCTGATAGTGTGTATAGCCCAGGCACGGCTGATTTTTCCAGCGGTCGGCGAACCGGGCCATGGCGTCGACGACGCCGACGAGTGTGTCGCGCACCAGCTTCAGGGCATCACGCAGCTGCACCAGATCGCCGTTGTCGGTGACGTAGCAGCTCGTCGCCCCTAAGTGGATGATCGGCCGGGCCTTGGGCGCGACGTCGCCATAGGCGTGCACATGGGCCATGACATCGTGCCGGAGCTTTTTCTCATAGGCTGCGACAGCGCCGAAGTCGATGTCGTCGAGGTGCCCGGCCAGTTCGGCGATCTGGTCATCGGAAATAGGCAGCCCCAGGTCCTTTTCGGCCCTGGCGAGCGAGAGCCAGAGCCGCCGCCAGAGGCCGTAACGGGTCTGGGCCGACCACAGGCCGCTCATGGCCTTCGAGGCATACCGGGAGACGAGGACATTGTCGAAAGCGAGGTTGTCGGACATCGGGGTGTTGGGTTCGTGGCGTCGTGCGTTGGCGGTTGTCGTGGTTTTTGGGGGCGATGCGGTCCGGTCTGGTCGCCGCCCGGCGGTTCGCAAAGTGGCATCGTAACCGATTCGGGGGAAAAAGGCGAAGGGGCAGGAGATCGAGGCAAATCCGGATCGATGTTTGCTTCTTCGACACAGTACCAAATGAAGTGCTTTCGGATTTCGGTTCATCTCGGTCTTTTCGGGCGGAGTTCTTTGCCTACGAGTGAAGTGTTCGCTTCGAATCAATGGCCACGGCTGCGAAATCAATCAAGTAGGGCACGAGATTTCGTGCCGAATCGATCAGGAAGCACGATATCGCGTGCACTGCCATTTCATGCCAATCGCAACCGGCCGAACTCTATTGCAATGTAATCGAACCATTTCGAAAGTTCGCAGGATATCCCGGCATCCGAAATGGCTTTCCTACGAGATCAAGTGATCGAATACCCCACGCATCATCGATGACCGGAGGAACGACTCCGACATGGTTCGAGCCATAAAAATTCCTGAAACATACGAAAAAGGAGGCAGGGCGACTTGATTCACTTTGGGTTCTCGGGCCCGTCCGGACTTCCTGACATCCCGTTGCCTAAAGGAAAGAGCGCACCCGGCTTGCGCTCGACGGGTCTTTTCGGATCGATCTCGCTCCATGGAGTCCGGTTCGATGTCACGTCGATCTTCGGCGGCCCGATTCCGGGTCCTTCCACGTAAACGAAGCGGCCTTCCAGGTATTCGTTCGTGGAGTTGCCCATTCCGAATCCAGGGCCTAAGGGGTTCGCCAGTGTGTACGTACCGTATTCCACCTCCTTGCCGGGCGGAATCCTCAAAATGTCATTCATCATCGATCGCCGGCCGGGCTGTTTCACAACGCTCGGGGTGATGGTCAGGAATTGCGTATGGAATTCAGGCACGACGTCCTGGCCCATTCCGCCGCGGCCGTAGACGATCTCGATCGGCTCGGTTCCCCCGTTTTTGAGGAAGAATTTGGCCTTGATGCAGTCGGGCGTCGCCCTCGCCTCGATCCGGGCCGAGATTTTCGGCGATTCCGGCGGCTGGGCCTGGGCGACTGCTGTGATCGTGCCAATCATGAACGCCAGGGCGATGTCCGAGACGGCATGCACGATCGTTGAGCCAAACGGGTTCGAAACATCGCCGCGTCGGATTTTGTAATACATGATTGGCGCCCTTCGTGCTGAAAATGAGCCGGAAGCGACAGCGACGGACACTTTCAGTTTACAGCAAACGCGAATCGAAAGAGAGTCGGTCGTCCCGCTTCTGACGGTTCGCCCTCGACGAACGAGGCATCACGGCAAGACCGGACAATTCGAAATTCGTCGCTGACGCTTCCGGCTCGTTGGGTTTCAATACCCGCCCAGTTCCGTGGCCCGGGCGACGCGTTCGATCGCCACGCGGAAGGCGGCAAAGCGCATCGACACGTTCGTCGATTTGGCCACGCTGTGCACGTGTTCGAAGGCCTGTGACATTTTGGCATCCTGCTCACGCACGACCTGGTCGAACGTCCATCGGAAGTTCTGGAGGTTCTGAACCCATTCGAAATAGCTGACGATCACGCCGCCGGCGTTGGCCAGAATGTCGGGCACGACGAGAATGCCTCGTTCGTGAAGAATCCGGTCGGCGTCGGGAAAAGTCGGGTTGTTCGCCCCTTCCACGATCAGCGGGGCCTTGATCTTTTTCGCGACTTCCTCGTGAATCACGTCTCCCAGCGCCGCCGGCACCAGGATGTCCACCGGCAGGGTCAGCAGTTCTTCGTTGTCGATCAGCTTGCCCTGGCCGAAGGTCGCCAGCGGCTTGCGGGCCTTCACATGGTTGGTGATTTCGGCCAGGTTCAGGCCTTTTTCGTCGTAAAGGCCGCCAGTGACGTCGCTCACGGCCACGACCTTCGCACCCATCTCGGCCAGGAAGCGGGCGGCGGCGCTACCGACATTGCCGAAGCCCTGCACGGCGACGGTCGCCCCGACGGGCGACTTGTTCTCGCGCTTGTAGACTTCGTGCACCATCCGGGCGACGCCTCGGCCGGTGGCTTCTTCCCGGCCGACGATCCCGTGCAGGTCGACCGGCTTGCCGGTGACGACACCCGGCTCGAAGCCGTGGAACTTGGCGTATTCGTTGGCGATCCAGGCCATCACCTGGCCGTCGGTGCCCATGTCGGGAGCGGGGATGTCGATCTTGGGGCCGATGAAGTCGTGAATGCGCTGCACGAACTTGCGGGTGAGGCGTTCGAGTTCGTTACGGCTGAGGGCTTTGGGGTCGCACTGGATGCCACCTTTGCCGCCGCCGTAGGGGACGTCGACGACGGCCGTTTTCCACGTCATCAGGCTGGCCAGGGCGGCGACTTCGTCGGTGTCGACATCATGGTGATAGCGCAGGCCGCCCTTGAAGGGCCCGCGCGAGCTGTCGTGCTGCACTCGATAACCGACGAAGTTGCCGATCTGGCCGTCGTCGAGCGGGATGGAGACTTCCACCTTGATGCTGCGCTCAGGCGTCAGCAGCAGCTTGCGCATGTTGGCGGAAAGTCCGATGGCCTCAGCGGCGTGGTCGAAATAGTAGGCGACGGCTTCGGTGCTGCGCATGTGCGAAATTCTGCCTTCTCTGAAACGGATCGCCGCTGATGGCGAATCGGCCCGGGGGATCCGGTCAGGCGTCGAGGCGACGTTCGCCGCGCTTGTGAAGCGGGCCCCCGAATTTGTATCTTGAGGAGTGAAGCCAAGTTTACTGCCTGATCGGCGCGATTGGGTAGTCATGTTTTGCCGAAGCACCTGCCGCCGAGCCCCTCCCCGATGAGCAGCCCCTCTCCGTTCGAACTGGCCGCAAGCACGTACAAGCACGTTCTGGACGCCCCCAAGCCCCAGGTGGCCGTGCTGCCGCTGGGTGCCACCGAGCCCCATAACCTGCACCTGCCTTATGGCACCGACACTTTTCAGGTGACGGCTCTGGCCGAACGTGCCTGTGCGGATGCCGTCGGAAAAGGAGCCCCGGTGTGGCTTCTGCCGGCGATTCCGTTCGGCACCGAGACGAACATGATGCGGTTTCCGCTGACGATCAACGTGAATCCTTCGACCCTGGGACGCATGATCGGCGATATCGTCGAATCGCTCGAAAAGCATGGCGTGAAGAAGCTTGTGCTCCTCAACGGCCACGGCGGCAACGATCTCAAGTGGATCCTGCGAGAGTGGTACGGCAAGGCCGACGTGCATATCTTTATCTGTCACTGGTTCCGCATGATCGCCGACGTCCGGAAGGGAATCCTTGACGATCTCGCCGGTGACCATGCCGACGAGCTGGAAACCTCCATGATGCTGCACCTTCGGCCCGACCTGGTGCACATGGCCGAAGCTGACGCGGGATCGATGCGGCCGGCGCGGCTGGAGACGCTCAAAAAAGGCTGGGTGGAATATTCCCGCCCCTGGCACGTGCTGACGACCAACACCGGAGCCGGTGATCCGTCGAAAGCCACGGCCGAAAAAGGGCGGAAGCTGGCGGACGTGTTCGTCGACCGGTTTTCGGCGTTTCTCGTCGAACTGGCCGCGGCCGATGTGGATGCCGACTTTCCGATGGAGTCTCACTGATGTCGCGATTTACGATCCCGTTCGCCCTCATTGCGGGAATCGCCGCAGCCGTGTTTTTTGGCACTCTTACGGTCACGAAGACTGTGACGCCTCCGCCGGTGGCTCCCCCTGTGGCGGCACCGGCGAATGTAGGCGGGGCGACCGCTCCGGTCGAGACGGCACCGGCCGAAAAGGCAGAGCCCGGCAAGCCGGCGAAGGACGGCGAAAAGACTTACAAGCTCAAGGGAATCGTGCGGGAGATCGACAAGGACACCGGCGAGGTGATGGTCCGCCACGAGGAAATCCCCGGCTTCATGAAGGCCATGACGATGCCCTTCGACCTGAAGGGGCAGGAAGTGCTTGGCGAGCTGTTCGTGGGCGACGAGATCGAGGGAAGCCTTGTGGTGAAGCCCGACGACATGCTGCTCAAGGACGTCGTCATCACCAACCCCGCTCCGCCGGCGGCGATTTCGATCGGGCCCGACGGCAAGGTCGAGGTGAAAGCCAAGCCCGTGGTGCTTTCGCCCGGCGAACTGGCTCCGGACATGACGATCACGCTGCAGGACGGCAAATCGGCCAAAATCAGCGACTATCGTGGCAAAACGCTTGTGCTGACCTTCGTCTACACCCGCTGCCCGGTGCCGACCTTCTGCCCCCTGATGGACCGCAAGTTCGGCGAGCTGGCCGCCCGGCTGCGGAACACGCCCCGTGAGGACAAGGTGCGGCTGCTCTCGATCAGCTTCGACCCCGAGCACGACACGCCCGAAGTGCTGGCCAGCCACGCCAGGGCCCGGGGCGCGAAGCCGCCGCTGTGGACCTATTCGGTGGCCTCGCACGAAGAGCTTGGCAAATTCGGCCCCCAGCTCGGGCTGATTTACGGCCCTGGCGAAAAGGAAATCATGCACAACCTGTGCACGGCCGTGATCGCGCCCGACGGCACGATCGCCCGTCTGGACGTCGGCAAAGCCGGCGGCGAATGGACGATCGACGACATGGTGGCAACGATCGTGAAAACGACGGCGGCGAAGGCGGAGTGAGAAGAATATCGAATCACTGGCGGAATTCGCAGGCATAAATCGAATTTCCTGGATATAGGAGCGAAGAAAGTTGCCTTCGAACTTTCGAACCTCGCGAATGACCTGGCGTGGTCGAAAATGAAATTCCTGGGCCTTCCGAGCTCCAGCTCGGGCTGAATTTCTCCACGTTCATACCGAACCGCGGAATTCGACGATCAAGAAAACCCCCGAGCTGGAACTCGGGGGTTTGGATTTTTTGCGATTCGGACTTCGATTTTCATTTGGCAAAATCCCCCGAGCTGAAGATCGGGGGGCCCAGGTGGGGAAACCGGTCAATCCTTCGAAAACCGCACCGGCAGCGATTCGATCACGGGCGTCTGTTCGCGGCCGACGTTGCCGCCGACGGCCAGCAGGTCGCCGTCCAGGCCCGGCAGAATTCGGTGCGTGATGCGCGGGATGTGCCATTGGCCGATGGCTTCCCAATTGAGGCCGTCTTTCGAAAGGCGATAGATCGGCCCGGTCACTCCGTTGTAATACAACCGCCCGTTCACCGTGAACGCAGCGGTGCCGAAGCCTTCGGCCTTGGTTCCGGCGGGCAATTCCGGGCCTTTCGACCATTGGCCGCTTGCCGGGTCGTAAATGTCGACCTGGCGCGAAACGCCACTGTCGCTCATCAGTCCGCCCAGAACGTACAACTTGCCGCCCGATTCGGCCACGGAAAGGGCCCGCCGTTCGAAGGGTTGTTCCACCTTGCTCCAGCCTTTTTCAGGGGCATCCAGATTCAGGAAAAGCATGTGGGTGAGAAAGTCGCTTTCGTCCGTCGATCCGACGAGATTCCAGCCGCCGGCGACGTACATCGTCCGGCCGATCACGTAAGCGTCGTGCGTCGATCGTGGCTCGGGCATATCCGGCATCTTCGTCCAGGTTTTCGTTTCCGGGTCGAATCGTTCGCATTCGGCCACGCTATGCAGAACGGCGGTTTCGCCACGGGGGTTCGAAGCATACATGCCGCCCGTGCGATACAGGTATTTGCCGTCGGACACGAGTGCGACGCCCTGCAGATCACGCTCGATCGGCAGGTTTTCCCAGGTCTTGCGGTCCTTGAGATTGAATCTGCGGAATGTTTTGGTCGTCGTGCCGGTGTCATATTTGTGCGTTTTGCCGATGTGCCCCGAATAGACATACAGCCAGTCGCCCAGAACGGCACCGCCGAAGGCGTTCACGGCCGGTGCGGGCATGTGGCCGATGGTCGATGGTTTCTCGGCGGTTGCATTTGCCTTCCCGATTCCGGGGGCGGCTGTCCAGGTGGCGTAATGGCGGGTCTCGGAATAGGTTTTGTCGCCTGCCTTGCCTGGGGTCGGGTCGGTCCAGGTGGCGAAGACGGCGAGATGACCTTCCGCAAGCGATTTCTTGTGGGCTTCATCGGTGAGCGTCACGATGCCATCCGGGCCGGATTTCACTTCGAAGTGATCGCCTTTTTCGGGATAGACACGCACTCGGGCGTCGGCGACGGGCTTGGCGTCATTGACGACCTGCAATGCCGGAGATGCCCCATCACGTTCGATCAGCCGCACACGCAGCCCCTTGAGCTTTTCAGCATCGGCGGATTTCGCAGGGGCTGACTGCATGCGGGCCGTGTAAGCCAGCCGAAACGATTTGTCGCCCCTGGTCGTCACGCCCATGTCGCGTTCGGCGTCGAGCGTGGCGGGCAGGGCACCCAGCCAGATGCCTTCACGACTGTCGGAGCCTTTGGACAGGGGAACGACGGCCCCGTGCGGCGTTTTGACCTGCACTCCATCGACGAATTTCAGCATCTTTTCGCTCTCGGGCACCGGCGTTTCCGAGAGGAACACGTGGGCCTGATGCACCAGTGGCGAATTGGCGGAAGAGTCTGGCTCGACCAGAATCCAGAGGAAATGGGCCCTGGCGGGCGATGCGGTCGAACAGATCAGGCTCACGGTCAGGAAGGCAGCGGCCCAACGGCGGGCCGATCCGGCGAAATACGTCATCTGAAGGTCTCCATAGAGAGTCGGGAATCTTGTGTCGATGGAAGTGAAAGCGTAGTGAGATTCGGATTCAGTCTCAGTCTGGACGGATGAGTCGCGGAGATCATTCGTCCTGAGGCAGTTTTCGACGCTTGCGCAGTCTTGATTCGTCCTGCTCCTGCCGCTGGAGTGTGCGATTCGCATCTTCCCGGGCTTTGAGGAATTCGGGCGAATCAGGGGCGGCGATTTTCGATACGGCGGTCGTCGGTTCCGACGTGCCGCAGCCCGCGGCGCCGAGGACGACGAACCCTGCCGCCGCCACGATCACTGTGATTGGATGTCGCATGTTCGGATGTCCTCTCATGTCCGATCAATAGGAATCGGCGGAGAGCACTTCGCCGCCACGGATCGTGGAGAGGCCGGTCAGGGGCGCATCGGCGATGGTTTCCTTAAGGGCCCGGACCGAACCGTCGAGGAACACGGTGTTGACGATGCCCGGGTGCGTGGACCGGAAGTTGGGAAAGCTCTGCCCGGCTGCGGGCGCGGGCAGCCCGGGGGCGGCGATGAAGAGGTCGGCCCAGGTGTCCGATACGCAATCGTTCAAACGATAGGGATAGCCGGTCGCATCGACGGTGCGGGCCAGAACGCCGCCGATCACGCGTTTGTCCGTACCCCAGTTCCGTGCCCGGCCGTAAGCCATGAACATGATATTGTCGTGATGTACCGAGGCCGACGAAGCGTAACTCAACGGCGTGGCCAGTGGCACGCAGACACGCGCCGTGCCGGTGCCGAGCGACCGGAACCGGTTGGCCGCGTTGCCACCGGCCGATTCGCCCATGGCGATGGTGTTGCTGGTGCCGTCAGTGACCTGACTGATGGTCGTGGCGGTGTCGATGCCGAACGGGCCGGACAGGTTCTGATCGCCGTAACCTTTGGCCGCATAACGGTTCGCGCCGCCATTGAAGAGATAGTCGGTGACGGCGGGCCGGGCGACTTCCCAATTGATCGCGCCGAACGAAAACGACGCGCTGACTTCGGTTTTGGGCCGGTTCGAGGGGCACAGGAACACGGAGAACTGCATGCCGAAGGCCGTGGTGTTGCCCGGCATGGCCCAGCCGTAATAGGGCGGATTACCTGCCATATTCAGCTCGAAATTCATCGCATTCTGAGCCGACGTCTGTTCCAGATAGGGCAGCAGAAAGGCGAAGCCCGTGTAATTCATGTAAAGCGAGACGGCACCGCCCTGATACGCCGGCGGCAGGGCGCCGACGGTGTCATGATAGTTGTGGATCGCCAGGCCGATCTGCTTGAGATTGTTGACGCACTGAATGCGCCGGGCGGCCTCGCGGGCAGATTGCACGGCCGGCAGCAAAAGCGAGATCAGCACTGCGATGATCGCGATGACGACCAGCAGCTCGATCAGTGTGAACGCCCGGTTCGCCCGGGTCTTTGGGTTGCGTCGTAAGTCGTTTTCGAATCTGTCGATGCGCAAAGTCATGGGCCATCTCCCGTGAATCGCCTGGAAGGTTCCCGGACTTCGGTTCGCGCGGCACGATGCTCGCCGAATCGAGTTTGTCCGGAATGGCTGGCGATCTGGCGGAGCGAACCTCCGCCAGGGAGCTGGCTGTCATCGAGACCGTATTGATACTGAGTCTCAATGTCAGTATGATAGATCACGCTCGACCTGGATTCAAGAGGCGAGCGGCGAATTCTCCGAAATTCCGCTGCACGATGAGTGATCGTGCGGGCAATCCGGGAACCTGCGACGAATAGGGCACCCACATGACCGAAAAGTACGAGGACGCAGGATGCGATAGCCGCCGGGATTGCCCGAACCCTTGCGAAGAGAGGACTCCGGGACATTCCGATCCCGTGACGGTCATCGATTTCGAATCGCTCGCACGGGGGGCCAAAGTCGTCTGCGTCACTTACCGGGGGCAGTGCTACCAGCTCAGGTCGACTCGAAACGGCAAACTCATCCTCAATAAATGAAGGTTCCGTGCGGTATCGGATGGCGCATTCTCGCGATTTCCGCACGTTTCGATGCGATTCCATGCCGGATCGATTCGAATGATGACGCTCGACCGCAATTTCGAACGGAATTGCGATTCGCCCGTGCGAAAACGTGCGGATTTCGTCAGGGGCGTGGCCTGGTCAAGACATGTTGCGTGCGCGAATCATTGCGGCTCGGTCCATTCTCCTCACGGATCGTGTCACTTCGAAGAATTTCGCCCGCCGGGGTTGACATTTCGCAACTTCACTTTCGTTCGCTCTCGAAAAACGATTTGTATTTCAGGTCGCAGCGGTCCATTCTGGTTGCGGACCAAGATTCTTTCGTACGGAATCGAATCCACCCCGTTCGGTTTCGACTGGAGCGCATCGCTATGTCAATTCACCGTTCTTTTCTCGTGCATCTGGCGGCTCTGCTCACCACGGCTGCCTCCGCTCACGCTTCTACCGTCCTTTACACGGATCGCGCGGAATTCGAATCGAAACTCGCGTCGTCGACGCTGATCGATTTCAATGACCAGGTCACTCCGCCCGATCTCTATACCAACTACGCGCCTTTCCCCGGAGGCACGGTCACCTTGTCCGGCGTAACCTTCACGGCGACAGCGGACGCCTATCTTTATGCGATCGATCCGGCCTTTTCACCCGGTACGTACGGCCTCGGCGACGGCGTCGTCCTTTCCTGGCAATACAATGTCGGGGCTCCCAACGAGCTGATGATCCAACTGCCGGCCGGCACGCTGGCCTTCGGTTTCGATTTCGGCAGGACGACGGGGGCGTCTTCGATTCGCTTCGAATTCGCCATGTTCAACGTCCAAACCTATGAATTCGACTCTCAGGACGGGGCCTCGTTCATCGGTTTCGTTTCGGATACCCCCATGCAGGGGCTCCTGGTTAACGTTCCGGACGATGCCATCGGTCAGCTGGACCGCTTCGTGTTCTCGTCTCAGATCAATCCCGGAACAGCCGCCGTTCCCGAACCGGCCTCGATCGCACTGACGGTTTGCGGGCTGGGGTTGATCGGGGTTTATCGTCGCAGGAATCGGGCGAACGCCTGATCGCCGGATTCCGGGCCATTCCGAAAAAATGCGATCGGCCAGGATTTTCGCATTCTGGCCGATCGGCGTTTCACGAACGAAAACGGCTCGCGGTCCATGGACCTGACGAGCCGTTTCCCTGACATCGCATCGAGATGTCATTTCCGCCGATTCGTTGGCGAGATCACCACGAATCAGCCGAGATCACTTCACCGCCGTCGCGAGTGACGAGTGCGGCGAAGACTTTGAAGTCGATCGTCTGCTTCACGAACCGCACGGAGCCGTCACCCAACAGAATTCCGGCACCGCCAGGGTGGAAGGCATAGACTTCCGAAGTGCCTTCGGACACGTAAAAGGGGTGCGGGAATGCGGCCTGGGCGATGTCGTCGCCGTTGGTGCAGTTCAGGGCGCACTTGCCGATGACCTGAGAGCCGTCCTGGGTCGATCCCTTGAAAGTCATGTCGCTGGCGGGGCGAGCCCAGCCGCCGCCATTCACGCGAGAGAGCTTCTGATCGCTTACGAGAAGCTTGCCGCCGGCACGGTATTTGAAAGGCCGGCCCGCCGATTCGGCGAACAGGATGGTATTCGAAAGCCCGTCGGAAACGGCCGCCATCGTCACGGTGGCATTTTTCTGCAGGATTCCGTTGCCACTGCCGGTTTTCGTCAGCAGACCCTGGTCGAAAAGACGCTGGTCGATATTGGCGATCCCGCTGTAGTCCGTGATCGCGGCGACGTTCGGTGTCCAGGGCGTCAGCTCCGGAATGCCGTCCAGTCGATTCGCGTCGGCCGGGCTGGAAGGGCACAGGAACATCGAGAATCGAATCGCCGAGATCGTCGTATTCGGCGCGTTGCCCCAGGTGTGTTCCAGATTGTAGTTGTCGTAGGCCTGCTTCTGTTCCAGGTAAGGCAGCAGCCTGAGGGTGCCGGCGATACGGGGCAATGGCGTCAAACCGGAGGGGCGGACGCTGGACGGGAAATGCCCGTTGACGTCGTGAAATCCGTGGACCGTCAGACCGATTTGCTTGAGGTTATTGATGCACTGGGCACGCCGGGCGGCCTCGCGAGCGGATTGCACGGCCGGCAGCAAAAGCGAAATCAGCACGGCGATGATCGCGATGACCACCAGCAGCTCGATAAGAGTGAAGGCCCGCTTGTTCGATCTTCCGTTCATCACTTCTCGTTTCCTGGTTGTTCGGTTCGATGACACGTCGTCTCCTTTCCTCCGAAGACGACTTTCGTACGCTTTTTACCGTTCTCAGATTCGGCCCGGCTTCTTCTGGCGAACCGCCGGAAGCGCCGAGGGCGAAAACGGCACGATTCCGGCGATTGCCGCACCGGAATCGATGACGATCACAATCATTATCTCGATCACCTGATTAGTCAAGATTAATAATTATCAAAACGATCGTGATGGTGTCGTATTGATTTTCGGTTCGGGCCGCTCCAATTTTCGCGGAACGAGAATCGAACGCCCCAGTGGGCTCGTTCGATTGGGGTTTACGGTTGGCTGGAATCGTGATATTCCGGAGTCTCCCGGGCGATCGAAAATGGACGTGTTCTGGCGGTACTTGATCGGAGGGGGCGGACGTGCCGCTCGACATCGATGGACATCTTCTGTTGCGGCATGTATCGCTCGTGTTCGACGTGGCAGTATGAAGTCGCGATCGAGATTCTGCGTTATGCGTGGCATGAAGGCGGCAGCGTCGCCGTGCTGCCGATCGGTTACCGCACGGGGCCGGACTATGACCGCGAAGCGTCAGGGCAAGGAAATCTTGCGACGGTCCGGATCATGAAAGCACACGAGGGGCACCCGGCATTCGCCCGGGCGATGGATCAGGGCCGCGGGCTGGGGCTTTACGCCCACCGGGATGCCCGGGATGTCGTCTTTTCGCTTATGTACAAGCGGCAGCAGACGTTCCGAGAGATCGTCCGTACCGGCATGATCCATCAGATTCTGGTCAACGACCGATTCTGGCGCAGCCAGCGGAACGTGCTGGTGCAGCGTTACGACGAGATCATGGCCCGGCCGGAGCGGGCGATCGCGGAGATCGCTACATATCTTGGAGTTGTGCTGCCTGAAGGTGAGACCGGGCGTATCGCGGCGGCCTATTCCAGAGAGGCGAACCTGAAACGCACCCGGGAGACGCGTCAGGCGCTTTCCCGGAAGGGTGTCGACCCGAAGGCCGAGGAAGTGGCCGAAGTCTATGACCCGCAGACGCTTCTGCACTGGAACCACATTCGGACGGAACCCCGGGGCTGGCGTGAGCTGGCGACGCCGCATGAGCGGGATCTGATGCACAGGATGCTGGGAGCATGGCTGGCGGAAAATGGCTATCCGCCGGACGAAATGGCTCAGGATCGGTTCGATCCGTCGCATTCGAAACAGTGGCGGGCGGATTCGGTGCATGGTCTTTTCCGGTGCCATTCCCGCGAAATTTCGGCCCGCTATTACAGGCTGGCGGTGCCTGTCAAGCGTATTCTGGGCATGGGCAAAGCGGAACGGCGTTCGAAGTCGATCGACCTGACTTAAGTTCCCGCTTGGGGATCGAGCGGCGGGAAATCGTCCTGATCGACGTTGACAATTCGGGGCGTTTCGGGGAAAAGTAGGCGAAACTGACAGTCAACGTGCCGTCTCCGGAGCGTATCGTTCCGGGTACTGGCACTCGAATCGCCAGTCGGGCCAGGGGTCAAGGAGGACCGCGCCGATGATCGACCCATTGATCTCTCGCCTCGAAAATTTGGGCCATCCGCAAGTTCTGGTCGTAGGCGACCTGATCCTGGACCGGTACATCTGGGGCTATGCCGAACGCATCAGTCAGGAAGCGCCAGTGGCCCTGTTAAGGGCCGATCAGCGTGAGCACCGGCTGGGCGGGGCTTCGAGCGTGGCGACGATGCTGGCCGCCCTGGGCGCGCGGGTGCGCCTGATGGGCGTCGTCGGCCGGGACGAAAACGCGGCTCTGGTACGCGAAATTCTGCGTGATCAGGGGATCGACGACACGCATGTCGCCACCGTCGACGACCGCCCCACGACCGTCAAGGAACGATATATCGGCCGGGCCCAGGACCGGCATCCGCAGCAGATGATCCGGGTCGACTACGAAGTGCGCGACCCCATCGGCGCCGAAATCGAGAGTCGGTTCGCGGGCGGCATCGCCCAGGCCGTCCGCGAAGCCGATGTCATCCTCATTTCCGACTACGACAAGGGTGTCTGCACGCCGGGGCTGCTGCAGGCCCTGATCGCCGAATCCAGGCGGCAGGGCAAGCGCGTGCTGGCTGACCCGATCCGGGGCGGCGATTACGCGAAATACTCCGGTGTGCACTGCATGACGCCGAACCGGCTGGAAGCCGGCCTGGCGACGGGCATGAACATCCGCAGCCATGAGGACGCCATCCACGCGGCCGAATCGCTGCAGTCACGTTTAGGCATGGAAGCTTCCATCGTCACCCTCGACCGGGACGGCATGGCCCTGATCGACCCGTCGGGCGGCAAGTCGATCCACCCGACACGCCAGCGGCAGGTGTACGACATCACCGGCGCCGGCGATATGGTCCTTTCGGTCATCGGGCTGGTGCTCGCAGCGGGCGGCAGCTATGAAGAAGCCGTGGCCCTGGGCAATGTGGCCGGCGGGCTCGAAGTCGAAAAGATCGGCGTCGCCCTGCTCTCGCGGCAGGAGATCCTGACCGATCTCGTCGAGCATCATGGCTCGGGCGGCACGAAGGTTCTTTCCCGCGCTGCCGCGGCCGAAGAATGTCAGCGGCGTCGGCGGGCCGGTCAGAAGGTCGTTTTCACGAACGGCTGCTTCGACTTGCTCCATGTCGGCCACGTGCGGCTGCTGGCTGAAGCTGCCGATCAGGGCGATTATCTGGTCGTCGGTCTGAACTCCGATGCGAGCGTGAAGCGGCTCAAGGGTGAAACCAGGCCCGTGAACGCCGAAGCCGCGCGTGCCGAAGTTCTGGCCGCCATCGGATCGGTCGGATGCGTCACGATCTTCGAGGAAGACACGCCCCGCGAATTGATCGAGGCACTTCGGCCCGACGTTCTCGTCAAGGGCGGCGATTATGCCCCTCACGAAGTCGTCGGCCGCGAAGAGGTGGAAAGCTGGGGCGGAAGGCTCGTTCTGGTGAATGTCGTTGCCGGCCATTCCACGACCCGCATGATCGAACGTGCCGGTCGCGGATCGCTTCGCCCCGATGCTGGGCATGCCGCGACGCAAGTTCCGCCCAGGCCGAACTTCACGTCGGTCGAAGACGCCACGCGCAGCACAGTCGGTCGACGCGAATCATGAATTCCGTATGACCGGTGATTTCGATCGAATCGGCATGACCCGTTCAAGCCGATCCCTCGGTCGTGTCGATGTACCTACCGGAGAGATTCGGAGCGGATTCGTGCCCGGGCTTGTGCCTGGATTCGATCTCCGCTCCCGCACTCGACCGGGACGTGATCGCACATGCCGCCCGACAACCGTTCGCCGAATGCCGGTCAATCGACGCCGGCCCGAACGATCCTCGTCGAAGCGCTGGTCGTCGGGGCGGTGCTCGTCAGCCTCGTCGCGACTTTCGTCGCCGTGTTTCTTTTCATCGAAAACGGCCATCGCAGGCGTGCCTCCGAAACTCTTCAGGCCCAGGCCCCCGCGCCGCCTGCACCGGTCATTGAAACGCCGGCCCCCGCGCCAAAACTGGCACAAGCCGAGCCTGTTCGGCCTGGTCCGCCCCCTCCGGACAACTCGGCGGAGCTTGCCCGCGAACTCGATGCCCGCATCGCGAAAGCACGTGAAGCGAAGGCGAAGAGCGACCTGTTCGCCTGGACGGCCCGGAAAGCGGCCGACTGGCTGAAACAGCGCGAAAAACAGGCCGAGGCCCAGGCTGCCGGTGCCCTCGAAACGGGCGAGAAAGCCGCTGTGGAGACTCACCGGCTGCGTGATCATGCCTCGCGGATCGCCGACGCCGTGGCCCGGCTCGAACTCAAACGCGACGACGCGGCGGCCAAACTCGAAGCCGCCAAAAATCGCAAGGGCTATTCGATCCTGCCCTATCGTGGCCCGAACGGGGCCTGGCAGCGGCCTTTGCCGATCGAATGTTCGCGAGACACTGCCCAGATCATGCCCGGAGGGCCGAGCTTCCGCCTGATCGACCTGGAACTCTCGGGGCTGACACGCAACAGCCTGTTCGCCCGCATCGTCGAACTGGCCACGCGTAAAGCCGCGTCCCAGGCCACGCCGGATGGTAACGCACCCACGGTCTACGTCCTTTTCGTCGTACGCCCCAGCGGCATCAAGGCTTATTACGAAGCCCGGGCCCGCCTGCAGGCACAAGGCGTGGCGTTCGGCTATGAACTTGTCGACGAGACCACGCCGATCGACTATCCCGACCTCGGCAATCTCGCCGAATGGCCTGGCTATGTGCCCGCGGACGAAATCGCTGATGCTCTGGCCGCCGAGCCGATCGAAGGAAGTCTATCCGCTGCTCCAGGTCACGGGCCAGGTTCCGCGCTTTCAGGAACCGGGAACGGCCAGAATGAATCGGGCCTGTTCGTCTGGCGGGAAGGCCTGGACGGCAAACGGCCCGGCCGTGCCGACGGCGAAAACGGCGACCCGTCGGGCGGCCCTGCAGGTGTCGCCGGAAACGGTTATGGATCTGCCGCGATGCCCCCGGGAGCAGCGAACGAACCGGGCGGCGTGGGTACCGGTTCGCCACGCGTGGATTTCGGCCCCGGTTCTCTCAGCCAGCTCGGCAGGTCCAGTTCCGGTCGTAACGGGGCAGCCGGCACGTTGCCAGGGCAAGGCGTAAATGGTTCGGTGAATGGATCTTCCGGCAACGGTGCCGAATTGGGCGGCCGGCCTTCCGGAGGAATGCCCGGTGCCGGGCGGGCGAACGTGCCGAATCTGGAACCGCCTTGGGGCGAAAGGCCCGACCCACGCCGTCCCGCTGGTGCATTGGCCGCGAATTCGCCAGGTTCCGGTGCGAGTGCTGGCCAGGCAAGGCCAGGCGGTCTCGCAGGCAAGTCGGATTCTTCGCAGGGATCGAGCGACAGCGGCACGTTCGAAGGGCTTGTCGCCGAGCTGGCGGCCCAGAGCGATCGAAACGAGAAACGTTCGCTGACGAGGCCGGGCGCCGTGGCGATTGTGCCGGGCGACTTGTCCGAGGAAATCGGCGACCGGCAATCTTCACCTTTCGGCGGTGGCGGAATACTGCCGCGTGATCCCTCCGCGTCGGGCGAGCGTGCGCTCGGCGGTCAACCGCCAGCCTCGACAGCCGGTTCGCCTTTCGGTACGGCGCCGCCGACGCTGCCCCGGTTCGAACCCGCGCCGGCGGCGCCAGGAAGTGCGTCTGAATCCGCTGGAAATCCTGGTTCTGCAAAGGGTTCAGTAGGTGCTTCCGGGTCTTCGGCCTCGAACGGGTCTGAGCGATCGGCTGATTCCTCCACGCCGAAGCCCTCCGAATCGGCCCCGTCGTCAGGTTCGTCAGGAACGGCATCATCCCGGAAGCCGAGCGGAGCATCGTCTTCGAACGGCGGCATGCCATCGGGTTCGGCGGGCGCTGCGGGGGCGGGCGGTTCGCCGCCTCCAGATGGCCCGAAGTTCGGCATCAAGAACGGTTTGAAGCGGATCTTCGGCAGTGAGGAAAGACTGCCCGAAAAATCGTGGGAGGTCAGTCTCACCTGCGATGCCGGCGGTTTGACCATTCGCCCGGGCGAACATCGGCTGAGCCTGAACGACATGCAGACTGACTCGGACCTGTTGCCGAGAACGCTTCAGTCGATGTTCGAACGCCATGTGCGTGAAAATCCCGAACGTTTCTGGCGGCCCTATGTGAAATATCGAGTCGCCGCGGGTGGTGAACCGCTGATGGGGCTTTCGCAGAATCAGCTGGCGCAGGGCTTTGTGCGCTGGCCCGCGATCGTCGAACCGGTCGCCGCGACGAACAGGGAGTCCGCACGATGATCCCGAACGAAGAGCCCGTCCAGGCCGATCCCGGCATCCGTCCGAATGTCCCGCACACGTCGTTTCGGCCTGAAACGGCCGCGCCACGTTCGACCGCACCGGTCAGGGGAATGTCCGGCCTGGTGATCACGGCTTTATCGATGGCGGCGGGGTCAGTCACTCTGGCCGTTTTTCAGTGGGTCGCCCGGCCTGAGGAACCGACCGAGCCTGCGGCGTTCGTGGTGCATGCAGCTCCGGAAGCGCCGGCGGCGAAAGCCGAGCCGGCACCCGTCCCCGTCGAGCCACCGTCGCCGGTCGATCCAGTCCCTCCTGTGCCGGAGTTTTCAGAGGAAGAGCTGGCCGCCCGTCGTGCAGAAGCCGAAAAGCTCGAACGCCAGGCGGCTGCGAGGAAAGCCGTGGCCCAGGCCGATTCGGCCGCGATTACCGACGCGCTCACGGGCTGGAAGAAGATGATGGGCACGGCCGTCTCGTCGCGGACCGCCTCCGAAACGGCGGCCCTCGAGCGCCAGGCCGCCGCGGCCAGCGTCGAATCGATGAATCGCCTGTACAAAGAACTGACGGCGGAAACCGCGAAAATCCTCAAAACCCCGAAACCGCCGCGAGAGGCCCTTTCCGGCTTCAGCCCGGTCGCGAAGCCGGCCAAGGGGCAGGAATATCACTTCGAAGTCCGGGGCGACCGGATCGCGTTCATCGACATTCAGCAACTGCTGGAACAGGTCAAGAAAGACGTCCAGATCCGCATGCGGCTGAGCGGTTCGCCACGGGGAATTCAGTCGGAAGTCGGCCCTGTCGGGGATTTCGGACTGGCCTACGAAATCGGCCCGATGAACGACATGCTGGGCGGCACGGGGGTTGGCCTGAAAGGCTGGGAGGTCGTGCCGGCGCGGGATCCGCGTGGCGAGACGGTCGAACGTTCGGCCCAGGCCCTTTCGGAATTCGACCGGGCGATCCGGAGATTGAGCCCTTCGAGCGCCACGATTACGATGTGGGTCTATCCCGACGGTTTCGGAACGTTCCGGATCATGCGTGACAGGCTCCATTCTCTGGGCTTCATGGTGGCGGCCAGGCCCTTGCCGGAAGGAATCCCCGTGCGTGGCAGCCCGATGGGTTCGATCTCGGCGGGGCAATGATCGCGCTGGGCATTCGGGCGAAATCCGGAACGCGCGGGCCATCGTTCCGAATCGGCAAGGCTGGCGGACATTTTCGGCCCCCGATTCAGGGCCTTCGATAGGTTCCTCGTGAATCCGCGGCGATACGTTTGAGCGGTGCGAACTCGACACGGGGGTTCAGGTCGATCACGTGCACCGGCACACCGGCGGTGTTCCAGCCCCTGATGACTTCGGGCGTCGGGGTCGCGAAATCCCCGTCGGTCAGGAAAAAGATGCAGTCCGGCTTCAATCCGAGAGCCGTTCGCAACGCCTGGGAAGGTTGCGTATCGTCGCCCTGCTGCAGGCTTTTGAGCCAGGGTCCGACCTGGCGGGCTTTGTCCGAACCGGCGGAGACGTAAGGCCCCCAGGGCAATTCGAGCGTCTGACGGTCGAACGCGATTACGTGAAACTTCTGCGGCCACTCCAGTTTCGAAATCGTCCGGGTCAGTTCGCTGTGCGCCCGTTCCAGTCGTCCGCCATCCTGCATGCTGGTGGAATTGTCGATCACGAAAACGATCGTATCGCCCGCGGCTTCGGTGCCGAAAAACCGGGTGCGATGCGTCCCTGGCGACCTGTAGGACCCGCTCTGGTCTTTCGGCGCGAAAGAAGGCAGATAAGTCTGCCGGAATTGTTCGGAGGACATCACCTGAGGCGGGTCTTCCGAGGCTCGGGCACGGGCCGACTTTTTTTTCGCGGTCTGAGCGAGCGAAATCTGTGTCGAGGCCAGGCAGATCGTCACAGCCGCCAGTGCGAATCCTCGCGACGATCGTCCCGAAGCTTGCATAGTAAGTGAATTCAGGCATCGCATCCGCGAATTCTCCTCATGTCGCAGTATGCATCATAACCGCATGGTTCGAAGCGGAATAGCGGTTCAGGCAACGGTTCCTGCCTGATGCTCAGGCCGAAACCGCAAAGCCGTTCACTTGTCGAAATCGTTCCTGTTTGTCATCATTCGCTGGTGCCAAAGGCTCGTCCGTCATCTTGCGCGACGAGAATCAGACCGGACCAGACGATACGACCAACCCACTGAGCCGACCGTGGATTCCCTATTCCTCCTATCGACCGCTCTGACGTCCTCCGACTACGGTCAGATGGCCGTGACCATCCTGCTTCTCATCATTCTGGAAGGGCTTCTGAGCGCTGATAACGCTCTGGTGCTGGCCGTGCTCGTAAGACATTTGCCGAAAGAGCAACAGAAGCGGGCTCTTCGTTACGGCATCATCGGCGCGTTCGTGTTCCGGTTCATCGCCGTGCTTTTCGCCGCGATCCTGCTGGAATACTGGATCTTCAAAATTGTCGGTGCGGCTTATCTCATCATACTGGCACTGAAGCATTTTCTCGGCGAAGGGCACGACGATACGGTCGTCGTCGCCAAAAAACACGGCTTCTGGCGCACCGTCGTGGGCGTCGAACTCGCCGATATCGCCTTCTCGATCGATTCCATCCTGGCCGCCGTCGCGATGGCGGAAGGGCTTCGACCCGCCATCAAGGAGACCGAGTTCATCGGCCAGTCGCTCGAAATCTGGACGGTCTGGATCGGCGGCCTCCTCGGCATCGTGACCATGCGTTACGTCGCGGGCCTTTTCATTACCCTGCTCGACAAACTCCCCGGCCTGGCCAGCGCGGCCTATCAGCTCGTCATGTGGATCGGCATCAAGCTCTTCGCCAGCGGCCTCGACCAGGCGTTCCACCTCAAATCCGCCGACCTGAAAACCGGCTGGCGACAATACGTTCCGCAATGGCTGCTGGACGCCCACCTCGAAATCCCTGAGCCGATCTTCTGGACGGTCATGATGGCCATCATCGGCATCGCCCTTCTGCGCAGCCTTTCCAAGCGATCACGGCTCGATCCCGAATTCGTCGAGACCATGCGCGACCTCGGTCAGATGGAAAAGACCATCGATCAGGCCGCCGGTGATGCGGTCGGCTCCATGGATGATTCGACGGCCCCCGAGCCCGACAATTCCCGAAATCCGCACTGATTTGACCTGATTCAAGCGAAGTGACGGCCAAATTCGAACGAAAAAAGGGTTCCGAAGTGTTACGGAACCCTTCGTTCTAAGGAGTCCGCACGATCAGCCAAGCAGATCCGGCACGAGAACGCCATCACGGACGATCTGCATCGGACGCCCGTTGTTCGTTTGAAGCTCCTTGTGCGGATCGATACCCAAACGGCCGAACATCGTCGCCGCAAGATCCGCGGGCGAAACAGGATCGGTCGCGGGAGCCATGCCGTCCTTCTGAGTCGTCCCGTGTGCGTGGCCACGCTTGAATCCGCCACCGGCCACGACCACCGACATGGACCTGGCCCAGTGGTCCCGCCCGGCCGTCTTGTTCACGTTCGGCGTCCGGCCGAATTCACCCGCGCAGTAGACGATCGTCTCATCCAGCAAGCCCCGACGGTCCAGATCGACGATCAGGGTCGACAGCACCTTGTCGAGCTGCGGCAGAAGACGAGTCCGCAGGGCAACGAAGTTGTCCCTGTGCGTGTCCCACCCGCCCAGGGATACGGTCACGAACCGCACTCCCGCTTCGATCAGCCGCCGGGCCGCGAGCGCCGATTGACCGAAAGGCGTCGAACCGTATGCCTCTCGCACGTGCTCCGGCTCACTTTCGAGCTGGAAGGCTTTCTGTGTTCGATCATTACGCAAAATGTCCAGAGCCTGGGCGTGGAACCGGTCGAGCCCGGCGGCCACTTCGATTCCTTTCTCCATCGCCCGGAATCGACGATCGAATGTGTCCCGAAGAAGCTCCCTGTCATTGAGTTGCGTGACGGTAAGCTCTTTCGGCAGGCTGACCCCGCGCACCCGAAGCCGGCCGCCACCACCCGCTTCCACGGGAAACGGGTTGTAGGCCGGGCCGAGGTATCCGGCACCGCCGGCCTGACCGCCTCGCAGTTGCTGAAAGGTCACGTAAGGTGGCACGCCCACGGGCGTATCGAGCATCATCGCCCCGATCGAGCCCATCGCCGGATACACCAGAGCCGGGTTCGGCTTGTTTCCGGTCGTCATGTACTGCGTGCCCAGCTCGTGCGCCGCGATCGTATGATGCATCGAGCGAATGACCGTCGTGCGGTCGGCCACCTGGGCCATCCGGGGCAAATGTTCCGCGAACGACAGCCCTGCCACGGAGGTTTCGATCGGTCGAAACTCGCCCCGGATCGTGTCAGATGCGTCGGGCCGTGGATCCCACATATCGATCGTGGCCGGGCCGCCCGCCAGCCAGACCATGATCACGCTTCGTGCCTTCGGTCCTGAATGAGATGGCTGATCGATGGCGGAAAGCGTTCCGCCGTCTGGTCTTATCTCATTTGCGGCAGCTTCGGCCCGTAGCAGGTCGGCCAGGTTCAGACCCAGCAGGCCCGCCGAACCGACTTTGAGAAAGTCGCGCCGGTGAAATCTCTCACAGTCCGACGACCAGCGTTCGCGACGACTCATCAGCCACCTCCGGAAAATGCGATCCACAGTCACTTTGCACGAATATTCGTTGATCCCGTTTCCGTTCGCTTCGCACAGAGATGGCGAGTGAACGGAAACCCCGGCGATGTCAGTAGTTGAGCAGGAACTCCCGTGTGTTCATCACGGCCCAGAGCACGTCCGCCAGGGCCTCGGCCCGGTCCTTGCCTGATTTGCCCGCGAGCCGCTGTAGCGCCGCGTGCCGTTCGTCAGCGGATGGTTCTCTCGCGAGAAGGCGGCGGAAAGCCTGTTCGACCAGCTCCTCGTCCTTCCATTCGTCGTCTTTCGCCCAGTTCATCCAGGGGCTTTGGGCGATTCCTTTTATGACGAATTCATCGCCCGCCATGAACAGCGACTGCGGCAGCGCCGGGTCGGCCGCACGTTCGCATTCGCACGATACCGACCGGGGCGGACGCCCGAAAATGCGGAACTGAAACGCCAGGTCACGCTGATTCACCTGGTTGCCAGGCACTTCGATGGCGCGCGAACCGGGCGCGATGTCGGGCATCGTACGCGGGTCCGGCTTCCAGGCGATCGCATCGGCCACCACATCGGCCGCGATTTCGGCCATGAGGGGGTGTGGCACGTAACGGGAAAAATGGCGGTCGTCGTCCGCATTGTTCGCGCTGGGAACGCTCGAACGGGCGTAGGCGGCCGACGTCAGCACGAACTTTTCGAACGCCCGAATGTCGAACTTCAGCTCGACGAATTTCGCGGCGAGAGCTTTGAGAAGTTCCGGATTCGACGGCGGATTGCCCACGGCGAAATTGTCGACGGGGTTGACGATCCCGATGCCGAAATAATGGGCCCAGACCCGGTTCGCGAAATTGGCGGCGAAATAGGGGTTGTCCGGCTTCGTCATCCAGTCCGCCAGTTCGTCGCGGAAATCCTCCGACGGCATCTGGCGCGCCGCGGGCAACAGGTCCGGTCCGCCAGGCGGTCGAACGGGCAGGGGGGCATTCGTGTCCGGGTGCCGCAAGTAATTGCCCTGCTTCGCGTTCTGGACATATACTTCGCGGTGGGGCTGAATCTGACGCTTCTTGAGTTCGTCGGTTTCCTTTTCGCGTCGGCCGTCGGCCTCCTGCTTGAGCATCGCACGTGAGTCCGGGGCGTTGGCGTCGAATCGAATCGGCATCACGACGTTTTCGAAAGCCCGGTAATCGGCCTGGGTCCAGCGGTCGAACGGATGCTTATGGCATTGTGCACACTGGATTTGCAGCCCCAGGAACGAAGACGCGATCAGCTCGATCGTCTGCTCCTTGTTGAATCCCTGACGACGCCAGAACAGGTCGTTCGTCGACCTCGCGGCGTAATCGGAATCGAAGGAAGAAACGGCTTTTTCGTTGAGCTTTCGCCAACTGGCGAACCACTCCTGAGGTGTCTGGCCGTCCCGGCTCGTCGCCGTCAGCAAGCGCCTGACGATCTTGTCATAAGGTTCATTCTCAGAAACTCTTACGCGCAGCCAGTCCCACCACATGCGGGACCATTTCGGGCGCAGGTTCCGGTCGACGTCCTGCCGGTTTTCCATCGTGACGAGACTATTCAGAGTCCAGTCCGAGAGCTTCGTCGCCCAGAGTGACGCATGCAGCGGGTGGGCCAGCAGTTCGTCAATCTTGCGTTCGCGTTTGTCGGGCGAAGTCTCTGCGACGAAAGAATCCTGCTCAGCCAAGGTCGGCAGTCTGCCGATCGTATCGAGCGTGACGCGCCGAAGGAACGTCATGTCGTCGACGGGACCGGACGCCACCAGATTCATCCGCGCCAGATCGGCGTCAACGATCCGGTCAACGGGATGTTCGGAATTCGTAACTGTTTGCGAATCTGAATGTTCCGATTCGTCAAACGGCAAGAAAAATGCTCCGGTGACGACCTCACCGAGGTAGGAGGCCACCACGGCTGTCGACCCCGGCCGGCGGGCCCGCACCGTGCCCTGTTCGGAGACATCGAGGATCCCCTCATCCTGGGCCTTGAAGTCGGTCAGGCGTGTCACGTCTTCCTTCGTGCCGTCGGTAAACTCCGCGACAAGCCGAAGTTCGACGCTCTGCCCAGGCTCGAGCCGGCCCTGATCAGGCGAGAGCGTCAATCGTTTCAGGGATCCCGAGTTCGGGACGCGTTTCGCACCCTCCGCGATCCATGTCCGCAGTGTTATATACGCGTCGGAGCCTGGCGTCAGGCGTTGCCCGCCGCCGTGCGGCACCTGACCTGTGGCTTTCAGAAGCAGCAGGCTCGAAGCCGGGTCGAAGGGGTCGATCCTTCGGCCGAACGCGTCTTTTACGAGAGACTTATAGTCTTTTTCAGGCGCGTACGAGAAGAGGCTCAGAAACAACCCGCCCTTCCCCTGAAACGACCCGTGACAAGCCCCGGCATTGCAGCCGAGCTTGCCCAGCAGACCGACGACGTGGCGGTCGAAATCGACGGACCGGGCAGCGGGCTTCGTTTCGTCAGCGGGGCAAACGCTGCTGAAACGGCAAACGAAAAGCCCGGTCATAAGAACCAGGTGTCGTACGCGGGAATCAGTGGAGGGTTTCATGGACGTGTGTCATCCTCGGAAACCTTTGGAAGGCAGTGAGATCGGGCGAAGGCGGGCGTGATCGGAGACGTTCGAAGGACGGCATTCCGGAGAGTTGGCCCCATTGTACCTCAACTTATTACACCGGAGAATCGAAATTGTTTCGCGGTTTTTTTGGGAATGACTCGCGCTCGCGTGGGGTCCGAGTCAAGAGGCAGCCGGTGTGAATCGGGCAAAATCCGAAATTTCGAGCCCGTTTTTTCGCGATTCGTAAGGTCTTGCTGTCAAGGGTATTGTCGCCAAAATACGCATGCCGTCGAAAAAAGGTTCCGGATTTTATCAAACTTTTCTGAGTGTTTCGCGTATTTAACTTCAGACCCCTCGCGAGTGCGTGCGGGGTGGCGTGGAAATTGTCAAGGCCAATCGCCTTGGGATTTGCACGAGGCGGGTAAACTGGGAAAGTCGCGTGGCGTGATGTCACGCGTCTTCGGTCGGCACGTAGGAAATTCATGCGGGATCCGTCCCGCGAAATCATCCTTCCCTTTTCTCGACGCGCCGAGTTCCCTGGTCATCCCACACGAACTCCGAAAGCAATAGAGCCCAGGACCGGGAGGAATCGTCATGCTCCGCAAAGATTCGATGCAACGTCTGCACCAACGCCTGACAAAGCGTCGTGACGCTCTGCGTCGGGCGCTGTCGGGAGATTTGAACAGCCTGCGTGAAGTCGCCGCTGAGAATTACGTGGGCGACACGGTCGACGCCGCCGTCGATGCCGCCAACGAAGAAGTCAACACGATGCTCGTGGAGATCGAAAGCCGCGAGCTGGAACAGATCGAACATGCCCTGACAATGATCGCCCGCGGCGTTTATGGTCAGTGCGAATATTGCGGCGGAAAGATCGCCATCGAGCGCCTCAATGCCCTGCCGTACACGAATTCCTGCATCGAATGTGCCCGCGAGATGGAACGCCGGGGTTCGATGGGCATGATGCGGCGCAGTCCTCACTCAGGTGCCCGCTGGTCGGCCGTTCGCGACACGAACACCGAAAGCCGCGTGAATCTGAGCGATTTCGAAGTCGACTTCAGCGACTCCGGCCGCTGATCGACCTTCGGGCGTCCGGTCCTGACCGGCCAGGAACGCCCTGCTCCCGGCAATCGAATGTGACGACATCTCGAGACGAGCCGCTATCGATCCCCCCTGATCGATGGCGGCTCGCTCCTTTTTCGTCTTCTTCCGTCTCTCTGGCTCGTTTAGGATATGGCGTGTCAGAATCGAGTCAGTTGAATCATCGGCGTGCAGGGCCCACGGCGCGTCAGGCAGGAGGTCAGGATGAAGTTCGGCCGTCGACGCATCGCGCTCGTCTGGTTGGTTCCCACGCTCCTGCTCGGAATCGACCTCGGCGTTCGCATCGCTGAATTCCGTGGCCGCCCGGTCGCGGCCCAGAACCCCGCCGTCAAGGCCCCGGCACCGGCCAACTCCACTCAGCCTGGCGCGGGGGTCTCCACCGTGGCATCGCCGGCCGTTGACCCGGAACTGGCGAAAACCTATGCGGCATTCGCCCCTGTGAACGCCATCTTTCAGCGTGTGGCCAGGGTCTTGTCGCCTTCGGTCGTGCACATCGTCGCCCGCAAGAAGCCGGGCGAAGGTGCTGCCGAGGTTGAGGAAAGCGGCTCCGGCGTCGTGCTCGCCACGAAGTATCCAGGGCAATACGTCCTGACGAACAACCACGTGGTGATGGACGCAGTTCCCTCGGACATCCGGATTCAGCTCTCGGACGGCCGCGTGATCGTGCCCGAGAAAGTCTGGGCCGATGAGAAGGCCGATATCGCCGTCATACGCCTCGCGCCCAACGCCCCCATCCTCAAGCCCGCCGTTATGGGGGATTCGGACGAAGTCCCCGTGGGGACATGGGTTATGGCTCTCGGAAGCCCCTTCGGCCTGACGCATTCCGTCTCCCATGGCATCATTTCGGCGCGTGGGCGGCATGAGATGGGCCTGTTTCAGGACGGAGTCGAAAACCAGGACTTTCTCCAGACGGACGCGGCGATCAATCCCGGCAATTCGGGCGGACCGCTGGCGAATCTGAAGGGCGAGGTCATCGGCATCAACACGGCGATCGCGTCTCAGGGGGGCGGCAGCGAGGGGGTCGGATTCACGATCCCAATCAACCTGGCCCGCTGGATCATGGATCAACTGCTGACCCACGGCCGCGTGAACCGGGGCGCGATGGGCGTCGACCTGGACGATCTGGATCTGGAAAAGGCCACTCAACTGGGTCTGGAACTGCCCCGGGGGGCCCTGATCACGGCCGTGCATCCTGAATCGCCCGCCATGCGTGCCGGGTTGCGCGACAAGGACGTGATCCTCAACTTCGATTCCCGTGAAGTGACGGACCTGAACCACCTGATCAATCTCGTGAGCATGACTCCGATCGGCCAGCCTGTCGATCTCGTCATCTGGCGTGATCGTGCCAGGGTGCAGGTGCGTGTGACCGTCGGCGAGCGCGACCGGATTTTGTCGAAGACGATCGACGAAAAACGGGACGGGTTGCCCGGCCCGGGCCCGGGCAAAGTCGAAGCCGCCGCCGGACCGATGGATGGCCCATGGGGGCTGAAGGTGCGTTCGCTCAATCCGGCGCTGGCACGCCGTATCGGATTGCCGGCCTCGACTTTAGGAGCGTTCGTCGTGCGGGTGGACGATACCAGCCCACTCGCGGAAGAGCTGCAGCCGGGGGACGTGATCACGGCCGTCAACGGGAAACGATTCGCGGCCGCGGACGGGCTGATGGATGCCCTGCGACTGGCGATCGAGGAAGTGCCGGGCGACAAGCCGGCCGAAGCGGGCCGGGGGCTCGAGATCGAAGTCATTCGCTCGCAGCCTGGCCAGCCGATCCAGGTCTTCGTTTTGAAGGTCGATGCATGAATCGTACGAAAGATGCCATTTCGCTGATGGTCCAGGGGTTGGTTCCGAGCGTCGCCCAGATGCGCCTCGCCTTTGACGACATACTTGAACCTGACGCCCCGCCGGCCGTCGTGGCTTCGTTTCTGACGGCGCTTCGCATGAACGGCGAACGTGCCGATACGCTCGCGGCGGCCCTCGACGCCGTGCTGGCCCGCATGGTGCCGTTCGGCGACGCCGAAGCGATCGGCCCGGTTCGGCTCGACACTTGCGGCACGGGCGGCGATCACGCCAGCAGCCTGAACGTCTCCACGGCTTCGGCGATCGTCTGTGCCGCGGCCGGCGTGCCGGTGATCAAGCATGGCAATCGGGCCGCAACGGGCAAATCAGGCAGCTCGCAGGTGCTCGAAGCGCTTGGCGTGCGGCTTGATCTCGCCCCGCGCGCTCTGCAGGAAGCCGCAGGCCGGTTCGGCTTCGCCTTTCTGTTCGCCCCGGCCTTCCACCCGGCCTTGAAATCGCTTGCCCCGGTGCGTGCCGCTTTGCCGTTCCGCACAGTGTTCAACCTGATCGGCCCGCTGGCCAACCCGGCCCGGCCGACTCATCAACTGCTGGGCGTGCCGGATGCTTCGCTGGCTGACCTGTTCGCGCAAGTCTTGCGAAAATCAGGTGTTCGCCGCGCTGCCATCGTGACGGGGCAGGACGGTCTGGACGAAGTCAGCCTGGGGGCTCCGACCCGGGCTCTCCTGGTGACGCCGGAAGGTGTCGAAGAGCATTTGTGGCATCCGGAACTGACCTTCAGCCTGCCGATGCACGAACCGCGGGCGATACGTGTGGAATCGCCGGAAGAGAGTGCCCGGCGCATTCGCGCGGTTTTCGCCGGAAAAGCGGAGCATCCGGCCGACGAAGCTTATATCGTCGCCAACGCGGCCGCCGGTTTGTGGGTTACGGAGAAGGTGCCGACGCCCGGCGACGGTGTCCAGGCCGCGCGTGCAGCGATCGATTCCGGCAAGGCCGCCGAAACGCTGGAATCGTATGCGGCCTTCTCGCGATCCCATAGCGGCTGAACAGGCAACATCTATCTCCAGAGCCACGTCAGAAACGCCAGAACGGCGAAACTGGCCAGGCACCCGAACGACACCACGCGCCGATGACGCCTGACGTATCGCCAGGCTCTACAGGTCCACGGCTCTTGCCATGCCAGCACCGGTTCGTCAGCCATCCAGCGGCGTACGTCATCGCCGAGTTCCAGCGCTGAGGCATAGCGTCGCTGCGGTTTGCTGTGCATGGCTTTCAGGATGACCTGCTCGATGGCTTTGTCCAGGCTCGGAAGAGCCTGCCTCGGCGGGTCGAAGTCGTTCCTGCGCGCGGCTTCGATCAGACACGGCCGATCGGGGCCGACGACGCGTGGCGGCCTTCCCGTCATGATGTGATAGAGCGTCGCACCCAGCGAATAGATATCGCAGGCACGGTTGCACGGCAGACCCAGAGCCTGCTCCGGCGAACAATATTGTGGAGTGCCCGCGAATTTCCCCGGGCTTTTCGAAACGGTTTCGAAGGCGGAATCGCTGAACGAGCCGAAGGCGGTCTCGATTTCGTCCGATTTCGAGTCGGGCGTGTGATCGGCGACAAGCGCCATGCCCCAGTCTACCAGGAACGATTCGCCGTAGGATCCGAGAATCAGGTGGTCCGGTTTGATGTCTCGATGGATGATGCCGTTTTCATGCGCGTAAGCGACAGCCGAGATCAGTGCGAGAAACTTTTCCAGAAGGAACCGTGTTTCCAGCGCGTCCGGCGGGATCGGTAAGCCGGGCGTCCGATCATGCCTGCTCGTGAATCTTCGCCACAATCGCCTTCGTCTGGTCGCATCGCTGCGGTCCACTTCGACCGTCGGCGTCGGCGAAACGGTGTTCGGGCTTTCGGCGATCGAGAATTCCGAACCCGTCTCGTCGGGTTCCGCAGTCCGGTAAGCGTGGCGGATCCGCGACCCGAGCGATTCGACGGCCTCCACGTATTTCATGGCGTAAAACGGTTCGCCATTGGTGAAATGACCGTAATCGTAGATCGGAATGATGCCGGGATGGGTCAGTCGGCCGATGACTTCGGCTTCCCGGCGGAATCTGCGCCGGGCATCGGTGTCGAGCACCCATTCGGAACGGATGATTTTCAGGGCGACATTTCGCGAAAGCGTGCGATCCAGCGCCAGATAGACCTCTCCGAATTGCCCCCGGCCGATGCGTTTTTCGATGCGGTACCGCGGTTCCGACGACTTTCTTTCCGCCGGTTTGTCGGACCTGCCTGGTTTTTTCGTGCTGGCCTGCTGCCCGGTGCCTGCGTCAGGAAACGTCCTTCGCCAGTGCCGAGCCAGCCAGGGCGACGCATGGGGGAAACGGTTCAGATAATCCTCATATTCGCAGCGGGCGCCGAGCCTTTTCCGGTGATCCCAGTCGATGCTCAAAAGCTCTTTGAGCAGAAGCTTGCGATCGCGTTCCGGCACGAGCGACAGATATTCTTCGATGACCGGCGGCCTGCCCATGAACCAGGATTCATCGAACGCGTCGGTGATTTCGATGGGAATTTCCGCACGGTCCGCATCGGACGGATCGTCCGATTCGTCACCGGAGCCAGGCGAATCGGGTGCCAGGCACGGGACGATCTTTTCGGCATCACGGTCATCGCGCGGATCATGGCTCAAGCATGCAGCTCCAGATTTCGCGAATCTTCTTGATATGCAACTGCACCGATCGGCGTGCCATTCCGATCAGGTCGGCGATTTCTTCCTCGGTATAACCTTCCAGCCGCTTCTGCGCGATGATCTGATCCTTGGCGGAGAGCATGCCCATCAGGCGTTCGCACCGCTCCTGCATCTCGACTTCGAACAGCGGCGTTTCCATGATTCTGCCCAGAGAGTCGAGACAGTCACCATTGCCATCCTCATCGGCGAAGTCAGAAGGGCGAACCAGCTTGCCCGCGCCACGCGACTGGGCAAAGTGGGCACGCTGCGCGTCGCGGCATTTGCGTGTGGCGATCGTGATCAACAGACGAAGCAGGCCGGATTCGTCCGACAATTCGCCGAATCGCCCCTTCTGAAGACCGGTCATCAGGCTACGCATGGCACTGATGGCCTTGCTCTCCGGCGAGACGATCGCACCGGCCCGATTCGGCAGCGAGCCCAGAACCCGCGCGCAGACACGCTCGATCCGGGGCGCGAAATAATCGAAAAACTCCTGCTCGGCTTGCGTGTTCCTGTCGCGCACGTCGCCGATCATTTTCTTGACCGTCACATCCACCTGAGGTTCCGTGCTGTCGATCATCGATGACCTCGAAATCTGAGGAATCCAGACTGGTGCCAGAGAGATCTTCGGAAGCCGCGGGAAATAGGCGCAAAACCGCGCGAAAAATGTTCTCGGAATCGTTCGTCCGACGGATTCGGCCCTGATCTCTCCGCCCTCATCGTATCGAATCCGCCACGGCGTTCGAATCGGCGAAGTTGCCCGGGTATCGAGAATTCGTGAACGAACCCGGTCAGGAACCGGCGAAAAGTTCGAAGGCCGCATTATGAGAAAGCTATACGGATTCCATAGCGGCAAGTACGCAGGACGGCAAAACCAGCCGGTTCATAAACCCGGGCCTACGAACAGCGGCTCAGGAGGATTTTCTCGACGTTTCGGATTGAATGGGTTCGAGCGATGTCATTCCAGTCTTACGAACACCGGCTGGAAGCCGGTGCCACTTTTTTTCATGTCCGGCTTGATGATACGCCTGGGCCCCCCGAGCTCCAGCTCGGGGTTATTCGAAATAGGCGAATTCCGGAGGTCGTTTCGATCGTCCAGCAAGACCTCCCGAGCTGGAGCTCGGGGGGCCCAGGGCATAGAGACTTCGCAGAGATTCGAAACGCCAGCCGATGATGCCGTCCTGGAAAACGACGACGCCCGCGTCCGTTCACATGCTCCGGATCGACGTGGTACTGGTGAGTCTCTCTGGCAAGATCTGCCGAAACTGCTTTATACGTCAAGGCTTGCGGATTTTCGAATTTTCGCCCGAACGCCAGGCGGCCACTTCACCGAGAGAAAACCAGTGTTCGGGAACGACGCATTCCGCCAGGATCGTTTCCTGGGTTTCCGGGTGGCGGAATGTGAGTGATCGCGCATGCAGAGCCATTTTCCATGGATGAGGCCATGGCGCTGTCGACCCGTATTGGACGTCGCCCACGATCGGCCAGCCACGCTCCGCGCACTGCACTCGCAACTGGTGCATTCGCCCGGTGCGCGGCCACAGACTCAGCCAGGTCAGGCCGGGGTTCAGGCCCTTGCCTTCGAGCTTCTGCCAGTCGGTGCGAGCCGGTTGCCCGCCGGGTGCACCGGGGGCGCATCGAAGTACGCTGTTGCGTCCTTCCACTCGCTGAAGAGTCAGCCAGTCTTCCCAGACGCCCGAGTCGACGGTCGGACCGCCCGCGACGATGGCCCAGTATTGCTTGACGACCTTGCCGCCCGCGAATTGCTCCGACAGCCGCCGGGCCGATCGCGGCGACTTCGCCCAGACCATCACGCCGGAGACCGGCCTGTCCAGCCGGTGAACCGTGCCCACGAACCCATCGCCCGAATCGGCAGGCGCCCAGCGCTTCGCCAGCCATTGCTGGACGGATGGGTCGCGCGACGAAAGCGATCCGGGCATGCCCGGAACCGAAAGCCATCCGGCCGGTTTGCGGATCAGGACCAGGTGCGCGTCTTCGAAAAAGATCTCAGGTTCGGTAAGGGCCGCGACGCGTGCGGATTCGGCAGGCTCGTCCCCGGGGGGCGGTGTCGATGCGTCCGGAACAGTCACGGCACGGGCTCGGGCACGAGCGGCGGTAACGCCGATTCGTCGGGCAAGGGTTGCGGAGCGGTTTTGCCCGAGGCTTTCGCCGGTGGTGTCACAGGGTCGCTGGTCGCAGTCGGTGGCGGAATCAGTGGCGGTGGGGGCAGGTTGACCGGCGGATCGATCGGGGCCGAAGCGGGTGTTCCGAGGTCGTAACCCGCCTGGCTGATCGCTTCGTCTCGTTTCGCCGCCGACGTTTTCGAGCCGAGGCCATCGAATATCCGGCCCAGAGTGCCCTTCGATGCCGAGCCTTCCTGGATCGTCGCAGTCGGCGAATCACGCAAGCCTTCGCGGCTGGCGACCGAAGTTCTGTCGCCGCCGGGTGCCGCGAGACCCGGTGCCAGTTGCGTGGAGGCATCGGTCATATACCCGGCCTTGGGTGCCGAACCGAAGCCGACAGGTTTGCCGCCGAGCTTCTGACCGTCCCGGGCGAAGGATGGGGGCGGTGGCACTTCCGGGCGTGTCGTCCGACATCCGCCACCGGAAATCACTCCGGTCCAAGCCAGCATCAGACATCCCCACACGCACGAACGCTTCACGGCTAGGCTCCTTCCCGACCGTCATACGGACCGACTCGATCGCCTATCTTCCGTGATCGGCACGATTTGACAAGTCCAGTCTCAGGGAAACGGAGAAAGCCGCCGGAGCGGCGGCTTTCTGTAGTTCGTTCGACCGTAGCGGATACCGCCGGGTTTGTCTACCGGTAGTTCCGTAACCGGGCGAATCAGCCCTTGGCGGCCTGATATCGGCGATTCACTTCGTTCCAGTTGATCGTTTCGAACCAGGCGGCCATGTAATCCGGGCGGCGATTCTGATACTTCAGGTAGTAGGCGTGTTCCCAGACGTCGTTACCCAGGATCGGCGTCGCGCCGTCCATCAGGGGGCTATCCTGGTTCGGGCTGGAGCCGACGGCCAGTTTGCCGTCCTTGCCGACGTAAAGCCATGCCCAGCCGCTGCCGAAGCGAGTCAGGCCGGCTTTGGTGAAGGCTTCCTTGAATGCGGCGAAACCACCCAGCTCGGCCGTGATCGCGTCCGCGACCGGCCCGGTCGGTTCGCCACCGCCGCCGGGGCCCATGATCTGCCAGAACAGCGAGTGGTTGAAGTGACCACCGCCGTTGTTGCGAACGGCCATGCGGATCGCTTCGGGAACAGCTTCCAGATTCGTCAGAAGTTGTTCGAGCGTTTTGTTCTGAAGGTCGGGATGGTCCTTCAGGGCATTGTTCAGATTCGTGATGTAAGCCTGATGATGCTTCGTGTGGTGAATCTGCATCGTCTGTGCGTCGATGTGCGGCTCAAGCGCCGAATGATCGTACGGCAGGGGCGGTAATGTGAATTCAGCCATCGTGGTCGTCTTTCCTTGAGTCTTCGTACAGGTCGAAAGGAAGCCGACGACATCCCGGAGTCGTGACAGCCTCCACCTACCACTGATTGTTGTAGCGATTCATGGCGGAATTCAAGGGGTTTTCGCAATGATCGCCAGCGGAACGGCAGGGCAGCGATAACGGCTTCGCGGTACGACGTGGCGGAACCGGCCGTTCCACGGGCGATTCGTCGCCAGGCCGCGAGAAATCAACGCTTCGCCAGAAGCGCTTTCGCCAGGGCCGAGAGCGTCGTCTTCGGTTTCGAGGTCACGGGGGCTGTGAGCGGATTTTTGGCCGCCGGGTTTTTCGTGACCGGCTTGGGCTTGTTCGCCGGAACCCGAATCGGAACAGGCAGTTTGCGGGTCGGCGGCGTTCGTTTCGGTAACGTCGGCGTCGTCACGGGGGGTGTCGGCGTGACAGGTGTCGGAATCGTGACGGGCGGCACCACGACGACCGGCGGCGTGACGGGTGTCGGCTCAGGCGCCGGCGCTGGCGGTGCAGGCTGGGGAACCTGTCCGCCCACGAAATCGGCCTGAATGCGGTATCCACCGATGGCGAAGCGAGTCGCTTCGGCGGAGCGGACTTCGAAAACGAAAGACTGCCCGGCGAGCACAGCCCCCAGGTCGATCGTGACGGTCGACCCCCATTGGCCCGGTGTGGCTGTCGTGCGAATCGACGATCCGTCGGCGCCGACCAGCGACAAGGCCGGGCTGAGCATGCTGATCGCATTCGCCGAAGCGGTCACTTTCAAGCTGGTGCCGACGAAGCCGGCGGGGACGTCGATCCGGAAAAAGTCGGCGGCCCCGGTCGCAGCCAGTTCCACGCCTCCCAGTGCCGTCGACCGAGCGCCGAGCGCGGGCGCGGCCAGCGAAATCGGCTTTGCGGCCGAAACGCCGATTCCGCCGAGCGTATAGGAATCGTCGCGCCGGGCACCGTACAGGACCTGGATTCCGGCGATATCGCCAGGAGCGAGGTTCGGGCGAACGCCCTGATAGCTTTCGTACATGATGGACTGAACGTCCGTAGGGTGATCCAGCCCCAGGCTATGGCCGATCTCGTGCAGGATCACCGAGCGGAAGTCAATGTCGCTGCCGATGTTCCAGTTCACGCCGACATTGACCGAAATATCGCCTGCACGGGACCATCCGTCAGGCGGAGGGCCGAATGAGGAGGCCAGAATCTGTGAGTTTGCGAAATCGTACCCGCCGATGCGAATGTCTCCGAATGGGGCCTGCCCGGCCGGAGAGACGTAATAATCGCCGGCGAATGCGCCATCGGCCACCTCGGCGATGTCGAGATCCGAAACGCTCGACCACTGGTAAACCGCTTCGGCGACTGCTGTTCGCCATTGAGACCCGAGGCGTGCGTCGAATGTCGAATCGAGCACATTCGACGACTTGAACCAGTAAACGCCGTCGTTGGGCAGCGAATAAGTCAGCCTGGTCTTGGTCGGCCAGCGATTCGGCAGAAATGCGTAATTCGACAGAACTTCCCTGCGTTCGAGCAGTTCGCAGCCGGGCAGGGCACTGTGCCGTCGTTTGTCGAGAACGCGCCGAATGCGAACCGAAAAGAAGGACGGCCGCCAGGTCGGAGGAATCCATCGGTCCATTGCGAACTCCGCTGTACGACGAGGATGCAGATCAGGAAGAACAGGCGGTATGGAACGATCACGGGCTCCGCCCGCGGCGTGAAACCCGAACCGGGTGCCACGCCGATCTCTTCCTTCCCTGAATCCAAGGTCGCCACAAGCGTCCGCAAAGGTGGTAATCCGGACCGAGAGACTCAGCCCGATTCGCCACTGACCGGAACCTGCACGAGACCGCGAAAACAGCATAGGTGACATGACCGCTTTTTTAGGATTCGTTTTCTCCTTATTTCCTAAAGTCAACGTCCGGTTTTGCCGGAAATCGGGATTGCGAGTCTTGCCGGATTCGCGTGTTGCAGGAGTCGTAAGGGAAATGCGGGTTATCGGAGGAATAGGGATTATCCGGAGGACTTCACGGGAGTGCTCAGCTGGCAGAAAGTTATGTGGAAAAAGATTCGGATTTCGCGCGGGGATCGTAGCCAAGCGGTTCCGGAGGGCAGCGGGATACCGGAATTCGTCGAAGGTCGCCGGGTTTGTTGACGCAAGTTCGAAATCTGCCGATAATGAGGTTGGATCGATCTGCTGAAATTTCGCAAGAAATTTGGCACGAATCTCCCCGGACTGACGCTTACGACATAGAGTGCGACGCTGCACACGACCCGGTTCCGAACGAAAACTTCCCGCTCGCGGGAGGTTGCGGCTGGTTATGGGAGCGGCCCACGAAGGAGTTCCGTACCGATGCGAGCCCTGAAGTGGATATTGTTTCTGGGGATATTCTCGGCGGTCGGTTACGGAGTATTCGCGAGCATCGACCGGGGCGACAAACCTGATCCATCGATCGCACTTGCGCAAGCCGATCGCGGCCCGATCGCCGTGACGGTCGTGGAGAGCGGCGCCCTCGAAAGCTCGGACAACGCGACCGTCAAATGCAAGGTCGAAGCAATCCTGGGGGCCATCTCCAGCGGATCCTCGATGGCCGGCGGCTCGATGGCGGGTGCACGGTCGGGCGGCGTCACGGGCGCTGGCATGGGCGGTAGTGGCGGTGCCGGTGGCATGGGTGGTGGATCCGGCGGACGCGGTGGTGCCGGCGGAGCCAGTGGTGGAGCTGGTGCCGGAGGTGCCGGTGGCGCAGCCAGTGCCGGCGGCGGTGGCGGTATGAGTGGAGGCAGGGGCGGTGGTGGTGGTGGTGGTGGCGGTGGCGGCGCATCGATGCCGACATTGACCCGGCCGCGAATTCGCAGCTTTAGCTATAACATTCCCCCCTATATGTCATCGCTGCGCGCTGTCGGCAGCGGCGGCGGTTCGCGAGGCGGCGGATCTCGTGGGGGCATGGGCGGAGGCGGAATGGGCGGCGGCATGGGTGGCCGAGGTGGTGGTGGCGGCGGTGGAGGTGGCGGCGGCAGTCGTGGCGGTGGTGGAGGCGGTGGTGGTGGCGGAATGATGGGTGGCATGACGACATCCGGGTCCACCACGATCATTTCGATCCTGCCCGAGGGGACGTGGGTCAAGCCGGGCGAGCTTGTCGCCGAGCTGGACTCCGCCAATTTCCGTCTCGAACTCGATCAACAGAAAATCCGGGTGGCCGGGGTCAAGGGCGACCTGGAGCAAGTCAGCAACACGCTCAAAGTCGCTGAGATCAGTCTCGAAGAATATCGCGACGGTGTGTTCCCTCAGGACAAAATGCTCCTGGGCCAGTACATCGCCCAGTGCGAGCTTCGATCTGACCAGGCACGGAAAAACCTGGCGTGGTCGAAAGATCAGGTCGCGAAGGGTTTGAGAGCTGGCACGGCTCTGAGGGCTGACGAAAACGAGTTCGAAAAGTACAAAATCATGCTGGAAGAAGCCCAGGGCATGAAGGAGCGGCTCGAAAAATTCACTGCGCCGCGGATTCTCAAGGAATTGCAGGCACGCATCGAAGCCGTTCGGACCGATTTTTTCGCGATCAAGAACGCCTATCAGCTTGAAGTGGACCGGCAGCGGAAGATCGAGGAAATGATCGCCAACTGCAAGTTGACGGCGCCTCGTGAAGGGATCGTCGTGTACGCCAACGAATCGAACATGTGGGGTCGAACGGAGGCCCAGATTCAGGAAGGCGCTACGGTCCGGGAAGGGCAGGCGGTCTTCAAGGTGCCCAATCCCAACAAGATGCTGGTCAAGGCCCAGATCAACGAATCGAAGATTTCCTACATCCACAAAGGGCAGCGGGCGATGATCGTCGTCGACGCTTTCCCGGAAACGCCCCTGGCCGGAACGGTCGAGGAAATCACGGCGATTCCGGCGCCGCCGAAAGGCTTTTCGACGGACATTCGGGCCTATGTGGCGACCGTCAGCATCGACAGCGGCGGTTTCGACTCCCTGCGACCCGGCATGACGGCCGAAGTTTCGTTCGATGTGACGACCAAGAACGATTCCGTCCGGATTCCTCTCGAATCGATCATGTTCGTCAAGGAAAAGCCTTTCGTCGCCGTTCCGAACGGCAAATCGTTCGAATGGCGCGCGATCGAGATCGGCCTGATGAGCGAGAACCATGCCGAACTGAAATCTGGTCTCGCCGATGCCGAACCGATCGTGGCCAACCCGTCCAGACTTTCGATTCCGCTGCCGGTCGTGCGGGAAGAGGATCGCCCCCCTGCCGAAGAAAAGGCCGTGGCCTCACCTGTGCCGAACATACCTCCTGAACCGGCGCCAGTTCAGGGTGCAGGCGACGTCGGCCGCGAGTGATCGGGTCGACGCCGTCGTTCAGCGGCAGTCCGGTATCGTCGTCGTGGTCCGCAATCCTGCTGGCGGTTCTTACGATTTCCGAGGTCACTCGATCGTAATCGGAACCGGGCCGGCGGGATCGCTCACGCGCATCTTCTTTTTGCCTTCGAGCACGTCCATCAGAAGTTTCCCGCACAATTCGGCACGCCACGATTGCAGCATGAAGGGCGGCTCGTCTGCCGGGCGGCCATCCAGCGACCATCTTACGAGATCCTTCAGGTCGCCCATCGTGGCCACGAGCGACTGCGAAACCTGGGCCTTGTTGCAGGCATAGGCCAGAGCGGCGCTCAGAATGCCCAGAAGCATGCTCGAACCGGGCAGGTCATCGACCCGATCAGGAAGGCGAGGCAACTGGTCGTCCGGAATCTGCCGCGCTTCATCGACGATCCGCATGATCTCGCCAGAGGCCTTGATCAGGCCAGGCCGGTTGAAATCTCGCAGATTCTCGAGATCGGTACGTGATTTCGGCTGACGCTTGGCGATCCCGATCAGCAGGTCGTCGCGAATCAGTTGCCGCACGGGCCGGTTGTTCGTCTGGGCGGTTTCGAGCCGCCAGCGATACAGCCGGCGTGCGATTTCGAGGCCGCGGCGGTTCAGGGTGTGAATGCCCGAGAGGCGTGTCCATCGCTCCGGCGAGTCGCGCATGGCGATCTCGGACATCAGCATCGACGTTTCCTCGTTCAGCCATTCCAGCCGGCCGAGTTCGCGAAGCTTGTTCTCCAGAACGTCCGCGATCGGCAGCAAATAGCGCACATCGTCCAGGGCGTATTCGATCTGGCTTGGCGAAAGCGGCCTTTTCCGCCAGTCGGTCCGCGTTTCGCTCGATAGTACGGACCGGCCGAGAAATCGCTGAACCAGCACTCCCAGAGAAGCCGGATATGCCGAACCGACCAGTCCGGCGGCGAGCTGAATGTCGAAAACCCGTTCAGGCAGACGCTCCGTCTGGAGGTTGCAGATCCGGAGATCTTCCGAGCCGGCATGCACGACGACCCTCATGGCAGGGTCGACGACGGCGTCCCAGAACACGCTGAGCTTCGGGATGACTCGCGGATCGACCACGCCCAGCCGCTCGGCCGTCGCGATCTGGATCAGGCACAGCTCCGGTTCGTAAGTCTCTTCCGGAATGAACTCGGTATCGAAAGCGAAGGTGCCGCAGCCGCGCATGTGGTCGACGAGTTCGTCCAGCTCGCGCTGGGTATTGATCAAATGGTGTTCAGGATGAGGCGCCGGCATACGAATGGTTCTTTCGATCAGAGATGCGAAAAGCGTCTCAATTGAGGTGGCTCAGAAACCGAAGAATGGCCCGGTTGACGTCGTCCGGTTTCTCCACGCTGGCCAGATGGCCCGCCTGGGTAATGACTTCGAAACTGGCCCTTGGCAGGGCCGCGGCGATCTCCCGCATTTCGGCCGGCGTGCTGACGAGGTCTTCCTCACCCACCAGGACGAGCCCTGGTACGTCGATTTCGGCCAGCATCGGCCGGCGATCGGGCCGAGCCGCCAGGGCCTTCAGAGCATCGCAGGCGGCGTGCACGTCGGTCGCGTCGAGAATCTTCGAAACTTGCCGCCACACTTGCGGATTGTGCCCGATCGTCGATTTGCCCAGCAGTCGTGGCAGCATCGTGGCGGCCAGTGGCCCGACGCTTCCCGCGTGCAGAATCAGGTCGCAGGCCCGGTGGCGGTTGGCCGCTTCTTCAGGCGTATCAGGCACGGCGCGTGTGTCCATCAGCAGGATCGAACGGATGCGCTTTCGGTAACGTGCCCACGCCGCGAACGTGACGTAACCGCCCATGGAAAGGCCGCCGAGCACGACCGGTTCGTCGATACCGAGCGAATCGAGAAGGCCGAAAACCTGATCCGCCATCGCTTCGACCGTGGGCTGTCCATTGACCCGTTTCGACCGCCCATGCCCGGCATAGCTCGGCGCGATCACCCGATAGCCCTGACCAGCGATCGCCTGCGACTGCCCGTCGAACATCGTGTGATCCAGCAATAGCGCGTGGAGCATCACGACGACTGGCCCCTGGCCGATGTCGCTGACGTGTTCGAAGGCATTCGAGGGGGTCGATATCATTCGCGTCGATGGTCGGTCGTTCAAGGTCGATGCGCAGCCTGCGCGTGGAATCGGCACTGTCCCAGATCCACGGCAATGGATTATATCACACGTTTTCTTGCGAAAATGCTACGAGCCGGGTATTACCGGCTTGGTTGCACTCTCGAAAATTCGTCGATTCCGATCGATCCGTAAACTCTACGGAAAGCCTCGATTCATTTGGGTATCAGATAGACGGCTTTCACGATCGGCTCGCCGCGGGCGGATCTGCGAGAGAACTGCACGACCTGGCTGGAGCTGGGCGTTTCGTAGATCCACTGCTCGGTCAAAAGCCCCTGAGTGAGGGCTCGCACCTTTCGATCCGGAATGCCGAATCGGGCCTGAATCTGGGCCTGGCTGGCACCCGCGAGCGTCTCCGGATCGGCACCCGTGGCCGGGGGTTGAGAGGGGCGAGGGGCCTGGGGAATCTCGCCACCCGCGTTCGCGATTTTGCCGCCCGGCAGATTCGGCTGCGGAGCGGGGAACTGACCCTCGGCCGTCGACTGGTTCGGGTCAGGCTCGTCCGGATCGATCCAGCGGTCGCCGTCCTTGCGCCAGCCGATCGAAGTCAGTAATTCGGCCGAACCTGCATGGTTCGGGTCGATCGATTGAGCTTCCCGCAGAAGGGCGGCCGCGGTGCGTTTGTCGCCGAGCAGGGCCAGATAATCTTTTGCCAGTGCCAGGCGGCCTTCGGTATCGGTGGCGGCCAGGTTTTCCGACTGGCGACGTGCCAGCCATTCGCGTGCCAGACGCTTCGACAATTCCGCCTGACCGTATTTTTCACGCACCTGATCGACGAGCTTGATGAGGTCGTCCCGGCGCAGCGATTTGGCGTTTTCCACCAGTGCGATCAAGCCGCGGTCGCGCACCGATTCGGCCATCGCGGGGCGGTCCGGAAAGTTGTTTTTGGCGATGTCGATCATCGATTCCAGATGATCCGGCTGATTCGCCGCGGCGCTCAGCAGCCCCTTTTCCATCGAGCGGGCCATGAGGTCACGGTCCAGATGCCGCCGATCTTCTTCACCGGCTTCGAGATACGCATTCAGCGGGTCGGTCTTGTAACGGGCGGCGGCCTGATCGCTCAGCTTGCCCTGCTGGGGTTTGGTGGAGTCGGGCAGCAGGTCGGCGATCTCCCGCGAGAGGCGCTCCAGGCCCGCCTGATCCATCGTTCCGGCGACGGCTTTTTCCAGGCCGAGGTGGGCCAGGGAGCGAACGATGACCGGGTCAGTACCGGCCTTCGACGCATCGCGGGCGGCGGAGATCGCCGTCGTGCCTGGCGAGGTTCCGGGGGCGTCGTCTTTCATTCCCAGAATTTTGAAGGCGTCGGTTCGAAGCGTGCGGGCCGATTCGCGAAGCCTCGGGTCGGCGTATCGTTCGCCGATCGTATCGGCCCAGGCCGCGAGTTCCAGCCGTTTCTGGGCGTCGGCCGGGGGCAATGCGGCCACCTTGGTATTCAGTTCTTCACGTTCCGAAGGCAGAAGTTCCATGTTCGTGACCATGAACTGGAACAGGTTGCCCACTTTGATGACCCGGCCCTGAAACCGCCCTCGCGGCATCGGACTGGGGCGCTCCAGCCGCATCGGGCCCGCCAGTTTCAACGGAATCGGCGTGCCCTTCAGGGCGATTTCGTCGATTTTGCCGCCATGTTTGCGGAAGTCGGAGATCCGGTCCTCCACCTCTACGGTTTTGTTCAGCCATTCCGGTTTATGGAGCTGGTCGGGCGACACTCGCGGCAAGCTTCGCGGGGCACTTTTGGCCGTCTGTGCCATGATTTCGGGAGCGTTCGCGAGGAACGGCAAGGCAAGTCCGAGGCGAATGCACATGTGGCGAATGCGGATCATGGCTTGGCGGCCTCCATATCTTCCGAGGCACGTTCGGTCACGGGCCAGCCCATCGAGCCCAGGGCGGCCCATCGTGTCATGAGAACGCCGCTTTTCGGGTCGAGCCGGATCGACCAGACGCCGTCGGCCAGTTCGAGATCGCTGAGCCGCACGCCGATCAGGACCGTTTCGCCGACGTTCGGCTTGAGATTCGCCAGCAGTTCGAGATTTTTGACGTCCAGCTTGCCCAGCGGGCGGGCGGGGTTCGGTCCCGGGCCGACAGGCACGCGGTAGTCGAGGTCATATCCGCCGCCATGCTCGGGCGTGGCGGTGACGCGAGCCTCCACCACGAGCGATCGCCCCTTGTCGAGGTTCCGAAAGTCGGCCTTGCCGGCTTCGCCCGCCGCGAACCGGTCGATGATTTCGTCGAGCGGCCGGCCGACGAGGTCGGCCAGGATCGAGGCCTCGCGTGCCGTCTGACGAATCTCTTTGGCTTCGTCCGAATTTTCACGCAGATAATCGAACGCCCCGGCGGCATCGTTGAGAATCTGCTTGGCTTCGTCGAATCGGCCGGCGTCGAGGCTCGTCAGGCCGTCCGTCCGTGCCTTCTTTACGATTTCGGGGATTCTGTCGCGGTAATTCTGGCGTATCTGGCCGCGCACCGTCAGGGCGATGATCGCCGCCACGACGAGTCCGACCCAGACTTTCGGGCTGACACGACGATACAGGGGTAAAAGTGGTTCCGGCTCCGGCTCGTATTCAGGCGAATCTTCCCTTTGCCGTGATTCCGCCGCTTTGCGTTCGGCATCGGCCTTCCGGCGAGCTTCCTGTGTCTGCCGTTCGCGGGTCTGTTCACGGGCTTCGGCGGCCTGTCGGTCGGCGTCCTTATCGACCATTTTCTGAAAATCGCCGTCCGCCAGATCTCGAGACGGCCGGACTTCGAATTTCGCGGCCGGATCGTCGACGGGCAGCTTCTCGCCTGATGTGCCGGTTGCGGCTTCGGAATCCTTGAGCGGGATCGATCCGTAGCCGCCGGCCGGTGCGTCGTCGTCGGTGTCGGGGCTTCTGCGGGCATCTCGGCCTGACTTGCCGTCAGGGGCGACGTCCCGGATCGCCCCGAGAGGGATCAGGTCATAGACGGCTGCGGCAGGGGGCACGGGCAGCCAGCTCGTGGGGCCGACGAAGACGCCGTCGCCACATTCGCGGCAGCGCACGGCCTGAAAGGTCTCGGTGCGATGGCCCGTCAATTCATGCCCCGACGGGCAGCGTGCCTCGAAGCGCATATCGGCCACGGGCTCGCCCGCTTTCGGTCGTGCGCGCGTTTTGCGATCGAAAATGGGCATATTTCAGGGCACCTGGGCCAGGAGTCCGATGAGGCGGCCGATACGAATGATGGCGCGTTCATTCAGTCTAATCGATTTTGCCGGCGACCCCAAGATTGCGCCGACAGAAAAGGAGCATCGGGCGTGCCACGACTTTCGGATCCATCCGCAAAGTCGAGCCGTGGACGTCAGTCCACGGATGCGAGCGACCAGTCAAGCCGAGATCAAGGGTGCGAGCCACCAGCACCAGCCGGGCTGCGATAGCCGATTCCGCAATCGATCGCCGTTCCCCCGACCGGGGCTGCCCATGGTCCGGGTAATTCACTTCGTTCCGCATCCGTGGACTGAAGTCCACGGCTCGACGGCGTCCTTCGTGTACTCCGAGCACCAGCTCGGAGAATTCGCGACGATCTGTACTCTCATTCCGGCACGATCTCCAGCCGGGCCCGTTCGGGCAGTCGGCCGGGGCGGCCGCCTTTGCCCCAATAGGCCACCCATTCCGCCCAAGTGACGGGCGTGCGTTTGAGGTTCACGTTCTCGGCTTGCAGAACAGGCCAGGGGTCATCGTCCTCATCGGAATTCCGCCATTCCGGCAGAATGCCGTCGAAAATCGCCAGAGGATCCGTGAAGGGTTTCGTTCGGGGCTCGATCTGGCCAGGCTTCGAAAGGTCGTAAATGAAGCGTTCACGCGGACGGTACATTGGATCGGGGAAAACCACGAGCCCGTCCTCTTCGACGAGCACCCGGGCCAGGGGCCGCATCAGGCCGGTCTTTTCGATTTGCGTTTTGGTCATGTCCACGCCGCACTGGGCGAACAGCCCGGCCAGGCTCACTTTCAGGCACTGCCATTGTTCGGTGCGGAGATCCACGGACTTCTTGTGCAGGCGCGTTTCGGCGATGATCCAGGTGTCCTCAGAGTCGAACCGCACGGTGACGACCGGGTGGCCGTCGTCGTTGACGACCCTGGCCGTGACCCCGTGATTGGTGATCCACATCGGGCCGATGCGCATCGGGCGGTCTCGAAACGCGGCCGAGCCGTTGACCAGTCGAAGCCACTCCCGTTCGAAAAAGTTCCGGAGCGCGTGCTCCACCTGCTGGTAGCCGAGCGAAAGCTCCGCCAGTTTGGTCATCCTGCCGGTGCGAAGACCCTTGTGCCGCGAACGCCGCATCCGGTGCAGCAGTTTCGGCACGGTGCCGCTATGAAAGCCCGTCGTGAACAGCCTTGGCAGCGATTCGCCGTGATGGCCGATCCGGACCGGGCCGATCGTACGGGGCCTGTTGGCTTCGTAGAGCTTCCAGTTTTCCTTCAGCTCCCACACGATGAACCCGATCGCCCCGGGAATCACGGACATGATCAGCGTGGCGGCAGCCGTGGCCTGTTTCTTGTCGTCGTCGAAGAACGGCAGAATCGTGCCCGTGAGTACCGGGATCATGGGCAGAAGGAATTTGTGTGAGACGGTCACCACGGGGAAGTGCTTGATCGGGTTGATCTGAGGCTCGACGAGCAGGTTGAAAACGAATCGGAAGGCGTAAAGCGCCATGCCCCAGACAAGGCCCAGGGCTCCCGCGAACCATTCCATGTAACGCCCCCGGCTGCGCCGGAAGCGAATGAATTCGTCGATGGCGTAAAGCGTGCGGTTGACGGTTTCGCTAAGGGTTTCGAAGATTTCGGCCAGGAACCGGTAGACGCTGACGACCAGGGCGATGCCGAACCGCCGCCAGATCCACGAGACCCACTCCAGGACATGCTCCTGGAAGTCTCGGCCCGGGCGGGAATTGATCGCGACGACCATCGACACGTAAATCGCCCCCAGACCCGTGAAAAGGTCGGAATTTCGAGAGAGATCCTTGCCGGGAATCCGCCACCAGATCAGGCCTGTGAAAAGAAGCGGCTTGAGAACCCACTTCCACGCCTGGGCGACGTAAAAGCTGCCGAAGACGAGCTTGATGATTGGCACGGCCAGAACGCGGCGGGGCCAGTCCCAGACCACCCCGCGAAGATAAAGCCCCGACCTGCGCAGCGAAAGCAGCACCCACTCACGGAACCCCTGGCGGTGGATCATGCCCATCAGGAAGATGCCGACGAGAAAGACGTTGAACGTGTGCGTGATCGGATTGAGCTGATGCGGCACGTAGAGATGCAGGTCGAACCGGCCGAGAACCCAGTGATTGAGTTCTTCAGGAATGAAATAGAGGCCGCCCATCAGCATGAACGCGCCGAAGAACGGCAGAATGCCGTACCACGTCACCAGTCGTCCGACAGGCACCGCGAACACCGCGGCGCTGGCCCGCTGCAGGAGCCTTAGATAAATTTCGCCACGCCGGTAGATGCCGTCGAGCCGTTCCGATAGCAGCGCGTCGGTGCGCAGCAGGGCATCGCCCCGGAGCCACTCGGCAGGGCCTGTCAAGTCCTGCATTTTGACGGCGTTGCACGAAAGCGTGTCACGCAGGTGCCCGATGCCGAAGTAGCCATGTTCCACGACCTGGTCGATCAACTGGTCGACGGTGCTTCGAATGGCGATCCGTTCGGGAAGGTTGGCGGGGACGAAGCCGGCGTCCTCCAGCGAGCTTTCCAGAAGCGGGCGCACATGGGCCCGAAACCGGTTCTCCGTGCGATGGATCGCATCTTCCAGCAACCGGCGAAGGCTGCGCTTGACAGGCTCTTCGACAGCCAGGGCGGGAAGCCGCGTGAGTGCCGTGCGCAAATGCCGCAGCATCATGACGTAAGGTACGTCCGGAAGCAGTCTCCGGGCGGGCTGGCGGCCGAAACTGCGCAGATAACGGCCCCAGTCGACCACGAAGACCGGTTTCTCGGCGTCGATCGCGACGCGCTGAAGGTCGTAGAGCGCGCGTGCGTCTTTCGACCAGAATCCGCCCGGGTCGGCCTGAAACAGCCGGGTCAGGATCGTTCGCCAGGTTTCGGCGCTCTCTGGCATCCGCAGGGCTTCGGTCAGCCGGTCCGCCAGAGCCTCGACAAGCGCGATCGGATCCGACGAGCGTTCCGCCGACATGTTCGAAGCGTCCGCCAGCTTGCGTTCCACGACAGCCAGGCGCGCGGCACGAACGAAATTGCCCTGACGGACGGCCATCCGGCCAATCGCCCGAGACTGCGCCAGGCGGATGCGGGGCCTGTCGCCTTCGGGAGAAAACCGCCAGCGAATGCGCTGGACTACCTGGGCAAGATAACCGCCCCGGCGTTCGTCAGCCTCAGGTTTCGGCCGCACCGGCGGGATCGATCCCGTGACGGCCTCGGGCGGCTCCAGCGCACCGGCGTGACGTTCATGGGCCCGGGCCGAGATTTCGTCGCCCTGGGAAGGCCGCCACATTTCGGTGATCCATTCCGCGTCGGCCCAGGGGCTGCGATCGCTCGCGCCCGCCAGCCGCGAGGCTTCGAACAGGCGAGATGCCGGCACTTCGACGTCGATCCAGCGGACCGATTCGACCTTGAGCTGATCGAGCGCCGGAAAGACCAGCGGCAGCGCTTCGGGCTCGAACCATTTCAGTTCCAGATATGCCGAAGCGAATTCGGCCAGAATCTGAGGCTCGGACGTGTCGGAACCGATGAGCCGGTCTTCGCGAAGGACGGACCGGATTTCCTTGAGCGTCGTTTCTCCGAGGGCCTCGATCCACGACCGCACGAGCGATCGCCGCCACTGGCCCGACGTACGCCGCTTCAGCAGCCACTGGTCGACCATGCCGTGAAAGAGCCTGCGCCAAAGGTCGCGCCGCTGGCGGGTTTCGTCGCCGTCGTCGCGCCGCTGGCTGGCCCCGCCGCTCAGGAGAATCCAGACTTCGGGCCGGGGGCTTTCGGGCGAAATGCCCAGCTCATCGTCGTCGATGACGCCTTCGAGCAGATCGTCGGGCACGACGGCCAGGTCGTCGTGCAGTATCATCCGCCCCTCGTCGATCGCCGTGAGACGCTCACGCGAAAGCCGTCGCAAAATCCGGTCGGGCACGATCCGGGCATCCGGGCAGGCGGATCGAACCACGGCGTCGTCGGTATAACCGAAGAGCGACGCGCCTTCGCCGGCACGGATCGAACCGGCGGCATTGCCGCTTCTGTCGCCGCTGACCAGCCGCGAACACGCGACAGGGCTCGCGGAACCGGTCGAGATCTCGCGTTTGTGCTGCCTGCGGTTCACGGGATCCAGCGCCTTGTCCGGTTCGAGTTTCGTAACGTTCGCATGATCGTATCGTAATGGACTGCCCCCGCTTTTTCCAAGCGGCTCCGATCGTTCCGTACCTGAACCATCCTTCGTTTTCGACCTGCTTCGGGTATGATCGGAGCCCTTCGTGCCGATTTCCCGATCGGTCGAACGTTGCCGTGGATGTCTGGTCGAATCGAATTCGAAAACGCGAGGGGGCGGGAAATGGACAGAATGAGAAGACTTTTCGGGCCGATCGCGATTGCCCTGATGGCTTGTGCGATGTCGTTCGGCACGTCGCGGGCCCAGGAAACGCCGGCCCCCGCGAAGCCATCGACCGACAAGGCGACCGTCGAGCTGGCCGTCCGGTTCGCGGACGGCCGCACCCGCGAATTCGAAGCGGTTGCCTATCGTAAAGACATGTCCGTCGCGGATTTGATGAACGCCGTCAAGGCGAACAAGGCGAACGACTTCCGGTTCGAGCATAAGGGGGCCGGCGAGACGGCGTTTCTGCTTTCGATCGACGGCGTCGAGAATCGATCCGGCCAGAGCAAGGATTTCTGGATTTACCGCGTCAACGAGAAACTCGGTGACCGCAGCTTCGGGGCCTACATCCTGAAGCCAGGCGACAAAGTGCTCTGGCATTTCGGCAAGTACCAGCCGGAGTGAGACCGGGACCGCATTCCTATGCTTTTCGAGCGGGCATCTCCGTGCTCGTGCGTTCGAGACGGAATCACTTGCCTTGAATCGGCTTACTGACCTTTCGGCAGGATCCGCCAGCGAAGTCCTTCGGTCTTCCGACCTTTCCAAAACGGGGATTGACCACTAGAATACTTCCTATTACGCTCGCGGAACGAATGCAGTGAAGTCACGACCACGGGTTGTCGATGCTTCGTATACGCATGGAGTTCGATTCTCCGCGGGTTCGGCAGATCAGACCGAGGAAGGCGATTCTCCAGACATGAATCTCGCGAAGCGAATGACGACAGACCGTGGCCAGGCTTTGATCCTTCTGGGCTTTCTTTCGATCGCCGGAGTCATGGGCCGGTCGTTGCCGCACCAGCCCAACGCCACGCCCACCGCGGCCCTGGCACTTGTCGCCGGCGCGGCCCTCGGCATGCGCTGGGCCCTTGTCCTGCCGATGACCGTTCTGATGCTGACGGACTTGTTCCTCGGCACTTACGAGCCGCTCGTGATGGCCAGCGTGTATGCCTGCATGGCACTGCCGGCCATGGTCGGGGCACGCTGGCTCGGTGAGCGGCGCCGGCCGGTGGTCGTCGCTGGTTCCGCGGCCCTGTGCTCGGCGATTTTCTTCGTCGTGACCAATTTCGCCGTATGGGCGAGTGGCGAGTGGTACGATCGCACCTTCGCCGGCCTGGTTTCCTGCTACGCCGCGGCCGTGCCTTTCCTGCGGAACATGCTGGCGGCCGATCTGCTCTGGTCCGGCGCTCTGTTCATGGGCCTGGCCGTGTTCGAATCATACCGTATCGAATTCGCATCCCGGCGCGGCCTGCGGGCTGAGTGATCGCATCGGCCGGCAGCCTGAATCGCCGGTCGCATCGCAACTTCGACCGACCGGCTCTGCCTTTGGATAGAGACCACCCGTGAACGACCGCTGGATCGCCGACCGGATGAGGCGAATGGAAGTTTCCGGCATCCGCCGGGCTTTCGAACTCGCCAAAAAACTGAAAGATCCGATCAATCTTTCGATCGGCCTGCCCGATTTCACGGTGGCCGAACCGGTCAAGGCGGCGGCGATCCGGGCCGTGGTCGAAGATCGTTCGGAATACACGCTGACTTCCGGCCTGCCCGAGTTGCGCCAAGGGATCAAAGACCGGGTTCTCGCACGGCTTCCGCATTCCGATCGGGACGTGATCGTCACCTCAGGAACCGCTGGCGGGCTCACGCTGATCCTCTCGGTCTGTGTGAATCCTGGCGATGAGGTGATCATCTTCGATCCCTACTTCGTCATGTACAACAATCTCCTCCAGCTCGTCGGCGGTGTCGGCGTACTGGTCGACACTTATCCCGACTTTCGCATCGATCCGGCCAAAGTCGAAGCGGCGATCACCCCGCGGACGAAAGCCGTCATCGTCAATTCGCCGGGCAATCCGACGGGCTTCGTGCAGGACAGCGAGACTCTGCGGCAACTGGCTGAAGTCTGCCGCAGGCATAATGTTCTGATCATCAGCGACGAAGTCTATTCGGCCTTTACTTATGACGGCGAGTTCGTCAGTCCGGCCGAGTTCGACGAGAATGTCGTCGTTTGCGACGCCTTTTCGAAAACCCACGGGATGACCGGCTGGCGCCTCGGCTTCGCCCATGGTCCGGCCGCGATCGTTCAGGAAATGAACAAGCTTCAACAGTTCAGCTTCATCTGCGCGCCCAGCCTGGTGCAATACGCCGGCCTGGAGGCCCTGAACACCGACATGTCCGCTCAGGTGTCGGCCTACAAGGCAAAGCGGGACCGTGTCGTCGCGGCACTCCAGGAAGACTACGAGCTGGTGGTCCCCGGCGGCGCGTTTTACGTCTTCCCTAAAGCCCCCTGGGGCACGGCGACCGAATTCGTGAACGCCGCGATCGAACACAACCTGCTGATCATCGCCGGCAGCACTTTCAGCAAGCGCGATACCCACTTCCGCATCAGCTACGCGGTAAATGACGCCACGCTGGACCGCGGCCTGGAAGTGCTCCGCAAAATGGCGCGGCGTTCCTGATACGATACGGCCGAACGAAAAGGGGACGGGGGTCATTTTCAAGAAATGACCCCCGTCCCCTTTTTCTGTTTCAGCGCAGGAGTTTCCGAAATCGGGATCGATTTCCTCGGAATTCACTCTTGACCGATTTTCCGAATCCGTCATAGTGGCCGTGTTCGCGATTGTCCGTGCACATCGTCCGTTCGTCTCTGGCGAATGGCGGATGTGAAGGGCCGACAGGACGTGGGCCGGATTCCCGCAAGGGAATCGACGCATGGCGGTCGCGATCGGGCGAATCATGGAAGATTCCGCCCTGAGGTCAACGACCCTAGCACAAGCGAGGGGGTTGGGCCGTGCTACGCATGGACCGATGGCCAGGCCAGGGATGGCTCGGCACCCGATCATCGATTCGGAACCGGCGACACAACGGGTTCGTCGTCCCGCTGTGGGCGATCGCCCTGATTTCGTCGCTGGCATATTTCGCTGGCGATGCCCAGGGGCAGATCCTCCAGAGGCTCGATCCCCCGGCTGTCGACCTGGCCGCCGACCGCATCGACGTCTGGTCGTCCGACCCGGACCGGCACTGGGTGATTCTCTCCGGCCGAGTTTCCGTGTCGCAGGATGGCGAGGGGCTCCGTGCCGACGAAGCCGTCGTGCTCGTCGAGCCTGGCCGCGACGGCAACCGGCAGATGCAGCGCATCGAAGTGCGCGCCGCCGGCAAAGTCAGGCTCACATCGCGCCCGGCCAGTTCGCTCGATCGCACCAATCTCACGTTCCGCAGCAAGCTTCCCGTACGGCTCAAGCCTTACGAACAGGGCGGCATGCGGAAAATCGGTCCGGAAACGATCGACCGGAATCGCCTGATCGGTGCCTTCGGAGACGAAGCCCGCGCCGCGCTCGAATTGGCCATGCGGCAACCCGATTCGCCCCCCGCGGCTCCGGCGCTGCCGGAATCGGGCAGCGAAATTGCCGCCCAAAAGCCAGCCACAACCCCGAACGAAGCACCCCAGGCACCGCCAGTCGAGTCGGCACCAGCCATCGCCGCCGATTCAGCGACGCCTGCGGATCTGCCGCAACTGCCCGAAACTCATGCAGAAGCAGCAAGCCCGGCGGAAATGGCTCCGGTGGCCATGAAATCCCGTGAAGATGATGCCGTCGTGCCTGCGCAGACGCCGCCCCTGACGCTCGAGCCGGATGACGGCCCTGTGCTTTCGAACCCGCTCGACGACCCCTCAGCGCTGATTCGGCCGCCGACGATCGAGCCGCCCGCGACGGCTCCTGAAAATGACCCGCAGGCCGCGCCGCCCGCATTCGGTCAGCCGCCGCAGGGTCGTACGGGGCCAGGGCCCGGAGATCTGAATACGCGTCTGCCACGCAGCGGCCTGCCGCCCGCCTTGCCGGAAGATCCTCTGCCGAACACGCCGCTGCCGAGCCTGATTCTGGGCGATGCGCCGCTCCCGCTGGAAGAAGAGGCCGGGCCGGCGGCGATCATCCCCGGCACTCAGCGCGTCGTCGGCATCTTTCCGCGCGACAGCAGCCGCAATTTTTCGATTCAGGAGCTTCCGCTCGTCGGCCAGACACGCATCGTCGTCATTCAGGGTGGCGTGAACGTCGTCATGGAAACTGGCCCCCAGTTCGGCACCGTCGATCTTTCGGCCGACCGGATCGTGATGTGGATCACGGACGACGATACGACCAAGGCCACGATGATCGACCCCTCCGGGCAGTTCAAGCAATCGAATCAGGCGCCGCTGGAAGTCTATCTCGAAGGCAACGTGATCTATCGAATGGACGAACGCAAAGTGGCCGGCAACGGCGACGAACGGGTCGTGCGCGCCGAAAGTGCTTATTATGACGCCCGTGCTGACCGGTTCACGGCGATGCAGGCCGAGCTGAACATTTTCGCCCCTGGCCTGCTGGCGCCGATTCGGACGAAGGCGGACCGGATCAGCCAATGGCGGGAAGCCGCGATGAGCGAAGACGGCACGCTGCAGATCGGCCGGCCGATGATCGACGTCTCCAGAACGTCGACGACAGGCAGCCGGTTTCCGAATCCAGGATATCGGTTCGATAGCGAGCTGATCCGCATTACGCAGGAAGAAGTGCCGCTTCGGAACCCGATCACCGGATCGCTCGACCCGATGCCGGCCACCGATTATGAATGGAAGCTCGACGCCCGGCGCAACCGATTCTACGTGGGCAGTATGCCGATCCTGTTCCTGCCGCGTGTCGTGATGACGCCGGACGATCTCGACATGCCGCTCAAGCAGCTTCAGTTCCGGACGAACAACTACTTCGGTCAGCAGATCCTGTCCGACTGGTCCATGTTCAAAGTCCTGGGCATGAAAAAGCCCAAGGGAATCGACAACTGGAACCTCGACCTCGACTATCTTTCGGCCCGGGGCCCGGCAGCCGGTTCCGAAATCGGCTACTTCGGGCGTGATATGTTCGGTGGTCGAATTCCCGGCTCGTATTTCGGTTACGGCGATATCTGGGGGATATGGGATACCGGTAACGACGTGCTCGGTACTGGCCCCGCGGTGATCACCGACCCGGTCGCGGCCGGGAATCGGGGCATTCAGCGATCTGACATTCCGAACTTCTACAACATGCGGGGCCGCACGGTCTATCGGCACATGCAGAGCCTGCTGGGCGACGATGCCCGGTTCGACGAGGACACCCGCTTTCAGGTGGAATTCGGCTATCTCTCCGACCGCTACTTCCTGGAACAATACTACAAACGGCTCAACGACACGGGCCTGGATCACCAGACGGCATTCTACGCCGTGCGCCAGAACGAAAATCAGGCGCTGTCCATCCTGGCCAAGGGCAATCTGCAACAGTTCTATACCGATACGCAGTGGCTGCCGAAGCTCGATTATTATCGCATCGGCGACAGCTTTCTGGGCGATATCGTCACCCACTACAGCCACTCCGGGGCCGATTACGCCAACGTCCATACCGACGTGATGGTCAACAATCCGAACCTGTTCGCGTTCCAGCCATACGACCCGATCAGCCAGACCTCCGGAGCGTTCGGGTCAGGCCGGTTGTGGACGAGCCACGAACTTGACGTGCCCATGAATCTCGGCCCGTTCAAGCTCACGCCTTATGCCCAGGGCCAGGCCGCAGGCTGGGCCAGCCAGTACGATAACGCCCTTCCGGCCTATACGCTGCCGCCTGATCAGGTGCAGCAGCTGATCCGCAGCGGCAACGACCAGATGGTCGGCCGTCTCTGGGGTGCCGCCGGCGCTCGAGCCAATCTCATGATGTGGCGTTCGTATGAGGTCGAAAGCGAAATCCTCAACGTGCACGGCCTGAATCACAAGATGACCTTCGGGGCCGATTACCGCGACGCCTATTCCACTTTGCCCCTGAACGCGATCGGTGTCCAGGACGAACTGGACGACAATACCTACGAATTCGTCCGCCGCTATTTCGCCTTCACCAATTACGGCGGTGGCGTTCTGCCGCCTCAGTACAATCCCCTGCTGCTCGCGACACGCCGCAATCTTTCGCCGATCACGGGCACGACGGATGTCCTTCAGAGCATGCAGACGGTGCAACTGAACTGGAACCACCGGCTTCAGACCAAGCGTGGGCCCGAAGGCGCCCGCCGAGTGATCGACTGGATGATCCTCGACCTTTCCACCACATACTTCCCCCAGGCCAATCGCGACAACTTCGGACAGGATTGGGGCCTGAACACCTACAACTGGGAATGGTACGTGGGTGACCGGACGACCGTCTTCTCCAACGGCTGGTTCGAAACCTGGGACGTTCAGGGCCAGGCTCTGAACCATACGAATCCCAACCGTTCGAACGATCCGTTCGGCATGAAGATCATCACGACCGGCTTCTCTTCCAACCGCCCGCCCAAGGGCAACGCGACGGTCAGCTATACGATCCTTCAGACCGGCGAGGTGAACACCTCGGCCCTGAACCTCTCGTACAGCTACTGGATCAGCCCGAAGTGGTATTCCACGTTCATGACGAGCTATGACTTCGGCAACGGCATTTCGCTCGGAACGAACGTGTCGGTCACCCGCATCGGGGCCGACTACCTGACGAGCCTCGGCCTGGCGATCGACCCGCAACGGCAATCGACGATGGTCGCCGTGGAAATCACGCCGCGACTCAGCCCCAACCTGCGGCTGGGCCAGTCGGCCGGCCCGCGGTTCGACAGCCGTTTCGCTCCGACGCAGTGACATGATGACACGGGATGACGCGGTTTCGATCTTTCCTCGGTTCGGATACAGGGAGGTGTGACGATGGAGAACGGGAACCCTCCGCACGACGCTCCTCGAAAGGATGACGCCCGCGGGACCCTCGGAACCCGCTCCGAAACGTCCTGGCCGCGCGACCCGAACCGGGAACGTCCCTCCAAACGCTACACGCTGACATCGTTCACGGATGCCTATCGGCTCGACCACGAAGAGCCGACGCTGGAATATCAACTGCCGCCTTCGCTCATGAATCAGATGCCGGCGACCGTGAACGTCCCGGATCCCAAGATTCTCGAGGAACTTCTGCTGCCGGTCGAGGAACCGCTCACCCGTGCTGACCGCCGCGGCGGCACCCTCGGCAAAAGCTGGGCGGGCATGAACGGCCTGAAACTGGCCATCCGGGGCGATTCGAGCTTCTTCGCCCATGGCTACCGCTTCACCATCGTGCTGATGTTCGGCGTGATGATCCAGTTGCCGCCCCTGGCGTGGATCATCCTTTCGCTGTGCGGCGGTTTGATACTGCTTTCCGAACTTTTCAATTCGGCGATCGACGCCCTTGCACGGATCGGCAGCGACAAATCGCCGGACCATGTCGAGGACGAACACGCCCAGGCCGCGCGCGATATCGGCTCAGCCTGCGTGCTGGTGAGCGTGATTGTCGGTGCCGCTGTGACGCTGGCCCTTTTCGGCATGCGGCTTCACGAACTGCTGGTGGAGTGATCGCGGGCGAAACCCGGCATTGCCTTCGAAGCCGGAACGAACGGCCTGAAATCCAATCAAAACCCGATCCTTAGTTTCGAAATCGATACGTTGATGTCGTCCCCGCGAGTTCGTTCTCGAGCAAATCGGAATGCACCCGGAAGGGAAGGCCCGGCCCGCGATATCGGCCGGTTCGAATCGAAGAGTATGTTGACATGTCGTCACTGCGGTGCGAGCATGACTTTGCGTTCGATCTGAGACTCCCGATTCGTCGATGCGAAAAGTTGGGCGTCGTCACGAATTCCATTCCATCGATCGGGGAAATCATGTCATTGAAATGGCTGGGGATCTGCTTCGCGATCGCTGCCGTGATTCTCGTGGCCAACGTCACCCTCACCGTACTTTACATGGTGGTTTACGGCCATTTCATCGATCCCGGGCACGAGCCGAAGTACTATGCCGATCATGTTCAGGTCGCCGGGCCGTATTGCGGCATCATCGGCGGCAGTTTTCTCATGCTCGTGGCTGGTTTTCTCTGCGCCCGCAGGTTCGAAAAGTCGAAGGCCAGAGAAAACGTAGCTGGCGTCTGGGCCGCTTACGGCATTCTCGATTTCTCGATACTCGCCATGGCCGGACTGAACGGCACGATCGTCGCCTTCTTCGCCGTTTCGATGATCGCGAAAGCCCTTGCAGGCTTCGCGGGCCTTTCCATGGGGCAACCACGAACGAATCCGCTCTAGCAGCGTACCGGGATAACGACTGCCAGATTCCGGCATAAGACGATTGACCTGTGCGCTCGAGTGGGCGATCATTCGGTACGAAGCGACTTCTCGCATCGTACCTCATCGAAAAATTCGACCCGGGAGCACCCGAACGATGCCACGCGTCATTCACTTCGAAATTCATGCCAGCGACCCTGACGCGATTTCGAAATTCTATTCCGAACTCTTCGGCTGGCAGATTTCGAAATTCGAGGGTATGGAATACTGGCTGATCGACACCGGCGAAAAGTCAACGCCCGGCATCGACGGCGGTATCGTCAAACGCATGGGGCCGCGTGCCGAAAGTGGTCAGGCCGTGAACGCCTATGTGTGCGTCGTCGACGTCGAATCGCTCGACGACTCGCTCGAAAAAGCCCTGGGCCTGGGGGCCTCGATCGCCGTGCCGAAAATGCCGGTGCCCGGAGTCGGCTCGCTGGCTTACGTCAAAGATCCGGACGGCAATATTCTGGGTATGCTTCAGCCGGAACGCATGCCGGCGTGAATCGATTCCGCCCTGATAGCCCCCGGCTTCGTCTGATTTCCGGAATCTCAGAGACTCGAGAGAAACCGATGAAATACAGAAGGATCGTATGCGCGATCGTCCTGTTGACGTTTTCGCCACTGGTGGCCTGGTCGCAACAGCCGCCGGATGGCGGCAGGACAAAGCCCGGCGCTCTGCAGCCGCCGACGACCGTCAGAGATCTCGACAGGTCGAAAATCGTCGGCCAGCCGCCCGATTTCATTTCCGATAATCCTTCCGACCGTCAATCTGTCGGCCAGGTTCCAGCCGCAGTCGGGCAGATACCAGGCGAAACGCGGCGCTGGACTTCGATCGAAATCGTCCTGAGCTTCTCCGTGCTGGTTTTCGGGGCGATGGTCTTCGCGCTTCAGACCTGGCTAGTCGTCAGAATGCCGTTGAACTGGACTCCGAACGCGATTCTCCGTTTCAACGGGCTGACGCTCATCATCACCGGGGCGATTCTGCTGGTCACCGCAGGCTATTCGAACGAGCAAATGACACCCGTGATCGGTCTGCTCGGAGCCATCGCCGGGTATCTGCTCGGTTCGGTCGAAAAACCGGATGAGCCGCGGCAGAGTGGTCGGCAGGCTGAGGGAACGAGCCAGGCTTCCGAATCCGGACCGGATCACGCGAAATGAAACGCTCGCAATTGACGATGTTCGTGCCTGAGAATTTCACAGCACCGATCGAAGCCATCCGGCGCGTCGTCGATCCTGTCCAGCTCGGCCTGATCCCGGCGCATGTCACGCTTTGCCGTGAAGACGAACTCGAAAATTACGTGGGTTGGCAGGACAGGCTTGCCGTGTTGCCGCCCGAATCGATCCGCCTTACGCTTCTTTTCGGCCGGGCCGTATCGTTTTCAGGGCATGGGATCATGCTGCCCTGCATCGAAGGCATCGAGAAATTTCGAAACTTGCGGCAAGCGATTCTGGGAAGAGACACGATTCGCGATACGCAGCCACACCTGACTCTGGCACATCCGCGAAATCCGAAAGCACCAGGAAATGCGATCGAAATCGCTGAGGAGTTGCCTTCGGAATTCGAAGTCACGTTCGACACGATCCGGCTGATCGAGCAGGTCGATAAATTGCCCTGGAAAGTCATCGAAACGTTCGGTTCGAACCGGTCGATCGAATGACACGCATCCGAATGATCGATGCCGTTCGAAATCGAACGCCGACTTCGAATCTTTGCCCTTAAACCGACCCATGCAGCGGCTTCGTCACACGCTCCGGCATGCCTGTGACAAGTGTGTTCGGCGGCACGTCTTCGGTGACGAACGAACGTAACGCGACGACGGAATTCTCGCCGATAGTCACGCCAGAGCGCACCGTCGCCTGGCCGCCGATCAAGGCGTTTTTGCCGATCCGCACCTTGGCCAGGCGGATGTGCGTGTGTGTCACTTCATGAGTGGCGATGTGACTGTGCATGCCCAGAATGGCGCCGTCTTCGATCGTGATCAGCTCGGGGAATTGAATGTCGAGTTCTACGGCCGAGGCGATAAACACCTTGCGGCCGATTGTCATGCCCATCTTGCGTAATAGCCAGTTTTTCACTCGCCCGGACGACATATTCCGCGTAATGGTGAGGATGATGCCCTTTTTGACGAAATTCCACCGATCGTCCGTGAGAAACGCATGCCAGTGGTCGCTGACGTTCTCATGGGTGCCGTCGAATTTCAATGTCAGGACGATTTCTTCCGACGCGGCGAATTCGCGGATGATGTCCCTGGTGCGACGAGTGTCGGACATGCGGTGTCTCGATGCGATCGAATCTTCGAAAATCGGGTTCAGTGGGTTTCGAATGGTGTCATTTCAGGCCAGTATCGCCTGAATCGGCGTGCCGCCCTGGGCGATCGCCACCGGCCTTGCGGTTTTGTCCAGCACGGTCATTTCCGGGTCGATGCCCAGACATCGGTAAATCGTGGCACACAAATCGGCCGGCCTCACAGGCATGTCCTTCACGAAGGCCGCCTGGTTGTCCGAAGCCCCGTAAACCGTGCCGCCCCGGATGCCGGCTCCAGCCAGAACGGTGCTGTAGCAATACGTCCAGTGGTCGCGCCCGGCGCTGCCGTTGATCTTCGGCGTCCGGCCCATCTCGCTCATCACCACCACAAGCGTTTCGTCGATCAGGCCGGTCGATTCGAGATCGCTCATCAGGGCGTCGAAGGCCATGTCGAAGTAGGGCAGGTTATAGTCTTTCAAGATGGCGAAGTTGCGGCCGTGGGTGTCCCAGCCGTCGTGCTGAAGCATCAGGCGTTCCCAGTAAACGTCCCAAGTGACGTTCACGAACCGAACGCCGGCCTGAACGAGCCGCAGGGCAATCGCCGCGCTGTTGCCGAACAGGGTGTGGCCGTAGCGGTCGAGCCGCCGTGGGTCTTCTTTCGAAAGGTCGAACGCTCGACGGGCCGCGGGCGAACTGACCATGTCGAAAGCTCGCTGGCGGTTCCGGTCGTACGAATCGCCAGTTTGTGAACTTTCGTTTGACCTCAGGCCATCTTCGACTTGTCGAAGCAGCGACCGGCGGCGGTCGAGCCGGTCGACCGTGATACCGTCGCCAGGGGTGGCGTCGGGGATCTTCGGCTCGCCGCGAATCACTTGCGGGAACCACGGCTTTTCGGCCGGAGCGCCGGGGTCGTTACGTGGGTCGCATTCGCTGTGCAAAGGGTCGAACCGCTTGCCGAGAAATCCGGCATAAGGCCCGGGGCGCCGGATCGACTGCCCCCAGCCCAGATAATTCGGCAAATAAACATAGTCCGGCAACGGCCGAGAGCCTTCGCGCAGATACTCGCACACCGAACCCATGCTGGGAGGGTAGGTTTCGCTGGTGGTGACGAGATCGGGCGGGATCGTCTCCCAGCCGGTGTAGCTGGGCAGGGGGTTGTGGCAGCCGCCCCGGTGGGTCATCGAACGGACGACGGCCAGGCGATGGGCCCAGCGGTTCATGCGCGGCAGGTGCTCGCAGATGTCCAGCCCGGGCACGCTGGTTTTGACGGGGCGGAATTCGCCGCGCACTTCGGCGGGGGCGTCGGGCTTCATGTCGACCATGTCCTGCGTGGCCGCCCCGCCAAGCAAGTAGAGCACGATCACGCTTTTCGCCTTGCCCGGCAGTGCGCCAGCCTGTTCGGCCTGAAGTGCCTGCGGCAGGTTCAGCCCGAGGCCGGAGCCGAGGGAAATCGCGCCGGCGCGGAGCGCTTCACGCCGGGTGATGCCGTCGCAGCACCGTTTCGGGCTGCCGAGCAGGGTGATCATCGCGGGGCTCCCGAAGTTCGGAACGATTTCATTTCTTCAGCGCCCGCTTCAGCAGGTTTTCGGTGATTTTCTGAACGCGTTCGTCCGGCCCGTGGGGGCGGCACCAGTGCGTCCAGGGCAGTGTGTGGCCGGGCGGATTCGAAAGCCCCTGAGCCCAGAATATGGTGCTGGCGTTGAAGACGAAATTGTCCTTCGGGCCCGGGTAGATCGTGGCGGCCCACTGCTGGGGCGTCACGCCACCCACGAAGGCCGTGCCGGCACCGACGACTTCCAGCCCGGGGATGTCCTTCGGCGGATCGCCGTGATATTCCCAGCCGATGAGCCCCGCGATCTTGTCGCCGGCCTTCATGCCCGTGCCTTCGAAGATCCAGTGGTCGGGCTTGACGCACACCCAGTCACCACCGCCGTTGACCGGCTCGACGTTCCTGGCGCCCATGAGATAGCCTTCGTCAGGCCCGCGATGGGGGTAAGGCCCGTGAACTTTCTCACGATCGACGGCATATTTGTATTCGCCGCCATAGGGGCCGCCCCGAAACATCGTGCGCAGCGGCTGGCCGGCGGCATTGGGCGTGAGCGGCGTGACCCAGCAGACGGAATTGCCGGAAAGGAACATGAGATTCACGCCGGCATCGCGCATTTTCACGACACTTTCGTATTGGCGGATATCCCAGTATTCGTCGTGGCCGACCGAGATGAACGCCTTGGCCTTCAGGCCTCGTTCGGGCGAGATCATGTCGCAGTTGCAAACGTACGAGACGTCGTAGCCATGTTTTTCGAGCCAATAGGCCAGGGGAAATTCGAACGGCAGGAATTCGCCGGAGCCGACGGTGAGCGGGTCGTTGACGACACCCTCGAACTGAGCTTCTCTGCCATAAGGCCTGTCGAAGCTGACATCGGCCCAGGGCCCCTGATTGCCTTTTTTGTCGGTGTAAACGCTGTAATTGTCAGGCCAGCGGTTATAGGCCTGCCAGGTGTTGTCGGAACACTGGAACAGAACGTCGACGGGGCGGTCGTCGCGCACGACGAAGACGACGTAGCTTTGATAGGAAGGCGTGTCGCCATCCGGCGGAACGGTCGCCAGCCGGCCCAGATAGACGCCGCTGGTCCAGTCGGCCGGAATCGTCAGCTCGGTCGCCGGTTCCCATGTGCATTCATGGATGTTCTTGTGCCCGGGCCTGGGCGTGGCCTGCGGCTTGCCTTCGAAGGGGCCGAGAGTCTGCATGAGCCGGGCGCCTCGGCCGCCGTAATAGCCCATGCGAAAGATTTCGATGGTGAATTTCGAAGCCGGGGCGGTGGAGGCCATGATCTTCAGCCGATCGCCGGCCGCGACGCTCTGGCGGTCGCAATAGCCTTCGATCCACGGGCTGCGGAAGCCGTGCGTATCGGTCAGGCGGACGCGTGTCAGTTGCCAGTCCCGCGCGCCTTCGTGAGCGTTTTCGGTCGTGATCGGGTTGACGGGCTGGTCCGCGGCCGTCGCCCGGTCTTTCGAAAAGAGCCCGGTCAGGCTGGACCCGAAAACGGCGGACGCGATCGAACGGCGGCGATTGAGTTTCACGGAGTCGGGCCTCGGAAGAGATCTGCTGTAAGGAAGGGCCAGGACCGGCCTGGCGGTGCCGGGAAGTGAATGGCCGCCGACCGGAGCCAGGGTGGCGAGATGGGTATCGATTCAGGCCGGGCGTCTATCAAGTTCAATGGATCCGGCGATGGCGGTCAAGCCATCAGCCCGGGTGACGTCGCGAATTCGTGCCCTCGTGTGGCACTTTCGTCGCTCGAATTGGCCGACGATCGCGTTGCGACTTAAGTGTCCGATTTGCTAGAATCCCACACGAACCGAACGGCGACCGGCCGATCCCGAGGGGACTCGCCAGGCGGCCGAGTCGTGTCGATCCGAAAAGAAAACAGGGAAACGAAGATGAGCTTCATCACCGCCGGCGATCTGAAACATTTGCTCAACCCCGCATCCGGCGAGAAGTGCGTCTCGCTTTATCAGACGACCTACATGGTCCACCCGGAAGCCGAGCAGAACCCGATTCAGTACAAAGTTCTGCTGAAGCAACTGGAAACCGAACTGGCCGCTCACTTCAAGGGCCGCGACTACAAGCCCGTTCTGGAAGCGTTCGCGCCTTTCGTGGCCGACGAAAAATTCTGGCGCTATCGCACGCCCGGCCTGGCCATGTTCTGGCACGCCGGCCACCTGCACGTGTTCGACGTGCCCCGGCCCGTGCCGAACGCTGTCGTCGTGGCCGACAGCTTCCACCTGAAGCCGATCTTCCGCGTGCTGCAGACGACCGACCGCTACAACATCCTTACCCTGGAACGCAACACGGCGCACGTGTTCGAAGCCAATCGCGACGCCATCATCCCGATCGCGCTCGACGACATGCCCGACCACAGCAAGCCGCACGACCTTGGTGCCCGCACCCGCGTGGCCGAACAGCATTTCAGCGGTTTCGGCCGGGCCGTCGTTTCGATCCACGACACCGACGAAAAGGCTGACGACGCCGCCTATTTCCATCAGGTCGATCAGTTCGTCGACAAGAACGTATCGAAGCGGACCCATCTGCCGCTTGTCCTCGTCGCTCTTTCCGAGCATCAGGGCACGTTCCGCAAGCACTCCAAAAATCACCTGCTGCTGCCCGAAGGCGTTTCGCACAGCCCCAGCCACATGGACCCGAAAGACCTGCGCGAAAAGACCTTCCATGTTCTGGAAAAGTACCAGCATGAGTTCGTCCGCAAGCAGCTCGACAACGTCGAAGCCGCCAAGGCCCACCAGAAGGGCTCGACGGACCTGGCCGATATCGCCGTGGCTGCCTCGACCGGCCGCGTGGGCACGCTTCTGGTCGACGCCGACAAGAAAATTCCGGGCCGGATCGACCCGTCCAACGGCATCATCGACAAGGAAAAGCTGGCCAACCCTGAGATCGACGACGTCCTCGACGACCTCATGGAAATGGTCTTCCGGTCTGAAGGTCAAGTGCTCGTGCTGCCCCACGCCCTGATGCCGGTCGATTCCGGCGTCGCCGCAGTCTACCGGTTCTGATTCGGGTCTTCAGCCGATCGAATCACGAAAAATCCTTCGACCCCCGGTGCGTTCCGCATGCTCTGGGGGTCGAAGTTTTGCATGATGCGATGCAATGACGTTCTGGCGGAAAACGCCCGTGCACAGCGGCCCCGGGGGGCCCAATCGCCCGCTCGGAAATGCCTTGCCGTTGCGTTCTCGCAGAATCGTTTCGGATCCCGCCGAAGCGCCGCGTGTCGGCTTTATCGGATTTTCGGACGCGAAGGTCGACTGCCCGCGTTGATGGTCGTCGTACCGATATCAGAGACCGGTGCGGCCCTGGCCTGTACATGCCGGGACGCTTATGGTCTCGACACGGAACGAAGGATTCGTTCCGGCTGGCGGTTCGACTCTCCATTCGCTCGATTCAGGGAGGAATCCGAATGATCAGGCTGACTTTGCGCTCTGCGATCGCGGCGATCGCCATAGCTGTTTCGGCATTGCCGGCAGCGATTCAGAAAACGTCCGCAGCGGATGTCTTTTACGTGACGATGTCGGACAACACCGTCCGGAAATTCGACACCGACGGCAATGCTCTGGGAATTTTCGCCAGTGCGGGCTTGGCCGATCCGCGAGGGCTGGCGTTCGATGCATCGGGCGGATTGTACGTCGCGAATTATGGTTCGAAAATGCTGTCCAAATACGATTCTGCCGGCAACTATCTGCCAGCGGCGTCAATCGACACTGGCAGTTTGCTGTCGAACTTCAATGTCGGGGTCGCCATCGACAGCTCCGGCGCGATTTACGTTTCGCATGAGTTGTCGCGAGTTCGCAAATTCGACGCAGCCGGCAATTTGCTGGCCTTGTCGCCTACGAGCAACACGCCGACGGCGTTGGCGTTCAGCGCAGCGGGCAACCTGCTCGTCGCGAACCGCACGGGTAACACGATTTCCAGCTATGACACCGGACTGAACTCGGTGGCGGGGGCGATCACGACGGACCTGAATCGGCCAAGAGGGCTTGCTGTCGACTCTTTCGGCAATGTTTATGCAGCCAACAGTTTCACCGACGACATCAGCAAGTTTTCGAGTTCCGGAACCTTTCTGGGACGCATCGGTAACTCGACGAACCTGAACAACCCTTACGGCCTTGCGTTCGATTCGCAGGGTTATCTCTACGTCGCCAGCGAACAGTCGCGAACGATCGCCAAATTCGCAGCGAACGGCGGCTTCGTCACTTCGTGGAGCACTGGCTCCATCTCTCCCCGGTTCATCGCGTTCGAGACGACCACCGTGCCTGAACCTGGTTCGATGGCACTCGCTGCCATCTCCGTCGGCGTCGCCGTGATCGCGAAACGACGAGGCCGCAATCGTTACGCCTGATTCGGCGCAGCGTCTTTCGCTCATGGGTTGAATCGACCGCCACGAACGGTGATGATGATGCGATCCACGGGTCGCTCGGTGCGCCACGTTTCCGGAAGCGAATTCGGCGAACGCGCGTCCGATCGGACCACGACCCCTCACCATCCGCACCAATCAGGGAAAACGATCCGAACCATGCGACGCTTCGAAGCGAAGAAGACCCGGCGCATCGCCTGCGCTCTCGTGCCCGGACTGCTGGCCGCGACCGTCATTTCGGCCGAGTGGGAAACGATCACACGCCATTCGGGCTGGAAGCAGCACTCCATGCGCCGGCCCAAGCCGCCGGTCGTCGTGCCGGCCGACCTTCCAGGCCTGCCACCGGCCGATGCCGTCATTCTCTTCGACGGCAAATCGCTCGATAAATTCGAAACGCCCGGCGGGGGCAAGCCGAATTGGACACTCGGCGACGGATATTTCGAAGTCAAACCCGGCAGTGGCCCGATCGCTTCGAAATACACCTTCGGCGACGTGCAGTTGCATGTCGAATGGGCCTCGCCCGATCCGGCTATCGGCAAGGGCCAGGATCGAGGCAATTCGGGTGTCTTCCTGATGAACCAGTTCGAGATTCAGGTACTCGACAATTTCGAAGCCGAGACCTATGCCGACGGCCAGGCCGGGGCGATCTACGGGCAATATCCGCCCCTGGCCAACGCAACGAAGCCGCCTGGGCAGTGGCAGTCGTACGATATCGCCTTTCGAAGGCCCCGGTTCGACGCAGCCGGCAAGCTCCTCGAACCGGCCCGTATCACCGTGATACACAATGGAATCGTCGTTCAGAATAATGAAGTGATTTACGGGCCGACTTCGTGGCTGCGATACGACCCATATGCGAAGGGCCCGGAAACCGGCCCGATCGAGCTGCAGGACCATGGCCACAAGGTGCGATTCCGCAATATCTGGGCCCGGCCGCTTCCGGAACGCCCCTCGGCGGACGCCGTCGAAACCGCCCCGATCGCCGTGGTCCCGATGCCGACCGCGAAGCTATTGAGTTATGCGGGGGAATATTCGTTGAATACGCGGCCGAATTCGCCGCCGCTGGTGGTCAAGGCGATGGACGATCATTTGATCGCCCGGTTCCCGAATCGCGTCACCGAGATGAAACTCGTTCCCGTGGGCGACGGAGTGTTCCAGTTCACCGAGACTGACGCGAAATTCGAATTCTCGCCGGACGGCAAATCACTGGAATTCCACATCGGCGGCGATACCCGCACGATCGAACGCCGCGAATGAAACCGATTTATCCCTGGATGGAGAAACGAACGGTTTCCGATGACATCCGACGAACGCCGTGCCCAGGCATGGCGTTCGTTGTCGCTTCCGAACCCGGGCTTCGCGGATTTCGCTCGACGATGTCGGACGCGATTCGATCATCGAGCGAGCGAAGCGATGAGTTCGAACCGGCTCACGATTCGCTTGAAGAAGGAAATGCATTCAATGCGATCGCGGCGGCGGCGGCCAGTTCGGTCGGCGACGCACCGCCGGCAGCCTGAACGGCGATCCCGTAGGTGAATGTCGTCACATAACGCGCAAGGTGTGCCGCATCGGCCGATGGGGGCAAGTCGCCCGCTTCGATCGCTTTTTCGAACCTTTCGCGCAGGACCTTCTCCGCGCTCGACCGGGCTTCGAAGGCCGCTTGCTGCATCGCATGGTTTTCCTCGCTGCAGGCCAGGGCACTCTGAACGAGAAAACAGCCCCTGCGGTGACCAGATGTATCCGCCGAACGAATGCTGCTTTCCCAGAGTTTGTGGACGACTCGCTTCGCCGTAGGTTCGTCGAGCGCCGATTGCATGTGGCAGGCCCGCGCCTGGACATAACGATCGAGCGCCTTCCGGAACAGGCTTTCCTTATCTCCGAACGTCGCATAAAGGCTCGGCCGATTGATCCCCATCGCGGCGGTCAAGTCCGAGATCGAAGTCCCCTCGAACCCCTGACGCCAGAATACGTCCAACGCGAGATCGAGCGCCAGATCGGGGTCGAACTTCTTCGGACGTCCGGCAACCATCGCCCATTTTCTCCTTCATGATCGACTCTGATCGAATCCTACGCCCTCAGGGCTTGACTTGCAAACTCGAGGCTCCATATTATTCTGTACCGATCGGTAAGAAACTGGTTCGAACGGTCACTTGGGAGTCAGGATCATGTCGAAGAAGCTTGCTGGTAAGGCGGCCATCGTGACGGGTGCCTCGAAGGGAATTGGGGCTCAGATCGCCCGACGGCTCGCTGCGGACGGGGCATCCGTCGTCGTCAATTACGCTTCGAGTGCCTCAGGGGCGGAAGCGGTCGTGAACGACATTGTCAAAGCGGGCGGCAAGGCCGTCGCGATTCAGGGGGACGTATCGAAAGAGGCGGAAGTGATCCGGCTTTTCGAAGAATCGCACAAGGCCTTCGGCCATATTGACTTCCTTGTGAATAACGCCGGCGTTTACGAATTCCGGCCGATCGAGGAAGTGGACGAATCGCATTATCGAAAACAATTCGATATCAACGTGCTCGGGCTTTTGTTCGCGACCAGGGAGGCCGTCAAACAGTTCGGCGCCGGCGGCGGCAATATCGTCAACATCGGTTCCGTGGCGGCGACTTCAGCACCGGCGACGGTTTCTGTCTACAGCGCGACCAAGGGAGCCGTCGACACGATCACACTGTCGCTGGCGAAGGAACTCGGCCCGCGTGGCATCCGCGTCAATTCCGTCAATCCAGGAATGGTGGAAACCGAAGGCACCCATCAGGTCGGGATCATCGGCAGCGATTTCGAAAAGCTCGTCGCTTCGAATACGCCGCTCGGTCGAATCGGTAAGCCGGAGGATATCGCGGACGTCGTCGCATTCATCGTCTCCGACGACGCCCGCTGGATCACGGGGCAGCACATCAAGGTCTCGGGCGGCGATCGCTGATCGCATTTCCTGAGCTCGAACGGACCGTATTGCCGGCGCAAGTCGTCGGCAATACGTCTCTCATGCCGATATCATTTCGAAGCGGCGGCCTTGTCGGCGGATTGCCTGCGTTGCAGGTCGCGCAGGGGCCGATAGCCGATCAGGATGATGCCATCGTCGGCGATCAGCTTTTTGATTTCAGGGTCTTTGGCGAACGTTTCGAATTCCTCGGCACGGGTCTTCCAGCTTCCCGAAATGGCCTGAGCTTCATCCGTGGGGAGTTGGGCGTGGATATACAATTCGGTCACGCCGGGCTTGAGGTTCTTGATGATCTGTGTCCAGAACGGCTTCACGCCCATCTGGCGATAGAGCGGCAGTTCGTCGTAAACGAAATAGTCGGGGAAGACGATGCTTTTTGCCGCGAACTTTTCGCGCAGGCCCGCCTGGCCGAAGCGGTGGAGGGTCTCGGCCGATGCCATACGAACGGGCACGTTGAATTCGACGGCCAGTTGCAGATAGGTGTCGAGATATTCAGGATTGAGCTGAAGCGTGCCCATATGGCTGTCGATGTGGGTGACGTCCACCCCGGCGGCGAGGGCTTTTTTGATCTGGGCCCGGGCTTCGATCAGGGCCTCTTTGGGGTTCGATGCCTTATAGACGGCTTCTTCGTCGCCCCACAGGTAACCGTCAGGGTCGAGCAGGCCAGGCACTTCGGATTTCGAAGCGACGGGGCCCCAGCGATAGAATTTCCATTCGCTGGTGTGGGTGATGTGAATTCCGAAGTCCTTTTCAGGATGCGTTTTGGCGTAATTGGCGATTTCCGGGAACCAGGGGCAGGGCACCATGATGGTGGCCGTGCGCATGATGCCTTTTTCCAGGCATTCGATGGTGGCCAGGTTGGCTGAGTGGCTCATGCCGACATCGTCGCCGTTGACGATCAGAATTTTGTCCGTGGCCTTGTATCCGAGTTTTTCGGCAAGCGTCGGCTCGGCGGCAGGCAGGGTCATGGCGGTGGTCGTCAGGCAGATCAGAAGTGCGATCCGGCGTATCATGGGCGTGAGCTCTCTCGTTCGAAACTCGGGAATTCAGGGGGCGGCTGATCAGCGTACTTTCAGAAGGATCTTGGCCGCGCCTTTGCGGGCCGCGTGGGCGAAGGCGGTTTCGGCGTCGTCGATGGGGTAGACGGCTTCGATAAGCCGGGAGACGTCGAACTTGCCCGCGGCCAGGGCTTCGATGGCAGGCGCGAACGGGCCGCAGCGGCTGCCGACGACGGTGATCTCGTCGATCACGATCGGAGCCAGGCTCAGGCGATGTTCGGCCGCGATGGTCGTTTTCAGGCAGATGGTGCCGCGGGCACGAACCAGGCGACAAGCGGTTTCCAGGCCTGAGGGGTTGCCGGTGGCGTCGACGACGAGGTCGAAGGACTTCGCCGCATTGGCCAGGGCGTCATCCAGCAGAGCTTTACGGACGGAATCGCCGGCCCGGTCGAGCTTGGCGGGATGCTTGCCGATCAGCGTGACGTGATCAGAAGCCGTGGCGAGAACCCAGGCGCAAAGGGTGCCGAGCTTGCCGTCGCCGAGAACGGCGACACGGTCCGATTTTCCGACACGGATTTGCTCGAGAATCCGGAACGCGGCGGCGAGTGGTTCGACGAACACGGCCGATTCGTCTGGGATCGAGTCGGGGATGGCGTGCAGGTTGGCGCGGGGCACGGCGACTTTTTCGGCCATGGCGCCGTCGTGCTTGAGGATGCCGAGTACGGTCCGATTCGGGCAATGATTGCCGAGACCCTGGCGGCACCAGTCGCAGTTGCGGCAGGCGTTGTTGATTTCGGCCGTGAAGCGGTTGCCTGAGGCATCGGTGGCGACGAATTCGTGGCCCAGAATTCCTGAATAGCCCATATATCCGGCGGCGAGCTGGACATCGGTGTCGCAGATGCCACAGCAGCGGACGTCGAGGACAACTTCGTCCGTCCCTGGGCGAGGCTCGGGGCAGTCTGTGGCGAAGCGGACGCCTGTGCCATCGCAGATCAGCGCTTTCATTCGCGGCATTGTCTCGTAAGGTGTTCGATTTTCGAGGGATGAATCGACCCGGGCATGCTTGCCGCCAGGCGGATGGGGCAGGCCGCCTCGGGGCTGGAATGCGGATCATTGTGACGAATCGGCGGCGTGTCGCCAAGAGACGGAGCGATGGAGAGTCGATCGGACTCCGGCCAAAAAACGCCGTCGGCGGAAAAAATTCGACGAGATCCCACGGGCAGGGTGTCCATATCGACTTGGAAGTCCGAATATGACGGGACTAACGAGGGCGTTCGGGGCGATCGGCCCAGGGCATGGCCACCGCGAATGGAGAGCGGACCCATGCGGAGCCGGAACCGGGTGGCGGCGTGGTCCTGAGAGAATCGAGAGCGATACATTCATGAGCACGAATACCGCACACGTTCCGCAGCGAGCGGAGATCGCCTGGGGCCCCATCGTATGGATGGCGTTTTTGCACCTGGGCGCTCTGATGGCGTTCAACGCAGGCTGGTTCACCTGGTCCGGTCTGGTTTTGTGTCTGGTTCTTCACTGGCTGACGGGCGGGATCGGCATCTGCATGACCTACCACCGCCTGCTGACGCACTCCAGCTTCAAGGTGCATCCTGGCTGGCTGAAATACGTTCTGACCGCGTTCGGCTGCTGCGCTTCGGAAGGCGGCCCGATCGGTTGGGTGGCGGATCACCGCCGGCACCACGCCCACTCGGACGAACCCGAAGACGTGCACAGCCCGCGTGACGGCTTCGGCTGGGCCCACATGTTCTGGTGGATGACGCCGGACATTACCTCCGTGCATTCGCCTGAATATTACAAGCGCTGGGCGCCTGACCTTTACAAGGACAAGGTTCTCCGTTTCATCGACGCCACGCACCTGCTTTATCCGCTGCTGATGGGTGCCGCCTGCTACGTGGCCGGTGAGTATTTCGTGGGCAACGGCATGAGCTGGCTGGTCTGGGGCTTCTTCGTCCGCACCGTGCTGGTGCTGCATGCCACTTGGCTGGTCAATTCGGCAACGCACAAGTGGGGCTATCGCTCGCACGAAACCCGCGACGATTCCACCAACCTGTGGTGGGTCGCCTTGGTGACATACGGCGAAGGCTGGCACAACAATCACCACGCCTATCAGACTTCGGCCGCGCACGGCCTGGACTGGTGGGAAGTCGATACGACGTACATCGCGATCAAGCTGATGAGCTATCTGGGGCTGGCCAGCGACATCAAAGTCGCCAAGCCTGAAAAGAAGACGGCTGTGACGACTTCGGGCGTCTCGGCCGCTTCGATCGCCGAAGCGACGCGAAAAGCTGCCGCCGACAAGCCGGAGCCGCTTTCGATTCCGCCTGTCGAACTTCCGTCGGCCGTCGAATCGCCTGACGTGCTTTCTCCCACGGGTGCCTGATCCGGCGAATTTTCGCGGATCGGTCCCGATCGTTCGAAACATCTCTTTCGCCGGGGGATTCCGCTTGCCGGGATCCCCCGGTTCTGTCATACTTCCCTTACGAATCGCGGCCTTAGCTCAACGGCAGAGCAGGGGACTCATTCGCTTCCAGACGAGTGCCGCCGGCGGGTGACCGCCGGACGGGATCCGGGTGAATTGCGGGAAACCTGTCGCGGATCTGGTCGATCTTTTTCGACCGGTTCCGAAATGGCAATCCGCAGCCAAGTTCGGCTGAGCATCGTTCGCCGAAAAGGTTCAGAGACTAGCGGGGTGAGCCTCAACGATAACCCCCGCATCGGCCTGGCCAGTCGTGGCCCAGTTGCCGATCAGCGCCCGGCCTCTGACGCAAGACCGGTTTCGACCGTTCGAGCGTGCCAGAGGGTGAGATAGTCCGAGCCGTCGGGAAACCGGCGGAATTTCTCGAATCCCTTGGTTGCAGGTTCGAATCCTGCAGGCCGCATCGAACCGCCGAACCGTGCACCTCACCGGTCCGACCCGAAACCGCAACGGGCAAATTCATTCGATCACGCGACTTCGACATGGTTTCCGACTCGGATCGTTCGCCCCGCATCATGGCCGGTGAACCTGACACTTACGACCTTGCAGCGCCGAATGTCACACTGACGCCCGCGCCATCGCCGCGGCCCCGGCCTTCCGTGCCCGCACGCATTCTGACTTCGACTGCCTATTTCGCCGCCCTGGCGTTCCATGTCTGGACACTGCTATCAGCTCTCGGTGGCTGGCCGGGGCTGACGTCGAACGCCCCGATTCTGAAGGACGATCATCCGCTTTATCTGCATTCGGCCGTGGTCACAAGGTCATTCCTGGCGCAGTCCGGAACCACGGCTGGATATGACCCGACCTTCATGGCCGGCTATCCGAAATCGGCCGTGTTTCCGGCTTCGAGCACCCTGCCCGAAATGGTGATGGCGGTGTTCGGGGGCTGGTTCGCGCCGGCGGTCGTCTATAAGTGGTATGTGTTTCTGGCTGCGCTGACCGCGCCGGTGTTGGTCCTCTGGTCGGCGACGGGGCTGACGAGGTCCCGCATCGTCGGTTCTCTGACCGCTCTCGTTTGGCTCATGTATCTCTGGACGGACTTTCCGATCCAGTATGTCGGCTTCGGCATGGTGCCCTATTTTCTGGCGATTCCGCTCGCGCTGGCGACGCTCCGTGTCTGCGTCGGCTGGCTCGAGAATGGCGGTATCGGCCGCTGGCTGGGCATGACGGCCCTGCTGGCCGCGACCACGCTCACGCACTTCACGGCCCTGATGGTTCTGGTGCCCGCGGCATTCGCGGCCTGGTTGCTCGCCGCGAGTAAATTCCGTAAAGCTCTCGGTGGCCTGGCTTCAGGCCTCATCGCGGCCGGCGTCAATGCATTCTGGTGGTGGCCGGGGGTGGTGCTGGCCGCGACGAAGGGCGAAAGCGCCTTCGCATTCGCGCATCCTGAAGGGGTCATCAAGCGGCTCGGCCAGATCTTCTGGACCGAGGCCCCGGCGGAGGCCCTGTTGCTGCTTGGCCTGGGCGCGGGCTTGCCGCTGATGTTCAAGCAGGGTCGAGTCGCGGCCGCCGGCCTTGCCGGGTTCGCGGCCGCAGGGTTTTTCTGGGGTTATGGGGCGGGTGCGTTTCGCAGCCTCGACTTTCTCCAGCCGGGCCGGCATACGTACGCGGCTTATTCAGCCTGTGCGGTCATCACGTCTTTCGCGATCGTGGCCGTCGTCACGACGTTACGAAAGAAGAGCCTGGCGACTGCGGTTGGAACGATCTTCGGCATGGCAGGTGTCACGGTTCGGCTTTTCGGCCCGGGGCTGCTGGCGGTTCACGGCATGTGGACGACCCCCGGCACGGCTCCGCTCGATTCGAAACCGCCGGCGGCTTACGAATTGATCCGTAACACGCTCAAGGGGCGAGTCAGTCCGACGGACCGGGTGCTTTACGAAGAAGGGGGCTTCGGGCCCGACTTTTTCCGGGGTGGCCGCTATTCGGGCGTCCTGGCGCGGGACCTGGGGGTGGAATTTCTGGGCGGGCCGTATCTGCACGCGGCATTGACGACGAACCTCGCCCAGTTCGGCGAAGGCAAGCTGGCGGGTCGAGAGAATTGGGACGGTGCCTGGCTCGAAACGGTCCGCAAGCGTTATGGCTTGACGTGGATCGTGTGCTGGAGCGACAAGGCCCGGGCCGTTCTGGACGCCGACCCGAACCGATTCGAAGTCGTTCTGCGGGACGGGCCGCTGCGGATCGCGCGACTTAAGGGGGCGACCGCGCAGGAGCCACCTGTCGCGCCTTCGATTCCGCTGGCCGGGGCTGAGTTCGTCGATGGGCCGATCGTCGCCAGACCGGGGCAAATCGTGATCCCGGTTCGACCTTCGGCGGGAACTGCCGTTGACCGGGAAGTCATTCTGCGTTATCACTGGTCGCCGAATCTGAACATTTCGAACCCGGATGGTGTCGAAGTGCTTCAGGAAAGCCAAAGTCTCCCCGATGCGGCGTTTCCGCCCCTGATCCGGCTTCGACTGAAGCCTTCGGTACAAGGGCCGGTGGAATTGCGAATGGTCTTCGGGGCATGACTCCAGCAGGGTCGCGGGTCCGGTTGCCGCGATTCTTGACGGTTCGAATCACTGAAGAGTCGCCGGCTCGACTCCAAGGAAGGGGCTTGCCGAATGAGTTCGGTCACCTGGACGCTGAACCCGCGCTACGAAAATCTGGGACGACGCGCCCTTCGCTCGTTCCTCATCGTGGTCACGCTCATGGCCGTGATCGCCTATGCGCACAAGGCTTCGGAGGATCGCAGCGCGTTCATTCGCTGGCGATATCAGGTTCTCCAGCTGATGGACCAGGGGCGGAACATTTACGACAGGGAGATGTACCCGAATCCGCCGGTCATGCCGATCACGCTCTATCCGCTGATGGTTCTGCCGCCTCTGATGGGGGCGGTCAGCTTTTTCCTGATCAAGGTGGGGCTAGCGCTGGTGTCGGCCCGCATGGTGGCCAGGATGGTTCGCGAGCAGGGCTGGCCGATCTCCTGGTGGTGCTATGTGGCCGTGGCCGTGATGAGCCTGCGGCCGATCCTGAGCGACCTGCAGCATGGCAATATCAACATTTTGATTCTGTTTCTGGTCGTCGCGGCGCTCGATGCCTGGACACGGGGCCGCGACTGGCTGGGCGGAGCCGCGCTCGGCCTGGCGATCACGTGTAAGGTCACGCCTGCCCTGTTTCTGCCCTACTTCCTCTATAAGAGGTCGTGGAAGATGCTCGTCGCCACATCCGTGGCGATTTTCGTGTTCATGTTCGTCGTGCCGACGATCGTCCTCGGGCCTGATCTCGCCAGCCGCTGCCTGGGCTCATGGTGGCACAGAATCATCAGCCCCTACGTCTCCGGCGGAGTCGTCGGCGATCTCGAAATCAATCAGTCGATGGTCGGCGTCTTAAACCGGCTGATGGTGCTCGACGAAACCCCGGGGCGATACGGTTCGCAACTCAAGCTGAACGTCGTCAATTGGGACCCGAAGTTCGTCGCCCGCATCGTCAAGGTCTTGTCCATCGGTGTCGTCGGCCTGATGTTCCTGCTGACACGCACCCGCACGGACCGGCGCGACGACCCGCGCCTGCTCGGCGAATTCTCGCTCGTCGTCCTCACGATGCTGTTCGTGTCGGAACGAAGCTGGAAGCATCACTACGTCACGCTTCTCCTTCCCTTGACGTATCTTACGTACAGGTTGTTCCGCCCCGACATTCCGCGGCGGGACAAAAAGATCATCCTGGCCTCACTGGTGGCCGCCATGGTGCTCATCGCGACGACATCGAGCGAGATCGGCGGCTGGTTCGCCGACGGCAAGGGGCACAAAGTCGCCCAGTTCTATGGCATGTATTTCTGGGCCGGTGTGGTGCTCTTCGGTGCCACGGCCTGGCGAGTCGTAGTTGAAGGCCGCTGGCCATCGTCGTCGCCCAGCCTGGTCGCACAGTCCGCTCATGTTGCCGTAAGTGCTGATCCGAAAGCGGGTTCGATTCTCGATCGATTCCTGCCGACGCCGCACGTGCGGGTAAGCTGGTCAGAAAAAACCGCAAAATCGGAACAATCGCTCTCAACTTCCTGACCGTTACGAACCGATCATACATTCAGACGACACAAGAGTCGGCTTGGAGCGATGCCTCGAAAGGGCGGAAGTTCCAGGCCGGCCTCGTTTCCGGGGGGGATACCGGGCAACGAAATGTGCACGGATGAAGCGAGGCCCATGGAATCGGGGGGTATGTGAGCCATGCAACGGGAACGCAAGAAGAATCAGCGATATTTCGAGATTCAGGATTCCTGCCTGGAACGGCGCGAGGTGATGACTTCGTCGATGGGCAACACGTTCGCCATTCTGCCGGGGCAGATCACGACGACGGGCGAAGCTTCCGTCGTCCGCGTGAATCTGACGAAAGAGCTATTCACGATGCCGAAGGGCAAAGCGACCCTCGGCGTCGCCGTCGCGGCATCGCAGGGGTCGACGGTTCAGCCGGAAATCTCGGCCGCGACCGACGGCACGAATCGCCAGATCGGCCAGTCCAACATGGCCGGCATGCAGCGGAGCGAAGCCGCTGCCGCGGTCAGTACGAAGGTGGCCCAGCCGACTCTCCTGAACGTGCGGCTCGGCCGACGCCAGGCTTCGTCGCCCGTGAACGTTTCGGTGAAAGACAAGGCCGGTACGAACGGCGAATACCTCACCGGGTTCTATCTCCCGGGTGACGCCGACGGTGACTTGAAAGTCACCAAGAAGGACATCGACGCCATCAAGGCGATCATCGGTGCCAAGGTCGGCGAGACGAAATACAATTTCAATGCCGATGCGAACCGCGACGGCCAGATCTCTCAGGCGGACATGCGACTCGCCCAGGGCAACAATGGCGTGGTCGTGAAAGTGCTCCCGATGATCACGGCCCGGCTCGACCCCGCATTCGACACGGGTGCCGATGACCGCATCACCGACAAACGCCAGGTGCAGTTCCAGGGCGTCGCCACGCCCGGCGCGAGCGTCACCTACTCCGAAGTCGACAGCAAGACCGGTCCGACCACCGCGACTTCCGACGCCAGCGGCAACTATGTCGTGAACGTGAATCTCGCGGACGGCAACAACCTGTTCCGTGTCGTCGCCAAAGATGCCTTCGGGCAAGAGATTACGGGCGTACTTTCGCCCGTCACCTGGCGGGCTGACCCGCCTGCCGCGACGACCACGACGACCACGACCACCCCGGGCACATCCAGCTCCTGACTCGGGGCGGTCTCGCAAAACTCAGCATTGGGAACGACGCGCGAAGGCGGCCAGGGAAGGCCGCCTTCGTGCTTTTTCGTTCACGAACGTTCGAATGGCGAACCGTACGCTGACGCACGTAAGTCACTGATTGTCGATCGTATCGGCGTCCGTGTTCCAGCCGGGATAGATGAATGGCGACCGGGGCCGCACGGCACGCCCCTGGGCCGACAAGTTCGGCAGCGAATCCTTCCAGGGGAAGTTCGGATAAGCGACCGCGTCGCCCTCCATCAACGGAATCGGCCCCGTGCCGGTCGGCTGAAGCACTCGCACCGGCTTCATCTGACCGCGGAATGCCGAAAACGGGCCATAGATCGCCATCGATTCCCGTTCGTCCTGATTGAGCGGAGTGTAGCCGCCACCCATCACGCCGTTGCCGCGCACCCAGACCGACTGATTCGGCACGAAACTGCCGAGCATCGGCGACGGAGCGACTCCGTTACGGACATCCATCGTGGGCCGAACCGGCGCGACGACCGTCACGTTCGTCGACTGAACGAACACAGGCCTCGGCCGCCCGCCCGCATGTCCGGTCGCGGAAGCGGCCAAAGTCAAACACGCGGCAAAGGCCGCTCGCCGAACGATTCGGATCTGCCGCGTCGTAGCCATCGTCGTAACCCGCCTTGATCTCAGGATGTGCGTTCATGGTGCGTGGCGTCGGCACGTGGCCGAAGTCGCGAACGGCCTCGTTACAGATAGCCTGGATTTCGCAGACTGCCTGCCTTGTAAAATTTACAACAAAATTCGCGTCGCGCGAGGCAAATCCCGAAAATCGTCGAACCCGGATTTCGCCGGCTTCACGATGAGTCGGCGAAGTCGAACGGATAGCGCGAAGAAAGCGAAATCGCACGAAAAAAGCCACGGCTGGAGCCATGGCTTGAAAAGTCGCATCATGATTGTCTGTCGGATATTACGTGTCGATCTGTTGCCCGCTGAAAGCCGTCGTCAGGCTGGATTGGCGAATCGGTCCGTGCGACGGCGTTCCGGCTTATCGGGGCGAACGATAGCGGATGTCGGCGTAAGGCCGGGGCATGGGTGCTGACGGCCGGGTGGGCGAAAGCAGCTTGTGGGTTTCCTGGATGATTCGAGCCACGGCGTCGCCATAGCGCGACTCGAGAAGGTCGTCGAGCATGCCGGCCAGATCGTCCCGATGATCCGGAGTGCCGAAAGTCCGTTTGACGTCGGAATAATCCGGCATCTCGGGCTCGTCGCCGAACGGCCATTCCTGCGCCGGGTTGTGGCCGGTCCGGACATTCTCATGAATCGGGCGAGAGGCGAACGAAGCCGGTTGTTCGATGCCTTCGCCGAGAGGCCTGTTGCCGAGGAGCTGATCCACCGGAACTTCGAGCGCCTGAGCGATGCGTCGCAAAGTGCCGGCACGCGGTACTTCGGTCTTGCCGCATTCGATCTGATAAAGCGCCGTTCGGCTGATTTCCGCCCGTGCGGCCAGAGCGTCGGGGCCTAGCCCCTTCTTGTAACGGATCTCGCGAATGCGCTGTGCCAGTGTGGACATGTGGATCACTCCCGGAAGATTGCAGTGATTTTGATCGATCGAGGCGGACCGGTTCGGACGATTCGATAGCACGGAAGTCCCAAGCCTGGAAGGCTTTTCTCGGCCGAATGTCGCTATATTAAGCGCATTCTGCCGAAAAGTTGAGAGGTGAACCCCCGTATTTTCGAGATCTCCTGTTCGATGATTCCGAAAGCAGCACTTACTTTGGCGGCTTTCCGTGTCGTCAAAGTCATCTTCCGACACGTTCCGGTGATTTGCGAACGCTTTCCCGGAAAGTTTTCGGAATTCCCGGTCCGGTTCGTTCGCCTGGAGTGACGATGTCCTTGATCACAAGCAGGGGATGTTAGAGAATCACGGTTCATCGGTGTCTCGGGCATTGGCCCGGAGGGAGTTGTGGGCGAGATCGATCGTTGCGGGTTCGATTCTGAAGCAGGGCCGATTTGTCGTCGCTCCGGATTGCACGGCGGAGCATGATTCGGCCTGTCAGAATTCCTACGTGTGACGTCTGCCGCCTGTGACTTTCGAAACCTCGCCGATTTCCCAAAATGCCCATCGAATCAGGTTCACACGATGAAACCGGTCATCAAAAGGGTCGTTCCCGCAGTGCTTTACGTATGGTCCGCGATCGCGTCTCCAGGTCAGGCCGACGACAATTCGGCCGAGATCCTTCGGCACGATCCGCGATTCGACAAGCTCATTCCCAAAGACGCCCGGATCGAAAAACTCGGGTCGGGTTACAAATGGTCCGAAGGCCCCGTGTGGCTCAGCGCCGATCAGGCTCTTATCTTTTCGGACGTACCCAACAACGTCGCCTATAAGTGGGACAAGGCCGGCCGCCAGCCCAGCGAATTCCTCAAACCCAGCGGCGATACCGGCCATCTGGCCGACGGCAGCGGGCAGGGCTCCAACGGGCTGACGCTCGATGCCCGGGGGCGGCTCGTCCTTATGCAGCACGGTGACCGCCGCGTCGCCCGGCTCGAACCTAACGGCACCTTCAAGACTCTGGCGGACAAATATCAGGGCAAACGACTCAATAGCCCGAATGACGGTGCTTTCGACGCAGCCGGTAATCTCTATTTCACCGATCCGCCCTATGGCCTGAAAAAAGGTGCTGAAGACCCTGCCCGCGAACTCGACTTCAGCGGCGTCTATCGCCTCGACGGCAAAACCGGCGAACTGACGCTCATGACGAAAGAACTGAAATTCCCCAACGGTCTGGCGTTTTCTCCCGACTACAAAACGGCTTACGTCGCCAATTCCGACCCGGACCGCCCGATCCTGATGGCATATCCCCTGAAGGAAGACGGCACGTTCGGCCCGGGGCGACAGTTCGCGGATACGTCCGAGCTGCTCAAGGCCGGTAAACCCGGGCTGCCCGATGGCCTCAAAGTCGACGATGCCGGCAACGTTTTCACGACCGGCCCGGGCGGCGTGCTGATCTATGCTCCGGATGGCACGATGCTGGGCCGGATCGATACCAAAGTGCCGACGGCCAATTGCGCCTGGGGCGACGACGGTTCGACCCTCTACATCACGGCCAACGATACGCTCGTCAGGGTCAGAACGACCACGAAGGGCAAGCTGGAAGGCCCGCCCGCGAAGTGACTTCGTGAGGCTGACGACGCATCAGGTTCGACATCTCGCGAATCTCTCCGAACGGAACCGACGATGAAGATCGAATCCCGCGAATACAAGCTTCTGATCGATCACACCCTGTTTCGGCACCGGTCGGAAGCCGTCGACGAAATCTGGCGTGAGATTCGCCGTGGCGCGAAGCACTTGCCCGCGGTCCGTATCAAGGGCGACCTGAAGCCGGAAAGCACCAGGTCGGTCCGGTTCCTAGATACGCCCGATTTCACGTTCCGACGCAATGGGCTGCTGCTGCGTCAGCGCTGGGGCGCGGATAGCTCGGAATTGACGCTCAAGTGCCGGTCCGAGGATCTGTTTCTCGCATTCGGCACGGACGTCTCGCCAGCGAAAGGCATGGCCGTCAAGCCGCCGAAGTTCGAAGAGGACATCGCCCCGCCGTTTCTCAGCCGGTTTTCACACTCGGTCACGGTGCCTGGTGCCGTGGCCGAAAAGCCGGGAAAACCACCGAAAGCCCCGGCTTCGGTCGCCGATGCCGAGGCGATCTTCCCCGTCATCGGCACGCTGACATCGGACGAACGCTCTTTGCACGGGAAGGTCGAAATTCGTACGGTGCAGGGGATCGTCGTGCAGGAGACGGTCTGGAAGAGCGATACGATCGAGATCCGGGTCGACGACGCATCGAAGCCGCTGAAGTCGAGCTTCGCGGCGATTCTGTGGACAAGGGGACCATCCGAAACGCCCGTCATCGCCGAGCTTTCGTTCAAAATCGGAACGGACGACGGATACTTGAGCCGATCTGCCGCCGAGGGGGCCCGCTCGCTGTACCGCGCCCTCCAGGGGCTGGACAGCTACCGCTCCGACGCCCGCACCAAGACCGAATACGTTTACCGCGACGGCGGGAGGGATTGAATCCACGTAGGGAGGGCTTCAGCCCGCCGTTGTCGAGCTTCACATTCTGTCAGGCGGGCTGAAGCCCGCCCTACTCATGACTCACTTCGCATCGGGGCCGGCGGGCTGAAGCCCGCCCTACTCACAGCTCCCTCTGCGACGCCCGCACCAGGATCGAATACGTTTATCGCGACGGCGGTTGGGTTTGAATCCACGTAGGGTGGGCTTCAGCCCGCCGATTTCGAGCTTCGAATTCGAGACGGCGGGCTGAAGCCCGCCCTACTCATGACTCACTTCGCATCGGGGCTGGCGGGCTAATCCAATTCCATTCCTTCGATTCCATGTGGAGTTCCATATTCGGCACATCCCCAATCTGGCGGATAGAGCCCTTTTTTCGAAGCCTGATGGAATGTCGAATATGGCCAGTCGATGACGCATCGAACCAACCCGTGTTTTACCGGATTAAAGTGAATATAATGAAAATGATTCTCGAAATCGCATTCGTCTCGAATGAAGTGCTCCCAGAATCGCTTTTGCCAGTCTGCCCGGTCACGTCGATCGACTTGAGATGCACTCCTGACCGACTCTTTGCCTCCTGTTTCGAGCCATCGATGCGTAAAATCAGCCTTAATCTGACCCATTCGTGAAGAAAAATCGTCATCGCCACGCTGTAGACTCAAAAGGTTATGAAAATGGTCAGGAAGCAGCACCATCGCATCGATGCCGAAGGGCGTCCTGGCCCTCGTATTTTCGAAGCAGCTTCGCAATATCGATCGAGCGGTTTTGTCCCGAAAAACAGGACTTCGCTTCGCCGTCACGACCGTGAGAAAATATGTGCCTCCTTGCGTGTAAAGTCTGCGAAAGTTCGACATCGGTCGATCTCGATCACAAGGACACAACCCATTTCGTAGGGCGCGCTTCAGCCCGCCGTTTTCGAGCTTCGCATTCTTTCAGGCGGGCTGAAGCCCGCCCTACATGCGCCTCATGTCTCAATTTCGGGTTGGCGGGCTGAAGCCCGCGCTACTTGCTACTTGCAATTCATTTCAGCGCCTGCCAGGCGATATCCTTGCGATACCAGCCGCCCGGGAATTTGATTTTCGCGCAGGCTTCATAGGCCCGATCGGCGGCTTCCTGGAGCGTGTCGCCGATGGCCGTGACGTTCAGAACCCGGCCGCCGTCAGAAATCACCACGGGGTCAGCACCGCTCTTGACGGGCCTGAGACTCGTGCCCGCGTGGAACACCTTCACGCCCGGCACGGCGTCGGCTTCGTCCAGCCCCTTGATCTCTTTACCCCGCTCGTATTTGCCTGGATAGCCTTCGGCGGCGAAGACGACCGTGATCGCCGGCCGATCGTCCCAGACGACTTCGGCCGTGTCGAGCCGTTCGTCGATCACGGCTTCGAGCAGGTCGACGAGGTCGCTCTTGAGCCTCATCAGCAACACCTGACATTCCGGGTCGCCGAAGCGCACGTTGAATTCGAGCACCTTCGGGCCCTGCGAAGTCAGCATGATGCCGGCATAGAGCAGCCCCTTGAACGGCCGACGCTGGCGCTTCAACGAATGCACGGCGTGGACGAGCACTTCCGACTCGATCACGCTCATCACTTCCGGCTTCAGCACATCCGCCGGGCTATAAGCACCCATGCCGCCCGTGTTCGGGCCGGCGTCGCCGTCGAAGGCACGTTTGTGATCCTGACTTGAAGGCAGCGGCAGGATCGAACGACCGTCGGTCAGGGCCAGCACACTGGTCTCGACGCCGTCGAGGCGTTCCTCGATCAGAATCGAATCGCCCGCGCGGCCGAAGACCCGCTTCATCATCAGGCTTTCGACGGCTTCCATCGCTTCGCCGATGGTGTCGCACACGAACACGCCTTTGCCGGCGGCGAGGCCGTCGGCCTTCACGACCAGGCCGATCGGGTGGGCCAGGATCGCTTTACGCGCCGCTTCGAGCGTGTCGAAAAGAACCTTTTCGCCCCGTTCTTCGATCTCGACCTGCACGTTGCCCGAAAGCATGTTGCGGGCGTCGAAGATCCGGTCAATGGCCTGCAGCGCTTCCGCGGCGGTGACGCACGTGAAAGGCTGGCGGACGGTCGACCGGCCTTTCGAGCGGATCGTGACCGACACATCGCGCGAGAGCAGATAACGCTCGGCATCCGGCAAGCTGCGGAAGACGCGGAAGTCGGCCGTCGGAATGCCGGCCTGACGCATCATTTCCTTCGAGAAAATTTTCGAGCCTTCCAGCTCGGCGGCATCCTGCCTGGGGCCGAAGACACGCAGCCCTTCACGGGCGAAGACGTCGGCGATGCCGAGAGTAAGCGGATCTTCCGGGCCGACGACGGTCAGGTCAACGCCCTTGCGGCGGGCGAGTTGCAACAAGCCGCGCACGTCGTTGGGCTCGACGGCCTCGTTGATGACCTTGTCCTCCAGGGCCGTGCCGGCGTTGCCTGGCGCACAGATCACCTGGGTGACTTTCGGAGACTGTGCCAGTTTCCAGCACAACGCGTGTTCACGGCCGCCGCGACCGACCACCAGGACCTTCAAGGCAGCACCTTCCTCAGATCGATTCGACTTGGGGCGATTCATCCCGGCGATCTTGCCACGATGCGATTTGGCGTCGCGGCCGGTTTCGGGTATGATGGCGGGTCCGATCTGTCCGGCACGCCGAAGCGGCCGGGGATTCGTGCGGGAACCGACGAACGTCTGTCGGAGTCCGGAACCGCCGTTGCGTGCCCAAGTCTAACCGGACGGGGCCGCTTTGGCGAGTGGTACGGTCAAGCGAACTCATACGAAGGAATCCGACCGGTGAAACGCGTGGGTGTTCTGGGCGCCAGCGGCGCCGTGGGCGAAGTGATGGTGCGGCTGCTGGAAGAACGTGCTTTTCCGGCCTCTTCCGTGAAATTCCTCGCGAGCCCCCGCAGCGCGGGCCGGACGATCCGGTTCGCGGGTGAGGATCATCCGATTCTGCCCGTTTCCGATAAACAGTTCGAAGGCATCGACATTCTGCTCTCGAGCACGCCGGCATCGGTCTCGCGCGAAACGTGCCCCGCCGCAGCCCGCGCTGGCGCCGTCGTCATCGACAACAGCTCCGCCTGGCGGATGGACCCGAACGTGCCCCTGGTCGTTCCCGAGGTCAATCCGCACGATATCGACAAACATCAGGGCATCATCGCCAACCCGAACTGCTCGACGATCCAGATGGTCGTCGCCCTCAAGCCCCTGCACGAAAAATTCCGCATCAAGCGCGTGATCGTCAGCACCTATCAGGCCGTCTCAGGGGCTGGCCAGAAGGGGATGACCGAGCTGGAAGACCAGGTGAAAGCCCGCCTGGCCGGCCAGTCAGAACCATCGCCAGCCAAATTCGCCCACGCGATCGCCTTCAACTGCGTGGCCCAGATCGACGACTTCCTCGATTCCGGCTACACCAAGGAAGAGATGAAGATGGTCAACGAGACCCGCAAGATCATGGGTGACTCGTCGATCCAGGTGCAGCCGACCTGCATTCGCGTGCCCGTCGTGAATTGCCACAGCGAGTCGATCCTGATCGAGTGCGAAAAACCGCTCACGCCTGACGACGCCCGCCAGATCTGGGCGAATTCGCCCGGCGTGTTCGTCGACGATGACTTCCGCAACCGCCAGCACCCGAACCCCCGCGCCGCCGACGGACGTGACGAAGTCTTCGTCGGCCGGATCCGGCAGGAACTCGATAACCCGCATGGCCTTCTGTTCTGGTGCGTCAGCGACAACCTGCGCAAGGGAGCGGCCCTCAACGCCGTTCAGATCGCCGAAACCATGATCGCCCGGGGCCTTTGATTCGCGTTTCCGCTCATCGGTCGTGATCGATTCGGGCTGGCCCGGCATCTTCGAAGATCCTGGCCAGCCCTCGCATTTCGAGCATGCGTGAACTCTGGTCGAAAGCTGCGCCGCGATGGACGTCCGCCAGATCCGCCTGACGATCGCCTATGACGGCACCGACTTCGCCGGCTGGCAGATTCAGCCGGGGTTGCCCACGATTCAGGATTCGATCGAGACGGCACTGGAAAAAATGCTTGGCAGGCGTCCGCAAGTCATGGGCAGCGGCCGTACGGATGCGGGCGTTCATGCGATCGGGCAAGTGGCGACTTTTTTGACCTCGGCCAGATATGAACCGCCGATCTTCCGCAATGCACTGAATGCGTTCTTGCCTGATACGATCCGCGTTCGGCATGCCGACGAAGTCTCGCAGGCGTTCCACCCGACTCTTGACGCCCGGTCCAAACGCTATCGTTATCGTGTCGACAATTCCCCGGTCGCCGATCCGATGAAGTTCAGGTATGCCCATCATGTGCCCAGGCCTTTGGATGAAACGGCCATGAGCGAAGCCGCCGCGCAACTCGTCGGCAGGCACGATTTCGCGGCATTTCAGACTGTGGGTTCAGAACGGGTTTCGACGGTTCGCCGCATTTTTGCCTGCGATGTCATTCGATCCGGTGACGAAATACACGTCGAAGTCGAGGCGGACGGGTTTCTTTACAATATGGTTCGGTCGATCGCGGGCACGCTGATTCTCGTCGGTTCGGGAAAATGGTCGACTGGACGAGTCGCCGAAGTGCTGCGGTCATGCGACCGGAAAATCGCAGGCCCAACCGCCCCGGCGAAAGGGTTGACGAAGCTCCGTGTCCATTTCGAAGGCCCTCGGTTCGAACCTGGCTGGATGAAACGCAAATAGCAGCGTCGCATCGCGATTTTTGCGGTCGAAGGCATCCGAGGTAATCGATACAGCATGATCGCGCGAATCGGCGAGACGCAGATTCCACATTCAGTCAAAGCGGCAACTGCATGCTGTCGATCTACGTGTTCGGAATGAAAATCGAACTGCATTTCATCGAAAGCGAATCACTTTCGAAGAAAAATAGGACCGACCTGGCGTAACGTTCGACGGTTCCGAAAAATCAGGCCGCGATTTCTGATCCGAAATCGCGGCCAGCTTGAATGTCAGGCGACAGATCGACCAGCAGGCTCTCAGCCCTTCTTTTTGGCTGGCGTGTCTTCCGCGAGCGAGCCGGCCTTCGGCGCGGCGGCGAACTCTTCGGCCGACATCGTTTTGATGCGGCGGTCGAGCATCAGGACTTGCCCACCCTTTTGGGGCACGTCTTTTTCGTAGGCGAGGACTTTGTCGGACTCAGGCCCGCTAGGTTCTTCGCCCAGGCTGGTCAATTCGGCACCCCAGAAGACGATGACTTCGCCGGTGACGAGAGGCGTCAGCCCGGAAGGGGCGACGTTTTCGATGGTACGGAGGTCAGCGAGCGATTTCGGGGCCTTCTTCGTGACGGTGACGTACGTGCGGTACAGTTCCGCGACTTCGCCGAGCCGGGATTCGATGGCGATTTCCTGAGTCACAGGGCCGCCCGAGCCGCCGCAACCAAGGCAGAGTGTCAAAACGAGAGAAAGGGAGGCAATCACTGGACGCACGGACATTTCGCTTGCTCCGTTGGGGGAATGCTGTCATGAGCTCGGACCGAAAACGAGAACGGGACGATGGTTTCGTCCCGTTTCCGTTTCTTCGATGAATTCGAACGTTCGATCAATACGCGTCGGCGGAGATGACTTCACCGCCAGCCCTCGATCCGAGAGCACGCCAGGTCGAGTCGTTCACGGTGTTCTTGACGAATCGCACCGATCCGTCGCAGAAGACGACGTTGACGCCGCCGGGGTGATAACTGCGGGCCGCGGTGTGCGATGCGACCAGTGAGCCGTCGATGCAGTCCCACATGGTCGTGTTCGGTGTCATGGTGTGGCTGTAGTAGCTCGTAACCGGGAGGTTACGATAGTACTGCTGACCACGATACCGCAGGCGGCTGCCCGGGAAAGTCCGGCAGAATGCGGGCGGGATTTGCATGCCGCCAGCCATCGAGTCGCTTGCGGAATAGTAAACGTTGAGAAGGCTCGGGATCGGAATTTCGGTCGTCACGTTCGCGACGGAAATCGAGCGGATCGTTTCCGAGTAGAGAGCCGTATTGCTGGTGCCGTCGGTGATCTGGCCGATCGTCGTCGGGTTCTGTACGCGCAGGTGATTCACGGGGTTCGACGTGGCAGTGCCGCTGCGGTCGAGGCGCACGTTGAAAATGCCGGCATTTTGGGCATTCGGCTCCTGGAAACCGAAGGCGGTACCCAGCTCCAGCGAGGCCGTATTGCCCACGCTGCCGAAATAGTTGCAATAACCGAGTTGTGAAACACCGGCCAGCAACTTGGACATCGACGGGTCGCTCGGACAGACGTACGCGGAAATGATTTGCGTCTGAGCCGTATCGTTGGGCGACGTCGGACCGGTCAGATTGATGTTCACTTCGAAGTTGAACGCACCGTAGAGGTTTGCGGACTCGAGGAACTGAAGGATCAGGGCGTTCGAATTCACGCGACCGCCACCGCCAGGGAGTGGGTTCTTGCCGTACCCGGGCGCGAAGTGACCGTTGGTCGATTCGAAGTTGTGGTTCGCCAGCCCGATTTGCTTCAGATTGTTCACGCACTGAGCACGGCGGGCGGCTTCGCGGGCGGACTGCACCGCGGGAAGAAGTAGAGAAATGAGGACGGCGATGATCGCGATCACCACCAGCAACTCGATCAGGGTGAAACCCTTACGAGCACGGGAAGCTTGGGGCATAAGACTTAGCTCCGTATCAGGAAAGCGGATTCGTTTGCAAACCAACCTTAATCATGAGCGAATCTTGTGCCGAAAGTCAATCCCATGATGAAATTTCGCAATCGAATGCGAACGTTCATGAAATCGGTGTGCAACGCTGTGGAATTGTCCGCAATTGAAATGCGGTCCATCATGGCCGGTCAGAGCGACGGCCGGTCGTGTGCGGAAACGATCGCCCTGGAGTGACTTCCGGTCATGAGACCGACGGCTGTCGAAGCGCACGAAAAAAGGGGCCGAATTTCTCGGCCCCTTCGAAGATTCGAATTCAGGTCTGGTCGATTCGCTTACTTCTTGGCGTTATCGGCCTGGACCTTCTTCACGATGTCTTCCTGCATCTTGGTCGGAACCTTTTGATACTTGAGGAATTCCATCGAGAACCCGCCCTTGCCCTGGGTCATGCTCCGCAGGTCGTTCGAATAGCCGAACATTTCGGAGAGGGGCACTTCGGCTTCGATCATGACGAAGCTTTCGCGGTTTTCGGTGCCGAGGATCACGCCACGGCGGCTGGAGACGTTACCGGTGACGGGCCCCTGGAATTCGGTCGGGACTTCGACTTCGACCTTCATGATCGGTTCGAGGAGGACCGGGTCGGCCTTCCTGAACGTTTCGCGGAAGGCGTCGAAGCCCGTGATCTGGAAGGCCATGTCGGACGAGTCGACGTCGTGGTACGAACCGTCGGACAGGATCATCTTGACGCCGATGACCGGGAAGCCGGCGACAGGGCCCTTGTCCAGAGCGCGCCGGAAACCCTTTTCGACCGACGGGATGAATTCGTTCGGAATCCGGCCGCCGACGACCTTGTTTTCGAAGATGAACGACTCGCCGTCGCCTTCGACGCTCATCGGCACCAGGGTGCCGACGACGTGGCCGTACTGACCGGAACCACCCGTCTGCTTCCGGTGCTTGTAGTTGTAGTCGGTCTGCTTCGTCGGCGTTTCGCGATAGGCGACCTTGGGCATGCCGACCTGGCACTCGACCTTGTATTCGCGCTTGATACGCTCGACGTAGATTTCCAGGTGCAGTTCGCCCATGCCCGAGATGATCGTCTCGGCCGTTTCCGGATCCTGGTGGACGCGGAAGGTCGGGTCTTCACGCATGAAGCGGGAAAGAGCCTTGGAAAGCTTGTCGGCGTCCTGCTGCTTGGTGGCCGAGATCGACAGGTCGATCACGGGAGCCGCGGCGAAGATCGATTCCAGCGAATAGTTCAGGCCGTCCTGGCAGTAGGTGTCCCCGGTTGCACAGTCCACGCCCATGACCGCGACGATGTCGCCGGCACTGGCCGAGTCGATGTCTTCCTTTTTGTCCGAGTGGACGCGCAGGATCCGGCTGACCCGCTGCTTCTTCTTCAGACGCGTGTTGAAGTAGAACTCGCCCTTTTTCAGCGTGCCCTGGTAAACCCGCGTGTAGGTCAACTGGCCGAAAGGCTCTTCGACGAGCTTGAAGGCCATCGCCACGAGCGGCTTTTCCGGGTCGGGGACGATGTCGATCTCTTCGGCGTTGTTGTCGTTGTCCTTGGCCTTGACGTGCCGGTCCAGCGGGCTCGGCAGGTAGGAGGCGACGGCGTCCAGCAGCGTCTGCACACCCTTGTTCTTGTAGGCCGATCCGACGTAGACCGGGCAAAGCTGGTTGGCCAGCACGCCTTCGCGGATCGTCCTGTGGATCAGGTCCAGCGGCACTTCCTGCTCCTCGAGCAGGAGTTCCATGACTTCGTCCGAGAACAGGGAGATCGCCTCGAGCATCCCCTGGCGGGCACGCTCGGCTTCTTCCTTGAATTCCGCCGGAATCGGCTCGCGGCGGACGGTGTCGCCCTTCTCGCCGTCGAAACAGACGGATTCCATGTTGATCAGGTCGATCACGCCCTGAAAGTTCGCCTCGGCACCCATCGGGAGCTGCATCGGCACGGCGTTCAGGCCGAGCTTGTCGCCCAGGGCCTTGATCACGTTACGAGGGTTGGCGCCCGTTCGGTCCATCTTGTTGATGAAGGCAAGACGTGGCACGTTGTAACGCTTCATCTGGCGGTCGACCGTGATCGACTGCGACTGCACGCCGGCCACGGCGCACAGCACCAGCACGGCACCGTCCAGCACCCGCAGGGATCGCTCCACCTCGACGGTGAAATCCACGTGGCCGGGGGTGTCGATCAGGTTGACTTTGTGCCCCTTCCACTCGACGGTCGTCGCCGCCGAAGTGATGGTGATGCCCCGTTCCTTCTCCAGCTCCATGTGGTCCATGACGGCGCCGTCGCCATCGCCCTTGACCTCGTTGATCTTGTGGATCTTGCCCGAGTAGTAAAGAATCCGTTCCGAAAGTGTCGTTTTGCCGGAATCGATGTGCGCCGAGATACCGATATTGCGCACGTTGCGCAGGGCTTCCATCAGTTGCGTGGACATGGAGCGTTTTTTGCGGGCTTTTGGACCCGTCCTCTGAATCGGGCTTGCGAGTTTATGACCTATTGCCTTCGATCTCGACCGGAATCACCGGACGCTCAAGCCGTCGCCGATTCGAACGACTCACCGTACCCGCCGTTTTCGTATCGCGACGTGACGAAGCGAGGAAACCGGGTACGCCAGACCGAACGACCAACCTTTGTATGGATCTCTGACTCCTCATCCCGAAAAGTTACGATTCGGGACGGAAATCGCCGTATCCTTCACGAAATATCCTATCCGCAAAGGTTCGGCTTGACAATACGAAAATCTCTTGACCTGACCGGCTTTTCCGCCATCCGCGGAACAACCGGCAACGACGGCCGCCAGGCACGCCGATTCCCCTCCTCCGGCTCACGTTCGCCGTTGCCCGCTTGAAACCCGCTGCCCTCGTCGCCATTCTGGACAGGACCGGATTCGGCATGTCCGCCTTACCCGCCACTGAAACGAATCACGAACGCGCACCGGTACCGCCTCATGTCGAAGAAAATCGATCGCCGTAGCGCCATCAAGGCCACCGCAGCCGGATTCGGCGCGATCATCGTTTCCGATCACCTGGCGGTCACCGCGCATTCCGAGCCTCCTTTCGGCCCCGGCTTTCCTGAGCTGGAATCCCTGACGACCGGCGAGTGGTGGAACGAAACAGCCTCTCAGGGGCCAGTCATTGCGGCCGAAAAAGTCAAAGGCAGGGCGAAACAGAAAGCGAAATCCAAATCGGCCGGTCCGCCAGCCGCGCCGAAGATGAACGTTGCACGCGACAAGGTGGTCGCCTTCGCGCTTTACACCTGTCAGAACGGGATCCTGAAACTGTCGGCCCAGCTTTTTCCGCTTTTGCCCGACGAGCCGAAGTCCGTTCGTCTGGAAGTCGCGATTGACGGCACCTGGACCGAAATCGGCCGGGCCGATGTCCTCTACCCCGGCTGGGACGCACATTTCCGTGTCGAAGGCTGGAAAAATGATCGAGACGTCCCCTATCGCGTGCGGCACGGTTCATCAGCGGTATTCGAAGGCGTCTTTCGCCATGATCCTGTCGAAAAACCGGTCATCGTCGTCGGCAACCTCTCGTGCAACTCCAGCCGCACGACCGGCTCCCGCGCCGAAATCGTCGAGAATCTCAAGCGTCTCGATCCTGACCTGCTCTTTTTCGCTGGCGACCAGACCTATCGACACACCGAACACACCGCCGGCTGGATCGAATTCGGGCTTCAGTTTCGCGACGTCATTCGTGACCGGCCGACGATCTGCATTCCGGACGATCACGACGTTGGCCACGGCAACGTCTGGGGCGAGTCAGGCAAACGCTCGACGATCCCGGGCGACGCCGACGGCGGCTATCGCTATCCTGTCGAATACGTCAACCAGGTGCAGCGGCAGCAGTCTTGGCATCTGCCCGATCCGGTCGATCCGGCCCCTGTCGAGCGGGGCATCGGAGTTTATTTCACGCGACTCACGCTGGGCGGCATCGATTTCGCAATTCTTGAGGACCGGAAATTCAAGACCGGTCCTGCCGGGAAAATTCCGCAATTGGGCCCGCGGCCGGATCATGTGAATGATTCGAAATACGACCCGAAGTCGATCGACCTGCCGAATCTGGAACTGCTGGGACCACGCCAGGAGGCGTTTCTCGAACGCTGGACCCGCGACTGGACCAGCGCGGAAATGAAATGCGTGCTGTCGCAAACGGCCTTCTGTGGCGCTGTGCACATTCACGGCACGCCCGACAATCGACTTCTGGCCGATCTCGATTGCAATGGCTGGCCGCAAACCAAACGGACGAAAGCCCTGAAGATCATCCGCCGGGCCTGGGCGACTCATCTTTGCGGTGATCAGCACCTGGCCGCCGTGGTGAAGCATGGTATCGTAGCCTTTGGCGACGGCCCATACGGCTTCACGAGTCCCGCGATCGTCAATACCATTTACGCCCGCTGGTGGCACCCGGCCGACGAAAAGCCTGGCCCGAACTCAGTGCCCGGCAGCCCGCTGCCCTGGACGGGCGATTTTCGCGATGGCCTGGGGAATCGCATTTCGATGCTGGCCTATGCCAATCCCGAAAACCTTGACGACGAGAAAAAACGGGCCGACGGCTTCGGAATCGCCAGGTTCGACAAGCGAAATCAATCGGTGACTTTCGAATGCTGGCCCCGATTCGCCGATTCGAACCAGGGCGAATCGACCCAGTTCCCCGGCTGGCCGATCACGTTCGAAGCACAGGCGAATGACGGTCGCAAGGTCTTCGGCCATCTGCCTGAACTCGTCTTCGAAAATGTGACGAATCCTGTCGTCGAAGTGATCGAGGAATCGACCGGCGAAACGGTGTATTGCGTTCGGGTGCGAGGGAATGCGATTCGACCGCGAGTTTACTCGGCCGGAAAATATACCGTGAAAACCGGCCGGGACAAGCCGGACGGGGTGACGATCGATGGGCTCGAAATCGTGGCCGAACGAGCCGCCGAAAGCCGGCGGGTAATTCTCTGATTCGGCCTGGCGTTTCGATTCGACATTCGAATGTGATCTGTGACGAAATCGGGAAGTCATTAACAGGATCCGGAATTCATGAACTCCGAACCGACTCGTGTGAAGCAGGTGATCTGCATGCGGCATGATCTGAACATGCGACGCGGCAAGCAGATCGCCCAGGGGGCGCATGCTTCGATGTCATTTCTTTGTCGACGATTGCAGTCGCACGGGACGATTTCGCTCAGCGACTTTTCCGAAACCCAGCGGGCCTGGCTGACCGGTTCGTTCGCGAAAGTGTGCTGCCGGGTGAACAGCGAAGAAGAGCTGATGGAAATCTACGAAAAAGCGGCCTCTGCCGGGCTGGAAGTCCACATGATCACCGACAGCGGCAAGACCGAATTTCACGGCCAGCCGACGCGGACGTGTCTTGCGATCGGCCCGGACGATGCCGCTGCGATCGACGCGATCACGGGGCATTTGCAGTTGCTTTGAATGAGAGCTGTCGAATCACGATATCGACGTTTCGGACCGAATCATTCTCCCATGAGTCGGAGGATCGAATTCTCGATGCAATTCGCTACGAATGCGGCGAAAGGTACGTAATCACCTTTGTCGGCCATTTCCAGTGAATTGAGATATTCGGCCCGGTCTGCGACGTCAATGATCGTCACTGGAAATCGACGTTGCATCAGCCAATAGTTCATCGACAGGCGATCTGTGCGGCCGTTGCCATCGGAGAATGGGTGAATGGCCACGAAATTATAATGCAACTCCGCGGCCTGGATGGCGGGATGAAGGCCACGCGTTCGATTCGGCTGTTCGAGCATGGCCGGAATGAGTTCGTCGAAACGATGACTCCCCCGGGGGAACGAATCGCGTGCCCTTGATCAGAACACGACCTGAGCGCAAGCCGCCTGCGGCTGGATCGACGTCACGCATAACGGTTTTGTGAATGTCGAGCAGGTCCTGCAATGCCAGTGCGTCGTGGGCTTGTCTTTCGGCGATCCAGGTTTCGAACTTTCCGAAAGCGGCATCGTGATTTCGTGCCTCGTAAATCTCTCTCAGGTTCTTGCCGCCTGGTGGTGATATGCCTTCGAGGACGAGCTGGGTTTCTCTCAGGCTTAGTGTGTTGCCTTCGATCGCGTTCGAATTGTAGGTCAGTTCGACTCGCATCGCCTCGAGCGAGTTTCGGGCGATTTTCCGGCTTGCAATTCTGCATCGAATCGTTGCCAGGCTCGATCGAGTGCCTGTAACCTTAGCCCCAACGGCCGGACCGCTGGCGAAAAATCGATCAGCGGTTCCAGCAGTTTTGTCATGCGATTCGAGCTTTCGAAGTTGGTTTCGAGTTCGACAATTCAATCCTTGCGATCGAAACGGTCGAAAAGGATTTTCGCGGCGTGCGAGCAGACGAGGTCTCCGGCGTTCTCCGGGCCCCAGCTCTGATCTTCGTTCTTGTCGGTCATGACGCAAAGTGCGACGGGGCCCGACTTCGTCTCGATGATCCCGGCGGCCGTTCGCGAGGCGTTCACGCTGCCGGTCTTGAATGCGATTTTGGTCCCGTAGGGCAAAAATCGCGGAAATTTGTTCTTGTCGTCGCAGGTCAAAAGTTGCGCGTACATCTCGGTGCTGGCTTCAGGATTGACGAGTTTCTTCTGATGCAGCAGTTCCAGCAGGCGGACCATTTCGTCCGCCGAGGTCGAACCCAGGCCGAACTGTTTGGACCTTTCCGGCGCGATCGAAGTTTCCCGCTTGTAGACTTTCGAATGCACCCATGTGTTGGGACAACCCAGCGTGGCCATGAATTTCGCCGTCGAATCGAGGCCGATGACGTCCAGAACGAGATTCGTGGCCGTGTTGTCGGAGAACTTGATCATCAGCCGCACGGCGTCGCGCAGGGCCAGTGTCGAGCCTGGCGAGAAGTCCGAAGTGAGGATCCCCGAGCCGGGGACCTTGTCCTCAGTTTTCAGGGTGATCATTTTGTCGAGCGAGACCTTCTTTTCGGCTGCCTGGCGATAGGTCTCGACCATGATCGGGAATTTGCACAGGCTGGCCGTCGGCATCGGCTTATCGGCGTTGATCGACCAGTTCTGGCCGGTTTTCAGGTGCTTCCATGCGATGGCGACTTCGCCCTTGTGGTCGGTCGCCAGCGATTTCAGCGCCTTGATCATGAGGGCGTCCGGATTCGAGGGCTCGTCGGCCTGCACCCGCAATGGGCCAGCGATCGCTCCTGCAATGCCCGTCGCGAGGAAATCCCGGCGTAACCAGTTCTTCATGTCGTGTTTCCTGACGATTCGTCGATGCAAAAGTTGCGGGATGTCGTTTCGCCCGCACAGGCCGTATCATGATGACATGAACTTCAGCGACGATCAACCGAACGAGCCTGGCGAAACGAAGGCGAGCGAAGCCAAAAGCCCGCCCGCACCGGTCGACTTGCACTCGATTCTCATGCTCGCGGGAGCGGCCTTGATCCTGGTCTGGAGCTTCTGGCCGGTAGCGGGAACGGACCGGCCTGACGGGGCGAATGTCGCCGTGGGGAATCTCTCGCCGCCGCTGCGCTGCGTCGATCCCGTTACCGGCGAACCGCTATTCGCCCTGGTGCCGCGCGGCTGGTTCGTCTGGGTCGTGCTGGGCCCGGATTCGGACCCGGAGGGCGCGCGTCTGAAGGCCGAAATCGAGCAGGTCGAAGCGGTCTGGAAGACGATGGCCGACCTGGACCAATGGCGGCGCGTGATCGTGACGACGGACGGCGAAACGGCCGCCAGCCTCTCGGCCCGGGGCATCGAGCCCAGGATGGTTCCGCATGCGATCGGTCTGCGTGCTGGCTCCCGTAACGACTCCTGGAGCGGTGCCCAGCGAGTGCGGCATTTCCTGATCGAACCGACGGGGAAAATTCTATTGATCGAGCCTGCCGAGACGGACCATCCGGGCGGGCTCGAAAAGATCCGCGACGATCTGCGGCGGAGGCTGCGAGCATGGGAAGGGGAATTCGACGACCTGCCGCGATTTTCGTGACGGGATTCGATATGGTTCAGGATTGACTCGCGATTTCGAAGCAGGAGCCGCAACGCACATGAACGATTTCACTTTCGTCGCGGGGATTGTCGCCGCTTCGCTCGCTTTTGCCGGGCTGATCGCATTCGGCGTGTTTTCGCTCTTGCGATTCCTCGCGAATCGGCCGGGCGGCCTGGGCTATCTGGCTCTGCAGTATCCCATGACAGGTTTCGAGCCTGAACCGACTTTGACGCGTCAGACGGTGAAGATCGGATCGGTTTGGTACAGGAATATCGGGAAAATGACGGTCGAGCGTGATGCGTTGTATTTGAAGGTCTGGGGTCATGCGGCGAAAATTCCGTGGAGCGAAATCAAGGTCGTGGGCGAAACCAGGTTCCAATGGCAAAATTGGCCCGTGCTGCAGATCGGTGAGCCGTGCGTGGCGGAAATCGTCATCTCACCCGAAGTCTTCCGGGCGATGAAGGGGCGGATCGAAAGCAAAGACGGCAGATAAGAGAATGGTCGACATTTCTTGTTCCAGGCGATCGAAAATGACCCCCGTCCCCTTTCTTTCCGATGGATCTCAGGTCTTTCACTTCCCCATCGAACGCCGGAAGGCTTCGAACTTGCGCTTCATTCCCACGCCGCCGGCTTCGGGATAGAGGAGCAGGGTGGTGTCTACAAGCTGCTTCGCCTGCTTGTCGTGACCTTCGCGGTAAAGTGCCCTGGACAGTTCCAGCCGGCCCAGGAACCACGACGGCGTGCCTTCCGGCACCTGGGTGACCCACTTGCTCAGGTAGTCGATGGCCTTTTGCGTGGCGTTCAGGCGCAAAAGGGCGTCGGCCACGCCGTACAGCAGCCCGGGCTTCACGTCGGGATTGGCCGAAAGCCAGGTGTCCATGCGCGTTTCGGCGGCTGAGGGGTTGCCGGCGTAGATCAGGCCGCGGATTTTCCGCAGCTCGAGCTCCTGATTGACATCGTCCGAAAACGCTGGGCCAGCGGAAGGCAGGCTTTCGGCCACGCTGGCCATGGCCGCTCCCAGGTGCCGCCGGGTGGCTTCGGAATCGATGATGAATGCGGATGTGTCGAGCACCCGGCACATGTCCAGGATCAGGCTGACGTCCATGTCGCGGTCTCGGCCGGCCAGCCGTTCACGCAGGTCGAGCTTCCGGCCGATCAGGGCGTCGGCCAGAATCAGCAGGGCCTGGGCCCATTGCCGCTGGCTGTCACGCGTCAGAATCGGCAGAAGCCGCGTGCATGACTGACGAGCCGCGTCGTAGCGGTCCGCCCCAGGGGTCAGGTCCATCCGTGCGATGGCCAGCTCCATCGTGGCCTTGTCCTCGGCAGGCAGGCCCGAGTCGCGGGCCCGTTCCAGACGCTTGCGGGCCAGGTCCCATTCCTTCGTGAACGTCTTGTTGTCGGCCACCAGTACGAGTTCCTCGAGCCGCTCGAGCGAAGCCCGGAACATGGCCAGTTGGGCCGCCATCCAGCGAGGGTGGCTTTGCGGGATCGCCTCCAGAGCGATTCGGGCACGGTCCAGGTCGCCCTCGGCCCGAGCCGCTTCGGCCTCGATCCAGCGCACTTCGCCCGTGGTCAGCGAATCGTCGGCGAACCGTTTCAGGTGGGTGTCGATGGCTTCGTCCAATAGCGGCCGGCCGGCCGTGCCCATACGGCTTATGGCCATCACGCGGATCAGACCAGCCCGGGGGCCGATTTCGCCAGTGTCCGGGCTTTCCAGCACTGATTTCATCCGCTGCTGGCAAAAGTTCGGCTTGCCGGCCGAGAGCCAGGCTGCCCCGGCCTGATATGTAAGCGATGTACGATTTTTGGAGTCCGTTTCCCGTTCGGCGGCATGGTCGAGTGCGACTGCGGCCGGTTCGGTCTGGCCCGCCCGCAGGTGGGCTTTGGCCAAGGTCGACCAGTCGTCGGCGGACGCGGCGGGCTCCGGCACGATGCCCGACCGGCTGATTTTTCGCAGGGCTTCGTCGCAGGCCGGGTCTTCCTTGCTGAGGGCAAGACGGGCGGCGTTCAGCAGGGCGACTGCGGCTTCGGCCTTTTCTTCAGGCATTTTTGCCTGGGCTAAGCGATCGGTCCACACTTCGGTGCGGAGCTTCGCCATGGCCGGCACAGGCATGTCGGCCGTTTTCAGGAATTCGTCGGCCTCGGTCCATTTATTCGATTTCGTCAGCACCAGCACCCGCACTTCAGCCCATGGCACCGTAAACTGGTTTCGAAAAGCTTCGCTGATTTTGTCGACTTCAGCGGTCGCTTCGTCGATTCGGCCAAGTTCGGCCAGGGCCCGGGCACGCATGACGCGGGACCAGTCGGCCAGCGTTTCGGCATCCATGGCCTTCGTAAGGTCGAGGATCCGCTCACGTGTCGCTTTTGCGTCATCCGCGGTGATGTCCGGCTCGGCCAGAATGCGATCCGCCAGGCATTGAGCCAGCAGATAGCGGGCCGTCTGCGAATACTGGTCATTCGCCGGGCCGTTGGCCTTGGTCATGCCTTCCAGCAATTCGCGAGCTGTGTCGCGATCGGCCTTGCCGGGGTCGGGGGCTTTGGCTTCGCCGCCGCTGGCCTGGGCGACGCGAGACGCCAGCCGAGAACGTTGCCACCAGCCTTCGGCCCGGGTCAGCAGGAACCGATCCGACATCGGATGGTTCGGATGGACTTCGGAAAACTCGCGGGCCAGGTCGATCAGCTTCGCCCACACGGCCAGGGCTTCGACGGGGTTGGGGGCCTCGGCGACCTGCGTTCGCAAAAAGGCGAGCGTCTCGGCCGCGATTGCCTCGCGCCGGGCCAGCGGAAACGCCGTGTCGAGCATCTGCTTGCGGACGACTTCCAGGTGATCGACGATCGACTGCCGGAACGTGTCCGATTCGGATTTAGGAGCACTTACGGCACCCTTCGCCGCGGCCGGGGGTGACGCGGGCTTGGGGGCTTCGTCCTTCCGGTCGTTTTTCTGCTGCGATAGGGCCGAAGCCGAATATGTCGCAACGATGACCAGACACGCGGATAGACGACGCATGGCGAATCGGCTCCAGGCAGTGCCTGATGAATCGTTCTGGCTGTGCGAACCGGAGGATGAGACGGCGACCGTCGGCGCTGGAATTCGTTCCGAGCAGCTCGAGATCGCGAAGTCTCTCACTCTGATCTTATGTGAAGTGCCGGGGGGATTCCAAGCGGGATTTTCCCGGTTTGGCATCGTCATCCGGGCGAATCGCATACTTGGCCGCATCAGCGTGGCAAGCCGCGATCGGGTTCGATCGATTCGCAAGGGGCACAAAATCTCCGGTTCACCGGCAACGGGCGATCTCACGCCGAAATTGCATGTCCGTGCCAGTCGTTTCGAAGTCTCTTCGTGATCTTTCGTGGGTCGGTGGGATCCGGGATCTCCGGGCGTTCACGGATTTCTTCGCAGAGCGATCGCTCGTGTCCAGGCTTATCCAAAAATCGGTCCGAGTCGTTACTATGGATTTCGAAATTCCACGAACAGGGCTGATCGCACCTCTCAGGAAAACGGATTGAATCGCAGGTACAATCTGCGCATCAGGCTATCCGAGCGGCGTGAAGGGCTTCGAAGCCGATCGTAGATGCCCCAGGCGATGCATTGCGGACGATGCGAATCCTGATACTTCCGGATCGTGTTCGAGAATGCGGGGGTTCCTCGCAGCTTTTTGTGAGCAGCTTCGATGGCGCGACCGGTTTCGTCGTATTCGGTCCAGCGCTTCAGGATTCGGAGCAATTGCTTTTCTTCGGATCCCCCGATCGTAACACGCAGTTCTTCCTTTCCAGGCAAGGCGGAGCCCAGAATCAAGTTTTTTCGGCCATCGTCACGCCAATCGCTTTCGTCCCATAGGGAGTTCTCAAGACAGATCATGATTTCGACGCCGGCGTCGTCCCTGAAAGTCAGACCCATACTTCCGCCATCGTCAAACGAAAAGCCGTTTTCGATCCGAATCGGCTCGACCACACGATCCAGGTAGGGGTTCCGTTTTTGATCGGCGGCCAATCGAGAGGCGATCCAAATCAACGGGATCGAGGCGACCATCGTGACCGAGATCATCAGAAAAGCGTATTTTGCCCAACGATTCCTGATGCGGAACTTCATGGAGAATCCTCCGGGAGAGAAAACGTAACGAACGGAACGCCAGAGATCGAATCATGATTCGATGCTCATAAAATCTTCGCAGGTTTCAAGCAGTCTGATCAAGTCGAATTTCGTTCAATCCGTCCTTCATGACTTTTCGTGAGAGACACGAAAAGTCATGAAGGACAGGAGAACCGATGACGGGATTCGATGAATCACCCCCGATTCGCCAGCAAGTCGGCGATCGCCTTGCGATAGAGCGGTTCGGTCGATTTCGAAACCAGCGAGACACTCGGCTCGTAGCCGCCTTCGCCGAACGACCGGGCCAGGGGGATATACCAGGGGCCGCCGTCGCCGTAAGCCGCACTGGCCACGAAGCCGCCGGGGCGAAGCTCCTGAGCGCCCAGCTGATATTCCACGAAGGTCTCAGCCGGCAGGGTGATCACGCTGCCCTTGTTGATGTCCAGCCGGCCCAGCAGAATGGGCGTGTTCGACTGCAGACGCTTCAGCCAGCCGCAGAACATGGCGTTGCGGTTGCGGGTGACGGTCGGGTTCTTCGTGTCGGCCACGGTGGCCAGCAGTTTGTCGTAGTCGAAGTCTTCGTTCGGCTTGAAGGTGTGCGGCAGCGTTTTCCAGACGACCGATTCGATCGACTGGCGGGCGGCGTCGGCGGCAGCGTCGGCAGCGACCATGCCGGCGTGCATGCGGTCGACCAGGATCGGCCGGGTCGAATGCTCGCCGTCGTTGTATTTGCCGGCCGTCACGTTGCCTGCGCAGCCTGTGAAATAAATGTGGGCCACGCCGGGCTCGTCGGCGTCGCGCTTCGCCCGGGCCAGGCCGACGAAGTCGGACGAAACGCGGCCGTCGCCATAATAGCTCATCGGGTGCGTGGCGTAGAAATAGAGCCGGGCGACGGGCTTGTCGCCCGAGGCGAACGTGATCGACTTGAGCATCGGGTCGATCACGCCTTCCGGGGCTTCGCGGGCGACAGGGTCCTTCGTGGCACTGGTGCGGTTGAAGAGAATCTTGCCGTCGGGCCCGATCACTCGCCGGGCCGAAGCCACCTGCGACACCTTGCCGTTACCCATGCGCACGTTGTCGACCGGCCGGCCGTCGTTGGCTGCGGCATTCACGGCCGCGGCGGTGCGTTCGAGCAGCTTGTCGAAGAACGCTTCGTCGTAAGTCAGAATTTTCGAGCCGTATTTTTTCAGCAGTTCGTTCGCATGCGGCTCGCAGAACGGGGCGTTGTGCTGGTGCACGCTGTGCAGGCTGACACGCTCGGGCGTGGTGCCGGCCGCTTTGGCGATGGTTTCACGGAAGCGGAAATAGGCACCGTTACACACGCCCGTCCAGTCGATGGCGGCCAGGACGATCGGCGCGTCGGCCCCTTGAAGAATGACGCCCCGGAGCTTCAGCGGGTCGTCGACGACGGTCGCGGGCTGGATCCAGCCGCCGCACATCGCGTGGCCCATGGGAACGGTGGCGTCGACGTCGAACGTGCCGAGGTGAAGGCCAGGCATGGGCGTGAAGTCCTCGCGGGAAAGCAGGTCAGGCGGACGCCGGTTCGGCAGGATGCCGAAACACGTGGCGGAGGAGGGGGGTGGGATACGATCGTTAACTACACGATAACGGGCAGGCCGCGGGGTTTCCACGGTCTGCCCGTCCGAATCGATCTGATTTAGGCTGAGGCCTTGCGGATCAGGGGATTTCGCCGGTAGGCACGTCGGTGACGGAGGTCGTCGCCGCGCGGTCTTTGGGTTCTTTGAAAGCGACCATGAAGAGTGCGAGAATGGCGGCTGCGAAGACGGCCGGGATACCCCAGATCATCTGCCAGTCCATCGCCTTCAGCTGGGCGATGCGTTCGTTCTTGAGGTCAGACTTCAGGACACTCAATTGCTCGCCGCCTGTGCCCTTGGCTTCCATGTCGGCGATTTCCTTGGTGAGCCGCTCGACCTGCTTGCCGGCTTCGATCGAAGCCTGGGGCGTGTACTTGGTTTCGACATAGCCGGCCACCTTGGCGCCGATGGCCATGCCCAGGCCAAGCGTGAACAGAACCAGCAAGCCCTGAGCCTGGCCACGCAGGTGCGAAGGAGCGGCCTGGTCCGTGTAGATCTGGCCCGTGACGAAGAAGAAGTCATAGCAGATGCCGTGCAGGATGATGCCCAGCAGGATGAACGACGAAATCTGCCCGGGGGCGCCGAGGGCGAAGAGGGCGTAGCGCACGACCCAGGCCACCATGCCGACGGCCAGCATCTTCTTCACGCCCAGGCGGGCGAAGAACAGAGGCATGACGAGCATGAAGATGATCTCGGACATTTGCCCGTAGGTCATCGTCTGGGCGATGGGCATGTCGGACATTTCCACGATCCGGCTCGTGATCTGGTAATAGAACGACAGAGGGATGCAGATCAGGGTCGAGCAGACGAGGAAGACGAGATACGAAGGATTCTTGAGGATCGCCAGGGCATCCAGGCCAAGAATCTGACGGACGGAGACTTCGCCCGTCGCCGTGGGTGGGGTGTTCGGCAGGAACAGGAAGCTGTAGACGCCCAGAACGGCCGCGGCGCCCATCGAAAGATAGAACATGTTGATGTTCGTCTCGAAGCCGAGCCATGTGAGCGAAAGCCCGGCGACGATCCATCCGATCGTGCCCATCACGCGAATGCCCGGGAATTCCTTCTCGGCATCGGTCACGTTCCGCAGGGCGAGCGTGTTCGTCAGGGCAAGAGTGGGGAAGTAGGTGAGCATATAAACGAAAATGAGACCGACGATGACCATCGGCTTCGCCCCGGCCGCCATCGAAAGCGTGGCCAGGAACATCAGCCCGGCCCCCGCCAGGTGCAGGGCCCCGAGCACGCGCTGGGCCGGGAAGAACCGGTCCGCCACCATGCCCACGAAGAACGGCGAAATCATCCCCGCGATCGGGCCGACGGCGTAAAGCCAGCCGATGTCGTTACCCGTGAAGCCGATTTTCGTGAGGTAATTCGGAGCCGTGACGTTCCATGTGCCCCAGACGAAGAACTGGATCAGCATCATGATCGAAAGACGGATACGCAGCGACAAGTCCATCGGGAAGTGGCTCCAGGCTCAGGTGCGTGGCGGAATCGAGTGATTGGACCGGCGGAAATGGCCGTGATTCAGCCGGTTCGCCGGTGTGCCGAACGGAATGATTCGAACATTACCCGATCGGAGCCTCAGGTGCCAGAACCCGGCGGGCCGAATTCGAATCGCCGCATAGCGACAGCCGGTATAACTTGTCCAGAATGACCGCCGAGGCGTGTCGCCCGGCATATCGCCAGCGGCTTGCTTCCTGCCCGTCGCGAAATCCCGCCTCGATCACGTGCCCCAGTTTCGCCAGAAAATCGCCATGATCCCGGCCTACGTGATAGAGGCCTTCATAGAGCCGGCACTCCGGCAAATCCGTCGCCACCATCGGCCGGCCGCAGCCCATGGCGTCCATCAGCTTCGTCGGAGAGCAGACGACGTTGAACGCGTGGTTTACGTCGTACGGCGTCAGGTTGACGTCGAAACTCGCGTAAACTTCGCCGATACGCCCTTGCGGCACGGAGCAGGGGGCGTAAACGTTGCTTCTTGCCATTGCCTCGCGTGCCTGAGCCCGCCACGCATCGGGGCCATCCAGGTTCGGCCTCGGGCCGACCAGAACGACGGACGCATTCGGAAAGGCTTCGGCGATCTTGCGGACCAGGGACCAGTCGACTCGGTCCTCCAGACCTCCCAGATACCCCAGCCAGGGCCGGGGAATGTGAGCGAGTTCCTCCGGCGCTGGGCCAGCATGCAGGAACGGCTCGTTCGGAATGGTCGATTCAGGCGCGCCGTGGGGTACGTGCAGGATCCGCTCGGCCCTGTCGGGAAAGGCGATTCGCAATTGCCGGGCCCGTTCGGCGGCGACGCAGACCGTCCAGTCAGCTCGTCTCACCGCACGGGCTTCCCAATCGCGAACTTCTTCGGCTTTCGCTGGCCAGTACAGCGAATAGTCGTCGAGGTTGTAGTAGACGAGACTCTCGGGCCGAAGCTGTTCCGCCAGGGCGAGATAGAACGGATAGGTGATCCACAGCGACGTTTTCGTGCCGGTTCGAATCCGCTCTTTCTGCCACTTGCGACAGGCTCGGGCGAGCGGCCATTGGCCGAGGCGAGGGTAGCTCTTCATCCAGCCGGGGGGCAGCTCGGCCTCGATCAGGCGGATTTGAGGGGTGATTTCTTTTCTGTGGACGCCCCAGCGCCAAGGGCGAATGCCCCGGGCTCGGGCATTTCGCCAGTCAATCGGCTCCAGACGCAGAAGATGCGCGTCGGGGCCGCTCGCCGGCGGCCAGCTCGTCAGCAGGTTACGCGTGCTGTGCCAGGAACTGTCGGCCATGATCCATGACGGATGTGCGGATTTCATCGGTCTTCGATCCCTCTGAGTCGGACAATTGCACAGGCTTTTCGCACGCAGCCCGCATCCTACACCGAATAGCTTTCCGCCGGGAAATACCCTCCGGAATCGAACGATCCTTTCGGAACATTCGGAAAAATCGGTTGCACCAAGAACCTCAAAACCTCTACACTGTCCCCAATCCCTCGAAGGGACCCTGACCGTGGAGTCGGTTCCATTTACGGAACCGTCAAACTCGGGCAGTATTTCCGATGAGGTTTCTGCCACATTGGCGGAAGCCAGCACCATTGACATGGAGTCTCTCGATCATGATCAGTTTCGCCGTCGCCGCCGTAATGAGCGCGGTCACCGGTTGTCATGCCCAGCAAGCTTGCGCCACCCCTTGCGCAGCTCCTGCTCCTCAAGTGGTTTACGTTCAAACGGTCGCCACCTGCGCGCCCGCCCCGACGTGTGCCCCTGCTCCGAAGAAGTCGTGCTTCAGCGGCCTGTTCCACAAGAAGGCTGCCTGCGCTCCGGCTCCTGCCTGCGAACCGGCTCCGGTCGCTTGCGCACCGGCACCCGTTTGCGAGCCCGCTCCCGTCGCCTGTGCTCCGGCTCCGAAGAAGTCTTGCTTCAGCGGTCTGTTCCACAAGAAGGCCGCTTGTGCACCGGCTCCTGTCGCGACCTGCGCTCCGGCTCCCGTAGCCTACGCCGCGGCTCCGGTTTATGCCGCCCCGGTTTACGCCGCTGCCCCGACCTATGCCTCGCCCCAGGCTTCCGGCCAGCATTGATCACGCCGGCGAATTCCGTTCGCCGAACCAAGATACGAAACCCGTCACGCAAGTTCGTGGCGGGTTTTTTCGTTGGCCTGATTCGGCGCGGACCGATCAGGGGCTGACGGTCGCGAACAGATTCACTCGCGCCGGCGGTTCGTCGGGGATGTCGCTCGTGATCTCCAGCACCGCGTGATCCGGGCCCGGTTTGTCGGGGGCCTTGTAAGTGATCTTTAAGGTTCGGATCGGCTGATCGCCCGGCGTCGAAGCAGGCGTTTCGGTCGTGACCGTTCCCTTGGCGGCTTTGGTCTCTTTGACGGCGAAAGGCTTGTCGGCCTTGAGGATCACGGTTTTCTGCACCGATGCCCCTTTCGCCACCTGGCCGAGATTCATGACCGAAGGCGATGCCGAAAGCAGTCCCTGAACCTGGCCTGTGACGAAGATCGGAATCTCCGGGCTGGCCGGGTCATTCGTTTTGAGCGTAATCTGGTCTTTGTAGAAGCCGAGGGTCGCCGTCGGTTCGAAATTCGCTACGATCTTATAGGCGGCCTGGCCGTTCGCACGGCTTTCTTCCGTGATTTTCACTTTCAGTCGCGGCGAATGGTGTTGCGAACCTGTGATCCGGAAGTCCGTATTACCGCCGATATATTGCAGGGCAAGGGTTTGCGAAGGGCCATCGGTCCGCTTGACGGTCCCGAAATCGAACTGGCCGGGCTGAAGCGTGACATCGGCCCGGATAAAGCAGTTCATGTTCAGTTCGACTTCCGCCGGGCTCGGCCGGTCGATCACCAGGGTCAGCCCGGAGGGCTTGGGCCCGCTGAAATTGGTGGTGTCGAGGGTCGCCTCGATGGTCGTCTGCGTACCCGGCGGGACGGTGTCGGCCCCGATCTTGACATCGGTGCAGCCACATTTCGTCTTGTAGCCGGAGATGTGCAGTTCCTTGTCGGTCACGTTCACGACTTTGAACGAGTACCGCAGTTTCGAACCTTTTGCGACCGTTCCGAACTCGTGGTTGCGTTCCGGAAAAATCGCGTTGACCCACTCCTGAGCCGGCAAATTTCGCCCGAACGCGCCGGGTAACAAGCCGAAAGCGAAGATCAGAACCGGAATCGAGCGAAATCGCATGGCGGGATGATCCTCGGGCGAGGTGAGGCTGCCCTCGAACGGGTGGACCGACGCGCGGGCGATCGCCGGGCGAATCGGTGGCGAAGGTCATCTTTCCACAATCGCCCGATTCTGCCAAGTGCAATCGTAAGGACCATCCGTTGTCGCGGGATTCGCACAGGAGCCGATCGAAAGTTGCCCGTTCTGGATTCCGCATCCCGTTTCGGCTAGAATCAGGTCACCATCGACTCGATTCTCATCTGACTTTTCGTCCGGATATTTCGAGAACGCTTCCGATCCCGCGATGCGGTGTCCGAGGAAGCCGTTCCTGCCCGGTTCGGAGTCGGATGCGACGTATTCCGATGGTCGCAATGGAGATATTTGCCGTGTTGAAGCCGAGTGTGGAGCTTCGCGAAGAGTCGGGAGTTCTCGTCGCCGAGTTTTGGGATTGCTTGCGTCTGGATCCGAAACCGGTCGGCGATTTGCGGGTGCGATATTCGCAAATGTCCGCGAAAACAGGGCTTAAGGATCTGATCGTCGATCTTTCCGGAATCGATTTCGCCGGTTCGGCGGCGCTCAGCGGTTTCCTTGCCCTGGGGCGGGCGATCAAGCAGATGGGCGGCCGGATGGTCTTCTGTAACGTCGACATTAACGTCGCCGAGATCTTTCAGGTCAGCAAGCTGGGCGGCATGTTCCAGTTCTCCGAAGACAAAAGCACGGCCCGAGCCGATCTCGGGATCGAGGCCGCCTGACGCCAGCCGTCAGATTCGAGCCCGATGAAGTGTGACGATCGGTAGCGTCCGAATCGCACATCCGAAACGAAAAACCCGGACAGATTCGCGTCTGCCGGGTCCTCGTATCGTACTGTTCCGTCGAATGATGCAGCGTTCGGCGAATCAGGGGTTCGTCGGTGCGAGACCCGCTGCTGCGCCAGCCGTGCCGCCCGGGATACCGGGCGAGTTCGAGGTCGGTGCGCCGCCGGCAGGGGCTCCACCGGCTTCCGGTGTGTCACCGGCAGGGGCATTTTCGTCCACCGTGTTGTCGTAGGGGCGTACGCCGGTTTTCCCGGCCACCCAGGTGTCGGGGTCGAAACCGGCGGACCCCGATTTCTTGAACGGTCCGTTCAGAGAAGTCTGAACGAGCTGCAGAGCGATTTTGTCGACACCCAGGCCAAAGGGCGGCTTCTGCGTTTCTGGTGTATACATGCCCCAGAAGATCTTTTTGTGCACAGGGGCTGCCTGCAGCACGACGAGCAGAAAACCGACCAGAACCACGGAGGTCGCGGCCCCGAAGACGATCTTGCCGAGACCTTCGACCGGCCCAGGCAGACGGAGCTTGCCAGGCGCGAGATAGTCGGTCAGGAATCGCAGCGCCAGAAGTGTGACTGCGAAAATGCCGCCCAGGCTCAGGCAGTCGGCGAAACCGCTGAGAAACGACACGGTGGTAACGATCTTGGCCGCCAGTTTGTCGGCGAAATTCATCGCGATCAAGGCAGAGAAGATGACGTTGAAGAGGGCGATCGCCGATCCCCAGAAACCCTCCGAGGAGATCGCGATGAAGCAGAAGAACAGCATCGCCACGACGACGAGGTCGAAAATCAGGCTCATTTCCATGCGGGTCGTTCCTTACGAAGTTCGTTCAGGTTGATAGCGGATCGGGGGGCCTCGGCGGATCGCCGGAAGGTCACTTCATCGCCCGCATGAGTTCGTCGATCGATGTCCGCCCTTCGAGCACGAGCCGCAGGCCGTTGCGCGGCAGGGTCGTCATGCGCTGCTGGGCCGCCGCGGCACGCAGAGCCGCTTCCGTCGGATTGTTGAGGATGATGTCGCGGATCGGGTCGGTGATTTCGAGGACTTCGAAGATCGCCGTCCGCCCCACGAAGCCGTTGCCTTCGCACTCGCCGCACACCTGGGGCTGCGGCTCCGTCGGCGGCCGGTAGAAGGCTTCGGTGTCTTCCGGCAGGTTGTTCTTCTTAAGGAACTCCGGTTTGGGCTGATACGGTTCCTTGCAAGCTTCGCACAAGGTCCGGACGAGTCGCTGAGAGAACACGAGAGCCAGCGACGAGGCCAGAGCGTCCCGGCTGAGGCCCCGCTCCACGAGCTGCATCACGCCCTTGATCGCATCGGTGCCGGTCATCGAAGACAGGATCAGCCGGTTCGTACTTGCCGCCTGCAACGCCACCGCGGCCAGTTCGTCGTCCTTCAGGTCACTGAGCATGACCACCTGAGGGTCGGTCCGCAAAATGCTCTTGAGCCGTTCGGTGATCGTCTCGCCCGAACGTGGGTTGTATTCTTCGGCAGGAATGTTGTCGATCGCCTGTTCGACGACTTCCTCGAGTGTCTTGATGTCGCGAGTCAGCGGATCGAGCGACCGGAGGATCGCGTAGATCGTCGTCGACTTGCCGCAGCCGACCGGACCGACGCCCAGGATCATGCCCAGATCCTTTTCGGAAGCGGACCGGATCTTTTCCTCTTCTTTCGTGGTGAGGCCGAGCTGTTCGAGCCTCGAGACCATATTGGCCTTGTCGAAAAGGCGGATGGCGACTTTTTCGCCCATCTTCGTACCGGCCGAGGCCACGCGGGCGTCGATCGACCGCCCTTCCACCTTGGCCGAGAACGTGCCTTCCTGCGGCTTGCGGCGGTCTTCCACGTTCATGCCGCAAAGGGTCTTGACGATGTCCACCACCTCAGGACCCGCTTCGGCGTCGAACGGCTCGGCCATCTGCAGGATGCCGTCGATCCGGTAACGAACCTGAAGCCCGTCCTGACCTGGTTCCAGATAGATGTCCGTCGACCGGCGGCGTACGGCGTCGTATACCAGGCTCTGAACTTCTTCGAAAAGGGCGTTCTGCTGAGCCCTCGCGACCCGGAACATGTCCATGGTCTTCGTATTGAGGTCGATACCGATGAACTCGACCGGAACTCCGGCCATGGCGGCCGCCTTGTTCCGGTTGAAGATCTTTTTCTTGGCTCCCATAAGGCCGAAGAAGCGGTTGCCCAGATCACCGAAGTGGTAGGCGCTGAGGACTTTCTCGGTTTCCCCCACCTGGCCGTTGCGATGCACGACATAGGCCAGCGTCGTCACCAGATAGGCCAGGGCCATCACGGCGATGCCGACGATGATGTTGGGCACCAGCAGCAGCACCAGCATGCCGACGATGCCCGCGAGCACCATGGCCGTGGACCAGGCCATCCGTTTTTCGAGGTCAAGTTCGAAGGCGTCATCGTCGACCCACCAGGTCGTCGGCACCCAGATCAGAAACAGCGCCAGAGCCGGCACAAGCTTCACGATGTCCATATAAAAACCTTCGCCGCGCGGCGCGTCGGCCGTCTGCGCGAGAAGCATGGGCAAAGTGAAGAAGTCATTGGCCCGAACGGTTCCGGCCTGGATCATTCCGAGCATCGACAAGGCTCCAGCGACGGATCGGGAGCGGGAATACCGGACGCCACGCATAACTTGACTTTCGAATGAGAGAGGAATGCGGGAAGTGAATGGTCCGAAGCCGCCGGCACGAAACCGCAGTTTCGTCGATACGGACAGGTGGACGAGCTGGAATCAGAGGATCCCCGGAGCCGCGACCTGAATGCCCTTGAGGGCCATCTTGAGTGCGTCCGGGCTGGGAGCGACCTCGAACGCGGTCGACCGTTCGATGACTTCGGCAAGCACAAGCTGGCGAAGGCTTTCGGTGAAGTCCATCATGCCTTCGTCCTGACCGATCCGGATGGCGTCGGCCAGTTTCGTGTCTTCTTCGGCCAGAATGAGTTTCCGCACCGTCGGGTTGCTGCGCATGATTTCGCAGGTCGGAACGCGCGTGGCACCCGTCCTGGCCGTGTGGTCCTTGGTCGTCCGCAACAGCTTCTGGGCGATCACGGCCTTCAGGTTGAAGGCGAGGTTCTGCCGCATCGCCGGGTGCATTTCCTGCGGGAACAGGTCAAGGATCCGGCTGATGGTGGACGGAGCGCTGCCGGCGTGAATCGTACCGAACACCAGGTGGCCGGTTTCGGCCGCGTGCAGGGCCGCCAGGAAGGTGTCCTGGTCACGCATTTCGCCCACCAGGATGATGTCCGGGTCTTCCCGCACCGCATGCTTCAGGGCGATATCCCAGTCGAGCACGTCGATGCCGACTTCCCGCTGGTTGACGATCGACTTGGCGTCCTTATAGGTATATTCGATCGGGTCTTCGACCGTCAGAATGTGGCACCGCTCATTTTCGTTGACGTACTGAAGCATTGACGCGATCGTCGTCGATTTGCCCGAACCGGTCACGCCGGCGAGGATGATGATCCCCGTGTCTTCCTTCGTGATCTCGGCCAGAATCGGCGGCAGGCCGAGCTGCTCGAAGTTCGGGATCTTGTTGTTCACCCGCCGGGCCACCAGCGCCAGCGAGCCACGGGCCTTGAACAGGTTTACGCGGAAGCGGGTTTCGATGACTTCGCCGTCTTCGACGTCCCTCAAAATGTGGGCGAAGTCGACTCCGCCCTCTTCTTCCAGAATGTGCTTCTGTTTGGGAGTCAGCAGCGGGAACATCAGCCGTTCCATGTCAGCCGACGTCAGCGGCGGCAACTGCATCTGACGCAATTGCCCAGCCAGACGCATCGAAGGTGCAAGGCCCACTTTCAGGTGCAGGTCCGAACCCTGGTGCTTGATGCACATCCGAAAGAGTTTGTTGGCTTCCGGCTCGTTGGCCGAAGTCCCCACGGCCACGTTCGAGGCGATCGACATGATTTCGGATCTCCCGTGAAATCACCGCGACAGAACGATCTGGATGAGCGATATGCGGACGATGCAGGCGAATGCGAAAAATACCCCGGTCGAGGCTTCCGCTTCGTAGACGCTTGATAATCTAACCGCTGCCATTTCCGAAAACAATTCCCCGACGGCCGACTTTCCGACCGCTCGCCCGCGAAACCGGAACCCTCGATCCGGGCCAGCGGCCTGACGCACAACCGAAATGCGCGCGAAAAAGCCGGAAAGCTCGGCTTTCGCAAGCTTCCCGGCTGGCGGATCGAAGCGATCAGCCGCTTCGTAGAGCGGCTTTTCGCGGGTCAGCCTTTTTTGGCGGCGACGGCGGCTTTCGCGGCCTCGGCCACTTTCCCGGCCGTCAGACCGTACTTTTCGATCAGAGCTTCCGGCGAGCCCGATTCGCCGAAAGAGTCATGCAGATTCACGTACCGGATCGGCACGGGATGAATCTCGGCCACGTTCATCGCCACGACCGATCCCAGGCCACCGTGAGCCAGGTGCTCTTCGGCGACGACGATCGCGCCGGTGTCCTTCGCCGCGGCGGCCAGTGCGTCGCGATCGATCGGCTTGACGGTGTGCATGTCCAGCACCCGAGCGGAAATGCCCTGCGATGCCAGAGCCTCGGCGGCTTCCAGGGCAGGGGCCACCATCAGGCCGTTGGCCACGATCGTGACATCCTTGCCGTCAGCCAGCTGATTCGCCTTACCGATGGCGAAGGGTGCGTCGGCGTCGTAGATCTTCGGCACGTCGGGGCGGCCGACCCGCAGATAGACCGGGCCATCATGGGCCAGCATCGCGGCCGTGGCGGCTTTGGCGGAGGTTTCGTCCGCAGGCACGATGACGACGAAACCCGGCAGGGAACAGGCCAGCGAGACATCCTCGATGCCCATCTGGCTGGCTCCGTCTTCGCCGATCGAGATGCCGGCGTGACTGCCGACGACCTTCACGTTCAGGCGGGGATAGGCCACGCTCATGCGCAACTGGTCGTAGGCATTGCAGACGATGAAAGCCGCGAAGCTCGATACCAGGGCCGTGTGGCCGGCCGCCGCCAGACCCGCTGCGACGCCGACCTGGTTCGATTCGGCGATGCCCACGTTGAAGAAGCGGTCCGGATATTTCTGCCCGAACCATTCCGTGCGCGTCGAATTGCCGACGTCGGCGTCGACGACGACGAGCTTGCCGTACGATTCGCCGAGCGCTTCGAGGGCGCGGCCGAAGGCGTCACGCGTCGCCTTGCCCAGAGGCCGGGATGATTTGACCGATGAACTGGCTCCCGCCATGGTGATCTGGTTCCTTTCGTTCGATGTTCCGAAAATGTCCGAGGTGCGGCGAACTGTGGAATGCGGGCCGGCTCAGCCGAGCCCCGCCTCGACTTCGGCCAGCGCCTCTTCCAGGTGTTTGGCGGGCATGGGTTTGCCGTGAAAGTTCTCGTCCTTCAGCTTGCTCAGCAGCTTGAGCATGCCGAAGCCCTTCTTCGTCAGCGACACGATGCAGGTCGGGCGGCCTTTCGTCGCCTTCGCCCGCTTCAGGGCGTCGATGACTTCCTCGAGGTCGTTGCCGTTGATGACCTGAGTGGCCCAGCCGAACGCCGCGAATTTGCCGTCGATCGGATCCATGTTCAAAACGTCCAGCGCCGAACCGGTCTGCTGATAACCGTTTCGATCCACGATACACGTGAGATTGTCTAGCTGGTACTTGCCCGCACTCGCGGCAGCTTCCCAGATCTGCCCCTGGCCCAGTTCGCCGTCGCCCGTCATCACATAAGTGTGTGAGCCGTTCTTCGCCAGGCGGGCCGCCAGGGCGTAACCGACACCCACCGACAAACCTTGACCGAGAGAGCCCGTCGAGGCTTCGATCCCGGCCAGACGCAGCATGTTCGGGTGGCCCTCGAGCCGGCTGCCGAGCTTCCGCAGAGTCATCAGCTCTTCATGCGGAAACACGCCCTTGTGGGCAAGCGCCGCATACAGAACGGGGGCGGCATGCCCCTTGGAAAGAATGAAGCGGTCGCGGTCCGCGGCCTTCGGATTCTTGCCGTCGAATTTGAGGAAACCGCCGAAATAAAGGGCCGTGACCACTTCGACAGCCGACATCGAGCTGGAGGGGTGCCCCGAGCCGGCTTCCGTGGTCATCTTCAGGATGTCCTTCCGGAGTTCCTTCGCCAGCGCCTTCAATGATTCGATCGATTCGGACACGTTTTTCCGTACTCCCTTCATTCCTCGACGTTTCGGCAGTTTTCGGCGGCGTGGCGACTCGCGATCAGCGTATGCCCGCCCGATGATTCGGCTATCACCCTAACGATTCGCCCGGCGATCGGCAAGTGCGTGCTCGCGATCTTGCCCACGAACCGGTCGGGCGCCTGACGCGCGCGGAACGACGTTCAGCGGCTGCGGTTTCGCCGCACGCGAGAACTTCCGGTGATCACGTGACCGGGACATGACCCATCGGCGGCCGCGCCTTGGGCGCCGCCTTGTCCGATTCGCTCAGGTTCGCTCCGTGGGTCGTCCAATCCATGTCGGCCCACGGGGCGAACCTTTTGTCAACCGCCCTCCGTGGCGGTGAAGTTACGCATCGAAATCGAAAAGACGGAGCGACTCATCATCCTGATGACCATGCCGGCAAAATCCTTTTCGCGAACGCTCCATCTTGTGTGCGGTACAGCCGGGTTCTTCGAAATCAACCTCTCCCCCTCAGGCATTTCCGGCCAGTTCGCGGGACGGCCGCATCGTTTCGGCTTCCTGGCGACGGCATGAAACGCCCCTGGTTTGGGGATGAGTGATCCCTATGACTCCTCTAACCGTGATTCGTGGATTTCCGCGACATTGCGGAACGGATTTTTCGGGAATTCTCTGGGCCGTACCCTGGTTTCGCCTGCCTTGCGGTCAGCTGCCCACTGGGCCGTTCCGTCGATTTCCCGTTCGACGCTCACACCCTAATCGCCGGTCGCCACCCTTGTCCAGCCCGTCTCGTCCACCCCGTCGCAGCCTTTCCCGCGGCCCTCGTCCTCAAAAAAACGTGCCCGGGGCGCTCTCGAGTTCCACCGGCTTGCACATCCGAAAATCGGAATTTTGTGAAATCGGGACGTTTTGCTTAATTTGGCAGCAGGGATTTCGGTTACGGAAAACGGTCGAATTTCACGTTTACCCCTGAGAATCGCAAGGCCTTGTCAGGGATTTCCGAAAAACGGGATTGCGTATCGGGGATGTCGTTCCTCGGCCGGTTTTCAGATCTTCTCCTCGATCAGCGCCGGCATGCGGTCGCTGCGGGTCATCACCCGGTAATAATGAGTCGAAGGCTCGCAGATCATGTAGACCGATTCCACGCCCTGCTCGTCGGTCACCAGCAGCCCGTGCATTCCCTGACGCACCCGGAACCAGATCCCTTTCTCCAGGGCCAGTGTCGCCGGAATCCGCACCACGCCCGGCGCCGCACCCGCCCAACCACCCTGTTCCACCGTCGCCTTCCACGTCCAGCCTGTGCGGGGCAGGCATCGCGACCGACCCCGCCCATTGCCCCACCGCACCAGCTCCAGCCTGCCGTCCTTCATCACCGGCAGAACCGGCTCGCGGTCGTCATACAGAAACCGCACCTCCGCCTCCGTGCCCCCGCGCCGGTAGATCCGCCGCGAAACCTCCGGCCAGCAGTGCATCGCCAGCGGTATGTCGAAAAGTGCCAGAGCGATCCCCGAAGCCATTGCCGTGAATCCTCTTACGACTCAATGTGAACGAAAGCGGACGCGGGCCGGCCGACGAGCCGGAAGCGTGAGCGACGGGCACGAATCCGGGCGATGGCTTTCTGCGGGCCGTCGCTTCCCTTTCTGGCTCGTTCGCGAAATCGTCGTTCATGCCCCCACCTCGTTCGCATGGCATCGCCCCTTTTCTCAAAAGCAGATCTTGCCCCGCACGTCGCAGATGTCATAGCCGTTGGCCCCGTCGTCGTAGATCGACTTCAGCGGCAGAGTGGCCCCGCTGCGCACCGCGAACCGGCCGATCCGCTCGTTGATCCGCTGCTTCACGTCGGCCACAGCCTCGGCCCGCGGGTCGTGCGGGCTGAACAGGCCGCCCTGGGCCGTATCCCGGTCGGTCAGATCCTCGGCGATCAGGTGCATGCGGTTCGCCGGATGCTTCGGCCGCCAGGCACGCCGCAGGCACGGCCGCAGGGCCTCCAGCAGCAGGTCGAAGCGGTCCGTCGGCACGGCCAGCCGCGTCTGCCCCTCGCCCGGAACGCCGTCCCGATAGCCCACCCACAAGGTCAGCTTGCCCGGCATCACCCGGTGATACCGCAGCTCCTCGATCAGCCGCTCCAGGTTCCGCACCAGCCAGGCGTAAAGCCGGTGCGGGTCGGCCGTCGATTCGCCCAGGCTGCCCCCGCGCGAAAGGGCCTTGTGCCGCGGTCGCGCGGAGTGAATTTCGCCCGTCGGCTCGCCGTTGAGTTCCCACCACAGCGCCTCGCCCGTGGCCGTCAGCAGCTTGCGCACCAGGCCGCGGTCGGCCCGGGCCAGATCCAGGCTGCTGGCGATACCCCACGGCAGCAGCCGCTTCGCGCGCCGTTTGGCGATGCCCGAGATTTCCGTCACCGGCAGCCGGGCCAGCAGGTGTTCCTCGTGCTCCTTCTCCAGCACGGCTTTGGCGCCGAAGGGCTTGGCCGAGTCGGAAATGAGCTTGGCCAGCGTGCGCGACCGCGCGATGCCGACCGTCACCGGCAGGTCGAGTTCCTCCAGGATCGCCTGCCGCATGGCTACAGCCAGATCCTGAAACGACTGCCCGGGGCCCGGCTCGGCGACGAAGAAGAACTCGTCGATCGAGTAATACTCCACATGCCCCGACAGCCGCCGCATGACCTCCAGCATCGACCGCGACAGGGCCTCGTACCAGCGGAAGTCGCGTTTGACGTAAATTCCGTCCGGGCATTTCTGTACGGCATCCCAGATCGGCTCGCCCGTTTTCACGCCGGCGGCCTTCATCTCGTAGCTCTTGGCGATCACGCACGCGCCCTGGTTGCCCAGCACGCCGACAGGCTTGCCCTTGAGGAACGGGTCCCTCACCCGCTCCGCGGAGACATAGAAACAGTCGGCATCGAGATGGCCCACGGCCCTCTTGCGTGTGTACATGTCCACCAATATAGTGTACGTGCGGATTGTGTCAAGACTTGTACAGTATCGGACGAAAATGTGGGGGAGTTGATAGGCGCAGGTGGGAAAATGAACGATCGGTTCGAATCCGTGGCCTTCGGATGTTGGGGTGTAACCTTTGTCGAATCGTGCGGTTTCGTCGCAGACTGCCGGTTTGATGGCGGCACCTGGATCGACGTGGTACGATGCATGAATGAAGATGCGAATCTACGTCGAGACGACCGTGCCAAGCTACCTGGCGGCGTGGCCGAGCCGCGACTTGATCCGTGCGGCTCATCAGCAGATCACTCGCGAGTGGTGGGCGAAGCGTGGCGCGTTCGAGCTGTATACGTCACGGTTGGTCGTAAAGGAGTGCCAGGCCGGCGACTCGCAGGCCGCAGCGGATCGACTCGCGGTTTTGGCGGGAATCCCGCTTCTGGAGCAGGCCCCCGATGTCGCGGATCTGGCCGAGGCACTGGTTCAGAGAGTGCCATTGCCCGCGAAAGCGGCAGCGGACGCCCTTCATATCGCGGTCGCGGCGGTCAATGGCATGGACTATCTGCTCACCTGGAACTGCACTCATATCGCCAACGTGACGTTGCGGTCCAGAATCGAAGCGGTATGCCGGGCAGCGGGATACGAACCGCCACTGATCTGCACCCCTGAGGAATTGCCGGTCGAGGAGAGCGACGATGCGTGACGACGATGTGGTGCGACAGGTGCGAGAGGCGCGTGAAGCTTACGCACAGTCGTTCGGGTACGACCTGAAGGCAATGGTGGCCGACTTGCGAAATCAGGACGACAAAGGCGATCGGCCAGTCGTACGGCTCGCCCCCCGCCGTCCGTCCGGTGCCGCATTCTCGCATGGTGAACCTGATCCGGCACTTCGACATGCCCGGTCCACCGCGAATGCGGAATCGGGTTCATAACGCTTCGATCGGAAACAGCGAATGGCTCGCCCGTTTTCACGCCGGCGGCCTTCATCTCGTAGCTCTTGGCGATCACGCACGCGCCCTGGTTGCCCAGCACGCCGACAGGCTTGCCCTTGAGGAACGGGTCCCTCACCCGCTCCGCGGAGACATAGAAACAGTCAGCATCGAGATGGCCGACGGCCCTCTTGCCTGTGTCCATGTCCACCAATATAGTGTACGCACGGATTGTGTCAAGACTTGTACAGTATCGGACGAAAAAGTGCGGAGGGTTGATGGTTTACGAGAAAAGGGAATTTCGTCGCGGGGGCTTGCTTGAAGTCAGAACCGGGCACCGGTAGGATTTGTGTGCGGGCAGTGAAAAATGGCCTGCAAAGAAAGTTCGGACGGATGTACGTCAGCCGATTGATAGTTGAACGAACTCAAGGGGATACGATCGAAAATGTCGAATCTTGATCCATCGCCGGAATCTTCGGGTGTCGCCGCCGACGAAACCGTCCGATCCGAAATCGCGACAGTCATTTCCGGGCAGAAAAGGCTGCTCTATTCGATACTGTCCTATTTTTTCGCGGCACCGCTCTTGATATCCGCGACGGCGTTTCTTGACGAGACAGACGGGAAGCTGGTCCCCACACCTCCGTTTTTGGCCCTGGTGGCGTTGGCATTCCTTGTGGTGCTGGCATCGGTCTTCGGAGCGAGTACGGGGATTTTTCGCATGGGCCGCGTGCTTTACCCCGGGCTTTCGCGATATCTCTATGCGATCGGCGTGTGGATTCCGGTTCCCCTCATCGGATTGCTCGTCATGTTCGCCGCGAATTCCAGTGCGACAGGGTTCTTGCGGGCCCACGGAATCAAAGTCGGCTTCATGGGGGCTAAGCGGTGATCATCAGAGATTTCGAAAAGGAACCGAGAGAACGAAATCCTGGGATCGGCGGACGGGCTGCATTTGACTCGCGGCCGTTCGCCGGGCAAGGATTTTTCGCTCCCTTCGAACAAGCATGGAAACGATCAGGTTCATGATGATCGCTGTTCATGATTGCATATGAGAGTTTTCAGGCTTCGATGAGTTTCGTCTCCGGGATCGAACGAAACAGCCGTATCGGACGGATATCCAGTGAGCCGAAATGCGGATGAGGCTTTCGATCCGCTGAAATTGGCATGCGTTTGCGGGAGTCCGGCGTTGTCGAGTTTCAGTTGCAATTGTGGTGCCGTTGTCCGCGATGAGGACGCTCCGGCTTCGTCAATCGTGGCTTATCCACAGCCTGTACTCAACTCGATCGAGTCCCGCATCGCGAAAACGATCGCCGATTTCCTCGCGACCGGAGAAGGTCCAGCCCGTGCCGACTGGATCGCTGTCTACTTCGACACGGGTTATCTGGCGGACGAGCCGGACGAGATGGTCATCGAAGATATCGTCACACGTGAGCTGAACGATGGATTCGAAGCCATGTTTCGGTGCCCGTCCTGCGATCGTCTCTGGGTCTTCGATCGTACGAGCGATCAGTGGATTTCCTATCGAGTTGAGCGCGGCCAGGCATGCCCGTGAAGCGGATATCCTGCGTCGATCGAATGGAACGAGCGATACCGGTCCAGGTGAGGATTTCGAAATCGAATATGTGCAGTGGCACAAAATGGCTTCAATAAAATTGCCGTATCGATTCACGAATGGTCAAAGTTGTGATCATGGTGTCATGAAATACGCCTTTTCGCCTTGTGTAGGCCCGCGTGGTTGTGGAGAATTTGCGGGCGAACGACCCGAATACAATGCCCTCGTACGCGAAGCGAAAGAGGCCCATTCGATTTCAAGCGGTCCTGGTGATCAGGTTGACACTGTCGATCGAAGAGTCTTCTCCGCCATTCTATGCCGACGTTCAAGATCCGAGATGAAATCGCCATGATCGTATTCCTCATCCGCAGAACTGACGGTGAATGGTTCGAGTTTCCGCGCGATTCGGACCCTTATCGACCGATCGACATTGCCTATCGGCGAATCGAATCGGACAGCGTGGAAATGATCGAGGTCGACGGTTGCAGGATTTCGTTCTCATTCGAGGACCCTGGAATTCAAGTCACTTTCGAAGGAGAAATCTCCGAAAGCCGGGCGATGGATGTCGCGAAAGAGATTCAACAGCGAATCGAACAAGCCAGTGGCCAGACTGCGGAAACGATTCAGATTTCTGGCGGAGAACCGACAACCGAAAGCGAACTGATGTGGTTGAACGAACATCGAATGAAGTTCGAACGCGAGGCATTTCCTATGTTTACTTTCCGCACAGCTATCATTTGGATCGGCGGCATTCTCGGTCTCTGGCTCACGTTCGACGGCGCGCGGGCGCTGGTCACGGGCGAATACGTCACGCCGAAAGCCGGGCCCCATGCCGGGCAGCTCGGGCCGTGGGCCGGCATTGTGCGGGCCCTGGGGCTCGAACCCAAATCGACGGCCGTCAAATGCGTGCATGTGATGCTGGGGCTCGCGTGGCTGGTTTCGCTGGCCGGGTTTGCGCTTCGGGCCAACTGGGGGCGGTCGGCACTCATGGTCTGTTCGGTCGCCAGCCTCTGGTATCTGCCGGTCGGAACGGTCATCGGGGGCGTGATCCTGGCGATTTTATCGACCGCCCTGCGGCGTTGATCGATCGCGCCCATTGACTCCGGACCGGTTCGGCGCGATGATCGAACCGAATGCCGTTGCACATCGCGAACAATACGCGCGGCGAATTCAGCCGAGTCCGGTTCGAGCTTCCGAAATCCCGGCATCGAACGCATCGAAACCTCTCCATTTCGAAAGGGCCGCTTCAGATGAAACTCGCTTCGATCGTGTCCGTGTGCCTGATCGTTTCGACCGGTATGGCTTTGCAAGCCCATGAGGCGGTTACCTGCGAGATCGCGCTTGTCACCACGGCCGAAAACCCGGCCGAGGAGGTCAAAGCGATCATCAAGAAAATGATCGTCCTGATCGAAGCCGGCAAAACGCTCGAACTGCTCGAGAAATACACCGACGTGCCTGCTGAAGCTCGTGTGATGGTCGCCGAGCGGATCGAAAAGGAAAAGCTGGACCAAATGAAGGATTTTCTGGGTCGGGCGGTTCGAATGACGCCGAAAGTTACGGACGACGGCAAAACCGTCATCTTCGAAAACGACGAATTCCCCCGGCCGATGAAATTCCTGAAATCGGGCGAAAACTGGATCATGAAAGACAAGTGAGACACTCCAATGGGAGAACCGCAAACCTGACGAACTTCGGGGCAATCTCATTAGGAAAGAGACATCGAAATGAAGTCGAAATGGTTGCCTCGATCTTTCGTTCATCGATTCCGGAACCGCCGCATGGCCTCGATCCTGGCGATCGTCCTGCTGTCATACATCGGATCTTATCTTCGGATTCGGGCTCGGGCCATGGCTGAGGCCGAGGAATATGGGCTCGCCGGGTTGCTCTACGTCCCGTTCGAATATGCGAAAGCTCGTGAAGATCTGACGATGCATCATGTGCTCTCAGTGCTTTACGCACCAATGAATCTCATCGACCAGCAAGTGTTCGGTGGGCAATACCCCCTGGATTGCATCATTTGGAGATTGAGCGGATAACATGTTCATGCAATTCAGTAGTCCTCGAAGGATTCGGAGCCGACCCGGATGACACGTATCGAACGATCTCTTCGGATGATCTTCATGGCGATGGCCATGATCGGAATCGTGACGGCATCGGCGGCGGAGCACGTCATACGTCCCGGCGATGTCCCGCAGCCGATCCTCGACAAAGCCGCCCCTGGTGACCGGATCGTCTTTCTGCCGGGCCTGCATCGCCACGGGCTCGGTAAGCACAGGTCGATGGTTTACGTCGACAAGCCGGTCGAAATCGAATTGAAATCCGGAGCGGTTCTGAAACTGGCCACGGGAGAGACGAAAATCGAACCGATCGGCGAAATCACGACCGATCAGGATTCGGGCAAGAAGCTCGACGACCTGGAAATCGGCGGCCATTTCGAAATCGCCGGAACCGGAGTGGATGGCCCGGAAGCCTACGGGGCGACGATCTACACGATCGTCATCGACAGCGAAGGATCAGGCGAAACGCCGGACTCGTTCGCCTGGGGCGATGGCCGCATCTTCGAAACTCCGCATAGGAACGTGCCGATCACGGGTGTCTGGCAGGAACTGAGCAGGGGGGTCAAGGTGCGATTTCGAAACCGTACAGGGCACAGCGTCCGCAGCCTCTGGTTCGTGTCGTACGACGGCCCGGAAGCCTACGGCATTCGAATCGGTCATGGAACGCAAAAGGATTATGTGGAAAATGTCCGCATCATCGGCGCCGGTTCGATCGACATGACCGCTTCCGCGAACGCTCAGCCGAGCGGGCTCGTCAAGAATATCAATGCATGCGTGCTCATTCATGGCCGGGTGCGGAACGTGCGTGTCGAGGGCATCACGATGACCGACACGATGAGGTCCGTGATGGCGTACGGCGAGCATTCGGGAGAAATGCTGCCGGGCGGAAAAGTCGGCCCGGGCGAATCGTTCGATGTCGAGAATGTCGTCGTCGAGCGGACACGCACGATAAACCCTCGCGGTGCCGGATATCTGTTCGGTCATCCATCGCACCGGGGGCGGATTCGGAACGTCAAATGCAACCGGAATGACATGAAGACGGGAATGACTGCGATCGAGCCGAATTTCGAACTTGACGGCTACGAAGTCATCGGCAACGTGATCGAGAGTGAAGGGCAGGCGATCCACTGCTGGCGGTATTCGAAGAATGGCGTGATCGCTGACAATCTTCGTGTGTTCGACGTGTCGGGCAAGCCGGTCGTCGTCGTCAATTCGCCGCGAGGCTGGGACCCGCCCGAACCGCCGGTGCAGCGGAACAACCGGAATCATCTTTCCGGCCCCGTCGAAAAGTGATTCGAAGGTGAAGTGTCGCCACGTTTCGGAGTATCGCCAGCCACGTTACTTTTCGTGAACTTTCGGGTAGAATGAACTCGTCAAGTGCTTGCCGATAACGCATGCCGTTGCGATCATAATCGAACTTGAGCGCTTCCCCGTTCGTGCGAATCGAGGTCAGGAGTCGACCGATGTCATTTCCGTCCGTCAGTAAACCCGCGTTCCGGCGTTTGTCCGTTGGCCTATTGACCGTCGTGGCTGGCTGGGCCCATACGGCGAACGCGGGGCTCGTGATCAACCTGATCGACGGCGGGGGCACGGCTCCTGCGAACATGGCCGGCGGCGGCAATTTGATGACGATCGCGGCCGAGGCGGCCAGCGTCTGGGAGCGGGCTTTCGCGAGCGCGCCGGGGCTCTGGGAAGTGAACATGACGCTGCAATGGGACGACCTCGGTTCCGGCAACGGCCAGTTCGACCAGACGACGCAGGGCGGCAATCCGAACCGCATCGAATCGGGCCGGATCCGCCTGAACAATTCGGGCAATGTGGAATTTTTCGCCGATCCGACGCCGTGGAACGACACCGAATACGGTGATTATGCCGAGTATGAGCGGGACTTCGGCACGGGGCTCGTGAACATCGGCCGGGAGTTCACGGACCCCAGCGGCGATGCCGTCGGCCGTGTCGACCTGCTCACGATCGTTCTGCACGAAATGGGCCACGGCCTCGGCCTGAACAGCGATTATCAGGGCTACAAGGATCAGCGGGACAGTTTCTTCCTGCCGATCAAGCCGCCTCTGCCGTATGGCGGTTTTTATGTGGAACTGGCGATTACGGACCATCTCTTCGATGGCGTCTATCCGAACGCTCTTATGACCGTTCTTGAGTCGCCCGGAATCCGCAAGCGAGCCAGCGCGCTGGATATCCTGGTGAACGCCCAGCTCAGCGGCGGAACGAATCCGAACCTGAACCCTTATGCCGTGCCGGAACCGGCGGCGTGGATTTCGATGGCGATCGCACTTGGAGCCGTTTCGCTGCGGCGATTCGCGACATGCAGGGGATAAATATGCACGTTTTCGGATTCGAGGAATCGGAGGACCGAAAGATGGACTGCGGATTCGAGGCATCTACTGAATCATTGGCATCAGGAATTTGATTTGTGCCGCGATCAATAAGGCATCCAGAACCCAGAGCATCGCGAGCATTCGATCGCTCCGCTTGAAGGCGATCCCCATCAAAATCAGATTGAAAGCGGCCATCAAAGGGATTGCAACATACGTGCATATCAAGAAGTACTTCAATACTGAAATGAGGGGTTCGCCGATGGGTTGGCCTGCCCCTTCCCTTGCCGAAGCGAAGCTCCACCCCAGTACGATCAGCCCATGAATGACGATCCAGATGCGGATCGCCCTGTCAGTCCGCGATGTCGCTGCTGAGGCCGTGTCGGGTTGCGATGCGTTCATCGAAGGTTCGGGCATGGCCGCTCCTTTTCACGTTCGCTTACGATTTTTCGATGATCTCGCAGGGCACGTATCCCTCGAGCCGTCGACTCTCATTCTGAGGATAACAGAGAGTGCCCGGCGGTGCCGAACGACGACCGCCGAATATTCGCAATCGAAACGGACATGTCGCTTTACGAATCGAAACGATATGCTGGAGTATGGACTGACGGGGATTTCCCTTCGCGTCCGCATGAGGCACACGGATGAAACTGGCGAAAACGTTCCCGAAACGGCCGAAATCGATCGAAGAAGAGATCGCGAACGCCGCGAGCCATGGGCTTGGGTTCGTCGCGGCGATCGTGGCGGTGCCATCGCTCCTCAAAGCAGCTGCGCGCGACGGCGATTCTCTCTTCATCGCAGGTGTTTGCGTTTTTTCGGCGAGCGTCGTATTGATGTACTTCTCGTCGTCGGTCTATCACGCACTGCCAGCGGGCAAGGCGAAATCGCGTTTTCTTCTTCTCGATCACGCCGCGATCTATCTGCTGATCGCGGGAACGTACACACCGTTCACGGTTGGAGTGATGCGGGACAACTCGGGCTGGACCATATTGGCGGCCATCTGGGCGCTGGCTTTTCTGGGCTTCTACCTGATGTCTGACGGCAAGAATCCGCATCCATTTCTGAATACGTTATTGTATCTCGCGATGGGCTGGCTGATTCTGTTCGCGCTCGAACCGCTGATTTCGAACGTGCCATGGCAGGGTGTGGCCTGGATTCTGGCCGGTGGCGTGTTTTATACGGTCGGGGTTCTGTTCTACGTGACTTCCTCACGGCTTCGTTTCGGGCACCTGATCTGGCACCTGTTCGTTATGGCCGGAACGGCGTGCCATTATGTCGCGGTGCTTCGGTATGCGGCCTGAGTCACGAAGGCATACGTCTCATTTCAACTGCATTTCGATGAACCGATACGCTTCTTCTCTCTGTAACGGCGGAAAGTCGTGTTTCGCGTCCGGGTGGGAGAAAATGAGATTCCCGGACGCGCCGAAGACTTCGTAGACGGGCCTCGCCGCGGTTTCGCAGGCCTTCACGCCGGTTACGTCGAAATTGTCGTCGCCTATGGGGGCGCAGGTATATAAACCACGTGGTGCGAGTGCCGCGACCAGCTCAGGCCAGTCGAAGGGCACCTTTTTCAGGTCGAGGCCGAATTCCGACTTCAATTTCGGCATGTAGCCCTCGTGCGACCAGCCCGCGATATTGCCCTTCATGTAATACGGGAAGGCATTATAGCCGCATGAGCTGACGACGGCCTTGACACGCGGGTCGAACACGGCCAGAAAAATGCTGTTATGACCGCCCAGAGAGTGGCCGATCGCGGCGATTTTCGATCCGTCCACCTCCGGCCTCGATTGCAATACGTCGACGGCCCGCATGTGGTCCCAGATCCCCTTCATCGTGGCCGATTCCCAGCCGGTTTTGTAGGGATCGACCATCCGTTCGCCGAATCGGTGATAGTCCGGGCAGATGACCACATGCCCGCGCCGGGCGAGTTCGGCTCCATAATGCAAATTCGCCAGGCCGCCGACGTTGGCCGGTTCGTCCTTGCCGATTTTGGTCGTCTGGTGGATCGCCACGATCCCGATCCGTTTATCGCCGGGCTTCATGTCTTTCGGTATCAGCAGCCAGGCGGTGGCCCGGTCGCCGGGCTCCACGGCATAGGTGATGTGATGACGAAGATAGGCCCCTTCGTCCGTCGTCGAGTCGATTTTCGTATCCAGCGGCACACGCCGCTCTCCACCGGGCAATTTGCCGGCGACCTTTTCGAAATTCGAAAGAATATGCTCACGCCGCACGGCCCAGTCGGCGGGCGACTTTACAGGAGTTTCGTTGCCGGCCGTGTCCCGCACGACCATCAGTTTCGCATGGTCGGGATAATTCGGCACCGTCGGCGCCTGTCCGAAAATGAGATCGACCGGAATCATGCAGAGAACAGCGGCGAAAGCGAATCGCATGCGGGGCCCTCGATTTCATTTGACGCGGCGGAATTCAGGCGGTGCGGGAAATGCGAGAAGGCGGCACAGTGGCCGCCTTCCCGTGCAATCCGAAAGGTCAGGCGGCCGGGATCAAAGAGGCTTGATCGCGACGTTGCGGAACATGACGGCGTCGCCATGGCCCGCGAATCCGAAGAAGCCTTCGGCCAGATCCTTGCCAGGGTGCGGCGAATTGGCCATGAATTCCTTCACGGTCGAAAGATCGGCGTTCAGGATCACCGAACCGTTGAGTTCGACCTTGATCTTCGGGCCGGTCACGGTCACTTCCTGATAATTCCATTCGCCGGCGGGCCGCAGGTAGCCTCGATGGGCTGGCACCATGCCATAGGCCGAGCCGTGTGCCTGGCGAGGGTCGAGCTTGGCGTATTTCTCGTGGCCGTCGTCCAGAACTTGCAATTCGCACGCACCGGCATAGGCCGGATCACCCTTGCCGGGGTAGCGAATCGCCAGGCCATTGTTACCGCCGGGGGGCAGCTTGAATTCGACTCGGGCCACGAAGTTGCCGTATTTGTCCTTCGTGTGCAGCACGCCGCCCTTGCCGGGCTTGCACGTGATGGCTCCGTCACGCACTTCGTAATTTTCCAGGGCACCGGTCCAGGCGTCCAGCGAAGTGCCTGAGAACAGGCTCTTGAAGCCTTCAGGATCCTTCGCGCCCCGCAGCAGGGTGATCGCTTCGTCGGGGCCGATTTCGCGGATGCCGATATTGCGATAATGAATGTCGCCCTTCGGCGAGTGAGTCTGGAGCTGGATCGGCCCGTCCACGAACAGAGGGGCCTTGCGATCGAAGAAGTTCTCCATGATCACATTGTCCACGACCAGCTTGCCGTTGAGCCACACCCACGTGCGGCCGCCGATCTGGCGGATCAGGAACCGGTTCCATTCGCCCAGCGGGTTGTCGGCCACCACGGCCGGGTCGCGGCCCGGCGTGCCGGCGGCGTTATTCCACAGGCCGCCCGACCCATACTGCTTGCCCAGCTTCAGGCTTTGTTCGTCCTTTTCGGTGAAGTCCCAGATCTGAACCTGCGGATTGCATTTCAGATAGATGCCGCGGTCCACCTTGGCGTAGGTCTTGTAGTCGATGGCCAGTTCGAAGTCGCGATAGCTCTTCGCCGTGGTGGCGTAAGGGCCGTCGCCATCGTTGATCAGCTCGCCGTTTTCGATCCGCCAGTGCTTTTCGAATTCGGGCTGACCCTTGGCGTAGAAGGCTTTGCGTTCTTCGTCGCTCATGGCCGCCAGCTTGCGCGGGTCCATGTGGCCGACGGGCACCCAGCCGGTCAGGTCTTTGCCGTTGAACAGGGGCTTGAAGCCTTCGGGAAGTTGAGCGGCGGCGGCGACCGGCAGCAGCCGGGCCGGCGCGGCGACGGCCAGGGCCGAGAGAACGGAGGCGTCGATGACGAACTTGCGGCGGTTCATGGTTGCTTCGAACCTTTCTGGATGATGTCGGACGAACTACGGATGATCACGGTCAGAGGCAGGGCGAAACGGCCCGGGCGATCAGCCCAGGCCCGGAATTTCCCAGCCGCGGCGATAGGTCTTGCGGACATACCGGTCGGCCTGGGGCACTTCGGGGAATCGCATCGCTTCAGCATACCAGTCCAGCTTCTTGCCCGGGAACCGGCAAGCGACTCCGCCCAGCAAAATCGCTTCGGTCAGCGGCCCGGAATAGCCGAAATGAGTGGCCGTCGAGCCGTTGCCTTTCACGGCTTCCACGAACTGGTGCCAGTGGTTCGCGCCGGCGGCGCGGGGACGGGCTTTCGTCTTCTCGGGATCTTCGCCCACGATGATCGGCAGGCTCACATGCGGCAAAATCAGAATGCCCGTCGTGCCGAAGAACACCGAGCCTTGATCCGGCAGAGCGTTCGGAGCGATCGCCTTCAGAACCTCTTCCGGCGGCCGGCGGTCGCCGTCGTACCACGTCACGTTCACGGTTTTGCCGTCGGTAAACTTCGTGCCGGGGAACACATACAGCACCTGGGCGTCGTTGGCCCAGTTGGTTTCGTTAGGCACATTGCCGCTGGATGTCACCGAAAGAGGGGCCGTCAGGTCCAAGGCCTTGAAGACCGGGTCATAAATGTGGCAGCCCATGTCGCCGAAGGTGCCGGTGCCGAAGTCGAGCCGCTTCCGCCAGTTGCCGGGGTGATAATAGCCCTCGCCGATGAACGGGCGATCCTCGCACACGCCCAGCCACAGGCCCCAGTCGAGCGATTCGGGCGGCACGTCCGTCCGGGCAGGAATCGGGGCCGGGTCGCCCCACTTCTTGCTTGACCACGTGTGCACTTCCTTGATCTTGCCCACTACGCCGTCCTGCACCCAGGCGACGGCCGTCTTGTAGGCTTCGGCCGAGTGCACCTGAATGCCCATCTGCGTGACGAGCTTCTTCTGCTCGGCGATCTCCCGCAGCCGGCGCGACTCGAAAATGTCGTGCGTCAATGGTTTCTGACCATACACGGCCAGCCCGTGGGCCATCGCGGCGGCCGCGATCGGAGCGTGCATGTGGTCCGGCGTACTCACGTTCACGCTGTCCAGCTCTTTTTCGCCCAGCTCCGCCAGCAGGACACGATAGTCCTTATAAATTTTGATCTCCGGGAAACGCTGCTTCAGAGCCTCGGCCCGCTTGAGGTCGACATCGGCCACGGCGACCAGCTTGACGTCCTTATGCTCGGCGATGGCCGAAAGGTCAGCATTGGCCATGCCGCCCGCGCCGAAGCTGGCGTGGCGGACCTTTTCGGAAGGGGCCGCCGAAATGAGCCGGGGGATGAACGCGGGGGCCGCGAAAATGCCGCCGGCAAGGCGGATCGAATGACGCCGGGTCATGCGCGAAGGCTGAGAGACGCGATCGGTGGTCATGGATGAATTGTCCGGCTTGAGGCAGTGAACTTCGGTGATTGTGGCGGGCGCGGAAGATGACCAGAAGGTTCAGGCCATCCGGCGAAACCGAAGCGGGATGAATCTCGAGTGTCCCTTTTACCCGAGTCAAGGGCACCAGGCAAGGGTGCAGCGGCGGCGACCGAAATGCCGGCAGAGAGAATCGGCATATCCGGTCCTGATCACCTAAGTCAGAAAGCCGAGACCCAATCGACAAAGGGGACGGGGAGGGCAATCCCTGGCCTGATCAGCCAAGCGAAGTGATTCCGATAACCCCTGTCGACCTCCTGCCATTTCGTCTCTATTTGCCCTTTTTCCGTTCGCGATCATTGGAGTCATAGAACTTTCTCATCAATGCGAATCGCCTTCGAGTGATCTCGGAAGTCATCGGTTCGTGACGAAGCACCTCTCGGTCCCCATCGTAGACGAAGATCCGAAATGGCTGATGCAGTTCTTGGGTCAGATGGTAGACCGTCAGGTACTCGGCGAGGTCTTCCGTTCGTGCGGAACTTCCATAAAGCGAAACGAACGGCGTCGTTGCGAGTGCTTCGTACAGGTCTTTCATTTTCGATGCGTCCATGACTTTGCCGCCTGGTCGAAATCGAATCGACATCAGGCCTGAGTTTCGGAATCGACTGAGCGGTGTTCTGGCGTCTTCCCAAACACCTTCCGTAAATGGAGTTGCAGTGTTCTGCCGGTCGCCTTCGGGCTTTTGGATCAGCGAAGGTGTGATTTCCAGCGACGCATCGACGATGTGAGTCGCTTCGTGCAGCAAAACGTACTGAATTGCCGTGATCTTTCCGACATCGGCTCGAAGGGAAAACGCGGATTCCTTCCGATCGAAACATGAGCTTTCTTTCTCGACTATCCACTCGGCAGCGGACTGACTCAGAATGGCGGCGCGGATCGTAATATCGAACAGGGAAATCGGATCGTCGGAATTGACCGTCGAAGTCAGCGCCGTATTGGGCATGTCATTCAATAAGCTGATTTTCCGCAATCTCTGCTTGAGCACCTTCTGATGCAAGGGTGGCAGAATATCGATCGCTGCGAGAATCTTCTTGAGATCATCTTCGTTTGGCGAATAGAGCTTGGGGGACATTCCCGCCTCGCGAAAGATGGTGAGCACGCTGTCAGGCGTTTGTCCGACACGCTCGATCAAGGGGACGTCTGGAATCAAACCATATTGAGCTTGGGTCGCTTCGATCCTTGTTGAATCGGCGGACTTCAAGATCTCTTGAGCCCAAGCTTCAGTCGACACCGAACTAATCATGAAGATCGAGACGATCCCGGCAAAATTACGTCGCATAGTCTGACTCTTCGATTCTCGAGGGGCGTTCGAGCTCGCGGCTGGTTCACGTTTCTTCAATACCGCGAACGCTCAAATTCTAGTTCGATCCGCCTGAAGAAAGAAATGGCGCCTTTTTCGAAGAAGAGGACTGAAGGAGAAGGGGGCAAGAAGGAGAAAGGGTCAGGAGCCAAATTGGAAGATTGGGCAATCGCTCCCGGGCGGCCGCGATTTCTTGTCGTTGACTCAAGCTCTTTCCGACCGACACCCTTGTTTTTCTCCGGAAATGATGCCCGGTTTACCAATGAGGTTCCTGCCCCTTTCTTTTGGGGCTCATTGACCCCGTTTCTGCCCTGACCTGGGGCAAGAGATCTGGCACAAACACCTTGCGTCGGCCGGAATTGCCGGTCAGACTGAACCAATCACGATGTTCGTCCGCAAGAAATCGCCTAAAGACGAAACATTGGACCTGTCCCGCCTCCGTGGCTCGGCCGGAATGATCGGAAGTCCGTCGCCCCGCGGTCCTGACCGCTACTCTTTTGCGAAAGTCAACGGGAGCGTTATCGATGAGATGCACCGACACTGCCAAAGCACGAAACCGACGTGGGTTACCGGCATGAGTACCGTTCGCATCGCTCTCGCGAACGTCCGCGTACCCGCAAATCCGAGTGAGTCCGTGCTGATGGCGATATCGGCGGTTGCCGAGGCGGGTCGACAAGGTGCGATCGTGGTCTGTTTTCCTGAGTGCTTCGTTCCCGGATATCGCTGGCCTGGCACGACCGCACCACCGCCAGATCCCGCATTTCTGGAGCGAGCGTGGTCCGAAGTGGCGAATGCCGCCAGGCTTGCCGGCATCACGGTTATACTCGGCACGGAGCGTATGACTGACCGCGGCTTGCAGATCACCGCCTGTGTGATCAATCCGGACGGCACGATCGCGGGTTGGCAAGATAAAGTGCAGCTCGATCCGTCGGAAGAAGCTGTCTATCCCGCATTCGGCATGGAACGTCGAGTCTTCACCGCTGGACCGCTAACCTTCGGTGTGGTGATTTGCCACGAAGGGTGGAGGTACCCCGAAACGGTGCGGTGGGCTGCACGGCGAGGCGCGCAGGTCGTGTTTCACCCGCATGCGCACGTCGCCGAGCCCGGAAGTTATCGTCCCGTCACATTCGCTGATCCCGCCAATACTTTCCATGAGAAAGCGATATTGTGCCGTGCGGCGGAGAATACATGCTACGTCGCTTCGGTGAATTGCGCGAGCGAGGGCTCCGGGACGACGTCGGCTGTCGCGCGTCCGGACGGTACGCTGCAGTGCTTTCAACCTTACGGACAAGCGGGTTTGCTTGTGGCTGACCTGGACCTCCGAGCAGCTACCGGATTGATTGCCTCACGGTGCCGGACGTCCCCGATGTAGGGGATTACGTTGCCGGGGAAGAAAATGGGTCAGAAGGAGAAAAGGGGTCAGGAGGGCTCTGTAGAAAACCCCATTCCCCTCTACAGAATCCTACAGAATCATGATGTTGTGTGTCACGGTCATAAGGCGAAGATCGCGGCAGCGGGCTTGATAGCTGCGTCCCGCTGTCGCCACACCCTGCCGTCGTTTCATCATGCTCATCACCGTTTCCACCTGGCTTCTTTCGGAGTATTTCGAATCGTCGAACGACTCCCTCATCTGCCTTCGGTATGGGCCACGGGGCAAAGTGATCCCGGGCCTGCCGATCTTCGCCGGTATATGGCTTGTGATTCCCACGACCTCGCGGGCGAATTCGTGATTCGACTCCGAATCGTATCCGGCGTCAGCAACGATATCATCGATTCGTGCAAGCTTTGCGGCTTTCCGGACAAGACTTCGGAATTCGTCCACGTCGGGCCTCGGTCCGTTGCCGGTCGAATGGGCCAGAATCATGTGATCGCCGCAATCGCATACGATGCCGAGCTTGGGGAACTTGCGATAGGTCGTATTCTTTATCGTGCAGGACCCCTTTGACTTGCGTGCAATGAAATAGCTGCTTGAATGATGCGAGTCGAAGCCCTCCAGACCCCTTTTCTTCTTCGGATCGCCAGAGATCGACGGCGAATTTTCGAATCCTACCCGCAATTTTGGTCCTCAATCCTCGAGACGACCGAAAAGAAGAATTGTTCGAAAGAATCGAAGCGTTTTTCCACGGCTCCCCAGCCTTCCTGAAAGAAATGTACGGATCCATTGTCGAAATAGTAAAACTGATAGCCCTGGTGCATGACGAACACGAACGCATGTCGCGGAAGCGGAGGAAGTCCCGAATTTTTTAGCAATTCGTTCGCTGCCTCACGTGTGTCCACAAGGTCTGGAACTCGGAAATCACTTCCTGTCAGAAAATCATCGATCCCATTTCCCGCCACTCGCAGAAACTTACGATAGGACTCAGGCAATATCTCAAGATCGTCAGGTGTGAGTGATGCGATTTCGCTTTCGGTGCAACCCCTGGGATTTCGAGTTTTCGCGAATTTCGCCAGCAAATCATCGAATCGATTCATTGGATCGCTCGCACGGAAGAAGTGAATGGCCAATGACACGATCGATCGACCATAATTGACTTTGCACGGAAAGCAATCACTTGCCGTGATCATGCAGTATATGCCACATTGTGTTAGAAGTCTCAGTTCTAGTTGGGGATCGATCGCATCATGAGTCGTAGGCGTCTCCAAGATTCCGGAAACTCGGTTGCAGCCAGTACCAATAACCGCCTTTCGAATCGATCAGCTGTTTCAGAAGACTTTCGAAACCAGGTGCAACGACCTGGCAGTGTCCGGCTAAGCCATGACAATCCCGAAAACTGTCGTAACATCGTCCGAAGCGGGCAGGATTCAGATCGATCGTAAGGTAATCGCTTTCTGCCCTGGCGATCGTGAACCAGTCATAACTCCTGTCATAGCCGCAATCCTCGCCGACGATGATAGGGTTCGCGCGAAGAAAGTCGCAAGGTGGAACGATCTCGATCGAATAGTCCGCGCCCTCGAAGAGAATTGCACCTCCGCAAAGACGGTAAAACAGTTCGACATCAGCCGGGATCGGCATGCCGACTTCCGGAACTCCATTAGCAGGAAGCACTTTGCAAGTTTTCGTTCGGCGTATTTGATCGATCAGCGATTCGACCGACATTACCGATCGTCTCCGCACGCTGGCAAGAAAATGGAACGAGGTGAAAGAGTCTGGAATGCCTGCGATCGAAGCCGGTCGACGTCACTCCCGAAACAACCTCGGCGCGAAATCGTGCAGCGACCTGCGCCAGGTCAGCCATTCGTGCGAAGTGCCTGGCGATTCGAAATAGACGTGCTTGATTCCAGCCTTTTCGAGGGCTTCGTTCATTGTCTTCATCCCGTCGATGAACCCCTCTTCGGTGCCTGCGCCGATCCAGAACAGGTGGACACGGCCGTTGAATTTCGCCGGGTCGGCGAAGACGCCACCGTTGGCGGATTTGGTTTCGAACTTGCCGGGCACAGGGGCGCTGAAAGCGCCGATCGAAGCGAATGTGTCCAGATGCGCCAGGCCGATTTTGATCGCCTGCATCCCGCCCATAGAAAGCCCGGCCAGAGCCCGGTGGTCACGATCGGCGACGGTTCGATAATGGCCATCGATCCACGGGACCAGTTCTTCGATCAGCACGGCTTCGAATCCGGCGAAATCGAACGGCTTCTCGGCCTGGCCCTCCCGGGTGGCGTAGCCGTTGGACATCACGACGATCATCGGCCGGGCTTTTCCGGCGGCGATCAGGTTGTCCAGAATGAAATTCGCCCGGCCCTGAGCCGTCCAGCCCCGCTCGTCTTCACCGGCTCCATGTTGAAGATACAACACGGGATATTTTTCGGCGCTCCGGTCGTAACCAGGCGGGGTGTAGATCATCGCTCGCCGCGGCTGACCCGTGACTTTCGAACGGAACCAGACTGAGCGAACCTCGCCATGCGGCACGTCGTGAATTGCATGAAAATCGACACCCGGCTCAGGGATCTCGACGCCGCTGCAGGCCCGGCCCCAGCCGAAAAAGCTCTCGCTGCCCGGGTCGTTCACGATGGCGCCATCGACGACGAACCAGTAATAATGAAACCCGGGTACAGGCTTCGTAACCGTCGCGGACCAGCTGCCGTCCGGCCCCTGCTCCATCGGAATTGCCTTTTTGCCGAGCCCGTTGTCGCCGCCGCCGGGCTGAAGCGTCACCTGCTTCGCCTCGGGGGCTTTCAGGCGAAAAGTCACGCTGCCGTCGTTCAGGATTCTCGGATACGCAGCTTTGGGCACGTTGCTGGAAGCCGGTTCGGAGCCATTTGCCTGAAAGCCGGCTGTGCCAAGGGAAATGGAAATGAGCAGGGTGTGGAGCATCATTCATGTCTCTTTCGGACAAGTTCTGACGTATCTACTGGCCTTGAAATCCTGTCAGATGAAGCAGTGGCCATAGCTCGATTCCGTCGCTGACGCTTCCGGCTCGTTTGAGAAGTTTCGGAATCTCGCGTGGAATGCATTCATTTCTGAAATGCAATCTCGCCTTCCACCCAGGTCGCGAGGGTTTTGGCTTTCAGGATTTCGGTGCCTCGGGTTTCGAAAAGGTCGTGGTCGAAGACGGTCAGGTCGGCGACGTAGCCGGGGGCGATTTTGCCGAGCCGACCTTCGGCGAACTGGGCGTAGGCCGAGCCGGAAGTGAACCCGGTCAGGGCTTTATCCATCGTCATTTTGTGTTCGGGCCGCCAGCCGCCCGGGGGCGATCCGTCGGCGGCCTGGCGTGTGACCGCGCCGAAAAGGCCCCAGAGAGGGTCGGCGATTTCGACCGGGAAATCGCTGCCGAAGGCCAGTCGCACGCCATCTTCGAAAAACCAGCCCCAGGCATAGGCGCCCCGGGCCCGGGCGTCGCCCAGGCGGGCGTCGGCCCAGCGCTGGTCGCTGGAGGCATGCGAAGGCTGCATGCTGGCGATGATGCCCGAGGCGGCGAAACGCTTGACGTCCTGCCGGCGGACGACCTGGGCGTGCTCGATCCGCCAGCGCGGGTCGGCCACGGCCCAGGTCGATTTGTCGACGGAGCGGAAGGCCTTTTCGAAAGCGTCCAGCACCAGGGCGTTGCCTTTGTCGCCGATGGCGTGCGTGCAGACCTGCCAGCCAGTGGGCAGGGCGGCCGACAGGGCGTTTTCGAAAGTCTTCAGGTCGATCAGTTGCAATCCTTTATGCCCTGGGTCGTCGGCATAATCGTCGAAGAGCAGGGCCCCGCGCGAACCCATGGCACCATCGATGAAAAACTTCATGGCCCGAACTTCGTATCGCCCTGAGCCCGCCACCGGCACGCCGGGACGATTCTTGCGGAAAAAGGCTGCCGGGTCGGCCGGGGCCGAGGCCATGCCGTAAATGCGAAGTTTCAATTGCCCGGCCCGGTCGAGCTTTTCGAGCACGCGCCGTTCCTGGGCATCCAGGCCGGCGTCGTGAATGCCCGTCAGGCCGACGGACAGGCACTCGGCCTGTGCGAAGAGCATCCGGCGTTCGAGCGTGGCGTCGTCGGTGGGCGGCACCGCACGCCAGACCATGCCCATGGCCCCGTCGACGAACAGGCCCGTCGGTTCGCCGGCGGTGTCGGTCATCATCTGGCCGTCGGAGGGCACCTGCGATTTCGAAGCGGCTGTAATTTTGGCCCGTTTCAGGGCTTCGCCGTTGGCCCAACCGGCGTGACCGTCCACCCTAACCAGCCACACGGGGCGATCGGGCAGGGCCTTGTCGAGCGATTGCCGCGTGGGGAAGACCTGCCCCGGCCAGAGCGATTGATCCCAGTTTCGGCCCAGGATCCAGCCGTCGCCGGGCCTTTCCCCGGCCCGTTTTTTCACTTTGGCGGCGACTTCCTCCTGCGATTTGCAATCACGCAAGTCGAGTTCGTCCAGATTCGAGCCGAGCATCGAAAGGTGGGCGTGCGAATCGATCAGCCCGGGGACGATCATGCTGCCTGCCGGATAGGTGATCCGCTTCGTCTCGGCCGATGCAAGCTTTGCCAGATCCGCCGCATTGCCTGCGGCCAGAATGCGGCCGTCGCGAATTGCAATCGCTTCGACGACCGGATTCGCCGCGTCGCCGGTCCAGATCCTGCCGGCCCGGATCAGGGCGGTCGCAGGGCGGCTTTGCGGATGTTTCAGGCCCTTGCCCGCCAGTGTGCCGGTGAATTGGCCGTCGCGAATGGCGAACTTGCCGTTGACGAGTAGATGTTTCACACCGTCGGCATATTGCGTGGAATCAGCGAATGTGGATTTATCGCGAAACGACTTCGGGTCGAAAACGACGAGATCGGCGACGAGCCCGGGGGCGATCCGACCCCGGTCGGTCATTCCCAGGATCGCGGCCGGCAGGCCGGTGGCGGCATGGATGGCCTGTTCGAGCGTGATCGTTTTGTCGTCGAGGGCATAGCGAATCTTGCGCGGGAAAGTGCCGTAAGCGCGCGGGTGGGGCTTGTCGGCACCGCCCGGCTTGTGCGCGCCTCCGTCGGAAGCTGTGGCCACGTAAGGCTTTTTCATGCCGTAGCGGACGTCGTCTTCGCTCATGCCGAAGGAGATCGCACCGGCGTCGCCGGCCAGGAGGATTTCGATGACGATCTCTTCGGCCTGCTTGCTTTCGGCTTTGGCGATTTCGTCGAGCGGTTTGCCGACCCATGCCGGCCTGGGTGTGAAGCGGGAGATGACGATCGAATGGCCGCCGTCGCGGCCGGAAAGGTTGCCGCGGATTTCTCTGGCCAGCTTCTCTTTCGCCGCAGTGTCCTTGAGTTTTTCGGCCAGTTCCTTCGCTGAGATCACGCGTGCCCAGTCAGGGGCGACCATGGCCGAAAGTCGTGTACTGGAAGCGACATACGGATATTGATCGGCCGTGACGGCCAGCCCTTCGGCCCGGGCCTTTTCGATCGCCTCGCAGGCAGCGGCGATGAGGCCCCAGTTGGCCTTGCCGCTGGCCTTCAGGTGCGAGACATGCACCGGCAGGCGGGCCTCGCGGCCGATGCGGATGGCTTCCTCGACCGATTTGACGACCGCCGAACCTTCGTTGCGGATGTGTGAAGCATAGATGCCGCCGTGGTTTGCGACGGTTTTCGAAAGGGCGATGAGTTCGTCGGTATCGGCGAATTTGCCGGGCACGTAGATCAGGCCGGTGGACATGCCCCAGGCCCCGGCTTGCATTTCGCGGTCGATCAGGCCGTTCATTCTTGCCAATTCTTCGGCCGTGGGTGGGCGTTCGTCGTTGTTCATGACGATGGCCCGGATGGACCCGTGCGGAATCAGGTGGACGACGTTCGTGCCGGCACCTTCGGAATCGATGGCTGCGTAGAGCTTTGCGACATCCGTCGCGCCGCCGCCGCAGTTGCCCGTGACGATCGTTGTGACGCCCTGATGGAGAAAGTTGCGGTTATCGCGCGTGGCGGGGGCGACGATCGATGTGTCCGAATGATTGTGCAGGTCGATGAAGCCAGGGGCGACGACAAGTCCGGCGGCATCGACGATGACCGTGTCGGGCACCGGTGGTTCGAGGCTCTTCCCGACTTTGACGATCCGCCCTTCTTTTACGATGAGGTCGAGCGGCATGCCCGGCGAAGTCGAGCCGTCATAGACCGTGCCGCCGCGGATCAGTACCGTCTGGGCGGCGGCGTTCGCCGAAATCATGCAGAGACACAGCAGGGCGAATCTCGCGAGGAATTTCGAGGTGAATGCGATCGGATTCGGATTCGTCATTTCGGCGTATCTTCCCGGAACGGATTTCGAATGCGGGCCCAGAGAGCGAGTGCGTCGTTCGGACGGAAAAGCGGCATGATCTGGAAAAGTCCGATCGAGCGTAACAGAACGAAGAGGGCTGGTCCAACATCCCGATCCCGGCCATGACGGAATCCGGAAAAGCGAAGCTGCGGCATCTTCAATCATTCACGCGTGGTTCGGACTCGTCGGCAACGCGTTTCGGTCACTCGAATTCGGGATGTCGGTCCGACGAAATGAGGAGTCGTCTGAAGTTCGTCAACGGGTAGCCTTGCCCCGGAGTGCCCCGTGGGTCGGACGAATCGGAAGTATAGGGACAGAATTCGCCGATTTTTCGCCAAGGCTCTTGATACGAACTCCTGGGTACGTGAAAATTGACATGCGATGGAGCGTGTTGGGAGATATGGACGCCTTGACTTTACAGACCCGAGAAGCCCCGAAGCGAGTTCCGTCCACATGCCAGTTCCCGAGACCGTCCGAACGATCGCCGGAATCACTTTCGGTGTGCTGCTGCCTTTGATCGGTCCTCTCTCCCTTTCGGCCCAGGAGGCCGCTCCGGCCGCACAACCTGCGGCCGTGCAGGCGCAACCCGCGGTCGCCGCACCCGAGGCCGCTCCGCAATGGTCTCCTGAGCAGCTTCAGATCGTCGACGCTTCCCGCAAGTTCGACGAGGCTTTCGGCAAGGGCGACATCGAAGCGTTGCTGCAACTGTTCTCGGCCGACATTCGGATCGTGGACGAAAACGGCGGAGTTTATGCGGGCCTGGAAGAAGCTCGCGCACTTTATTCCGATGGATTCGAGAAAACGCCGGGGGCGACGCTTCGCACGGTCGTGGAATCGATTCACCTGGTGACGCCCGATGTCGCGGTCGAGGACGGTGTCAGCGTCTTCACGCCGACTGCCGGGGATCCGGTTCAGACCACATATCAGGCCGTGTATGCCCGCAAAGAAGGCCAGTGGAAGCTCAGCCAATTACGTGACTACGCTCAGGCGCCGGTTACGGATGCCGGCATGCATTCGGAATATCTGGCGACCCTCGAGTGGGTCGTCGGCGACTGGGTGTTCGAAGGAGCATCAGGGGTCATCACGGGGCATGCGGAGTTCATCGACGACGGGAACGCCATCGAAGTGAAGTTTCGGTCGCAACAGGACGGCGAAACGAAGACCTTGGCGAGCGTCCGCATCGGTTACGATCCGCGAATCAAACAGATCAAGTCATGGACATTCGACTCCGCCGGCGGTCACGGCGTGAGCACCTGGGCCCGGGTCGGCGACGCCGACCGCTGGCTGCTCAAGAACGAGGCCGTGATGCCTGACGGCAAAACGGTCTCTGCGAGCCAGTTGTTCGAACTTGACGAAACCGGCGAAAAAATCTTCTGGACGACCTTCGACAAAGCGATTGACGGCGTCATTTCGCCCAATCGAGAGGAAGTCGTCATGACTCGCAAGGCCCCGGCTCCGAGCGATACGAAAGAAGCCCCGGCAAAGCCCGAAGCCGCCAAGCCGACGCAGTGACGAGCGAATTCGATGGAATGGCGCCGGTATTGGGATTCGAACCGGCCCCTTCCGCCGATAATGTCACAGTAGACAACTGGTCGAGGAGCCTGATCATGTGCATGTCCGCCCGATTCCTGCTCGCCGTCTTTTTGTCCGGGTCGTGCCTTGCCTTTTCGCCACTGACGACCCAGGCCCAATTCGGCCAGCCGAATTTCGGCAATATTGGCGGTGGCATGGGCGGTGGCGGAGGTATGGGCCATTTTTCTCCGAGCGTGACGAACTCGCTCAATCAGGGGCGTACCAGTCAGCCGAGCGCGATCGGCACCTTCGAACGAGCCCGTCAGGAAAATGCATCCGCCAAAACCGCGAGGAACTACGACGACACGTTTTCGAAGCCTTTGAAAATGAAAGGTCTCGAAAGCGATGCTTCGAGCGCCGCTGTCCGGCGGTTGCTGAATCGCCGGCAAGGGGATTCCGTTACGGCTCGCACCGCTCAGAATCCTCGAGGCAACGGTTCGCCGTTCCGAATTCCTCCGGGTCTGAGAGAAGTCAAAAACGCACATCGTATCGCACGTGATCAGCCATCGTCGGGTTCGGTCAGTACCGAATCGAGGGCTGAAGCGACGAATTCGTCTCCTTGATCAAATTCACTTGTCCAAGCTGGACCGATCGACTCGAACCGCAGCGAACCCTGCACCCGGGAGCGTCCCCCTCAGATGGCATTCACTCCGATCCGTTCGCGACGATTGCGCACATTCGTCGTCTCCGTACTCATTTTCGGCCTGGCGAGCCCGCCCGCATGGGCTTTTCAACGTGGCGGCCGCGGTGGTGGTGGCGGGGGTGGCCGTCCAGGCGGTGGCGGATTTTCTGGTGGGGGTTTCCGCGGAGCTTCAGCTCGCCCCTCCGGTCCTTCCATGAGTCGACCGAGCATGCCTTCGGGCGGCGCCCGGCCAGGCGGCATGGGGAACATGGCGCGACCGAGCATGCCTTCGGGCGGCGCCCGGCCAGGCGGCATGGGGAACATGGCGCG
>CAZSQA010000001.1:264756-306159 GCA_964608915.1 uncultured Isosphaeraceae bacterium
GGCGGCGGTGGTGCGACGACTCTTCCCGGCCAGATCGGCGGCGGCAACCGTCCGGGCGGCTGGAATCGTCCTGGTGGCGGTGGCGACTGGGGTCTCGGCTCCGGGATCGATCGCCCACCAGGTGGTTGGGGCAACCGTCCCGGCAATCGTCCAGGCAACCGGCCGGACTGGAATCGTCCCGGCTGGAACCGCCCTGGCTACGATGGACCTGGCTGGTGGAACGGAGGCAATGCGTGGAACAACAACAATAACAACATCAACATCAACAACAACAACTTGAACCGGCCCGGCAACGGCTGGTGGACGAACCGTCCTGGCGGCTGGGGGTACGATCAGAATTTCGGAGGATATCGCCCGCCGTACTGGAACAACCACAACAACTGGCACAACGGTGGCTGGGGTTGGTCCAACAACGTCGTCAACAACATCTACAATAACAATTCTGGCTATTGGGGTGGCGGCGGTGGCTGGGGCGGCGGCTGGAACAACAACAATTGGTGGGCCTGGGGTCTGGGCGGCTTCGGGGCCGGCTATTTGACGTCGAGTCTTCTCGGTTGGGGGATGGGCTCTTCGCTCTACAACTGGGGTTATTCGAGCTTCAGTAACCCCTACTACGTACCGACCAACACGATCGTGGTGCAGCAGCCGACTGCGGTCGTCGTCGATCAGCCCGTGGCCGTTCAAGTGCCAGCCCAACAGCCAGTGCAGTACGATTACAGCCAGCCGTTGAATACGGAGGCTCCTCAGCCGTCCCAGGAAGTCGCTCAGCCGGCGCTTTCCACCTTCGAACAGGCAAGGGAGAGCTATATCGCAGGCGACTTCACGGCCGCTCTGAACGGTGTGAACAAGTCTCTGGAAGCACTGCCGAACGATGCCGTCATGCACGAATTCCGGGGCTTGACGCTCTTCGCACTGGGACGCTACGGCGAAGCCGCCGCGACGATCTACCCTGTGCTCGCCGTCCAGCCCGGTATGGACTGGGCCAGCCTTTCGAGCCTGTATCGCGACGTGAACGTGTTCACGGATCAGCTCCGCAAGCTCGAAACCTATCGTGACCAGAATCGCGACAATCCGTCCGCGCGGTTCCTCTTGTCCTATCTCTATCTCTCGATGGGATATCGGGATCAGGCCAAGACGGAACTCTCCCGTCTGGTCAAGTTGCAGCCGAACGATCAGGTCGCTTCCGGTCTGCTGACGCTTTTGACGTCGACCGACGATTCGGGCAACCCGCTCCCGCCCCCGGAAGCGCAGCAGCAGCCTGAGGCCGTACCTGCTGAAGCTCCCAAGGTCGATCCGTCCAAGTTCCCGCCTGTGACGATGCTGGCCGGTACGTTCACGGCGAAGCCTTCGGACAAGGATTCCATCAGCCTGAAATTGACGGCCGACGGCAAATTCGAATGGAGCGTGAAGTCGGGCAGTCAGGCACCTCGCGGGTTTTCGGGCAAATTCGAATACGAAGACGGCGTGCTTGCCCTGCTTTCGGAGCAGAACGGTCAGCGGCTTGTCGGGAGGCTCACGCTCCTGGCCGACAATTCGTTCCGGTTCCAGGTGGTGGACGCTCCGGAATCCGACCCGGGGCTGGTCTTCACCCGTTGACGAGCGTCCGGCCCGAACTCCACGAAATCGTGGAGTTTCGGGCACGAGTTTCCGGTCACCCCCGGTGTCGATGCCACCAAAAGTGATTCAGCCACTGTCTAGCGCGAATCGTACGAATCGAAGCTCAGCGGCATCGGGGTGTGGTCTCGACACTCAGGCTGGCGACCGAATTTCGCCGACATCTTTCGACTCAGCGATTTCACCCTGAAAGGTCTCTTGCGATGCACGGTTGGCGAATTCTTGCGATGGCGTTCGCCGGCTTTCTGGCGATACTTCCGGGTTCATCGATGGCTCAGGTGTCCGAGTCCAAACCTGCCTGGAACGATGCCCAGAAGCCGGTCGTCGAAACGGTCGAACGATACCTGGCCGCATTCAACAAGCACGATCTGAAGGCTTTAGAGGATTTCTTCGCCGAAGACGCGCGACTCGTCACCGTCGACGGCGAGATTCTTGAAGGCCGGCCGGCGATTCTTGAGCTTTTCCGCGAAGGGTTCGAAGGCAATCCCGGGCTCGTGATGACAAGCGACATTCGTTCCGTACGGCTTGCTGGCGATTCGGTCGCCATCGAAACCGGCTTTCTGGCCACGAAAACCGACGCCGATCCGAAAGAGAACGTCGTCGCCTATGAGGTCGTCCACGTCAGACGTGACGGACGCTGGCGTCTTTTCGACATATTCGAAACCTCGCCTGCCGAGGATTCCCCTGCCGAACTGCACGCGGAAAAACTCGCTGCCCTGGATTTCCTCGCGGGCGAGTGGATCGAAGAATCGGAAACGGCCACGATCGAGCACGTCGGCCGATGGACGCCCAACCACCGGTTTCTGATCCTGAATTACCACTCCGAATCGCCCGACGGCAAGCCGATTCGCGTGGCGGAGCAGCGAGTCGGCTGGGATCCCCGGGCCAGAACGATCAAATCCTGGCTGTTCGAGGAGGATGGCGGGCACGCCACCAGCACTTGGACGACATCCCCCGAAGGTGATTCCTGGACCCTTCGCGTCGATGGCGTTCTGGCCGACGGCCGATCGATCGCTTCGACGCTCAAGGTGCAGAAAACCGCAAAAGACCGCATCCGTATCACGGGCTATGACCGCAGCATCGACGGTGTCGGACAGCCCGACGCACCGGTACGCCAACTGGTGCGTAAACCTCCTGGCAGCGAACCTTCGACCGCAAAATAACCGCAAGTTTCCATGAGGCTGGTGTCGCCCAAAGTGCGACATGTCGAAACAAACGAGTCTGGACCACTGCCATGACGTTCCGCAACTGGATCGGTAGCCGGCACGCGAAAACCCTGACACTCCTGGCCACCTTCTGGGGCGTGACGTTGCCGCCAGCGGCCTTCGCCTATCGAGGTGGCGGTGGGTTCCGTGGCGGTGGCGGTGGCGGTTTTCGAGGCGGTGGCGGCATGTCGATGTCCCGTCCGAGCTTCGGTGGCGGTGGCGGCTTTTCGCGTCCGAGTTACGGTGGCGGCGGTGGTTTCTCTCGTCCAAGCTACGGTGGCGGGGCCGTGTCCCGCCCCAGCTACGGTGGCGGAAATTCGTTTCGCCCTTCGACCGGATATCGTCCGGCTGGTGGTGGCGGCCAGCTCGGCGGCGGCGGGCAATTCGCTGGTGGCCGGGGAGAACTCGGTGGCCGTACGGGCGGGCTCGAGAACTGGGGCGGGGCCGGTTCCCACCCGAACTTCGGGCAGAAGCCGCCATGGGAATCTGGCGGGGCCGGGCGAAACGTCAACGGCAACATCGGCGACCGCACCAATATCGGCAGCGGCAACATCGGCAACCGCACGAATGTCGGCGGCATCGGCGACCGAAATATCAATAACATCGGCAACCGCAACATCAACAACATCGGCAATCGCGGGAATTTCAATAACGACCGTATCAATATCAACAACGGCAATATCGGCAGGGGTAATATCAATGGCTGGGGCGGTCGACCGGGCGGCTGGGGCTATCACCCCGGCTACGGATATCGGCCAGGTTATTGGGGCAACCACGCCGGCTGGTATAACGGCAGCTGGGGCTGGCACAGGCCAGTGATCAACAATTTCTACGGCGGCTGGGGTATGGGAGGCTTCGGCTGGGGCATGGGCACCGGGCTTCTTCTGGGCGGCCTGAGTGGCTGGGCCCTGGGATCGAGCCTGAACAACTGGGGATACATGCCCTATTCGAACCCCTACTACGTGCCCACCAATACGGTCGTGGTTCAGCAGCCGGTTTATGTGGACGGCGCCGCCCAACCGACCTATTCGGAAGTGAATTACAATTACGCCCAGCCGATCGATACCGAGGCCCCTAGCCCTGATCAGACTTTGTCCGACGCCGCTCTGAACACATTCGATACCGCTCGTCAGGCTTTCATGAACGGTCAGTATCCCGACGCGCTTTCAGGCGTGGAGCAGTCTCTGACGAAATTGCCGAACGACGCCGTGCTTCACGAATTCCGGGCAGTAACGCTGTTCGCTCTCGGGCGCTATGCGGACGCCGCGGCGACGCTCTATCCGGTTCTGTCGATCCAGCCGGGGATGGACTGGACTTCCCTTTCCAGCCTCTATCCGGACGTCAACGTTTTCACTTCCCAGTTGAGGGCCCTTGAGGCCCAGCGGGACGCGAAGCCGGACGACCCGGCGATCCGCTTCCTCCTCGGATATCTTTATTCGAGCATGGGTTTCAAGGATCAGGCGGCGACCCAATACGAAAAGATCGTCGCCCTGCAGCCCAAAGATACGCTTTCGGCAGGCCTGCTGAAAGCGATCAAGGGTGCTGATGCCTCCGCGGCTGATCCCGCCAGGCCGGCCGATGGTGCCGATGTGGCTGCCCAGCCCCCGGCACAGCAGCCGGAAGCGGCGAAAAACCCGGCGCCGGCCGAGATGCTGGCGGGTGCCTGGACGGCCGCCCCTGACGACGGTCGGTCGATCGCCCTGAATTTCGAACCCGATTCGAAATTCACCTGGTCCTTCACCCCGCCTGGCGGCAAGCCGGCCGTTTTCAAGGGCACTTACACCTATGCCGACGGCGTTCTGACGCTCGTTTCGAATCATAACGGCCAGGTGATGGTCGGCCGAGTCGAGAAAATGTCCGACGCGGAATTCCAGTTCCTCTGGGTCGGATCAGGGCAGGGCGAGCCGGGCCTGGACTTCCGGAAAGGCTGACGGCAAGGCGGTTGCGTTATCATGCGAAGAAAGCGACGACATGAACGATTCCTCGATCGAGAATGCAATTCTTGCGATCGAGGAATCGTTCGTCGGCGTTCGCCTCGGCGATGGGATTTCCCTACGCGAGGCGGACGTGATCGACGATTATGGCTCCGAATCCGAACGTGCCGAAGCCCGTGCATCGGACGAAAAGGAAGACTGGCGGCGCATTCCGGACGAACTGATCGAGCGATACCCGGACGTTCTCTGTTTTATGGATGAAGCTGGCCTGCGGTTTCATTTGCCGGCCTTCATGCGGTTCACGCTCCGGCGCTTCGAAACGTCGGAATCGCGCAGCATCGATTCCGCAATCTTCCGCCTCTGCAATCCAGACACCATCGAAACCTTGCGAGTGAATTTGACGCACGCCCAGAGCGCTGCGGTGCTTCAGTTTCTCGCCAGATGCAAGGAGATCGAGGATCATTCGTCGACCACTGAATCTGAAATTGACCTGGCGATACGCCAATGGCAGGGCGACGAGGCCGCCGCGAGGGAATTGAAAGAAATTGCTGAAAATCGAAGCCGATTGGCCGAGGAAATTGGGGCTTTGTCGTTAGACCTGGGTGTCGACTGGTTCACACGATATCGAAACGGCGAACTTGACGCTAAAGCCGAAAACCGTGTGGCTCACTTGCTCTGTAAACTCGGCGGTGATCCCGGCGACTGAATACGCCCCCAGCCGCTCCGGTCCGGAGAGTTCGTGAAGGTCGAAACAGCGGCCGCGATTTTCTCCTTCATGATCGTATTTCATTTGCATTACTTAAGGCATAGTTCGTTGTGGCTGATCGGCATCGCCGGGGTCGCGGTATCGACGGGTCTGTTCTTCTGGAAGTTGATCCTTCATTTCCGAAATGACCGATCGAATTTCTCGTAAGCGAGATCGGCTGCAATTCGCGTCGAAGGTCTTCGTTATCCTTCCGATGTTTTCTGCATGGCGATACCCATTTGAAACAGAATCATACCCGCCAGGGCAATCAGCATGCTCTGGCCAAGCCCCACGCGGCCCATCAGCTCGGAAACGATGGCGAAGGGCAAAATCAGTAGTCCGATCGTCTGGAGAACACGCCCGAGTGGTCGCATGAGAGGATTTCGAAATTCTGGTGGTGCGGAGGGGTCGGCGAAAATGACATGAGCCTCGAACCGATGAGGAACGAGGCCCGTGTCGAATACGTATTCGCGAGTCAGAGCAAGATCACTTCTGGATCTTAAGCTTGGCGACGTCGACCTTGATTTCGCCGAGGTCCGTGACGCCGTCGGCCTTCACTTCGATTTCCTGGCCTGCGGCGGCTCCGGTGGTCACGTAACCGGCGGATTCCTGCCAGGCGACGACCTTGTGCTTGCCAGCCGGGATGCCCTTGATTTCGAACGAGCCGTCGTCACCGGTAACGACGAAGAACGGATGGTTGAAGACCATCAGGTAGCCCTTCATCCACGGGTGAATGTCGCAGGCCAGCGGTAGCGGGCGACGCTCAGGAACGAGCTTCAGCGGCATCGTCTTGGCGTTGGGGGCCAGGATCTGGTTGAAGGGAGGGTTGGAGAAGGCGGAATAGCGAACGTTGTGATTGACCGAGTCGCTCGACTTGAACACGAGCTGCTGCTTGGCATGGATCGCCGAGACGTGCGGGACGAATTTGCAATTCTTCTGGTCGATTTCGACCTGAGCGGCCTTGGCGATGATGGCCTTTTCCATGTCGGCGTTCTTGGCCGACGGGCTGTTCAGATAGACGACGACATTGGCGACGGAGCCGTCCTTCGAGACCAGGCCTTCGTTGGGGATTTCCGCGACGGCGCAAATCGCGGCGTCCTTGACGGCGGAATCGCCCTTCTTCACGACGGGAGCCAGTGTCGGGGCCGCACCGCCGAGTACGATTTTGCCCTTGATGCTGCCTGTCTGTGCCGTGGCGGACGCGGTGAGCAACGACAGTCCCAGCATGCTCAGGGCCAGGCGGGTACGCATCGAAATGGTCATGGTGTCTTCCGTTTGTCCGATAGGAAATGGCGGCGGCGTTCGCCCGCTGGGGGCGAAAAGGTACGAACACTCGATAGCGAATCCGCCTGCCACAATTCGCTTCAGGTAGGCTCATTGTAAGGCAATCTTAAAGCCGGAAACAAGGGCCGGAACGAAAAATCGGCGGATCTGTCCGGTTTTAGGGAGCCCAAAAATCGCATGTGGCGATCCGGTGGCTTGCGAACGATCGCCCGGCTTCGACGTGGGCTCGGAAAAGCCTGTGGATCGTGAGCTTCCTGAAGGTTTCGAAGCATTCCCGGGCGGTCGTCCTGAACCGTATGCGCGATTTCATTTCGAAGATTCCTTGAGTGAAGCGTTCGAATGACATCCGCGTCGTGGAGCCCGGGCCTTCGGAATTGCTTCGCACTTTTCCGGAGCGGCATTTCCGTTCGAATCACCGCAAAAGAAAAAGCGACGGCACCCGGATATGGGCGCTGTCGCTGTGAAGACAAGGAGGCGAAAGGTCCGAATGGAGTCGGATCAGTTCGTTTTGACTTTGGCGGAATCGACCTTGAATTCGAGATTCTCGGTGACGCCGTCCTTCGGTATCGTCACGTCCGAGCCGGCGGGTGGCGTCACGAACTGAACGGCTTCCTGCCACACGACGACCTTTTGCGTGCCGGCGGGGGCGTTCTTGATTTCGAAGTTGCCGTTTTCGTCGGTCACGGCGAAGTACGGGTTGTCCAGAATCAGCCAGAAGGCCTTCATCCAGGGGTGGATGTCGCAGGTGACTTCAGAGGGACGGCCTTCGCCAGCCTTGGGCGTGAAGGTCGTCTTCTGGCCGGGGCCGAGAAGGTTGTTCGAAGCACCGTTGGCCCGCATTTTGGCGTTCACGTTGTGGCCGACCGGGTCGCTGGAGACGATCTCGATCGTCTGGCCCTTCATGAAGCCGATGACGTGGGGCACGAAGACGCAATTCTTCTGGTCGAAGACGACCTTGGCCGTCTTGGCGGCTTCGATGGCTGCAGGATTGACGGAGGTGGGCTTGGGAATGTAGACGAGAGCGTACTTCACGCCCTTGCCGTCAGCTCCGGTCAGGAGGGCTTCGTTGGGGACGTCGACGGTCGCGCACACGGCGGAGTCCTTCACGCCGGCGTCACCCTTGTTCACGAGGAACTTGAGCGTCGGCTTGGCACCTTCCAGAACGACTTTGCCCTTGAGCGTGCCGAAGCCGTCATAGGCCGTCGGAGCGGCAGCGGCTGGTGCGGCAGCGGGTGCGGCACCGCCAGCGGCAGGGGCGGCAGAGGCTTCGGCCGGAGCGGCTGCCGTCGATGTGCCCAGAGCGGCCGCGGCGGGATTGGCGGAGATGTTCACGCTGGGGTCGGGGACGACGACAGCGTTGTCCAGCGACGAGACACCGCCGCAACCGCTGAGCAACAGCGAACCGAGAAACAGGGGGGCGATACGAAGAGTGGGCTTCATCGGAATAGGAACTCTCAATGGACGGTTGCGGGGATCATCACAGCCGCGAAGGCGATTGAGGACTTGGGAAGTCGCCGGGGCCGTTCCGGTGGAAACGGCCCCAGGCACCTGGACGAATCGAGCGGAGGCCTGTGAGGATCACTCCTCGCCACCCGCTGCCGGTTTCTCGCCACCAGCGGGTGGCGCGGCCGGAGCAGGGGCCGTCGCCGGACCGCTCTCGACGATCATCGATTGCTCGATGGCCGTCGAATAGTTCAGAAGGGCATCTCGCAGGGCCGTGATCTGGCCACTGGTCTTGCCGGCAAGGCTGGCCGGAGAGCCTGGACCGTCCGGACCGGCAGGCGGAATGTTCTGCGGCATCGCCGTGAACGGCAGGATCCGAGTCGGTTTGGCGATCCACTGCTCCAGATATTCAGGGCGGAAGCGGGCATTGACCTGACGCAGGTTCGGGCCGTTCACGTTGTTCGCGCCCCCGGCCGGAATGTTGCGGCCGACAGTGTGACACTGAATGCACGCACCCTTGGTCATCATGCTCCAGCCGCCTGCCAGGTAATTGGCGTGCTCTTTTTCCTTCGATGCCAGATAGGCCTGATCACGCTGGGGAATTTCCTGATAGGGGAATTCGGCGTTGTCCTTGGCAGCGAAGTAATTGGCCAGACCGGCAGGTTCGGCCAGCTTCGGATCGTAATGGAACCGGGGCATGCGGAGATTGGCCGCCGGCCGAATCGGATAAGGATCCTTCAGGAAGGCCGTGAGCCACGGCGTCTGCACCTTGAGACCTTCACGCAACAGCGGCGGCGGCATGCGATTCCACTGGCTCAGATATTCGACGCCGTTCGTGGCGTGATTCCAGGCCGTGAAAATCCAGGAGAAATCGCCGCCGTCTGCCTTGGTCTTCTGGACTTTGGCGAGGTTGAGCGTGACGTTGTCGCCGGTCTGGAACTTGTGGCCCCCGATCGTCACCGGCTGCCAGAGCTGGATCGTCTGGGGCTCTTCCATCGGCACGGCACTGTCGAAAAGCAGCATGCCTTCGATCGTCACGTCCGCATCGGCCACGGCTTCGGTGTTGACCTGCGGCTCCTTTTCAGGATCGAACGCCAGGGCCGGGTCGGTCACCAGATGCGTGTAATCGCTGGCCCGGGCTCCGTAGCTCACCTGCACATTGGTTTCCAGATCAGGCATCGCGTCGATCAGCTTGGTACCGGCGGCGATGGTGAACTTCGGCATCTCGACGACGTGGCAACCCTTGCAGTTGTATCGGTCGAGCAGCTTGCGGCCTTCCGCCAGAGCGATTTTCTGCGGCGTGTAATTCGGCAGGTACTTGGAATCGATCTTGTCTTCGACCAGGCCGAGCACGAAGGTCATGACTTCTTCGATGGCCTTGTCGTCGTTGGCCCAGGTGAACTGGGGCATACGCAGACGATCGTCCCAGTCCTTCAGGTTTTCGTTGGTCTTCTTGTAGTCGTAGCTGCGGGGACGATGCAGCTTCTGATACAGGAAGCCCATGCGGGTGTGCTCGGAAAGCTTTTCGCCGTAGTATTCGTCGGTGCCGTCACGCTTGCCGTCGTGCTCGGGCTGATCCGACAGATACTCGTTGATGAGGGCGAAATCGAGCTTGGCCGGACTCTTCGAACCCCAGCCGTTGAGCGGCGTGCCGATCGGCTTGGCGTTTTCGAACCCGCTGATGGTGTGACAACCGAAGCATCCCATGCGGCTGATCGTCTTTTCGCCGAGATAAAGCAGCTTTTCGTCGGTCGACATTTTGCCGACCGCCGCGCCCAGATCGACAAGCGGCGTGCCGCTCTTCTTCTTGAACAGCGAAACCAGTTCGTCCAGCGCTTTCGTCACTTCCGGATCGCTCACCGGCGGCAGCTCGTCGAATTCCTTCGGAACGGTGGCTTCGACCGACAACAACCAGGAAGCGATGTGCGTCGAATCGTCCAGAGAAATCTGGAGGTTCGGCATCAGCGTCTTGGGGTGATATTTTTCCGGGGCGTGAATCCAGTTGGCGAGCCAGGCTTCGCCGGTTTTCTTGTCCGGGAACTTGGCTGTGACTTCCGAAAGATTCGGGCCGTAATCGGCGGCGACATATTCCTTGACTGTCTCAGGGAAGGCCGAGGCCGGGAATTCCTTGTGGGAATGGCAGGCCATGCAGCCCTTCTGCATGAACAGGTTCTTGCCCTGTTCCGGATCGCCGGCCTTCGTCACTTCCACGAAGCCTTCCGGCTTCGAACTCTTGGCGTACAGATAAGCCGTGATGGCGTGCACTTCGGCCTGAGTTTTGGGGATGTCCGACTTGGCCGTATTGTTGGTCAGGCCGTAGAACGCCGGCATCCGGGTGTCGGGCCGGAAGGTGTGGGGCTTCTGAATCCACTTGGCCGTCCACTCGGCGGGTGTCTTCGAGCCGATGTGGGCCAGGCTCGGGCCGACCGGCCGGTTGTCGGTCAGGTCAGGTCCGCCGGAGGCACCGTCGCCACCGATCGTATGGCAGCCCGTGCAGCCGAACTTGGTGATCCGCTGATAACCGGCCTGAAGCTTGTCCGCCTGCGGGACATCGGTCACCTGGGTGTGGCACTTGAGGCAGGAGCTCTGCACGAACCGGGTCGGCAACATCGGGAAATCCCAGTGGTGCATTTCACGCCAGTTGTGCTTCTTTTCCCACTCGTGTTTTTCGTGCAGGTCAGAAGGTTCGTGCGAGCTGAACGTGAAGTCCGTGCCCGAGCCCTGGCCGCCGTGGCAGATCGTACAGCCGAACTTGTTGATCGGGTGCGGGCCGTTGGCGTCCAGATAAAGGCCGGCGGGAACGACTTTGCCCTTGGGATCGACCGTCGATGCGCCGTGAGTCAGGAACGGGTGGGAATGGTATTCGGGTTTGAGGTTCTCGTTGCCGGGATCGGAAGGGGCGTAACCGAGCTTGTCCATCGCCTGGTGGCACGTGGTGCATCGGTCGTAGCGGGGCACTTCCTTGAAGTTGTAGTTGATCGTCAGTTCCGGCAGACTGATCTGCTGGATCCGTTGCGGCGGAGCGGCCAGATCGAGACCCGGCAAGCCGCGGATCATGGCCGCGACCTTGTTCAGCAACGAGCCTTCGCCATAGACCTTGTTCTTTTCCGCCAGAGTCCGCTTCACGCGGTTGACTTCCAGCTCCAGCCGGTCCCGTTCCTTGACCAGGTCTTCGACGTTGCCCTTGAGAGCCTTCAGGTCGGACTGGGCTTTGTCGAGTTCCGCCTGTTTGGCCTGATACGCGACCGTGAACTCATTGAGTTTCTTTTCGGCCGGCACGATCGTCGACGTAATGTAGCGTCGGGCGGCGACTTCCTCGCCCCTGCCGATCATGCCGTCGTACAGCGACCGAAGACTGTCGAGTTCGGCCTTCTGGAACTTGCGCTTGGTGTCCAGGTCGGTGAATTCGCCAGTGAGAGCGTTGATTTCGCCCTGCTTGGTCCGGATCGCCGGGCCGTTGGTGTTGGCCGTGGCGTCAGCCTGGGCGATCTTGGCGTTGATCGCGTCCAGCTCTTTGGAGTGTTTCTCCAGAAGCTCTTCCTGCTTCTTCTTCTCGGTTTCTTCGAGTTTCGTGGTCTCGATCGCCTGAAATTCGCGCTGGATCGCCTTCCAGGGACGGAAGTGATCGGCCGCGATCATCCAGACCGTCGAGCCCAGGAAGGCGATGCTCGACACGGCGAAGACCACGTGCAGGGTCGATGTCTTACGGAACGTTTCTTCTGTCGCGGGCATTGTCGTTAAGAATCCTCGTCCGTTGGGCGGGTACCGTCAGATTGCCTTGATCGCACTTCCCGACGGTGCCTGTCTCAAGAGACCTCTACTCCGGCTTCTGGGCGGATGTCCCGGACCCGTCCGGAACTTCGACTTCCGATGATTCACGTTCGCGGGGGTCCGGCTTCGGAGCCTGAGCCCGAAACCGGCCTGCCCGCACCGTCAGATGTTGAAGAAGTACTCCGGAATCGCCACGATGTACTTCAGGTTGATGGTCCAGCGAAGGACCATCTTGATCGGCAGGCTGGCCATGAACAGGAGCAGCATGGCCAGTACGGAATAGCGGATGATACCGGCCTCCGCGACGTACTTGCGGAAGAACGCAAGATACATCAGGGCCGGAAGAAGGGTGAAATAGCCGACCGTCAGCAGGATCCCCGGAGCTTCACGCAGCAGAATCGCCGAGGGACGGCTCTGACGCAACCACTGGATCCAGAAAATGTCCGAGAGATTGACGTTGTTGAGCGGCTCGAGCTTGTGCAGGTCCCAGTATTCGTAAGGACCGAAGAAGTTCCAGTTCGGGCCACGCAGAAACGTACCCAGAAGGATCAGCACGACCCACAGAACCAGGAAGCCGTACTGGAACGTCGTGTAGGCGAACAGACGCTGGCGGATCGTGTAATAGCCATTGCCGGCCTTGTTCGTGTCGATGTACGGCATCGCCATGAACCCGATGATGATGAACGTGGGCAGAACCACGCCCGCCATCCACGGGTCGAAGTACACGAGCATTTCCTGAAGACCCAGGAAGTACCACGGCGCCTTCGAAGGGTTAGGAGCCTGCGTCGAACTGGCCGGCTGCTCAAGCGGCGCCTGCAGGGCGATGGCCCAGAGAATCAGGCCGACCGTGCCGATCACCAGGGCGATCAGTTCGGTGTAGACGAGGTCCGGCCAGGTCAGTGTCTTTTCGGCACCCAGCTCTTCGAGATTCGGCAGGCCGCGAGCCATGCGGGCATCGTTGATCACCGCACGCCGCAAACCGAGCCAGGTGAAGTATGCGACCAGATAGATCAGGCCGATGATGGGGACGTTGTCCGGCTTCGTCACGATGTCGCGGAAGTCGTAATCGGTCATCGAAAGACCGAAGAACAACAGCGACAGATTCAGCCCCGCCCATGCCACGACACCACTGGAAAGGAACCGGCGATAGACGATCAGGGCGATGAAGGCCAGAGTCGAAAGCGTGAAGAAGCTCGTCGGACCCGAGACCGAATCGATCGCGTCGCGAAAGACCTGCGGCATCGCGTATTCCGCGCTCAGGGCATACGTCGCGCCCATGATGCCGAAGACCATGGAACACATGGCCCAGACCGAAGAGACGATGGCCCGATTGATCGGACCGCCCAGCCCCACGGCGGGCTGATGATCGTCCAGGCTCGGCTTTTTGTCGCCGTGCTCGGCGGCATGCTCAGCGAAGAATGCGGCATCAGCGGCTGAGAAGATCGACAAAACGACGCTACCGGCCGTCAGCAGCCAGAAGGCCAGCTTCATGTTCACGAGCATCGCCAGCCCGCCGAACAGATAGAAGGCCCAGGTGGCGTTCTTCAGCCAGCCAGGCATGGCCCGTGTCTTCGGGGCGAGCCCTTCGCGGCTCGCTCCTTCCGAAACCAGTTCGGCATAACTGATATAGCCGGCCGCGGCCGCGTTGATGATCGCGGCGAGCAGGTAGAACCAGGAGAGTCCGGCCATCACGCCGGGAGTCAGGTCGGGGTGGTGATTCATCGCAACGAACCCAATCGATACGCTTGAGACTTCAACGGCGGAATCCTTGTGTCACGACCGGGACCGGACCGGAGACAAGCCCCGGTCAGGTCCGAAGACTGCCGGGCGGCCTCACATCGGGCCGCTGATGCCGCCGTCCTTGCGGACGCGCCAGAAGTGAATCATGATCAGCAGGCTCACGGCCAGCGGAATCGCCACGCAGTGCAGCACGTAGAACCGGTTGAGCGTCATTTCGCCGACCGACCGGCCGGAAAGCAACGCGAACTTGGCGTCCGAAAAGCTCGTCACCAGCGGCACGCCATTGAGAACCAGAAGACTGGCACCCGGCCCTTCGACACCCACGCCGGGAGTCGCCCGGGCCATGTTCGAACCGACGGTGATCGCCCAGATCGCAAGCTGATCCCACGGCAGAAGATAGCCCGTGAACGAAAGCAGCAGCGTCAGCACCAGCAGCAGCGTGCCCACGACCCAGTTGAATTCCCGCGGCGGCTTGTAACTGCCTGTCAGGAACACCCGGTACATGTGCAGCCAGACCGCGATCACCATCGCGTGGGCACCCCAGCGGTGCAGTTCACGCAGAATGCCGAGCGTGGTCACGTCCCGCAGGTTGAGAATATCGTTGTAGGCGTGTTCGAGCGTGGGCCGGTAGTAGAACATCAGCAGAACGCCCGTCACGACTTCCACCAGGAACAGGAAGAAAGTCGTGCCGCCCATGCACCAGGTGTAGCTCAGGGCGATGCCCTGGCGACGCACGCTGACAGGGTGCAGGTGCAGAAAGAAGTTGGTCAGCATGACCACCACCCGGTTCCGCCGGTCGGTCGGCATCGGGTGGCGGAAGACGCTTTTCCAGATCTGGTTGTCCGTGATCTTGTCGGCGATGGACATGGCTGTGTTTCGGAGAGTCCTTTACGGCGGCGGATTCGGATTCGTGAAAGACAGGCGGCCAGGCCGGGGCGAATTCGGCCCCCGAACGACGGGGGCCCGGCGTGCCGGAGCGTGAATCAGACGGGGATGAAGCTGTCCGGATCGGTCCACTGGCCCAGCTCTTCCTGATACTTCTGGGCTTTGTCCACGACGATCTGGCCGTCGTCGCCCACGGAGAGCTTGAAGCGTTCGAGCGGCCGGGGCGCGGGGCCTTCGAAGTTCACGCCGGAAACGTAGAAGCCCGATCCGTGACAAGGGCATTTGAATTTCTGCTCGCCAGCCAGCCAGTTCGGCGGACACCCCAGGTGGGTGCAGACCGTCGAGAGGGCGTAGAGCATGTCCTGACCGTTGTACACGGAGCGGACGATCCAGAAACCCCATTCGGCTTTCCAGCGTTCGTTCACTTCGCCCGGTTCGAACTGGCTTACGGGCCCGACCTTGATCGTGCTGGGCGGTTCGGCCAGAACGTTCGGGAAGAAAAACCGGCCGAGCATCGCGGAGAACGCGACGAGAGCCGCGGTGAAAGTCGTCCAGGCCAGAATCACCCAGGCGACCGTGGGAATCGTGCCGATCATGAACCGGCGACGCGTTCCCTGCAAAGCCGCCATGGCCGCGTTCTTGTTCGGCCGGGGCGGCAGAGAGAGAGCCTCTTTCTTCGCCGCCGGGGCGGCCGCTTTGGCGGCCGCAGGCTTCGCGGCCGGCTTGGCCGCAGTCTGACGCAAGGCCTCGGCCAGATCTTTCGGATCCTTCATTTCGGCCAGGGGCGGCAGTTCTCGAGCCGCCGCCGCAGGCTTCGCGGCAGCCGGTGCGGCGCCAGCGGCAGGTGCGGATGCGGCCGGTGCGGCACCCGCGGTGGCCTTGGCAGCGGCGAGTTTTTCCTTGAGCGTGAGCGGTCGACCCAGATCGGCGGGCGTCGGAACCTTCACCGCAGGCGCGGCCTTCGCGGCGGCCGGTGCGGCAGGCGGTGCAGACGCTGAAGCGGCAGGTGCCGCAGGTGCCGCGGCAGTCGTCGCCTTGGCCGCGGCCAGCTTTTCTTTCAGGGTCAGCGGCCGACCGGTCGGAATCGGAGCGGCCGGCTGGGCGGGGGCCGCGGGCTTCGGTGCAGCCGCCTGTGCGGGTGCCGGTTCGCCAGCGGGTGACGATGCCGCCTGAGCTGCCCGTGCTTGAGCCAGTATGTCTTTTACGCTTGGTCGATCAGCCATGGAGAAATGGTTCCAGTTCGGACCCGGACTCGGATCGCCTGACCTTCGAAACCTCGATGTGCCGCGATGACCGAAACTTGAGCAAATCCGGTGCCGGGCGCTTGGCCCTGGCGGCACGCGAATCGCAAGCTGAACGCCTGGCGAAACTTCCAGAGCTTCGGCCAAGCTCGGCCATTCCGGGCGGACGGAATTCCGCGAAATCGTATTCCGAAGTCCCGGAATCCGCGAATCAGCGGCTTCGGTCGTCTTGAGTTTCGTATCGTATCGGCTGCCGACGGCACTGTCCAGAGCCCGACCCGACGGAAAAATCGGTTTCGTGAAAAAAAACACGAGTCGGGCATTCGACTCGTGTTCGTAGGTCAGTTTTTCGAGCTGAGATCGTCCCAGTGACTTTCCTGCCGATACCGGTCCGTATCTTCCAGATGCAGATAATGCAGCACCCGATGTGCCACGGGGGCCAGCATGATCCCGGCGACGCCCAGAAACACAATGCCCGAAAAAAGGGCGTAAAACGCCGCGAACAGCTTTGCCTCGCGTGACTGAAGCAGGTCGACGGGCCCCATTCCGCCCAGGATCATCGATGCGTTCAGCAGCGAATCGACCCAACCCAGCCCGCCCAGGTAATGATAGCCCGCCACCCCGATCGCCAGCGACACGCTTACCACGACAAGCGCCATGCCTGCATGCGAGATCATGCGAATCGTGAATTCGCGCGGGGGCAGGATCGGATCGCTCCGATGCTCATAGAACCGAGGTTGCGGCCGTTGTTGGTGATGCCGAGCCAAGTGCTTTTATGCCATGATCTTGCGGATCGGATCGACGTGCTCGACGCCAACGAGTTTCTGATCCAGGCCGCCGTAGAAATAGGACAATCGATTCGGGTCGAGCCCGAGCCGGTCGAGGACTGTCGCATGGAGATTCTTGACGTGAAAGCGGTCATCGACCGCGGCCGAGCCGAGTTCGTCGGTCGTGCCCACCGAAACGCCGCCCTTGATCCCGCCGCCGGCCAGCCACATGGTGAAACCGTAGCTGTTGTGATCGCGGCCCGAGCCCTGGGCGTATTCGGCGGTCGGCTGGCGGCCGAATTCGCCGCCCCAGACGACGATCGTCGAATCGAGCAGGCCGCGCCGCTTCAAATCCTTCAGCAGGCCCGCGATCGGTTTGTCCGTATCGCCGGCGTGCTTCGAGTGGTTCTTCACGATATCGGTGTGGGCGTCCCAGTTGTCGTCGTTGTGTGCTCCACCCGAGTAGATCTGCACGAAGCGTACGCCTCGCTCTACTAACCTTCTGGCCAGAAGGCACTTGCGGCCGAAGTCGGAAGTCCGTTCGTTGTCGATGCCGTAAAGCGAGAGAGTCTCGGCCGATTCCTGGCCGAAGTCGACGGCCTCGGGAGCGGTGCTCTGCATCTTGTAGGCCAGCTCGTAACTGGCGATGCGTGCGGCCAACTCGGAATCGCCCGCTCGCTCGGCCAGGTGAAGCGAATTTTTGTGACGCAGGTGGTCCAGTACGGCGCGCTGGACGGGGTCCGTGATTTCGGCCGCGGGCTTCAGGTCGAGAATCGGGTTCGAATCGGCCTTGATGACCGTGCCCTGAAAAGAGGCCGGCATGTAACCGCTGGACCAGTTCTTCGGGCCTGAGATCGGGCCGCCCTTGTTGTCGAGCATCACAACGAATCCGGGCAGATTCTCGTTCACCGACCCCAGGCCATAATTGACCCAGGAACCCAACGCAGGGGCACCTGAGAGGAGCTTGCCCGAGTTCATCATAAGCATGGCCGAGCCGTGGATCGGGCTTTCGGCATACATGGAATGCACGAACGCCATATCGTCGGCGCATGTCGCCAGATTCGGAAACAGGTCCGAGATCATCTTGCCCGACTGACCGTAGGGCTTGAATTGCCATTTGGGGCCGACGACGCGCCCGAGGTCCTTATGGCCGCCTCGACCGAACGTCTTGACCTTGATCGTTTTGCCGTCCAGTGGGTAGAGGTCGGGCTTGTAGTCGAACGTGTCGACATGACTCGGCCCGCCGTACATGAACAGGAAGATGACGGCTTTCGCCTTCGGCGCATGATGGGGCGGTTTGGGCGCCAGAGGATTCGCGGCGGTCGACCCGCCCGAAAGGTCCGCCGCATGGGCGTTTCGGTCGAAGAAGCCGGATGACGAGAGGAGGCCCGTCAGGGCCACCGAGCCGAATCCGCCGCCGGTTTCCCACAGCCATTCGCGGCGCGTGCGGCGGCAAAACTGGGCCGAACTGTCTCGCGTGGGGGTGCTCACGGTCCCAACTCCTTCCGGCATCAGTCGATATGCATGAATTCGTTCGTGTTCAGAAGCAGCACGGCGTATTGTGTCCACGCCTTTTCCGGCGTCAGCCCGTCCTTTTCGATGAGCTTGCGGACGAACGCGACGTCTTCCTCGATTTCGTCTTTCGAAGGCTCGCGGCCCGTGCTCAGGCGGATACCCCGGCGCACGCGGGCGGAATCGTCGGCAGGTGCCTCTTTCGCCAGCCGGCGGGCGAAGGCCTGGGCGACCTCCTGAGTGAACTGGCCGTTGAAGTGGCCCAGGGCCTGAGTCGGCACGGTCGTCACATAGCGTGCCGGGCAGCTCGTGTCGGTATCGGCCTGGTCGTACATGTTCAGAATCGGCAGCCGGAGCGACCGTTTGACGTGCACATAGATCGAACGCCGGTTCGAGTCCTCGGGCTTCGAGGTCGGCCAGCCTTGTCCTGGAACTGATTGCCCGGCAAGGACTTCCGCCGGGATTTTCGGATAGATGCTGTCGCCGTAAAGGCGGCGGTCGAGCAGCCCCGCGACGTCGAGCATGCTGTCACGGACTTCTTCAGCCGAGAGCCGACGCATCGGGAACCGCCAGAGTAGCTGGTTCGCCGGGTCGATCTCCATGGCTTTCGCATTGGCCGAGCCTGACATGCGATAGGTCGAAGTCAGGCAGATCAGCTTGTGCAGCCGCTTCATTTTCCAGCCGCCGGCGACGAAGTCGTTGGCCAGCCAGTCGAGCAGTTCAGGGTGGGTCGGGCGTTCGCCGTATTGGCCGAAGTCGTTGGGGGTGCTGACGATACCTCGACCGAAGTGGTGCTGCCAAATGCGGTTCACGAACACGCGGGCCGTAAGCGGATTGTCGGGCCGGGAGATCCAGTCCGCCAGGACCGAACGACGGCCGGCTTTCTTCGCGCCCTTGGAGGGTTCAGGGATGACTGGCTCAGAGGTGTCCAGAACGCCTGGGAAGCCCGGCCGCACTTCATCCGTCGGCGAATGCGGGTTGCCTCGCGCCAGAATGCGCGTCGGTTCGGGCCGCACGAAGACGTTGTTGACCGAGAGAGCGAGGTCTCGGCGCGGGTCGGGCTGCTTTTCCAGCTTCGTCCGTTCGTCGCGCAGCTTTTCGTAACCCGCCCAGGTTTCGGGCGGCAGAAAGCCCTTGATCTTCGCCACGACTTGCGGCCGGTCGAGGCCTTCCGACGCCCGCTGTTCTTCAGCCGGCATTTTGCGGATCGCCTCGTCCTCAATCTTCTCCATTTTCGCCTTCAGTTCGGCGATTTTCGCCTGACGGGCCGCGTATTCGGCTTCGTACCGGGCTTTTTCCTCAGGGGAGGAGATATCGGCCAAACTGTTCGAGGAACGCACGTTACGGTCGTTCGAAAGCCTCGGAACGTCGGCGAAGAAGGCAAGGAAACGGTAATAGTCGCGCTGCGGCACAGGGTCGATCTTGTGGTCGTGGCAGCGGGCGCAGTTCATGGTCATGCCCAGAAAGGTCTGGGCGGTGGTTGCGACGACGTCGTCCAACTCGTCGAAACGGGCCTGCAGCGGGTCGGCGGGTTCGTCGTCCCAAAGCCCCAGCCGGTAATAACCTGCGGCAATGACGGCGTCGGCGTTCCAGGCGTTCTCGGCGAGTTCGTCGCCCGCGATCTGCTCACGGACGAACCGGTCGAAGGGTTTGTCGTCGTTGAAGCTGCGGATGACGTAATCGCGATAACGCCATGCGTAAGGCTTCGGCCCATCCCGTTCGTATCCGTTGGTTTCGGCGTAACGGACGACGTCCAGCCAGTGGCGGGCCCATCTTTCGCCGTATTGCGGGCTGGCCAGATACTTGTCGATGAGCTTTTCGTAGGCTGAAGGATCTGCGGAACTTACGAACGTATCGACTTCCTCGGGCGTGGGGGGCAGACCGGTCAGGTCAAAGGCGAGGCGCCGGATGAGCGTCCGTTTGTCGGCCTGAATCGCGGGTGTCAGCCCTTTTTCTTCGAGGCCGGCAAGGATGAATGCATCGACCGGGTTCGTCACCCATTCCGGTTTTTTGACATGCGGCGGAACGACTTGCGCCCTGGGCACATAGGCCCAGTAGGCCCGGTCTTCTTCGGTGATCTTCCCGACGGTGACATTGGCCAGGTCAAGCCCATCGGGCCAGGGCGCTCCGGCCTTGACCCAGGCTTCGAGAATTCGGATCTCTTTGTCCGGCAGTTTGCCGGAGGGCGGCATTTCCAGTCCGTCGTAATGTACGGCCTGCAGAAGTACTGACCCCGCAAGATCTTCGGTGTCGATGGCCGGACCGCTGTCGCCGCCTTCGAGGATCGCCGCGCGGGTCGTCAGCTTCAGGCCGCCCTTGTGTTTTTCGCCCAGGCCGTGACATTTCAGGCACTTGGCCTTGAGGATCGGGAGGACATTCGAGCGGAAGTTCCGGATCGCGTCTTCACCCGGGCCATCGGCGGCTGAAGATACGGATATCCCCTGAGCCAAAAGTGCTGGAAAGATTGCCAGGAAAATACGAACCGCAGTTGTGTTCATGCGATGGACCGGCAGGAAAGCGATGCGGAAACTGGCGGGGAATGGACATTCGACAGTTCATTCTGACACCCTGTTCGTATTCGGGCAAGGGGCAGGAGTTCGAGAGCGAACTTCATCGCCGTCGATCCCGGCTCATTCCGGTCATCCAGAGGCAGCGAACGAATCGATGAGGCGAAGGGGCCAGTGCGGGATAGCTTCGAAAGACATCTGGCGGGTGTGGCGGCGATCGGTCGCGTTCCGGCGCATCGACTTCGATACTCAAGCAGAATAGCAGGTTGCGAAAAATCGTCAGCAATGTCGTGACGACGCGAAAAATCCGAAAGATCGATTTATTTTGTTGATGTTGAGCCACTTCTCTGTTCTTTTGCCCATGCTTTCGAACCTGTCGTAGATAGCGACTTAGGCAAAAGTGCAACGAGTTCTTGCAGCTCGAGAAAAAAGGAGCCAGCGATGAAAGGCAGCGCATACGATTCGTTCCGGCGGACGTTTCGCCCTTCCGTGGGGAATCTCGAAGAGCGAAATCTGATGAGCGTCGCCGGGGTGACGCAGAGGATTCGTCCTCCCGCTCAGTTGGGCGCTATGGTCAAGGCGTCTTCGAACGGACATAAGACGCCCGTTGTCATGCCGTTACGAGTTCTTGAAGGCACCTGGGCGAACCAGACCTGGGTGACGAAGGTTTTTGCGGACATGTATCCCTCGGTGCCAGCCGTATCGCAGTCGGTCGATACGAATCGGCTTGTCGGCAATTCGATCGTTTCGACGGACAGTGTCGGTGAATTCACGGCGGACTGGAGCATCACGGCAGGGCGCAGGGGGCTGATGCTGCGTGTGCAAGCCTCCGGAATACCGGTCACGATCGAGATGCCGGGCAGGAGGATCGGCCCCGCCACCTGGGTTTTCAAAACCTCGACATCCGAAGGGGATACCGAGTCGTCGACCGGAAGAATGAGGTCCGTCATCACCGTCCCGAACAGAAATACCTACAGTTTTTCGAATTTCTCGGTATCTGGCGGCATGGAGCAGTTGCTCTATGTGTCGGTTCATACACGTGTTCCTGCAAACTTCGTAACTCGGTTCGTGTCTCCTGAGGGTTGATGCGAGCATGTGGACCTTTCGCCCCGCGTGCAGGGCCAGGCGGCTTCCCACGCGGGGCATGGCGCTTCGACTTCCGCCGTCTGGACGCTCCTGCTTCGGCTGCCTGGCCAGGTTCCGCAGATGTCGGACCTGATCGAAGTCAATTCGGGCTTGCGTTTTCGGGTTCCGTGAGCTTATCCCACGCGATGAACCAGACGCCTATGCCGTCCGGGTCGCGCAGGCGGATGACACGCGCTCCCCAACTAACGGGCTCTGGCGCGGGCAAATTCAGTTCGGCTGCCAGTCGATCGATGGCCGTGGTTTCGATGACGACGGAAAGGCGGTCGTCGGCGATGTCGGAGATGTTCAGGGGGCGTTTCTGAGCATCGGCGTCGATCAATTCGAGGCGTGCCGAGCCGCCCAGGTCGAAGAATGCTCCACGTGCACCGGGGCGATCGAAGCGGTCGAGGATGGGCAGACGAAGCCTTCTGGCGTAGAACTCGAGCATGAGATCGAACCGGCGAGTGGCGATCGCGAAAAAGCTCATCTTTTTGTGCCGCGTGGATTTCGGTACGAGAATGCGGAACGGCCGGGGCAGCTTCAGGCACGAAAAAACCCTGACCGATGAGTCAGGGTTCGTTTCGATCGTCGTGAGAATGGGCGATAAAGGACTCGAACCTTTGACCCCCAGCGTGTCGAGCTGGTGCTCTAGCCAACTGAGCTAATCGCCCGCGACAAGGGAAATTTACTCGATCCTCGACGAAAAAGCAAGCCACTCGGTCCGGACGTGACCGAATTGTCCGGCACCGGCTGGATTTCGGTCCGAACTTCGCGACAATGGAATCGGTGATCCCGATCGATAAGTCTGCTTATGAACGGACATTTCGCGATGTGCTTTCCGAAACGGTCCATCTGCGTCTCATTTCTGATTCTGGCGGGCTTTTCGGGCTCGATGGCGCAAGTGACGTCTCGGCCGAAGCCGCAGGGCTTCGTCGAGGCGATGCTCTCCGACGCGACCTTGAGCCAGAGATATCGATCGATCCCTGACCCGGACCGATATCTGGCCGATATGGGCAATCTACGGGAACGAACGGACGAAGATCTGCGCACGGCGGCCGACGACCTGGGCAAGATGCGGCGAATCGACGGCCGCAACTGGCAGGAAATTCAACGGGCGCGGCAGAATTCGAAATTCCGCCTGCCGCTGGATCAGCCGATTTACGTCGCCCGGCTTTATGAAGAGGCGAACCGGAAGCAGCGTGAGATCGACAAGATCGACGACGAAGAGAATGCGGCCTTCAAAGCCCTGTATGGCCAGGGACTTAGCCTGAAGCCCGGGTTTTTCGTGCCGACGCCGAAGGAACAGGATAAGATGCGGGAATGGTCGGCTTCCCGCCGCGACGAGCCTTACCAGAAACGCCGCGAAGACGTTCGGGAGCGGTTCCGCAAGCGTCTCGAAGAAATCTCGACCGAATACCGAAAACAAACGGACCCGGGCGAAAAGTACCTGGACCAGCTTCAGCGCGAAGTCCTGAGCCGGTATCAGCGGACGCTCGTCGTACAGCGGACGATTCAGGCCGAGATCGACCGTCGCAGCCATGTGGAACCGCCGCCGCCGGAAAAGCCGAACGAAGCCCGGCAGGGAACGCTCGTGGTCCGTGCGACGAAGTCGGAATTCGACCTGAAAGCGGGGCAGGTGGCCGATGTCGAATTCTCGATCGAGGGCGGCAAGCCTTCTTATTCCATTCGGGTGAATACGCTGGAGTCGACGATCGCGGAGATGACGCTGAGCGAACCGGGGCAGTCGAGCTTCCCGGTATCTTTCCCGAAGGAAGGCACATACACCGTCGCGATTTCGGTCAAGGACGAAACCAATCCGGTGAACGAGGCGATCCTGAATCTTCAGTTCCGCGTGACGGACGACAAGCCCGCGGAACCTGAAAAGCCGCAGCCGCAGCCCAAACCGCCTGGCACGACGAAGCCGCAAGGTCCCGCGAAACCGCCGGAGACGCCGCCCTACAAGCCCTGGGTACTGCCTGCCGGGACGTATCATGCGCATCTGTGGCCGGGGCTGGCATGGTCGGTTCACAATCGCAAGCTGGCCAAACCCGGAATGGTGCCGCCGTTGCCGGTGAAGCTGACGTTTCTGGCGGACGGCACCTTCACTGGTACGCTCGATTGGACCTTGCCGGAGGGAGAGAAGGATCTTTCGATGCTCAAGCCGGGGTCGAGCGTCGTCAGCAGCGTCAAAGGGAGCCTCAGCGGCAAGGCGGACTGGGCGACGGGCAGAATCGAATGGAAGCTGGAGCAGGGTAAACGGCTGCTTGTGACTTCACAGCCGAGTTCGGACGGAAAAGGGGTCGAAAAATCGACCTGGACGATCGATTACTCCTACGAATTTTCCGGCTGGCAGTTTCAGCACCCGACCTACGGAACGGAACTTCAGCGGAGTCTCGCCTATTTCGCGAAGAAGTTCGGCCCCCCGCCGCCAGGCGCGTTCGAAGCCTCGGGCTTGCCGAAGTATCAGGCCGACGCCGCCGGGAAATGGATTTTCATGGAACGAGGCTTTGGTGGTGTGCCCGCGAACGGTCCTACCCAATCCAAACATGACACGATGCCAGGGCCGGGCGGCTACGCGAAACTGACGATGACGCGAGTCGACTGGGTCTTCGTCTACCCGGACCGCACGGATACCCGGGATGACCTGAAATCCCTCAGCCAGTTCTGGGCCGATTATTCGATCTGGGTTCTCAAGATACTCGATCAAGCTCCAGTCGAGCCCGAATCGCCCGTTGCGCCGCCGCCCGCACCGATCAAGGGCGAACTGGCGGCATTCGGGCTTTGGCCCTGGAACGAGTTGACCGTAAAGCCGGGCGAACCGTTCGAGCTGGACGCCATGGGCGTTTTTCTGAACGACCCTTACGAAGCTGTGAAACTGACGGACAGGGCGGCCTGGGCATTGCCGGAGGGGCTCGTCCGAGGCCCGGACGGCAAGGTGAAAGCCGCCAGGCCAGGCGCATACCAGGTCAGCGTGACGATCACGCGGCCCGATGGGCGAACGATGTCCGACAGGATCCGGATCACGGTGAAGTGACCGGTTCTGACAGGTGCGTCACTCCAACGAAAAAGCCCGATCCGAAGACCAGGCTCGTTCCTGTGTCAGACATGGGCGGCGAAGGATTCGAACCTTCGACTTCCACCGTGTGAGGATGGCACTCTAACCACTGAGTTAGCCGCCCGACAGAACTATTTATACATGATGAACCGCGATCTGGCAAGCGAAAGGCCGAAGGCCATGGGCTCGATCTCGAAGGACCAAGGTCGTCAGATGCTGGCCGGTTCGCCGGTTTCGCCATCGGGGGCCGCGGCGAGATCGGGAGCTTTCGCCGCGGGGGGCACGAATTTCGGCACGGAGACGTCCGATCGATCGTAAACGTCGCCTGAATAGGAGTCATACGAATGACTCGATTGACCGTAAGACGCGTTGTTGTACGACGAGATCGAGTCGTTGTATGTCGGCGGGGAAACGTCGCGGAATTCGTTGCGAATCTGGGCGAGTTCGTCTTCGACCCCGCGCAGGCCCTTCTTGAATTCCACGACGCTGCGGCCCAGCGACCGGCCGACTTCGGGCAACCGCTTGCCGAAAAGCAGCACGGCAAGGCCGCCGATCACCAACATTTCCGCGGGGCTGAGATTGGGAAACATGCTGGAATTGCTCCGTCAGTATGCCAGGGCATCGACGATCGAACGCGAAACGATCAGGCTTGAAGGACGTTCGCAGGTCAGTCCTCGGGCCGGTCTTTCGACTTTTCCTTGCGGAGTTCGTCGAGAGTGTCGCCGATCGCGCGGATCGCCCAGGGAAGAACCGCGAGCAAGGTGACACCCAGAATGAGCAGCGGTATCAGGCCGATCGCCATGAAAGTCGTACCAGGGGTCGCCATGAACGCGCCTCCAGAGAATCGAATTCTCTCAGACGTTCGTTTCGCTTTTCTCGGTCTTCTTGTTCTCGACCGAGCCGGCCTGTTTGACTTCCTCTTCGATTTCGTTCATGCCCTTCTTGAATTCGACGAGGCTCTTGCCGACGGACCGGGCGACGCTCGGCAGGCGGTTGCCGAAGATCAGCAGGGCGATCGCGCCGATGATGAGCAGTTCGGGGGCACCAAGGTTGGGAAGAAAAGCGAGCATGTTCTGAAGCTCCAGAAGGTTGGCCGGGTACCGGTCAGATACGCGGCGGAAACATGGAACGGACCGGTTCGGATCGTGTTTCGGATCCGTACCGGGCCGGGAAATCGGTCGATGTCATTCGGAACGGGCGAGGCGCGCCATCAGAATGGCCGTGACGGCCACTCCGGCGATGAAGGCCAGAAACACGGGCCAGTTGTCGGCGATGCGGGCGGCCGTCGACTTTCGACGAGTCGGGCTCGGCGCCGCCATGCCGCCAGGTTGGTCCGGCGGCTCGCGCAGCTCGCTCAGAACCTTGCCCAGCGTGCCGTCTTTGGGCACGACCCCGCGAAACAGCCAGCGCGTGGCCTGTTGAGCCGTCGCGCTTCGCATGTAGACGATCACCAGCGGAAGCGTCAGAAACAACAGTTTCTTGAGAAGCATCCGGGCTGGCCTTGGGGGTAAACGTACGAGGGGCGATGCGGAGACCGCAGTCGCGGCCGGGCCGATCGGGTCCGCTGATCAGAAGATTGTGCGGCGAAAAGTCGTGATCGATCATGAAAACGCCCCCAGGTTCAGGCCGTGCTCGACGGAGTTCGTCTCCGCGCGGCGGGTTGATCCAGTTTCGGGCGTTTCCTTGCGGACAACGCGAGTTCACTCACAATTAATCACGAACCATGTGACCGAGTCAAGCCGGTTCCGGTTCGCCGATCACCGCGCACGGCCCGGGCCGCCTGAAATTCGTCATTTTGTCGTCACCCTTGTGCCTGAAGATCCGTCACGGCGGATCGCCGAAAGATCGGCATGCGGATCAGACCGTCATGCCCCAGCTCCGGCCCAGGAGCATCGCCGTCAGCTCGCCGAACAGAAGGAGTGCCAGGGCGATATAGAGAATTCCGGTGGCCGACTGGGTGGACCGGATCGCGGCGGTGCGCCAGGCCAGATAGGTCGCGAGGAACGTGCCCGCATAGCCCATCACCACACGCATCCCCAGCCAGAGGGCCGAAAAAGCGTCCAGATTCATGCCGCCGGTGTTCTGCCCCAGAAGAAAGGGGGCGATCGTCGTGACGGCCCGCAGCCCGAGGCCGAGAAACATGCCCCGGATGAGAATCGATAACGGCGCGATCGACATCGCAGGAGCCGTGAGATAGTAGTGCCCCAGCAGCATGGCCGTGAGCGTGGCGCCCAGCCAGGCAGCTCCGGCCATTCTGGCACCGGCTTCGACCGGGCCGAGTGCCTGGAATCCGGCCCAGCCGAGCATGCCCAGCGAAATCGCGGCCATCAGGGCACACAGCCCCCGGCCGATCTTCGGCAGACCGATGCCCCAGCAGATCGAGGCGAAATAGCTGGCCACGGCGAGACCGATCCAGATGCCCCGAACCGAAACAGGCATTTCGGACCAGCCCGCCAGAAGGCCGAGAACGAAAAGCCCCAGTGCGATCATGCACTGGGTGCGGAAAAAGGCGACGGGAATCGGACGCCATTCGATCACGGCGGACCAGAGGACGAGCCCGCAGGCCAGGCGGCAGGCGATATCGGTCAGAAACGGCCAGTTCAATGCGATGTTCCCCGGCGATCACGAAGCCGGGGCAGGCTTCGGCCGCGAATCGGCAGCGTCATGCTTCAGGGGTTTTGACGACGCGAGGCTTGAGCCGCTCATGGCCTGGAGCCTAGATCGAATCGCCCGATTTGCCCTGGATGAGGGCGAGCACTTCGGACCGGGTGGCGAGGCGTTCCTTGAACAGGCCCCGCATGGCGCTCGTCACGAAGGAAGCCCCGGGCTTGTGCACGCCGCGAATCGTCATGCAGCTATGGGAGCCGTGCATGATCACGGCGACGCCCTTGGCGTCCAGCTCGCTCATCAGTAGTTCGGCGAGTTCTTCGGTCAGTCGTTCCTGAAGCTGGGGGCGGCGGGCCAGGGCATCCACCACGCGCGGAATCTTGGAAAGGCCCACCACCTTGCCGTTCGGAATATACGCCACGTGCGCGACACCCGTAAAGGGCAGCAGGTGATGCTCGCAGAACGATTCGTAGCGAATGTCCTTCACCAGGACCATTTCGTCGTATTTCTGCGTGAATGTCTTTTTCAGGTATTGCCGGGGCTCGGTGTGCAGGCCCGAGAAAACCTCGGCATACATACGTGCGACGCGGTCGGGCGTTTCCAGCAGGCCTTCCCGGTCCGGATCCTCGCCCACGGCCGCCAGGATCTCACGCACCGCCCGGCGGATCCGGTCCAGATCGACCGGTGTGCCCGATGGTGCGGAAAAATCGGCATGATCGTCCACGGATTCCACCAGTCCCGTCTCTTCGGTCAGGTACGGGGAACGCTTTTCGCTCATCGTCTTCGGTACTCGCCCTGTCGTCGCCGCGAATGGACGTTTCGACCAGGGCCGCCGAGGTTTCGTATCCGTCGCGTCCCGGTCACTACTCATTAAACCATAGACGCACCGGGGCTGGCGACAACCCGAAGCACTAATTTTGGCGTGCGTCGCGTCGAATGTGCCTTGTTCCGGATCGAATCGGCCGGGTCACGTCACGACGACAGGCTCCTCGCCGTCGTAGGGGCAATAGGGCGACATCGAAAACCCCTGGGCTGGTGCGACTTGCGGCGCGCCTTCGGCCACGCTGACGGGGCTCAGGGCGGCCGCGGGCAGATTCGGCACGGGCACGCGGCGGGCCCGCTGGCGTTCGAGGAACCGCCCCCAGATCACCAGGAAGCTCGGCACGAGAATCGGCCTGACCAGGAAAGTGTCCAGCAGGACGCCCAGCGCCATCGCGAAGCCGAGCTGCTTGAGACTGTTGAGTTCGCCCAGGAGCATCGACCCCAGCGTGCCGGCCATGATCAGGCCGCAGCTGGAAATGATGCCGCCCGTGTGGGTTACGGCCCGGCGGGTGCCTTCGACGACGCCGTGCTCGCGGCTTTCCTCGACGACTCGCGACATCAGGAAGATGTTGTAGTCCTCACCCACGGCCACCAGAATCACGAACAGGAAGAAGCTGACCTTCCAGTCCAGCCCACCCCAGGGCGTCGGCCCGGTGTGCATCATGCGGAAGGCCAGTTCCGTCGCGCCCAGGCTCGCCAGATACCCCACGACGACTGTGGCGACCAGATAAAGACTGACGACAGGCTGCCGTAGCAGAATGACGAGAATCAGGTAAACGCCCAGGCTCACCAGGACGTACATGAGCCGTTCGTCAGACAGCGTGACGTCCTTGAGATCCGCGATCTCGGCCGTGGCTCCGGCCAGGCCGACCTTGTCGACACCTTCGAGAAAACCGCCAGGCCGGGCCGCCTCGCGCACCATTCGGAAAATATCCTGCAGGTTCACCACGGTGGACGTGGCGAACGGGTCGGTATCGAAGACCAGGTCAATCCGGGCGATGCGGTTCCGGTCGGCTTCGTCGCCGGCCCGCGAGCTGACATGGCGGCTCTCGGCCAGGGCGTTCACCACCCGGTCATTCGTCCGGCTCAGGTTGGCCACCAGGCCGCCCAGCAGGCCGCCGCCTTTCGGCTTCACGGCTTTCTCGGGCGCTTCGATTTCCGCCGGTTTGCCAAGAGGCTGTGTCGAAGAACGCACTTCGGCGATGCCCGGATGGCTGGCGATCAGGAGCGTCAACTGCCGGATCATCGTACGGCCGGCTTCCGAACGGAAGTCGAGATCCGGGTGATGGATCAGTACGCTCGATGGGCTCAGTTCGCCGATGGGGAAGTAGTCGCGAATCAGCCGCGTGCCCTGAACCGACTTCTGACCTGCGGAGAGATCGTCGAGCTGGCTGTAGTTGGGCATGGCGATCATGCCGACAAGCGCCAGGGGCAACATGCCGGCCATGCACATCGCCTGCACCCGCCAGGGCCGGGCGACGACGTAATCCGAAATGCGGCCCCAGTAATGCAGGGCTTTTTCCGCTGTGCCATCAGCCTTGCGGGCAGATGTCGCGGTGGCTTCTTCGGCCATTTGCGGGCCAGGTTCGGCAAAAGGCCAGAACAACCACCGGCCCAGGCGGCTCATAAGCACCGGCGCGATCGTCACGCTGGCCAGCAGGGCCGAGACGAGGCTCAGGCCGATCGATGGGCCTATATAGCTGATCTTGGCGAACTTGCAGAACCACAGAAGACCCAGGCCGAAGATGACGGTGCCAGCGCTGGCCACCAGCGCGGCTCCGACGGCTTCCAGCGAGCGGCTCAGGGCGATTTTGCGTTCATGCCCGGCGATGAGTTCCTCGCGATACCGGGCGATCAGGAACAGGCAATAATCGGTGCCCGCGCCGAACAGAACGACGACGACGAACACGCTGGTGATGTTGATCACCTGAAACTTCAGCCCCGGCACGTACGTCAGCAGCGGCAGGGCCTTGATCGCCAGAAAGACCGAGAAGCCGATCGTCAAAAGCGGCACCAGAGCCAGCAGCGGCGAACGGTAAACGATCAGGAGAATCGCCAGCACCAGGACGATCGTGGCCACCGTCGTGGCGTCCAGGCTCGAATTCGCTGCCTGGTTCAGGTCATGCCCGACCATGGCCGAGCCGGTCATGCCGACACGGATACCGGAGGGGGCCGCGACGCTCTCCTTTTCGACCAGCTCGATCAGCAAGTCCAGCGCCTGACGCGTCTTGCGGGCGATGAAGGTCGATTCCAGCGGCTGAATGATGAGAACGGTCTGGCCTTCCGGCTTGCCGGCCTCTCCGGCGGTGCCGATGAGGCGCGGGCCGATGATCGGCGTCTTGTAAGTCACCAGCGGCTTCAGGCCCCACTGGGGGTTTTCTTCGCGAAATTTGCCGAGGGCTGTCGACAATTTGTCAGCGAAGGCGAAATCGTCGCGGCCGAGCACGCCGCCGGAGCGTTCCACGGCGACGACCATCTGTGAGCTGGCCCGGTCCGAGCCGAAGCCTCGCTGGAGGAGGTCATCGCCGACGACCGTCGGGTAATGTTTCGGGAAGAAGCCGACATTATCGTCGCGCTGGATCGATTCCAGCGAGGGTGCGAAAGAGAACACCAGCGCCGACACGGCAATCCAGGCCAGGATCAGGCCCAGGCCCTTGCGGCTGACGACGATCTTTCCGAGGGGCTCGAACATGCGTTTCGCTCTGGGCCTCGTGACCGGAGGAGTCCGTTCCGCCGAGGCTTCGGTCGGATTGGGCCGTTATCCTCAGCCTTCGACCGTTGAACCAGGCGTTCTGTAGCGCCATGCCGGGCTGCCTTGCACAATTCGGCGTCAGAACCGGCACGATCGTTATCACGTGAGTCTCATCGCCGAAGACGGAATTGTCAAGATCGTCGGCAAGTCCAATGGTCAGGCCGATTATCTTATGCCGCCCGAATCTTGAGCACGACGCGTTGTCCCGGAAATCGGAATTCCGGAAAATCGCTATTGCCCAGTTCCCTAGAATCCGATAGAGGAAGTTCGTTCGAGGACACTTGCATCGGCACCGGCATGCCACTTCCCGCCACGCAGCCCGCTCACGGGTCATGCTACGACTTCAGGACCCCACGTCGTGATGGACTCCGGATGCGAATTCCTGAACCGAGGCTGGTGCGACCGCCTCAATAGCTACATGGGCCACCGCAACGACGAGCATCTCGAAGCTCTCGTGCATGAGGCCCGCGACTTTTTCTGCGACCGGATCGACCGCATCCTGCCTCAGGATTCGGTCTGGCACTCATGCGACGACACCCTGCGTACCGGTGCGCTGCTTTATCTTCTGGACAGATCGATCGTCGACCGGTGCCTGTGCGATCAGGCTCGGGTGAGCTACAAACCGGCCGAGATGGCGGAGTTCATGATTCTCTCCCGTCCGGAGCTTCTGCCCGTCGCCGTGCCGCTCCTGGAACTTGTCGCCTGCATCCGCCGCCATCGCTCCCGCAATGCCGAAGCCGGCCAGACCGAAGAATGCTGACGATTCGAACCGGTTGAGACTTCGCAATTTACCGAATCGATCACTGCCCTTATCGTTATCGCAATTCGCTGATTTCTTGTCGCCTGGCGCATCGATCACGACATTTTCGTCGCACGCACGGCGATTCCGCCTCGCCGGTCTGCTAAGATCGTCGGCATGGTTCTCTCTCGTGCAGGCCCGCGACGCCGGGCCCGGCCGAACCATCCCGCCGAACGCAAATCCGATGAAGACCCCACCCTGGAGAACGCAAGCATCATGCGGATCGCAAGTTCCATACGATCAGCCTCGCTGGCTTCGTTGTCGCTCAGCCTCGTGTTCGTGGCATCACTAGCCCTTGCGCAGGAAGCGAACGAAACGCCCCTTTTCAACGGTAAGGACCTTTCCGGCTGGACGATCCATATCCGCCACCCGGAAAAAGGCGCTGACCCTACGAAAGACCCGAACGGGATCTTCAAGGTCAAGGACGGCGTGATTCAAGTCAGCGGCCAGCATTTCGGCGGCATCACGACCGAAAAGGAATACGAAGACTATCACCTGAAGCTCGACTTCAAGTGGGGCGACAAGAAATGGCCGCCCCGCGAGAAAGCCGTTCGCGACAGCGGCATTCTGTACCACTGCGTCGGCCCCGAAAAGGTCTGGACGAAGTCGGTGGAATGCCAGATTCAGGAGCACGACTGCGGCGATTTTTACATGGTCGAAGGCACTTCGGGCGTGATCGCCGGCAAGCGTGAGCCCCGCTACTCGAAGAATCTTAAAGACGCCGAAAAGCCGAACGGCGAGTGGAACACGGTCGAAGTCATCTGCAAGGGCGACACGGTCAAGCACATCGTCAACGGCGTGCTCGTCGCCGAAGCCACGGGCCTGTCACTCGACAAGGACGGCAAAGTGCCCCTGACCAGGGGCAAAATCCTGCTGCAGAGCGAAGGCGCGGAAGTGTTCTATCGCAACATCACGATCAAGTCACTGAAGTGATTCGACTTGCGGCACGGGCGGATCGTTCGGTCCGCCCGCGCCTGCCTTGCCGATTCGGTTTATTGGCTCATGTTAATTGAGTGGGCCTGATAACACTTGGTTTCTCCGCAGGACCGTCATGAACGCCAAACGTCGGTTGATCGTCGGCATCAGCGGGGCCTCCGGCATTGACCTGGGCGTTCGGCTCCTCGAACTGCTCAAACCTACGGATATCGAAACGCACCTGATTCTGTCGAAGGCGGCGGACCTGACCCGGTCGCTCGAATCGAAATACGATACCGACACGATCCGGGCCCTGGCCGATGTCGTGCACGCCCCCGGCGACGTATCAGCCGCCATCTCCAGCGGCTCGTTCCGCACGATGGGCATGATCATCGCCCCCTGCTCGGTGAAGACTCTGGCCGAGATCGCCCACGGCATCTCATCGGGCCTGATGAGCCGCGCTGCGGATGTCGTGCTCAAGGAGCGCCGCAGGCTCGTGCTGATGGTCCGCGAAACGCCGCTGAACCTTATTCACTTGCGGAACATGGTCGCCGTGACCGAAGCCGGGGCGATCGTCATGCCCCCCGTGCCGGCCTGGTACGTCGGCCCGACGAGCATGGACGAATACCTGACCCAGACCGCCGCCCGGGCGATCGATCTTTTCGACATCGAGATTCCTGAGTTGAAACGGTGGCGGGAATCGGAGTGAACCCGGTTTTGGCGAAATCGCTCAGGGGCGTGGAAGACTCGCCGGCACAGGCACTTCCGCCCCCTGACGGATGATCGTCATGTCCACAGGCTGTTCGGTCGCCAGCACCGTGCGGCCTTTGAGTGCGGGCAGGATCTTGTCGATCGTGGCCAGCCAGAGCTCTCTCACCGTCGGGCCATAGCCCGTGCGTTGGGCTTGCCGCAAAAGCACGCTGAAGCCCTGGGCCTCAGCCTTCGCGGCGGCTCGGGCGGATTGTGCCGAAGTCTCGGCTTCAGCCAGAATTGCAGCCGTTTCGCCTGAGACGGCAAGTGATTCGGCATCAGCGGCCCGGTCCGCTTCAGCGACCGACCGTGCCCCCTGGCTCACGGCTGCCTGGGCGTCTTCGAAATCGCGCCGAACTTCTTTCGGCGGAGTCAGTTCCACCCAGACCACGCCGACGATCCGGATCCCCAGAGCCTGCCGGTCGACCTGTTTCTGGACATTATCCCGCAACGTCCGGGCCAGCGTTTCTCGCCCCGGGCCCAGAGCCTCGGCGATCGTAACGCCGGAGAGCGTCGAAACGAGTGACGCTTCCGCCAGGGGCACCAGGCGGCTTTCGACCCGCTCCAGCCTCGTACGGGCGACCTCAAGCGGATCGATCACCCGATAGTCCAGCCGCACTGCGGCTTCCAGCAAATTCGCGTCGCCGGTGAGGAACTCGCTGGCCCTCTCGGCGATTCCGCCTTCGGCCAGCGGCTCAAGCCGGATCTGCAGGATCGATTCGGTCGGCACGGCCCGCAATTCCGAAATCGGCCACGGCGGCACCCAGTGCATTCCTGGAGCCAGCAATTCCGGCCTAAGCGTGCCCAGCCGGAAAACGGCCCCTCGATGCCCCTGCGGGACAACGCGCAGGCCTGCCACGACGAAAGCCGCAACTGACAGAATAGCTGCCGCGAGAGTCAAAGTTCGCCACCCTGGCCGATGCTTCGAGATCATTTCGGCGGCTCCGGCACTTCCCGGCGCGGTGTCGGCACCAGTCCCGAAGGGCCGATCGGCTCAGGCGCGGGCCCAAGGTTCGGCGGCGGGGGCGAATCGCCCTCGAAATCGACCGATGGCCCCTGCCAGAGCAGCTTCCAGAGCGGGCTGCCTGAAGAGAGAATCACGGTCGTCTTGTCGTCGGCCAAAGTCTTGTAGGTTTCGAGAGTTCGGACGAGTTCGTAGAGTTTCGGGTCCTGCGAATGGGCCTCGTTCAGAATGCCAAGCGCCTCGGCTTCGGCAGTGGACCGGATCGCTTCGGCCTCGGCCCGGGCTTTGGTCAAGGCCGTTTCCCGCTCTCGCTTCGATTTCGCCGTCACGGTGGCCGCTTTGGCCTGGGCTTCGGCCCGAATGCGGCTGGAGGTCTGGGCCCTTTCGGCCCGGATCTGCTCGAAAACAGCCGGGCGGATTTCGGTCGGATAGGAAATGCGGCGGATCATGACGGCCGCGATCTCGACTCCGAACGACTCGGCCGCGCTGGCGTTGAGAGTCGTCATGACCTGATCGGCCAGGGCATCAGGCCCCGGGCGGTCGGCGGCCGTGGAGACGATCGCGGCCATCGGCTGGCGCGCGACGGCCTCGACGATGGCCGAAGTCGCCCGCTCCGCCAGCCGGCTTTCGACTTCGACCGGTCCGGCGGCCGATTCGACGAACCGGCGCGCGTCCTTCACTCGCCACACCAGCGAAAGGCCGACTTCCAGATTCTTCTTGTCCGCCGTAAGGGCTTCCGAAGGCGGCAGTTCCGCCAGGCGGCCCCGCCGGTCGACACGCACCAGCCCCTGCCAGGGCGCTTTGAACTTCAGCCCCGCCGGGCTGGCCGAGCCCCCCACGACGCGAACGACACGCCCGAATTGTGTCACCAGCACTTCTTCCGTCTCTCCGCAGACGAAAACGCTGGCCACGGCCAGTGCGGCGACGATACCGAAAATCACCAGCCTGCGGACGCTTCGGGGCATTTTCATGGTCGTTCTCCACGCACTTCAGCCGTGGGCTTCGCGGGTTCGGTCGGGGCTTCCGACAGCCGACCGGGCAGTGTGCCGGGCACGGAGTCGGGCAAAATCAAATGACGCCGAGGCGTTTCGGAGCCGTAAAGGTCGCCCCGGGGCGTGTCCAGCATCATCTTGGGTCGGTTTTTGAGGAAATCCGCCAGAGCGACCCAGAACATCCGGAAGTCGGACAAATTCGGGTGCCCCCTGCGCGCCGAAACGAGCGTGCGGAAGGCATCGGCCCGGGCCCGGGCGGAAGTCATCAGGTCGGCGGCCCGCGCCCGGGCGTCGAGCACGATCCGAGTCGCTTCGCCATTGGCCTCGATGCGACCTTTTTCCGCTTTGGCCAGGGTCACGATCGCCAGCGTTTCGGCCTCGTGCATGGCCCTGGCACTATCGCGGAAGGCGTCCAGCACAGGCCAGGGCGGGCCGACTTTTTCGACGACAAGTTGCAGATCCGCCAGCTTCAGCCCTGGCACGGTCGAACATCGCTGCTTCACTTGAGCAGTCACCCTGTCGGTCAACGCATGCAGATCGGCCGAGAGCAACGCGTCGAGCCTGGTGGCCGAGATCACCTGACGCAGGGACCGTGCCGCTTCCGCCGTAACACGAGCAGCCGGGTCGGCATGGTCGCGAATCGAAGCCGCCAGATTTTCCGGCGTCGGATCCGGCCGTGCCTGCACGGAGACGACAAGCTCGACGATCTGTCCGTCGCCGGTCAGCCAGAAGTCGTTGGGGGTCGCCTCCGGATCCACCGCCTCCCAGCCGCCGCTTTTCTGCCGCGGCCTTGCCAGGCTCGCCGATTCGCCGCCGACCCGCCCGGCCCACCAGCGATGCGGCCGAACCAGGTGCACACTTTCCAGCGGCCAGGGCATGCCCAGATGCAGACCCGGCCCGGCCAGCCCCACGAACGCCCCCCGGCGGAAACGGACGAGCGATTCGTCGGGCCCGACCACGCGAACGTTGTTGCCTAAAAAACCAAGTGTCAGAAGCGTGAAACCGGCGATGGCAAGCGTCTTGATCGAAGGGATAATCTGTACGGCTGACCATGCGGCTTTGCCGATGCCACGATCGAACGCCGCCAGTGCTGCTTCTGCCCGATGCTGCACGGCTTCGGCCTTCAAATGATCGAAAGCAAGCAGTCGCAGGGCATTGCACAAAACCGCCAGCGACCCGATCTGGTGGAAAACCGCCGCCCCCAAAGGAGATAGCACGCCCAGGCCCGCCAGAACGACAGCCAGGCCGTTGAGCCCGAACGCGAACCACAGGATATTCTGCCGCAGAATCTTCACAGCCGCCTGCGAAACCTCACGAGCCCGAACCAGCGAACGCAGCGGGTCGTGCATCAGGATGATGTCGCCGGCCTCGGTCGCAAGATTCGCCCCGACTTTCGAAACAGCCAGGCCGACGCGTGCCACGGCCAGAGCAGGGGCGTCGTTGATGCCGTCGCCCACCATCGCCACCGTCCGGCCCGCGACCAGCCGGTCCTGTATCCAGGCGGCCTTGGCCGTCGGCGTCAGTTCGCTCAACACATTGCCTACATGCACCTTGCGACCGATGCGCCGGGCCGCACCGGGCCGGTCGCCAGTGAGAATCGCCACCTCGCTGAAGCCCAGGTGCTTGAGATCATGCACCATGTCATGGGCTTCAGGTCGGACGGGGTCAGCCAGCGTCATCGTCGCGACGACCCGGCCATCCACGGCCACAATCAACGGCGTTTCGCCCTGGTGGTCCGCCGCTTCCAGCCGCTGGCCGACCGTTTCGTTCAAGGCCACTTCGTGTTCGGCCATCAGCCGGGCATTGCCGATGAGCACCGTTCTTGATTTCGTGCCGGCACCGAGCGTCACTTCGCCGACGACCCCGGCGCCAGGCTTCGTCAAGGAACCGATGAGCACCGCCCCGGGCTTTTCGCGGCCTGCAAGCCCGGCAACGATCGATTGGGCGAGCGGGTGCGGGTTCGTCCGTTCGACGGCCGAAACGAGTGAGGCGATGGCGGCTTCATCCAGGCCGTCGGCTGACCCAGGACGATCAGCGCCAAGATCATCCACCACTTCGAACCGCACGAGGTCGGGCTGGCCGATCGTCAGGGTGCCGGTTTTGTCGAGAGCCAGGGTATCGCACAGGGCCAGTTGTTCGAGCGCCGCACCGCTTTTGACCAGCACGCCCCGGCGGGCCAGCGTGGCCCAGGCCGCCAGAATCGTGGCCGGCGTGGCCAGGACAAGCGGGCAGGGGCAGGCGACGACGAGCACGGCCACCGCACGCAGCCAGCGGTCAGGCCAGCCCATGACGAAACCGGCCAGAAGTGTCACCAGGGCCGCGGTTTCCACCACGGGCAGAAAATAGCGGGCATAGCGATCGGCCGTGCGCTGGAGCTTCGCCTTTTTGCCCTGGGCTTTGGTCATCAGCTTGACGACCTGCCCGAGGGTCGAGTCCATGCCGACTCGTTCGGCCCGGATTTCGATCCGCCCGAACTGATTGATCTGGCCGCTGGCGACCCGGTCGCCTGGGGCGACATCCACCGGCAGGCTTTCTCCCGTCAGCGACGACGTGTCGAGACTACTCCGGCCCGTTTCGACGATCCCGTCCACCGGGATGGTCGCTCCCGCGTCGACCGCAACCGTTTCACCCACAACCACCGACCCGGCAGGTACTTCGACCCATTCACCCGACCGCTTGACCCAGGCCGAGCGGGGGGCCTGATCGACGAGCGAGCCGATCGCCTTCTGGGCACGCCGATAGGCGACGTCTTCCAGCCATTCGCCCACCAGCGAGATGAAAACGACCTCGGCCGCGACGAAATCCTCGCCGAGAAACAGCGCCGCCAGCGCAGCCTGAGCCAGCGCAAGATCAGCCCCGATGCGGCCTTCGACCAGATTTTCGAGCACGCCGTGGCAGATCCAGACCGTGCCAAGAATCGCGGCCCAGCGTGCGGGCGAAAACCACGAGGACCACGTCGGCGACCATATGCCGGTCAGCCAGATGAGGACTTCGGCCAGGCACAGAAAACCGATGGTAAAAGCGAGCCGGTTCTGGAGGTTACGGCGAGCCTCTCGTTCCTGCGCGGCGATGACCGGATCATGATCGTGATCGTGGCCGTGAGAATGGCCGCCATGCGTATGTGCATACCCGGCAGTGGGTTCCGCAGGCTCTTTCGGCGGGAATGGGGGTTCGGCGACCGGAAAGATCCGGGACGTCAGGTCGGTCCATTCGTGCGGATCGTGCTCGCGGTGCATGTTTCAGGTGTCGCGTGGGCCGGGAAGAAGCTCAGCAGGCCCGGAATCAGGTGCGTTCGCAGAAGGTGCGTCGCAAAAGCCAAAAGGCCCGGACTTCGCAAGTTCACCAATATACCGTATTGCAGCCCTCATGCCAAATTGACGGAATGGTGCCGGGAACTCGATCCCAAGGGAGGCGTTCGACTTGGAGCGATGCCAGCATCGTGAGCGCCTGGTCGATCGTGCCCCCGTTCCAGCGTCCAGCGATTGGCCCGAAGAGCGGAATTCGGAACTTGCTTTTACCTCGAATTAAGGCGATGAAACGACGCCCAAATCGAATATCTTCCGCGGAATCGCCACACGCCACCATTCCATCGCGGTTGCCGCATCCGTTGCAAGACTGCACCGGGTGGTTCGACATAAATCCCGCCCCTTGTGCGGATTGAGCGAAGAGCTGATAATCTGAACTTCTCAGACCGATTTCGAACCGATTCGCGAACTCCGGCTGAACCATTCAGGATCCCATTCGATGTCCGACATATCCACGGGATACCTGCAAAAATTTCCGATACTTCATACGACGGACCTGGATCTGTCTCGCAGCATTATGGGCGGGCATTATTGCAAGCACGACGTTCAGCCGAAAGGTCGGACGCCGTTCGAGTCGCACGTCAACGCCGTGCATATCGGCAATGCCCGTATCACTTACGTGGATTGCGGATCGCCCCTGTTGATCCGGACCCTTTCGCCGCCTCATGTGAACACGATTTTCATGCCAGAGGCCGGTGGTTGCGACTTCGAAGTCAGCGGCTTGCGTTCGAGTGCCGATAGCGGCCAGGGGGTTTTCGTCGGCGGTGCTTCGGAACTGAAAATGGACGCCAGCCCGATTCGCCTGCTTTCGATCGAATTTCCGCACGCTCTGGTTTCCGAATCGATCACCAGTCGCGGGATCGATCGCATCACGACCGAAATCGACCTGAATTCCGGGCCGGGAGCGTCGCTGCGTTCTCTATGCCGGTGGACCGCAAGCGAACTCGACCGGACTGATTCGCGCCTGCGCAACGGAGGGGCGGATCATCATCTTGCGATGACGCTCTTTTCGATGTACATGGACTGCCTTGCCCCCGCGCTGCCACGCAAGATCGAAAAATCGTTAGGCCGAATGGCGTTCGATGAGCTGGAAGCATTTATCGACAGCCGGCTGACGGAAACCGTCAGCACTGAATCACTGGCCCGGATGACTGGCGTCTCGCCGCGCACTATTCAACTCGCATTCCGCGAATTCCGGAACTGCACTCCCAGCGAATTCGTTCGCCAGCGCCGGCTGGACAAAGTACACGAGATTTTGGCTTCCGGCGATCTCACTTCCACGATCACGGCCCTCGCCATGACATACGGCTTTTACCATGCGGGACGATTCTCCCGCTCCTATTTCCTGAGATTCGGCGAAAGTCCGAGCGAAACATTACGCGGCTCGAAGCGTTTTGACGGCCATTGTCCGATCTCGAACGTCTGACGGCTGCCTTCGGAATCGCTCCGAAGCCCTGACCGGGGCGATTCCGGTTTCATCGCAAACGAACATTCCCGAACGGAACGTCACGAAAGCGAGCCGGGATCGACCGAATTCAACGGGATTCGTCCCGGCGGTATGATCGATCTGCCCCCAAAGTGCAACTTCGAGCCTGGGCGAATGACGCCAGCGGCTCGATCGCATCAGACTACGTCACTCCTCTATTTCGTTTTTTGGATACGCGGCTTGCGCAAACTGCATATCCTCCCGGAAGAACGAATCTTATGATTTCTTCGGTAGTCCTCTCATCCGACTGAATCATGTGACGAAATCCGAACAGATTCAGCTCTCGTCGGGGAGTGAGGCCTTCCGTATTCATTTTCGGCCAATTTTCCGAGATTCCTATCCGGAAATCCCGAAATGAGCGAATCTCTGCCGATCGCGGCACGAATACATCACGAATATCGACCAGGAGTTTTCGGCTATGTCACGATTGATCAAGAAACGCCGTTCGTTCTTCGCCACCATCGAAACGATGGAGCGGCGTCAGGTCCTGTCGACCGTTCCCGTGCTGATGACCGACGGCAGCCTGGCCAGCCAGCCCACCTGGGGACAGACCCCCACCCCCGAGGATGATCTGCCAAATGCCGTAAACTCGTTCTTCCAACCCGAGAGCGTCATCACCAGCGATATCTACGGCAACCCGATCGATTTCAACAAGGACGGCTACGCCGACCTCCTCGAAACCGGCCAGGCCGATGAATTTATCGGATACGGCACGCAAGCGGACATGCTCCAGGCCGCGAGCCAGGGAACGTTCGGCAAGGTCGCCTTCGGCGGCCCCAACGGCCCGGTCTTTTCCGACAAGGGGGGCAAAGCAGTCGGTTCGGTGATTTTTCAAGCGATTGGAGATCTCATGGCCGTCGCCGATCTGAACGGCGATGGCTATCAGGACATCCTCACGAACAAGTCGAATAGCCCTGTCGCTGGCACTGGCTTTCACATGGCTCAATGGATTTACCAGCCCCAGCAGCAGACTTTCACCCAGGTCAATCTCCCCTCGAGCATCAACGGTTGGGCGAACAAGACCGGTCAGATGACCCTCGGTGACGTCACCGGCGACGGCGTGCCCGACCTGGTCTCACAGAACTTTTCCACCACCAATGTGCCAGATCCGCAAAACAGTAGCTTCTTTGTTAGGACTTACGCGATACCATCCAACCGATAGGCTGGTTGGATTCGATAATTC
>CAZSQA010000002.1:0-100776 GCA_964608915.1 uncultured Isosphaeraceae bacterium
CATTGGATGGCGGATTCGAATCAGGTTTCGAATCAAAAGTGCGAAAGTCGAGTTCGGCTCGATCCGAAGAAAATCCACGCTTACAGGACAAGGGCCTCGATCCGTTTCGATCTGGGCAAAAACGACCTGGCCCTGGCCGATATCAGCGAAGCGATCCGGCTTAACCCGACCGATGCGGAGCTCGTCTTCTTCCGGAGCGAGATTTACCGAACAACCGGCGACAAAACCCGCGAACGGCAGGATCTGGACGAAGTCGTGCGGCTTGCGCCACGCGATGCCTATTACGCGGCCCGACGAGGCGCGTCTCTACTGAGCCAGATGGATCTGGATGAAGCGATCCGGGGGCTCGATCGCGCGATTTCGCTCGACCCGAACATGTCGACCAATTATCACAATCGCGGAATATGCCGATATTATCAGGGCGATTTCGAAAAGTCCCTGGCCGATTACGACGCCGAACTGCGGCTGAGTCCGAACGAGGGCTATGTGTATCATGCGCGTGGCGAAACGCTTGTCGCACTGGGACGCTACGCCGAAGCGATCGCCGATTTCGAAAAGGCCGTTCGTCTTTCGACCGATGACGCCGAAACCCAAGCCAACTCTTATTGCAATTGGGCCACGGTTCTCGCCACCTGCCCGGACGACAAAATGCGCGACCAAAAACAAGCCCGCGAGCTGGCCATGAAGGCCTGTGACCTCGACAATTGGTCCGTGCGCGATAGTCTGGAAGCCCTGGCGGCGGTCAGCGCCGCGACCGGCGATTTCGAAGACGCCGAACGGATCCAGCGCGTGGCAAGTGAATTACCGTTGCGTTTCGAAGAATACGGTGCCGCCTATAATGGAAAACGGATCAATGAAAGCCGGCTTCGGCTCGAAGCCTACATCCGCAAGAGCCCGTGGCGGATGATCCCGCCGAAGAAACGCGAGGACGCGAAATGATCGCGATTTCCTTTGCCTCGCAGCCTTACGCAGGGTATTTTCGATGCATAACCTTTCACGACGCACGCAGATTTCTCGATCGTTTCGCCGGGCCATTCCGGCATTCGCGGATTCGGTCCCTTACGCCCCGGTCCTCTCGCCGGAGATCGCCATGACATCACGCAAGCATGCTTTCATTGATCGCCAAATTCTTATGATCCTTGCGACAGCGTTGTCGTTCACGGCCGCTGAGTCGGTTTCTCACGCGATATCGGCCGATCCGGCAGCCGCCGAAGTCGAGACGAAACCGAAAGACCAGGCACTGAAGTACGTTCTGCCCAGGGAAACTCCGCTGGTGCGCACGACGAACCGGGCGACGCCACCCGGCACGCTGCAGGTCTTTCGCATCAGCCAGACGATGAGCGGCCGGGCCCGGGTCATCGACATCTTGTCCTATGACTGGGGCTGGGTCGATGCCGACCGGCTGATTCCGTCCGACCGTGCCGAAGCTGATCTGGACAGGAAGATCGCAGCGAAACCGACGGCCGAAGACCATATCGACCGCGGAATTCTGAGGCTCGCCCTTGACCGAACTAAAGAGGCCGCGGCGGACTTCGAAGCCTCGCTGAAAATCGCGCCGGAAAAGGCCGTCGCGCTGGCGTATCTTGCGATGGCCAGGCGGTGGAATGACGAAATCGACACCGCGATGACGGCCGCCGACGACGCCATACGAAACGACCCGAAGCTGACCCTCGGCTGGATCCAGCGGGCCGTGCTGCATAAGGATGCGAAGCGATTCGACCGAGCCCTGGCAGACCTTGACCACGCCATCACCATCGATCCCGTCTGCCCCGACGTCTATCAGATGCGGGCAGTCTGCCGGCGAATGATGAACGAACTCGAAAAGGCTCTGGTCGATCACGATGAGTCGATTCGGCGCGATCCAGTCAATTCGGATTTTCTGGTCAGCAGGGCGAAAACCTATCGCGAGACGAGCGAATATCTGAAAGCTCTGGCCGATTGCGACCAGGCGATCGCAATCGACCCTGAGAACGCCGAAAACATATACTTGCGATCACGCATCAATTACAATTTGGGCAAATACGACGCGGCATTGGCCGATGCGGACGCGGCGATCCGGATCGATCCCGGGAATGTCTCTTACCACGCGGACCGGGCCGAAGCTCTCTACCGGTTGAACAGAAAGGATGAAGCCCGTGCCGCGGCGAACCGTGCCGTGGAGATCGATCCGGAGGATCCGCACGGTCTGGCTATGCGTGCGTGGTTGCTACTGGCTGAAGGTGAGCTGGATCGAGCGGCGGAAGATGCGGACAAATCGCTCGAAATCGATCCCGAGTCCGAGCTTACGAACATGATCCTGTGCTGGATCGCTTCCGCGCGTGGCGATTTCGAAAAGGCATTGAAATTCTGCGAAAAGGCGATCGCCCTCGACCCGCATGAAGCGTACACGCTTGTCAGCCGTGGCAAGATTTACGTTCGGCTCAACAAGTTCGACGAGGCGCTCGCCGATGCGAATCAGGCGGTTCGCTTCAATCCCCGAGAGTGTTCGGCCTATCTTCTGCGTGCGGACCTGCTCCTTCGGCAGGACAAATTCGAAGATGCCATCGCCGATTTCGATCGCGCCGTGTTCTATGCCTATGACAATATCGATCCCTATTTGTACCGGGGCATCGCCTGGGCAAACCATGGCGATCACGATCGCGCGCTCGCGGATTTCGAAAGCGTGATCCGGCTCGATCCGAAACATGCAATGGCGTATGCGCTGCGTGCAGGCATCCGTATCGAACGCAAGGCATTCGAAGCCGCGTGGACCGATCTCGAAACCGCCATCCGGCTCAACCCGAACGAGCCTGAAGCCTACAGAAACCGGGCGGCGTATCATTCTTCGAAAAATGACACGGAGGCCGTCCTCGCCGATCTGGATACGGCTGTAAATCTTGCACCGCAAAATACGGAATATACGAACGCCCGTGGCATCATTCGCATGGAACGCAATGAAATCCGCCAGGCGATCGCCGATTTCGACGCGATTCTGAAGATCGATCCGGAGAACGTCGAGGCGTTCTTGCGGCGTGGCGTCTGTTTCGAAGAAACCGGCGAACTGGAAAAGGCCATCGCGGACTGGACGGCGTGCCTGCGGCTCGATCCCCGGCAGCGGCAACTCTACAGCTTGCGAGCTCAGGCGTATAAGGACCTGAAGAAATACGCCGAGGCGATCGCCGATTACGGCGAAGCGATCAAAGACGAGCCGAACGATCCGAATCTTTTTGCCCAGCGAGCGGTCGCTCATTTCTATCTTGAGGCGTACGACGAAGCGATCGCGGACAATACCGAAGCGATCAGGCTGAACCCGGAATTCGCGGATGTCTATGAAAATCTCGCAAATCTTCTCGTCAGGAAAGGCCGTGACGAGGATGCCATCAAGAACTTCGGCGAAGCGATCCGTCTGGGAAACAAGTCACCCGGGATTTATTTCGAAAGGAGCTTGGCGCTTTGCCGAACCGGGAAGTTCGAAGACGCGATCAGGGCCATCGATGAAGCGATCCGCCTGGCACCTGAAAATCCCGAATATCATTACTCCCGGGGTTACATACAGAGCCAGAAGGGCGACTATGCCAATGCAATTCCCGATTTCGGTCGCGTCATCGAACTCGATGCCAAACACATGGACGCTCATAAAGCTCGAGGAATATGCCTGAAAGAAACTGGCGAGTACGAAAAAGCTATGGCGGATTTCGCCAAGGCGATCGCCCTGGAACCGAATACCTCTCTTTATTTTCATCGAGGAGCAACCCGGCAGAAATTGAACGACCACAATAAGGCCATCGCTGATTTCGATGAGGCGATTCGACTCGATCCCACCAATAATGACGCCTTTTTCCGTCGCTCAATTTCGTGGTTGCAACTCAAGGACCTGAAGCGCGCGATCGCCGATCTCGACGAAACGATCCGCCTGGCCCCCAAACCCGCCGACGTTTACCGGTATCGAAGCCACGTGCATTTCGTCGCCGGGGATTACCGGAAATCGATCGACGATCTGAAGGAAGCCGTTCGCCTGGACCCCGAAAATCCGGAATATCGAAATACCCTCGGATCGATGTTGCTCTTCAGATGCGAATTCGACGAAGCGAAAAAGAACTTCGATCGCGTGCTGAAAATCGACCCGAAATACGAAAGAACCTATTTTGACCGCGGACGCTGCTGGCAATTTCTCAGTCGGCCTGAATTGGCTCTGAAGGATTTCGACACGTTTCTTGGCTTCCAACCGGACAATGCGCTAGCCTATTCGCATCGCGGCATGGTATCCGCCTCGCTCGGTCGCTTCGAAGCCGCCCGGGCGGATTTCGAAAAGGTGATCGGGCTCGATTCCGAAGATCCGTTTCCCATCGCGAACCTGGCATATCTCTTGGCCACTTGCCCGGACGACCGTATTCGCGATGGTCAAAAAGCCGTCGAACTGGCGATGAAGGCCAGCGATCTTTCCGCATGGGAGAATCGTGAAGCGATGGAAGCCCTCGCCGCGGCCAGAGCCGCGACCGGCGACTTCGAAGACGCCGAACGGATTCAGCTAAAGGCGATGTCGCTGGGATCGCAGTTCGACAATATCACGCCCGACGAATTCGACGCGAAGCTGCTTGAGCAGAGCCGCAAGCGGCTTGCCACGTACGCCAGCCGCAAACCCTGCCGAATGCCGCCTATGCCGATGCCCGGATTCATCAATTGAGATCGCCCGGAATTTAGCGCCCGTCGCACGGCGGTGATCAGCGAGCGACGGTGTTGCCGTAAATCAACTTCTGCCAGGCCGGCTTTTCAGGGCCGGTGCGGGCCAGCACTTTCGAAACCCGCTGGCCGGAATGATCATGAAATTCGAACACTTTCATGATCGGCGGGGCCGTCTTCGGCCAGTGTTCGAAATCGGCCGGGTGAAGAAGAATGAAGCTGGGACGCTGGTCCGGCGTTTTCGCCGGATCCGGCAGAAACCGCGGGTGTGTGATCTGGCGGAAATTGTGTCCGGTGGCGAACGCGAAATCGGCCGGCCAGCCGTTCAGAGTATAGATCGGCCAGCCTTCGGGTACCCACTGCCCCACGGCACGGCCCCATGGCCCCTGCCCACGCCGGTAATTCCATTCGGGGACATAGATCGACGTATGGGTAAGCTTGACGGAAATGCAAACCAGGACGAACGACAGGGCGATGCGCCGCATGTCGCGCGCGGCCAGACCGCTGACATAGGCGATCGCGGCCGCCGAAGCGATTGCGATGCCGACCATGCTCACGGTGCGGTAATAGGGAATCGTCAGGCTGACATAGGCCAGCGCCGGAACGCTCAGGAACGTGACGACGGCCAGAAAGCCCGTGGCGATCTTCACCCACGTTCGTTCGAAAGCAGCGGTTTCGGATTCGCGGCGGGCCAGAACGGCCGCCCAGGCGTGCCCGGCACCGACGGCACAGCCGACGACGACGGGCAACAGGGTTGTCCGGGAGAACTGGGGCAGAATCGTCCCGACGAACAGGCACAGTCCGGCGACCGTCAGCCAGCCCTGGACGTATTCGCTGCGACGCGGGGCCCAGCTTTCCCGGGCGTTGCGGCCCAGCAGTGCGGGGATGAACACGACCGTCGGCAGGCACAGGGCCAGCGTCACGAGCGTCACGTTCGAAGCCGACCGGAACGAAACCGGCAGAGCGATCGCCGCAGCCCAGGCTTCGGCCGAGATTTCCGACAGAGCCCAGGCCGACCAGCCGCCGATCGCGGCGATCACGATCGCCAGATACGCCAGACCCAGCCCGGCGGAACTGCGTCTCAGGGCGATCGAAGCCGCGGTGACGACGATCACAGGTGGCAGACCGGCGCAGAGAAAAGCGATCGAGGCGAAGAGGCCGCAGAGCCAGTCCAGCCTGCCCTGGCGGGCGATCGTGCGATCCAGTGCGAGCAACAGGCCGAAGCCGCCGGTGATATCGATGCCGAATTCGCCCGACCTGTGCATGACGGCCAGCGAAGCGAACCAGCAGAGGCTGACCCAGAGCGATGCCCTTTTGCCGGCGATATTTTCGGACCGCACGGCCAGAACGATGCCGATGACCATCGCGAGAATGGCTTCAGGCCAGCGGATGGCTTCCGTGCCGGGGCCGTCGTCTTGCAGCGATCCCCAGAGCCTGGGCAAGGCCACGGCACCTGGATAAACGGCCGGATCAAGCCCCCCGAAGCTTTGCCCGACGGGCCCGAGCGGTTCGCGCACGGCCATGGCGGCCCGGGCTTCATGGTGACCGACTTCCAGCCGTGCCGCGCCCCAGACGACGAACGTCACGGCGATCGCCACGAAGCAGGCGTAACCGGTCAAGTCACGAATCGCCTGATGACCCAGCAGAACCTGGGCGAACTGGCGAGCCGATTGCGAAATGCTCTGCGACCTGGCGGACAGGGCATGATCCGCGGCGAATGATCCGCGAACGTTCGGCATGTGGGCTGGTTCCGTCAATTCGCTCATCTTCGAAGCTCCGGCTCACGCGCGTCCGTGTTCGTGGCCATCGGGTCTTTCGAACCGTCCACCGTGTCTTTCGTCACCGATGCGCTGGGCGATTCGTCGCGGAAGATCGCCTGCGGCTTGGTTTTCGTCATATTGAAAACGTATCCGGGAATCCAGCCGGTGTCATAGGCCTGCCGTTCCATTTCGGCGGTGACGTCGTCGATCGACCAGCCGTCGCGTTCGAAGCGGTAAAGTGCCACGGCGGCCCCGGTACGGCACGTTCCGGCGGCGCAGTGAATCAGCACGGGCCGGTTGGCAGGATCGTCCACCAGGGCGAGGAATTCGCGGAACTGGCTTTCTTCGCCGAAGCCGTCGCCCGGCATGGGCAGGTTGACGAATTTCAGCCCGAGACCGCGCACCAGGGCATCTTCTGTGGCCAGCGTACGGTCGCGCACCTGAAAATTCACCACGGTGCGGATGCCGTACCGGTCGATGGCCGATTTCAATTGTTCCGAAGTCAATTGCCCGCTGCGGTATAGCACGCCCGGCTTGACGGTGTCGAACCGTTCCCAGACGCTGTCCTCGGCGGCTTCACGCACACCGACGGCGACGCCGACGGTCGTCAGCACGATCGCCGCGGCGATCGCTCCGAACACGGCCAGCCCGTTACCGGCGCGCTGCTCTGCCCCATGGGGCGAGTCCCAGCGCATGGCTTTCGAATCATCCGTCATGGTCATCGTCATTGTCCGGCGGGTTTGGTCGCGTTCGAACCGATCTGGGTGCGGTCCGTCACGCGCGGGGTGACCACTTGCTTTTCCAGCCGTTCGTTGCCGAGATCCTCGTGATGCAGAAACACACGGCACGACGAAAGCCCGGGCTTGACTCCCTTGACGCGTATCACGTAGGTCATCTCCTGGCCAGCGGGCAGGTGATCGACTTTCGGGAAGACCGTTTCACGGGGGTCCGACGGGTTCAGCTTGGCTTCGCCCTCGTGGCCGTCGGTTTCGACGACCTGAAGGTTGTCCGACAAATTGGCCCTGATCAGCAGGTTGACGGCATCCTTCGTCCCATGATTGCGGACGGTGATGACATAGTCGGTCATCTTGCCGACGTCGATCACGCGGGAATTTTCGGTGAGATTGAAATCGACGTCCGCGACGCCCGTGACGGTCGTCGTGACGGATTGCTTGTCCGTCAGCCCGCCATCGGCACGTGCATCGGCCGTGAACGGGTAGGTGCCCATGGCCTCGACCCGATATTCGAATTTCAATTTCTTGTTGCCGCCCGGCTCGATCGCTTCCAGAACGGGCCATTCCAGCTTGCGCAGCGAAGCCGTCACGAATCCGTCGCGGCTGGCCCGTTTCACGCCCCTGGCGTCAGGCACATAGACGGCGACACGCACGTTGCGGGCCGGCGCCGTACCTGGGTTTTCGACGGTAAGCTCGTAAATGTCTTCGGTGTTGGTGTATTTCTGCGAAGGGCCGGTGAAGACGAGCTTCAATTTCGGCTCGAGCACTTCGATCGCCGTGTTCGCCTTGGCCTCAGGCTGCTCGGTGGCGACGTCGGGGCTCGAAAGCGCCGTATCGCATGTCTGCGCGCCGCCGCCCACGGTGGTAAGCGTCAGCGGCTGAAGCTCCATGCGTTCGCCGGGACCGAGGCGCTTGATCTCCTGATCGAACACGCGCGAGCCTTGCGAATCCTGCATGCCCTGCGACACTTTCACCACCACGGCCACGTTGCGGGCGGCCCCGGTGCCCGGGTTCGAAACGACCAGACGAAGCTGCACAGGCTGACCTTTGAGCGGCTTGGCCGGCGTGATCGTCTGCTCCACCTTCAGCTTCGGCTCTTGAACCACCAGGCGGGCCCGTGTGCCGGTTCGGCAGGCGACCGTGGCTGTATGTTCCATCGGTCCGACTTTCGTCGGCTTCGCCACGATCGTGAGAGTTTTCTCGCCGCCGATGGGCATCTCGCCCAGGTCCCATGTCAGGGTGGATCCGTCCGCTTTCGCGGCAGGTTCGCTTTTGACGTAAGTGAGCCCATCGGGCAGGACGTCCGTGACGACTACGCCGAAAGCCGGCGACCGCATGGCGTTTTTGACGATCACGCGGTAGGTCGTTTCCTGCTGAAGGTTCGTCGCGGGCGGCGACATCACTTCGACATAGACTCCGACACCCTGAGTGCCCGGGCGATAGGGCGAGCCGCTCGAATCGACAGCCGGGCCGCCTGTCGGCGGTGCTTCGCTTTGTACTCTGGTAACGGAATCGTCCCGAGGGGCGCCTGCTTCGCTCACATCCGGGTCGCCCGGCACCGCGGCGGCTTCCGGAGCTGGCGAACCGGCCGGTTCGACCAGCGGATCGACCTTCGCCGAATCCAGCTTTTTCTTCGAATCGACCGGGCGGGATTCCGCCTCGACATTCGGCGGCAGCTCTTGCGGAGCGTTGCCTGTAGTCGCAGGCGCGTCGGGTACGGCCTTGCGGTTGCCTTCGATCGCGGGCGGCAGATCCGGCGGTGCGTCGTCAGGTTCGGCCGCGACTGGCGGCAAATCCTGCCCGATCGCGGCGACCGGCAGGAATGCCGTGAACGCCAGACCGAATCCGAGTATCGCCGAGAGCGACAGCCCACGACGCACGATACGCCATGAGCGTGCCGTCTCGCTGATCTTCGAATCGTATATCATGGGCTGTTCCCCTCCATGGGAATCCCTCTCGCCCGCCGCTTTTCAGCGTCACTTCTGTCCTGGAACGGGTCGAACGCGAGCGGTTCGTGCCGACTATCGATCGATGGTGTACCACAGACCCTGAAATTCGCAAAGACCAGTTCGACGGAATCCCGGAACAGGTCGGGTGCAGCGATGCCGCCGCTTGACGGTCCGATTCGAACTGACAACTTTCAGGAAGGACCGTTCAGGAACGGTCTCGCCTTCTTCTCGACCTGAAGCGTGTTCGGGCCGTAGTTCAGAAAGAATTCGCCGGGATCGCTTCGCCCTGATTTCGCGTGGAAAGGGCCCGCCATACGGACAAGTCGACACTTGACCGGACAAAACCGACATGACCATCGAGAAATCCGGTATTGACCCCGCCGAAATGATGACTGCGCGCCGAAATCGGCCCGTCGACGATCAGCTGTCGGGCGCTGAACGCGCTGTGATCCCCACGATAGGAGCAATCGGAAACCGAAAAATTCGGAACGTAGATATGGTTGTACAGAGTGCTGTGTAACCCGACATAAAGCCAGGTTTCGCCGGAGCGAGTTTCGAAAGTGTCGAATCGATCCAGGTCGAGGCAGAGCCTGTACGCACGGTCGACATCGTAGACTCGATCCGGATAGATGAACCGATTGACTGTCTTGTAATCCGCGAACGGGTCGGGATGGCTGACGTCCCACGATCCTTGAACGCGTTCCGAAGCCGCGACCGTCGAGGAAAGACCATCCGTGACCATGGCCGGGCTGACGCATCGGGCGATTTCGAAGGCGCCGGACCGAAAGTAAGCGGAATCGTGGCCGGATTGCGGCCCGGGGCCATTATTGAATCGATAATTGTTCGTTCCGAGTTGCGACCGGTGACGCACGCGATCGGAGGGACAAAGAAAGCCGGATACCGACCTCTCCATCGCCGTCAAGTTCGAGGCCAGCGCATTATCGGTCGCCTGGTAAAAGGAAAAGTTGATCGATGAGAACAATTCGGCCTGCTCCATGAATGGCAGCAACCGAGAGTGAATGCTGTATTTGCGCACGCTGGATTCGATCGATCCGCCCGTGTTCGCTCGATAATGCATACCAGGATAGGATCCGAATGCCTGCTCATAATGATTGAGCGCGAGCAGGACCTGCTTGATATTGTTAGTACAGAGTGCACGCCTTGACGATTCGCGCGCGGACCGAAGGAAAGGCAGGACCAGTGCTGTCAGGATGCCGATGATCGAGATGACCACCAGAACCTCAATTAAGGTAAAGCCTCTAATTTGGCTCGATTTTCCCCCGATCCGAAAAACAAAGAACACTATGGTCAGCACGATCGACAACGCAGCGATGATTCGAAAGTAATCGTTTGAGAGAAGCATCCACGAAAACGACGTCGGTTCCTGGGCATTGAGTCTCAGGTTCAGATTCTCGGAGGGCTTCAGCAGGTTTCTCAACGCCGTGAGATCATTATTCTTGATCGATTCGGGCTTCCAGATCAAGTGTTTCTCACCGCTGATCAATCCCGGTAGCTTCTGAGGCATGGTGAAGCGAATCGAAGTTTCTGCTTCGGTCAACGGAACTCCAACTTTCGCGTCGACGATCGTCATGATGCTTGCGTCGCCGTTGGACACCTCATACCATCCGAAAGGAAACCAGGCATCATTATCGATCTTCCTGATATCGAAGTTGCAAGACACCTGTTCGTATTTTTTTCCGTCGGGCAGGAGCATCGAATGCGATGTTAACAATGGGATTCCGCCTCGATCGAGGTCGATCAGATAAGTTCTCGTGATCTCCGGATCGATGGAGAACTGAACTCGTAACACGGGCGTGCCTTCGTACGTCGCTTGGCTGAGATCGATGAAGCGTGCTTTCCCTCCATTTCTGGATTCGTCAATATCCTCAAGAATGTTCCCGCTGGATTTCTCCGACTTTCCAAGATCAAGTGGAAACGGCGTCCAACCATGATATCCGACCATTCCGCCTGGCCAGACCTGACTCTGGGTTTTACCGATACGCGTAACAGGATCGAGATAATGTCTACGTTCGATCAGAACTCTGCCATCCGAAACTACTTCTACTGGAGGAAGAGTGGTACGAATCCTGAAAGACTTGTTATTCCCCTCTCCGGTTGGGATAATTTTAGCGTCTGAACGCATAGCATCTTCGGAGAACAGTCGAACGTACTTCCAAGAATCTGCGTCGAAATTGTACTCTCCTTTCGCTACGTTTCCACCTTCGACCAATTTTCGTTTATATTCGTTCTCATCGAACGAATTAATCCTTTCATACAAGAAACGGAACTTGCATACATCAAATTTACTGACGTTGGATTCATAAACGGCACGGATCACTTCCAGAAGTCGAAGCTGCTCCTCTTTCGGGAACGTTTGATTCGATTCTCCACGAGAAACGGTGACGATCGGCACAAAAAAGAGCGAAGTCAGCATGAAGGCACGTATGAATGAACGCATGTGAGCACATCCTTGATTTACGACAGGCACGATCACGTATGACCATACGGTATTTCGATATTCATTCCTATTCACGTAGCTTCGAACGACACTAACTGTATTTAACTTATCGTGACGGGTTCCGACGTGTCAAGAAATTACCGAACGATATCCTCTTGGCCTCCGTGAATGATCGAGACCAGGCAATGACATCTCATGGATCGCCGAATGTCCACATCAGGCTGTGCAAGGCAGACTCAATCGTGCAGCCGCTTCATCCAAATCGAAAAATCACCTGAATTTGCGATTCGCGTCCATCCCAGCGATTCGAGCGAATCCGGATGGTCCGATCGAGCCCTGGTGACGATCGCCATCGCGCCGAAGCGCATGGCCCAGGCATCGAGCTGATTCGTCGACGCTTTCTCGTAATGCGTTTCCCAGGCGACGCGGTTTTCGGGCCAATGTCGTGCGAAATCGGCCAGGTCAGCCGGTTCGCCGGCCACGATCCGCAGCTTTTCGGCCCAGTCGGCCAGTGCTTTCGCCTGATAGGGGCTGCCGGCGACGTTCACGACGACGCTGCGCCGCGACCAGTGCCGGAATGCCTTGTCGCGGGGCGGAGCCAGCACCAGGGTATCAGCCGGCAGAATCTCGCGTGCCGCCACCGCAAGGCGTTCGATGTCGGAGGTCGGGATCTCCTGAATCCGCCAGCGCCCGGCAAGTGCCCGGCAAATTGAGCTGTCTCCGGACGGATCGGCCGTCCCCGCGATGGCCGAAGCCAGCGGAATGGCCCAGGCATAAGCGATAATGCGATATGCCCGGGCGTTTCGAATACCATTGGGGGCGGATGAAAATCGCATCGCAATTCGAGGCCCGACGCGCGGCACGATCAGCGCGAACGCCGCACCTGTCAAATAGCCGCCGATCAGGAGAACTTCACCGTCGGCTGTGTCATTTCGAATCAGCCATCTGGACGCCAGGATTCCGGCAACAGCAAGCGTGGCGAGATCGTAGCCGGGCTTGCCGTTCGGGTTCGTGAACTGGCGAAAAATCCAGGAAGAACCGATGAATACGAATTCGACCGCGACCGCCGCGACGAACGCCCGGTCGCCACGCAGGCAGAGGATCAATGCTCCGGCTCGGGCCGCTCCGGCGACACCGCCAGAGCGAATGAGAGCGGTCAGATGCGGAATCAGCAGAATCAGGCACAGGCCGCGTAAGGGAGTCGCCAGCCGAAACGGCTGAGCCATCGCGACGGGAAGGCTGTGAGCGATCTCGACGAGCACGGTCGTCAGAGCAAGGCCGATCACGATCGGCACGGCCCAGAGGCTGGCCCGGATCACGGCCGCCCTGTCGAATTCCCGCCGATTCAAGGCAAGCCCGCCCAGCCCTGCGGCCAGAATGGCGAACGCGGCCCACCACTGCGATTCACGCCAGTGGACCGGCCGCATGTGCTGCGGGCCCTGAAGTTCGGTGGCCAGGCTCCAGAAGAGTGCGGGGTCAATGCCTTCGGCCAAAGTCTTCGATTGCGGCAGATAGGCCACGGCCCAGGGAATCATGGCGAGGGCCAGAATCACGAGGAACCGCATTGTGTCCCGCTTGTGCGTCTCGCCGATCGCCAGGCCCGCGATGAAAACGCCAGCCCACAACGCGGCCACCAGCACGCCCAAGCCTGGGTGGACGATCGCAGTCAGGCCGACAGCGACAGGAATGGACCAACTCCGGCGACGTTCGCCGCCAAGCCATTCCGCCAGGGCGAACCATAGCAGGGCGAAGCCGATCTGACGATCGAGCAGATGGTCCTCCCACAGGTGATTCGTGCCGATATTGCCGGCCCGGCAAAGGACGAAACCGGCGACGACGAGCCAGTCCGCCCAGGGCGGAGCGGCCGGGGCAAGTGCCCGGCGAATTCGCCAGAGTGAGGCCACGGACAGTGCGAGCGTGGCCGCATAAAGCCCGAACAGGGCCGCCGAAAGGCCGGTGACGGCACTCAGCGAATTCAGGAGATGGCCGTAACCCCAATGGGGGTTGAACGAGTCGAAGGCCCGTACGAACGGGTCAGCCGCATAGAGGGCCTGATCGTTCATTCGGGCCACGATGGGAAGGCGATAGCATTGATCGACCACCCGCGACTGGTACCCGCCGAGCGTCACGACGGCCCCGACCGCCGTTGCCAGCCGGATGGTGCTGGCCAGGCGTGTCGAATCGCTTTCGGAGGTCATCGCTTCGAGCCGGTGCCGTCACGAAGGGCGTTTTTCAGCACGCCCGACTCTTTCGTCAGATCCTTCGCCTCGTCGAGCACCTTCGACGCCGTGTCGGCCGCCGTCTTGCCCTTTTCGATCAGGTTCTGCCCCTTGTCCCTCAGGGCGTACAGGCGATCCCACTCCTCCTTCGGAATCTTGAGATTCGTCAGAAGGTCCTTTGTGGACTCCCCCCCCAGGCCGCGTTCCTGGATGATTTCCAGCATGCTTTTCACGGGTTCGGCGGCCAGAATTTTCGGCACGGGCTCATACTTGCGGGAATACGCGAGGGCCTTCGATTCGACGACGTACTTCTTGGCCCAGTCCTTGTGCTCGATCTTGGGGATGGCGTAATGATCGACGGCCGAGAGGATGAAGGCCGCCGCGATGCCGGCCTTGATGATTCCGAAGAGGAAGCCGAACATGGGGTCGAACTTGCCCGGGGGCTCCAGCTCGGCCTGCAGAGGGCTTTTCCGCCATTTCGAAACCTTCGCCGCGAACCCGACGATCAGGCTGCCCAGGGTATAGACCAGGGCCCACGAAACCCACCAGAGCCCGCGCTGAAGCATAGCCGGGTTTTCGAGTTTGATGTGCTGGGCGACGTAAGGCTCGGCCCGGATCGCCAGCGGTTCGGCCGCGTAAAGCCCGACGACCAGGCAGATCAGCCGCATGATCTGAACCCAGAACCCCTGTCGCCATCCGCTGATGGCCATGACCAGAGCGACCAGCCCCAAAACGATGTCAAGTCCCATGGTGACCTCTCATCCATCCCGGATGGTGCGGGCCGAAACGACCCGATTCGTGACTTCCCTGACGAAGTTATTCGCTCGAACCAGGCGGAAAATTCGACGAAGTCGCCGCGAATCGCCCGGCACACGAAGCTATTCGGCATCATTAGAAAAAAATCCGGAAATTTGACAAGTCCGGTTTCGATCCGTGAAGTCGAAATACTGCGAGGAAAATTGGGAGGAAAATTGGTGTCAGGGAGGAAAATTGGTGTCAGTTCATTTTTCCAGCTTCCTTGGCCTCCCTCTTGGCCGGGGGTTGAGTTCGATGCCGAGAGAATGTGCATGAATCCGGACCCAATCCGGATCTCCAAGCGGCTTGCCGGATTTCACCGAATCACGCAAGGCGGCGAGTTCGGATTCGCTGTGCAGCGATTCCATGCGTCGCCTCCACTGAATCTGTCGTTCCGAAGCGGTGTGCCCCAGTGACTCGTACTCGGGCAGCGGGTCCAGCAGCGGATCCGTGTGCCCGTAAGCGTGCGCGGGATAACTCGACCACGGATACGCGGAAAGGTCGTCGACGATCCGGGCTCGAAGCGGGTTCGCCTCAATGTATCGCAACACCGTGATCATGTGCGCTCCGTCCTGAATCACGGGGCTCTTGAACCGGCCTTGCCAGACGTGGCCCGAGGAACGATGCCGTTTGTGGTATCTCCATGTGTGTGCGACGGTGATGGATTGAAGAATTCGGCTGATCGATTGCCCTTCACCCGGCTTCAAAAGCAGGTGGAAGTGGTTGTTCATGAGGCAATAACCGAACAGAAGAAAAGGGTAACGCTGACGCGTTCGGTCGAGAGCCTCGAGGAAGCTCTTGTGATCGTCCGCATCGAGGAACACGGGGCCACGGTTGTTGCCCCTGTTGATGGCGTGATAGACGAATCCGTCCGAGATTGGCCTGGGAAGTCTTGGCATGCCATCAAGCTATCGCAATTTATCGAGGTTCTCAAGAAAAAAGAACTGACACCAATTTCCTCACCAATTTCCTCATGCCATCAAGCTATCGCAATTTATCGAGGTTCTCAAGAAAAAAGAACTGACACCAATTTCCTTGTGACACCAATTTCCTTGACACCAATTTCCTCACCAATTCCCTCTGCAAGAAAAAAGAACTGACACCAATTCCCTCTCACCAATTCCCTCTGACACCAATTCCCTCCCCGCAGTCGCTAGCCGATGGATTCCCGGATTTGATCGGTGTTCCGGAAGACCGATTCCGCAAGTTCCGTCAGGTCGTCCGAGCCGAAGTGGGAAAATCCGATCCCGATGAGTTGATTCTGGAGCGAATCGTTATCTTCCTGGGCGAATTCGTCGCTGGCAGCCTGAATCAATCCTTCTGCATAACCGGCACCGATGCCCAGCGACGTCAGTCGATCAAGCGCCAGACGCTGAATGTCTTCAAGTTCCATGAAGCACACGTTGCGAGAGAAGCCGAAAACGTAGCCGTACATCGTGAAGCCGAATACCTGACACATCAGTTCGTCATCAAGACGCCAGCGGCTGTCGCAAACGACGGCAGCGGTCATCGCTTCGGCTTTCGTTCGCGCCAGAGCGGCCATTTCATTCATCAATACAGGCCTTTCTGCAAGAAAGTACGAACTCACTATACACTGCCCAAGGGTGACGATGCATCGCGTCGGAAGGAAATCGGTGTCAGTTCAAAAGGATATCGGTGTCACAGGATATCGGTGTCAGTTCATTTTTGGGAAGGAAATCGGAAGGAAATCGGAAGAAAAATAGTGTCAGAAGAAAATTAGTGTCAGTTCATTTTTTCAGCCGGAATTTGGCGAGTGATGTTAAGACATTCGGCCCCTTTGCGAATCGGTTGCATCCGAAAGGAGATCCGCCTCAATGGCCAGCTTGATGCGGTTCGGTTCGCCGATCTTGAGCTTTCGTCGATTCGACGTGCCACGGCGCCCCCCCGCCTCAACTCTCACCTTGACCGTTCCCCACAATTCGGTTACCAAATGCGGCGGCTTCTCAGGACGCGAAGTCGTTTCGAAGCATCATCAGGGAGGATACGCCCATGGGCGACCACAGTTGCGTGGTGCTCGTTCTGAACTACAACGGCAGGGCCCTGCTCGAAGAATGTCTGCCGTCCATCACGGCCGCGGCCATGAACGCGACCGCCCCCTGCCGCGTCGTCGTCATCGACAACGACTCGACCGACGATTCTCGTGCCTGGCTCGCCGCCGAATGGCCCGAGGTCGAATGCCTGCACGAACCGAACCGGGGCCTGGCCAGCTTCAACCCTGTGCTCGAACGCTGCCCGGAACCGTTCGCCATTCTACTCAATAACGACGTCAAGCTGGCTATCGGCTCGATCGACCCGCTGATCCAGGAACTCGCCCGCCATCCGGATGCCCTCTTCGCCGCGCCGTTTTGCCTGGGCTTCGACGATGCCACTTACGAAGGCATGCGGACACGTGTCCGCGACCGCTTCGGGCTGATCCAGGGCGTCTGTCGCGTGCCTGGACATGAGCTGCACATGCACCGCCCCGACCTGACGGCCTCCGCCGGGCCGGTTCTGGCCGTGGATCGCGAAAAGTTCCTAGCCCTGGGCGGTTACGACCCGATCTATTTCCCCGGCCGGCTCGAAGATCTCGACCTCGCCTTCCGGGGCTGGATGCACAACTGGCGCGGCCTTTACGTGCCCGCTTCGAAGGCCTGGCACAAGGGCTTCGGCAGCTTCGAACCGGCCTTCGGCAAAGCCGGCTGCGACCGCCTGGCCCTGCGTAACACGCTGATCTTCACATGGCGGAACATTCGCGGCCGCAGGCTTTTGCGGCATTGCCTGTGGCTTGGGCCGCGGCTGGTGCACAGTGTCGTGTTCCGCCGTGGCGAATTCGTCGGCGCGTTCGCTGAGGCCTTCTCGCTCTGGTCGAAGCGGTCCGCAGTATCGAACTCGTGCAAACGGATCCGTCTCGCTTCGAACGACCGTCGAAGACGGCAGGAAGCCTTCTTCCGTCGATTCTCCTGGTGAACGAACGCATATGCCCGCGGAAGATCAAAAAATCTCGATCCTGATCCTCGCCAAGAACGAGGAACAAAACCTGCCGGCTTGTCTGCATGCCGTGAGCTGGTCGGACGAAGTCATCGTCGTCGTCGACAAGTCGAGCGAAGACCGCACCGAAGAGATCGCCCGGCTGGGGGCCGATCTCGTCGCCGTGCGCACGTTCGACGATTTCGCCAGCCAGCGCAACGCCGGCCTGGAACTCGCTTCGGGCGACTGGATCTTCGCCATCGACGCCGACGAACGCCCGACGCCCGACCTGGCTCGCGAGGTGCGCCGGATCGTCAACGAAACCTACCGGCCTCATGTCGGCTATCGCGTGCCAATCCGGTCCGTCGTCCTGGGCCGGCCGTTTCGCTATTCGGGCACCCAGTTCGACCGCCCGCTGCGGCTTTTCCGCCGCGACAAGGGCCACTGGGTCGGAACCGTGCACGAAACCGTCGCGCTGGAAGGCACGTCCGGACAACTGCGGCACGCCCTTCAGCACCGCACCATTCCGGACATGACGACCTTCCTCCAGAAAATCAATCACTACACGACCCTAGAAGCCGTGAAGTTCCATCGTGAGGGCCGCCGGTTCCGCTGGTGGGACGTCACCCTCCGCCCGCCCTGGATCTTCTTCAAGCTCTACGTCTTCAAAAAAGGCTTCAAGGACGGCCTGGAGGGGCTCGTCTTCTGCTTCCTCTCCGGCGTTTCCGTCGCCGTGCGGCACTGGAAGCATCGTGAGCTGATCCTCAGGGAAAAGGCCACCCAGACCCGCAAAGGAAAACCATGAAGGCAGGCTCTGGGGCGATCTGGGAATCGTACGTCGCGGACCGGTTCGACGCCCGCGTCGACCGGTTTCCAGCCGAAATTCCCGCCGACGATCCGCGACTGCTTGCCGTACGTTCGTGTCTGGCTGACTGGCGGGGCAAGCGACTTCTCGACCTCGGCTGCGGTCGCGGCCGATATTGGCCCCACTGGCAAGCCTGGGGGGTCGACGTTACCGGTATCGACATCTCCCGCAAAAGCCTGGCCCCTGGCGGTCATCAGGCATTCCGGGCCGTCGGTTCGCTCGCCCGCCTGCCCTGGGCCGACGCCAGCTTCGAAGTCGTCTGCCTGCTCGAAACGCTGCAGCACCTGCCTGATCCGGCCGCTGCCCTCAATGAGGCCGCCCGCGTGCTCGTGCCCGGCGGCACGATCGTCATCGTCGACCGCAATCCGTTCGCAGTGGACCCCGTGCGCCCGTGGCTGCCCAGCCTGATGGTCAAATGGGTCGACCAGCGGCGCGGCCTGTGGATGTATCCGCCCGATGCCCCCGTCCGTGAACGCTGGCACACGCCCGCATACTGGCGAATGGTCTCTGGATCGCTCTTCGGCGCATGGGAAGTCTCTTACGTGGAAAGCTCCGAAGAACCAGGCACGCGAATTCGGCGTTCCTTTCCCCTTTGCAGGCCTTTCTATGCCCTCACCGGCAGAAGGGCGACGACAGTTCGACCAGGCGTCATGGCGAGCCGCGATCAACGATGAATACTGAACAGCCACTGAACACCTACCCGATTCTGGTTTCGCCCGGCAGCCCCGAGCCGCTGGTAAGGCTGCTCATTGACCACGGCGTTCCCGTGGCACGGGCCGAGGCCGGGCAGGCCGGGCGATATCGTTTCGGGCTTTATGATCGATCCGAAAGGAACTTCGCCGAAAGGTATCGAGTCAGCCACGCGGCCGCCTGGCAGGAATTGATGCCGCCCGCGACTTCGGCGGAAACGTTCGACGCGGAGATGGCCCGTTCCTCGACCTTCAACTGGCGGGAAAAGGGCGTGCCGATTCGGGAATCGATCGTTCGCGGCACCGTCGGCGATTCGGTCATCGAACGCTTGAGAACTCTGGTGATCTCGCATGGCGCACCGTGGGTTCGACTTGCCCCCTGGCCAGCCGGGTTCGAAGGTGCTTTCAATTTCCGTTTCGACCTCGACGAGCCCGACTTCGAAGACTGGCGACAGGTCGCCGGAATCGTCGACGACGCCAGCGCAGAGCCCGGCGTGACCTGGTTTCTGAGCACGCGCGCGGCCAGCCGAATTCCAGAAGCCTGCTCGCTTCTCGCCGGCCGCGACGTCCAGTCGCACGGCCACTGGCATCACAGCCACGTCGGCGACCCTGGCCTGAACGCCGAAAATATCGCCGTATCCGACAGTTTTCTCCGCCGATCACACTTTCGGCCGACCGGATTCGCACCGCCCGCAGGCCGGATCACGCCTGACCTCTCCGGCCACCTGGTTCGTCACGGATATCGATACCTGGCCGGGCTCGCCGACGTTTCCGGATCCCTGCCCCGTACCGATGCCTTCGGCCTGACGCACATCCACGCGCTGCCTGTCTGCGAGGGTGCTTTCCTCGAAGCCGGAATCGACGATGCCGAGACGGTCGTGTCCGGGTATCTGGCGGCCGCCACGCGTGCCGTCAGCCGCGATCGCCCGATTTTCTGGTTCGGGCACCCCGACCGCCGCCTGGGCCGTAAGCCCGAGATTCTCAGGCGACTTCTCACAGCCGCGAGTGACTTCGGCCGCCTGTGGCGCGTCAGCCTCGGCACTTACGCCGATTGGCTGCGTGCGAGAAACCGGATCGATCTGACGGTCGCCACCGACGATCGATATCCCGGTAAGCTCGCCTTGCAATGGCATTCACCGTGCCGCACTTTGCCGGAACCGACGATCCGGATCGAACAGGGCGGTCGACGCTGGTCCGTCGTCTGCGGCGGCTCGTCCGGGCAGGCGTCTCTCCGGCTGGATCACCGCCACAGCTCGCCCGTTCCCGCGGCCTTGCCGGAACCGGAATGCAGGCCTGAATCGCCGGCCGGCGACTTTCGCTCAGCCATCCGCAGCGTGCTCGATTGGGAACGAGAGACGCCCGTCGAAGTTCTGCGTGGCGGGCCGCCAGCACGTCGCCTCAAAGGCTGGCTGAGGCGTGCCACAGACAATGCCTGGCAGGCACACTTCGAACCGCTCGCCTGGCCGCGTGAGAACGCCAGCGGCGAAAGGGCAGCCTGAACCGATGAAACTCGCCGAAGTGACGCCTGAAGCCTGGCTCGACACCCATGCCACACGCCCGAACGCATCGGGATCGGTGCTGATGCATGCCGGTTCCGCCGTGTTTCAGGCCCCCGGCGGCGGCGAGATTCAGCTCGTCAAAACCGGCATGGCCCTGCAGGCCCGCGGCTGCCGCGTCGGCCTTTTCAATCCCTGGCGCGACAAAATCGCGGATGCTCGCCTGATCCACCTTTTCGGCCTTCATCCGGAATTCGAACCGGTCGCGGCCCAGGCCAAATCGGCCGGGATTGGGGTCGTCATCTCGCCGATCTGCTGGTATGATCCGCGAGCTCAGTGGGCTCTGGCCCCCGGCTGGCTCTCAGGATGCCTCGCCGTCGCCAAGCACTGCGCTCTGAGCCACGTTCCGCCGTTGCGTCATCGGGCATGGAGGTCTCGATTGTTGCGGCTCGCCGATGCCATTCTGCCGAACTCCCGCGCCGAAGCCGACCAGCTTCACCGGCTGCTGGGCGTCCCCGCGCACCGACTGCATATCGTGCCCAACGCCGTCGATCTCGGCGAATCAGAGTCTTTCGCCCGATCCGCCGCCGATGCGACCGGTGATGAAAACGGCTACGCATGGCTCAGCGACGTTGGCGATTACGTCCTCTATGCCGGCCGAATCGAACCTCGCAAAAACGTGCTCGGCTTGGTCCACGCATGTCGGCAGCTCGGTTTGCCCCTGGTCGTCATCGGCTCGGCCCCGGCCGAAAGTCATCAATATATGCAACGCTGCCGAGAGGCCGCCGATGGCCGTGTGCGGTTCGTCGGCAGCTTGCCGAAGGGCGATCCGCGCCTGGCCGTGGCGATGGCCGGCGCTCGCGTTTTCGCCCTGCCGAGCTGGTTCGAAACGCCCGGGCTGGCCGCGCTTGAGGCCGCCGCTGTCGAAACGCCCGTCGCCGTAACCGCTCGCGGCTCCACCCGCGAATACTTCGGCGACGATGTCCATTATTGCGATCCGGCTGACCCGGCCACGGTTCGCGACGCGCTCGCCGAAGCCTGGAACCATCCGCGGGCGACACGCCCGGAACTCGCCGCCCGAATCCGCCAGAACTGGTCATGGAACGAAACGGCCCGCTTGACGGAGGCCATCTACGATGCCGTGGCCGCGTAAGTCGCCCCGAACCACGAACGCCGAACCTTCGGCCGAAGCGCCTCTGCCGGAACCGGTGCCCGTGCGCACTTACCGCTACAGCCGCCTGCGCTGGCGGGTGATGGTGCGGCTGATCGACGCCCTCGGCTCGCTGACGATGCTCGCTGTCCGGCTCGTGCGGCCTGTTCCCTCGACCGATTCCATCCGCCGCATTCTCATCGTCCAGCTCGACCACCTCGGTGACGCCGTTCTGACCACAACCATGCTGCCCTGGCTCAAAGCCGCATGGCCTCAGGCCGAAATCCACGTGCTCGCCTCCGTCGCCAATGCCGACGTCTTCCGCGCCAGCCGGTTCGTCGATCAGGTCCACGTGGCTGACCGCAACTGGTTCGAACGCCGCTCCGGCTGCTGGTCGATGTTCACCGCGGCCTGGCGGCTCGGCCGGCAAATGCACGCGGGTGTCTACGACCTTGGCATCGACGTCCGCGGCGATATCCTCAGCATTTTCACGATGGTGCTCGCCGGGATTCGCCTGCGAGCCGGCTGGGCAATGGGCGGGGGCGGCTTCTGGCTGACCCATACCGGCCAATGGCGGCCCGGCCGCCATGAAGTGCTCTCACGGTTCGAATTGCTGCGCGCCCTTGGGATCGATGCCCCCGACCCGCGCACCGTTCGCCCGGAACTGGTCATTCGCGAAGAAGACCGGATCCTGGCCGACCAGCAACTCAGCCGCCTGTGGACACCCCACCAGTGGCTGCAGGCCTGCGTGCGCGGCGAAATGCCCGGCCGGCGCAAGATCGCTCTGGCACAACCTTTGGTCGTCGTACACCCTGTCGCCGGCACCCAGGCAAAGCGCTGGCCCATCGCCTACTGGCGGCGGCTGATCGACGGCCTGCGGGATTCAGGCTTCTTCGTGGCCGTCATCGGCTCCGTTGACGATCGCCCCCTGAACGAAATGATCCGCCGGCAGCCGGGCGTCATCGACCTGACAGGGCAACTGCCACTTACGGCTACGCTCGCCATTCTCGAACGGGCGGAGCTGTTCATCGGCGTCGATTCCGGCCCGGCGCACCTGGCTTCGGCCACCGTCACGCCTTCGGTCATTCTGTTCAGCGGCACCAATCAGCCCGCCCAGTGGCGGCCATGGTCCCGCAGAGTTCTGGGCCTGCGGCACCGGGTGGCCTGCTCGCCATGCCATCAGAAGCTCTGCCCGCTGGCCGATCACCCCTGCATGACAGGCCTGAGCGCCGAACGAGTGCTGAAGCTGGCCATTCGCTGGTGGAACCGCAGCCGGATGACTCCCAGCATTCGTGAAAACAGCCATGAACACACCATCGACGCCGCCTGAATCGGCGGATACAGCCACCGACGACCATCGCTTTTCGCCGTGGCAGGCGAAAATCGGGGCGATCTGGCTGGGGCTCGTCACGCTGGCTTATCTGGGCACAATCGTCGTCGAACGGGGCGAGCGAATCCGCCGGATCATCGATTCGATTCGGAATTGAATTCGAAACGCATTTGCGCTGAGCCTTGGAATTCGGCCGATTTTCAACTTTGTCGATTCTTCGGTGATTCGCACGGCCACCCGAACCTTTCGAGAGCCGTTTTGGCCAAAGCTCGAATCTCGATCCATGCCGCATGCGATCTCAGGCCGTTTTCCGTCCAGATTTCCTCTTCGAATTCTTCACCGCCAAGCGACATCGCGTCCAACTTGCGATCGATCGCCCATAATGCTTCCCATTGAGCCTGAGTGAAAAAACTGGCACAATGGACTTTCGCCATTCCGAAACTGTCATCGAACGTAAGTGCGAGTTCGTCGACTCTGTCGATCTGTTCCGGGTTCAGCATGAGCTGGCTTTCAGGATCGATCGCAAGCCCTTGCAAACTGTCACGAATGAGTCTTTCGACACCTTTTCGACTCGCATCGATATCATCATTATCCAGCGAATGCGACGTCATTTCGGATCACTTCGCCTTATCGATCCACTTTACGACATCAGGTCGAATTTCCCATCTTTCCACCAGGCCGTCATCCGGCTCTTCGACCATGCCCAGTCTTTCGAAACCGCATTTTGTCAGAACACGTGCCGACGCGGCATTCCCGGGCAGGGTGTGGGCGCGGACTCGCGAAACCTCGCCCGATTCGAAAGCGAAGTTCGTCAGCCCTGAAACCGCTTCCGTCGCGATACCTTGCCCCTGATGGTCCGGATCGATCCCATAGCCGAGCTCGACGACCCGTTCGCCATCGGGCGGGCCTTTGAACGCGATACTGCCGACAGATTTTTCCCCTTCGAGAAGGCGGATTTCGAATCCGAGCGCCCAGAAATCGCCCGGCCGGGCATGTCGCACACGCTCGACCCATGACTCCGAAACCTCAATGCGCACCTCGGGCGGCAACGATGCCAGCCACTGCGTCACCTGGTCGGGTGATTGCAATACGAGTCGAAGCCTCGGCGTCGTAATTTCAACCGTTTTCACTGTATCGCCTCATTCGGATTCGGCCGCGATCTGCCCCAGGGCGATCGCCCCGCACACGCCCGCATCGTCGCCCAGCTCAGGCGGCACGACATATCCATCGATCCCGTCGCCTTCGAACACCGGCGAAACGACATAGCCGTTCAAGGCCGCCAGAATGTGTTTACGCACCGAGGCGAAAAAAGCGGCTTCGCCCAGTTTACCGCCCTTGCGGACACTGCCGCCCACGATCACCCGCCGGGGCGAAAGCGTAAAGACGAGATTCGCGATCGCCAGGGCCACATACCGCGTTTCGAAATCCCAGGCCAGGTGGTCCGGCGGCAAGGCTTCTGCGGCCATCCCCGTACGTTTCGAAATCGCGGGACCGGAGCAGAGCCCTTCCCAGCAGCGGCCGTGATAGGGGCATGCTCCTTCGAAATCGTCGCCGGGCAGATTCGGCAAATACAAGTGGCCTACTTCAGGATGAACAAGCCCGTGCAGAAGATTGCCGCGAGCCATGCCACCCGCGCCGATGCCTGTGCCGATCGTAACGTAAACGAAGTCTTCCAGCCCCCGAGCCGCCCCCCAGTACCGTTCGCCAAGTGCCGCCCCGTTCGTATCGGTATCGAACCCGATCGGAATCGGCCCGAATGCGGCCCTCAGCGGACGGAGCACATCCGTATTCTGCCAGCCTGGCTTGGGGGTGGAAGTGACGTAACCATAAGTCGGCGATTTCGAATCGAGATCGATCGGCCCGAACGAGGCAAAACCGATCGCTTCCAGCCGGCCATGTTTCACCTCCTGCTCCTTCAACCAATTCGCGACCTGAGCCAATAACTTCGCCGGATCATCGCCGGTCGGGAACGAGGCCCTGGCCAGCAGCCCTTTGGCAGGGCCGGTACCGACGGCACAGACATATTTCGTCCCGCCCCCTTCGATCGCCCCGACCAGCAGATCCCGTCGATCCCGCCCCATCGCACTCTCCTGCATTGCCAGCGACTCTTTCCTGACGCTTGAATCAACGCACGCCCAGGGCAGTCGATCGACCATTTTATCCTGCTTTCAGGGGCCGCGATAGCCTCAGGTCCGCCGCGTCGTGCAGGGAGAGTCGTCCGATTCGAAACGAAATCGGATTCGGGCCTTCGCCGTGATGGAATCGTATTCGTGACGTGATCTCAGGCCGACTCATGCAATACAGGTGAAGTCGATCTCGCCCCCATCGATGTCCAAATCCCGGAAATCAAACCGAGCGCGAATATGTTCCGTGATACACGGCCTTGAGCCACCAGAAGAAGAACACGGATATCCCCATGCCGATGAGTACCAGAACACCGCCGAAAACCAGGCGAATCCTGTTCATTTTGCGGGTGTAAGCGGCTGTGTAAGCGTCCGGCACCGAGTAATCCGGCAGCGGCATCGCGGGGCGCTCGACGTAGCCGGACCAGAAGTTCTCGTCCGTATCGGGATGCAGGCCCTGCTCAAGGCGAGCCAGCATGAAACCGGTTCGTGCTTTCTGCCACTCTTCGGCATCGAGCCTGAGCCTGAGAAAATCCTCTTTGTGATATTCCTGGTCGTTGATGAACTGTGGCCGCCAGAAGCTGGATTTCAAATCTTCACCGACCCACGCATCCGGCAGCATCGATCGCTTGCCGGAGTCCACCAGTTCTTTCGCCCGCATCAATGCCAGATTCGCCAGCCCGTTCCGACCCGCGTTCGTTCCGGGTTCGACACCGAGGGCATCATTTTGCAAAGCGATGCTGAGGGCATAGAACACATCGACGCTTTCCCACGCGTTGCCGAGCATGATCAGCCCCGCAAGCCCGCGCACGGCATCGTCGGCCTCCTTCGGATTCGTCGCTCCAGATAATTCCACGTCCATGTTCAGTAGATTGGGCAAGTATTGCCCTTTTTTGGCGGAAGGCGGATCGATGATCCAATCGAGCGCTTTCAATTGATATTTCTCACGTCCGAAGTGTGCGTTGGGATTGATTTCCAGGGCCTTCGCGATTTCGTCGCGGGCCGCTTTCACCTCGGCGATCTTCGCCCGGTCCGCACCCTGCTTCGCCCACCGGTGCACCAGGAACGTGCCCAGATTGGCATGATACCGATACGCATGCTCTTTCGTTTCGGCATCGGCGGGCGGCCGCAGCGCCAGTCGTTCCTGCTTTTTCTTCATCCAGTCGATGGCCTCGTCGCCCCGGCCGAGCCGGTCGCAGGCCACGCCGGCATCGTCGTAAGCAGCCAGGTCATCGGGATAGGCCTTGAGATGTTCGGAAACCCGCCCCAGCCGCATTTCGTAGAACAGCGGCGGGTTGCGTTCGAAACGGCCCGTGATCGCGGCGACGACTTCCGGCATGCCGACGGCTTCGGATCGCGGCGTATCTCGATCCCAAAGGCAGGCCATCGCGATGACGGGAACGCCGAACAGAATCGCAAGTGCCAGGACAATACGGTTCATGATCGCCTCGCTTCGGCAGACGGGCACGAATAAATCCGGAAAGATCGATCGTCAACGATCACTCCAGCATGAATCAATTTCTCGAAGAAATCCATCGAATTCGTCGTCGATTTCGCAGGAATTCCGAATCCGATGCGGGAGTTCGAATATGGCTCGCAGATCCCGATTTCGTTCGAGAATCGAAGCGAAATTGAACCTGAATCACGCCGGGTTCGAACAAGCGAAATCTTCGATTCGCGAATCGTTCATGATGCTCCGTCAAATGACGGTCATCGCGATTCGAAACTTACCAATCGCCATCAGCACTCATCAGAATCGAAGGACATCCGGGGGCATGAAACAGCCACTGATACCCATGAGAGCCCGATTCGAACGGTTCGACGAGCCCTGCGACATCACCCCACGCTTCGGCCGTCAATGCAAATTCGATCGTATGGGAGTCGAGAAACCGGATTCCCCGATCTGCATATGCGATTCGGAACAGGAGTCGAAAATTCCCGACGACTTCGACGCAAGGAAGATCATGAATTTCGATGCCAGCGATTTCATCTCTGGCGAGCTGTCTCAGCGATTCGCCGATCGATTTCGCTTCTTCCACGGAAAAGCCGCTGAATCGAACGATCGGATCTTCGAGAGAGTCGCCGACGAGCAAGTCAAGTTTCATTCGATCGATCCAATTCATTTATGAATGCAGATTCGACAACTTATCCATGAATCCATTCACCGCACCTGATTCATGTTGCCGTTAGCAAGCGAGACACCGATCGAGAAATGCAGGAAATCCCCGATTCTCGAATTACGGGACCGGCAGCGCGTCGATCAGATGCCCGGCGTAATGGGCCACTTTTTCGGCCGCCAGAATCGCCGATTCGCGAAGTTTCAATAGATCCTTCACAGCCCCGGGCCGCTGCCAGAGTGCCCCGATCGTGGCCCCCAGGCGAAACGCGCCTGTCGGCCCCGTGATCGTCAGTATCTCGGCCGGCAATTCGTCCTCGGCCGTATCCGAAACGACTCTCATGCCGACCCAGCGCAGGTTCAGCGACCGGCAAAGTTCGGCCACGGCATAACTTTCCATATCGACAGCCACGGCGCCGGTGCGGGCGTGCCATTCCCGCTTTTCTTCCGGCTTGCGCAGGATGTGATCCATCGTGAGCAATTTGCCGGTGACGATTCCCTGCGGCAACAGATCCGGCCGGATCGGCACGGCGATCGGCTCGGCATCGGGCCGGACGATCTCCGATGGCAGAACGACGTCGCATGACTTGAGCGCAGGGTCAAGGCCGCCGCAAAAGCCGGGCTGGACGATCCAGTAAGGCCGGTGGCCGAAGATCAGGTGTTCTGCCGCTTTCCGGGCCCGGGCCATGCCCATGCCGGAATGGATCAGGGCGACGATGCGGCCGTTGTGCTCACCTTCGAGCACCGTCATGCCCTGACTTTTGAATTTGCGGACTTTTTTCAGCCGGTCGACAAGGTCGCCCGTTTCGATCGGCAGCGCCGCCACGATACCGATATCGGCTCGATGGGGTGCGGGGGCGATCGCCCGGGACCGACCTTCCGGAGATTCATCGGAAGTCGGCCCGTTCATCGGTTGATCACCCCTGCCCTGACGTGCGATCCGCTGTCGTCGATCAAAGGAAATTCCAGGCGATCATCTTGAACGTATCACCCAGCTTGTTGTTCACGCCGACGGCGGCGGCCACCTCATAACCCACGTGCGACATGCAATTTTCGCAGCGGGGGTCCTTGCCGTAGCCGAAGCTGTCCCAGTCGGTCTTTTCGATAAGGTCGGCGAAGCTCTTGTGGTGGATGTCGGTGATCAGGTAGCACGGGCCCTTCCAGCCGCCGATATTGCGCGTCGGGCTGGCCCAGGCGGTGCATTGCATTTCCCGCTTGCCCTGAAGGAATTCCAGGTAGATCGGCGACGTGTTGAATTTGTATTTCTTGAACATCGCCTCGGCCTGCTTGAATTTCGAGCGGATTGTCTCCCGGTTCAGGAAGATCTCACGCACTTCGACGGCCGAATATTCGTAGCCGGGGGCGATCATGAACCCGTCGACCCCGATGCCCGTCAGGAAGCCGTAAAGCTGGTCCAGCTCGTTCATGTCGGTCTCGGTGAAGACCGTCGTGTTGGTGCACACGAGGAAGCCGTGTTCCTTGGCGCACTTGATGCCGTCGACGGCTTCTTCGAAGACGCCTTCACGCTCCACGGCGATGTCGTGCGACTTCGACAGGCCGTCCAGGTGGACGTTCCAGAAGAACCGGTTCGAAGGCTTGAATTCGCCGATCTTCTTGCGGATGAACATGCCGTTGGTGCACAGGTAGACGACCTTGCCCCGCTCAAGAATCTTGGCCGTCAGCTCGCCGATGCCCGGATAGATCAGAGGCTCGCCGCCGCAGATCGACACGACCGGAGCCCCGCATTCGTCGACGGCGTCCAGACATTCCTGGATCGAAAGCCGCTGCTTGATGTGCGTGTCGTATTCGCGAATCCGGCCGCAGCCGGTGCATGTCAGATTACACGCGTGCAGCGGTTCGAGCATCAGCACCATGGGGTACTTCTTCGCCCCCGCGAGCTTCTTGCGGGCCACGTACGAACCGATCCGCATCGACATCGATAGGGGGAATCTCATGTTTCGCCGACATCCTTCCTGTGTACTCGGTGCTCTTGTCTCGGTCGTTTCGAGTCATGCCAAGCCGTTCGGTCGACTCGCTTCAGCTTCTCTCGGGGGATCGGTCCGGTCCAGGGCTCGCGAAAAGCCCGCTCAGGCGTGCGATAGTGCCGTCGTACGGGCTCCGGAGAACTCGCCCGCATCGCCGCCGCCCGTCACGGCCGCCCGGTATCGGGCCAGGGCCATCAGCGGGAACGAGACACGGTAGTAATGGTACTTCAGGTAGAAGACCTTGGGAAAACCGGTGCCGGTCCATTCGTCTTCGGTCCAGTCGCCGGCTTCGTTCTGATGTGCCACGAGCCACTCGACACCGCGCCGCACGGCGGCCGATTTCGTCTCGCCGGCGGCCATCAGCCCCAGCACGGCCCAGGCCGTCTGCGAGGCCGTCACCTTGCCGGTGCCCTTCAGCGATGGGTCGTCGTATGTGGCACACGTCTCGCCCCAGCCGCCGCATGGCTGCTGCACGGCCTTAAGCCATTCCACGGCACGCCGCACACGCGGGTCGGTCATGTCGTAGCCGACCGCCTGGAGACCCTGCAGGGCCTGCCATGTGCCGTAGATGTAATTCACGCCCCAGCGGCCGAACCAGCAGCCTTCCGGCTCCTGCGTCTTCCAGAGGTAGTCGAGGGCCTTCGCGATGGCCGGGTGATCCTGCCGGTAGCCGAGCACGCCGAGAATCTCGACGATCCGCAGCGTGATGTCCACGCAGCTCGGGTCGAGCATCGCGTTATGATCGGCGAAGGGCACCGCCGTGAGCACTTCGTTATCGATGTCGATATCGAAGGCCGCCCAGCCGCCGTCGCGGTTCTGCATGCCGATCAACCACGCCACGGCCCGCTTCGTGGCCGCTTCGGTTTCCGCCCGCAGCGATTCAGGCCCGCGCAGGAGCGCCAAGAGCACCATCGCCGAGTCATCGACGTCGGCATTGAACTGATTGGCATACTGAAAATGCCAGCCGGTGGGCTCCACATCCGGGCCACGCACGGCCCAGTCGCCCTTCACGCGAATCTCTTTGTCCAGCAGCCAGCGGCACGACTTTTCCATCGCTTCGTGATCGCCCGGCAGGCCGCCGTCGGATACCGCGATGGCCGAGATGGCCGTGTCCCAAACCGGCGAAAAACAGGGCTGAACACGCACCATGCCGTTTTCGCGAATCAGCAGCTCGTCCAGCTTGTCGATCGCCCACCGCTGCAGGGTACAGTCGTCGGCATAGCCCAGGGCCTTCAGAGCCACGATCGTATAGACCATCGGCGGGAAGATCGCCCCCAGACCGTCGCTGTTTTCCATATGCTCCAGCATCCAGCGCTGGGCCTTTTTCACGGCGCGGCCTCGTATGAATCCCGGGGCGACCTTTTCGTAGAGCTTGATCATCCGGTCCGCGGCAAAGAAGAACCGCTTCCAGGTGATGCCCTTCGGCCCGAGATCTGGCGTCGACTTCACGTTCGCCACGAACAACTCGGCGATGCCTTCAGCCCCTTCGAGCTTGCGGCAGGGCTTGAGGGCCGACATGATCGAAAGCGTCACGACCATGTCGCGCGTCCACGACGACATCGCGTAAATCGAAAACGGCAGCTTCTTGGGCAGATACAACAGTTCCGGCGGCACGCACGGCGTGTCCGAATAGGGAATCTGGCCCAGCAGGGCCAGATAGAACCGCGTGAAACTGTTCGACCGCATCGCCCCGCCACGAGCCAGGATCAGTTCTCGTGCCTTGACCATTCGCTGGTCATCGATCGAGAGACCTGCCAGCTTCAGGGCGTAATAAGCCTTCACCGTCGCTGACAGATCCGACGGGCCGCCCGGGTGAATCGCCCAGCCCCCTTCGGCGTTCTGCTTCGTCAGCATGTATTTGCCGGCTTCGTAGCAGTCGCGGCTCTTGTGACGGCCCAGATAGGCCATCAGCAGAACATATTCGGACTCCAGAATCGTGTCGCCTTCCAGCTCAGCACACCAGTGGCCGTCCGCCTTCTGCTCAGCCACGAGCCAGCCGACGGCTTTCTCCAGATTCGCTTCCGTCACGCTGGCGACGCCCGATTCCGCTCCGTCCGATTGAGCCATGAGCCGCTCCGAATTCATGGGCATTCCGATCGTTCCGATTCGTCCCGCAAGGTTCCGTCCGCGACCGGCCTGCGTTCCTGTCCCGCTTCGCCGGAATCCCTCGGCACGGAAGTTCCTCGCTTGCACGGCGCCGCACCGGTCTGAACGGTTTTTATCAATTCGTACCTTTCTTCACAACCCCGATGCCCCCGCCGCAAGCCATTTTCTTCTGCGAATTTCCGCCGATCGGGCAAACCTCGCAGGTCAGATTGACTTTACCGCACATCGGTCGGCTCGATCGCCAGTCGGTTGAACACCCGAACCACCGAAAGGAACGTCTCGTAAGGGGCCACCGTAGAAAGGCTCGACTCGCCCAGCTTGATGTGCGTCGCGTCCACTTCCGTCTGCCGGAAGGTCGCGTCCACGGCCACCCAGCGGCGATTCACGAAAACCTCGTTCCACATGTGGAATCCGAAACCGCCCAGGCTGTCGACGTAAACCAGCCCCACCACCGTCTTCGCCGGAATGCCCGCGGCGCGGCTCAGGGCCGCCAGCAACACACTGTGCTCCGTGCAGTCGCCCGACAGGTTCCGAACCACCGTCGATGCCGGCGCGAACGCCACGGCGAAGTTCTTTCGCCTCAGGTTCCGCGAAACCCAGTTGTTCAGGGCCACCACCTTCAGCCAGTCGCCGGCGACGCCACGAGTCGCCGTCGCGGCGATGTCCTGAATCTTCTCGTCGTCCGAATTCACCAGCGGCGATGCCGCCAGATACTCCTCAGCCACTGTCTCTGGCCCCTCGGGCCCGGACATCCGGTCCTGGGTCGTCACCTCCAGAGTGCCCGATTTGCCGTCCTCAGCCAGCGTCGCCTTCTGCCGGATGTCGTCGGGGATCAGGCCCTTCAGATCCAGGTCCGCCGTCTTCAGGTTGTATTTCCCCTGCCGCACCGTCTCGCTGGCGTTGATCCGGCTGGCTGTCTTGATGATCGAACTGGCCAGAAGGTCAAGCCGCTCGTTGCCCACCGGGGTCTCGGCGCTCTCTTTCGTCGTCCGGTATGTCGTGTAGCCGCCGAACGCGTCGGTGAACGTCTTGAGGATCTGGCCCCCTTCGTCCACCCAGTAAGTCGTGTCCAGCTCCGGAATGTGCGAGCCTTCCGTCGTCGTCACCTTCGAATCGACACGCAGCAGGTCGCGCTTCACGCCGCCGCCCAGCTCGATCGGCTCCGCCTTGCGGGCCATCAGCTTGATCGTGATGATCTTGTTCAAGTCCGGCACATAGCTTTTCAGCTCGCGTTCTTCGCCTTCGGCGATTTTCTTGCGGGCCAGGCTTTGCTCCACGGCATATGGGCCACGCACATCCTTGCCCCACGGCACCGAGGTGCTCCGGGTCTGGCCGTTGCCTTCCATGGTCAGCAAAAGCTCGCCCGATTCCTGCACGTCGCCGAAGGTGCGAATCTCGCCCCCGCCGCTGTTGGTGCGCGTATCCAGCCGCAGCACTTCACCTTCCGTCGTCTCGATCGTGCCGAACCGCTGCCGCATCGTGACGGTGTCATTGAGCCGCTTGAAACTCAGGTTCGTCGTCACCTCCACGCGGAAGTACTTTTTGCCCTTCTCCTCCAGCGGAGTCACCTTCGTGTGCACCGCCCCCACTCGCTTGCCGGAGATGAAAATCGCGTCCCACGACTCCAGCGACTGAGCCGCCTCCTGAGCGAATGCCCCCAGGACGGTCACCAGCGACGAGATCAAACACGGTAACCAGCGGCGATTCCAGAGTCTTCCGAGGGTCATGCGCTTCATCCTTGACGTAACTGTGCGATGCGCGGTCCGACGATTCATCCCCTTACTATGCCCGAACATGCCCGATCGCTCAATCCGGATGTGCCGATTTTGCCGGTCGTGACATCCCTGTGACCGGCTCATCATTCGCCGCGCAGCCGTTCGATCCGTCATCACGTTCTTCGCAAGGCTCCGAATTCGCCTCAGCGTCGTTTTTTCGCCATGCCTCGCGATTTTCCGGACTTGTCCGATCGACAGATTTGACATAACATGTAGAAACCGTGAAGAAACGAACAGGAATCGATGAAGGCCGCATGAGATCGGTCGGGTGACCATCCGCGCCGGCTTCGCATTTCGAAGGAGGGTCGTCATGTCGAACGGATTCCGACTGCCCCTGCTGGCCATCGCCGCCATTGCTCTCGCCAGCCAGTTGCCCAGCGCTCAGGCTGACGATCGCTCCGACCTTCTTCGGCAATTGAAACCCGATCACGACCGCCTCAGGGCCGGCGCGCGTGAAGTGCTCGTCCGTGGCGAATTCCGCAATGTCGTCGCCCGATCGGCCTACGAATTCCGCACCCTGGCGGGCACGAACGGCGAAAGGGTCGTCCACAGGCAGAGCGATCCGAACTCCGAATCGGGCTTCACCGGCGCCTCGGTTGCGATCCTGCGCACGTCCGATGCAACACTGATGACATCGAATTCCGACGGCTCGGAGCCGACAGTCCATCGCATTCGACCCAATGGCATGGGCTCATGCGACAGCCTCCTGACCGGCATTCGCCACGAAAGGCTCACGGCCGATGCCTGCTGGTCCGTCCACGGCATCGACGTCGTCTCGCTCCTGGAAGACCCTCGAATCGAAATTCGCGAAATGGAACGGATCGAAGAGAACGGCGTGCATGTCGTCCGTGTGCGATTCGACGCCGGGGCGGCAACGTATCACTTCGACCGTGGTGAATTGCATTTCCGGCCCGACAGAATGTGGTCGCTTTCTCGCGTCGTTCTCGACTTCCCATACAATCCGGTCAGCGGCCCCGAGCATTTCGAATCCTGGACGATTCGTCCCAGAATCTGGAGCGATGGAGCCGTCTTTCCGGACGAGGTCGAGAAAACGGTCGAATTCCTCAATCGGCACGATCAGGAACGCACGCATGTCACGTTCCTCGAACGCTCGGCCGATTTCGATCGCGCCCGGCTTTTCGAAATCGATCACTGGATACATATTCTTGCCGCAGCCGCCCCTGCCCCGATCGAAAGCGGCGCGGAGGACGACGACACGCCCCGCCCATCGCCACTCATGGTGCGCTTCGAAAACTCCCGCGCCCCGTCACCCATGGCCGCAAAAGTCATGAAGTTCGCATCGCCAGTCAGTGGCATGATTACGGTCATCTTCGCCGCTTCGCTGTTCGATCGCATGCGGCGCAAAGTGCGTACTTGAAGTCGTCCTCGCGGAATGGCAAGCGATCCCGAACCCTCACTATCGGACTTTGCGGGCTTGTCTGTCGATCAACAAGCAAGATCCGAATGCGCTTCGCTATTGCGATGAATGACGAAGATCGGATAGTATATGCGTCTGTTCTCCTTTCGGATTCTTACTTGACGAGGCCCTTAAAATGTCTCGATCTCAGCTAGGCGATGAAGCCCGTAACGCATTGCCAGATCATCATTTCGGCTACGAAATGCGATGCGGCTTCACGCTTATCGAGCTTCTTGTCGTCATAACCGTCATCGGTGCGCTTATCGCTCTGATACTGCCTGCCGTGCAATCCGCTCGTGAAGCAGCCCGCCGGGCCCAGTGCGCCAACAATCTCAAGCAACTTGCCCTCGGCGTGCTCAATTACGAGCACATTCACGGCGGCCTGCCGCCTGCGACAGCCTACACGCCAGACGTTCGGTTTCAAGGCAATAACCCTCCGTGTTCCACCTGGCTTTGGGATAAAAGTTTCCTCGCCCGCATTCTTCCGCAACTCGAACATCAACCGCTTTACGATCAATTCAATCAGAACCTGAGCATCTTCGCCCGTCAGCACGAAACTGTTCGAGAAGTGCACCTTGCCGTATTTCATTGCCCCAGCGATCCGAGCACCGCAGTCCCTCGCGAAGCGGATCATAATTATATCCAGCTCGACGGCACAGGAGTTGTCGGCACTGGGGAGGTATGGCGAGTCGCATACGCGAACTATACAGCTATGTCGGGACGAGTCATCAATCATGGAACCCCTTATGAAGGCAACGGATGCCGAGTACCCGCCCACGTGAAGGAACAATCCGACGGCTGCTTCCCTGACCGGGACAGTGTGTCGATCGCGGCAATCACCGATGGAACCAGCAATACGATCCTGCTGGCGGAAGAACGGCTCAATGACATTCCGAAATCGAATCGTAGCGGTTCGCCATTCGCGGCTTACGGCTGGTGGTTTTCAGGTGGAAACGGCAGCACCGTCTCGACAACGATGTGGCCGATCAATTTGAAGTTGAAAACAGTCGCCGAACGAAACAACCATATGCCCGGATGCGTTAACTCAGGCCATCCGGGTGGCGCGAACGTCGCGATGGCCGACGGATCGGTCCGGTTCGTCAAACAGACAATTTCCTCATGGACGATCGACCCTTCCTCTCAGCTTCCTAGAAAATCACAAATTTTGCACCCGAATGGTTTCGTCAACCTTCCTGCAGGAGGCATCTGGCAAGCCCTGGCCACCCGCAACGGTGGTGAAGTGATTGGTGAGTATTGAAACCGCTCAGGATGACCCCGATTTCCGCCGTGCCGTTTCAGATGCGGCCCTTAACATCTCCGTCAATGCCTTCAGCTGCATTTCGTCCTGATTTTCGATCGCCGCGCGCCAGGCGTCCCACACCGGCTTGCCTTCCCCGGAAAGTTCGCTGAAACGCCCCAGGTTGAAACCGAGTTGCAACCACCACCGGCGGTCCTCCGGCCAATTTTCGAAATCGGCGAGCGGCCCGCCCAGAATTTCCGTCACCTTTTCGGCCACATGGGCGAAATGTTTCGAAAGGTCTTCGTTCGAATTCGCCATAATTGCGCTCAATCCTTTCGCGGCTGGGCCAGGCGGATGATCAGCCGCTCCATGATCGCCCGTGGCGGCAGCTCGGACCATCCCTTCATCCCCAGATCTGCCTCCAGCATCATCGCCGGCAGGGCCATGACACGGCCAAAACCAAGATGTTTGTGCTGGGCCAGGGCGTCGTCGATACCGGCCGGGAACACGCCGGCCTGCTTCATGGCATCACGGTCCGGCACGCGCTGCTGCCGCAACCAACCGGCATGGTGCAACTTGCGTAAATGCGACGAGAGCGCCGCGAGCAGCATGATCGGATGCTCGCCGGCTGTCAGGAGCGAGTCCAGATCGTCAAGCGCCCGCCGCGCGTCGCCCTTCGTCGCCCGTTCGATCAGCCGCCAGACCGATTCGGCCTGCCCTGCGTGAACGTATCGGGCGACGTCTTCGCGCGTGATCCGGCTGGCGGTGCCGTCGTGCGTGGCCACGGCCAGTTTTTCCAGTTCCTGATCGAGCACGCCGGCATCGGGGCCGACCATGTCGACGAGCAGTACGGCGGCATCTCGGTCGATTCGCGCCTGATGGGCCGCCGCCCGGTCCGCCACCCAGGCGGTCGCTTCCGCCGGCTTGGGTGTTTTGGTGTCGACGATCGCCCCGGCGCTGCCGGCTTTGTCCAGCACCTTGAACAGCCGCGTGTTCGAAGGCATCTGCTTCACGGCCAGAACCAGAACGCCGCCCGAGGCCGGTTTCTCGGCATAGGCCTCAAGCTTTTCGCGGTTTTTGGTGACGAATCCGTCCGCCGGATCGAGCACCACAAGCCGCTTCGGGGCGAAGAACGAAGGCGTGCGAAGCTCGTCCAGCACGTCGCTCAAGACCATGGAATCGCCCGACTTACGCGTCAGGCCGATCGCATCGGCCTCGATCGGAAAGACGAGCCGCTCGATCTTCGTGATCGTCTCGGCACGCAGGTAAAGGTCATCACCCACGACGGCGTAAACCGACCGTTCCGGCAGTTTTTCAGGGCTTTTCAGGACATCCAGCGCGGCGATGGGCACAGTTACGGCTCGTGAAGCGGTCGTGATCGTGAATGGTCGGTTCGGAGAAACCGATTGTACCACCCACGGTCGTCACTTCCCATCTTTCGGCCGAACCGGTGCGTGGCACGCGATCCAGTGCAGCCCGCCGGATCGGTCGATCGCGGCGACCTTCAGCAGATCGCCGTCCGCGGATTCGAACACGGCCAGGTCGGTCAGCCGCACCGATCCGAAACCGTAGGGCCCCTTCAGTGGCATCATGAAATATGCTCCCTGCCGAGTCCCGTAACGTCCGATCGTGCCTTTTTCTTGATCGATCGCCAGAAATCGCTCGTCCGGAGCGTTCGGATCGGAAGCGGGTTTCGATGCCGGTTTCGGAATCCAGATTTGAGAAGGCGCCGAGCCATCGAAGGGAAACGACACAGCAAACTGGTTCGTCTCCGTCGGTACCGAAAGAACACGCCGGTTCGTCCGGTCGACGAAGTCCCGCGCGGGATCGCCCGCCCAGTCCGGCCAGGGATGGCGCACCGTGCGCACCGGGGCGGCGGGATCGGTCCAGTCCACCCAGGCAGCGCCGGGCTTGCGGCCGAATGTCACCAGCACCCGGGCCTTCGTTCCGCCATCGGCCGTTTCGACCACTGGCACGAAATGCAACGGATCTTCGCCGTCGGTTTCGAAATCGACTTGCGACAGCTTTTCGAACGACAGCTTTTCCTGGTCGAACGCAGCCACCGTCAGGCTCGGCGCGCCGCGATTCGATTCCCCCTCGGCACTGCCGGAAAAGAGGATCAAGGCATAAGTCTTGCCGTCACGTTCGACGAATTCGAGCTGGTCCGGCTCCCAGCCCACTTCGACCGGCTCGCCGACTCGCGTTCCATCACGGTCGAACACTTCATAGAACCCTGGCTTGATGTGTCGGTCGTCGCCAGGCGGCCGCTGCAGCACGACGATCTTGTCGCCCAAGGCCGTCAGGCCAACCGGCCGGCCCTGCAGGTCGACGTTTTTGCGGTTCACGGGCGGCAGGTCGTTCGGAGTTTCCCAGATGGTCAGAACCGAATATCGCGGGCACGACATCGCCAGCCGGTTGCCGCCGTCGAAGAATTCGGCATGATCGGCCCGCTGCAGCCCCGTCCGCTGACGGCCGTGGATGACCCAGCCTTCCCCGGCAGCGGTGAACGGAAACACGACCTTGCCGGGGCCCTTCAGCAAGGCCTTCTGAGCGTAAAAAGCGATGAAACCCGCAAGGGCGAACGACACGAGCCCGAGAAGCATGCGAAATGTCACGTTGTCGGGCGCCGCCGAAGTCAGTTGTGGTTCGTCTTGCATCGTATCTCTCGAACTTCTGCATTCATCCGATCGCCAGACTCTGGTCTATCCCGTCATTCACCCATACACTCTCCAGCGGTTTCGTGGAAGACCGAAACGCCTGGGATTCGATTCCGGATTCTCCAGGCCGGGCAATCGCCGAGACTCTTTCACGAATGAATCGATGCGAATCGATCCGCGGCGAAACCTTTTCTCTCGTGCGGTGTAAAGATGTCCGAAGGGTGGATCGTACCGAAGCGTGGCTCCGCCGTGTGGCGTAGTTACGAGCTTCAGAACCGCCCTGTCTGGAGAAGTTCCGATGTGGCGCTTCGTCGACGGTTCCGGATTCCGAAAGATCGTGTGCACGCTGCTGGCTTTCGCATCTCCTTCGGTCATTCGAGCCGAAGACGAGCCGGCGAACGCGATCCTCCGCAAAATGCCTGACATCAAGGCGCATGACGTCACCGGCAACCCGATCGACTTGCCTGCTCTCGCGAAGCGCAATAACGGTCTGGCGATCCTCTTCCGCAGCGAAACCTGCCCGGTTTCGAAGCAATACGGGCCAACTTTCGCCCGCATCGAAAAATCGCTCGGGGAACGGGGTATCGCAACGGTCGTCGTCAATCCCGTCGCGGCCGATGCGAAGGACGCCATCGACAAATTCCGAGACACGATCCCCGGCATCCCGTATGTTCACGATGCCGAAGAACGGATCGCCGCGGCCCTCGAGGCCCGCTCGACGACCGAAGCGTTTCTCTACGACAAAGCTCTCACGCTGCGTTACCGGGGTGGGATCGACGACCAGTTCGCCGTCGGCACGGCTCTCGAGAAGCCCCGGCATCAATGGCTTCTCGATGCAGCCGATGACATGGTTGCGAATCGCGATGTCCGCATGGCCGTCACCGATCCATCGGGATGCGTTATCGATCCGAATCCGCCAGCCGGAGAACCCGCCGGATCTGCCGAATTGACGTTTCACGGCCGCATTTCCCGAATTCTCCAGAAGCATTGTCAGGAATGCCATCACGATGGCGGCCTCGCGCCTTTTCCGCTGGTGACTATCGACGATGCGAAATCACACCGAGCCATGATCGCCCGCGAAGTGAAACGGGGCCAGATGCCGCCCTGGTTCGCCGAACCGGCGAAATCGGGCGACAACCACCCCGGCTGGCGGAATGACCGCAGCCTGCCGGAAGCCGACAAAGCCGATCTGATCGACTGGCTGGAGGGCGGTTCGAAAGAAGGCAACACCGCCGATGCACCATTGCCGAAGAAATTCGACGCTTCCGGCTGGTCGATCAGCAAGCCGGATCTCGTATTGCAACTTCCTGAGTCGATCGCAATTGCGGCCCAGGGCAAAATGCCCTACCAGGTTCGCACCGTCGAAACCGGCCTGACCGAGGACAAATGGCTGAAGGCCTACGAAATCCGCCCCACCGACCGGCAGGCCGTGCATCACGTGCTGGTGTTTCTGCTGCCGCCAAAGTCCGATGGAGGAGTGGATCAGCGAACCGGCGAAGACGAAAGCCGCGGCTTTTTCGCCGCTTACGTTCCTGGAACGGCTTCGATGGCACTGCCGGAAGGATACGGCAAAAAAGTGCCGAAGGGCTCGCGATTTCGCTTTCAGATTCATTACACACCCTACGGCGAGGCTTCCGAGGATCGTCTCGAAATTGGCCTGAAATGGCATGAATCGGTCCCGGCGAAAGAATTGAAAGTCTACGGCCTTTCGAACCCGGCGATCGAAATTCCGCCCGGCGCGGCAAAACATGTCGAAACGGCGAAAGTCCGCATCCCGGCCGATGTCCGTCTGCTCGGATTTTTGCCGCACATGCACGTTCGCGGCGCGGCCTTCGAATATGCCGTCGAATTTCCGGACGGCGAGCGCCAGGTCATTCTGAACGTGCCGCGTTACGACTTCAACTGGCAGTTGCATTACCAGCTATCGACACCGGTTGAAGTGCCGGCCGGGTCGACCGTCATCGCCACGGCCGTTTTCGACAATAGCGAGGCCAACAGGGCCAATCCCGACCCATCGAAAACCGTGCACTGGGGCCAGCAGACAGACGAGGAAATGCTATTGGGTTACGTGGAGTTCGAAACCGACGCGAAGTTCGCCATACCCGGCCCGGGAAGCCGGATCGCGAACGGTCCGCTGGCCCGGATTCTTGGCGGCGGTGATCCGGAACAGCGCCGGGAACGGCTTTTCCGGCTGCTCGATCAGGACGAGGACGGAGAACTCACTCGCGAGGAGCTTGCCCGGCTCGAACGGTTCGTGCCACGCCTGCGTGACGATCCGGCCCGACTGGACACACTTCTGAAAACGCTTGACGAAGACGACGACGGTAAGCTCGACCGAACCGAGCTGAAAAACCTTCGGAATCTCTCAGGCGGTTGATATTGACGACCCGTGAACCGGAGGGGGCGGTGCCAGAATTCGCCTCTTCCGCGACACGTACGAACTTCCGCCGGCGTAACCGCAACGTAAAGAAGCGGTCCTGCGAATGACATCGATCTTGTCGGTCGTCGAAAATCCCGGAAAGCGAAGAAAAATAAGCTGACCGATAACCAAAAACCAACGCTCGGTTCAGCGGCCTGCCCCGTGTGGAAAGGACAGGCTGAGGAAATAGGAGATCGGAAAAGCTGAGCAGTCCACGAATCAAGATCCGCCAGGAGAGCACCCATACCATCCACGGCCGCGTTCCCGTCGGATGACCCGTCAGTTCAAGACCTTCTACGATCGCATCGATGACGCCCCGCTCAAAGAACGCGTCGTCATCTCACTGGTTGCCGCAACTCGCCGATTTTGGACATCAATTTCGGAAAAATTTTCGGACACTCCCCTAATGTCGACCTCGCCGATCGCCGGAAAACAATCATATATCCAAACTCAAAATAGGCTTAGGACAGAACACGGCGACTCGTCCCTGACAAATCCACCCCTCGCTTCAGGACATCCGGACCGATTGATCCAGTTATGATCGGATCGGGAACTCACCGGTTGCGCACCCTCCACATGACTTTTCGACTTTGGCCCGGCCGAGTTCGAAGTCACATTTCCGTTTTCGACCTTCCGGCGATCTCTGGCGGGTCCGATGGCGAATGAGTCGCGAAGCGTCCGCCCTCTAGGGTAAGATGAGGCTCGAAAAACTGGCTGAAACGTGGATCAGGAGCCCCCATTGACTCTGGCACGCAAGAAACGTCTGACCGATTACGCCAACTGCGCTGGCTGAGCCGGCAAGATCGCCCCGGGGGCACTCACGCAGGTTCTGCGTGACCTCATTCGCGACGACCCGGTAGCCGAAGGCCGTCTCGTAGGCATCGAAAGCCGAGACGACGCAGGCGTTTACATGCTGGACGACCGCACCGCGATCGTCCAGACGGTCGACTTTTTCGCGCCTCTTCTGGACGACCCGTTCGTCTACGGCCAGATCACGGCGGCCAATGCCCTTTCCGACATCTACGCGATGAACGCCCGGCCTCTGACGACGCTCAACCTCGTCGGTTTCCCGGACAACGAATTGCCCATGGAGCTGCTGGCCGAAATCCTCGCCGGTGTCGCCGATCGTGTCCGCCTTTCCGGGGCCGTGAATCTCGGCGGTCACTCGGTGCGCGACGCGGAGATCAAGGTCGGCCTGGCCGTGACCGGCGTGGCCGCGCCTGCGGAGATCATTCGTAACGACACCGCCCGGCCCGGCGATGTGCTCGTCCTGACGAAGCCTCTCGGCACAGGCTTCGTGACCACGGCCCACAAGCGCGAGAAATGCCCGGACGAAACCCTGGCCGCCGCGATTCGGTCGATGATCCAGCTGAACGTCATCGGCCGCGACGCCGCGCGTGCCGCCGGAGGCGCGACGGCCCTTACCGATGTCACCGGTTACGGCCTGGCCGTGCACGCTTCGGAGATGGTCGAACATCAGGGCCTGGCCGTGCGGCTGTTTCTGGACAGGCTGCCCTGCCTGCCAGGCGTGCTCGACCTGATCGACGCCGGCGTGAAGAACCGGGCGAACGCTTCGAACCGGGCTTATCTCGAAGGTCATGTGCGATGGGAACTTCCGGACGGCCACGATCCGAAGCTCGCGGAATTGCCGTTCGACCCGCAGACTTCCGGCGGGCTGCTGATCGCGGTGCCACCGGAACGATGCGGCCGGCTGATCGAGGAGCTCAAGGCCCGCGGCGCTGAAGCCGCGGCCGAAATCGGGCGAATCGAACCACGCTCGGGAGATGACTGGATCATCGGATCGCTGGCCTCGACCAGCGCGAGTTCCGGGGATTCGAAATGAAACCTGCACCCGGCACGGATCGCAGGCCGCCCTTGCCCGCTCGAGCGAAATGGATTTTCGCGGTCACGGCGGTCCTGGTCTCGGCCTGTTTTTTCGCGCGCCGGCCGGGAACGCACCTGCAATCGTGGCAGAAATGGCTGATTGACGCACCCATGCTCGCCATGGTCGCGCTTTCGAGCCTGATCTTGGCCACGTGGCGGCGTGATCTGCCGATGCCGTACGAGAACACTTCGGACGATTCGAAACTTCGTGAACAGGAGCAGATCGATGCGAGCGAACAGGCGTGATGCGTTACGAACCGCAGCGGCGGCCACGGCGATCTCGGGGCTCGGAATCGAACCGGCGGCCCGATCCTCACCATTGCCCGAACAAGGAAAACGCCGAATGAAAGTGGCCGCCCTGTGTTCGACATATCACTACCTTTCGCACGCCTATCACATCGTCGGCCGGTTCATCGACGGCTTTCCGCTTTATGACGGCAAATCCGAACTCCACAAGCCGTCCGATGAATTCGAAATCGCTTCGATGTACATCGAGCAGATATCGCCGGAAACCGACCTGGGGCTGGGCGTGGCGGCCCGCAACGAAATCCCGGTCTTCGACAGCGTGGAAAAGGCGCTGACTCTCGGCGGCGACAAGCTCGGCGTCGATGCCGTCCTGCTGATCGCCGAACATGGCAAATACCCGATCAACGAAAAATATCAGACACTTTATCCCCGGCACGACTATTTTTCGAAAATGGTCGACGTGTTCCGCGCCAGCGGCCGTTCCGTACCGGTGTTCGTCGACAAGCATCTGTCGTACGACCGGGCGAAGGCCGCGGAAATGATCGCCTGGAGCGAAGAATTAAAATTCCCGCTCATGGCCGGTTCGAGCCTGCCCGTCACCTGGCGCCGGCCTGAACTGGAAATTCCGCTGGGCGTGTCGATCGAGGATGCCGTCGTCCTGAGCCGGGGCGAGATCGAAATCTTCGGCTTCCATGCCCTGGAAACGCTTCAGTGTTTCGTGGAACGGCGCGACCTTCACGGCAAAAAGCAGGGCGTGAAAGCCGTCACTTGCCTGACGGGCGAGGATGTCTGGAAAGCCGGCGATGCCGGGCGCTGGTCGATGGAGCTTCTCGAAACGGCCGCTTCACGCAGCCAGAGCCGAAACGTCGGCGGGCCGAAGCAGTGCGTCGCCGAATTCAATCCGCCGCCGAACCGGCCGACGTTTCTCCGCACGCCGATCTATTTCGAAGTGGAATACTCCGATGGCTTCGTAGGCAAGGTCGTCACGGCCAACGGTTATGTCGACGACACGACGATCGCCCTGAAACTGAAAAGCCCTGAGGCGAAAGTCGTTTCCACGAACGTATACCTGCCCGCACCGCCCGGGGCGAGCTTCTTCAACCCGCTCGTCCTTCGGATCGAAGAGACGTTCCGCTCCGGTAAACCCCCTTATTCCCCGGTGCGGACTCAACTGACCGGCGGCATCCTCGATGCCCTGCTGGAAAGCCGACTGAAGGGCGGCAAGCGGATTACGACGCCCGACCTCGAAAATCTGGACTATCCGGCCCCGGCGGATTCAGGCTTCATCCGCACCCCCTGGCCGAATCAGAGCTGATGCATTTCGTGCGGACACGAAAAAAGCGGAGCCTTCTCGACTGAGAAGGCTCCGCTTTATCGTTACGTCCGAATTCGTTCGATTCCGGCGTTTTTTACCTTGGCAGAGAACTCGGTATCGTCGGGATGACGGACCGCCCGGCCTGGGTATTCGTCGACTGGTTCCCGAAGTACAGCGGAGCACTCAGGTATCGCAGCGAGTTGGCCGCGAAGGAGTAGGACTGAATGCCGTTGAGCACGACGAAGAACGGAGCCGCGATGCGTTCGATGAAGATCGTGCCGCGGACGATCGGGTCGCGATAGACCATGATCCGGTCTCCAGGCATGATCTGATAGTTCGTCGTCGGGTCGCCGGCGTTGATGATCGCGGCCATGTTGATCGGCAGAATCTGCTCGCAACATGCCCCCGGAGGAGACGGACGAACCAGCCGCACGTTCTGATACGACGCGGTCGGCATGATGCCGCCGGCGAACTGAATCGCGTCGAGCACCGTCTCGTTGCCCGTGATCGGCAGACGACCCGGAGCGCCGACGTCGCCCTGAACGTAATAGAACTTCGAGTTATAGGCGGCCACGTCGACGATCACGCGATTCGACTCGGCAGGCGGCACCGCCTTGAATTCGAGCGTTTCCGGATCTTCCTGAATCAGGCCCAGGGGCTCGTCGTTCAGATACTTCCGCAAGTGTGCGATGATCTTTTCCTTGGCCTCCTCGATCGTCAGGCCGGCAACGTACACGTCGCCGTAGAAGCCGAGGGAGATCGTGCCGTCGGGCCGAACCAGGCGTTCGCCCTGAATCGGCCGCCCTGGAAGCGCTTCGAGCACTTCGACGAGCAAAATGTCCGGCGGTTCGATGACATAAGGAGGCAAAGTCGTCTTGGACAACTCCCTGGGGATGTCAGAATCGGCGATGGTTTCCTCCGGCGTTCTCACGGTTTGGCAACCGCAAAGCCAGAGGGTGCAAATGCCGGCGCTCAAGATCAGCATCGAACGCCACGCCCTCCTAGGATTCATCCCTATCTCCTTCCTTGGTCGATCTCGTGAATCGATGAATTCACCCGGCTGGCGATCCGTCACGTGCCGATATTCCGGTCGATTCGATTCCGACTATACTGTCGATTTCATTCCTATATTCGTCACTTATCGCTGCATTCGTTAAATTCGGACCCTGAAGATCTTGATTTTTTTCCCGAACTCGATCACTCCGCCGTCATTGCTTCAGGAGATTTCCTCATAACCGCCACGTTGTGCATCCTCCGTTTCGCCCCTACGACCGCTCCAGAACATCCACATGACTCCACCTGAATTACCCGCATTATCCGATTTACGTAGAGTACGCGGCTTCGCACTTCCGAAGTGAAATAGGAATCGATTGAGGAGGATTCCGGGTCGGATTCGGTTTCTTGGGTGGTGACTCAACGAAACCTGCAGGATCCGGGTCGTACGTAAGACCAGACAGGAGGGTCAAGATGCCGTTACGAATTCGTTGGGCCCTGATCGCTTTCGCGATCTGCTTCGGACAGTCGGCCGAAGCGCAGTTGTTCCCGAATCTGTTCGTTCGCCGGTCGCGTCCCGACTGCGATTCCGAACCCGCGTCGATCAAGATGCACCGGGATCATTACTACGGCTATCAGCCGACCGAATGGCGCCGGTTCCCCGAAGGCTGGGGTTATCGCCATCCGGAAGTGATCGATCGCGCCGCCCTGATGAAGGAAGTCGAAGAAGAAGTCAAAAAGCTGGACGAAGAGTTCGGCGCCGACAAAGACCGCGACCGCGAAGAAGGCATGGACGACGACCTGCCGCCGCGTGGCGGTCGTGGCCGCGAGGGCGATGGCGGCGGTGCGGTGCCCCGGCCGATCCCCTTGCCCGACGACACCGAAAGCCCGTTCAATCTCGATGCCAAACCGTCCAAACCGCGTGATACGGAAGCCGCTCCGCCGGCCCGATCGAACGCACCGGTGACGCCGGACCTGCCCAAACCTGGCGATTCGCCCTTCGACATCCCGGGAGCGACTCCGCCCAAGCCTGCGGACGACATCCCGCCCCGCCCCCGGACGAACGCCAATCCGCCCGTCGGCATGATCGACGGCGATTACGATCAGGTCGCCGTGATGGAAGCCCCGCCGGAAGTCATGCGGGCCCCTCAGCGTAATGCGATCAAGGATCGCCTGAGCGCCCTGAACCCGCTGGGCCTGCTGCGCCGCTGATCGAAATGATCAGGGCCGGACGTCTCTCACCTTCGATCGTCCGGCCTTTTCGAAACGGCTCGCAAGCTGCGGCATGCGAGCCGTTTCGTTTGCGTTCCGATCGGATACCTATTCGGGTGCATCCGCAAAGCCAAGCCGTGGACGTGATTCCAGGGGTGCGAAAAACAGCGAAACCCGAAACCAGCGATCGCGACGAACGACAAAGTCGAGCCGTGGACGTAAGTCCACGGGTGCGCGCGACCAGCCAAGCTGAGATCAAGGGTGCGAGCGGCCAGGCAGGCCGCGATGGCGGTTTCCGCAATCGATCCCTGTATCCCCCGGCCGGGGCTGCCCATGCGCCGGGCGATCGCTCCGTGCCGCACCCGTGGACTCACGTCCACGGCTCGACCGGGGGCAGATTCACGTGCGCAGGGTGATCAATCACTTCGTGCCGCATCCGTGGACTCACGTCCACGGCTCGACCGGGGGCAGAGCGACCATCCATCTTGCCCTTGACCATTTTCCCCTTCCGATTAAGATGCGGACTCCTCAGGATATCGCTCCCCGAACGGCCGTTCGGATCACGGCGAAATCCCGAGGCCCGCTAAGCTGGATTCCAGGCCCAGTCGATTCAAGGAGGAATCGCGGCCAATGCCTCGCAACTGGAAGATGTACTCGATCCTCTCGACGATCGCCCTGTCGGCCCACGTGGCCGCGGCGAGCCGGGCGAACATACCCAGCCAGGACGGCATCAAATTCATCGCGATCGCTCGCGAATTCGGCCTCCAGCCCGCCTGGGACGTCATCCGAAGTGCCGACCAGCACCCGGCTTACCCGGCTCTCGTCGCCATCGCTCACACGCTCGCCGGCTCGTTCCGAACCGCTCCCGCGGCATCGTGGCTGGCCGCGGCCCAGTGCGTTTCGATCATCGCCGCCATTTTCACGCTGATTCCTCTGTATCTATTGACGCTCAGGCTCTTCCGCCCCACCACGGCGCTGCTGGCCGTGTTTCTCTGGCTGCTCTTGCCGGTGCCGTTCACTCTGGGGCACGAGACCCTGGCCGACGCCACCGGGCTCTGCTTCATGGCCTGGGCCCTGTGGCTGGGCACGAACGCGATCGCCGCGAAGTCTTTCCGACAACGCGCCGGCTGGTCCTCGGCCGCCGGACTACTGGCCGTCTGCGCCTATTGGACCAGGCCCGAAGGACTGCTCGTCGCGTTCTCGATCGGCATGCTTCTGACCTTCTTCCCTTGCGACACAGCCAGATTGAGACTTTCGGGCCTGATGCCGTTCGGCTGCGCCGTGCTGGCCGGGATCGCGGCTTATCTCACGGTGAACGGAACCGTCACGGACCGGGTCGAAGCCTTTCGCGCCCCGCCTTCGCGGCAAGTCGCCCGCACTTCGCAAGCCAATCTGCCCAAAGGGCTTCCAGCAGCATTACGTGATCCCCGGTTCGACTTTTCGCCGAAAGACCCGGCACTGGAAACCACCCGGCCTGGCCTGATGGCCGCCGGCTGGTCGATTCTCCGGCTCTGGTCCGAAAACCTCGGTATCGCTCTCGCCGTCATGACACTCTGGGGCCTGGTGCGCACTCGCTCACATGACATTCCTGCCAGGCGGCTGATCACGCTCCATGCGGCCGTGCTGCTGGCCACGCTGACACTCCAGTCGGCGACTCGCGGCTATCTTTCCAGCCGTCACGTCGCGGGGCTCACGCTGCTGAGCATCCCGTTCGCTGCAGCGGCTTTAAGGCTTTGCGGCCTGCGGCTGGCGGCGATTTTCCGCATGCGGCCGCGATCCCGGCGCGTCGGCCTGAGCGCCGCCCTGGCGGCCATGGCCGCGATCGGAATCACGCTCCATTCGAAGCCCATTCACGCTTCACGCCAACCGCATTATCATGCGGGCCAATGGCTTGCTGCGAATGCCCCGCCAGGCTCGGCGGTGTTCGACACGCGCGGCTGGGCGGCTTATCTGGCCGATATGAAGCGTTATGACCCCTATCACTTCGCTCAGGCGGTATCGGACCGGAACACGAAATTCTGGGTCGTCGAGCTGGACGAACTGACGAGCGGATCCCGCCGGGCATTCACGCTGGCTTCGATTCTGGCCGATGGCGGATATCAGGAAGCGGTCTTTCGCCGCAAGCCTGGCCGCGAAGAAGGCGGCGACGTGCTGGTTTTCTCCTGGCGGCGGCCCGGCTGGTGGGATCGCCCTGAGAAGATCGCCCGGCCCGATCGGGAATCGGGCGGCGAAACGGCGAACGACGCCGAATTGAGACAAGCGGGCCACGCGAGCCGGGAGAACGAATCACGATGAACTTCCTCAGGCTTTGGTCGCGGTTCCGGAACCGGTTTTCCGGCGGTGCCCGCTGGGTGTGGGTGAATCCCGACTTCGAAGATTTCGCCCGCGACCGCTCGGCCGACGACTTCATGGCGATCGAAAGCCAGGACAGGCATCATGCCAAGCAGGGCCGGTCGACGGCCCGTGTCCGGCTCGATTCTCCGGAAGGGTCGACACTTTTCGCCTATCTGAAGAAATTCGACAGGCTTTCCTGGGGCGAACGGCTGAAGGCCCACATTCTGGGCCACGGCTGGGCAACACCGGGGCCGCTGGAATGGCGTCACCTGGAGCAGGCGCGGGCATTGGGCATCCCCGTGCCGCACGTGATCGCGGCCGGCGAATGCGTCGGGCCGGGCTTTCATGCCACGAGTTTTCTCGTCGTCGCCGAGCTGCAGCGTTCCGTCGCACTCAACGAAGCCATCGGGCCCATCACCGAACGGTTCGGCCGCGATGCCCTGGAAGGCCCACGGCGCGCGATCGCCCGCCGTATGGCCGAACTTTCCGCCCGCCTGCACAGGCACGGTATGTTCCATAAAGACCTTTACCTTTGCCACTTCTTTCTGGACACCGCCTGGGTGGCCGATGCGGCAGCCGGACGCACCACAGGCATGCCCGAATCGGCCCTGCGGATGATCGACCTGCACCGGCTCGGCAAGCATTCGCTCACATACTGGCGCTGGCTGGCCAAAGATCTCGGCCAGTTGATCTATTCGACTGTCGACGTGCCGCAAGTGATTGACCGCGACCGCCTTCGATTCATGGTGCATTATGCCCGCGCCATGGGCTGGTCGAAATCACGCCGGCGCATGGTGGGCCGGATGGTCGCCATGAAGGCCGCACGCTACGAGTCGCACAACCGAAAGAAAGTCGCCGCGAAACCCGCGGCACGGCAGAAGGTGACCCACGGATGAGAATCGCGCTGAATTACCGCAACGTCGATCCGAACAAAGGCGGGGCCGAGACTTACGTCGTCGATCTCGCCGGCGCTCTGGTGCGGCGCGGCCATCGGGTTACGCTCGTAGCCGAGTCGGTCCGGGCCGAAGCGCTGCCCGGCGGCGTCGACGTAGTCCGCGTGCCCGTCACCGGCTGGTCGCGTGCGGGCAAGGTGCGTTCGTTCGCCGAAAACTCGGCGCGGGAATTGCAATCCGACCCCGGCCGGTTCGACGTCACAATGGGCTTCATCAACACCTGGCAACATGACGTGATCATCCCCCAGGGCGGCCTGCGCGCCGGGTCGATCCTGCACAATGCCGTCCGCTTCCGCTCGCCTTTGCGGCGGGCCGTTTACAAGCTCGGCAAGTTCCTTTCGCCCGGCGAATGGAATTATGACCGCATCGAGCGCCGGCAATATGACCCGGCCCTGAACGCGAAAGTCGTGGCCGTGAGCCGCCTGGTCTCGGGCCATCTGCAGAAGTTCCGCGGTGTCGCCCCCGGCCGCATCGAAGTGATTTATAACTCGATCGACCCCGACCGCTTCCGCGTCGCCGACCCGGCTGCCGTTCGCGTCGAAACCCGCAAGAAATACGGCATCGGCACGGATGAACACGTCGGCCTTTTCGTCGGTCACAATTTCTGGCTCAAAGGCCTGGCGCCGCTGCTGGAAGCTCTGGCGGCCCGCAAAGGCGGCCAGCCCGTGCGGCTGCTCGTCTCCGGCCGGGGCAAACTGGGGCCATTCCGGAAGATGGTCGACCGGCTCGGCCTGAGCGATCAAGTTCACCTGCTCGGCTTCGTGCCCGATGTCTCCGCCCTGTTTCATGCGGCCGACTTTTTCGTCTCGCCCACCTATTACGACCCTTGCTCGCTCGTCGTGATGGAGGCCCTTGCCTGCGGCCTGCCGGTCATCACCACCGCCTGCAATGGGGCGGGTGAGCTGATCACGCCGGGCCGGGAAGGTTTCGTCGTCGAAACGCCGCACCATCAGGCCGATCTGATCGCCGCGATCGACGCCATGACGGATTCGAAATCCCGGAATGAAATGGCCATCGCCGCGCGGGAACTTGGCCGGCGGCAGACGTTCGATGCCCATGTCGACAAGCTCGAACGGCTTTTCGAAACGGTGGCCGCGGAAAAGTCGAAGCTGGCGATGCCCGGCGCCCTGCCGGCACACCACTTCGGCCGTGAAACGATCAAGGCGGATACGAGCGTCGGCAGGAATCGCGAAACGAAGGGAAATCCGAAATGAAAGCCGTCATTCTGGCCGGTGGCAAAGGCACGCGGCTGCGGCCTTACACGTCCGTCTTTCCCAAACCGCTGATGCCCCTGGGCGAAGACAACGCCATGCCGATTCTGGAAGTCGTCGTGCGGCAGCTCGCCCGCTTCGGCTTCGACGAAATTACATTGATCACTGGCTATTTGAGCGAGCTGCTCGAATCGTTCTTCGGCGACGGCCGCAAATTCGGCGTGTCGATCGACTACGTCCGCGAGGAGCGCCCGCTGGGCACCGCCGGCGGCCTGGCCCTGCTCGGCAAGCCTGCGGATTCGGTCCTCGTCATGAACGGCGACATTCTGACCACGCTCGATTATCGCGCCATGTTCGATTTCCATGTCGAACGCGACTCCGTCGCCACGATCGCGGCCTATCCCCGCGAGGTGAAAATCGACTTCGGCGTGCTCGATTTCGCCGAAGACCCCCACATTCTCGCAGGATATCGGGAAAAGCCGAAATTCGAATTCAATGTCAGCATGGGCGTTTACATTCTGGCGCCCGAGGCCTGGGACCGTATCGCCCCCGGGCAGGAACTGACCATGCCCGAACTGCTGGAAACGCTGCGGGGCGAGGGCCGCGACATTCACTGCTTCCGCCAGGAATGCTACTGGCTCGACATCGGCCGGCACGACGATTACGAATCGGCCAATGCCATTTTCGAGCAACGCCGGCATGAATTCCTCGGCTCGCCCATTCCGGCCGGTCAGGGCCCGCACCTGTTCCGGGTCCGCGAAGGCGTACGCCCGCATGTGGGGCACCACGAACGATGAGCCCTGCATTCGTCGCCGCTTACGTCATCGCCGCGTATCTCGTCGGCTCCATCCCGTTCGGATGGCTGACGGCCCGTACCCTCGGCGGTATCGACATCCGCCAGCACGGCTCGGGCAATATCGGGGCGACGAACGTCGGCCGGGTCATGGGCCTGAAATACTTCTTTCTGGTCTTCCTGCTCGACATGCTCAAGGGCTTTCTGCCGACGCTCGGCATTTCGTCCAATGTCGGCAAAATACCGTTCGAATCGCTCACGCCGCTGGCGGCCCACGGGCCGATTCTCGTAGCGGCGGCCGCGATCGTCGGGCACAATTTCCCGGTCTATCTGAAATTCAAGGGCGGCAAGGGCGTGGCCACAAGCCTCGGGGCTGTGCTGGCGCTCGATCCGCCCAGCGCAGGCTTCGCCCTGTTCGTTTTCGTCGTGATCGTGGGCCTGACGCGTTGGGTCTCGGCCGCGAGCCTGGCGGCGACGACGGCATTTCTCATGAGCCATTTCGCTTCGACGGAAAAGCCCTTCAGCCGATTCGAATGGGGCACCACTTCGCTCATGATCGGCCTGTGGGCCATGATGATCTGGCGGCATCGGGCGAACCTCAAGCGGATCGTCAACGGCACCGAACCGAAAGTCGGCCGTAAGAAGTGATTCGAAACGCGGTCGAGCGATCGCATCGCATTTCAGACGGTATTCGATATCGCCCGGGGCGCTGGATTCGAAACGGCGAACGACGTTGACATCAACGGCGTTCGGTGATTCATGTCATTTCGATTTTTATCGAGCGCGATGCCATTTCTCGCCATCGACCCCGCTATTCTTTTCCATCTTTTCGTTTCCTCATGCGGATTTCGTCCCTGTTCGGATAAAATGGCGGCGTGCATCGAGTGAATGACGCATTCCGACCGAAGCTCGAACCAGGGAGCGCCCCCGCCATGAACGATTCACGCCTCGTCAGCCCCGATCGCCGGACATTCCTGAAAACCTCAGCCGCCGCGATCGCGATGACGGCCCGCCCTTTCGCCATCCATGCCCAGGACAAATCAGGCAATAAACTGCCGATCGTGGGCACGGGCGAGCACACCTACGAATGCCACCACGGCTGGGGCGAGGCTCCGCCGAAGGTGAAATGGTTCGAAACTCACGGCTGCGCGGTCGATAAGGAAGGCCTTATCTACATCACTCACCGGGCCGGCGGCGGCGTGCCCGCAAAGCCCGACGAGGCCCAGGATACGACCGTCGTTTACGACCCCGCAGGCAAATTCGTCCGCTCCTTCGGCAAGGCCTTTCACGGCGGCGGCCATGGTATCGACATCCGTGAGGAAAACGGCCAGGAGTTTCTCTATCTCTCCTACATGTTCCCCGTGAACGTGATCCAGAAGACCGACCTGAAGGGCGAGGAAGTCTGGCGCAAGGAAAAGCCGCCCGAGCCGCACGTTTACGACGATCCCAAGGCCCGCTACTCGCCGACCAACATCGCCTTCGCCCCCGACGGCGGCTTCTTCGTCGCCGACGGCTACGGCTCGAACTACATCCACCGCTACGACAAAGACGGCAAGTGGGTCAAGACCTTCGGCGGCACGGGCGACGCCAAAGGCAAATTCAAAACGCCGCATGGCCTGTGGATCGACGCCCGCCCGGGCCGTGAACCGATGCTGGTCGTCGCCGACCGGGCCAATCATCGCCTGCAATATCTCACGCTCGACGGCGAGCCGGTCAGCATGGACACGGCCAACGTCAGCTTCCCGGCCCACGTCGAAACCCGCGGCGATATCATGATGGTGCCCGACCTGCACGCTCGCGTCAGCCTGTTCGACAAGGACAACAAGGTCATCACCCACCTGGGCCACGACGCCGACTGGACGAAGGAAGTCCTCGACGGCTTCAAGGTCCGTGTCGACCCGACGCGCTGGAAGCCCGGCCGCTTCGTCCACCCGCACGACGCCTGCTTCGACAAGGCCGGTAACATCATCGTCGCCGAATGGGTCGTCCCCGGCCGCCTGACGTTCCTGCGAAAAGTCGGTGCATGACTTCGCGGTGAATCTCGAAATCCCGCTCGAACCGTACACAATCCGTGTTCGAACCGGCAGCCCCACCTGAACGAAACGCCGATCGCGCGATCGGCGTTTTTTCGTTCTCGACGTCATCCGCGAACGAGTCGATCAATCTTTCCAGGCAATCCGCAAAAAGCACGAAAACCGAGCCGGAAGCGTATGCGACGGAGGGGGTTTCCACTCTCGATTCCGAAATGCTCAGGTTCATGCCCTTTCATTTTGCCCAACAGGTTCGAACCGAAATCCATAACGAATTTTCGAAATGGCTCGCGCTTATCGCAATTCCGAACGGACCATGCCTTGGATATTCCCTCATGGCGGGCCGAATTCCGAACCCGATGACACGATCATTGAATGACGAAGCATATGACGACACAAGACCGGATCGTTCACGACAAATCCTCCATCTTCGACAAAGTCATCAGTGCAGCTCGTTACGTTTCCTCGGGCCAGTCCGCTCGAATTCAAGCGATTCTCGAGGAATTGAATCGGATTCATCTCCCCGAGACACCCGAAGAAACGCAATTGGTCGAACGGCTTGCCATCGCCATGGCCAAACAGTACGAAACCGAAGCGGCTTACGACGAACGCCTGCGCTGGCAGCGTGCCAACGCGGCGGAACTCTTCGAACGTCTGCATCACGAACGATTCACCGAAGACCTCATCGCCTGGCGGGATAACCCCACGAGAATGATCGAAACGTTCGGCAAAACCTGGCACTCGGCCATGTTCCTGAAAGAAATGTGGCACGCCGTTCTCGACGCCATATCCAATGGCCTGGGCGTCACTTATGACCAGGGCAAGGACATGGCCACCGCCCTCGGCGGGGATTGGCGGGCCGATCGTATCGATATCCACAGGGGCTATATCTTCAGCCTGATCCTGGCCAACGATGCCAATCCGGCGGCATTGGCCAAGCGCTGGGTCAATGACAGCCGCGCCGGCCGCAAAGATACCGGGCCGCTCGAGGACGACATGGACCGCGCCCAGTGGTTTCTCGCGACCGCACCCGACCCCGCCACGGCCCGCGGCGAGTTGGGGAGTCTGGCCGAACGCCATTTCCAGGTGTGGAAGTCCGAATCCGAGCGTCTGCGAGAGCTTCATTTCGCCGAGCTTGCCCGCTGTATCGAAGTCGCGCCGGGGCAGCCTATCGGCAATTCGGACGACATTCGATCGACTCGCTTGTGCCAGCGCGACGTGACACGCGCCGAGAACCAGGCAAATAAACTCGAACGTCGGCTGATCGCTCTGAAGAAATCACGCCAGAAACGCGATCCGCGTTCGCCGATCACGGCGGATGAAGAGCGGTCCGCACGCTCCGCCGCTAAGGCCGAACCACCGGCCCCGAAGCCCACCGAAACCGCGATGCGAATCTGTTCGATTCCCGCCGAAACGCCCCAGCCTGTTTCGCCACAAGCCCCTGATTGCAGTACGGATAAGCGACGAGCCCCGAATTCGTCCGACGTCGATCCCGCTTCGCACTCTTCGACCGGAGATGCCGCGGAACGTGCTTCCCGTGCGTCCGGAACCGCTCGCCGGCCTGACTCGCACGGGATCGCAAGGGCGGCTCGTGCTCGGACGCAACCAGCTCGTGTGCGGCGAAACGATCGCACCTCGGCCAGTCGTTCGCAGAAGCTTCCAGCACGTGGATTTCGACCTGGACCCACGAGCCCCCACGCGCCACAGACTGCCATGGATCGATCTTGCGATTTCTGATAGCTTATGAAGGCTATCCTGCGAATTCGCGATCGAAACGCGCACGTCAAGGTTCATCAAGCTGATGTCGAGCAAATCGGATCTCAAAGTCGGTTCGGAAAAGCCCGCGGACAAGGCCGCCAGCGTGCGTAAAGCCAGATCGCACGAGGGCTCCTGGCGTGAGTCGATCGAAACGTTCGTCGTGACGTTCATCATCGCCTACGTCGTAAAGTCCTTTGCATTCGAGGCTTTCGTCATCCCGACCGGTTCGATGGCACCGACGCTGATGGGGCGTCACAAAGAAGTCGACTGCCCCCAGTGCGGATATCGCTATGCCGTCAGCGCGTCCGAATCGATGGGGCCGACGCCCGTCATCGCAGGCACTTGCGTCAATTGCCGCTACAAGGCCGACATTGCGGACGCCCCGAACTTCAAGGGCGACCGGATTCTGGTTCTGAAATCGCTCTTTGACCTTCCCGAAAAAATCGGGGGCGGCCCGCCGAAACGTTGGGACGTGACGGTCTTCAAATATCCTGAAGAACCGGAAACCAATTACATCAAACGACTTGTGGGCATTCCGAACGAGGAACTGCGAATCCAGCGGGGCGACGTCTACTCGCGACCACTGGGCTCTCAGGAACCGTTCGTCATCCAGCGCAAGGGGCTGGATCACCTGCGAGCGATGCAGATGCTCGTGCATGACGACGCGTTCGTCCCCAAGGCGCTGGCCGATGACCCCCGCTGGAAGCGCTGGCGGGTCGAAGAAGGCGGATGGAAAACGATCGACCAGGGCCTTTACGGAGCCGAGACCACCGGCAATGACTGGACCGACCTCCGCTACGAGCACCGTGTGCCGACACCCGAACAGTGGACTGCGCTTTCCAAAGGCACGGCCCTGCCCGGGGAACCGAAGCCGGTGCTCATCACCGATTTCTACGGATACAACACGTTTCAGTTCGACGACGACGGCATGGACAGGTCCGTCTGGTTCCAGCCTCACTGGGTGGGTGACCTGACCGTCGAATTCGTTCTGCAGGTCGACAAGCCGACCGGCGAGTTCCGGGCCGAACTCGTGAAGGCGGGCGTTCCCTATCGCTTCGTCGTCGATCTTTCGAATGGTTTCTCGCGGCTCGAACGCGGCGAGGACCGGATCTACCGGGCCCAGACGCCGATCCGTGAAGGCGGGCGTTATCGCATCCGGTTCGCCAACGTCGACAACCGGCTGACCGTCTGGGTCAACCACCTCACACCCTTCGGCGACGGTGTCCCTTACGAAATCGATCCGAAAGAACCGACCGGCCCTCAGGCGGCGGATCTCAAGCCGGTCGGTCTCGCCGTCCGGAACGGCAAAGTCAGCGTTTCACGTCTCAGAGTGACTCGCGACATTTACTACACGCTCAATCCAGGCAATTTCGATTACAGCGAAAACCTCTGGAACACGCCGATCTTCAATGGCCAGGAGCTGTTCGAACTTCTCGGCAATCCGAAGCGGTTCGACGCCTTCGCGAATGTACGCCATGTCGACTTCCCGATCGGCCCGGGCCGCTATATGATGATGGGCGACAACAGCCCCGCATCGAAGGACAGCCGGGCATGGAGGACCTTCGACAGGCTGGATCCGAACCAGCCAGGTACCGGTTGGGACGATTCGAACCGGCAGTCGTGGGAAGTTCCTGAACGCCTGATCGTCGGCAAGGCGTTCATGGTCTATTGGCCCCATGCTCTGCCAGTGTGGCCGAAGATTCGCGTGAATCCCGACCTGATCGTGCCGTTCAGGCCCTATTTCGAACGCATGAAAGTCATTCGCTGACCCCTGCCCGCCGGCAACCCGGCGAATCCGATAGCCATACGATCACGGAGGATCGAATCGCCATGGGTCTGTTTTTCGGACGCAAGCCTCAGGAAGAATCCAAATTCGCGGAAGGCACAGCCGCCTCCGTCCGGTTCGGCAGCCGCGCCTCGATCCCGCAAGGCCAGGCCCTGCTTGAAGTTCGGGACCTGAAAAAATGGTACGGCAGGCGCCAGGTCGTCGACGGCGTCAGCTTCGAAGTGCACACGGGTGAGATCGTCGGCCTGCTCGGACCCAACGGGGCCGGCAAGACGACCAGCTTCCGAATGACGATCGGCCTGATCGACGCTAATGGCGGCACCGTGATCTTCAACGGCCACGAGATCACCCACCTGCCCATGTTCAAGCGGGCCCGTCTTGGAATGGGTTACCTGCCGCAGGATTCGTCCGTCTTCCGGCAACTTTCGGTCGAACAGAACCTGATGGCGATCCTCGAATACCGGGCCGATTACTCGCGGAAACGCCGCAAGGAACGGCTTGAGGAACTGCTCGACCAGTTCGGCCTGCGGAAAATCCGCAAAACGGCGGCCATGAGAGTCTCGGGCGGTGAACGCCGTCGTCTCGAAATCGCACGTTGCCTGGTCAACGACCCCAAGCTCATCATGCTCGACGAACCCTTCGCCGGCATCGACCCGATCACCGTCGGCGACATTCAGAAGCAGATCCGGGCCCTTGCCGACGACCACAACATCGGCGTCCTGCTGACCGACCACCAGTTCCGGGAAACGCTCGAAGTCTGTAACAGGTCGTACGTTATCCGCGAGGGCCGCGTCTTCGCCTACGGCACCTCCGAAGAAATCTACGCAAACCCCGACGTCGCCCGGTTCTACCTTGGCGAACGCTTCGACGCCGGTCATAACGGCGGTTCCTCAGCGGCCCCGCATTCAGGACCCAATGCCCAGGCCACCACAAGCGGCCCGGCCAATGGCGGTTTCACCGTGCAGCAGGGCCAGGGGCCCGTTCGGTTCGACGGTCCGTAAGCCAATTCTCCAGAACCGGTTGCGCCTGTGATCGGCACGAGCCTCAGGTGAATCAACGCTCCGCCGAAACCCGGCGCAACTCGACAGCACGGACATCGGCCACCTGACCGCCCGCGACCCGCACAGCCTGCAGGGTCAGCGTCGATCGCCCCGCCGGAACCTCCCGGACGCCGAGCGACATCGGCAGGAAGTCCTTGACGTAAGACTCGGACCCGCGGGGAGTCCTGTCGTTTTCCATACCCCTGAGCGGCGGATCGTGCGGGGTTTCGACCCGCCCGAGCCACTGCACTTCGCCCAGCTTCATGGCGATCTCCGAACCGAGATCGCCTGCCCCGCAAGTGTAATGGACGATCGCCTCGAACCGGCCCGGCTCGCTGACCTCGACCTCCCAGGTCATCGAATCTGCAGGGGTCGTCCAGCGGGTGAAGAACGAACAGTTCGGCGCGGGGGCGCTCCGCTTCACGCCGCCATGCGGCACCCCGTCCCGGGCCGGCAGAATCGTATCGGGCCAATCTCGATTCCCAAGCGGAAACGGCCTTGAGTCGGGTAATCGAAACTCGCCGAGGACATCACGCCGCCATCCGGCAACGGCCGATTTCAGTCGGTCGGCATCGCCCGGAAACCGGGCCGAAACGTCTGTCGTCTGCCCCGGGTCGTCGATCATGTCGAAGAGTTGGCCGGCGGAATCGAACCGAAACCGCTGATCCCGGGCACTCGTGCCGCGTGCCCAGTGCTGAAAAAGCACTCGCGAGGGCATTTCGGCATCCCGGCCAAGAAGCCATCCCGCCAGGCTGATGCCATCCAGCGGCTTTTCGCCAATTCCCGAAATTCCTGCCAGTTCCGTCAACGTCGGCAGCAAGTCAATGGCACCGGCGATCGGCTTGATCACCGTTCCAGGCTTGATTTTGCCCGGCCAGCGGACGAACAGGGGCGACCGCACGCCGCCTTCGTCCGTACTGCCCTTGATTCCCTTCATGCCGCCATTGAAGCGGGGCCCGTTCGGACCATTGTCGCAGAAGAATACGACGATCGTGTCCGTCGCCGCGCCTGCGCTTTCGATCGCGTCCAGCAGCCGACCCACGTTGTCGTCCAGGTTCTCGCACATCGCCAGAGCCGCGCGTGTGTGGTCCGGCTGCTCGTTGCGTCCTCCCTTGAGCGGCAGATCCTTACCATCGAACCGTTTCCAGTATTTCTCAGGTACCTGCATCGGAGAATGTGGCGTGTTGAACGCCAGGTAACAGAAGCTGGGTTTGCCGGCCTGGCCGTTCGATTTCAGGAAATCGATCGCCCGCGACGTCAGATCATCCGCGAGAAAGCCCTTCCCCTTGACCGGCTTGCCGTTGTCGTCCAGCGGCGGGTCGAAATATTCGCCCCAATGGCCGGAAGTGAAGCCGTAGTAATCCTGAAACCCTCGGCCTCGTGGATGATACGGATACTGGCTGCCGTTGTGCCATTTGCCGAAACACCCGGTCGCATATCCAGCCGCCCGGAAGGCGTCGGCGATCGTCGATTCGTCCAGGTCCAGCCGCTCGGCACCGGTGGAAACGCCGCTCACGCCGCCACGCGGGTGCCAGCGGCCCGTGAGAAACTCGGCCCGGGTCGGGCTGCACACCGGCTGAACGAAGAAGCGTTCGAAGCTGGCCCCCTGCACCGCGATCGAATCGATTCGCGGCGTCCTCAGATTCGTGTTCCCGCTGGAACTCAAATCGCCCCATCCCTGATCGTCCGTGAGGATCACCACGACGTTCGGCTTGCTCTGACCATGCACATTCGGCACGAGAGCGGCCAGGTACAAGAGAAACGGCAGTACGACTCGATCGCTTCGCATCCTGGTGCGCCCCTCTTTTCCGAACTGCAATCAGAGGTCGATCCATTGGCGGAATGCCGACTCGTCGACATTCCGGCCGCTCACCACGACGACCACGTCACCGTCGCCGTCACGGGTCGACGAGTCGTCCATCAGGGCCGCCACGCCGATCGCGCCGGAGGGCTCCGTCCGCAGGCCATGCTTTTCGTAGAGCCACTTCATGGCGGCTCGGGTGCGATCGTCCGGCACGGGGATCGACCGCTTCACGAGATCCTTGAGAATCGGCCAGTTGTGCACGCCGACGTCATAGGAGAGCAATCCGTCGCAGATGCTCGTGGGCTTCTCCAGCCGCACGCGTTCGTGAGCTTCCAGCGATCGGCGGAAATCGTCGGCCCCGGCAGGCTCGACGCCGATGATCGCGGCCTCGGGGAAGGCGTCGGCGACGGCCAGGGCGTGCCCGGCCATCAGGCCGCCACCTGAAACGGGGCAAACGTAATGCGAAAGCCGCCGGCCATGCGACTTCAGGTGATGGGCGACTTCCAGCGCTCCCACTCCGTTGCCCGCGATCACGTAAGGATCGTCATAGGGCGAAGCCTGGATCGCTCCCTGTTTCTCGGCAATTTCGCGTGTCAGCCGGTCCCGCTCGCCGGTTTCGTGGTCGCGGGCGATGTCATACGTACGCACTTCGGCACCGAACGACTTCGTCCGTTCGAATTTGATGCGGGGAGCCGTTTCAGGCATGACGACGATCACCCGCACGCCGTAGCGCATGCCGGCGAAGGCGATGCCGGAAGCGAAATTGCCCGAAGAATGCGCCGCGACGGGCCTGTCGCCGATGCGTTCCAGGTTCCGGGCCATCCAGTTCAGGCCGCCATAGAGCTTGAACGAGCCTGAGGGAGTCCAGCCGAAATCCTTCAGCCAGATCCGTCGATCCGGCGGAAAATTCAGCACCTTTTCCAGTTCGTACGACCGAATCATCGGCGTCGCGCTGATGTGCCGCCTGATAATACCTTCAGCCTCGCGAACGTCTTCGATGGCGACACGGCGCACGGACATCGATTGCATCTCCGAATCACATGACGAACCACGACTTTGCCCGACAGTTCGAAATCGTTTGCGGACGTGACGCCGCTCGAGACGTCACGAAAAAACCCGAGCCGCCATGCGGCGGCCCGGGCTGTGTGATCGACGGGATCGAAAGATCGCGAGTCACCGTGTCAGGCGTTCGCGGCCGGATCCTGTCCGTCCTTCCACGAGCCTTCCAGCTTCTGATAAGGCGGGGGAACGAGCTTCGAACCGGTGTCGCCGGCCTTCCAGCCCTGAACCTGCTTGGGATTGCCGCGGCTATGGCTGACGGCTTCCCACGACTTCGACCAGCCTGGATCCTTGTCCGTGATCGCGCCGGTCACGGGATCGAAGAAGTAGGCCTTGCCGAAGCGGTACGAATCGACGCCCAGGTTGACCGTGGCGATCGCGGCATAGCCGAGATCGGCCGGGCACATGGTTTCCTGATTCTTCGAACGGACGCACTCGATGAAGTGTTCCCACAAGGCGCGGGTGTCTTCACGCGGCTGTTCGGGCTTGAAGATTTCGCCGCCTTCGCCGGAATTCGCACCGGGAGGTGCAGGTGCGGCACCGGCGACCTTCTGCGGAGCCATCGAGAAGCCCTCGGAAGGATTGCCCGGGAACCGCAGAGTGCCGGTGTGACCGCGAATCACTTCGCCGAGCTGCACGTCGTTGAGCATCGTGGCGGAAATGATCACCTGGCAGCCTTCTTCGTAGTCGGCGACCACCGTGGCCACGTCCGGAACGTCCCGGCCGTCGTATTCCATATACAGGCCACCGGCACCGACGACCCGGCGAGGGAACCGGACGCCCATCGCCTGAATCAGGTGGGTGAGCTGGTGGACGAACAGGTCGGTGTACATGCCGCCGCCGAAATCCCAGTAGCAGCGCCATTGGGCATAACGGGCACGGTCGAACGGCTGCTCGGGGGCCAGGCCGAAATCGGTACCCAGGAACATCTTCCAGTCGACCGTTTTCGGGTTCATGTCCTCGGTCAACTGGTAGTAACGCCACTGGCCGACATCGCTGTTGCGATAATAGCTCGTCTGCCCCTGCATCACCTTGCCGATTTTGCCGCTGGTGATCATCTGGTTGGCCATCTTCCAGCGCGGGTCAGCGGTGGACTGAACGCCCACGGTCATCACCCGGCCGGTTCGCTTGACCGTCTCGGCGACTTTCTTCGCCTCGTCGATCGTGTGGGTCATCGGCTTTTCGCAATAGACGTCCTTGCCGGCGTCCAGCGAGTCGATCGTCTGCTTCGCGTGCCAGTGGTCGGGCGTGGCGACAAGCGTGACATGCACATCCTTGTTGTCGATAATGCGGCGATAGTCTTTCGTCACCGCGTTCTTGTCGTTGGCGTCCAGGCCGATCTTCTTGGCCGACGGATAAAGACCGCGGCCGACTTTGTCGTTGCCGTCCCAAACGTCCGCGACGCCGATCACTTCGACGTTGCCGCCGGCTTCCTTGATCCGCCGGAGGATGCGGATGTGCTCCTGAGCACGACCGCCAGGCCCGATGATGGCCACGTTGACCCGCTCGTTCGCGCCCTTGACGGCACCGATCGCCGGGTGGGCGATCGTCGATGCGGCAAGAGCCGTCGCACCAGAAGTGCCGATGAAACCGCGACGACTGACCCTGTTCTCGTTCGGAGGTGTCATGTGAGGATTCTCCCTCGTGTGTTCCGAATTGTTGCTGTGATGGATCGAAGGTCATCGTCGCTGTGGATGAGCAAGCAACGATCTGCGGCCTTCTGGATACGTGGTTATACAGTTTGGCGTTTCGATCCGGCCGATGCAAGAACCCGCCCGGCGAATCCGCGACGAAATCCACGCCGCGAGATTGCCGGCCCAGGGATCGCCGCATACGCTGACTTCGACCGAGCCTGGACGATCCACGCCCGGAACCGCCGCAGGCAAAGCACTTTCGTACGAATCGAATCGACCGCCATGCCGACATATGTTCGCGAAACCCACATCGACGCCCCGGCCGAAACCGTCTTCGCTTTCCACGAAAGGCCCGACGCCCTGCCGCTGCTCGTCCCGCCCTGGGAAAAGGTCACAGTCGAAAAACCGCCCGCATCGCTGGCCGTCGGAACCGAAGTCATCCTCGTCAACCGCATGGGCCCGCTGAAGTTGCGCTGGGTCGCCAGACACACCGCTTACGACCCGCCCCGCATGTTCGAAGACGTCCAGGAATCCGGCCCGTTCCGTAAATGGGTCCACCGGCACATCGTCATCCCTGAACCCGCGGGCGGTTCGACCCTGCGCGACGAAGTCACCTACGAACTCCCGATGGGCCTGCTCGGCCGGCTTTTCGGTGGAGCGTACGCCCACGCGAAAATCGACCGCATGTTCGCCTACAGGCACGAAGTGACTAAGCGGGAGTGCGAAGCGAAGGTCGAAAGGTGACTCAAGCGGATTCGGATTACCGACGGCTGGACAATTCGCGGGAGTAATCATTACGATTTTGCGGATCGGATCGGTCGGGCGGAACGTAACGGATCGTTCGGCCTTGGGACCGATTCCCTGACCTGTCTACTGCTAGGGAGCGATCGGGATGTTTCGACGCCGCACTGCCCTGAAGTCCTGGTGGACATGGCTGCTTTTCACCGGAGTTCTGACCGCCATGAGCGAAGCCCAGGCCGCCAATCCTGTCGTCGTGCTGGAAACCAATAAAGGCCCCATCGAAATCGAACTGTTCGCGGACAAGGCCCCCGGCACGGTGGCCAACTTCCTCAAATATGTCGACGAAGGCCACTTCAACGGCCTGATCTTCCACCGGGTCATCGACGGTTTCATGATCCAGGGCGGCGGTTTCGACAAGGACATGAAAGAAAAACGCCCGGCCCACCCTTCGATCAAGAACGAAGCGGCCGCCAGCGGCGTGAAGAACGTCCGCGGCACGATCGCCATGGCCCGGACGAACGACCCGAACTCGGCCACCTGCCAGTTCTTCATCAATCTCAAGGACAATGACTTCCTGAACGCCTCGCCGGGCAACCCGGGCTATGCGTCGTTCGGCCAGGTGAAGTCCGGCATGGAAGCTGTCGACACGATCGCCAAGGTGGCCACGGGCAGCCGCGGCATGCACCAGGACGTTCCCCGCGAAGCCGTGGTGATCGTCAGCGCCAAGCGCAAGTGACCCGAACCGATCCGACGCACGGCGGCCGGACCGATCCGGCCCCGTGCGGGCTTCGACGAAACCGGCGATCTCGCATCGGGTAAGGGATTCCGGGGCGAATGGGCCCCGGTTCTCTTGCTTTCTCTGATGGCGAATTGTATGGTTTGTCGAAGATACGGCAGAACACTTCCGTCCTCATTTCGACTCGTTGACCTCTCTGGGAGCTTGGTGAATGGCTCACGTCGTCGCCGAACCTTGCTTTGACTGCAAGTACACCGACTGTGTGGTCGTGTGTCCGGTGGACTGTTTCTACGAAGGCCCGCAAATGCTCTTCATCCATCCGGATGAATGCATCGACTGCGAAGCCTGCGTTCCCGAATGCCCCGTGGCCGCGATCTTCCATCAGGATAACCTTCCCGACGAGTGGAAGGAATTCACGGAACTGAATCGCGACATGACCGCTGGCCAGCCCGGCGCGCTGCCGACTCTCAACGAGAAGAAAGACGCCCTCGAAGGCGAATCGTGCAATAAAGCAGGCGGCTGATCCGGATCGATTTCCGGATCTCCCGCAGGATCGAACGCTAGGGCCATTCGTGATCGGCACGGATGGCCTTTCGCGTTCGCCGATCGTGGAGCGTATCCGCCATGAACGAAACCGGCAAACCGGACGGCCCTGCTGGATCAGAGGGGATCAGCCCCTGCCCCAGACCGGCCAGCATGACGAAAGCCCTTGAGGATTTCGACCGCCTGGCCGAAGTGCGCGTCATCGAGACCCCCTATTATCGTACGACTTGCCGTATTCTGGGCGAGGGCCCGCCGCTGCTGGTCAGCCCCGGCCTTGCCTCGACTTATCGCGGTTTCTCCATTTTCCTGAATACGCTGGCGGAACGCTTCCGCACGGTCATTTATGACTATCCGGGCGATCATGCCGCAGACAGAGCCGATCTTGGCCGAATCGATCACGATGCCCTGACCGACAATCTCTTCGCGACCCTCGACGCCCTTTCGATCGGAAAGGCCTTCCTGGTCGGTATTTCATTCGGGTCGACGATCACATTCAAGGCCCTGGCCAGAGACGCGCGCAGGTTTCCGAAAGCCGCCGTTCAAGGCGCTTTCGCTCGCCGCAAATTTTCGCCTGCGGAACGGCTGGCCCTTAAACTGGGCAGAATCGTGCCAGGCTCGGTCGGCCGCCTGCCGCTTCACGAAAAAGTCCTGACGTACAACAATCGCATTCATTTTCCGGACGAAATCGACGACCGCTGGAGACACTACCTCCAGGAAAACGCCAAAACGCCGATCCGATCCCTGGCCCACAGGCTTGACCTGGTCGCCGGTTTGGATATCCGCCCCATCCTGCCCGAAATTCGAACCCCCGTGCTGCTCGTTCAGGGAAACGAAGATCGAATCGTCCCCAGACCCTATTTCGATGAGCTACAGCGAGCCTTGCCAGAAGCCCAGGGCCTGATCGTACCGATGGTCGGCCACCAGCCTCATTACACCCATCCCGAAGCCCTGGCGCAGGCGATGGGCAATTATTTCCTGGGGTGCGACGAGCACGCCGAGTGCTCGCAGCATGCGGCTCAATCCGGGTCAGAACCAGCGAACCCGGCAGGCTGAAGCCACATAAGCCGTTTTAGCGGATAGAGATAGGACAGAATGCGAAGTGGGGATTCCCGGTCGGGAATCCCCCCGTCTATTGTCGCCGGTTCGATCGAAGTCGATCAGGCACCCGAGGCGAAACCGGCCCGCGTTTAGTCGAGACCGGCCATCAGCTTCTCGAAGGCCTTCACGAACTGGCGGATGCCTTCGTCCAGCAACTTGTCCGTGACCTGATTCAGGTCCAGGCCGGCTTCGGACAACGCTTTCAGCTCGGCGAGAGCCTGATCGAGCCCGCTTGTGAGGGTCAAAGCCGCTTTGCCGTGATCACGGAAAGCCTCATAAGTCGCTGGCGGAACTGTGTTTACCGTATTCGGTCCGATCAGTTCGTCGACGTAGATCGTATCCGGATAGGCGGGATTCTTGGTACCCGTCGACGCCCAGAGGAGCCGCTGCGGCTGAGCGCCTGCCGAGGCGAGTTCGGAGAACTCGGACGATTTGTAAAGTTCTTCGTAGATGCGATATGCGTTTTTGGCGTTGGCGATGGCGATTTTGCCCTGGAGTTTTTTGGCTTCGGGCTTGTTGGCTTCGAGCCAGGAATCGACGGCGGAGTCGATGCGCGAGACGAAGAAGCTGGCGACGCTGGCCACGTGACCCAGCGGCTTGCCCGCCTGGTGACGCCGCTTGAGGGCTCGAATATGGGCTTTGGCGACTTTTTCGTAGGCCTCGACGCTGAAAAGCAGCGTGACGTTGATGTTGATGCCTTCGAAAAGGGCTTCTTCGATGGCCGGCAGCCCTTCTTCGGTGCCCGGGATCTTGATCATCGAATTGGGCCGTGCCAGGGCGTTCCAGAGCCGGCGGGCTTCGGAGAGCGTTTCGGAGCTATCGCGGGCCAGCAGTGGCGAGACCTCGAGGCTGACGTAACCGTCAAGGCCTCTGTCCGCGTCATAAACGGGACGGAACAGGTCAAGGGCGGCCCGGATATCGGCCGTGGTGAGGGCGTCGTAGATTTCCTGCGTACCGGCGCCGGCACGGGCAAGGCTCTTGATTTCGACGTCGTATTCGTCGGTTTCGCTGAAGGCTTTGTCGAAGATCGAAGGGTTCGACGTCATGCCCTGGAGACCGTCGTCCGTAATCAGCCTGGCCAGGTTTCCGCTGGTGATCAAAGTCCGGCTGATGTTGTCGAGCCAGAGGCTCTGGCCCAGGGCCTGGGTTTCCCTGAGGATGGATCTGCCTGCGGATGCGGTCGTGGCCATGGTACGGAAGTGATCTCCTGGGGCGTCGAGTCGTTTCGTTTCGGAAACGCGACGAATCGCTGGTCGAAATCGGCTTCGGCCGCGTCGGCGCGTGAGCGGAACACGCTGGGCCGCTCGCGAATCGCATCAAGAATACCCGATTCGTGCCGGCAAAACCAAACTTTCCGTCATGAAAGTGACGAAAACAAGATCAAGAGAGCCTTGATTTCGGATGTGCCGATCGAATGGGCCATGGCAGGGAAGCCATGGAACGGTCGAGGGATCGAAGACCCGGAAACCGTTCGGCGAAAATACGGAAGTTCGAGGGTTGTCCTGGTCGAACCGCTCGTCTAGAATATGAGTGGTAAAAGTACGCATACCTTTAGAGATGCGTGGATCCGGACAGCGTTTCGCGAGGAGGATTCGGGCCATGAAGCGTATCGTGACGATCGGTTTGGTCGTGGCTGGAATTCTGTCGATCGCGGAGCGAACGGCTTCCGGTCAGAACCAGAATTTAGGCATGGGGTTCGGCATCGGCAGTGTCGGGGCTGACCCCTTCAGCGGTTATTACAGCTGGTTTCTGCCTCGCCAGGCCGCTATGGCTGCGACACCGACCGTGAATAACCAGTTGAGCCAGTACACGGCCGAACGGATCGACAACATGAACGAGGCTGCCCGTTCCAGCAACAGTGTGCTGAGCTACGCGAACCTTGGTCTCGGCGGCGGTACGGGGCAAGCCTTCGACGACGACCGGCCGAGAAATCCGCGTCCGCGTCTGTCGGCCACTGGTCCCATGATCACGAATACGACTGGTCGCGGGGTTGCCGGTTACTATGACCGCGCGGGGAGTTACTACCCCACGATGCGACAGTCGACCTACAGGAATCCCGGCCTGCCCGTCAGCCGCGGCCGACGTTGATCATCGCCTGACCCGGCATCGCAAGGCTCACTGGCATCATGCAATCCGACCAGCCGGATCCTTTGGCAAACTCGGATTCCATGCCATCCGAAGTCAGGCATTCCGCTGGTTTCGGCCCTCCGGCTGACGCCGAATCGAATGACTTTCATTCCGGTACGACCGATCCGGAATTCGAAGCCGTCGATTCCCTGCTGGATTTCCTGCCGAACGACAATCCGTCGTTGACGGCCCAGACGGTCGCCAATCAGGTTTTTCGATCCGAAAACCGCCGGTTTCAGCGTAAATCCATTGCGATGCGATGCGCGGCCTTTGCCTCGACATTGCTCATCATGTTCGCAGGATGGATTTTCGGTTCCCGGATGATGCCGGTCGCCGTGCCGCCAAGGGGTCCGACGCCGGGTATCGAGCAGTTTCAGGGGTTGTTTCGCCTTTCGCTCGACTCCGAATTTCTTGAGGCACTCGTCGACACGAAAGCTCCAGGCATCTGGGACAAAAGGGCTTCAAGCGACTCCAGAGATGTCGTGAAGCTCGCGGGCTACGCCACGATGTTGTCGGCAAAAGTCGCTGTCGTGGTCGAAAAGACGGCGCTGGCGAGCTATTCGAAATTGCCGCCGGCGGAGCGTGAAAAGTGGAAGAAACTCGCGGACGATCTGTCGCGGCTTTCGCCTGACGATCGCTCGACGATTCAGAACCGGATCGAAGGGCTGCGGATCACGCTCGCGAATCTGCAGGACGTCGATCGACAACGTGCGGAAGCGTTGACGGGTCTTGACCGCTGGAAATTTCTGACCCAGATGGCCGAGATTCAGAGGCGGCAGTCCGAACAGTCCCGAAAACCAGTGTTTTCGGTCAGCGAATTCAACCGGCCGGACTATCTGATGGACCTGGCCCAGGTGACCCGTGCGTGGAACGCATTGACGCCGGCCCAGAAAAAGAACGTGGAACGACGGGCCATGGCGTCCAAGGTCGACCCGGCCCGCAAAGTGGACAGGTTGCGCATTCTGGCGCTGAGTCTCGAAGGCGATGGACTCGGTCCGGCGCTCACGAAACCGGCTCTGGCCCGGGGCGGCCCGCTGCAACGGGCTCTTGCGAAGGCCGAGACGTTCAAGCAGGAACGCGAAAAACGCCGTTCGGATTACCAGAAGATCGTTTCGGGATCGATTCCCGCGGCAGCTCCCCCGGCCGAACTCGAAAAGATTCTCGAATCGGCACCCTCCTGGCTGGTCGAATCGGTCGATCCGCTGCCACCGGACGAAGCCCGGCGTTTCCTGAGTCTGCTGAAATTTCTGGTCGAAAATCAGGATGTCGCAGACGAAGAAGCCGGCTCTGGCCGCTGAGCGAAACGCGTGATGACCAATCTCGACCCCACGGACGCCCACTGGATGACTCTGGCACTTGCGGAAGCTGCCCGGGGCAAAGGGTTCGTGGAGCCCAATCCGATCGTCGGGGCCGTGCTCGTCGCCGATGGCCGACTCGCTGCTTCAGGGCATCACGCCCGTTTCGGCGGACCGCATGCCGAAGTCGCCGCGCTTGCGGCCGCACCGGGCGAGCACCGCGGCGCAACGATGCACGTATCCCTTGAACCCTGCTGTCATTACGGCAAGACACCGCCATGCACGAGAGCGATCCTCGAGGCTGGAATCGCACGCGTCGTCGTCGCGACACGCGACCCGTTTCCGCTGGTCGCCGGCGGCGGAATCGAAGAATTGCGGTCCAGCGGCATCATGGTCGATGTCTGGCCGCCAGATTCTCCGGCCGCCCGCCAGGCGATCCGGCTGAACCGGCCGTTTTTCAAACGCGTGCTGACGGGCCGGCCCTACACGATCGCGAAATGGGCGATGTCTCTGGACGGTCGAATCGCCCTTTCGACAGGTGACAGCCGCTGGATCAGCAATGAGGAGTCCCGGGCGATCGTGCATGAGATTCGTGGCCGGGTCGACGGCATTCTCGTCGGAATCGGCACGGTCTTCTCAGACGATCCTTCGCTCACGGCACGGCCTCCAGGGCCGAGAACGCCGGCGAGAATCGTCGTCGACCCGCGTGCCGAGACACCGCTCGAAAGCGTCCTGGTCCGCACGGCCCGTACGACGCCCGTTTTGATTTTCTGTTCCGTGGAAGCACCTGGCGAGCGCCGGAGTTCCCTGGAGTCGGCAGGTTGCGAAGTGATTCCGCTGGCCCCTGACGCTGGCGGATCGCTGGCCCCGGGCGAAATACTCGATGTGCTCGCGGCGAAGGGTATGACGAACGTACTGATCGAAGGCGGTTCGAAAGTTCTGGGACGATTTTTCGATGCCGGCTGCATCGACGAAGTCGCGGTGTTCGTCGCGCCGGCGTTGTTCGGAGGCCCGGCCGCATTTCCGCCGGTCGAGGGCAAGACGCTTCGAAGCATGGAGATCGTGCCGCGACTGACGGACGTCCGCACGACGCCGATTCGATCGGACACTCTGATTCAGGGCTTGGTGCCAGCGGATTGGTGCCTGACGCTCGAAAAAAAACTGTCGACTTGAAATTCCTCTCCGGGGGTGATCGACTACGGGAAGACGGGCGAAAAGAGGAGACTTCGACAGGATCGATCGATGCAGAATCGATGTTCCGAAGAACCTGTCGATCGCCTGGCTTGAGTGGTTCAGCATCCATGGATAAGATTCGTGAAAGTACGGAGCTTCGGGGTTGCGCCCGGAGCCGGGAACGGAGCGTCCGGATGGGTTCAGGACCGACGATTCATGACTTGCGGGAGACGGAGGACCGTCGCGACCTGATCCATCAGGCCGTCGCGGTTCTGGCACGTGGCGGCAAGGTGGGGGTGATTCACCCTGGCGGTTACCTGCGGGCGATCGTCTCGGCGACCTCATCGAGCGGGATCGGCCCGGAATGGATGCAGATCTCCGGCGCGGATCTTTCGCTCGCGGTACCGCATCTGGATTCATTCAAGGACTGGCTGACCGAATCGGACCGGCTGGCCCCCCGGCTGGCCCGCAAGGCCTGGCCAGGCAGAATACGGATCGCCGTTCCGGGCCGACAGGACTCAGGCCTTTACCTCCGTCTGCCACGATGGTTACGTCACGCGGTGCAAGCACAGGGGCACTGGTCGTTCGATTGTCCGGCCTCAGAAACGATTCGGGCGATGATTCCGCTGACTCCCGGGCCGTTGCTGCAGATTTCGACGCGTACTGAGCCGCTGCCGGAAGAAGGCCTGGATCGGATCGCAAGCCGTCTGGAACCCTTTGACCTGGACATGGCGCTCGTGGACGGCTCTCACGAGGCGTCCGTGGAGCCGGCCAGAATCCTGATCCGGGACGATCGGGCCGAGGTGCTGAGTCGTGGCGATATCGGCGATGAGCAATTGAGGTGGCTGATGGGAACCCGCATTCTGTTCGTATGTACGGGCAATACCTGCCGCAGCCCGATGGCGGAAGCGATTTGCAAGCTGATTCTGGCCGAGCGGCTTGGCTGTTCCGTGGACGACTTGCCGGGGCTGGGTTACGAGGTTCTTTCGGCGGGCGTATCGGCTGGCCGCAACCAGCCCGCATCGCCGGAGTCGATCGAGGCTTTGGGCGATTACGGGCACCTGCTGGAAGCCCACGCCAGCCGCATGGTTTGCGATGAACTCCTGCGATCGGCCGATTTGGTGTATGCGATGACGCAATCCCATCGGGACGTTCTGCTTATGGAATTCCCGGAGATGGAGGACCGGGTCGAACTGCTTGACCCGGACGATTACGACGTGCCCGATCCCTATGGCCAGAGCCTTTCCGTTTACCGCATGACGGCCGACGCGATTCGCGAGGCCCTCGACCTGCGCGCGGGCGTCTGGACATTTCTGCCATCCGGTCCGGGCGAAGGCAACGAAGCCTCGGCCTGAATCGCGAGACGGTTTCGCTTGCAGCGGATGCTCTTAGAAGCTCCGAATATGCCTGCTCGGGCAGACATTCTTGACAATCTTTATGATCTTGCTTACCTTTTAAGACGTACAGAAGTCCCGGCAAGAAGAAAAACAATGGATGTCGATTCGAAGGCAAATCTGTCTGCCGAAGGTTCCGTATCGGTCACGATTCCGGCCGATCTTGAAGAAGCGGCCATGCGGCTACGCGACGCGGGGCCGCAAGAAATTCTCCGCTGGGCGGTCGAGCGGTTTTATCCGAAGCTGACCATGGCGACGGCCTTCGGGGCCGAGGGATGCGCCATCATCCACATGCTGGCCGAGATTGAGCCGCGGGTGCGGATCTTCAATCTGGACACGGGTTATCAGTTTCGCGAGACGCTTGAGTTGCGGGACAGGATCGCCGAAAAATATGGGATCGAAGTCGAGATGATTCGCCCCGCGACGACGGTGGCCGAGTACGAGGCGATCCATGGCGGACCGCTTTACGAAACTCATCCGGACCGCTGCTGCCATGACCGCAAGATTCTGCCGCTGCGGCAGGCGATCGTGGGCTATGAAGGCTGGATCTCGTCGATCCGGGGCGACCAGTCGAAGGACCGGGCGAATACACCCAAAGTCGGATGGGACAAGAAGTTCAATCTCGTAAAGATCAATCCGCTGCTGAACTGGACAAAGAAGGACGTCTGGTCCTTCGTCGTGGCCAATGACGTGCCCTACAATCCACTGCACGACGTCGGCTATCCGTCGATCGGCTGCTGGCCGTGCACGCAGCCGGTCGCCCCTGGCGACGATGAGCGCGCTGGCCGATGGGCCGGCAAGGCCAAGACCGAATGTGGCCTGCACTCTCTGGACAGCAGTCAACTCTAAGCCGGGAAACCCCGGAAAGCCGAACCCCGCCGAAACGATGAAACTTTCCGCCAAAGCCGAATATGCGTGTCTGGCGATGATCGAACTGGCCAAGCGTGCCACGGGCGATCCGCCGGCCCGCGTGCACGAGATCGCCGATGAGCACCAGATTCCGGAACGGTATCTCGTGCAGATTCTCCTGCAGCTTAAGGGCGCGGGGCTGGTGACGAGCGTTCGGGGTTCGATGGGCGGCTATCTGCTGGCCAGGCCGGCGGACACGATCGCCCTGGCCGATGTGCTTAGCGCGATCGATGGCCCGGAATCGGACCCGCGCGAGCGCGAGGGCCCGTCGGCTCGTGCTCTGGCGAGCGTCTGGGCCAATATCCGGGCGGCCGAAAAGGCCGTACTTTCCGGGACCACGATCGACAAACTGGCCTGTAAGGACGCGCCCCAGGAGTGGGTCATCTGATCACGGTTTGTGTCGGTGTTCATGGCGGAACGGCCAGGGTTGGCCGCCCCGTCGACGAGTCGGTTCGAAGAGTGTCGATATTCTCTTGAGAGGAGATCCTGCCATTTCCAGCGCGACGAAACTGAACGCTCCCTACGGTGGCGAGCTGGTCAATCTGATCGTTTCCGACGAACGTGCCAATGCCATCAAGGCGGCCTCGAAAGACTTTCCGAGCCTGACGCTCGACGAACGGTCGCTGTGCGACCTCGAACTGCTGGCCGTCGGCGGTTTCTCGCCCCTCAAGGGATTCATGGGGCAGAAGGATTACGAAAGCGTCGTCAAGGACATGCGCCTGGCCGACGGCACCCTCTGGCCGCTGCCCGTCACCCTGCCAGTCGACCCCTCGAAGGGTGTCGAAGTCGGCAAGCCGCTGGCCCTCCGTGACGTTTATGGCAACCTGGTCGGCCTGCTGCATGTCGAAGAAATTTTCCCGGTCGACAAGGAATTCGAGGCGAAGCACGCCTACGGCACGACCGATGCCAAGCACCCGTCCGTGGCCTATCTGAACCGGATTCCCGGCTTCTACGCCGCGGGTAAGCTGGAAGTCATCCGCGTCCCGCCTCACTATGACTTCGTCCCCCTGCGCCGCACGCCGGCCGAGCTGCGCGAACACTTCGCCAAGCTGGGCTGGTCGAAGATCGTGGCCTTCCAGACTCGCAACCCCCTGCACCGGGCCCACGAAGAACTCACCAAGCGCGCGGCCATGCAGATCGGCGGCGGTCTGTTGATTCACCCGGTCGTCGGCGTGACCAAGCCTGGCGACGTGGACCACTACACCCGCGTGCGCTGCTACAAGGCCCTCGTCGAAACGGCCTACGAACCCGGTTCGGTCGTCCTTTCGCTGCTGCCGCTGGCCATGCGGATGGCCGGCCCGCGTGAAGCCCTGCTGCACGCCATCATCCGCCGCAACTATGGCTGCACCGACTTCATCGTCGGCCGCGACCACGCCGGCCCTGGCGCTGATTCGACCGGCAAGCCGTTCTACGGCCCCTACGACGCCCAGGAATACATGAAGAAATATGCCGAAGAGATCGGCATGGGCATGGTCGACTTCAAGGCCATGGTTTATCTGCCTGACCTCGACCACTACGCCGCGGCCGACGAAATTCCTGCCGGCGCCAAGACGGCCGACATCTCCGGCACCCAGGTGCGCGACGACTACCTGGCCAAGGGCATCCCCCTGCCGCCGTGGTTCAGCCGTCCCGCCGTGGCCGCAATCCTGGGCGAAACCAGCCCGCCGAAGAACAAGCAGGGCCTGACGATCTGGTTCACGGGCCTTTCCGGCTCGGGCAAGTCGACCATCGCCCACGGCCTGGTCGAGCGGCTGGCCGAATATGGCCGCAACGTCGCCTTCCTCGACGGCGACGAAATCCGGACACACCTTTCGAAGGGCCTCGGCTTCTCGAAGGAAGACCGGGACACGAACATCAACCGCGTCGGCTACGTGGCCGGCCTGCTGGCCGCCCAGGGCGGCACGACGATCTGTTCCGTGATCAGCCCCTACCGTGCTCCGCGCGACAATGCCCGCAAGTCGTCGAAGGGCAACTTCGTGGAAGTGTTCTGCGACACGCCCATCGAAGAGTGCGAAAAGCGTGACGTCAAGGGCCTTTACGCCAAGGCCCGCGCAGCCTTGGCCGAGGGCAAGGGCATGGGCTTCACGGGTGTCGACGACCCCTACGAAGCTCCTCTGAACCCGGAAGTGACGCTCGACACTTCGAAGCTCGGCGTGGCCGAATGCGTCGAAGTGATCGTGGCCAAGCTCAAAGAGCTGGGTTACATCCAGGACTGACGAACCATCGAGGCAGGCAATGGTAAGCCGTTACCTGCCAGGATGAACCGATTCGAAGACGGCGGCTGTTCTTACTCGGAATAGCCGCCGTCGTTCGTTTTCGGGCGAGTGTGTTTGCGTCTCACGTCATCCGGCCGATTTGCGGCTTTTTTCCTTTGTTCTCGCCGGTTTCGTCTTCGGTTCCGGCTGGTCGTCGCCTTCGGCCTTGACGATCTTGAAGGGCACCGTCTGCGTCACCTTCCGGTCCGGTTCGGAGGCTTCGTCCATCGTCTCCAGTTCCAGTACGTAATCCCCCGGCGGCATATTTTTGAACCCGACTGTCGCGGCCAGGTAAAAAATCGCCCTCGGGCCTAAAACTTCGGGTTCGAAACGTAGAAGTTCCGACCGTTCGATCACGACTTTCTTGGATCCCGTGGCCCGCACTTTGCCGTTCTGGACGAAAGTCGCCTTGTTCTTGCCCTCAACGTTGCGTGTGGCGAAACCGGTCGGCTCGACATAGACGATCAGCTTGTCGTAGGTCGTCAGTTCGGGCGGGTCGCGCCGCACGTATTTCCGCAAACCTTCGACACTCTTGCACACGACCGGCTCGCTGACCTGGAATTCCTCAGCAAAGAACGCGGAAACCGAACCACCCATCGCCATTGCAGCCATGCACGCAATGATGCTGGCAATTTGACGCCCCCGGCGATCGAACATCGTGCTGCCCCTCATGTCAAAGTCTCAATATGCCATGGCATTGCGGCGTGAATTCGGGTCGCCAGCGGCACGGATCATGCCGGTGGCCGGGTCGCGAGTCAGAACGATCGGATTCGATTGAGGCCGTTGGACTTTCTGAACGACATGGCCGCGCTTGACGAGTTCGGCGGCGACGTCGTCCGAAACCGCTTTTTCCAGAATCAGCGACCCGAGCGCCGGTGGCTTCTGGCGGAACGATCCGATCAGGTGATCGGTATGGAACCGGCCGACTTCGATGGCCTGTTTCGGATTCAGGCCGAAGTCGATCAGGCCGGTGACGATCTGGATCGCCGCCTGATCCTGGCTGTCGCCGCCCGCGACGGACACCGCCCCGACGGCCTTGCCGTCCTTGAGGATCAGCGTCGGCGAAAGTGTGATCCTCGGGCGTTTGCCAGGTACGAGGATATTGGGCGAATCGGGGTCGAGCGTGAAGCTCTGCAGCCGTGTGCCCAGCCAGATTCCCGAATCGCCCGCGACGACGCCCGACCAGCCGCTGGGAGTGGCCGCCACGACATTGCCGGCACTGTCGGCTGCCAGGCAGGTCGTCGTGTCGTAGGAAGGTCCGCCAGGGCCTGCCGCCAGGGCCTTGCCCGGCTTGCGGGCGGAGCCGGTGAACGGATCGCCCGGGATGCGTTCGAGCGAGGCCCGGGCCGGGTCGATCAGAGCCCGCCGGGCAGCGGCGTATCGGGGGTCCAGAAGCTTTTCGAATGAAGGGACTTGCGCGAAGTTCGGGTCGGCGTAATAGTCGTCGCGATCGGCGAAGGCGAGCTTGAGGGCTTCAGCCTGCAGGTGAATGGCGTCGGCGGAGCCGGCTTTCATCGATTTGGTTTCGAATCCTTCGAAGATCTGGAGCGCTTCCAGCAAGGTCGGCCCCTGGGTCCAGATTCCGCACTTGAGAATCTCGTGCCCGCGATATTTCAGGCTTGCCGGGCGTTCGACCGGAGTATGGTGAGTGGCCAGATCTTCATATCGCAACAGCCCGCCATTCTCGCGGGAGAACCGGTCGATTTCACGGGCGACGGACCCCCGATAGAATTCGTCGCTGACGGCCCGCAGGCCCAGGGCCCGGTCCACAAAGCGGGCCTCGGCATCGCAAAGCTTCGTTAAAGTGGCATGCAAGTCCTTATGCCATTTTTCTTTAGGATTTTCGAGCAATTTCAGGGTCGGGGCCGTGATTTCGGCGAATCGCTTCGTTCCGTGCCGTTCCAGCAGTGTCACGACGGCGTCGATCGCGGCTGGCACGGTGGCCGACATAAGCCCCGTCGCGGGAATGCCTTCGGGCGATTTGCGGAAGTGTTCGACGGTGGCCAGACGTGGCGCGGCCCCCTGCCCGGCTATGACTTCGACGATGCCCCGTCTGGCGTCGTATACCATGATCGGCACTTCGCCGCCCAAGCAGAAGAGCGTCGAATCGGTCACTCCCAGCGCCATGATCGTGGCCGCGGCGGCATCGGCCGCATTGCCGCCCGCCTGAAGGGTTTCGATTCCTGCGCCGGCCGCGGGGCGACCTCCTGCGGCCACAGCGCCGTGCGTGCCTTCGGCATGCCATGCCGCAGTTTGCGATTGCGCGTAACCAGTTAACGAGTAGATAATTGAGATCACACCAGCGGCGATGGCGGCATGAACCGTCGGCCCGAATCGGCGAGGAACCGGGTGATGCGGATGAGGCATGGCAGCGCAGGACCTTTCGGATCGCGAGTGTTCCGGAACGGGCGGCGAGTCGAGCGTCGGGCTTGACGATTCATCCAAAACCGGGATCATTCGGCTCGTGTGAAGTGCCCGGACATTCGATCGCGTGCGGATTCGTTCCAGCGTAAATCGAGGGCGGGCGTGTGTCGAGGGTTTCGCGCCGCCGACGACGCGATTTCGATCGAACCGACAGGGGCTCGGCCATGAACCTGGCGCGACCGACAAACCGGCACCGGGACGACCTGGGAGTGGCCCTTCTGGTCGATACGTTCGACGGCTCAGGGAGAGTGGAACGCGATGGCCGGGTGACGTTCGTCGCCGCGAACGATGTCGACGCGGCAGCGGTACGAGAGGCGATCGAAGCGGTCCGGGGCACGATTCCGGCCGTCGAACGCTGGGCTGCCGAGCGCAGCGTGACGGGACGCAACCCTCAGCCCAAACTCACGATCGGCCTATTCGCGGGCCGCGACGACTATGAGCGGTATCTGCTTTCGGAAGGCCTGCGCGGTCTCGCCGGCAGCCTGGGGATGACCCATCCGGTGCGAGCGATCAGCGTGGCCGTGGTGGGCGATCGAGCGTCACAGGCGAATACGCGAATCGTCGTCGCCCATGAATCGGTGCATTTGTGGACATTGCGTTCGGGCATCTGTCCGGCGTGGCAGGCCTGGCCACGATGGCTGCACGAAGGATTCGCCCTGCTTTGGGACCATCTCGCGACCTGCGAGGGAGTTACGCCGATGCCGCCCGTTTCGGAAACGAACCGGCCCGGAATCCGGATCGCACCCAACCGCGACCGTCAGAGGGACTGGCGGCGCATCGCGGCTTCGACCGACGTGGAGAGATTTCTGCGAGCCGACATGATCAAGGATCATCGGCGGCATGGCGACGATTATGCGACGTGCTGGGCCGTGACGTTCGCCCTGGCGACCTGGGGGCACGGCGAATGGTTGACGGAACTGCTGCACCACTTGAGCGTTCTGGAATTGCAGCCAGCCTCGGGCGTCTCGGCCGAGCAGGAGAGTCTTGGCTGGCTGAAGTCGCGCATCGGCACGCGATGGGCTGAATTCGCCCGTCACGTCGCGAGTTTGGGCAAGTCGTGAACCTTTCGGCGGGCACGACTTGCAGTTTCTTTTGGCCCGAACGTCGATTGCCGCCCTGTATCGAATTTCATGAAGTGATAAGTATGGCTGAATCGAGGAAATCGAAAATCTGCGGAAATAATTCGACCTCTGGTTTGACCTTCATCGTATAGTCTTTAGGTGAACGTTCGCATGGCGGAGGCGTCGCAGGATGCGGCCGCCGAAAGCGAAGCGGGCGTAACTACCATGGTTTTCTGAAGCAGGAGCCGGCTTTCGACCCGAGACCCAGAAGTATCGCTTCCCCCGTATCCCGGCCGCTCATATGAGAGGAATGCATCTCGATGGAAAATCATCACGAACCGACGGTGCGAATCGAAGATTTGCGAAGATGGGCAAAGCTTGCCGAACGATTCGGCAGTGAAGCACGCCCCATCGTCACCACCGAGCCGGTGCCTTCCCTAAAGATCGGTGGATACGTCATCCGGAATGTGATGGACTGGCAGAAATTCTGGGACATCGAAATCCTGGCGAAACACTGGGATGCGAAATTCGCGGGACTGGGTGCCCAGGAAAAGCCCCAGAACCTGAAGGACCTGATCCGCAGGATCGAAAATCGCAAGAAGAAGCCCGGCGAGTCGGAGTGACCGAATCCCGGTTCGAATTCGCCTGACAGGTGACAGATAATCGAGAAACCGGAGCGGCATGCCGCTCCGGTTTCATTTTCGGTCGTCTTCGGAATATCACAGGCCTCAATTCATGAGAGGCTTACGACTTATTCGCCACCGCCGGCTTCGGAACGGCGTTTCGGTTCGGGGGCGCCTGGAAGCAGGCGGGCTTTGGCATCGCCTGGGGGCCGGTCCAGCGCGAGGAATGCGAAAAGATCCGCCAGTTCCTGCGGCGTCACGAGCGTTTCCAGGTTTTCCGGCATCAGCGAAACGGGGCTTCGCTGAATTTCCTCAACCTGTTCACGGGGAAAGACTTCTTCCGTGCCGCCCTGAATCTTCAGGCGCACTTCTTCGGGCGAGTTTTCGGTCAGAAGCCCGGTGAGAGTGCGGCCGTCCTTCGTCGAAAGGATCACGGCCTGATAGTTCTCGCCGATCACCAGATTGGGGTCGAACACGTTCGAAAGCAGCTGATCGTAGTCGTTCCTGCCGTTCGAGGTGAGTTCGGGGCCGATTTCCTGACCGACGCCATAAATCTTATGGCACTGGGCACATTGCTTCTCGAAAACGGTTTTGCCGAAATACGGGTCGCCCGGCGTGCGGGCCAGGAAATTGCGCATCTGGCTGACGACCAGATCGCGCTGCGGATTCCGGTCGGACCGCACCCGGCCCCAGATCTTCGCGACCCTGTCCTTGAACGCCTTGTCACCAAAGCCTTGCAGACGCCGGACCTGATTCAGGTTCGCGGAGGTCGGCGGCAGCTTGCCCGCTTCGACCCTGGCGACGTAAGCCTCAGCCCAGCGTGGCCTTTCGGTCAGAAGCTGCACGGCCCGACCCTTGTTGTTCGGCTCAAGCCGGTCATATTCGCCCAGCATCAGTTCAGCGACTTCCAGCTCGGACCGAATGCCCAGCCGGGCGATGAATTCGCCGCGGGCCGGGTGTTCCAGCTTTCCGGCTGAGACGGGGATCAGGGCCTTCGCCAGGGCCATGGCCGTGGCACCGTCAGACTGCAGCATGACCACTTCCCAGGCTCGAATCCGGTGATCGTCGCCGACCTTTTTGTCATCGAACCAGCTTTTGAGCGATTTCAGGCTATCGCCGTCGCCCGCCTGGGCCAGAATCAGAACCGATTCACGATGCGTGCCGTGATGCGCAGGGAGCTTTTCGAGCACCGGAGCCAGCGCCGGCCGAATGGCGGCCAGAATGTCGCCCCGGTCTTCCGGCTTCAGAGTCGCAAGTCGCTGGGTCGTCGCCCGCAGGGCATAGGCCGAAGCCGCGGCGTCATCGGATTCGAGAATCCGCGACAGCAGCCACGGCAGGGCTTTCGAATTCACGGGATGGGCGAACAGCAGGCGTTCGTAAATGCGAGGGAAGATCTCACGAGCCCCGGGGTTCGTCTTCAAGTCGAGATCCGCCAGCACTTCCGGCAGGTCGTCGGCCGCGGTGGCCAGGCGTGGCTCGATATTGCGGAACACGATGCGGGGGATGATCTTGTCGCCGCCGTGCTCCTGCAGGATGACCGACCAGCCGGGCAGCGGATCCTGCTTGGCGAACTTGCCCAAAGCGATCGCGGCCTGAAGGGCGACGTCGGCATTGGCGTCCGAAGCCTGCTGAGCCACGCGGGCGGCCATGCGGGGCGTGGCGTCGCCCTTGAGCGAGCCGTAATAGCGGACGACCCAGGAGCGGACGGTGGGGTCGGCGTCGTCGATCCAGAGCCGGGACTGCGCCTCAGGCACTTCCCGGGTCGAAGCCAGGGCGAACAAGGCCCCCAGGCGTTTGTCTCGCGGGGTCGAGGCATCACTCACCAGCTTGACCAGGGCGTCCTTCTGGCCGTCCAGCTTCCGTTCGACCAGAATCCGCCGGGCCGTTTCCCTGTGCCAGCCGTTGTCGTGCCCCAGTAGTTCGACGAGTTCGGCGCCGGTCTTGCGGCTCAGGTCGTCCTTCGGCAGGAGCGGGTTGGCGGCGTAACGCACGCGATAAATGCGGCCCTTCAGGCGGTCGATACCGGCCGGGTCGCGATTGGCGTCCTGATAGCAGTGGTAACGGTCGTACCAGTCGACCAGGTAGAGGGCCCCGTCAGGGCCGGTTTTCTGGACGACGGGCATGAACCAGGCATCGTTGGCCTGGAGAAAGTCATCCTGCCCGGCGGCGGTATAGGTGGAACCGTTACGGGCGACGGTGTCCAGATTGATGGCATTGCCGTGGATGTTGCCCATCACGAGCTTGCGGCGAAACTCGGCAGGGAAGTTGGCCCCGTCGAAGAAGTGGATGCCGCAATAGGCCGCCTTCTGGTGCTTGTGGTCGACGATCGATTCGATCTTCCACGTGAATGGCGGATAAGGCCCGCCCTGGCGGTGATAATAGCCGGTTTCGGTCAGGTGCCAGAGGTGGTCGATGACACAGGCACTGGCGAACAGCTCACCCTCGGCATTGACCGCAATGCCCCAGGGGTTCGAAGTGCCTTCGCAAAACAGTTCGAAGTCACGTGTGACCGGATGGATCCGGAAAATGGCACAGGTGAAGTCGTGCGTCTTGCCTCGATAGTTCACGACCGAGCGGTTGAAAACGCCGTTCCAGCCGTAAAGCCAGCCGTCCGGGCCCCACGTCAGGCTGTTGGGCAGTTCGTGCGTATCGTCGCGGCCAAAGCCGGTGACGATCACTTCCTGCTTGTCGGCCTTGCCGTCGCCGTCGGTATCTTTGAGGAACAAAATATCGGGCGCGTTCGCCACCCAGACGCCGCCATGGCCGACGGCGATGCCCGAAGGAATATTCAGCCCCTCGGCGAAAATCGTGGCCTTGTCGGCTTTTCCGTCGTTGTCGGTGTCTTCCAGCACTTTGATGCGGTCACGCCCCGGGCCAGGTTCGCGCCGGGGGTATTCGAGGCTTTCGGTGATCCAGACGCGGCCGGCGTCGTCAAACGTCATTGCGACGGGGTTTACGACCATCGGCTCGGCGGCGAACGTCTCGACGACGAAACCCTTGGGCACCTTCATCTTCGCGATCGCCTCGGCCGGCGAAAGCGCTGGCCCGGGAGGGGCGTCCTGCGCGTGCGGAATCAATTCCTGAGCCTGGGCCGAGAACGTCGCGAGAGAAAGGGCAGCGGCCCCGAATGATAACCGCAAACGGATTGCGGACAAGGAGATACGAAAACGCTTCATGCCGTTCGTTCCTGGTCGGGTTTTCGGGTGGTGGCGGATCGGTTCGGCGGGAAATGCGATGCGGCGCGGGCACCAGCCTGTGGCGGCGATTGTCGAATCGATTCGGGTTCATTATGCCAAAGCGGCCGGCGGAAATCGACGGAATCCTCAGGCGGATCCATGTTCTGGCTCGAAAAAGGGGTCAAGTTCAAAAGAGGTGTCACACAAAATAGGTGTCACACAAAATAGGTGTCACACAAAATAGGTGTCAGTTCTCTTTTTGCAATCATGTGGCTCAATCGCAAAATAGGTGTCAGTTCTCTTTTTGCAATCATGTGGCTCAATCGATGAGGTGTGCATTCCCTGAAAAAGAGAACTGGCACTATTTTTGAGCTTGCATTCCCTGCAAAAAGAAAGCCGACACCATTTTTGAGCCGGGCGGCCCCATGTCGATCGAAAACCGCATGACCGGAGGAATCCGAACTCATGTCGAGAATCCCGAGCGTCAGACCGTTGCCCGGAGCGAGCGATTGCGACATGATGATGGCCGCGATGCCGAACGATCGATGACGACCGGCACGAATCAGAAAAAGGACGCGACAATGGCGGCAAAATCGAAAAACGAGCTGATCCTCGGGATCGATCTGGGCGGAACCAAAACGCTCGTCGGCGTGGTGGACCGTGACGGCCGGATTCTGGGTCGCGGCAAGCTTTCGACTCCGTCTCATCAGGGCGGCGACGCCATCGTCGACGTCATCGCCCGGGCCGCCGAAACGGCGATCCTCGAATCGGGCCGGGCGTTCGACGAAGTCGGCCTGGCCGGCATCGGCTCCCCCGGACCGCTCGATGTCGAAAAGGGCATGATCCTCTTCAGCGCCAATATGGACGTCGTCAACTACCCCCTGGCCGGCAAGCTCAGCGAACGACTGGGCGTGCCCACGGTGCTGCGTAACGACGTGCGAGCCAGCTGCTATGCCGAATGGAAGCTGGGGGCCGGCAAAGGGATGAATAACCTTCTGGGAGCCTTCGTCGGCACGGGCCTGGGCGGCTGCCTGATCATCGACGGCAAGCTGCACGTCGGCCACGACGGCAACGCCGGCGAAATCGGCCACATCAAAGCCAAGCCTAACGGCGCCAAGTGCGGCTGCGGCCTGAAGGGCTGCCTGGAAGTCTATGCCAGCAAAACCGGCCTGGTCCGCCGATTCGCCAAGGCCCGCAAAAGGGGCGTGAATTCGCAGCTATTCCGGGTCTGGAACGGGCCTGACCAGAAACTCAAAAGCCGTTATCTGGCCGAATGTTACAAGTCGGGCGACAGTCTCGTGCTGAAGGAACTCCAGCGAGCGGCGAGTTATCTGGGCGGGTCGCTGGGCGGCCTGGTGAACCTGCTGGCACCCGACGCCGTGATTCTCGGCGGGGGCGTTTCTCTCGCCCTGGGCGAGCCCTGGCTGAACTGGGTGCGCGCGGCCGCCAAGGAACACATGCTGGTCATTCCCGAAGACCGCGAAGTCATCCTGCCGGCTGCCCTGGGCGATGACGCCGGTGTGCTGGGCGCGGCGATCCTTGCCAGCGAAAGCGTCGCCGGTAAGAAATGATACGCAGCCGGACCATCGAATGATGTTGGGGTGGGCTCAGATCAAGGCCAGAATCGACGGTACTGCGGCACAGAGCCAGAGAAAGACCATGAGTCCGTAGACCGTGCGGAAGGACCCCCGGCGATTCCGGTACGCGTTCGGATTCAGCGAAAAACAAATTGTGAAGAGCGTGGCGGCAACGACACCAAGCAGCGTTTCGTTCCCATAACGAAACATCAGGAAAAAGGAAATCAGCGTTAACCATGAAATCAGGTTGATGATCCATGGATCTTCGATTTTTCGGGCGAGTTCGTTCATGATCAGCATTCCGGAAAAGAGATGCGAACCGAATCGATCAGCCCCATTCTAACCTATCGCGATTTCGTTTCGAAGGCAATGTGTGCGTCGTCTGCTTGTGTGTCGGCATGAAGGATTACGCCTGATCTTGTGAACCAGCTGGCAGCGGACGCCGTGATTCCACGCCGGGGACGTTTCGCTGGCCCTGGGCGATGATGCTGGTTTGCCTGGTGCGGCGGTAGTGGCGTATCGTCGGCAAGCCTGCGATCGCCTGAAATAAAAAGAATTCGACCGAGCGGAAAGGTCACCAGAGCCGTGGTTTTCCGTTTCGCTTGAGCAGATGATTCATGATCGAAGTCGCGACCCCCTTCGCATAAAGCTCCTCCGTCATCTCCGGCACGTCGTATTTGACAGACACCCGTCGTTTACGCGCTTCCCGATATTTTCGAATCCAATACTGCGAATCCTGATCCGCCGAGGCCCATCGTTCGAGCATACCCAGAAACTCCCGTTCTTCGACGCCGCTGATCGGAATGGGAATTCCCATGCCGGGTGTCGGCGACACGAACGTCAGCCGCGTATCGCCGTCCAGATCGTCTTTCAGGCATGCGTAATAGAATTGGCCTTTGGAATCCTTGAAATCGACGAAAAGGCTGCCGCCATCGTCATACGAACCCCCATGAACGAACGCGATCGGCTCGGCGACATTTTTGAGATATTCGCTTCGAACCGGAAACGCCCGAGCGAATTCCGAAGCCGTCCAGGGAGTGTCAGGCGACTCTTCGAAGGATGGCATCACGAGGATTCCGGTGAGCAAAATCAGAAGTGCCAAGCCGGCCAATCGATCTCTTCTTTTCATCACTCGCTCGCATTTCGTACCTTGAGGGTGTGGAGAATGCCGAACGCAAATACAGCCGTTCGAAGATCGTCGGAGATGGAAGCCCCGTCAGCATTTTCGATTTCTCATCCGATTTTCCCCGGCTCATAATCGGTCGCTTCGCTCGAACTTCCTCACAGGATATCGGCCTCGCACTTATCGCGATCCGCGACCTCATATTGCACCAAGGATTACGGCAAGACTACGAGCGTTCCGAACGCATGAGCGGCCGAAATCGAATGATATCCGAATGCGTTCACATCCATTCGAGAATTGCCAAACCTGCCGCACAAACCCAGGATATGACAATGATTGCGCAATGCACGCGATAGAGTCCAGGGCGATCACGGAAAAATTCAGGATTCAGGTAAAGTTCGGCTGTGATGATCGCGGCGCAAAGGATTGCGAACGGTGAACTGGGCTCAAAAATATAAGAAAGCCACCAGCAGATTTGAACCAAGACTGCGAACAAAAGGCTTTTCCACGCCGCTTCGGTCGTTCGTGCCTGTTCGTTCATGATCGACAATCCGGAAAAGCGAAACGAGTCGAATCGAAGAGACTCATTCCAGCCTATCGCGATTTCGTTTCGAAGGCAATGCCGGATCAATCTTCCGATGTTTCGCCATCGAGGATTTCGTAGAGGGCCCAGAAGGTGACGAAAGCGTGCGGGTCGCCGTTCCAGGCTTCGGGCAGAAGGGCTTTGGCCTGAAGGGCATCTTCGAAATTCAATAGCCCGTTCGGCTTCGTCCGCCGGGCGATCGCTTCGAGCGGACCCATCCAGCGGCCGCAGTTGAGCAGGGACGAAGTCCAGGTTTCGTCAGAAAGGTCGTAACCGAGTAGCTGCAACCGGGGATGCCGCAGCGGATGATGCTCGCCCTCGGCATCGACAAAAAGCAAATGATATTCGTCGTCATTTTCCGGAGCTTTCAGAACGCCGGCTTCCAGAAACTCCCAGACGCCCTCGATCGAATCCTGGGCATAATTTCCATCGAGGCAGGGATTGCACCAACTGTCGATCGTTCGGACTTCTTCCAGATGGGGCAGGCCGACGAATTGCATATAGCCGTTCCACTCGGGCTCGCCGGCCCGGCGGATCTTGCGGGTGCTCAGCCAGATGAAGTCCTCCTGCATGGGTTTCACCCCTCAAGCCCATCCCGATCGGAAATCGCAATCGATCAGGTTCCGCATTCCGAATCCGACCGGTCCGATACTCTCGTCGAGCGTGAACCAGTGGCACTATCCTTCGCAGCCGCAATCGGTGGTCGAACATTGTGCGGGTCGAAACCCTTCGGTCGCGTAGCCGTCGCGAATCCACCAATCAAGGCCGCCGATCAGTTCTTTGACGCGAAACCCAAGTTTCGCCATGTTCAGAGCGCCTTTGGTGGAAGCGTTGCAGCCGATTCCGTCGCAATAGGTCACGAACAGGGCGGTACGGTCGAGATTCGCGGTCGTCGTTTCGGACATCGTCCTGTGCGGCAACGAAACGGCGTTGGGAATATGCTGCCGGGCATAGGCTTCCGCCGATCGTGCGTCGATCACGACGACATTTTCGCCTGAGTCGATCGCGCCTTTCAGGTCCCAGGCGTCGATTTCATAACCCAGTTTTTGCTCGTAGTGCCGAATCTGGTCTTCGTCCATTCGAAATCTCCTGAGGTTCGATACGGCTCGAGCGATTCAATATGGCCCTTCGACCAGCCGCTGGGAGATCCACCAGAGGTTGCCGAACGGGTCGCGCACGCCGCCCTGACGGTCCTGATAGGGCATGTCGGCCACGTCCATGATTTTCGTCGCACCAGCCGCGACGGCCTGGGCCATCGAGGCGTCGGCATTTTCGACGTAAATGTAATACGAAGCAGGCATCGCGGGATAATCGGCCGATGCCTCGCTGACCATCACCGTCGAGCTGCCCAGCCGCACCATGGCATTGGCGATGCGGTCGCCGTTCATGTGCCGCGAAAGTTCCTCACCGCCGAGCCCCGCCACCAGAAATTCAAGGAACTTCGGGGCATCGCAGACGAAATAGTAGGGAGTGACGGTCGAGAAGCCAGGTGGTAGAATCATCGCAAGTCCCTTCGAATTCGATCAGTTGAAGTCTCGTCGCATTTCGGATTCAGGCCTGGTCGGCGATCCGCCGGCCGACCAGGACAAGATCTTTCTCCACGCCTTCCAGCCTGGCCACACGTGGCATGTAGCCCCAACGTTCGAATCCGAACTTTTCGAAAAGACGAAGGCTGGAATCGTTCGAAGCGAAGATCGTGGCCGTGAGCGTTTCGATGCCGATCGACGGTGCGAATGCGATCGCCTGCTCCAGCAGCCACGAACCCAGGCCCCTGCCCTGATAATCCGGATGCAGGTAGATCGCCACGTCGGCCGTGACGAAATAGCCGGGCCGCTCGTTCATGAACGGAAAGAAACCGAAGTAGCCGACAACGCCGGATGCAGGCGAATCGACATCTTCAGCGACCCACAAGGGCCGATGTTCCGGCGTGTGTTTGCGAAACGCCGGCAGACGCGCTGCGACGGTCGTCGGTTCGAGGTCGCAGCTGCATTTTCGCGAAGCGACAGCAAAGTTATAGATCTCGACGATCCGTGGCAAGTCGCTCTCCTGGGCATTGCGGCGTTCGAATCGCATTTCAAGCGTTCCTGTTCGCATCCGGGCGGCATCGGACCGGATCGCCAAGAATCGATCGGATACTGCGTCAGGGCCGTCCTTCAACAGGATCCGATCAAGTCTGGTCATGATCGACATTCGATCCGAATATGATCGAACCTCGTGCTCGAGTCAACATGCCCGGCCCGGATCCCGAACGAAGCGGGAACCGGATACGATCGAGGCACGCCCTTCGAAGCCGTTCCCCATCAGTTTCGCCTGTTTGTCGCGCCTGTGCGGCGAGTTCGAAACGGCCTTCCGGAATCGAGGGGTCGGAGCGGATGCGCCGCGGGTCCTCAGATTCCCGGATCGTTCCGGCCGACACGGGCCTTCAGATAGCACCGGGTCGTTTGGGCTTCGACTTCCGGGGCATAGGGCGAACGAGTTTCGCATTCGACGATTTCGAATCCATCATCGACCAATCGCGCCTGAATGCGATCCGGGGAATGAAAGTGAAAGTCGAGCGATGTCTTCGTTCCCCAGAGTTCCTCGACATGAATGGCGTGATCACCCGTATGAAACGAAATCGCCGCCAGACCGCCGGGCATCAGCAGACGTTTCATTTCGGCCAAAGCGGCCGGAATCTCGTCGATCGTCAGATGGATGATCGAATAGAACGCCACGATCCCCGCGAGGGAAGCGTCGGGAAGCCCCGTCGACCGCATATCGGCGATATGAAATTGCATGCCGGGGTTGCGAGCGTTCGCCTCACGAATCATGCCTGGCGAGATATCGATACCGATCGCCGGGCGACCGAGGTCAGCGACGAAACGAGCGATCTGCCCCGGCCCGCAGCCCAGATCGAGGATCTTGCCTGCCGGGGCTTCGGTTGCGAAACGCCTGAGAAAATCCCGATCGAACGGTTTGCCGTCGAGTTCATGCCAGAGCCGATCGGCATATGCCGAAGCGAGGGCGTCGTATCCGGCGGCGAAATCGATCGGCATCGGCGACCTCAGGTTTGTTTGGGGAGCAGGCAGTGCATTCGAGGCGGACGGTTCCGAACGATCCGCACGGAATGAGACAAAAATCGATTATAAGGCCGGATCAAGCCGGTATCGAGTTTCCGGTCGAAGAACGGATCGATTCCGTGCCTGGGAGCATTCGCGGAAGATCGGAAGGTCAGTCGAAACCGGATCCTTCCGGCCGCAAGATCGACACCGGGGCGACCGGGCCGCCCTGCTCGAGATATTCGAAAACGTCGATGACGTCATCGCCCCGCAGGAACAGCCCGCGGACTTCGTCGAGCGTGAACCAGCGTGCGCCGAGGGATTCCTTGTCGGCCCAGGCTTTCGGGGTCGGGTCGGCGGCCGGTTCGGCCGTGAACAGGAACCGGATACGGTTACCGCGATGGGGTTGCGAATGTTCGACGCGCAGGAGGCCCGTGATACGAACCTTCACGCCCGACTCTTCGAACGTCTCGCGCTGGGCGGCTTCCACATAGCTTTCGCCCGGCTCGACGCGGCCCGCTGGGAAATACCACGCCTGCCCATGCTTGCGTTCCTGGATGAGCAGGAATCGGCCCTGGTGCCTGACCGCCACGACCACGAAAAACCAGCTCGGGATCGGATCCTTGCTCATCTTCGTTCCCGCACGTGGATTCGAATCCGCCGGCGACGGTTTCCGCACGTCGCAATCGACGGATTCTCTTGCGAGCATGGGTCAGCAGGTATGCATCGCCACGATCATCGCATGATTTCGAACGATTCTAATGCAACTGGCCGCATGGATACCAGAGAAGATCGAAAAGCGACGGACGAGATTTGCGATTCAGGTTCGCTGACTCAGCTGATTCAGGGCCTCTTCGATGAACGACTGCCAGGTTTCGTCGGGGATCCAGATTTTGTCCATCGGCAGACGTGCGTCGGCTTCAGGTTCGTGCCGCACGAGCTTTCGATAGAGGTAAAGAAACGCGGAGACCCGCATATTCATCACGCAGTGCACCCAGATCTTTCGGCCTTCGAAGGCCTGCATCACGGCGAAGAACTGGCGGAGGCGGTCGATCGTGGGGGCTTTCCAGATCACGGGAATCTGGACGTAGGCGAGCCCCAGACCGGTGACGCGTTCAGCCTCGCCGGGCAAGGCGTCGGTGGAAGTCGGCAGGGCGAGATTGATGACGGCTTCGATGCCGAGTTCAGGCAGGCGTTCGATATCGGCTTTCGAAAGCTGGCCTGAGGACCAGAGCCAGTCGAAGACCTGATGGGTGTTGATGGCATCCATTTTCATTCGGATTCACGACTCGTATGGAGAGAAACGACGGAATTGCGCGACCCGGCGTGAACTTCGTCGTCCTGGACCTGATGAAGATCGATGATCATACAATATGCCGATCTCATTCGGAATTCTGATGATCGAACGAAGTGATGTCGCTGTCCCCTTCTGTGCCTGGATATTTGACGAATCGACGAAGAAGTTCCGCATCCAGAAAAGGCCTGATCGTTTCGGACACCCGGTCCTTCGGAATGACGAACGCGTAGTTCATCGCATGATTCGCGAAGTACGCAGCCATTGTCATCAATTCTCTCGGTTCGATCCGATCAGCAGTTTCCGGCGGATAGAGAAGTGTTCTGAGTTCGTCTCGCGGGATCGCATGATAGGCTTCGAGAACGTCAGCGATCTCGTCTTCGTTTTCGGCATAATCGATGCGGAATGCAGCGGCTTCGGAATACCAGTCATACCGATGCAACCAGATGTCCGACGCCTTTCCCTCAACCCTCAATTCGCCAAGTTCGACACTTCCCTGACTGTATTTCTGGGGCAGCAGTTTCCAGATCCTGCGGCAACTTGCGAGGTAATATCGATGCAGGTCCGTGATCAGTTTTCGATGCGGGCTCCCAGCCTCATTTTCCTGGCCGGCATTCACCTTGACGGAAAGGACGTGCCCTTCGTCGGCGGGATTCTCAAGGCTCCAGAGATAGAGAATCATTTCGGCTGCATTGGTGCAACGATTCCATTCCGATTCGTTCATGATTCGAATGGGCCCGCGGCCCATGGTGAGAGGATGAGACTGAAGTCATGCGAAATGAAGTTCTGAGCGTAACCAATGCCAGAGCTTCGAAAAAGCTCTCCGGATCATCGATCGACCACGCAAACGGGGATCCTCGGCACGAACCCAACCCATTCCGCCACATCCGCAAATGACGGCATGGACATGCCTTTCAGCGATGCCTTTCACTTTTCCCGTTCCATCGCACAAGCCGCAAACCAAGGCATCATCGGGCCTTTGAGGAATCATCGATTCGAGCTGAGGAAATTTGAGGAAAGCCTGGTAATACACCATTTCGCAAACGCGCTGCTCCAACTCGACCCGCAGGGAATCCGGCTCATCCCACAGGAATGAGACGACCTCGCCGTTCGAACGAATCGCGTAGCATCCTCCCATATCATTGACTGCAGGGAGTAAGCGTTTCGAAGCGGCGATCCGGATCAGATCGACATCGCCGATCGTCGTTCGGGAATTCGGGCCAGCGGCGACGAATGCCGCAATGGCATTGACGATCGCGGGTATTTCGTCGGGCATGTTCAGGCCACGATACGTGGCAGGTTATCTGGAACAGGGCGATTTTCGATACTCACGTTACGAAACCATCGTACCAGATCCGTCCGGAAAATCGACAGAAAACTGGATAAGCGATCGTCGTTCGATCGACGTCCGAATTTCCAGCCCATGGACGGCGACCTGCGACTCAAGCGGACACGATCGTAATGAGGATTCTTGCCTCAGATTATCGGATCATTCCGAATCGGCCGCCCACGACTCCGTCCGCCCAAGCAGCCAGCGGCGCAGGGCGTTCAGGTCGTCGGGTTTCAATGTCTTCCCGAAGGCCGGCATGCGGCCGCGGCCTTTTTCGACGAGATCGACAAACTGGTCGGGCCGAGTCAGCGAAGGGCGGCCGGTCAGTCGTGGGCCGATTTCGTTGCCGATGCCGTCCGGGCCGTGACAATTGGCACACTGGCGGGCGTATAGTTCGGCCGTCACGGGCGATTTGAGTTCGGATGGCGAAACGCCCGCCTGGTCGGACTGATGCGATTCCTTGAGAGCAAGTTCCGGGTCGACACGCGGCAGTTCGGCAGATCGTTCGGGCCGGAATTTCTTTTGCAGGTGTTCAGCCATGATCTCTTCGTAGTCTTTCGGCAAGGTCGCGCCCCAGCCGATCATCTTGGTGATCTCGGCCTTCCACTGCGGAAGGGTCAGCTGCTGCTGCTCGATCATTTCCATGCTGTGGCAGACGTTGCAATGCAGAGTGATGCGCTGATCGAGAAACCGGACGAGTTCGTTCGGGTCAAGTTCTCGCACTTCGGCCAACGAAGGGCTCGGCGGATCGACGAATTTCGGCGGCTCCTGGGCGGAGAGCATCAGGGCCAGCCCGGAAATGCCAGCGAGCGGAAAGGCGGCGAGGATTGCGATGAATTTCGATTTCATTTTCATTGCGGGCGTTCCGTACGTAGCGGCCGGGTTGATCGATGCGATTGCGAAGGGCGGTCGCGGAATTCAGGAGATCCGGACCGGCACGCCGTCGATGGCGTTGAAGAGATAGCCGCTCTTGTTCCAGAACGGTTCGCCGGGCTGCGTATTGCCGTTCGAATCGGTCGCGCGGGTTTCGATCACGAGCTTCTCGCCGGCGGCGGCTTCGAAATTCCATTTCCAGCGCACCCATGCGCCAGGTGTGCGCGATTTCGAAACGATTTCGGCCGCAGACCATGGATCGGTCGGGCGCGAGCGGATTTCGACCTTGTCGATGATGCCGGGGCCCGTCCACGCCTGGCCGCGCACTTCGTGTCGGCCGGGCGGGAGTGTCTGCCCGGGCAGGTGCGAAGTCACGAGCGATTTGACGTTCAGTGTTTTCACGCTCGTCAGTTGGTCGGGTTTGGGCGTGTCGGCCGGGGTGATGGGGACGGTGTTGATCTTGTAAGCGGTTTTCTGGAAGAAGGCGGGCGATTCGTCGGCGCTGGCCGTGATGCGGACGACCCATTTGATCCAGTGATTGGCCGTCCACGTGGGCACGACGAGCCGCAGCGGGCCGCCGTGCAGGAGTGGCAGTGGTTCGCCGTTCATGCGGTCGGCGAGGAGGACGTCGTCCTGCATCAGGCGATCGAGCGGCAGGCTGCGGGTATAAGGCGGCGTTTTGGGCGAGGGCGTCACGTCAGCGGTTTCGAAGATCAGGTGCCTGGCGGCGGGGTCCAGGCCGATGGCCCGGATCAGGTCGGCGAAGCGGATGCCGGACCAGAGCGCCTGGCCGACGGCACCACGTTCCCACATCAGCCCGGGGACTTTGGGTGTGAACAAGGCGCGGCCGTTGCCGGCGCACATGGCCACAGCGGGCAATTCATGGCGCGTGTGGGCGGCGATGATCTCGGCCAGGGGCAGCGTGCGGGGTTTGGTGAAGGCGCCGTCGAAGGCGATCTTCCAGCCATCAGGCCGCACGGCCGGTTCGCCGAAGTGGTTGCGGACGAAGAACCAGTCGTTGGGCGTGAATTCGGAGTCAAGCTTGTCGACGGGCGTTTCCAGGTCGAGCGGGCGGCGAGAGCGGACGATCAGGCCCGGTTTCGTCGCGATCGAGGGCGCGGCCTCTTGCGGCATAGGCCGGGCAAAGCTGGACGAGGGAACCATCAGCCCGGCGGAGGTCAGCGAGACCGACCGGATGAGGAATCGGCGACGATCTTCGGACATGTGCGGATTTCCGGAGTGGCTGAAGGGCGAGATTTCCACGCGGCCATGTTCGGCCATGGAAGTATTTTACGAAATTCGGCGGGCGATGCATGCCGCATGCGGCGAATTCCGGGTGCGCCGTCAGGAATTCAGGCGGTGATCGAAAGCGCCACGGGTCGCAATGGCGGCGCGGGCACGATCACTTCGAACACGGTGCCTTGCCCCGGCTGGGAACGGAAGCGAATCTTGCCGTTCATCTGGGCCACGATACGGGCGACCCGGGGCAGGCCCAGGCCAAGCCCGCGGCCGGCTCGGCGGCCGCAGTAGAAGGGGTCGAACAGGTGGTGGGCTTCGTTGGAATCGAAGCCCCGGCCTTGATCCTCGACGTGCAGGGCCAGCCCGTGGGTGTCGTGATTGAGGGTGACGATGACGGTGCCCCCTTCGGGCGAGGCCTCGATCGCGTTGCGTACGAGCGCCGTGGCCAAATGCCGATAGGAATCGGGGTCAAGCCGGTCGAGATCGAGCGTGGCGAGTTCCGGCGCGATCCGAAGCTGGATCTGCAGATTTTTACGAACCGAGTCGGGCTTGAATTCGCGCACGATACCTCGGAGTGTCTCGGCGGGCCGGAATAGTCGTGGCCGAGGATCACCGGGCCGGGCGATGAAGATCAGGTCGCGCAACATGCGGTGTGCACGCAGGGTTTGATCGACGATGGCCTTGAGCGAAGAACGGGTCTGGTCGTCGGTGGCACGTGACAGAAGCAGTTGGGCCCGGCCCTGAATGACGGCCAGGGGGTTGTTGAGTTCATGGCCGGCACCGGCGGCGAATTCGGCAAGCGATTCGAAGCGGCTCGCCTGGGCCTGAAGTTCGGAATCGGCGCTACGGCGGCCGACTTCTTCTGCCCAGTCTTCCCACTGGCGAAACCGGTCCCAGATTGAGTTTCGGAACCGCTGCCAGCGGGATTCGATGTGCGACAACGGTTCTGCCGCCGCTTCCGACACGGAGGCTGTGGCAACGGGGAAATCGGCACGCATGTTTCGGAGAGATTCGCCCTCGGCAGCCGTTTCGAAGGCGATGCCGGGCGCAGCCGGACCGACGAAACGGCGGAGATCGTCGTCGATCGCGCGGAGCAGGTTCGTGGCTGCACGGGTGTGTGCGAGCGATTCATCGGCCCGGTGCGTCTGGCGGATCAGGGCGAGGCTGCGGCGCACGAGCGGCGCGTCGTCGGGCGCTTCGAGCCGGAATCTTACGAGAACCGTTTTGACCATCGCTTCGGTGAGAGCGACGCGTGGATCGTTCGAGGCGTTATCGAGCGTGGCCGACGACCCCAGAGCATAGCGTGTGGCCGACGCGATAGCATGGCCCTGGCGGACGAGATCCGCGAGCGGCGTTCCCGCGGCCGGTGCGATCGGCGGTTTCGGCACGTGGTTCGGGTCGGCCTTGATCAGCCAGAGGGTGCGGGCGACCTGTTCGAGTCCCATACGGCCGAGGATCCAGTGCGACCAGACATCGGCGGAAACGCCGAGCGATTCGCTCTCGATGCGACGTTTTTCGGCATTTTCCGGCGTTTCGAGCCAGGCCCGGAAGCGGTCAGGGTATCGACCTGCGATCGTCCAGAGCGGGCCCTGGAGCATGATGGACCAGTCCATGCCCTTCCACGGCAAATTCAGGCCGGATTCGTCGATCACGCGGTCGATCGCGCAGCCGAGGGCGATGCCAGAAGACCAGAGCATCCGGACGGCTTCGAAATGTGCCGGTTCCGTGAAGCTCCAGACGCTTTCCGGTGGATCCATGGGGTTGCCTAGACCCCAGACGCGGCGGGCCGCGAACCCAGGGTCCCAGACGACCGATCGGTCCGTCGCGGAACGGTTCGGGCCTGGTGCCGTATCCGCGCAGGAATCGGCCCAGTGGCCCACGGTCGTCCACGCCCAGGGCAGCGGGGCGGGTTCCGCGGGCGCGGTCAATGCCAGTCCATGGCTCGCCGAGAGATTCGACACGACCGCCGACTCCATTACTGTCGGAGGGAACGCACGCCATCCATAGCGTGCACGATCGCTCCGTATAGCCATTGTCGGATGGTACGGAGCGATCGCTTGACCGTCAAAATCGAACGGTCCGGCAAGCCTTGCGGATTACGCGGAGTATGGCGGTCAGATCGTCATCTCTTCGTAGCTCATGTCGAGAAGTTCGGCGATCTTGGTCTTGAGGGCGTCGATGTCGAGCGGTTTGTGCATGAACGAATCGGCGCCGGCGGCCGTCAGCTCGCTGATCTTGTCTTCCTCGACCATGCCGGAGATGCAGATGATCTTGATGTCGGTCAGGTTCGGGTCGCGGCGGATCGCCTCGCACACAGCCTTGCCGTTGATGTCGGGCAGCATGATGTCGAGGATGATCAGGTCCGGGTGGTATTCGTTGGCCTGCTTGCCGGCTTCGAAACCGTTATTGACCGCGCGGCATTCGAACTTGCCGCCTTCGGTGAGCACATCGGTGAGGAGTTCGACGATGCCGGGATCGTCGTCGACGATCAGCACCCGCCGCTTGCCGCTTTCGAGTGCGTCCGTCGGAATGCCATGCTCTCGCATGAACCGGATCAGGGCCTCACGCGGAATGCGGCGAAATTTCGAACCTGGAACGCGAAACCCTCGAAGCTGCCCGGAATCGAAGCAGCGGATGATCGTCTGTTGACTGACCTTGCAGATCCTCGCCGCTTCTCCCGTCGTGAATACGGTCTTCATGATGCCCGATGTCCCCCTCCGGTAAGGCTCGCCGGCTTGACGTTTCAGGTCTTTCTCATTTCACGACTTCCGTGAATTCGTTTCGACCTGCCCCGCTTCGCCGAACGTAGAGATCCGTTCCATTGTGTGAATCTGTATCGAATACACTGGGTTTTCTAGCTTTGCCATGATAGGAAAGTTACCTAGTGTGTCAACAGGAATTCTTGGAATTTGGGTCGATTGGGACAATCTGCCCGAACGGTGTGGCAAGTGGGGTAAGCGCAACGGGACGAAAGTTCCGTAATCAGGGATGATATGGGAAGTTCGGGAACACGACGAGACTATGCGGAACGATCGTCGGCGGGGTGATCCACGCCGGTTTCCGAGGATTGTCCCGCGGGAGCGACCCGGGGTATCTGGGGGCTTTTTTTGAGCAGGATAAGCAGGGTGGCGACATCGCCCGGGGTGATGCCGCTGATCCGCCCGGCCTGACCGACGGTCGCGGGACGGAGCCGGGCGAATTTTTCGCGGGCTTCGAAGCGCAGGGCCGTCATCCGGGCATAATCGACATCGGTCGGGATTTTCTTGTCTTCGAGCCTGCGGAACTGATCGATGTGGGCCGATTGACGTTCGACGTAGCCGCTGTATTTCGTTTCGGTGACGACGTGAGTGATCGCCGTGGGCAGCCACTGGGCGGGGTCGAGGCGGGCGTCGATCCGGGCGAGGTCGGCCCAGGCGGTTTCTGGCCGGCGGAGGAATTTTTCGAGGGTCATGTCGTAGTGCCGAGTCGTCCGGAGGATTTCTCGCAGCCGGCTGGCGTGATCGTCGCGGGCGGCGAATCGTTGCCAGCGGTGGTCGTCGACGAGTTCCAGGGCGCGGGCCTTGGGCGTCAGGCGGAAATCGGCGTTGTCATGGCGGAGGATCAGCCGGAACTCGGCCCGGCTGGTAAGCATGCGGTAGGGTTCTTCGACGCCTTTGGTGACGAGATCGTCGATCATGACGCCGATATAGGCCTCGGAGCGATCGATGATGAGCGGCTCGCGGCCAGTGACGGCGAGAGCGGCGTTGGCGCCGGCGACCAGCCCTTGGGCGCCGGCCTCTTCGTAGCCGGTGGTGCCGTTGATCTGGCCGGCGAGATAGAGCCCTGGCAGGTGTTTGACGGCGAGAGTCGAATCGAGCTGAGTGGGCGGGGCGAAGTCATATTCGACGGCATAGCCGAAGCGCATGATCTCGGCGTTTTCGAGCCCCGGGATTCGGGCGATGACGGCCTCCTGCACATCGCGCGGGAGGCTCGTGGAAATGCCGTTGCAGTAATATTCGAACGTATTACGGCCTTCCGGTTCGAGGAAGACCTGGTGGCGGTCGCGATCGGCGAAGCGGACGACCTTGTCCTCGATCGACGGGCAGTATCGGGGGCCGATGCCTTCGATCTGGCCGGAGTACATCGGTGCCCGGTGCAGGTTGGCACGAATGATGTCGTGGACTTCGTCGTTGGTATAGGTGATGTGGCAATCGACCTGCGGTTGTGCCAGGCGGTCGGTCAGGAACGAGAATGGCGAGGGCTCGGCGTCGCCGGGCTGGGGTTCGAGCTTCGAAAAGTCGATCGTGCGGCCGTTGAGCCGGGGCGGCGTGCCGGTCTTGAACCGGTGCAGTTCGAGGCCGAGTTCCCTGAGACTTCCCGAAAGACCCAGGGCGGCGATATCGCCCGCCCTTCCCCCCTTCGTTTTCGTCTCGCCGGTGTGCATGAGTGCTTGCAGGAACGTGCCTGTCGTGAGAACGACAGCGCTGGCCCGGTAAGTGAAACCGCCGGCGACGCCGACTCCGCTGACCCGGCCGGATTCGACGAGGACCGATTCGGTAAGTTCCTGACGGATCGTGAGATTGGGCTGCGATTCGACGAGCCGCTTGGCCAGGAACTGATAGGCCTTTTTGTCGCACTGGGCGCGGGGGCTGTGCATGGCCGGCCCCTTGGTGCGGTTGAGCAGGCGGAACTGGATGCCCGTGGCATCGGTGATCTGGCCCATGACGCCGCCCAGGGCGTCGATTTCGCGCACGATCTGCCCCTTGGCCACGCCGCCGATAGCCGGGTTGCAGCTCATCTGGCCGATGGTGTCGACATTGAGCGTCAACAGGGCCGTGCGGCAGCCCAGCCGCGCGGCGGCCATGGCGGCCTCGATGCCGGCGTGCCCGCCGCCGACGACGATCACATCGAACTGATAGGGGTTGGGTCGTGCGCTCATGCGTGCGTTTCGGCCGATGTTCGGTGCGGATCGGCCGGCTTTCGAAGCCGGAAGGTTGCGGATAGTCGCCGCGTGACTATGATATCGGAACATGAAGATCGCGACAGTGTCGGTCTTCGAGTCCGAACGAGGAGATTCAGGGGCACGGAATGCGAACGTTCCGCCCTGAGATCCTTAATGATTCTAGCGATTCGTCGCGGGAGATTTCACGAAAATGTCCGTCGTACGCACCGGAGCGGTAACCCTGAAGGGCAATCCGAAGGACCTGATCGGCCCGGAACTGAAGGCCGGCGACAAGGCCCCTGACTTCAAGACGGTCGGAGGCGATCTGGCCGCCGTCACTCTGGCCGACACGACCGGCAAGGTCCGGCTGTTCAACGTGGTGCCCTCTCTGGACACCCCGGTTTGCAATATCCAGACCCGGAAATTCTCCGAAGAGCTGAACGCCCTGGGCGACAAGGTCGCGGCCTTCACCGTTTCCACCGACCTGCCTTTCGCCCAGACCCGCTGGTGTGGCGCGGCGGACGTGAAAAACTTCAAGAACCTGAGCGACCTGCACAACGGCAGCTTCGGCGAAGCCTGGGGCGTGAAGATCAAGGACTTCCCCGTGCCGTTCCTGACGCGTGCGGTGTTCGTCGTGGGCCCGGACGATACGATCGTCTATGCCCAGTACGTGCCTGAAATCGCCCAGGAGCCCGATTACGAGCCCGTCCTGGCGGCGCTCAAGAAGGCGATCGGCTGAGATTCTGTCGCGGATCGGCATCGTCGGACCTGCGTTTCACGCACGGGTCATCGATGCCGATCTTTTTGTCTTGTCGTCATTTGCGGAACGCGAAGACATCGTGCCCGACACCGCGCCGACCGGCCGAAGCCTGCGCCCGTTGCGAGTTCTGATGGTCAGCGGCGAGGCCCCGCCGATGATCGGAGGCGTGGGCGATTTTACGGTCAGACTCTTGCAGGCCCTGCAGGCGGACCGGCCGGAATGGTCGCTGCGTTATCTGACACGCCGCCGCCGCTGGTTCGATGCGCCAGTGACCACACTCGGCGGAATTCGTACCTATCGGCCCGTGCATGGATGGACGCCGAAACTCAACCGGCGAGCCATCCAGTTCGCGAAGCTTTTGGATTATGACCTGCTGCACGTTCAGGAAGAAGCGTTCTCGTGGTTCGAAAGCGACGTCGCGGTGCAACTTGCGGAGCTTCGCCCGAGCTTGCCCGTGGTCGTCACGCTGCATGAGTTGCATCATGACCGCCCGTCGTTCGAAAACGTGCGCAGGTTGATCGTTCGCGCCGACGCCATCGTCGCCAACGATCGCCGCACGGCCGACCGGTGCGAAAAATACGCCCGGCGGAAAGTCGACCGCATTCTCTTCAGCCCCTGCAATATCGAGCCGTTGCCGGAAGTGTCGCGGCCTACGAGGATCGCCGGCCGCGTCTGCTCTTTCGGGTTCGTCAACCGGCTGAAACGGTACGACATCCTGTTCGAAGCCTTGAAAACAGCCCGGAAGTCGTACCCGGAATTGACCTGGCACATCGTGGGCCCGTTCGATCCGGCCCATGACGCTGAACATAGGGCCCTGGCGGAAAAGATGGCCGGTGCGGACTGGGTCAGGTTCACCGGCGCGCTCGATTCCGCCCATGATCTGCCGCATGAGCTGCATTCCGCCGAAATCATGCTGCTGCCCTTCGAAGACGGGGCTTCGCTGCGCCGCGGTTCGCTGCAGGCCGGCTGGCGTTTCGGCCTGCCCGTCGTGACGACCCGGCCGCCGGAAATCGAGCCGGGATTGGAAGACGGTTCGAACGTGATCTTCGCGGATCGGGACGATCCGGATTCGTGGTTCAGAGCCGTTTCGAGGTTGCTCGATTCTTCGGAGGAGCGGGAGAAGATCGGTCACGGCGGCTTCGAAACTTCGAAAGGTTATTCGTTCGAAGCTTTGGCACAAGAATATGCTGCGATTTACGAAAAGCTGACGGCAAAGCCGGGCAGATCGTAACCCCGGGCCCCCCAAGCTCCAGCTCGGGAATGTCTTGCCCGACGATCGTAACGAACCCAGGAATGCAATGAGATCTGAATAACATTCCCGAGCTGGAGCTCGGGGGTCCCAGGGCGTTGCGACTTCGCGGAGATTCGTGACTCCAGCCGATTCTGCCGTCCCGGACTATTCTGTTTTTCGTGGCATCGGCTTTCAGTCGATGTTCGCGTTCGAAGGGAAACGCCGAATTGGGGCCGGAACCGAAAAAGGGGACGGGGGTCATTTCTGATGTGTCGCGGGAAATGACCCCCG
>CAZSQA010000002.1:100876-277230 GCA_964608915.1 uncultured Isosphaeraceae bacterium
GAACCGAAAAAGGGGACGGGGGTCATTTCTGATGTGTCGCGGGAAATGACCCCCGTCCCCTTTTTGATATCTCGTCACTTCCCCAGTTTTTTGGAGAGTTCGGTCACCAGGTCGGGCAGCAGGGCCGGGTCTTTTTTCGCAAGGACGTGATCGATTCGGGACTGCGAGCATTTCAGGGCGGTGAGGATTTCGCCCACCTGGGCCCACATCTTGTCCTTTTTCTTGCCCTCGGCCAGCCACACTTCGGTGCAGAGTTCGGAGAGACGCTGGAGCTTGATCGACTCGAAATTGTCGTAATAGCGGCCGATGACTTTCTGCTGATAGGGCGTGTAGTCGGACATGGGGCTCTTACATTCCCTGCGTGAACGGATGGAGCGGATTCGCTGCGTCGGAAAACTATAGCCGGATTCGCCCGTCTAGGAAAGGAGTCGGAGGGAGTCGGCGTAATGCGGAATCGCCGCATGCCCGGGTTGCGGACATGCGGCGATCGTTACCTTGAAAGGCTTTCCGTCGACCCGCAGGGGCGGATCAATAGGCCAGAGTGAAGTCGTCGATGCTCGAAGAGAGCTTGGCACCGACTCCGGCCTGACGTGTCACGCCCGTGGGGATCTTGACCGACTGAGCCGCCCGGGGAACGGCGCGGCGGGTGGTCGCCTGACCGGCCTGGCTGGCGTTGTCGATGACGATCGGGCCGGTTTTCCCGCTGGAGAACGGAATGCTGACCGTGCTCGAACCGAGCTGGACGCCGCTGGTCGGGTCGGACACGACCGGGTTGATGACCTGAACGCGGCCGGCACGAACGCCAGGGATCCGGACGGTGGACGAGCCGAGGGCGGCTTGATTCGATCCCGACTGGGCCTGGATCGTGCGAACGACTTGCGTTCGGACGGGCCCGCCGGTCGGCATCAGTTCCGGATAGAGAACGTCGACCAGACGGACCTGGGGATTCGTCGCTCGGATTTCGTTGACGAGATCGCCGACATAGCGCTTCACGTCACGAGCTCGGACCTGCGTGAACTCCTTGCCGCCGTTGACGTTGAACACGATCGCCTGGGAGTCGAACTGACTGCCGTCGGTCGTCCTTCCGGCGAGCGTCACCGTCGTGTAGCCACTCGGCAGGGCGTCGAAGGCCGGGTCGGTACCCAGGAACAGGAAAGTCCGGTCCGGAAGCTGATCGCCGTTGATATAGCGGGTGAAGTCGCCGACGGGCGTCGCGCCGGAGAGATTCACGGTATCGGCGACGATCGAATTCACGTCCAGTTCGGCGGTTCCGAACACGTGCACGCGGATCAGCGTGGCGTGGGCGGTGTTGATGATGCTGGCGTGGTGCGGATTGACCAGGATCGGCGGGCAGAACATCGGCCCGTTCACGCGGGTCGTGGCCGTCGCGGTATTGTTGGTCAGGTCCGGGTCGCGGATGAAATCGTTGCCGGAGCTGACGGTAGCCGTGTTAAGGATCGTTCCCGTGGCCGTGGGCTGCACGACGACCGTGATCGAAGCCGAACCGCCGGCGGCGATATTGCCGAGGCTGGCCGTGAACCCGGTGGGTGTGGTCGCGACCGTTCCCTGGCTGGGCGTGATGGAGATCACGTTGACGCCGGTGGGAATGGTGTCGGAAACGTTGACGGTGTCGTTGGCGAACGGACCGTTATTGTTGACGAGCAGGGTGTAGACGAGCGAATCGCCGACCCGGACCGGGTCCGGATTGTCGATCTTGCGAATGGCGAGATCCGCGGCGGGGCTGACGTCCTGCCAGTTGAAGGCTTGGGGCAGATAGTGGGACTCGGACATCCGGGTCGACGCGCTGGGGCTGCCGAAGGCGCCTGCGGTCATCGGCTGGATCGTGGTGAGGGGCGTGCCGACCACTTGCTGATAGAGCTGCTTGAAGTTCTTGATGGAGAACTCGAACGCCGGGTGGTTCGGCGAGTTCACCATATAGATGTTGTTTTCGAAGCCGGGCAGCTGTGTGCCGAAGGCGGGCCTGGACGCCGGATTCACGACGACGGCCCGGGCGACCTGAAGTTCCTTGGTGCCGAACGGCTGGTCGTTGATGCCGGCGATGATATCCGGAGTGCCGTCGGCGTTGAGGTCGAAATAGACCCCCATGCCTTCGGTGCTGAGCATGTCAGGGAAGTCGGTGAAGAGCGGATCGATCCCCAGAACCGCCGCGGATTCGGTGGCGGAGTTCAGGTTGTTGTCGGCGTCGCCGGCGATGACTCGCTGGCCCGTGAGGCCGTTATCGGGCTGAAGGATGCCGATCGAGAGAATATCCGCGGTCGGATCGTACGAGAGTGCGATACCTTCGAGGTTGAAGCCGGTTTTGGTGATCACGCCCTGGAGATCGGGCGGGATGATCGGCTGGTCGACTGGTCCGCCTGTGAGGAATTTGACGCCTGGACCGGTCGCAGCGGGAAAATCGTTTATGACGTTTCCGCTAAAGGCGACGGTCATCAATTGTCGATGATCCAAGTGATCCACACCGGAGAGGATGTGGCGGCGCGATCGTTTGGCGGCACTTGGACGACGTGACCAAGCGGAACGAATCGCCCCGAAAATGTTACGAACGAGTGACATTCCGCTCATCCTTTCTGCGAAAGTTCGCGATTCCCAGGCGTCTCGCCGATGCGGTCGAGAATTCCGGGGAAGCGCAAGCCCAACAAGGGGGTCCGAAAATGATCCGAATTCCCCTTGAACGATCCATCGAATTCGTGTAGAAGGTGGTCCAATTGAGCGAACCGGGGTAATCCTCGAGGATATTCCCCGGTTCGAATCACGGAAGGTCGTCGGGATTCGATTCCGGCGATGCGCGACGAGTAAGGAGACTTGTCATGATTCGCCCGATGCGTGGCTTGGTGACATTGAGTTTGCTCTGGGCGGGATTGGGACAAGCGCCGATCCTGGCCGATTCGATTCCTTTCAACGGATTCACCGGTAACGTCGCGAATGACTTTCCGGTGACGGACGACCCCAATTCGCCGTTCATCTACATTCAGGACGGCAACGGGTCCCCCGACGTTCCCCAGGCCACCTGGATGACCAACCAGGGCAAGATGAACGGTTGGGACGTCAAAGATGTCCGGTTGTACTACGACAAGACCTCGGACACGATGTACGTCGGCCTGAACTTCTTCGGCGTGGCCGGTGATGCCGACGGCAACGGCGTGATGGGCACTTCGACCGACCAGTTCAAGGCCTCCGGCGGCTGGGAATTGCCCGGTTTCGGCGGCAACGCAAACGTGACGGTCGGCTTCGGCCCGAACGTCGCCGGCGCCACGCCGACCGTGGTCGCCGGGGTTCCGGCGATCAAGACCCAGGGCGGTTCCGGCCTTTACGGCTTCACCGTTTCCGAAGCCATGCCCAAGGTCGAAATGGGATACAACTACGGCACGGCTCTTGCCGCGAACGTGGGCGAATTGAACGCCAGCGGTCCCGGTTTCGAATTCACGGTGAAGAACTTCAGCAAGCTTCCCGGTATCAACCTGGAAAGCGGCCTGGGTGTCACCTTCTACTCGGGTTCGGCGGACGACATCGTCGTCGGCGAAGATTCGATGCCCTACTACAACATCAACGGAAGCCACTTCATCGTGATTCCGGAGCCTTCGACCATTCTGGCCTGGACGCTGGGCATCGCGGGCATCGGGCTTCACGCCCGCCGCCGTGCTCGTGCCGCTCAATCGATGAGCTGAACGTCCTGAAGACATCTGCCGGTTTCCTTCCCTGGAAACTCGAACCATTCGAGGAGTCTCCCACCGTGGAGGCTCCTTTTCGTTTTCGGTGTTCTTAAGGCTGCCTCTCGACGGGCAACCCTCAATTCGGCCCGGTGGCGAACGGCATTCCCGTCACAGCCGTAACGACCGTCATGACCCGCTGGACCGTTAGCTCCTCATTCCGGCGAATGCCGATTCGTATCCGAAGCGCCCAGATTCCGCCTGACGAATCCCGAATCGCGACGTCGTCCATGCCGCTGGATGCATGTTCGATTCCCAAAAAGCCTTTGCGATCATCAGGACCGGCACGACCGCAACAAATTATCGCCCCAGCCTGAACTGCCCAGCGTTCTTGTTTGCCGCATATTCACTTACGTATCATGATACGGTTGCTCGTTCGTACGGGTCGTCTGGGGATGCGGGCCGGTGGCACGTTCCTCGTGTCGGCTGGCGATCGATAACCCAGGATGCCGGGCGATTCATTCAGCCGCCGGGTTCGACATTCGTATCACTTGCGGAATCGATATCGATGGACGCCATTTCCGCCGCTGACACCAGGCCCGACGGCCAATCAGCCCCGAAGTCAGGCAAGCCGGCCGTATCGACGATTCAGTTCGTCGGCTTTCGCCTGGCCGAAGTCGATTACGCATTCGAGATCCGGCGGATTCAGGAGATCATCCTTTTGCGGCCGATCACGCGGGTGCCGCAATTGCCGGACTAATCGAGGGTCTGATCAACTTGCGGGGATCGGTGATTCCCGTGGTCAGCCTGCGGCGGCGGTTCGCTTTGCCTGAACGTCCGAACGACGACGAAACGCGAATCATCGTCCTGAACGTCGGTTCGCGAACCGTCGGTGTCGTGGTCGACGGAGTCTCGCGGGTGATGAAGATCCAGCCCGACCAGATCCAGCCGCCGCCTGTGACGATCGACGCGATCGAAAGGGCGGCTCTGCAGGGCGTCGCCCGGATGGAGGATCGCCTGATCGTGATCCTCGACGTGGACAAACTTCTGAATTCGGAGAACTGGGCCGCAGTCGATCTGCCGTCGAGTTCTTCCTGAGCGATCGGTCCGAAGCCGCCGGCGGAACGCCAGGCCAACTCCCTATTCCGAGGTATTTCGCACAATGGGCGTATCGTCATCCAGGAAAGGCGTCACGAAGGGCGCCACATCGAACAAGGCCGGAAAGACCGCCGCCAAAACAGCCGCGCCTGCGAAGGCCACGGCGAAACCCGCCGCTTCGAAAGCCCGCGGCAAAGTGCAGGCGACGGTCGTCTCGATGCCGCCGGAACCGAAGCCCAAAGCCAGCCGGAAACCGGCCGGCAACGTCACTCGCAAAGCTTTGGGCGAAGCCGTGGCGGAAGCGACGGTTCCGGCTTCGAAACTGGCGGAAGTCGAAGCACGGCTGACGAAGCTGCAGCAGGCGCTGGACCACGTGCCGGTCAATATCGTGATGGCCGACCGCGAGCGAGTCGTTCAGTACGTGAACAACACGGCGATGGAGACGTTCCGCAAGCTGGCGGCCTATTTGCCGATTCGGCCTGAGACGATGGTCGGCCGGTCGATCGACATGTTCCACAAGAACCCGGAACACCAGCGAAAGCTGCTGGCCGATCCGCGCAATTTGCCCTACAAGGGCGAAATCCGCCTGGGCGGCGAGATTTTCGACATGATGGTCACGGCCATCCGGGACGAAACCGGCGAATACATCGGTGCCATGCTGAGCTGGGAGATCGTCACCGAGCAGCGCAAGGCCGCCCAGCGTGAGAAAGACCTGATGGAAGACAGCGCGGCGACCAATTCGCTGCTGCTGGCTCTCAGCCGGGTCACCACGACGGACGAGGCCCTTCAGGCGGCCATCGATACGATCCGCGACGCGTTTTCGTGGAGCTACGCCGGCTACTGGAAGATGGACGCCGCGCGGAATGCCCTGTGCTTCGGCGGCGACAGCGGTTCGATCGGCGAGGAATTCCGCCGCGCCAGCCGCGAGGCCACCTATCGCGACGGCGAAGGCCTCAGCGGCACCGCCTGGCGCACGAAGGACCTGTTCATCAGCAACGACCTCGGCCAGCTGAGAAGTTGCCCGCGGGTCGCCCCGGCGCAGCGGCTGGGCATCAAGTCGGCCGTGTGCATTCCGATCACCATGTACGGCGAAGTCGTGGCGACGATCGATTTCCTTTCGGAACGCGAACAGACCGCCAGCGAGTCGCGCATCGAAACGATGCGGAACCTGGGCCGGCTGGTTTCTTCCGCGATGGAGAAGACGGACAAGCAGCGCCGGGAGATCGAGACCAAGAAGGAACTCGAAGCGAAGGTGGCGAATCTCGTGAAGGTGGCCCAGTACGCCTCCGAGGGCAATCTGACCGTTACGGTCGACGTGACCGGCTCCGACGACATGGGCCGGCTGGGCGACGCGATTTCGAAGATGATGAAAGACCTGAAGAACGTGATCGGCCAGGTGGTGGAATCGGCTGGCCAGTTCGCCGAAAGCTCGCGGGTGATCGCCGAAAGTTCGACGTATCTGAGCGAATCGTCGCAGAACCAGTCGTCGACGGTCGAAGAAATGTCGGCCTCGATCAGCGAGCTTTCCGACTCGATCGCCGAGATCAACGCCAATGCCGGTTCGGCCAGCACGCTCGCCGAACGCACGGCCGAGCAGGCACGCCAGGGCGGCGAATCGGTGACGAAGGCCATCGAGGCGATGGTGCTCATCAAAAAGTCGAGCGAGCAGGTGACCGACATCATTCAGGTCATCAGCGAAATCGCCAGCCAGACGAATCTTCTGGCCCTCAATGCCGCGATCGAGGCCGCCCGCGCCGGCGAACACGGCCTGGGCTTCGCGGTCGTGGCCGACGAAGTCCGCAAACTGGCCGAACGCTCCAGCGCCGCGGCGAAGGAGATTACGGGCCTGATCAAGGAATCGACCCGCAGAGTGGCCGACGGGGCCGAGCTTTCCGAGAAGGCCGGCAACGCGCTGGAGACGATCGTCAAAGGCGTGCGTGAGACGGCCGCCTCGATCGCCAAGATCGCCCATGCGACGCAGGATCAGTCCCGTTCGGCGTCGGAAGTCAACAAGGCGATCCAGGACGTTTCGAGTCTGACGGAAACCAACGCATCGAGCGCCGAGGAGCTTTCGGCCTCCGCCGAGCAACTGGGTGCCCAGGCCGCGGTGCTGCACGGTATCGTGAGCAACTTCCGCGTCTGACAGGGGCCGCGAGCGGATCACTCGCGGTCGATTTCCGGCGAGCGATCCGCCCGTCCGTAACCGCATTTCCTGAGCCGTCGAACGAGGCAAGGCCGTGGAATTCGAAACGCTCAGCGAATCCGAATTCGAGCGATTCCGGAACCTGATCTACAGGCTCTCGGGCATCCGCGTGCAGCCGACCAAGCAGGTGCTGGTGGCCAACCGGCTCCGGCGTCGGCTGAAGGAAACGGGCATCGCCACATATGAGGCCTATTACCGGTTCCTGAATTCGCCGGAGGGCCGTACGGAAGTCACGAACTTCCTGGACGCCATCACGACGAACGAGACCTACTTTTTTCGCGATCCGACCCAGTTCGAATGGCTGGGCGGCCCGTTTCTGGACACTCTCGTTTTCGACGTGGCCCACGGCCGGCACCCGAAGAGTCTTCGGATCTGGTCGGCGGCATCCTCAAGCGGTGAAGAGCTTTACACGATCGCCACGATTCTGCGCGAGAATGCCGGCAGGCTCGGCGGCTGGCGAATCGACCTGCTGGGCACCGACCTATCCGGCGGCGTGCTGGAATCGGCCCGGGCGGGCATGTATGACCAGCGTGCGCTGCGGCTGGTCGACCCGAAGCGTCGCGCCAGCTTCTTCCGCAACGTTCCGACCGACGCGACCAAATGGGAAGTCGTGCCGGAACTGAAGAAGATGACGCGCTGGAAGCGTCATAACCTGATGTTGCCGCTGGCCGCCGAAGAGCCGTTCGACGTGATCTTCCTGAAGAACGTGCTGATCTACTTCGACAACGATTCGAAGGAGAAAGTGCTCAGGAACGTGCTCGCCTCGCTCCGGCCGGGGGGCTATCTGGTCGTCGGCCCGACGGACGCCGTCGCCAAATTCCTGGAAGGCACGACACGTGAACGCCCCTGGTTGTTCCGGAAATGATCGCCCGAAGCCTTTGGGTACGAGACTGACCTGATGAGCGACATGAATTTCCGGCATCTTCTGCCGTTTTACCTCGACGAGACCGACGAGCAGGTCATCGCGCTCAACGATGCCCTGCTCAAGCTGGAAGAGGACCAGACGGATGCCCCGGCCCTGGCCGTGGCGTTCCGGATCGTGCACACGATCAAGGGTTCGTCGGCCGCGCTGGGGTTCGTTCAGGTCAACCTGCTCACGCACCATCTCGAATCGTTCTTCGACATCCTACGGTCCGGCCAGTGCACGCTCGACCGCGAATCGCTGAACCTGTTCTTCCGGTGCCTCGACGAGCTGCGCAGCTATCACCAGCAATTGCGCGAAACCGGCGAGACGGAAGTCGACTTCGGCGAACTCGTCGGGCTCGTCCAGAAGAACCTGGAACGGGTGCGCGGCGGCGGTTCGGCGACGACGAAAGCCGGCGACACCTCTGGCGGCAAAGACACCGCGACCACTTCGACGACCGATTCCGGCACGAAAACGAGTGGCCCGGAGGCTGCCTCGAAAGCCGATGCGGCCAGCCGGGTCGACGTGCGCTCGATTTCGATCGACGATACCGATAGCGCCGTGGAGATCGTCGCCAGGTTCGAGGACGACGTCCCTCTGCCCGACATGAAGGCCCGGCTGATCGCCAAACGGCTTTCGGCCCTGGGCGAGATCCTGTCTTCCGTGCCTTCGCTGGAGAAGCTGGACGACGTCGCCGAACTGACGACGATCACGTTTCGGCTTTCGACCGACGCCTCGACCGAGGAACTCTCCAAAGCCGCGAACATGTCGGGAATCGCCAGCCTGGACATTCGCCGCCCCAAGACACCGATCGCAGCCCAGCCTGCACCAGCCGCCGCGGAGAAAAAGCAGAATCGGCCGAAGGACGAAACGCCTGCCGTCGAAAGGCCCGCCCCAACGGCCGCCGCGAATCGTACGACGGAAGTGGTCGCGCCCGCAGAGGCGACGAATGCCCCGCAGGCGGTGACATCCGACGATCAGGCAGCCGGGACATCCGCCAGTGACGCCGCGAAAGACGACGCTGCGCCGGAACCGAAAGACGGCCAGCCCGGCAAGACGGCCGCCACGAAAGAAAAGACCGGCGCGAAAGAGAAGCCGGCGACGGGCGGCAAGAGCGTGGGCAAGGTGGGCGAAACCGTCCGCGTGGAGCTGGAACGGCTCGACCACCTGATGAACCTGACCGGCGAGCTGGTGCTGAGCAAGTCGCGGTTCGTGCAGGTGTCGGCGGCTCTGAGGGAGAATCTGGACAGCCCGTCGCGGCGGCTGCAGACTTCGGACTGCCTGGACCGGCTGGCCGGGATCCGTGCCGCGATCGAATCGATCGCCCACGGCGGCGGCGATGCCGAGACACTGTCGCACCGGCTGCTCGAAGAGGTTGGGAGCCTGTCCGAGGAAGTCGAATCGATGATGCGCGAGCTGAGCCGGGCGCGCCGGGCGAGAGCTTCACTGGAAGACCTCGGCGAAGCCGTGCACCAGCTCACCCGCGTGTGCGACGGCCTGCAGAAGGGCGTTCTGGACACGCGCATGATCCCGATCGGCCCGCTTTTCGAGCGGTTCCGGCGCGTCATTCGTGACCTGAGCCACGCCACGGGCAAGGAATTCCTCCTGAAAATCTCGGGCGAATCGACGGAGCTCGACAAGCGCGTCGTCGACGAACTTGCGGATCCGCTGGTGCACATGGTCCGGAACGCCGGCGACCATGGCCTGGAATCGCCCGAAGAACGGGAACGCCTGGGCAAGCCGCGGGCGGGCACGATCAGCCTCTCGGCCGCACATTCGGGCGACCGGGTCACGATCACGGTCGCCGACGATGGCCGCGGTATCGACCCGGAACGGATCCGCCGCAAGGTGGTGGAAAACGGGCTGGTCGATGCATCCACGGCCGACAGGCTTTCGGACCGCGAGCTGATCGCCTATATCTGGCATGCCGGTCTCTCCACGGCCGAACGGCTGACCGACATCAGCGGCCGGGGCGTGGGCATGGACATCGTCCGCAGCCGGATCGAGTCGCTCAACGGCACGGTGGACATTCGCACACAGGTCGGCGTCGGCACGACGTTCATCATTCGCCTGCCCCTGACTCTGGCGATCCTGCCGAGCCTGCTGGTGCGGGTGCACGGCGAAGTGTACGCCATCGCGGTGGATCACATCCGCGAGATCGTGGAAGTGTCGGAGGATCGCGTCCATCACGTGCACCGGAGCCGCGTGATCGAGATTCGGGACAGGATCGTGCCGATCGTGTCGCTGGACGACCTGTTCGTCTGGGGCGGCGGCGCTTACGGATCCGGCGGCATGGGCGAAACCCGCGAAGAGAACGGCTCTGCCCGGCGGGTGGTGGTGCTCCACTCAGCCGACGAAATGGTGGGCCTGGAAGTGGATCAGCTGATGGGCTTGCAGGAAGTCGTGCTGAAGTCGCTGGACAAGAATCTCGGCCCTGTGGACGGGCTTTCGGGGGCCAGCATTCTGGGCGACGGCCGCGTGTCGCTGATTCTGGACGTCGACCGGCTCATGGAAATGGCGGCCGACCGCAACCGGCCGAAGCGTGCCGTCGCGGTCTGAATGCGATAGAATCTGCGAAACGAACCGAACGACCGACGGGGCCATCGAGAAAGTCCCATGACCCGACCGAACCGAATCCGAGAAGATCACTTTCTGGAAGCCGGGCGCAAGGCCGCGGAAAGCCTGGCGGCCTGGATCGGCCACCCGGTCCGGCTCGACTGGTCTCGCCCGGAATCGGTCGCTGTCGAAGAAGCCGGCGAATTGTTCGGCCCGGCGGATGCCGAAGTCGCAGCCTGCGTGCTGGACGTTCACGGATCGGCCCGGGGGCGGTTCGTACTGGTGGTCGACGCGCCGAGTATCGCCAGCTTCGTCAGCGCCATGATGGGCACGGGGCTGGACGTTTCCGATGCGACGCTCGAGCAGATCGCGCAGGACCCGGCCACGTTCTGGGACGAGCTGGCCCGCTCAGCCGCGCTCGAAACGGCCAATATCGTCGCCTGCGCGTTCCTGAACGCCCTGACGCGTTCCTGGACCGAAGACGAGAAACCGGCAACGGCCGTCGAACTCGTACCGAGCCCGCCCCATTTCACGCTCGATTTCGCCGGATCGCTGAGCGAGCTTCTGCTGGCCGATATCGCGGAGGAGACCGACGGTATCCTGCTCACGAAAAGCCGCATGCATGTAGAGGACTCCGTCGGCGGCGACTGGCGGCTCGTCTGGGTGCCCGTGCAGTCGCACACCGATACGGAAGGGGCCGGATCTGCCGGCCAGCAGCCATGACCGAGATCAAGCTGCCCACAGACTGCATCGCCGTGGGAATCGGGCAATGGAAAGTGGTCCGGTCGCCGATGGGCCTGCGAGCGATTCTCGGTTCATGCGTGGGCGTGGTCATTTTTGACCCGGCTTCGAAAATCGCGGGTATGGCCCATATCCTCCTGCCGGACAGCCGCGGCTCGACCGAACACCCAGGCAGATATGCGGATACGGCGATCCCTGCGATGATGTCCGAACTGCAGCGCACGCGCGGCGGCATTGCCCGCAACGGTCTTGCGGCGAAGCTCGCCGGCGGGGCGAAGATGTTCGACACGCAGGGCGTCATGGCCATCGGCGATGCCAATTACCGAGCCGTTCGGGCCCAGCTGGATGCCCTGAAGATTCCCATTCTGGGCGACGATATCGGGGGCGAAACCGGCCGCAACGTCACCTTCGACACGGCGAGCGGCCGATTCTTCGTGAAGCGACCCGGAGGAAAACTCTATGAAGTTCAATGACTTGTCGTCGCCGGGGGCATCGGGGAAGCCCAACGCCGAACGCGACCGCGCCGGGAACGGGAGCCGACCATGCCGCGCGTGCTGATCGTGGACGATGCGCTGGTGATGCGCAAGATCATCGGCTCAATCGCGGCCGAAGCCGGCTGGACCGTTGTCGCCGAAGCCGAAAACGGCCTGAAGGGGCTCGAATCGTACAAGGCCCTCAAGCCGGACCTGGTGACGATGGACCTTGTCATGCCCGTGATGGGGGGCCTCGAGTCGCTCAGGAACATCCGCGAATTCGACCCGGAGGCCCGGGTGGTTGTGATCACGGCGCTTGACCAGAAGAAAACCCTGGAAGAGGCGATCGAAGCCGGCGCGGCCGACTTTATCGTGAAGCCGTTCGACCGTGAATTCGTGCGCCGGAGCTTCGAAAAACTGGCGAAATCCTGACGAGCAGGTTCGATTCTCCCGTGGCGATTCTCGACACGGAGACGGCCCCGGCATTATGATTCCGGGACAACCGGGACAGAATCGTCGCCGGTCCTCTTCTCGCCCTTCCGCCAAATCATGCATCGATGAGCGACGACCGAAAAGTCCGTGTTCTGATCGTGGACGACTCCGCCATCATGCGGCAGTTACTGGCGGACATCCTGCGCTCATCGCCGCATATCGAAATCGCCGGATACGCCCGCAACGGCCTGGAGGCGATGGAAAAGACCCGCGACCTGCGGCCCGACGTCATCACTCTGGACGTGGAAATGCCGGTGATGTCAGGCCTGGAGGCATTGCCCGGGCTGGTCGGCATCTATCACAAGCCGGTGGTGATGGTCAGCTCTCTGACCCAGGAAGGTGCTGAGACGACCCTGACGGCCCTGGAAATGGGGGCCGTGGATTTCGTCCCCAAGCCGGTGGCGAATCAGCTGACGGCAATGCGGAACGTCGCCGACGAAATCGTGGCCAAAGTCCTTCAGGCGTGCCAGAGCCAGGTGCATGCGAGGGCCGCCACGCCGAAGGCCGCCGCCCCTTCGCCCCCGCCGCCGATCGAGAAGAGAGCCCCGGAAGCCCATCTTGCCCAGGTCGCCGAAGGTGCCTCAAAACCGCCGCGCGATGCGTCCCGCACGGAAAAGCCGCCGAAAAACGTCGTGCTGATCGGCATATCCACGGGCGGCCCGCAGGCTTTGAGCGAGACGATCCCGCTGATCCGTCCGCCGGTGCCGCCGATCCTGATCGTACAGCACATGCCGTCCAAATTTACGGGCGCCTTCGCCGATCGGCTGAATCGCAAAAGCGCGCTGGATGTGCGTGAAGCCGTCACCGGCGACCGGCTGAAGAACGACACCGTGCTGGTGGCCCCTGGCGGGAAGCACTTGCGGATTACGGGCAAAACGCCGCTGACGGCCCGCATCGAAGTGACGGACGACCCGCCGATCAGCGGCCACAAGCCGTCGGTCGATTGCCTGTTCGAATCGGCGCTGCCTGTGTTCGGCGACGCAATCACGGCGATCATCATGACCGGCATGGGCCGCGACGGCGTGCGTGGGTTACTGGCGATCCGGGCGGCCGGCGGCGCGACCTTCGGGCAGGACGAAGAGACGTCGACGGTCTTCGGAATGAACAAGGCCGCCTGGCTGGAAGGTGCTGTGGAGACGCAGTTTCCGCTGGCGAAGTTACCCGGGATCGTGGCGAAAGCGTGGAAAGGCTGAGCCGGCCGGGGATTCGTCACTCGGCTGATCGCCGGTATGCCGAAGATTTCGGAATCGCCGAATTTTGCGAATGCCCTTGAAGTTCGCGTGTCAATGTCGTAATGATATCATTCCGTTTTCCACGGTTTCGGCATGTGGAGTATGCGTGCCGACAAGTTGGTGACGCGAGCGATTTTTCGACTCGGACCCAGGGGGTGTTCACGCCAAGATGTACGTTCCGACCAAACTCTTCTTCACCAAGGGCGTCGGTGTTCACCGCGAGAAACTGACGAGCTTCGAACTGGCTCTGCGGGACGCCAGTATCGCTTGCTACAATCTCGTCCGGGTTTCCAGTATCTTTCCGCCCCACTGCGAGGAAATCTCGATCGAAGAAGGGCTTAAGTATCTTAACCCCGGTCAGATCGTGCACGTGGTCATGAGCGAAAGCGCCACGGCCGAGCCGAATCGACTGATCGCCGCCAGCGTCGGCGTCGCCATTCCGCGTGACCGCGACCAGTTCGGCTACCTGAGCGAACACCACAGCTACGGCGAAAACGAAAAGATCGCTGGCGACTACGCCGAAGATCTCGCCGCCGAAATGCTGGCCACGGTGCTCGGCATCAAGTTCGACCCGGAAAGCGCCTGGGACGAAAAACGCGAACTGTGGAAGCTCGCCGACGTGATCACGCAGACCAAGCAGGTCACGGCCAGCGCCACAGGCGACAAGAAGGGCAACTGGACGACCGTCGTCGCCGCCGCCATCCTTCTGCCCTGATACATTCCGAACCGGCCGGCCCTGAAATCAGGGCCGCCGAACGGACCACTACCACGCCACGTGCGGGCCGCGCCTTCAGCCGACCGGTACGTGGCTTTGTTCATCTCATCCGCTCGAACGGCAATTTACGGAGATCACTCAGCGACATGGCCAAACAGCCCAAGGCTTCCAAGTTCCTCAAGCAGATCAGCCCTCGCCGCATCGCCCCGCCGGCCATCGACAGCAAAATCGCCGTCGCCGACATGATCGACGAGGCCTTTTCCAGCTATAACGCCGGCCGCCTCCGGGAAATCTGCCAGGTCTTCACTCGCAAGATGCTCACGGCCGACTGCACCGTCGGCCTGACCCTCTCCGGGGCTCTCACGCCCGCTGGTCTGGGCGTTTCGTGCCTGATTCCGTTGATCCGGGCCGGGTTCATCGACTGGATGGTCTCGACCGGGGCGAATCTCTATCACGACACCCACTATGCCCTGGACCTGCCCCTGCACCAGAGCCGGCCGGACGTGAACGACTTCGTCTTGCGCGAGAATTCGATCATCCGCATTTACGACATCGTCTTCGACTACCAGACACTGCTGGACACGGACAAGTTCTATCGCGAACTGATCACGAGCGACGCCTTCGCCCGTACGATGAGCACGGCCGAGTTCCACTACGAAGTCGGCCGTTACCTGCACGCCCGCGACGAAAAGCTGGGCCGGGGCAGTTCTTCGATCCTGGCTGCCGCTTTCGAAGCCGGCATGCCGATCTATACCTCGAGCCCCGGCGACAGCTCGATCGGCATGAACCTGGCCGCTCTTGAACTGGCCGGCGGCAAGCTGCGGATCGACCCGCTGCTGGACGTGAACGAAACAGCCGCCATCGTTTACGAAGCCAAGAAAAAAGGCGGCACCTCGGGCGTGCTGATCCTCGGCGGCGGCAGCCCGAAGAATTTCATCCTGCAGACCGAGCCGCAGATTCAGGAAGTGCTGGGCCTGGACGAGTCGGGCCACGATTACTTCCTCCAGATCACCGACGCCCGCCCCGACACCGGCGGACTTTCCGGCGCCACAGCCAGCGAAGCGATGACCTGGGGCAAAGTCGTTCCCGAACAATTGCCCGACTCGGTCACGTGCTACACCGATTCGACGATCGCCCTGCCACTTCTGACCAGCTACGCTTTTTCGCGGGTCAAGCCGCGCAAGCTGAAGCGGCTCATGGATAAACGCGAGGCCATGTACGAATCGCTCCGTAAAGCCTACGAAAAGCACCTGAAGTCGGGCGAGGAAACCGGCACGGCTTCGCGGAAGCCTTCGAAGTCATCCAAGCACCCGCATAAGTGACCGTATCCGCCCGGTTCTCGAAGGGACCTGGCGGCAATCCGGATGGGAGCGGAACCATGGCCCAGATTCTCGCCATCGATCCGGAGACTCCCGACATTGACATCATCCGCCAGGCCGCCGCGATCCTCCGATCCGGCGGCCTTGTGGCGTTTCCGACCGAGACTGTCTATGGACTCGGGGCTGACGCCACTGATGCTTTCGCCGTTCGCAAAATCTTCGTGGCCAAGGGCCGGCCGCAGACCAATCCCCTGATCGTGCACTGCGAGTCGATCGAGCGGGTTCTCCGCGAATGCGTTACGGATTGGCCTGATGATGCTCAAAAGCTGGCCGATGCCTTCTGGCCAGGCCCGATGACGCTGATTCTGCCGAAGTCGGCCAGGATTCCCGACGAAACGACGGCCGGCCTGGCGTACGTCGGCGTACGCATCCCGGCGAACACGGTCGCCCGGGCTCTGATCACGGCCGCCGATCGACCCATCGCGGCCCCTTCCGCGAACCGGTCGAACCGGATCTCGCCGACCCGGGCCGAGCATGTGACGAACGACCTGGGCGACCGCATCGGCCTGATTCTCGATGCCGGCCCCTGCTCCGCCGGTGTCGAATCGACCGTACTGGATCTTTCCGGACCTGATCCGAAAATTCTCCGCCCTGGGCCGATTGGTGCGGCGGCGATTGCGGCAGTTCTGGGCAAGCACGTGATCTCAGCGGAATCGGTCATCTCCGAAGATCTGGCCCGCGTGGCGCCGGGGCAATCTCGACTGCATTATTCACCACTCAAACTGCTGCGCATCGTGCGGCGGGACGAAGTCGAGAACGATCCCACGATCGCGACCCTCATTCTGGGCGAAAAGGCTGAGGTCGTCGACTCGCTGGCGAAATCGATCACGCACATCGCTCTGTCTGACGCAAAGACAACTGAGCAAAGGCTCTACGACATCCTCCACCGGTGGGATAGCGTGCCTTCGATTCGCTCGATTCAGGTCGTATTCGGCACCGGGACCGATGCCCCCGCATGGGCGACCGTTCGGGACAGATTGAGCCGAGCGGCCGAGAGGGCCAATGAAGTTCCTCCGGACAAAAAGCCAAAGGATCGTCCATGACAGCGCCCGTAAACGCGGCAGACCTTTTCCTGCAAGGCTGGAAGAATTATCGGCTGATCCTCGAATTTGACTATCTCTGGCACCGGATGGCGGCGGATGCCCTGGAACGGGTGATCGCGAATCGATGCGATCTTGCCGGTTCGTTGCGATTTCTCGACCTGGCCTGCGGCGATGCCGACACGACTTCTTCAGTCCTGACCCGAATCGCAGCATCCGCAAGTCAAACTGCGCCAATCAGAATCGAATACGTGGGTGTCGACAATTCGCCGATGGCACTGGAGGAAGCGGCTCGGACCACATTCGGCGCCGGGATCAATCCAGGTTTCGTCGAATCCGATTTCGTCGAATTCCTGCGAAAAGACGATTCGCGATTCGACGTGATTTTCGTCGGCATGTCGGCCCATCATCTGGGGCTCGCCCGATTGCCCGATTTCTTCGCCGGGGTGCGTGCAAGGCTTTCCCCTGGCGGGCTTTTCATCGCTTTCGAAACGTTCTGCCTGCCCGACGAAACCCGCGACGAACATCTCGAGCGCCTGCACGCGATCATTCGCAAATTCTGGAGCCGCATGCCTCAGGCTGCCAGCGACAATGTCATCGCCCACACGGCCGAGTGCGATTTCCCCGTCTCATTGGCGGACTGGAACGCTGCCGCGACAAATGCAGGCCTGAACCCGGGCCACTTCGTCATGAAATCACCCGACCGGATTTCGGCCATGGTCGTGCACGAAGCTTAAAAGAAAACGAAACGACCCGCGCCGAATGAGTTCGGAACGCGGGCCATTCGTGATTCGGCAAATGCTCGACTGGCGAAAATCAGGCGTTGCCCTGACCTTCGGCGAAGGCGGAGTCGAACATCCGGCCAGCGGCCGGAAAGCGGAGAACCCGCTTGACGAACGCGGCGGCTTCCTCTGCGCCGAATTCGCGGTCCATGCCGGGATCTTCCCACTCGACCGACAGCGGCCCGTCATAGCCGATCCGGTTGAGTTCGCGGGCGATCTCTTCGAAGTCGACCTGACCGCGGCCCGGCGAGCGGAAGTCCCAACCCCGGCGGGCGTCGCCGAAGTTCAGGTGGCTGCCCAGGATGCCCGACTTGCCGTCGAGCGTGCGGGCGGCGTCCTTCACGTGCACGTGATAGATCCGGTTCGGGAAGGCCCGCAGGAACTGGACCGAGTCCACGAACTGCCAGTGCAGGTGGCTGGGGTCGAAGTTGAAGCCGAACTCGGGGCGATTATTCAGGGCGTCCAGAGCGCGCTGGGCGGAATAGATGTCGAAGGCGATTTCGGTCGGATGCACTTCCAGGCCGAATTTGATGCCGTTGTCGCGGAAGACGTCGAGGATCGGGTTCCAGCGCTTGGCCAGGTCGTCATAGCCGGCGTCGATCAGGGAGTCTGAAACGGGCGGGAAGCTGTAGAGCAGGTGCCAGATCGAAGAGCCGGTGAAGCCGTTGACGACCTTCACGCCCAGCCTGGCGGCGGCCTTGGCCGTGTCCTTCATCTCCTGAATGGCACGCTCGCGGACACCTTCCGGGCCGCCCTTGAAGTCGTCCCAGACGTGGGGCGGCAGGATGAGCTTGTGGCGCTCGTCGATGATGTCGCAGACGGCCTGGCCGACGAGGTGGTTCGAAATGGCCCAGCACTTCAGCCCGTATTTGGCCAGCAGCTCATGGCGGCCCTGGCAGTAGCCGTCCTTGGTCAGGGCGTCCTGCACGTTGAAGTGGTCGCCCCAGCACGGCAGCTCGATCCCTTCATAGCCCCAGCTGGCCGCTTTGCGGGCGATGTCTTCGAGACTCATGTCGGCCCACTGGCCGGTGAACAGGGTGACGGGTCGTGCCATGTTGCGTCGTGACCTTCGTTGATTCGTGGATATCGGTGTTCGGGATGACGGATGCGGAGGGAACTCGGGCAAGGAAGCCGATTCGAAGCGGTCGAGCCCCTGTTCCTCGTGACACTCAAGTTAGAAGGACGGTCGCGAGTTGTCAACGGGGCGAACGGCGAACCCAAACGGGCGGGGGCTAGATTTCGAGGAAAGCTTATCGCGATGGCTGAACTCGGTGCAGCGAAACGGGAGTCGACTCAAGCCGTTCAGAAAATGACGAGGTAGACTATTGACAGAAGCTTCGGTACGGCATAACTTGAAATTGTTCTGCTTCTGCTTCTGCTTCTGCTTCTGTTTCTGTTTCTGCTTCTGCTTCTGCTTCTCAAGCTAAGGAGAGTGTCATGCGAAATACGATTTTCGTGGCATTGATGGTATTGGCGACGGCGTACGCCGATTGGACAATAGATTCCATTAGATCGACTTCCCGATGGCGTAGTCTTTCGTCGATCGAATCATCGGCGATTTACGGTGGTAGGAATGATACGATTTACGAATGCAAGAAAAAGGCAGACTGTTGGAATCTACTTCCATTCCTCTGCTCTGAGATTTCGCTGGACCCTGCGAAGAATGGTTCGGATTTGGGGACCGTATCTCAGAAGTGCAGCCAGACTTTCCAAGTTGAACTCTACAAAAATGGCCCGAATGAAGAATGCCAGGAGTCCGAGAAGGAAAAGAACAGTTGTTATCTGAAAGCTGGGGCCCCTGTGGCTTGCAGGCGAGTGACCAAATGCGTCTGGAATTCTCAGTTGCAGACATGTGAATTATCTTCGACATATGGTGAAAACAACGCGCCCCCTGATTGTTTGAACCTGTAATCCGTATCGCGGTTCACTGCGTTCGATCGGTTTTGAGCAATCATCAGGAAGATCTCGATCATGGGTCCATGCATAAAACTTGCTTTTACGTCTATTTTCTTGCTCCGACTTTTCCTGATCCAGGAGGCTCGATCAGCGGATCAGGGGCAGGAACTTCTGGAACGTCTCGTTCTGGATGCCCAGGCGGAGAATCAGGGGAAAGTGACTGGTGGAGAGATGTCTTATCGTATCACCAGCAAATCCCGTCTTGAGGGCAAAAAGGAGCCCTATGTGGTCGATGCGACCGTCAGATGGGATCGGCGGAAAGCATTCTGGACATTTAAGGTCTCAGATCCTTCCTCGGTGCTCACGGACGGCCTACATCTCGATCCCGTGCAGGAATGCCGAACCGAATACGCGCTGCGAACCGGTGACAAAGTGTATCTATACAACGCCTATCTCAACACATTGCATGAAATCGTTGCCGACAAGTTGAGATACATGACGGACAACCAGATACTCGACGTGTTTCCGGAGACACTCGGCAGCCGTTGTTGCTTTCCGTCCCAAACGACTGGGCGGCCTTGGTCGGAAATGACCGGTTCGAATTACGCACGCCTGTTCGCGAATTCGACGCTCAAGCTCGAACGGGTTTCGAAATCCGTGATTCGGCAAACGCTCACGGACCCGACGGGAACCATCGCGACGACCGATTTTTCGCTCGAGTTCTCGGGCTATCCGATCCGGATGGATTTTCAGGACGGGACTTCGACGAGCCAGAACGTCATCTCGACTTTCGAATGGATGAATTCGGGAGGATCGACCGTTCTGAAGAAATTCCGGATCGTCCGGGGCGACACCAGCAGGGGTGAAGCGAACGCGAGGGAATGGCACGAATTCGAAGCCCGATCCTTCAAGTCGTCGAAATCGGAGATCACGTTCGATTTCAATGCCCTGAAGGCGCTGCTGCCGAAAAACACGAAAGTCGTCGACCATCTCCGTCAGACGTCGTACCAGATCGATCCCAAGGTGCCGAGGGACGCCGGAATCACGGACGATGTGCTTGAGAAACTGGGACGCGACGTCAAAAAAGAAGGGTTCGTGAAGCCATGACGGCGATCAGCCTGGCGGCCCTGCTCATGACGCTTCCCGGGCTCGCGGAACCAGTAAAGAAGAACGACGACAACCGGTGCGGCAGCTATTGCCTGACCGTCGCGCTGAAGTCATTCGATCGAAAAGCGACGCTGGAACTCGTCGAGACCGAACTTGGCGAAGCGACTGCCGCCGGATACTCGATGGATCGCCTGGAGAAAACGGCCAGGACCTTCGGCATGAAAACGACGGTGGCGTTGACTTCGCTCGAAAACCTGAAATGGCGGAAATCACATATCGGCGAACGCTTCGCCTGTCTCACCCTGATTCGTAACGACCATTACGTCCTTCTCACCGATATTCAGGAATCGACAGTCAAGATCTGCGATCCGCCGCGAAACGATGTCCTCGACATTCCCGTGTTCGATCACGTGTGGAGCGGCCAAGTGCTCCTCATGAGCGATGTGCCGCTCACTTCGGAGGAAGACGTGGTCCGCAGTCTCAATCGATGGAGATTCGCACGCCTGGCCGGTTTCGGGTTGCTCGGCGGCCTCGTCTCAGCCGTAGCTCTGCTGAAAATCATTCGTGGAACTCGCAACGGGGATTCGAAATGAAACGGATCGAGGCCTCTGTTCGCGTCATTTGCTTCCTTGCGATCGTGGGCTGTTCAGGAGATAAGTCCGATCGAATACCGATGGATAGCGAATCGGCGCGACTGGGCGGAAAACTCGCGATCGAACCGGCACGGCACCAGCTCGGCGTATTGCTGAGCGGCCCCGGAAAGACGCACGTGACGGAAACTCGATTGACGAACGTCGGACGGCGGAAGTTACGCATCCACGACCTGCTCATCAGTTGCGACTGCACGAACGCGACGGTTTCCGATAAAGATCTCGCCCCGGGCGAATCCGCTATCCTCCGTTCGGAATTGAAGGTCGGGGATACGCTTGGTCCCCGGTCCTCGACCATCTCGATCCGGAGCACCGACGAGTCGGGCGTGCCGCAATCCATCGAATTTGATTGGGTGACGGAGAACGTCTTGAAATCCGGGGAAAGGAGTGATGTCTTCTCGGATCTCGCCGAAGGTGAACCGTATCGGTTCGATATTCCGCTGAAGACCACGCACCTCGCGGTTTGCGGAGATTGCCGATTCGAAACCGGCCAGATTTCGAATCTCGTGAAAACCTCCTGGTCGCCGAACCCGGCAGCGATCGGTCCGGATCATCTGCTGAAACCGGATCGAACCGATGTCGAGTTGGGTAGAATCCAGGTGGAACTATTACCTCAGCCGGAAGACCGTCATTATTCGACCAATATCGTCACTGAGTTGACCTGTGGGTCGGAGACTCGAGCGCGGTTGATTCTGCCCGTCAAGTGGACCTACGACCGACCGGTCACCGTCGCGCCCGCAAGCCTTTCCGTTGGTGTCCAAAAGGCGGGATCCGCGGTCCACAAGGATTTGTACGTCCGTGGATCGAAGAACCGGTCGTTTCGAATCATGTCGATGGCGAGTTCCGTCGCGGGGCTGATATCCGACCCAGCGTTACCGGCCGAGCCGGCGACCGACGCGTTCGTCCGCCTGACGATCCATGTCCCGTCGAAGTCAGGCCCCTTTCGGGAAGTCGTGACCATACGTACGGATCATGCCGAAGCCGGAGAAATCCTGGTGCCCGTTTCTGGAATCGTCGAGGATTGATCGATCGCCAGGTGCGATTCGTGCAGCAGGAGCAAGACATGCATGCGCGATGGAACCACGATCGCGGCTTTACCTTGATCGAAACCCTGGTCGTCGTATCGCTCATCGGAATTCTCGTGTCGTTGCTGATTCCGGCGGTCCAAGCTTCGCGTGAGGCGGCACGCAGAGCGGAATGCCTCAATCGGCTGAAACAGATGGGGCTGGCGACCGCGAATTTCGAATCAGTCAACAGGCATTATCCGTCCGTCCTCGAGTCGTTCAAAACGACGGACGTGCTCGATGACGGCAATTGCCTGATGTCGATTCAATACCAGTTACTGCCTTATCTCGAACAAAAGGCGATTTTCGATGCCGTCAATACGCAGGGAGATTACGACCATCCGGTCAATCTCACGGTTTCGCAGACAGGGGTCGAAACGTTTCTCTGCCCGAGCGATCGGCATTTCACCGCACATTGCAACAATTATCGAGCGAATGTCGGCCCCAACGCTCACACCATCGAGTCGCGTCCGACCCCCGGCGGCGGCGGACCGTTTCGTTACTTGCATACGACACGGCCGTCCGAAATCAAGGACGGGCTCAGCACGACGACCGGCTGGAGCGAGAGATCGGTCGGAAATGGCGACCATTCGAAATTTGTCCGATCACGGGATTTCTGGTTCGCCGGAATCGACGATTCGGACTTGAGGACGACGGCCGACGAACTTTTCGAGATTTGTGGGCTCGCATCGTCCAGCCCTGCCCATGTCAACGGCAGGATGGGTGAGTATTGGATTTTCGGCAATTCCACGAACGGCTACTACAATCATGTTTTTCCCCCGAACTCCGGAATTCCGGATTGTTCCGCGGATGACAAGTCGACCCACGCCGCCCCATACAACACGTTCGCTGTTTCGGCACGAAGTTTGCACTCTGGCGGTGTGTACGTCGGAATGATGGACGGCTCGGTCCGGTTCGTCCGAAATTCCGTGAATCTGCAAGTGTGGCGTGCGGCTTCCACCCGGGCCGGGAACGATAACTCAGAAGGCCTGTGATTGGGGCTGGCACGTCGAATACCTCGCTTCGCGTTCCGCCGACGTGAGGTCGAACCGGGAAATCCCGCTGCGATACCGCATACTCTTGAAAGCGGCCAGCGGTTAGCATATGTCTATGGCGTATGCCCGGCGGAACCAACCGGCGAAAGAGGGAGAGGCCTGAATCATGGCAAGCCAACGGATTTTGATCGCACTGACGCTCGGCCTTTCGATGCTGGGCACGCATGCCGCATACGGGCAGGCGCTGGACCCGCGCGAAAAAGAGCTGCCCCGGCCCGAGCCGGAAAAGGCGTGGAAAAGGCTGGGCGACGATCTGTGGTTCGACGCCGAAAAGCGCGAGGTGATCATCCTGGCGAAGGTCGTCCTGCGCGACGGCCCGCTCGAACACCTGCTTTGCATGACCGGCACCAAGGAACACGAAGCCATTCTGGCCACGAAGGCCGAAGCCCGGGCCATTCACGCAGGGCTTTTGCTGACGAAGGCCGAGCCCGGCCACCCGGTCCGGTTCGTGCCGAAATTCGAGCCGCCGGCCGGTACGAAAATCGGCATCCGCCTGGACTGGACCGACACCGCCGGCAAAAAGCAGACGACCGACGCGAAAACGTGGGTGCAGAATCTCAAGACCGAGAAGCCGGTCGAAATTGACTGGGTCTTCGCCGGCAGCCTGATCGTCGAGGATCCGCGTACGAAGAAGCCGTTTTATGCCGCGGCCGAGGGCGACTACATCACCGTGGCGAACTTCGCCGGGGCGATTCTTGACCTGCCCATCTCCAGCTCGGCCTCCGACGAAGAACGCCAGTTCGTGGCCTTCACGAAAAACATCGCCCCGCTGGGCACCTGGGTATTCATGAAGCTGGGACCGACGGGCGGCGAGCCGAAGGCGAAGTGAAAAGCGTGCTGCTCGAGCTGAAGACCGGCTTGCGGGTCACGTCCGAATCCACGAATAATCAGGAATGATCACGATGTATGGCCTGATCGGCAAAATCAAGAGCGTCGAAGGCAAGCGGGACGAACTGATCGGAATCCTCACGGCCTCCACTGGCGAAATGCCCGGCTGCCTGAGCTATGTCGTGGCCAAAGATCCGGACGACGCCGAAGCCGTCTGGATCACCGAGGTTTGGGAATCGCAGGCCGCTCACCGGGCATCGCTGCAAATCCCCGAAGTGAAGGCCGCCATCGCGGCGGGCATGGCCCTGATCGACTCGTTCGACGTGCACATCTCGACCGAACCGGTGGGCGGCCATGGGCTGAAGCCGGCGAAATCGTGAATCTGCGTGCCGCAAGAGCCGGAAGATAAGCGACGGAATCAGCTTCCGGACGAAGGCAATTCCCGTTCCATGCCGAAGCAATCGAGCATCGCGCCGCGGACTTCGACGGTTCGACTCTCGACGACGCGGAAGCCTTGGCGTTCGAAAAACGGGCGGGCCGTCAGGCTGACCTGGACCTCGATTTTCGGCAGGTTCAGCCGTTTCGCTTCTGCAAGAACCGCATCCATCAGTGCCGTCGCGATACCCTGCCCCTGATGATCGGCTGAGACGAAAAGCCGGTCGAGGTAGCCATCCGGCGAAAGGTCGACGAATCCGGCGATGACGCCTGCCGCCTCGGCCACGACGGCGAAACGCCCTTCGAACCGGCTCGCCCAGGCACTCGCATCGATTTCGTCCGATGCCCAGGCCGCGACCTGGTCGGGGGCGTAATCGCGGGAATTGACGCGCCGGATGGTGTCCTTGAACAGCCGCAGCAGGGCCGCGGCATCTTCAGGGCGGTAGGGCCGGAGGGTAAAGGGGCTGTGGTTCGCGGTCATCGGTGGCGACTTATGGAAAAAGAAACGTCGCCGGAAGAGTCGGCGACGTGGATCGGTCGAACGTCAGGAAATACGGGCGATCGGGCAGCGATCAGCCCTTAAGCGCCTTTTGCAGCGTCACGCCCATATCGGCCGGGGAGCTGGCGATGAGAATGCCGGCGGCTTCGAGGGCCGCGATCTTGTCGGAGGCAGCGCCTGAGCCGCCGGAGATGATCGCGCCGGCGTGGCCCATGCGCTTGCCTGGAGGGGCCGTCTGGCCGGCGATGAAGGCGGCCATGGGCTTGGTGACGATGCCGTCCTTCTTGAGCTGGGCGGCCTGTTCTTCGGCGTTGCCGCCGATTTCGCCCATCATCATGATGGCTTCGGTGTTGTCGTCCTTCTGGAACATCATGAGGACGTCGGAGAACGACGTACCGTTGACAGGGTCGCCGCCGATGCCGACGCATGTGCTCTGGCCGATCCCCAGGTTCGTGAGCTGCCAGACGGCTTCATAGGTGAGCGTGCCGGAACGGCTGACGACGCCGACGCGGCCCGGCTTGTGGATGTAGCCCGGCATGATGCCGATCTTGCACTCTCCGGGGGTGATGACGCCCGGGCAGTTGGGGCCGATCAGGCGGACATTGGGGCGGTGGGCCTTGAGGTAAGCCGTGGCGCGGACCATGTCGACGACCGGGATGCCTTCGGTGATGGCGATGATCAGCTCGATACCGGCATCGGCGGCTTCCATGATGGAATCGGCCGCGAACGGAGGCGGCACGAAGATCATGGTGGCGTTGGCCCCGGTTTTGGCGACGGCCTCGACGCAGGTGTCGAAGACGGGCACGCCGACGGCCGTCTGCCCGCCACGGCCGGGTGTCACGCCGCCGACGAGATTGGTGCCGTAGGCCTTGCACTGGGTCGAATGGAATTCGCCCGCCTTGCCCGTGATGCCCTGACAGATCAGACGCGTCTGTTTGTTGACCAGAATGCTCATGAGTGGATCGTCTCGAAGTGTATTGTGAGATTCAGGATACGGCAGTGCGAACCGGCCGGGCCGAAGCGGCGCGGTACATGGTTCGCGGGCCGATCGGTCATTTTCCGGCTGCGGCGGCGACGACCTTCCTGGCGGCGTCGGTCAGGCCCTTGGCCACGATGATGGGGCGGCCGCTTTCGGAGAGCATGGCCATGCCTTTTTCGACATTGGTGCCTTCGAGGCGGACGACCAGCGGCACGCGGAAGTCGATTTCGTCGTAGGCGGCCAGGATGGCGGCGGCGATGATGTCGCACTGCATGATACCGCCGAAGATGTTGACGAGCACGGCCTTGACGCGTGGCTCAGCCAGCAGGATGCGGAAGCCTTCGAGCACCTGGTTCTTGTCGGCGCCGCCGCCGACGTCGAGGAAGTTGGCCGGCTCGCCGCCGTGGTACTTGATCAGGTCCATGGTGGACATGGCCAGGCCGGCGCCATTTACGAGACATGCGATGTCGCCGTCGAGGTTCACGTACGAAAGGCCCGACTTGGCGGCCCGCAGCTCGGCGGGGTCTTCCTCGTCGGTGTCGATCATCGCGGCGATGTCAGGGTGGCGGAACAGGGCGTTGTCGTCGAAGTTCATCTTGCCGTCGAGGGCCATGACGTCGCCGGAATCGGTGACGATCAGGGGGTTGATCTCGATGAGCGAAGCGTCCTTCTCGATGCACAGCTTCACCAGGGCCTTGACCAGAGCGGCGGCCTTGCCGGCGGTCTTGCCTTCCAGGCCGAGGGCCTTGGCGACCTTGCGGCCCTGGAAGTCGGCCAGGCCGAGGCCGACGTCGATCGTCTCGCGGTGGATCTTTTCAGGCGTTTCGTGGGCGACCTTTTCGATCTCGACGCCACCTTCGGTCGATGCCATCAGCACCGGCGCCTGCTGGGCGCGGTCGATTGCCAGGCCGAGGTAGAGTTCCTTGGCGATGTCGTGGCCGACGGTCACGAGGACCTTGTTGATTTTCGATCCGGCGGCGCCGGTCTGGTAAGTGACCAGGGTTTTGCCGAGCAGGGAGGCCGCGGCGGCTTTGGCTTCTTCAGCGGTTTTGACGAGCTGGACGCCACGTGCCATGCCGGGCTTGCGGTCTTTTTTGCCCGAGGCGACGAGGAGGGCGTCGTCGCGGTCTTCGTCAGGCCCGACGGCGATGCCTTTGCCCCGGCCGCCCGCATGCACCTGGGCCTTGACGACCTGGAGCGGGGCACCGAGCTTCGCGAAAGCCGCGGCGGCTTCTTCGGGCGTGCTCACGACGATACCGTCGGGCGTGGCCACACCGGCGGCTCGCATCAATTCCTTGGCCTGATACTCGTGAATCTTCATGGCAAGAGGGTTCCGGATTGCCGATCGTACGAATCCGCCGAGGGGGCGATCACGCCGCGGGAGGTCAAAGGGCGGAAACTGCTGGCAATATAACGGATCACGGCTCGATTCGAACAGAACCCGAGGCGTGAATCTCATGCGGCGACGCTTCGCCGCGGCCTCGTTCAGGCCTCAAGAAGACGCTGAATCCTTTGCCGGTGATGATTCAGGAAATCACGCGTGATCAGGAAATGGTCGGTCTCTTCGTAAGTGATTTCCGAGATGCCCGATTCGTCGAACGCCCAGATTTTCGCGCCGGGATAGGCCATCAGGATGGGCGAGTGGGTGGCGATGACGAACTGCGAATCACGCCCGACGAGGTCGCGCATGGCGACCAGTGCCGCGAGCTGCCGCTGGGGCGAAAGGGCCGCTTCGGGTTCGTCGAGCAGATACAGCCCCCTGCCCCGGAATTTATGGGTGAGAAGCGTCATGAACGCTTCGCCGTGAGAGCGGTGGTGCAGCGACTTGCCGCCGTAGCTGGCGAGGTAAGCGGGGTCGTTCAGGTCGTCCATGTACGTGGCGAGGTTATAGAACGACTCGGCGCGGAGGAAGTAGCCGTCCTTCGGCGAAACATGGCTTTTGACGGGCCGGAGCGACTCGTGCAGAAGCGAGGCCGCGGACTCGGTCGTGGCGAAGTTCACGTTTCGTGTGCCGCCTTCGGGGCCGAAGCCCATCAGGAGGGCGAGGGCTTCGAGCACGGTGCTTTTGCCGGAGCCGTTTTCTCCGACGAGGAACGTGACGTCCGGATGGAACGTGATCTTTTCGATGTCGCGAACGGCGGGGATTCGGAAAGGGTAGGCCTTCGGATCGACCAGAGCGTCGGGCCGGAAGACGACCTGCTGGAGATAGGGCCTGGGGCGAAGAGCCATGCGGTCACCGGGGCGGTCGCTGGGGCGAATTCGGTTCGGTGCTTCATTGTAAGCCAGCGACGGTTTTTGCGCACGAAAAAAGGCCGCCGAAGTTTTGGGCTTCGGCGGCCAGTCGCATTGGGAAGCGGGGCGACGACGGGATGGGCGATTTCCCGCGGCGGGCGATCGCCCTTGGAGGAGCGATCCTGACTTACAGAGAGATGGTCGGGATGCCCAGGCGTTCTTCCTCTTCTTCGAGGAGGATGATTCGCGGGGTCACCATGATCATCAGGCTGCTGGTGTCGCGGCTGATCCCGATGTTCCGGAACAGGCGGTTGATGTAGGGCGTCTTGGCCAGGATGGGGACGCCGTCTTCGTTCCGCTCTTCGGACATCAGCTTCACGCCGCCGAGGAGAACCGTGCCGCCGTCGGGAACCGTGACCACCGTGGCGATCGTGAACAGGGTCGTGATCGGCAGACGCAGCGAGGTTTGCGTGGTCGTCGTGGCACCGCCGCCCAGACCACCGCCACCGACCGCACCACCCGGGATGTTGAACGACTCGAATCGTCGGAAGGTGATGAAGGTGGGGTTGATGGACAGCCGCACGTAGCGACGGTCATGCGAGACGACCGGGGTGACGGTGAGCTGGACACCATCAGGAACCTGGTTGATCACCGGCTGGAAGGCCACGGAGCCAGGGCCGACGATCGGGATGTAGTTGGACACGTACGGGATGTTTTCGGTGGACTGAATGTAAGCCGCCGAACCGTTGAACGTGGTGACCTTGGGAGCCTGGACGATATTGTTACGCCGGTCGGACTGAGCCGCATTGACGAACAGGAAGACTTCCAGGTCGGACAGGAACGAGATCCCGAAGGTCGCACCGCGGTCGAAGCCCTGCACGGAAGAGGCCGGGTAGCTGTTCTGGATGAACGGAATGCCCAGGTTTCCGGTGAAGGGAGGCAAAGAACCCGCGCCGCCTGCACTGCTGACACCCACGGTGTAAGGCTCACGGCCGAGTGCGTGGTCACGATAGGAGTTGACCAGGTAAGGCTGTTGCGTACCGGTCGTCGTACCGCCACCCGTGCCACCGCCGGTCGTCGAGCCGCCGCCTGCCGGATAGAACGCGTTGTCCTGCTGCAGGGCGAACGAGCTGTTCTTCTGGTAGATGTCCGACTGCAAGTTGAAGTCGAAGTCGACGCCGATGGCTTCGGAGAACGTGTCCCGCAGGGTGATGAAGCGGGCTTCGATCGTCACCTGAATGTCCTGCATCCGGCGGAGCTGTCGGAGCAGATCGCTGATTTCGTCGTGCACTTCGTTGGTATGACGCACGATCAGCGAGAGGCCCAGGAAGTAGGGGTAGATCGAGCCGACGGGGAGGACCTGACCTTCGAGGTCAGCCGCGCCACCGCCGCCCATACCCATGCCGCCAGGCTGGAATCCGAGACTGAAGGCACCCGTGATGTCCTTCTGCGTCATCGGGTCGATGACTTTCCACGATCCGGGGGCCACCGAGGTGGCGATCATCTGGATCAGGGGGCTGATGTCCGCCTGAGGACGGTCACCTTTGAGCACTTTGACGCCGTTGGAGTTGGCGTTGTCGCCCATGAGGCCGAGGCCCGCCAGAGCGATGTTGTTGTCCTGAGGCTGGACTTCCTTTTCGCCATTGGCATCGATTTCGGAATTCACAGGCTTGACCAGGTCACCGACATAGTAGACCTTCGAGTAAACCTTGGCGGCACCCGATTGGGGGCTCGTGATCAGGATGACTTCGTCGTCGATCACGTAGGTCAGGTTCAGCGGCCGCAGAAGCAGTTCGAGAGCCTTGCGGAGCTTGATCTTGTTGACCGAAAGGTTGACGGCGGTGTCCGGCGTGAAGCCTTCCTCGGCCAGGGCCTTGGGATCGATTTCGATGTTCAGCCCGGTGTAGTTCTCCAGGAAGCTGACGGCTTCGGAGAGCGGCTGGTTGTCGAAGTTGAGGGTGACGTCTTCGGTCATCTTCTTTTCGATGGCCAGGGTGCGGGCGTCCTTGCGGGGCTCCAGGCGGGCCATCAGTTCACGACGGTTGACGGTCAGGTCCTTGAAGTCCTTCGGGAAGGCGATGCCCCGTTCGGTGATGGCCGGATCGACGATCATGGCTTCGTCGACACCGTGCATGGCCGAGAGGAAACCCTCTTCCTTGGCGGATTCGTTGTTCATCGAACGCTTGTAGTGGCGTTCCGTACGGGCCTTCCAGCTCATGGCCGTGGCGGCCAGGTTGTTGGGGTCGATTTCGACGGCCCGTCTGGCGAACATCTCGGCGTCTTCGAGCTTGCCGGTGTCGTAGGCTTCGGCAGCCTGCTTCATCAGCCCATCGACTTCAGCCATCTTGGCGTTGTCGGCTTCGAGGATCCGCAGACGCTTGCGTTCGATTTCGGCACGGGCGTTGACGTCGGCCATCTTGACGTCGAAGGTGGCTTTTTCCTTCTTCGCAAGTTCGATGGCGACTTCCACGCGGCGAACCATCGTCCGCTTGACGGCTTCAGGGGCTTCGGCCTTCTTCACCACTTCGAGGGTTTCCTCGAGCAGCTTGATCGACCTGCCCGGATCGGTTTCGAGGTGACGCCGGGCTTCGGCGACCTTCGTGCCGACTTCGGCGTTGAGCTTCTGCGAAGCGACCAGAGCCATGTCCGTGGGCTTCGACGCTTCCGCCTTGGCGGATTTGTCGTCGCTGGAAAGACGCAGGAGCAAGTCCTGAACCTTCTGGCTCATGCCTTCGTCGATGCCCGGCACCGAGGCGATTTCCGTCAGCAGGGCCTTCGCCCGGCCGGAATCGCCCTTGCGGAGGGCGTCGAGGGCGGCCTCGTACATCGAGATCGAACCGTTCTGAGCGGCCAGACCGATCTGGGCGATCAGGTCATCGGCCTGGGCTTCGACGCCGTTCTTACCGGCCTTCGCCTTCTCGGCGGCGGCCCGGGCGGCTTCGAAGTTGCCCGAAGCCAGCAGGCCCCTGGCTTGCTCCAGCAGCATTTCGCCGGGATTGGCCGGCTGGGCGTCGCCGCTCTGGGCGAGCTTGGCGATGTTGTCCGCGACCGGGGCAGGCTGCGGGATATCCACGGCGGCGACGCCGGCGGGGGCATCCGGCTCAGGAGCCGGAGGCGGCGTCAGATCCGGTACTCCCGGAGCGTCCGCCGAAACCCTGGCGACGGCCGGATCGGCTGCCGCTTTGCCTGAGGCCCGGGCGACGCTGATCTCATGCAGCACGTCTTCGGCACGGACCGAATCGAGCGGCGGAGCCACGTTCAGGGACTGGGCCTGGCGGGCCTTGGCTTCGGCCGCGTCGAAGTTACCGTCGCGAGCCATCAGCCGGGCTTCCTGAACGAGGGCATCGTAAACGCCCAGATTCACTTCAGCCTTCGTGCCGGCCTGACGGATCTTGTCACGCTGCTTGACGGCGCGAGCCGCGGCGACGACCTTCTTCGGGCTGTCTTCGAACATGCCGAAGTCCAGCTTCCACGACTCGACGTCCAGGGCGATCGCTTCGGCCTGATCGAAGTGTCCGGAAGCGAGCAGACCGCGGGCCTGCTTCAGCTTGTCTTTGGCGTTCTTCTTGTCCCGGGGACCGCCGACGGCTCCTGCCAGCTTGGGCCTGGCCTTGGCGATGGCGTCCTCGACCCGGTCCGGCGTGTCGTCGAACAGAGTGAAGGAAACGTCCAGCGAACGGGCTTCGGCGACTTTCGCCTCGGCGGCGTCGTAGTCGCCCAGGCGGACGTCCTCACGAGCGGCCTTCAGCAGCCAGCGCACTTTCTGCTTGGAGTCCGCCGTGCCGCCACGGTTGCCCGGCATCGCCTGAGCCGGCATGACTTGAGACGGCGCTTCCGCGGGTGCGGCCTGAGGAGCCTCGCCAGAGGTCCGGGCCACGTCGGCATCGACTTTCGCCGGTGCCTGAATCTTGACAAGGTAACTGTCGAGAACCGTTCGCTCTTCAGCCGAGAGCATGTCGCGGTAATCGTCCGCCGCCTTCAGATATTTGGCGGCATTGGCCTTGTCTCCGGAATTGTACAGCTTCGCGCCCGCCTTGACGTACTCGACAGGCGGGACTGGCGGTTGAGGACGCCCGGCGGATGCGGGAACATCCGACCACGGTGCGGCCATCAAGCCGCTCCCATTGGCACCCAGTGCCACCACAACGGCTAAGGACTTCAGCTTACCCAACGCGACCTCCTTTCGCCTCTCACGAATCCACCGCCGGCTTCCCTGACAGCGATGCGGGCCATTCATACGATTCACCCTTTCGAGAGAGGTGTCGAAATCCATTTCCAATCGGCGGTCCTGTAAACCGCACCCCACATTGGATCCACGAAACCACACCCGGACCTTGTCACATTGGCGACGATCTCGACCATGAGATCACGCGCCGGACCGGGAGCATTTCGCGGTGTCTTATCTCTTATCGAAAAAAACGTCAACGCGGTTTATTCCGAATGCCAGGAATTATCGATTTTCCCGGTAAAATTTACCTAACCGGACCACCAATCTTCCAAAATCGTTAAAGAAAGGCAAGCAGGGTAAACCCGGAAGGATGACGTAAGCAGACAATATGACGAATAGGGAGGTGATAGGAGAGCCGGGAAAGCCGATTGCGGCGAACTCGGGCGAATCGGCGGAAAATTCGCCCTTTCGCGGGGTCGCAGGGATTCGATTCCGGAACCCGCCGGATATCAGAAAGTCGGCCCTGACAGTGCAACGCCCGCCGACACGTTTCGATACCCACAAACCGGAAAGATCCGCTGACTTTGGCTTCAGCAAAAACGGGGCCACTTCTGGACGCATCGGGAAGAAGCATCCGGTTTTTGGGAAGCCGGGAAAATTCCCGCGCGTTTTCGCCCGCCGCTTACGTAATCGCAGGAATCGCCGCTTGCCGCATGACAGGCTTCGGCAGATGCGGAGCCGTTCGTCCGGAGATCGAACCGCGTGAACGAAACCAGGGCCAGGTTTCGCGAAATCGTCATCCTGCGGTTACGAATCACCCTGACTCGTCAAGGTCGGGGGCTTCGCTTGTTTTTTGCGCCATCGACATCGTACATTCCAACCACGTCGGCATCTCGCGTGCCGGTTACGTCAGTCTATCCGTTCGTACGAGGTCGGTTCGCAGCGCATCCATGAAGATCGTCCACGTCATCACTCGTCTGATCCTCGGCGGAGCCCAGGAAAACACGCTTCTCACCGTCGAAGGTCTGCACCATCGCCAGAAGGACGAGGTGATCCTCATCACCGGCCCCGCCGAAGGGCCTGAGGGTGATCTCTTCACCAGGGCGGAATCGCAGGGCTTCGTCGTCGAACGCATGCCCGAACTCGTCCGAGCCATTCGCCCCAAAACCGACGCCGCCGCTTATCGGGCCTTGCGCAAGAGCTTCCGCCGCTATAATGCCGAAGTCGTCCACACGCACAGCTCGAAGGCCGGCATCATCGGCCGGGCCGCCGCGTGGAAGGAGAAGACGCCCGCCATCGTGCACACCATTCACGGCATGCCCTTCGGCCGGTTCGAAAAGGCGCACAAGAATTTCCTCTATATCACGCTGGAAAAATGGGCCGCGAAGCGTTGCCACGCCATCGTGAGCGTCGCCGACGCCATGACCGAACAGGCCCTGGCCGCGGGCGTGGGCCGGACCGATCAATTTCTGACCGTTTATTCCGGCATGGATGTCGACGCTTTTCTCAAACCAGCGCGCACACGTGAGGAGATCCGGGCCGAGCTGGGCCTGGCCCCCGAACACGTCGCCTTCGCCACCGTCGCGCGTCTGTTCGAGCTGAAAGGCCACGACGACATCCTGGCCGTCGCCCCTGAGATTCTGAAGGCCAATCCGAACGTCCGCTTCGTGTTCATCGGCGACGGCATCCTGCGCGACCGGTTCAAGGCCGATTGCCAACGTCTCGGCATTGCCCATGCCGTGATCTTCACAGGGCTCGTCCCACCGGGGCGGATTCCGGAACTCATCGGCGGGGTGGACGCCGTCGTCCACCCGAGCCTCCGAGAAGGGCTGGCCCGGGTGCTGCCGCAATCGCTCATCGTCGGCCGGCCGGTGATCAGCTACGACATCGACGGTGCGAAGGAAGTCGTCCTGCCCACCACGGGCCACCTTCTGAAGCCGCAGGACATTCCGGCATTGAAAGAAGCCATCCTCGACCTGGCGAACCATCCTGACAAGCGTGCCGCGATGGGTGCCGAAGGCCGCCGCCGTTTCGCTCATCAGTTCCGGGCCGAGACTATGACGGACGAGCTCAAGGGCCTTTACGAACGCCTGCTCGCCGGCGGGCCCGTCCGCCCCGACGGCCTGCCCTGGCGCCGCGCCGAATGGCCGGAAGGCACGGACATTTCCTCGCTGCCGAAAGCGTAACGGGTTCGTCAGGATCCTGTCGCCCAGGCTTCTCTACTTCAATTCGCGTGAACTCCGTACCGACCGATCGTGGCGGTATGTGTCTGACTCGGCAATCTGCCGTGTCCCTCCATCCGCGTTCTTGCGACGGAGGGGCGAACCGTTTAGGCTGATCCGATCGGACACGGCTCTCGGCAGCCAATTCCTCGGACATCGCAACGAAAGAGCATCGAACGACTATGGTGGGCATCGGCATCGTCGGCATCGGCTTCATGGGCATGATTCACTACCTGGGCGCGGGCCGTGTGCCCGGGGCAAAAGTCGTGGCCATCTCCACGCGCGATGCCAAAAAGCGGGCGGGCGACTGGACTTCGATCCAGGGCAACTTCGGCCCGCGTGGCGAACAGATGGATCTGACCGGCGTGAAGGCCTACGAGAAGTTCGAAGACCTGATCGCCGACCCGAACGTCACGCTCGTCGACCTGTGCGTGCCCAACGCCGACCACGCCCCGCTGGCCATCGCGGCACTCAAGGCCGGTAAGGATGTGCTCGTCGAAAAGCCGATCGCCCTGAGCCTGGAAGACGCCGAGGCGATGGTCAAAACGGCGAAGGAAACCGGCCGCAAGCTGATGGTGGCCCACGTGCTGCCGTTCTTCGGCGAATTCGCCTATGCCGCCGACATCATCAAATCGGGCAAATACGGCAAAGTCCTGGCCGCGAATTTCTATCGGGTGATTTCCAAGCCCGATTGGTCCACCGGCATCGCCGACGCCGAAAAGAGCGGCGGCCCGGCCATCGACCTGCACATTCACGACACCCACTTCATCGGCTGGCTCTTCGGCAAGCCTGCCCGTGTGTCGTCGCGCGGGGTCGTCGAACAGGGCGTGGTCGTGCACCTGCAGACCAATTATGAATATGACGAGCCGGGTGCCCCGGTGGTGAGCTGTACCTCGGGCGCGATCAGCCAGAGCGGCCGTCCGTTCGCCCACGGCTACGAGATCTTCCTGGAAAAGGCCACTCTCAAGTTCGAATACGCCAACCTGGGCCGGGATCATGTGGCCTATCCGCTGACGGTGATCCTGCCCGACGGCAAGACCGAAACGCCCGCCCTGGAAGGCGGCGACGCCATCTCGGCCTTCGCGAACGAGATCGGCGTGGCGGTGAACAATGTCTCCGGCGGCGAGCATAACGCCATGCTGGACGGTGCCCTGGCTCAGCTCGCCCTGAAGCTTTCGAAGGCCGAGATCGAATCGGTCAAGACCGGCAAACCCGTCGCGGTGGTTTGAGAGAACGAGTAGGGTGCGGCTTCAGCCCACCCTTTTCGATAAAATCGAAGCTGCTTTGACCGAAGTCGCGGAGAGGCGGGCATAAGCTCGCCTTTCTCCTTATAAGGAGAAAGCACCGATGTCGACGGACCCGATTTCGCTCGTGGGCTGGGCATCGGCAATCGTCTTCACGGTTCTCGTGTTTTCCCGGGCCAACAAGCTACTTGTCCGAATTTACGAATATCGGCTGCGTCAGGTTTTGACCCGGCGTGGCATGTCGATCGAATCCATGAATTCACGAGCCGGTTTTTTCGACACCATGGACGTGATCGATTTCGACGTGATCTTCATCACACCCCGGTGCCGCAGAATTCAGGGCGTCTTCCGCGTCGGCGATCGATGGTTCAGACTTACCTTCGGGACAGTCCGATTTCACGGCCGAAGCGATCGCCCGGAACATCTCAAGAAACAGCCGAAGATCAAGAAACCGCCAAAGACATTGTTCGACTAGCAGCGTGCAGGGTAAGGCTTTAGCCCACCTGCGAAAACCGGCGGGCTGAAGCCCGCCCTACCATCTACATCCATGCTGTAGGGTGCGGCTTTAGCCCACCATCTTACCGATGGCCACGATTCTTCATTCCCGAACACCGGCGAGCGCGATCGCCCACCTGCGAAAACCGGCGGGCTGAAGCCCGCCCTACCGTCTAAGCCCCTGCTGCTGGATGCGGCTTCCGATTACGTAAGCCCGCCCTACCGCCCAGCTCGACTTGAAAGACTGGGCGATTTCGGATAGATATTCGGATGGTATCGTCCGGGATGGACCCGGGCTCACAGTCGTTTCAGCGGATCGGACGGAACCGATGTCGGATAACACTCCTCGAATTCACCCCACGGCCATTATCGGACCTGAAGCCGTTGTGGCTGAGGATGTCAGGATTGGCCCCTATGTGGTCATCGAGGGCCAGGTGACCGTCGGCGAGGGGTGCCTGATCGAGCCTCATGTCGTGTTGCGCGGGCCGCTGAAGATCGGGCGGAACAATCAGATCGGCTCGGGCACGATCATCGGCGGCGATCCGCAGTATCGGGCGTTCAAGAACGAAGTGACGTCGATCGAGATCGGCGACGGCAATAACTTCCGCGAATTCGTCACGATCAATCGCGGCACGGTGGATGGCGGCGGTGTCACACGCATCGGCAACAACAATTATGTCATGACCGGCGCCCATATCGCCCACGACTGCCATGTGCACAACAACGTGACGATGATCAACTACAGCGCCATCGCCGGGCATGTCGAGCTGTTCGATAACTGCCTGATTTCGGCATTCGTCGGCATTCAGCAGCGTTCGCGCGTCGGCCGGCTGGCGATGATGGGCGGCCATTCGAGATCGACCAAAGACATCCCGCCGTTCACTCTGGCGCAGGGACACAATACGGTCACGGGGCTGAACCTGGTGGGCATGCGCCGGGCCGGGATCCCGCGGGCCTCGATCGACGCCGTTCGGAAAGTGTTCAAGATTCTGTTCCTGCACGGCATGACGATCACGAAGGCGATTGACGAAGCTGAGAAGGATTACGGCGAGATCCCCGAAGTGCGTGAGATGATCGAATTCGTCCGCAGTTCGAAGATTGGTATCAGCCGGTTGCGCAGTTCGAACGACGAAGTACGCGAGCTTTGACGCGAGTTTGCCGGTCAATTCGGCCCGACGTGATTCTCGTTCGAACCGGACCTGTTCAGCCATTGCCCTGGCGGCATAGAATGAAGGCATCCGTAGAGGCATCCGTTTTTCGGATGCTGGTCGACATACATGAGTCGAGCCGATGCAGCAGAGCAAGCCGCCATCACGAACCGGGATCCGCCCCAGGGCGTTCGCGTATCTACTGGATACGGCGACGGTCGATGCGGTTCTGGCGATGCAGCGCAGGCTGATCTACGATCTGGAGACGACGGGCGATGCGGCCCTGATCCTGTGCGAACACACGCCGGCCCTGACGATCGGCCGCAACGGCAGCCTGGCCCACATTCGGGCGGAAGACGAAACCGGCGGATTCGGCGAATCACTGCCCCGGTTCGTCTCGCGTGGCGGCGGCTGCTGGCTGCACACGCCCGGCCAGGTCGCGGGTTATCTGATCGGCGATCTGGCACGCCTGGCCGAATCGCCCGAGGATTATCTGGCCAGGCTCGAAAACTCATTGATCGAAGCGCTGGCCGATTTCGACATCCGGGCCGAACGTGTCGGCAGTCACAGCGGCCTGTTCGTGGGCGGCAAAAGGATTGCGGCGCTTGGCCTTTCCGTCATGCGGAACATGGTCCATTTCGGGTTTCTGCTGAATGTTGGGCCGTACCTCAGGCCGTTCGACGTGATCGTCGAACCCGGAACGGACGACCGCCCGATACGCCAGACATCGATGGAAGCGGTACGCGGCAGGCCCGTCGAGCCTTCACGGCTGAGAAGCCGGCTGATCGAACGGATCCGCGAGGGCTTCGATCTCGAACCAGGGCCTGTTTACGTGGAGACGCCCGGGCTGACCACTTTGCCGGAGGTTTGCGAAACACATGTCTGTCGGTGAAACTCTCGTCCAGATTGGTAACCCGCCCGGCGAAGCCGATACGCCCGTGGCGCCGGCATGGCGGCCCGCCCTGCCACGCTGGCTGAAGCGGCCCCTGCCCGCGGCCGGCGGAATCGGCTTCACGCGTGACTTGATCGCCGACCTCAAGCTCGAAACCATCTGCGAGAGCGGCAAATGCCCGAACCGCACGGAATGCTGGTCGCGCAAGACGGCCACTTTCATGGTGCTCGGCGAAACCTGCACCCGGCCTTGCGGATTCTGCGCCGTGAAACGCGGCAAGCCTGAAGATGTCGCCGCCGACGAGCCGGAAAGGCTGGCCGAAGCCGCCCAGCGCATGGGCCTGCGGCACGTCGTGATCACGTCCGTCACCCGTGACGACCTGCCCGATGGCGGCGCCGACCACTTCCGCCGTTGCATTCTGGCGGTTCGGGAACGGACGGGTGCCACGGTGGAAGTGCTCACGCCCGACTTCGACGCCGATCCGGCCGCGATCGACGTCGTCCTCCAGGCCCGGCCCGAGGTGTTCAATCATAACCTCGAAACCGTCAACAGGTTGCAGCAGTTCGTGCGGCGTAAGGCTCAGTACGAAGTCAGCCTGAAGGTGCTGGAGCACGTGAAGCGGACGATGCCCGAAATCCGCACGAAGTCGGGCCTGATGCTCGGCCTGGGCGAGACGACGGAAGAAATTCTGGAGACGCTGGCTGATTTGCGTCAAGTGGGTTGCGACCTGATCACCTTGGGCCAGTATCTGCAACCTTCGCCGCGTCACCTGGCCGTCAAACGCTACCTGCCGCCCGAGGAATTCGACCGGCTCGGCGAACTGGCCAGGCGAATGGGCTTCGTCGATGTCACCAGCGGGCCGTTCGTCCGGTCCAGCTATCACGCGGACGAAATGGCCCGATTCTGATCGTCGGCGACTTCGAGTCGGTAACCGCGAAAGCCAGATGGATCAAGAACGATGCGATTCGATCGCATCGTTCTTCTTTTTTCTTCGAACAGAATGATCAGGCCTCGTGACGGCGTACGAGCAACTGGGCCTGCTTGATACCGATGGCGCGGACCGGGATGCCGGCGGGGAGATAGCCTTCGTCGGTCATGGCGTCGACCGGGTTGCCGTGAATTTCGACCGTCCCGCAGGGCCTGAGATCGGTGAGAGCACGCCCCACCTGGCCAACGAGGAGCTGCAGTTCCGCGAACGGGCTGTCGTCGTTATGCCCTGGTCTTTCGTCCGTTTCCGGTGGAATCAGCATGAAATATCTGGCCACCCAGGTGTGTGGCCAGAGCGAAGCGGCGAAGAGAAGAACGATCGGCAGCAGGGCCAGGCTGATGGTGAGGAAGACGAAGCCCGTCATCGTGGAGACGGCGAAGGCGCTCCAGAGCGATGCTCCGAGCAGGCCAAGGGCCAGGAGTTGGATGACTCCCGCCGAGGGCACGAACACTTCGAGGAAGACCAGCAGCAGGGCCGCGATCAGCAGGAGCGATGGCCAGACGTAAAGATTCACGACTCGAAAAGCCCTTCATCGAAAGCGAACGGGGCTGAGGAATCCCGAACCCGTTCGTCGGGTGCCCGCACCGGCCGGACGATCACGCGGAGGCCGCGCACGGCGACGACTTCGACGTCCTGCCGTTCATCGATATACCCGGTCAGGGCGGTGGCGTCCACCAGATGATCTTCGAAACGCGCTTTGCCCGTCGGCCGCATGGGTGTGGCGGTCTTGCCGATCCGGCCCATGAGGAAGCTCAGGTTCAGGTCCGAATCGCCGGCGATCACCGGTTCGGAGCCCGGTACGGAGTCGTCAGGATCGTCCGGCGACAACACCAGGCCTTTGAGCATGGGAATCTTGTGCATATTCTTGCCGACCCACACGATAGCGACGACGACGACAGCCATGGCCGCGAGCAGCTGAGTGAGCGTAAGGCCCATCTGGCGGTACTCTTCGGACCCGCTGGGCCAGAGGAAAGTGTGGCTGGCGAGGACGAGCGAAACGATCGTCAGCATGACACCCGCCAGACCGAACACGCCGAAACCGGGGAGAACGAACAGTTCGATCGCCAGGCAGATCAGGCCGATGGCGAACAGCAGAATTTCGAGCTGATCGGCCGTGCCGCTGAGGTAATGGCTCCAGAAAAACAGCGTGAAGCAGACGGCCGACCCGATCGCCGGCAAACCGATGCCCGGCAGCTTGAATTCCAGAACCAGCAGGAACAGGCCGAGCGTGAGCAGCAGAAACGAGATGAGCCGGTTGTTCAGAATGGCGACGAGATAATCGACCCAGGAAGGGCCGACGTTTTCGATATTGTCCGACTCGATGCCGAGCCGGGCGAGCAGCCCGGCGCGTGATTCTTCGAGCGATGCGAGCCCCAGACCGACGGAGGTCGTCGAATCCATCAACCACGATTCGCCAGCAGGCTTGACTTCGCGGCGGATCCGGAACCGTTTGGGGTCGGCCTCGGCTTCGGTCCGGTCGATGGCGATGACGCCGCCGGAATTGAGATCCTGAGCTTCGACCACCGAACTCTGTGGATCGAAAAGCCCGGATGCAAGCCCGGGGGCATAGGCATGACGCCCCGCCAGATCGACGGCACGGCTCCGAAGCGATCCGATCATCTCACGGGAGGGCAGTTCAGGCTTGTTGCGGCCGTCGGGCAATTTCTGCAGATAGGTATCGCCCACGGTCGCGCCCGGCTGCACGTAGATCATGTCGCAGGCCAGAAGAGGCAGAACCACGGCCCCTTCGGCCTTGCCGACGACGTAAGCGATCTTGCGGACGTTCTTGAGAGCTTCGAGGCGATCGGCGATTTCGGTCGCCAGGATCGGATCGGCCCCGCGGGCATCGACTTCCAGAATCAGGACGTTGAAGTCGGAGCCTTGCATCAGCCCGAGCTTTCGGCGGATGTAGCCGGCCTTGAACTGGTCGAGATTACCGATGACCTGGATCGAAAGGGCCTTGCCGCCCGTGCCGAGCGTCGGGTCGTTCCGCAGGGCGATCGAGTCGAGACGATAGACGTCGAGAATGTCCGTACGCTTGTCGACAGTCAGGCGGGAGAGAACGCCGCGGGCCTTTTCGGCCGAGAGTTCGCGCTTCGAACCGGGTGGCCAGGCGGCTTGCTCGAGTGCGATCGCCCGCGTTTTGGCGAAATCGGCCAGGCGTTCTTTGAGAACGAAGTGGCGAGTGTTGTCGCCCGTGGTGACTTCCATCAGCTCGGCTCGGTCGTCGACGAGCGCTTCGTAAAGGTCTGGCGACCTGCCGAGGCTGGCCGCGAGATCGGCCACGAACGACCGCGCCGTACGCTGGGTCAGCGCATCGGTGCCTGAAGGCACGATCGCCCCGACGGATGCACCGGGGCCGAAAATCACTTCCTGACAAGCGAGGGGGGCCAGAGCCGCGAAGCCCGTGAGCGGTTCAGGCACGTAGCCGACGACGAGACGAGCCCCGGTGAGCTTACGCGATAACACCTGGCAGAGTTCGAGAACCGCACCGAAGCGGCTCGTGCCTGATTCGGCCGTTCCCTTGCCCTGAAATTCGAAAATCAGCACCGGGGCCTTGCCGGATTCCAACTGCTTGCGGACATAGGCCTGAGCGGCCGTTTCGAGACGCCGGACCGAGGCCTCGGTGATCGGCTGCTCGACGACGAAAAACTGGCCAGGGACCTTTTCCGCTCCGGCCTTCGGCGGCTCGGCGGGCGGTGCCTGCTGTGCCCATGCCCCTACGCTGGCGAACCAGAGGGAGAAAGTCAGCAGAAAGAGGCGTGAACCATCGAAAGCCGTGAGCGACATCGTGGAATTGCGCCCTGTTCGGTGCGTGTCGGGACCGCAGACCGCGTGATCGAAAACACGCTGGCGGAATCGGTCCTGAACGAATTATAGGCAGCCCGGTGGGCGAGCGTCAAAGATCCGGATTCGCCAGCCGCGACAGCGCAAGACAAAGACCCAGCCACCTGAAAGGCGGCCGGGCCGGAATCTTCGCCGTTCACGTTTGGGCCGAGCGAACCCGTGAAGATTCGATCATGCCGGTTTCGCGCGGTCGAATTCAGTTGGCGCGGATGGTCTCGGCGGCGGGCTTGCCGTCGAGGTCGGACAGTATTTTCCGGGCTTCGGCCACGGAGGTGTCGTCGAGACGGTCCGGGCTGGCCAGAGCGCGTTCCAGGTAAGTGCGGGCGTTGGAACGGCGGGCCGGGTCACGAGACAACAGCCGGCCCATGTGAAAGTTCAGCATGGGGTGCGCGGGCGACTTGGAAAGCCCCGTGCCATAAGCGACTTCGGCCTCGCGGTTTTGGGCGACCGATTCACGGATCGAGCCGACGGTATCGTCGAATTCGGCCGGCACGCGCGAGGGGTCCGTACGCTTCATGAAGGCGTCAACCACTTCCGCGGCCGATTGATGCCGGCCGAGGTGGTGGTGCAGGATCCAGGCCTTGTTGTTGACGGCCTCGATCGAATCCGGGCTCTTGGCCAGGACCTTGTCGTAAGCGGCCAGAGATTCTTCGAAAAGCGTCTTTTTCTGGGCTTCGGAGCCGGCGTCGGCCAATGCCAGCAGGATCCCGCCCTTGTTCAGCCAGGTGCCGGGGATGTCGGCCTTCGAAACGGCCATATCGGCCAGTTCGAGGGCTTCCGGCAGGCGGCCGGAACGCTCCAGGGCGATCGAGACCGCCAGCGCGAGCTTGCCGGTGGTATCTTTGGCCGCGCGGGCCTTCCATTCGTCATAGACTTTGGCGAAATCCGGGCGGCCAGCGGCCGTTTCGATGAGCATCGAAACGAGTACCGGGTCGTCGGCCTTGCGCTTCAGACCGCGTTCGACCCAGGCCTGGGCCTTGACGGAGTCGTTCGCCATGATGGCCAGCGAAGCGGCCTCTTCATAAGTTTCCGAACGATCGGGATCGGCAGTGGCCAGGCCGTCGAGAAGCTTGAGGGCTTCGTCGAGCCGGCCGGTGCGGTCCTTTTCTTCGGCCGTGCTCACCAGCAGACGGGCCTTCATGAGCGTCGCCTGAGGCTGGCCGGGTTCGAGGGTGAGCACCTCATCCACGAGCCGAAGGGCATCGGCCCCTTGCCCCTGCTGAGTCCGCACGCTGGCGAGCTGGATGCGCAGGTCACGCCGGCGCGGGTCGCGGGCGATGGCTTCTTCGAGATTTCGGGCGACTTCAGGCCATTGACGCCTCGGCATGAGCACACGAACGCGCACCAGCGGCCCGAGGGGGCTGTTGGGGTTGATCGTATCGATTTTCCTTGAGAGTTCGACGGCCCGGTCGATCTGCCCGCGGTCCGCGGCCAGTTCGGCTTCGAAAGCGTAGATTTCCGGATTCTCCGAAAACTTGCCGCGATAGGTATCGACGAGCTGATCGAGCTGCGAATTGACGCCGCGGGCGGTCTCGCGGTCGTTCGGGCCGCTGAGGCGCTGAACCCTGGCCCGCAGGGATTGCAGTCTCTCGAGTGCGAGGCCAAGATCCTGGCCGTCCTGAAGCACGAGTTCGGCGTAGAGGGCATCGGCCTTGTCCGGCTCGCCTTCGTTCGTCAGGATCTGGGCTTTCAGCCGGCGTGTGGCCGGCGTGGCTTTGTCGCCGATGACGGTGTCGACCCAGGCGAGGAGCTGCTCACGCGAATCGACGCCCTTCTTCATGGCATAGATCGCCTTGATCAGCTCGAACGATTCGGGATTTCGCTTGAGAGCGCCTTCCAGAACCGCCATCGAACGTGCCCGGCGGGTATCGACCGGGTCGCGGCCGTTTTCGATCGCGGCCAGAAGAAGCGCCAGCGAAACCGGTGCCCCTTCCGCCTGATTCGCCCGGGCGACGACTTCGGCGGCTTCGTCGAACTTCTTCAAGTCCGCCAGAATGAAGCCCTTGAGAGCCGCGGCGCCAGGATGAGCCGAGTTTTCCTTGAGCACCTGATCGACCTGGGCCAGGGCTTTGTCCGGATGACCCGCGGATCGCTGATAATTCGCGGCTCGGACACGGTCTTCCATATCCGTCGACTTGTCGGCGAGCAGCTCGTCGATCAGCGACGACATGCGGTTCCAGTCACGCTTGGAAGCCAGGGCGGCCACGATCTGCCAGCGGGCATCGCGAGCGATGGCGGGCGACTTGGCATTGGCGAGGATCGATTCGAGCCGGTCGATCGCCTGATCGGCCTGACCGGCGTCGATTTCCAGGCTCGCCAGGGCCGCCTGCGAAGCGTCCGTAAGCGAAAGCCCGGCTTCGAGCCTCTTGGTCGGCGATTCGGCGACCAGCTTCTTGAAGGCTTCGCTGGCGTAGCTTACGGAACCCATCCGGGCCGAAATCTGAGCGGCCCAGAACTGGGCGACCTTGTTGTTCGGGTCCTTCTTCAAAGCCTCCTGAAAGGCGGCCAGGGCACCCGGGAAGTTGTTCAGAGCCAGATTGAGCTGGGCCGTGAGCAAGTCGGCCGAAGCGGCATTGGGCCACTGGGCCTTAAGTTTGGCGATGGAATCGCGAGCCGCCGGGAAATCCCGTGCGCCGATGGCCAGTTGTGCCGCCTGAGCCTGGAGCGTCGAATTCGGCGACTTGGCCAGGTGCTGGGCGATCATCTTGCGGGCGTCGTCCGTTTTCTGGAGCCGTTCCGCCATGATCTGGGCCTGAAGCTGGACGACTTCGACCATCTCCGGCCGCTTGGCGGCGAACTCGGCCAGCACACGGACGGCCTCCTCAGCCTTGCCTTCACGCAGAAGCGTCATCGCTTCGGTTGTGACCAGTTCCGGGCTTTCCGGGTACTTCGCACGGACTTCGTCGAGCAGCTTCCTCGCTCCCGCCAGGTCACCATGGTCGATCAGTCCGAGCACCTGAAGCTGTGCGGCTGAGGCGGCCGTGTCCTTATTTTTGGCGAGGGCGTTGAGCCGGGCGGAGGCCCGCTCGCTCTGCTGAAGCAGCATTTCGAGCTGGGCGACGCGGAGATGCACGGCGCTGGAGGCTTCCTTGCTGCTGTTCAGGGCTTTGCCGTATTGCTCGTAAGCCTGCCGAAGGGATTCGGGCGTGTTACGTGCCTGATGGATTTCGCCGAGCAGCAGGTGCAGCGTCGGCCGGAATGCCGCCGCCGAGGCGTCCGTTTCGGCGCGGCTCATCAGTTCGTTGACGATCGGCAGGGCATCCTCCGGATAGCCGGCCATGACCTGCGACCAGGCCATCCAGACCTGATAACGCACTTCGGTGATGCCGAGCTTCCAGGCACGTTGCAAAGCCTGACGCCCCAGCTCCGGCTCGCGATTGAGAATCAGCGAGACGCCGTAAAGGGCGTGTGCCGTTGCGACTTCCGGAAGGCTTTCAGCGGCTTTGCGCAAGTGATTCATCGCACTTCGGCGATATTCGACGGGGGTCTTCGGTGTGTCTGCGGCGGGTTTCGATGTCGCATCCGCAGGTGCGGCGGCTGCGATTTCTTCCATCGGCCGTTCGCCGACTCCCGCACGCTCCAGGTCCATCGCCCCCTGGAACAGGTGGCCCAGGCCCTGAACGTCAGCGGGTTTGGCGGCCAGCAGCGCCTGAACGTGCACGGCGGCCTTTTCGAAGCGGTCCTTGTTCTCGGGCACGGCCAGGAGGCTCTTGATGGCCAGGTCACGCAGGCCGTAGACATAGCGCTGGGCGCCGGGGAGCTTCGCCTCCGGAGACTTCAGGGCACCGTCGACCAGCTCGACGCACGCTCCGTAGCGGGCCGAACTGATCAGGTGCTGTGCCAAAGCCAGTTGCAGCCGGAGATCGTTTCGATTGGCGTCGATGGCTTGTTTGAGCGTACTCTCGACAAGCGCGTCGACCCGATCGGTCACGGGCTTCGATTCGGGCGAGGCAACCAGGCTTCGTGCGGCTTTCTGCAGCACGCGCGTCCACTCGACCCGATAGCTCACCGGCGTCTCGGGCCGGCTCAGAAGCGGTTCCAGGTCGGCGCGCAGGTCGTCAACCAGTTTGGGTGAAGCACCCTGGGCCGCGACCGTTTCGAAGCTCATCAGCTTCAGTCGCACCCAGGCGGCCTGCTCCTGCATCGAGGCGGCGGGGTCCGACTTCGATTTCGCCAGGCGGGCGAAGATCTCGGCGTTTTTCTCAGGCTGATTCGATTCGGCATTGATCCTCGCCGTCGCGAGCGACACACGCCAGGATTCGGGTTCGAGCTTCGCGAGGGCTTCGACGAACGTTCTGGCCTTGTTCAGGTCCTGGGAATTGCGGTCGAGGTGCTTTTCGGCCAGCAGATAGTTCGCGTCCGAGTCTTTCGGGTCCAGGACGACGATCTCTTCCGCCCAGCGCAGGGCATCGGCCTCTTCGCCGTCGGCGAGCGCTTCACGCATGAGAATCCGGCGCGGTTCGAGGCGACGGCGATCCAGGCGGGCGGCTTCGGCCAGCGAACGAATCCGTGAAATCCGCAGTTCGACTTTTTGCTCTTCAGGAGCCGCTGCCATCGCCTCTCCGGCGAGAGCCGCCATTTCTTCGTGAATCGCGGGGTCTGCCCCACCCTTCGCCTGCAAAGCACGGCGATACTGGATCATCGCGCGGTCGAACTGGCCGGCCTCACGCTCAGACCGGGCCTGAGTGAGAATGGTTTCCGGATCTTCGCCGGAACCGGCACCGAATCCGAACACCCAGACGCCGACGCCAGCCAGGGCGGTGGCGGCGAACACGCCGCTGAGAATCAACAGGGGCTTCCATCGAACTTGCATGGTTGTCACTCCTCGTGGTGGTGGGCCCGTGAGGCGTTCGTCCGGATCGAGGCCGAAACCGGCGGAATCGGTGCACCGGCGAACCGGCGTGTGAATTCCGCAAGGGGATCAGGGGTGGGTCGATCGTGGATTACGGCTCACGTCGTCATCGTCCTTGAACCGATCCCGATGCGTACCGGGACCGACGAAACGAGAGTCAGGGTTGTCAGCGAACGGAGACGGACAAAGGAACCGGGGTAACATCGGCGACGGTCGAAACGCGCGAATCGAGGGCTAGAATGTCAGTCACAGGATCCATCCTTTGCTGTGTTCGAATCGGGTGCGGGCTTAATCATGTCGAGGATGGTTCGCTCAGGAACCTTATCGGGTTATGAACATAACGCTTCACGACCTATGAGGCAAGTGCGTTTCGACCGAAAATCAGGGCGTGATGACCTGAGACGGATCCTCGGTGCCGAACGAGCAGCCGGTGTAGAGCTGCGAAGGTGCGTCCAGAATCGCCAGCCGCCGACGCGGAACGCTCGTGATTTCCGAGATTTTCTGACTCAGTTCCTCGAGCATCCAGCGCGAATAGCCAGGCCAGTAAGCCACGAGCTTGCCTTCCCGGTCGACCAGGGCGGTATATGCGGAATTGGTCGCCCCCCAGCGGGCCATGGTTTCCGATTTCGGGTCGAAGGCGATCCTGTACGGCAGCACGAACCGGCTCGACCACGCCTCGGCCGTCTCGCGGGTGCCGTCGATGACGGCCAGGACCGTCACCACGTCGGCATAATTCCGGGCCAGTTCCTGCAGGAAAGGTTCGTAAGTTTCGCTGCACGGGCAGCCGTCCTTGACGAAATAGAGGACGACCGGCTTTTCCTTCGTCAATTCGCTGAGGCTGACCGGTTTGCCGGCCGAGTCGGTCAGCTCCACGGCGGGGGCCGGCTTATTCTGAAAACTGGCCGCGTTTTTCGTCATCGGTTCGGTGACGAGGTGCTTTTTGGCCTCAGGGTCGCTCAGGCCGAGCTGCCGAACGCGGGCGTCCATCCTCGCCCGAACCAGAAAAAAACCGGCCCCGGCGACAGCGATCGCCAATATCGCCATGACGCTGCGGAATGTGCTTGCAGATGCTTCGGAGGAATTCGCCTGATCGTCAACCATGGGTCGTGTATCCGATGAGTCGCTTGCCACCGGCGAATGTGGTTCTGGCGAATCGTGATCGCCAGGCCGGCGCGGGAGTGAGCTTCGGCAAGTCAGGTCTTCGCGGGTTCCGGCGTCCTCGACACGGGCGATTCGCGATCCCGGGCCATCCATTCGATCATGCGCCGGTCCAGATCATCGGCCTGTGCGAAGACCAGAAAATGATCCTCTTCATCATAAACGAATCGATCGACACTGACACCCCGGTCGACAAGTCGCCGCACTCCCCGGCTGACCGAGGACGGACTGACGTTATGGTCTTTCAGTCCATTCAGAACCAGTGCATCCGGCAGAGTTTCGGCCGTGCCATGAAAAGCCTGGTCGATCAGATCCGGGCGCATCGTTGCGGAAACGAAAATGAGCCCACGCCAGCCAATGGCCGTGGCGGCGCGGATCGTGCCGCAACCGCCTGCCGATAGCCCGCAGAGCCAGAGACCCTGATTCGAATCGATCGAGGGCCAGCGGCAGCGGGCATCGGCGAGCGTATCCTGCACGATTTTCGCCGAATTCCTGCCCCAGAAACCGAAGCCGCACGAGGGGGCCAGAATCGCCAGCCTGGCACGAACGGCCAGCTTACGCCAGCGCCAGACGAGCAGCCGGAAATTACCGGCGTGACCGTGCAGAAAGACCATCGCCCCAAGCCTTTCGCCGCTGGCCGCATGCGGTACGAAGGCATAGTAATGGCCGGTGTCGTAAGTCAGCCCGGCGAGATTGCTGGCCGTCAGGTCGATCGAACCTGGCAGACCGAAAAGGCCGGGGGCCTCGTCGCGCATCGCCTCATAATCCGCCTTCAGACAGGCCCGCATACGCCGCGCGTGGGCCCGGCTCATCAGCAGATCGGCACGGCTGACCAACCCTGCGACGGGCAGCACGAGCCGCGATTCGTCGACCCGGCTGAGCAGCCGGAACGGCCGCCAGACCGCTTTGCGATCGGGCTCGACACCGTAGAACGTGCCTTCCGATGTGCGTACGGAAACGACCTGAGAAAGCCCCGTAACCACTACCCCGGTCAACGCCTTGCGGCATCGGCAGGGCGTGTCGCCAGCGCCCGGGCCGAGCTTTTCGTCAGCGATTCCCGGTCGAACGGAAACGCCATGAGCTGGCGTCGGCACCGATAGACGCGTGCCGTGCGCAAGAGCATGTCGCCGTCGTGGATTTCGATCGTGCCCAGCGGCTCGATGCTTTCGAACCAGCGATCGAAACAGGCCGGCTCGACGTTGGCCTTGGCCGACAGGCTCACGAGGATGCCGTCGCGCCCGACGTAATCCGCAGGATTCGCCCAGTCCGAAAACCCGCGGCTGTCCTTACGGTTGTAACAGAGAACCGTTCGACTCGCCCCCAATTCACGGGCCAGGTGTCCGCTTTCGTACCAGCGGCTCGTGAAGAGAAATTCGTTCGGGCCGGGCACCCAGCCACGGCGTTCGAGCTGCTCGGCCAGACCGCTCCAGATGATGCCGTCAAGGGTCAGATCGACCTGAGCGATCCGTTCGCCCGTGCTTCCGAAACGATTCCACGGCACCAGACCGAAGCGAGAGTGCGCGGCCGTGAAGAGCGTGGCGGCAACGACGAACCCGAGTGCCCAGCCGACTCGCTTGCGCGTGCGAGCGAGTGTCGAGGGCCTTGCCGCTTGATCGGCCCAGGCCTGGCCGATCAGCGGAAACGCCGGCAACAGCCCCACCAGCGACCAGTGCGGCAGCACCGGCTTGCGCAGGGCCACGTAGAAGAACACCGAGAGCACGGGCAATGAGAGGGACAGCAGGAACGTCCGACGGTCCAGAGACATCAGGCGATCGTCGTTCGGCGAAGCGGCGACGTCCGAAGGCTCGGTCGCCGGCGATTCGCCGCGCGCCAGTCGCACCATGCTCGAGACGGCATCGCGCCAGACCCAGGGAGTCAAGTACAGAATTTGCCCCAGCAGGGCGACGGCGAAATACTCGGGGCGGAACCCGCCGCCCACGGCCCGGCCGCTTTGAAACGCGAACGAGGCCCAGCCGTGCGTGGCGTTCCAGTAAATGACGGGCGAGAACAGAGCCAGGCCGATCGCGACGGCAAGCCACGGGCCCGCGGTCAGATATGTCCGACGAGCCCCTGGCCGCAGGGCCAGATAAATCACGGCCCCCAGCGGCAGGAATACGGCGTGATACTTGCTGAGCATCGCCAGCCCCCAGGCCACGCCCACCTGAGCCCAGATCCCCGTGGCCCGCTCGCGGCGTTCGGCCGCGTCCAGTGCCAGGGCCAGGCGGTCGATCGTCAGGAGCCAGAAGAAGAGCAGCGGGCCGTCGGGGAGGACGAAAGTGCCCGCCGCCACCGAATGATAGGCCGAGCAATTCAGGGCCGTGGCCGCGAGCAGTCCGGCGGCCGGGCCGAAAAGCCGGCGGCCGATGCGGTACGTCAGCCACGTGGACCCGGCGAAGAGCAGGACGAAGCCGAGCCTGGCCGCCAGAGGCGTCACGATTTCGGGCGTCTGACCGAGCAAGGTCATGCCGAAAGTCTCGACGATCATCAACATCGGCGGATGGTCGAAATAGGAGAATGCCGGATGCCGCAGGAAAAGCGTGTGATAGGCCTCGTCATTCGCGAGTGGGAACCACGCGGCCAGCCCCAGCCTGAGCAGGGCCCCGACGACGATCAGCCACATTAACCGCTTCGATACGGCGTTCATTTCCGTGCGCTGCCCCCTGATGAAGCTTCGCCCCCCGACCAGGCGAAATCGGGCATTTCTGTCGTTGGGCTGAAGCCCAATGCCGTGAGTCATCCGTTGACTCTTCGGCGACAGTCTAACGATTTCTGAAGAGTTGACGAGTCGAATCGAACGTGCCCGGCACGAAAGAGAATCCGAACAGGCAAGATCGATACGATCTTCCGGAATTGCGAGCGGCTGCCAGGAATTTTCTGGCCGATCCCGACCGACGGCAATTCCTGCCCAAGCGATCCGGCGATAGTCCTTATGAGCTTCGTTACTTTGGTTCGTTTCCCCGCCGTTCGTTCGTTTCGCATGATTCCGCCTGCTTCAGTCCACTGCCGTTGACCACCTCAGAATCCACGATCGAAACATTCCAAGGAAACGCACCATGACCCGAACCGCCGAAATCCGCGACCGACTGACGGACGACAATCGCATCGATTCCTGGATCACCGAACTCCTCAGCCGTCTGCCGCTCGAAGACTCCCAGCCCGATACGCCGGCCTTTCGCTTCGCCGAGACGGTGAAAGTCCCCAGGGCACGCTTACGACATGCCGCCAGCGAACCCTGGTTCGACAGGACAACGCCGACACAATGCCCGAATGAGCCTGAACCGAAAGCGACTGGCCCGATCGCGGTCGTTTACCCACCTGCCGAACCGATCGCCGATCGCCGACGCATGGGCCGGCGCGTCGTCAACCAACTCATGGCCAGATGGTGGCGGATCACGGGCCAGGGCAGCGCGCGAGTGGCATGGTCGATCGAATGAGTTCGACCCGTCCTTGCAAGTTATGGTGAACTCTCAATCCTGAATCGATAGCCAGGTGCGGCAGTCGAACCACATCGAAATTCACGTCCTGGCGGCGAGGAGGATCACGAGCTGGTATGGCTGGAGCGTCAGGGTCTCGGAGGCGATGACGAGATGGCCTGAGACGAGGTCCGTCATCGTGCGCCGCAGGCCAAGCTGCCTGAGCCGGGCGGCGTCGATCTCCTGTTCGGTCTCCGTAAAATTCGCCAGAACGAGCACGCTCTGTTCCATGTGCTGGCGAAAATAGGCCAGCACATGGTCATTCCCGGCATCGACGATCTCCGTTTCTGATCTGGTGAAAGCGAAATTGTTCATACGGATCTGCCCGAGGCGGATGAGACCCTGAAAGACCCGGTATTCGATCGTGTCTTTCGCGAACCGGTTTTCGGCCCGCGACCAGTCGAACCGGTTGCGATGCACCCAGCGTTCGTCGCCCGAGAGATCGGGGTCATCGCGAAAGGCGTAGTCATTGAGCATGGCCAGTTCGTCGCCGAAATAAATCAGGGGAATGCCGCCGATCGTGAACATGACCCCATGGAGCAGAAGAATCCGCTGAATCGCCAGATCGATTCCGGCTTCGTCGCGATCGCCGATCGCGCGTTCCAGGCCGCACAGCGACGCGGTCGTGCCGGCGACGCGGGCGTCGCCGGTGACCGGATTCTGCTGAAACGCCAGCCCGTTCGCGAAACTCGAAGGGTGCAGGCCCGAGTAGAAATCGTTGAGGAAGCGCCGGTGGCCGGCGGGATCGATTCCGATTTCCCGGGCGTCGTCGTCGGAAAAGGCCCAGCCGATGTCGTCGTGACACCGGACGTAATTGACCCAGGTCGTGTTCGGCGGCGTCATGAACCGCTTCTGCAGCGAATGCCGCAGCAGCCGGACATTGCGCGTGGCCAGCGATTCCCACATCAGGGCCATCAGGTTCGGGTTGTAAGAGAGGGGGCATTCTTCCTCGGCGATATACTTCGCGACTTCCTCGGGCGCGACGATCGCCTCGGATTTGAACACCAGCGCCGGTGCCGAAATGCTGACCAGTGCATTGAACGCACGGATGATATCATGCACTTCGGGCAGGTTTTCGCAGGTCGTCCCCAGGCGTTTCCAAAGGAAAGCGACAGCATCGAGACGCAGAATGTCCACGCCCTGGTTGGCCAGGAACAGCATTTCCTCGGCCATCCTCACGAAGACCGCCGGGTTCTCGTAGTTCAAGTCCCACTGATAGTTATTGAACGTCGTCCAGACCCATTTCCGCATCCGGTAGCGATACGTGAAGCAGCCGGGGTGCTCGTCCGGAAAGACGGACCTGACGGTCTTTTCGAACTCATCGGGCATCCTGCGGTCGTCGAACATCCGGTAATACTCCTGGTGCTCGACACTTCCGGCGAGCGCCGCCCTGGCCCATTCGTGTTCGTCGCTGGTGTGGTTGAAAACGAAGTCCAGGCACAGGCTGATGCCGTGATTGCGCAATTCCGTGGCGAGTTCGGCCAGGCCCTCCATCGTGCCGATCGCCGGATCGACTTCCCGATAGCTGCTGACGGCGTAGCCGCCGTCGTCGTCGCCCGCGGGGCTGCGAAAAAGCGGCATCAGGTGCAGGTAGGTGACGCCAAGCTCCTTGAAATAGGGGATGTGCTTCCGCACGGATTCCAGATCGCCGGCGAACAGATCGACATAAGCCGTATAGCCAAGCACGCGGTGCGACTGATACCAGCACCGGTCGGTCTCGTGGGCTGCGTCGAGCGCCTTGAGGTGCGGGGGGCGTGCCTCCCAGCTTTCGACGGCCATGGAGAGGACTTTGTCCAGGTGATAGAAAAAGTCGTACTGCTTGCCGTAGAGCTTGTACAGACTCCGGAACAGGCGTTCGAAATGAAGATTCAGACGCTGTTCGAACGACTCCCACTCCGGCGCGGGAACTTGCCTGAACTTATCCTTGAGCTTCGGCAGAATCCGTTTCAGCGACGATGCGGCGTTGATCCGGAACCAGTCGTCGGAATCAGGGTGGTAGCCTGCGGTCATGGACTCTCCCAAGCGAATGCGACGGAATCTGCGGCCGATGATCGGCACATCAGCCGGAAACCGGGAACCGGAAATGATCGAACCCCTCGAGAATGCCTGCGGCGCTGCGGCGCCCCGCGAAATAGACCCGCTTGATGCCTCTCAGAGAATCGAGTTGCCGGTCTTCGCCGGGCACGACGATCCCCGAAGCCATTCCGGTGAACATATCCAGGTCATTGCCTGAATCGCCGGAAACGATCACCTTGCGCATCGGGATCGACCATTTCCGGCACAGGTACCGGACCGCCCTGCCCTTGCTGGCGCGATTCGGGAGGATGTCCAGGAACTCGTCTTTCGATACGACGATCTGACAGTTGCGAACAAGCTTCGGCCCGAGGAATGACTCGATTCTCCGCCGGCTCGCCAGCGCCGGATCGCGGATCAGGTAGGACACCTTGAACTCCGACTGATCTGCCAGCGGCTGCAGTTCCAGCCCTCGCCTCCTCTTCAGGGCTTCCCGAATCTTCTGCGGATCCCAAGCATAGTCGATGTGCTTTTCCCATGCCTTGTCGGCGAGACGTTCGTCGAATCCGTAATGGATCGACGTGCCGACCGAACTGATGACGACGTCCGGCACGGGAATTTCGTGCCGATCGAGAATTTCGCGAATTTTCTCCAGAGATCTGCCGGACGCCACCGCGAAAGCGAAGCGGTCACCGCGCCCTTCCAGCAGGGCACGCAACTTGTCGAGACCTTCGCGCGAGCCTTCGTGGTCGATCAGCGTGCCGTCGATATCGGTGACGAACATGCGGCCCGTCACCTTCAGGCGGTCGTAAACCATGGGCGCATTCCCGGCCCGCTTCCTGCCGGGCCGCTGAGCGCTGTTGCGGTAATCCTGAATCAGCTCCAGATAACGGCTGACGTGCGAGTCCCACGAATACAGAGAACGCACTCGCTCGATCCCGTTGGCCGACATCGCCTTCCAACAGTCCTCATCGGTCAGGAGCCGTTTCATGGCAGCCTGAATCGCCTGAGTATCCGTCGGAGGAACCGCGAAGCCGTTTTCGCAGGCTTCGACGATCTCCTTCGGTCCGCCCTGATCGGTCGACACCACGGGGCAGCCGCAAGCCGCGGCTTCCAGAAGCGTCAGGCCGAAAGGCTCGGTCAGGGCCACGTTCGCGAACACACCTTTTTTGCAGGCGCAGAGGCGATAGATCATCGGCACGTCCAGTTCCGCGTCGTGCTTCTTCGGTATCGCCAGCTTGCCGTAAAGGTTGTACTTGTCCATCAGCAGCAGGATTTCGGTCAGGACTTCCTTTTCTCCCGGTGGCATCGTGGCGATATCGCTTCGAATCCCGGCGAAGATCACCAGATTCGCCATCGCCTGAAGCTCAGGGTCGGTCCCGAAGGCGTGAATCAGGCCGTCGATATTCTTCTTCTTGTCCGGCCGGCAGACCGTCAGGATCATCGGCCGTTCCGGGTGCGTCAGAAACTTGTCCAGATTCGCGCTGACTTCGTACAGGATCCCGCGACGAACGACGTTCGCCTCAGCCCCCGGCAGCAGATGCTCGTAATATGGGTAAAACCGTCGAAAATCGAGCCCCGGGGCGATCACGTGAAATTCGGCATTTTCCGCATACCGGTAAGTTTTGTAGGACCGCACTTCCTGCTCGGTGGACGTGATCAGGAACTCGGAATTGACGAGTGTCATCTCCTCGGCCGCGAACCGGCTTTCGAAAGCGAACCGTTCGTAGGCCTCCTCTTTCGACATCCCCGATTCCAGCAGTTTTTCGAGCTTGGGCCTGCCCAGGGAATGACCGGTGTGGCAGAACGGCACGTTCAGAATCGCCGAAAGTTCCATCCCCACGTACCCCGCGTCGGCATAGTGGGAATGAAGCCAGTCGGGATAGATCTTCTCGGTTTTGATGTGGGCGATCGCATTGGTGACGAATTCGTCCAGGTGCTCCCAGAGAGCTTCCTTGGGCAGGTACTTCCTGCCCCCGCACCACACCCGCCGGATGTCGAATTTTTCGTCGACCCGCTCAACCGGCACGGCATAATCCGGCCCGACGACCGGATCGTCGATCCTGCGAGTCAGCAAATCGACATGACTCACCTCAGGCCGCTTCGAAAGATGACGCGCCAACTCCATGACATAGCTGATCTGCCCGCCATTGTCCGCATCCCGCCCAAGCTCCTGTTTTTCTCCTCGAAACAGGCCGTGCAGCGACAGCAACATAATTCGCATGTTTTATAACCCTCCCGGCTTCAGTTCGCATTCGTGTGAAATCCTATTATAACGAAAACTTATGATGAGCGTGCAAAACACGATCGATTTCCGGCGAACCGTGCCGAAAACCTCAAACCCGGGGAGTCAAGTCAGGCCGGAAATCCGCCGTCAATCGATGTCTTCGAATCGGGTCACGGCAACGACTTCGGAGAGTTTGACGAGAGCCCTGGCTCGATTACGGCGAATACCGACCCGGCGCGAGTCGATGACGTAACTTTCTCGCGTGGCGTTCGAGTCGCGCAGGTCGTGAAAGTCGACGTCCGTCAGCGTCATGAAACCGGCATCGACCGCGGCCAGCGTGCCGATGCAAACGAACGGACCGGCCAGGTCAACCACGACGGTTTCGCCCGTCCAAGCCGGGAGCGGGGCCAGAGCTTCCAGATCGTGACGTATCCGGCCGTTCTCTGCACTCAACGCAACACCCTGCTTCCGATTGACTTGCGACACACGAGACTGGTCCCGGATTTTTTCCGGACACAGTCGCCTTGACTAATTTTAGACTTCGTCATACTTTCCCGCCACCATGAAATACCATCACTCTCTCGCCGCTACCGTGTTTTTCGGTGCTCTCGGGTACCTGGCCCAGGCGCAGGACATCGAGCCTGCGGCGCGTGAGGCTTCAGCCCGCCCGATGGAAACGCCGCGAAACGATTCCGTCCGTTACATCCTCATGACCGACGGCCGCATTCTTGTCGGCGAAGTGTCGGAAGACAAGGAAGGCGGCTATTCGATCCGGCAGAAGCTCGGAACGATCCGCGTCAGCCACGACGACGTGGAAGAGACATTCCCCTCCCTGCGGGCGATTTACGAACACAAGCGCGAACACCTGCCGCCACGCGACATTCAGGAACGGATGCGCCTGTACCGCTGGTGCATGAGCTATCAGCTCCTCGATCAGGCGCGTGAACAACTTCAGGCCGTGCTGGCTCTTTCGCCGGAACATGAAGAAGCCAAGGCGAACCTCGGCCTTCTGGAAATCCGGATCGCCCGCATGAATTCCCGCGTGGACGACCAGCTCGTACGCACCTCGGCGACGAAAGTCACGACCGAAGGCCCACGGGAAATGGATCCGGCATTCCTCAACCGGGCTCTGCGCGAAATGGCGACGCGCAACTCGCCGGTCATCTTCGACCTGCCCGAACCCCAGGCCGTGAAGCGTGGCCAGGAGTTCAATCAGCACATTCATCCGCTGCTGCAGATGTACTGCGCCGGCTGCCATAACGAACGCACGCCCAACGGGTTCCCGCTGGTTTCCGCGACCGGGCGGGCTTCCCGGGACCCCTCCCTGCTGAGGGCGAACCTGGACACGACCCTCAAACTCGTCGATCAGACGAACCTGATGCAGAGCCCCCTGCTCGTCAACAGCCTGCTGCCTCACAAGCCGAACAATCGTCCGATTTTCCCCGGTCCGAACCATCCGGCATACCGGATTTTCGCGAACTGGGTGTCGCAGCTTCAGCCCAAAGCCGGCTCGAACGTCCGCGCGGACCGGTTCGACCCGCGTGATCCTTACGCGAACGCACCTCAGGAAGTCTCGCAATCCGGCGTCGGGCAGCCGATGAGCTTCCCGGAACGCTCCGCTCCGACCGGTTTCGCGGTCGAGGGCCGCTTGCGACCGGCGGTAGACGATCAGCCGAATCTGCCGATCGAAGCGAATCCCGAAGCGATGTCCACCAAATCTCAGCGCGGCCGGTTGCCGGGCCTGGGTTTCGAATCCGCCGAACCCGCGATGCCAGGGCGATTCCTGCCAGGAACCTACAACGGGGCCGCTCCGGAGCCGCCGAAGGACACGAAATATCCTTTGCCGTTGCCGGCGGGCGCCTCGCCTGAGGAACTTCTCAAGGCCCTCCAGGCCGAAGAAGCGGCACGCGACGCGAAACAGACCGCAAAAGGCGAGAAACCGGCGGAACCCGCCGACGAACCTGAGCCGCCCAAAGCTCGCGAAACAGGCAGCGGCGATAAATCCAAAAAACCGGTCAAAATCGACCAGAACCTGCTCGACCGCATCATCATGCAACGCCGCTCCGGCGGCTGATCGATTCGGTCCCTCAGGCCCGGCCATCTCGCCGACCAGCTTGACCTGTCGTTCGTTCATGCCTACACCAGCGTGGGCAGGAACTCGCGAAACTGGTCGAGGATAACAGGGACATGGCCACGCCGACATTCGGGCATCTCTTTCTCACGGGCGCCAGCGGCGGCATCGGCTCACGCCTGGCCGAAATCTGGACGGGCGCCGGAGGCAGCGTCACCCTTTTCTCACGCGACGCAGCGAATCTGGAAGCACTTGCCGCAAGGCTCGCGCACGATCGCTGCCTGGTCGCACCCGGAGACGCCGGATCGCAGACCGACCTGGACACGGCCATTTCACAGTCGATCGACCGGTTCGGAAAAATTGACGCACTGGCCCATTGTGTAGGTTCGATCAAGCTCAAACCCCTTCACATGGCTACGATCGAGGAGTTCGACGACACGCTGCATCGCAATCTGCGCACGGCGTTTCTCGCGACTCGAGCCATTTTGCCCCACTTCCGTTCGAATCAGGCGGGTTCAGTCGTTCTGGTTTCCACAGTCGCCGCGAGCCAGGGCATGAACAACCACGAAATGATCGCCGCCGCGAAAGCCGGCATCGAGGGATTCGTTCGCTCCGCCGCTATCAGCTACGCCCGTTCGGGGATCCGGTTCAACGCCGTCGCCCCGGGCCTGACCGACACCCCGATGGCTGCCCCCTTGCTCTCCAGCGAGACTTCGCGCACGATCAGCGAACAGATTCACCCGATGGGACGCGTGGCCCAGCCGGCGGAAGTCGCTCGTGTCATCGCCTTCCTCGCAGGCCCGGAAGCCTCATTCGTGACCGGCCAGATATGGGGCGTGGACGGTGGACTCGGCTGCGGCGTGATGCCGCCCCGGGTTTCGATCAAGCCATCCTGACACGCCATCGGCAGTCAACTTATCCGAATCGAGGAAGCGATCGTGACGGCTGTTCAATTGCTGCGACTTTTTGACTTCGTCTACGCGACCTCGATCGTCGGCTGGCTGGGCGCGATTCTGTTCTTCTCATTCGGGGTCGCACCGATCATCTTCGACGTTCTCGAAGCCGAAGCCGCGGCGAAATTCGTACGCAGGCTGTTCCCGCGTTATTACTTGTGGATCGCCCTGGCATCCGTCATCTCGCTGGCTTCTTTCACCTCTCGGCCGCTGGTTTACCCGGAGCTTCGCGCCTGGGGAAACCTGATCGTTCAGGGGCTTCTTCTGGCGGTCATTCTGATTGCGCTCTACTGCGGCAACAGCCTCACCCCCGCCATCAACAAGGCTCGCGATGCCGGCGAAGCGCAAAAGAGACGATTCGATTCCCTGCACAAACGATCGGTTCGGCTCAACGTGGCGATGCTCGCGATCGGCGTTTACTGCGTCTACGCGTTCGAAACCCGGTCCGCGCCCCAGACGGCCGGTATCGTGGAACTTTCGGTCGAAGACAAAGCGGAATACGAACGCCGCCTTCGTGAAACGCTCAACGAGCTCCTCGAAGCCAAGGCCAAGCGAGCGGCTCAAAGGCGCGGCAACGAACCCGTACCCGCACCCTGAGTTACGGCAGAGCGAACCGGTACGTGCCACCGCGTCGATCTCAGCCGGTCAAACAGTTTCGTCGGGCTTCGTGACGGCCAGAAGGAAGCTGGGCGTGGCCGCGTCGAAACGCACCCGTTCCATCTGATCGATCCCCCGGGAGATGGAAATGTTCCAGATCTGGACCTGGCCGGCCAGCCGGCGCAGCGTTTCGTAGGCCGTGGCGAGTCCATCGATCGTGACGACGTTGACGACCATGCGGCCACCGGGGTGTAGCCTGTCGTAAACCGATGTCAAAACAGGGTCAACGCGACGCCCCGTGCCGCCGACGAAGACGGCATCCGGGTCGGGCAGATCCCTGAGGGCTTCGGGAGCCCGGCCGACGATCGTCCGAACATTGGCCACGGCGAACGTTTCGGAATTCGCCAGGATCAGGGAAACGTCCGCGGCCTCGGGTTCGACGGCGTACACCGTACCACGGAAGGCGAGCTGGGCGGCCTCGATCGCGACGGCACCGCTGCCGGCGCCGACATCCCAGACGATGCTGTCCGGACGCAAGTCCATATAGCTCAGGGCAATCGCGCGGACTTCCGGGATCGTCGTCAGTTCGGCCTTAGGCTGCGACTGCGCAAAGGCTTCGTTGGCGTTGCCGAAGAGGCGGCGACGACCGTGGCCTTTCATGCGCGAGGGTTTGTCCGGGCTTCGAATGAGGATCATGACGTTGAGCGGATGAAAGTCCATCCGTGCGAGTTCTTCGAGCCTGGCCTGCGTGACGCGTTCGTCGGGCGAACCGAGGTTCTCGCAGACATAGGCCCGGAAGTTGTCGATCCCGCGTGAGAGCATTTCGCGAGCCAGACGTTTGGGCGGGATGTCCTCGCTGGGAAACAGGCCGACTTTGTCCGCGGTGCGAATCCTGTCGAGCGTCGGTTCGAGGGCTCGCCCGCCGAGACTCGTGAGGTAGGCGTCATCCCAGCTTTCCTTGACGCGTGCGAAGGCCAGTTGCATGCTGCTGACGTGCGGGTGAATCTCGAAGAGTTCCTTGCCGAGCCGGTCGCAGAAATAGCGGGTCACGCCGAAGAAGAGCGGGTCGCCCTCCGAAACGAGCACCGGTCTGACCTGTGTCGCGATCGCGTCGCGAAGCTGCTCGAGCGCCGAATTCATGTCGGCGTCGAGGGTAATTTTCGGTTTCGAAACTTCGTCGAGCAGCGAAAGCGCGCCAGTCGTGCCGATCACGAGGTCCGCATCGGCAAGAATTCTTCGGGCCTGGTCGGTGAGCCCCACGATTCCGTCGTCGCCAATTCCCACGATTCGCAAACGTGACATGAGCAGATCGAAACTCGCTTGGTTTGGTTCTTGGATTTCCACGCCCGCGGAACGTGATCGTTCGCTAAAGGCGACCTTCCGGCACCGCCCTTGTTCCCGGATTCTCGAATCATTATCATAATCATAACCATCTAGCAGCTGCGCGGTCGAAATTCCAGTTCCTGGCGATCATCTTCCCATGTCCAGCGACGCTTCGAAGTCCGGCTCTCGTGCCCGGCGGCGGCAAACATCCCGAAAGCTGTTCGCATCCAAGTCCTGGCTGCTTATGGCACCTTCGATCCTCTTCGCATTGTTCGTCGCGGGCGTCGCACTCCTTCTCGTCGTGATTCCGGACGAATCGAACCGGCGTCTGAGTTACGAGATGGAGACCTACCGCGCCATGCAGTCGGGCAACCTCGTCCGTGCGAAAAACTGCCTGGACAGTCTGATCCAGCTTTCGGGCGACAATCCCCGCCAGGACTATCTCTATCAGCTCGCCATGTTGAGCGCCCAGGCCGGCGACGAAGACCGTTCGATTCGCCTGCTGCAAAGGCTGACGCTGCCGGATCGCCCGGGTTACGGCCCGGCGCACCAGAATCTGGCTTCTTTGATCCTCAATCAGCCGCAGCCCAGTGCGGAATCGCTCGACGAAGCCGAAAGGCATATCCGCTCTCTGCTGGAAAGCAAGCCGAACGAGCCGGATTACCTGAAAATGCTGGCCCAGCTCGAATTGCTTCGCAAGCGTCCCGAAGAGGCCCTGAAAACCTACGGCCTCATGCTTGACGCGGATCCCTCCATCGGCATCCCCATGGGCAAGATCCTTCAGGATCTCAAACGTGACGACGACGCCAGGCGACTGCTCGATCAAGCTGTCAGCAGACTGAAAATCAAGCTGGACCAAAACTTCGACAGCGTCGAGACACGCCTGCAGATGGCTGAAGCCCTGCTGCTTCTGAAGCAATTCCCGGAAGCCGCTCGAGTCGTGCAACAGGGCGTGACTCTGGGCGATCCTTCGAATCGCCTGGTTCAGTCGATGGGCATCGTCCTCGGACGATGGGCCGCCTCGCTCGGCAAAACGACCGAAGACCAGCATCGCAAGCTGAATCTTCTCATGCAGGGCCTTTCGATCAACCCGACGAATCCGCTGCTTCTGGATGAATTCTGGAAGCTGACGATGAAGGAACTCGGTACGGACCCCGACCAGATCATCAAGCTCAGGGTCATGGGCACGGACCCGGCGGTCATGGACACGATCTCCGGCCTGATTTCCCTGCGGCAAGGCAAAATCGAAGAGGCGAAAAAACAAATCACTTCGGCGATCAAGAGATCCCCCGATCTCGCGGTCCTGCTGAACAATTTCACGACAGTCGGCGAGTTCCGCAACGAATCGAACGAAAAAGGCCTCCAGCTTTTGAGCATTCTGCTGGAAATCGACCCGGAAAACTCCAACATTCGGGAAAACCGCGGGCTGATCTACGCCCGCCAGCAGAAATTTCAGGAAGCCGTCGACGATCTCGAAAAAGTGGTCGTGACGAACCCGGACAAGCGGACCGTGCACCAGGCATTAAGTCTCGCCTACGGGAAACTCGGCAAGAAGGATCTGGCCGACAAGCACGGCGAAATTGCCCAGGCTCTGCAGCGAAATCCGCGTGCAATGCAGAAAAAAGAAGTGACGCCCAGCCAGGAATCACCGGATCTTGCTCCGATTACGGATCAACCTGCTCCTTAAGGTGATACGTCGTTTTCGAGGCGCATTTCATCCGCCACGAACGACACCGGAATCCGATTCGGTTACTTGCCGATCGGATGGATCGTTCTTTACGTGTCAGGCGGACTTGGCGCCGTTCCATTTTTCGTTTCGATCATCGCACCCAATGCAGCATGATCGCACGCCTGTACGGCCAGGATTCGAAAAGTCGTTCATGAGACGAACGCAAAAAAAAAAACCGAAATCTCCTGATTCAAGAGATTCCGGCTTTTTTGCGTTCCTTTATCCGAATCGCGATACGGGGCCCTGGATCAGGGACCGAGACCCCCGTGAGTGCGGAACGGCGTAAGGTGGGACGGTTGGTCCAAAAACCAGAATCGATCCCAGTCCTCTTGAGCCAGCCGCAAGTTCTCAGAATCCACGAGGAGTTGTTCAACTCGGTGAGGTCTGTAGGCGGCGTAGTGGGGCAAGGGGACCGGCGCGCACCCCTCGCCGACAGCGAGAGCGGCTAGCATCAAGGCTAGGACCGCGAAAGGCTTACGCATGGGTTCCTCCCATCATGGGCATCCTGCGAATCGCGTCGGTCTCTCCCGCACTCCATCGCTGCGGTTCCGACATGCTGGTTAATTCGACATATCGTCCCGTCCAACTTTACGAATTTGCCGTTCGTTCGGATTGAATCGGAAATGGAGTTCGGAGCAAGTCTATGGCTCGCATGGGTCGCAGGCCCGGAATCGGCCTTCGCCGGGGCTCCCGGCCGCTGTGAGAAAACGTCGCCGAAGGCCGGTATCGCGAAGCCCCGCGGGTGTTGATTCCGCTTGGGCAAAAGAAAATGGGAAGAGGCATAAAGCCGCCTCTTCCCGAAGAGATCAAGCCAGATTCCGAATGGGCTCCAGGCCGATGATATCGGCCTTCGTTCATTCGGTGGCTTCGGCCAGCGCTTTTTCGTCGATCTTCTGGATCAGTTCTTCCATTTCCTTGCCGGGCTTGAAGGTCACAACGTTCTTGGCAGGCACGTTGACCTTCACGTTCGTCCTCGGGTTGCGGGCGACCCGGGGCTTGCGCCGGCGAACCTCGAAGACGCCGAAATTCCGGAGTTCGATCCGGTGCGGTTCTTCTGTGAGCGCCTGAATGATCGTATCCAGAGTCTTTTGAACGATTTCCTTGGCCTTGAGTTGGGTGAGTTCGTCAGTCGAATCGGAAATTCGCTTGACGATTTCTTTCTTGGTCACGGCGCGATGCTCCTCGAGAGTCATATTTTTCGTTGTGGATGATCCGCTGAGGACGACTGGTATGATCGAAATGAGTTCCGATGTTTCCGCAACGCATCGCTTTGCAGAGCATCGCGTTACGGAGGATGATCAGGAATCCGCCATCGATGGCCGATTCCCGTGAGAAGAAGAGCCGCCCGTCGTCGTGGCAGCTCTTTCACCAGCGATTCGATCGGTCGAAGGAATCCTCCAGACCGCATCGGTCGATTTCAGACGTTCATGGGCGGGACGGTCGTCCCACGCCAAACCCGCCTGACAAGTGATTCGTTTGATTCGTGAGATTTTGGACTCGGTGATCTCAGGCATGACCGGCCCGACAACGCGATCGCAATCGTAGACGCGACCACCGAGCGGCCGCCCCTCTCGGGCCTGATACATACCCGTCTCAGATCGCACGGGACAATTCTCACCTGGCGGCCATGCTTCAGCGAAGCTGGCAGGTTCGCCGGCAAGCAGCCCGTATTCCCCAAACCGACAGATCTGGGCCAACATACGACACACAGGGGCATGACTGGCAGGGGCAGAGACCACCTCGTCATTCGAAGCGTCAAGCACCGACAAGGCGTCCGCAAGTGACATGGCGTCGTTCGATCGTTCGGAGTTCATACGGTCGGTACCTCAGCCTGAAACCGTTCGGTCAGGCCAGCCTGGCCGATCCGGAGCAAGTTGAAGGATGGACCGGATTTGAACCAGGTCATAGTTCGCCCCGGAATTGCAGCCCGGGCAGAATTCCGAAACACGTTTCCAGGCTTCGCCGTCGGCAAGATGGGCATGCCAGAAGGGCCAGCTGCGACATTGATCCGGACGGGCTTCGTACACAGTGCAGCCGACTTCGGCATTCCAGAACACGCAATCACCGGCACGCGACTCGAGTAGACTCAGCCTCGAGCCGACAAGCCTCAGATACCGACCCCCGAACTGGTCGACCGTCATGGACAGGTGAGAGGCCAGCCGCTCGACTTCAGGCAAGCTCACCCAGACGTGCCCGGGAGAACCGGTGCAACAATTTCCGCAACGCGTACATTCGAACGACAATCCGGAGCCGTACCAGGTCGCGTTTCCCGTCTCTTCCACACCTTCCATCACCGATCCCCAATCCTGCTCGAATTGCGTCAAGTCTTTATCACTACCAAATTTGCCGCTTGATGACAACTCATTCCCTCCGAGTCATCGGCAAAATTCCCGAAGCGAAGTCCTTCACATCCGCCACAACCAAATTTACCCCATGGATTTAGCATAAGGAAGAAGATTTCGACAGGTTCCGGACACGAAATCGAATTGCATTTCCAAACGCCAACCTCAACGGTACTTGAGGCGAGTCTCAGTCGCGAAGGTCTCGCACGGCTTCATTGACCTCGTCTCTTCGAACCGCGAACGCTCGCCAGTCGACGAAATCCCCCCGTCTTGCCCAGGCCGGTGCGAAGCCACGATTCAGCGATCCCGCGATTCCGAAACCGGGCCGATGTCGTCTTCCCATTCCAGTCCAGGCAATGACTGACGCGGACTCCAGGAATCCGTAATCTCCCGAGGAATATCGACTTCCACCTCCGTAGCGGCGTTCTCGGCGACGATTTTCCGCCATGCCGGCAGATCCGCCGCAACAGTCATACTGGCGCCGGAAGGCCAAAAGCCCATGCTTTTTCGAAAAACGTTACTCGCCCCGGTCCAGATCGGCCGTGCTGTGCCACCGGCGAAACCCGTTTCGAAAGAAAACAGCCGGTCGCTGACGAAGGCCGTTCGATTTGCCGTCATCGTAATCGCCGGGGCCCGATTCGGCCCCGCCATCACGATCGCATCCGTAAGAACGAACAGGCAGCGATCGATTCTCAGCGTCGACTTTTCGACGCCCCAGTCCGGGAACTCCAGACGCAAGGCTGACGCCGACATGACTTTGCCGGATGAAGAAGCCGCGGCATCCCCCCCGCGGGCACAGGCGAAAATCGACCGGTCCAGCTCGATCTTCGAATCGGGAAGGATTTTCGCGTCGATCGCCCGGGGGAACCCGGCAAACTCGCTCGAAGAAATCGTGAGCCGCCGCGCGCTGGACTGGATCGCGCACTTCGGCGGCACCGCGCCGGGTTCGCAACGCCACCAGCAATCCCTCGCCCGAAATTCACCGAATGCGGAAATCATCGGGCGAGAGGAGGATGCCCCTTTGGGCACGATGCGAAGCCTGTTCAGTTCCAGCTCCGAATCGGCCCGGATCACCAGCCCCGATTTCGCTTCGGTGAGGTCGAGGACGACGCGCGGCGATTCTTTGCCTGAGCCTTGAATCTTCCAGTGCGATCCGGCGATCGGACGGGAGTCCGAGACTGACCAGACCCAGGGCGAATCTCGATGCGGCAGCTCGATTTCGGCCGATCTGCCGGACGCCGTCCGGATCGCCTCGTCAAGAGAATCGAACGATACTGTCTGGCCGTCCTGATATTTCACCGTGACGGCAGCGGAAGCGATCGATGATTCCGCGGCCTTGCGGGCCGGCGGCTGTTTTGGGGAAGCCAGGGGGCCCCTCGAGTCGGATGAGGAAGGCTTTTCGACCGGCACCGGTTCGTCGCCGGGGAAGATCAGGCTGCGTACGACGAGCGAGAGGAAGCCAAGCGCTGCGAGGACCAGAACGATCGCCGCGCGGTGCTTGCCGCTTCCCCTGAAGCCGCCTGTCGTCGAATCGATCGTTTTGGAGCGTGAAGAATCGACCCTGTGAGGAAGTTCCAGCGAGCCGAGGCCCAGATCGAGCTGCAGACTTTCGTCAGGTCGGCGGTTTCGGGCGTCTTCCGGTCGATCCGGGTGTTCCGGTTCTTGAGAATCGGGCCGGACCGAATCCGATCCTTCCCTGCGGCCGTCCTGGTCCGCGAGCGATGGTGGCGTGACGGCCGTCGTCTCCGCGGTCGCGGACCGGTTCAGTTCGATGGTCGTGGCCAGCGATTCGTCGGTCACGAACCTTGAGAGACGATCCGCAAGTTCGCGGGCTGTCGCGTAACGGTCTTCCGGGTTTTTCCGAAGGCATCGATACACCAGGGCGGAAAGTTCCGGCGGCACGCCCGGAACGAGATCCGCGAGGGGTTCGGCCTCTCGAAGCTGATGCGAATAGATCTTTTCGGCGAGATTGCCTTCGGGAAAGGGCGGGTGTCCGGCGATCATGTGATAAAGCGAACAACCGAGCGAATAAAGATCGCTGCGGATGTCGACACCGCGGGAATGCCGGGCCTGTTCCGGCGAAATATAGTCGAAGGTGCCGACGGTGGAGCCTTCCGTGGTGACCTGGGAGAGCTGCTCTTCGAAAATCGCCAGGCCCAGGTCCGTCAGTTTGGCCCGGCCTTCCTTGTCGATCAGGATGTTCCGCGGGTTGACGTCGCGGTGAACGAGCCGCTTTTCGGCAAGATGATGCAAGCCCAGAGAGACGTCGCGGCCGATTCGTGCGGCGACCGGTATTTCCAGCCGCCCCTGCCGCGTGATCAATTCCGCGACGGTCGGTCCTTCGATGTATTCCATCACCAGAAAAGGCGAATTCTGGTGCACCCCGACGTCGTAAACCCGGACCAGATTTTCGTGCTGAAGCTGGCCACCGACGAGCGCTTCACGCTGAAAACGGGCGAGCGAGCGCTCGTGGTTCATCTTGTCCGGATTCAGAACCTTCAATGCCACTTGACGTTGCAGCCGGGTGTCCCGGGCCAGAAACACGCGGCCCATCCCACCCTGCCCGAGCGCATCGGTGAGCAGATACTTGTCGATCCGGAGCGTTGCGGCACGCCGGGTCAGGATTCTTTGAGCCTGCCAGAGTGTGAGGTAGCCCTGATGGATCGCGACACGGGCCAGCCGGTTGTCGATTTTCTCAGGTTCGCGCTTGTCTTCCGGTACGTTCGCCAGGCACCGGGCGAGCTGATCGTCGGAAAGCAGACGGTTTTCCCGTACGTCTTTCCAGAACAGGCAATTTTCGGCGATCTCGCGCGAAGTCATGTCGTCTCGGCAGGCCGTTCGAAGATGCGAACCGATTTCCGCATATGGACAATCATGTTCACTATACGCGAGCCGAAAGTCAGGGAGAAGGTCGACGAACCGGACATCGGCCGTGCCAGCATCGCGACTTGTCCGATTTCAGGCGATCGATCGTGCGTGCCCGGAAAAGCGAAGCCTTCGCAGCCATGTCATCCAGCATCGCGCATGCCGTCTTCGTCGGAATCCTGATCGTCCTGATCCAGTATTGTGCTGCCACGGGCGACCGCTTCGATCACTTGCCCGGAAGAATGGGAATGGCCGGCAGCCGAATCCTCGCCTTCCGCGTTCGGGTCGGATGCGTCATCGCCCGGCTGGCGGACGAACTTGCCGGGGCCAACCTGCGACCAGACGACGGCCCGGTCGGCATTGCTCGTCAGTGCCTTCACTTCGGCAAGCGTCATCGCTTTCGGCTTCCGGGCACGGGTGCGCGGCTTCTTGGCCTTCGCCGACGAAGCGTCAGAATTTGCGGAATCTGCAGTATTGCCGGTGTCCGCCGATTCGGGCCGTGCGATTGCAGATGTGGTGGCAAGATCGGTCGAAGCCGGCGTTTCGTTCCGCTGCTGGGCTTTGGCATCCGCTTGAGCTTGAGCGATCTTAAAACGTAAACCTTTATCTGGCGTAAGGATCAGCCAACCCATGACACCCAGGTACCAGGCGACGAGATCCGGCGTGACCGTGTGCAGAGCCCAGGCCGATGCCGGGGTCAGAACCGAGATCACGAGCACCCAGGCCGGCGTCCAACGCAGCGATTCGCTCCCGGCCCGCAATTGGCTTGTGGCTGACATAGGCTTCTTGCCGGTCCTGTGGAGACACACGCGAACCGGCCGATCCCCCCGATTGCGCTCGGCGGCCGGTTCCCCACCCATTCATCGGCAGGTCAGTACGTCGGCCTTGGGCCAGGTTCGCCTTCGACGGTTCCGATTCGTCCGCCTGTAGGACTCATGCGCAAGAGTTCGGCCGCCCCTGCCTTCAAGAGCAACTCGGCCACGGCCACTCCGAGCTTTTCCGGATCCTCAAGGCCCGATTCGGCTTCGGCTTCGACCATTCGGTCACCATCCGGCGAGAAAACCCGGCCGGTCAGTCGTAATGTGCCGCTTGCCTCGCTACGGCCCCAGGCGGAGAGCGGAATCATGCATCCCCCTTCGAGAAGCCGTAGCAGATGGCGTTCTGCGAGCACGGCCGCACGGGTCACAGGGTCGTTGAGCGGGGCAAGCCAGTGGAGTGTGCGTTCGTCAGCGACACGGCATTCGATCCCGAGAGCACCCTGGCCGACGGCCGGCAGAAAGACTGGCGGAACGAGTGCTTCGGTCTCATGGCCGATGAGCCCGAGCCTCGTGAGCCCCGCCTGAGCCAGGATTACGGCGGCGATATCCGGGTAGGAAGCCCGGTTCAGGCGCGTTTCGACATTGCCGCGAATCGGTTCGACGGCCAGATCCGGGCGAATGTTCAGAAGCTGGGCCTTGCGCCGCAGTGAGCTGGTCCCGACCCGGGCCCCTTGCGGCAAGGCTGCCAGAGTGCGGAATTTGGGTGAGATCAGCGAGTCGAACGCGAGTTCGCGCGGCGGAATCGCGCCGAGAGTCAGCTCCTTCGGCGCGGCGGTGGGCAGGTCCTTCAGGCTGTGGACGGCGATATCGACCTGTTCGTCCAGCAGGGCCCGCTGAATTTCCTTGGTGAAGAGGCCCATCCCGCCGACTGCGGCCAGGGGCGAATTGCGATCCCGGTCGCCGGCGGTCGAAATCCGGACAAGTTCGATCCTGATGCCAGGATGTGCGGCTTCGAGCAGGCCTCGCACGTGCTCCGCCTGCCAGAGCGCCAGCGGGCTGGACCGGGTTCCGATGCGTACCGTCGTAGAGTTCCGGCCGGCTGTGCTGGCCGAATTTTCCTGCGTCATCCCAATCCCTCCAGCGTTCGTGCGATCACGGCAAGTTCCAGATTCCTCAGACCTGCGTCCCGGCAAGCCTGTACTGCCGCAATCGCGGTGGCACCTGTCGTACAAATATCGTCCACCAGGACGAAGCGGTCGTCATCCTGAATTCCGAAGCGACGCGGCGTTTTCGCGACGAACAGCCGATTGACGACCCGAGCCCGTTCGGCGGGGTCGAGCCCCGCAAGTCGTGGCGTGGCTCGCGTACGCTTCAAAAGCGGAATGAGCCGAACTGAGGAAGCGCCCAGGCTTTCGGTCCAGATCGTCCGAAGTGCCGCGGCGAAGGCATGGGCCGGATCGTGCCCTTCGATCAGGCGTCTCGACCAATGACGCGGGATCGGCACGATCACGCAGCGTCCGAGGCTCGATGCCCACGAGGAATGACGAAGCCACCATTCGCGAGCGAGAGACCGGGCGACCCAGACACCGTCGGCCTTTTTGGCCGCCAGGCATGCGCTACGAAGCAGACCGTCATAAACGCCCAGGGCCCGGAAGTCGTTCCACTTCGTCACGGCGGCTTTGGGGCGGGGCTTATGCTTCAAGATCGAACTGCAGAATCGTGCGTGGCCATGGTCGGCCGGGATCGCGCAGCTCGCGCACCAGTCGTCGTCCCAGAGCCGGCAGGTCCCGAAACACGGCTCGCACACCCAACCACGGCTGGCGAAGCCGCCGCAGCCGATGCATATGCTGGGTGCGATCGTTTCGCCTATGCTCGTGAGCCAGTTTTCGAGCCTGCTTAACCAGGGCCCGAGTGCGAAATGGCTTGAGATCGACATGGCTTCAATCGCCCGCTCCGCCAGGTTCCGGGCCCGATTGCGCAATCGCGCCGTGATCGCCGAAGCGGGCGTAGGATTCGAGTTGTGCCTTGAGATTCTCGCGGGCTCGCGTCAGCAAGGATTTTACGGCCGATTCCGAGCGTCCCATCACCGCGGCGATCTCGGCATAGGACATTTCCTCGAACTTGTTGAGAAGTATGGCCATGCGCTGATCTTCGCCGAGCCGCCCAAGCGCCTGCTGGACAACCTCCGCAAGTTCGAGCTTGCGCATGCGGGCCGAGGGCGTGCCTTCGCGCGAGGTGACTTGTGTCGCGAACCCCCCGGCAAAATCCCCCGTATCGCCCTGAATCCCCGGGGCGGGCCGGACACGGCTTCGAATCCGCGTGCGCAGGTGGTTCATCGCCAGGTTATGCGCGATGGCGAACAGCCACGTCGAAACGCGGGCATCGATCCGATACGACTGGCGGGCCCGGAAAACCTTGAGGAAAAGCTCCTGAGTCAGATCCTCGGCTTCCTGTGAACTGCCGACCAGTTGCGTCATGACGTGAAAGACACGTTTCTGATATAGACCTACGAGCTGTTCGAAAGCGCCCGGTACGTCAGCGGCGACCGCGGCCATGACTTCGGCTTCGATCCGATCGGCCTGAATCCGGCTTCGACTGAGTCCACCCCGGCTCATCGTTCGCCCCAATCGGACGCCAGCCCGGTTCAATGGACAATGTTGGGAGTGCGGCGGTCCAGTTCGCGACGAAGCTGACCACAGGCGGCATCGATGTCGCGGCCACGCCGCTTGCGAATCGTCACGCTCGTGCCCATCTCCGTGAGCCTGTCCCGAAACGCGAGCACGTCGGTGGTCGAGGGGGCTTTCCAGGCCAGCTCGTTGACAGGGTTGTAAGGTATCAGGTTCACGTGCGCTTTTCGACCCGAGAGCAGCCGGGCCAGCGCCAGGGCGTCGACGTCGCGGTCATTCACGCCGCCCAGCAGAATGTATTCGTAAGTGATCTGCCTGCCTGTGGTTTCGAAGTATTCGTCGGCCGCCTGCATGACGGCGTCCAGACCGACCCTCTGATTGATCGGGATGAGCTCGTCGCGCAATTCGGGCCTGGCCGCGTGCAGCGAAATCGCCAGCGGATATTGACGGTCCATGGCCGCGAGCTTGCGGATTTTATCGGGTAGTCCGACGGTCGAAATGGTCACCCTGCGCTGGCTGATGCCGAGCCCGGCGGGAGAACAGATCCAGTCCAGTGCCGGGATCAGATTGTCCAGATTCGCCAGACTTTCGCCCATGCCCATCACGACGATGTGCGACACCGTACGGTCAGGCGGCAGAAGATTACGTAAGGTCAGCACCTGCTGCACAATTTCGCTGGAGGTCAGGTTCCGTTTCAGCCCGCCGAGGGTGCTGGCGCAGAAGACGCAACCCATGCCGCAGCCGATTTGCGAACTGATGCAGACGGAGACGCGTTGGTCGTCGGGCATCAGGACGCATTCGAGCCGCCCCCCCTGCCCGTCATCCAGGACCAGCTTGCGGGTACCGTCGGACGAGTCCCGGCGTTCGGCCACCTTCAGCGTGAAGACTTCGAATTCTGCGGCAAGTCGCTCTCTCAGAGCCTTCGGAAGGTCGGTCATCCGTTCGAACGTATCGGCCCGGCCTTCCATGATCCAGCGCATGATCTGCCCGGCCCGGAATGGCGGGTGACCGGCGGCCTTAAGCCATTCGAGCCGTTGGGTTTCGGTTAGATCGAGCCAGCCGGGTTTCATTCGTGGATGGATCGCTCGGAACGGATACGAAAACTCGGCGGCGGAAACGCTCCCGCCGCCGAGGGTATTGTAGATCGTCCAAGTCACCGGGGAAAGGTCACTTGAAAAAGGCGGAAGCCTCAGCGTAGTAAGTCAGGTCGAGTGTCTTCGACGCTGCCACACCGGCCTTAAGGGTCGTTTCGATGATCTTGGTGCCGGAGAGGGCGACCATCGTACCGAACCGCTTTTTGAGGACCAGATCGCCGGCCGCGAGACCAAGACGCGTCGCGAGAACGCGGTCATAGGCGCTGGGCGGACCGCCGCGCTGAATGTGACCGAGCGTGACGCTGCGGGTTTCGCGCTTCAGGCGTTCTTCGATCATCTCGGCGACCACCTGGCCGATGCCGCCCAGGCGGACGTGGCCGAAGGCGTCGGTTTCCGCCGAAGTCGTAATTTCTTTCCGGTTCGGCATTTTAGCGCCTTCGGAAACGACGACGATGGCATAGTTCTTGCCGTCGTCCAGGCGCTTCTTGATCACCTCGCAGCAGTGGTCGATGTCGACGGGCACTTCGGGGACCATGATGTAGTCGGCCCCGACGGCGATGCCTGAGAAACAGGCGATCCAGCCCGCGTGACGGCCCATGGTCTCGACGACCATGATCCGGCGGTGGCTGGCCGTCGTCGTCCGCAGCTTTTCGACGGAGTCGACGACGATGTTGATCGCCGTGTCGAAGCCGAAGGTGAAGTCGGTTACGGAAAGGTCATTGTCGATCGTCTTGGGCACGCCGATGGTGGGCATGCCGTATTCTTCGTTCAGACGATAAGCGACGCCCAGAGTGTCGTCGCCGCCGATGGCCACGAGAGCGTCCAGGCCCTGATCCCGAAACGTCTTTTGAACGGCCGGAACGTCGGTATCCGGGTTCTTGAACGGGTTGGTCCGCGAAGATCCGAGGATCGTGCCGCCGAGACCGATGATTTCGTCCGTCTCACGCACATGCAGGGGCCGGGTATTGCCTTTGATGATCCCCCGCCAACCTTCGAGAAAGCCGACGCATTCTCCCCCGGCATTGGTGACTTGTTGAACGACGGCACGAATGACCGCGTTGAGACCTGGGCAATCGCCGCCGCCAGTGAGCAATCCGACCTTCATGGACTTTCCCGTGCTCCTGAGTCAAGAAACGAGGCAAGATGTTGCGGACTCCATGCGCCGCAGGGCCGCGAGGCTCGCGCCGACGAAGTCACAAGGGCAGAAAATAACCGATTCCGCACCGATTTGCCAGCACAATCGCCCGGCTTGACCCTCAGGTTCCGGCCGGGCAAATCGTCAATTCCGGCAAATGGGCCGCGACCGGAGCGTCAAGACCCGAGGCGGTCCCGATTCCGGGGCATGAAATCCCGCTCCAGCCAGGTCGTATCGTATGCGCCGGACCGGAACTGCTCGTCCTGCATCAGCAACTGGTGGAACGGAATCGTCGTGGCGATTCCGTCCAGCTTGAGTTCCCGCAGGGCGCGGCTCATCCGGCGGATCGCTTCTTCGCGGGTGTCAGCATGCACGAGCAGCTTGCCGACCATGGAATCGTAATTCGTCGGAACTCTGTAGCCCGCAACGACATGACTGTCCCAACGCACTCCGGGGCCACCGGGGACGACCAGTCGGCTGACGGTGCCCGGCGATGGCCGGAAGTTGGCGCCAGGGTCTTCGCAATTGATCCGGCATTCGATGGCATGACCATGCCGCTTGATCTCGGACTGCTTGAGCGTCAGCTTTTCGCCGGCCGCGATCCGGATCTGCCACTTGATCAGGTCCAGGCCCGTGACGAGTTCGGTCACCGGGTGTTCGACCTGAATCCGGGCATTGACTTCGATGAAGAAGAATTCCTGCGTCGCCGGGTCGTAGAGAAACTCGCATGTGCCGGCGTTGTGGTAATTGACCGTCTTGGCGAGCCGAACGGCCGATTCGCAGATTTTCGTGCGGACAGCTTCAGGCACGACCGGGCTCGGCGACTCTTCGACGAGCTTCTGGTGCCGCCGCTGCACGGTGCAATCCCGTTCCCAGCAGTGGACGACGTGCCCGTGCTGGTCAGCCAGGAGCTGCACTTCGATGTGGCGGGGGTTGTCGAGATACCGTTCCAGGTACACGCTGGGGTTCCGGAACGCGGCTTCAGCTTCGGCCCGGGCGGTGCGATAGGCTGCGAGAAAGCCTTCGGCATCACGCACGACACGCATGCCCTTGCCGCCACCGCCAGCCGCGGCTTTGATCAAAACGGGGAAGCCGATCTTCACCGCGAGAGCCTGAGCTTCGGTTTCGGAATCGACGGGGCCGTCCGAACCTGGCACGCAGGGCACTTTCGCCTTGGTCGCTACGATCTTGGCTTCGGTCTTCAGCCCCATGCGGCGAATGGCTTCGTGCGAGGGGCCGATGAACTCGAAGCCGCAGCTCCTGCAGATTTCGGCGAATTCGGGATTCTCGCTGAGGAACCCATAACCAGGGTGAATCGCCTGGACATCGGCCACTTCCGCCGCCGCGATGATACGCGGAATGTTCAGATAACTTTCGGCGCTGGGGCCAGGACCGATGCAGATGGCCCGGTCGGCTTCTTCAAGGTAACTGGCCCCCCGGTCGGCCTCGGAAAAGACGACGACCGAAGTGACGCCTAATTCCCTGCAGGCGCGGATGACACGCAGGGCGATCTCGCCACGATTGGCGATGAGAATCCTCTGGAACATGCGGCGGTTTCCGTTCGAGGTGAAGTTCGGGAGGCGAAGTCCCGGGTTACCGATGTTCTCCGGTCAAGCGAGCCGGAACAAGGGCTGACCGAACTCGACGGCCTGGCCGTTCTTGACCATCACTTCGGCGATCGTGCCGGAAACGCCGGCCGGAATCTCGGTAAAGACTTTCATCGCCTCGATGATGCAGACGGTCGATTCCTTGCGGATGTTCGAGCCGACGGAGACGAACGTGGGCGCGTCCGGCGAACTCGAAGTGTAAAAGGTGCCGACCATGGGGCTGCGGATGTACTGGCTTTCCGCCTCGGCCGCGGGCTTGGCGGCGGCCGACGCTGCCGGCTGAACCGGCACGGCGGGCGCATGGACGAACTCCGCGATGGGCGGAGCCGCGGAGGCCGAAGAGATCGGCCCGCGACGGAGCCGGATCTTGTCGGGGCCCTCACCCAGATCCATCGCCGTAAGTCCATAGCGATGCATCAGTTTGATCAGCCTGTGCAGCTTCTTGAGATCCGGGCCTTGTCCCTCGGGCGCGCCGTCCGCCATGAATCAACCTCTTGAATCCACGATTTCGTCATTCGCCGCAGCGAACCGGGCGAGCCCCAGTGACCACCTCGTCGACAATGCCTGCTTTCGGCAATCCCGACCGGGATCGATCTCCCACCGGCTTCCGCGCTGCACGGATTTTCGGATCACCATTCCTAACACAAGGGGCCGTTTTCGGCAACGGAAAAAACGGCGAACTCGAACGGACGGTTCATCGTTCCGCGAATTTCCCCGCACGATTCCCGACGGGATTCCGCCGGCCGACTTGCCCGATAGCTCGACTTCGGCCGGTCGTTCGACACAGTACGAACCGATTCCCCAACATACTTTCCGGCAAGCGATTGACACTGGTATCTTGACAAACCACCCGCCGCAATGTTAAACAAGATACGGAACCGTCGCCGGGGAGATTGACTCCGGAATCCATGGCCTCCTACAGTTCATTGGACTGTTCGTGGCTGGCGAGACCGGCCCCCGTATCCCGGCGGCATGACTATTCGAGAGCTCGTACGATATGGCAGGGATCGACGTCACGACGCTCAGACCTTTCGGAGTTTCGGATCTATGCGAGGCGATTCCATCCTGCGGCTTCATCGTCGGAATTTTCTGACCGTCGGAGCCTTGGGCGGACTGGGGCTTACGCTTGGGGACTTCCTCAAACTCAAAGCCCGCGCGGACCTTAAGAACTACGAAAAGATTCCGGCCACGGCCGAATCGGTCATCCACATCTTCCTGCCCGGGGGCATTGCCCACCAGGAGACTTTCGACCCGAAACCCTTCGCTCCCATCGAGTACAGGGGTGAACTGGGTTCGATCGATACGAAGATCGAAGGCGAAAAGTTCAGCGAAACGCTGCCGAAAACCGCCCAGATCGCCGACAAGATGACGATCATCCGGAGCATGACCCACGGCGAAGCCGCCCACGAGCGTGGCACGCACAATATGTTCACGGGTTATCGCCCCAGCCCGGCTCTGGTCTATCCGAGCATGGGATCGATCGTGAGCCATGAATATGGCCCCCGCAACAATCTGCCTCCTTACGTCTGCATTCCGAACATGCCGACGAACTTCGCCGGCACGGGCTATCTCTCCAGCTCGTTCTCGCCGTTCTCGCTGGGTGCGGACCCGGCTTCGGCCAGCTTCCGGGTTCAGGATCTCGATTTGCCCGCCGGCGTGGACGAGAAAAAGTTCAACTCGCGCCGGACGATTCTGGAAGCGGTCAACGACCACTTCGCGAAGAAGGAAAAGGCCGACAATCTCAAGGCGATGGACACGTTCTACGACCGTGCCTACAGCCTGATTTCCTCCAAGGCGGCGCGTGAAGCGTTCGACATCAACGCCGAACCGGCCGCGGTGCGGGACGAATACGGCCGTAACGAAGCCGGTCAGCGGATGCTCATGGCCCGCCGGCTCGTGCAGGCAGGCGTGCGGTTCGTGACGCTTTCCTATGGCGGCTGGGACATGCACACCGGTATCGCCGGCGGCATGCGTAACCTGATGCCTGCCTTCGACCAGGCCTATTCGACCCTGATCCGGGACCTCGAACGCACGGGGCTTCTGAACAAGACGCTCGTGATGGTCTCTTCCGAATTCGGCCGTACGCCGAAGATCAACAAGGACGCCGGCCGTGACCACTGGCCGAAAGTCTTCTCGGTCGCCCTGGCCGGCGGCGGCGTAAAACGTGGCGCGGTCTTCGGCGCATCCGACTCGACGGCCACCGAGCCGGAACGGGACCCGATCGGTCCGGAAGATCTGGCCACGACGATCTATCACGCTCTCGGCATCGTGGCCGACAAGGAACTGATGGCTCCCGGCAACCGCCCGATCGAAATCGTCGACGGCGGCAAAGTGCGCAAAGAGCTGCTCGTCTGAGATTCGACACTTCGATGGTCCGGACCTGCTTCATACGCGGGTTCCGGACCATTGTGCGTTCCGGAACGAACCCCGCCGCCGGCACTCGCCGATCGATGACTCGCAAAGAGCACGATCCGCTTCATGCGACTCATCTCGCAACTCAACAATGCCCCGTAGCCGGCAATTTCGAACACCGTTACCTCCTCGAAGATACTCATCATGAAACAAATTCCCGGCATATCGACAAAATTGGCCTGCCTGACGCGAAGTCTCGCTCTGACGATCGCCGTGTGCTGGCTGACCGCGGTTGAGATTCAGGCCGCTTCGCCCGCACTCTCCGCCCTCCGGCCGACCGGCGGACAGCGGGGCACGGAGGTGGTCGTGGATCTGACGGGCGCCAGACTGGGCGACGCGCAGGAAGTCGTCTTCTTCCAGCCCGGCATCGCCGTGAAGAAGCTCGAAAAAGTCAACGACAATCATGTGAAGGCGACGTTCGCGATCGCGGCCGATGCAACGACGGGCATTTATGACCTGCGTCTGCGTACGGCCACGGGCGTGAGCGAGCTTCGCAGCTTCGCGGTCGGCCTGTTGCCCGAGGTGACGGAAAAAGAGCCGAACAACGACTTCGCGGCCCCGCAGCCGGTGAACCTCGGCACGGTCATCAACGGCGTTGCGGAGAACGAGGACATCGATTATTTCGTCTTCGAGGGCAAAAAAGGCCAGCGAGTGACGGCCGAAGTGGAAGGCATCCGTCTGGGAATCACGCACTTCGATCCCTACGTCGCCATTCTCGACGCCAAGCGTTTCGAACTCGCCACCAGCGACGATTCGGCCCTGGTCTGGCAGGACGGCTTCGTGAACGTCATCCTGCCTGAGGACGGCAAATACACGCTGGCCGTTCGCGAGTCGGCCTATGCCGGCAACGGCGGTTGCCTGTATCGCGTTCACCTGGGCGATTTCCCCCGGGCGGCAACGATCCTGCCCTCCGGCGGCAAGATCGGCGATAAGGTGAACGTCACCTGGGTCGGCGATCCCAAAGGCCCAATCACCAAAGAAGTTCAGTTGCCCGCGGCTTGGTCGGAGACGTTCGGAGTCTTCGCCAGCGACGCGGCCGGCCAGTCGCCCCACCCGAACATCTTCCGTTTGAGCCGCTGGGGCAATGTGGTCGAAGCCGAGCCGAACGAGAATCATGATCAGGCCACGAAGTTCGCGGCCCCTCTGGCGCTGAACGGCGTGATCGAAAAGCCTGGTGACGTCGACCATTACGTCTTCCCGGCCAAGAAGGGCGAGACGTACGACGTGACGGCTTATGCCCGCCGCATCCGTTCGCCGCTGGACCCTGTGCTTTATATCGGCAAGAAGGGTGGCGGCGCGCTTGTGGGCAATGACGACGCCGCGGGCCCCGACGCCGGCTTCCGCTTCACGGCCCCCGAAGATGCCGACTATGTCGTCTGGATCGTCGACCACCTGGGCAAGGGCGGCAAGGAATATTTCTATCGCATCGAACTCACGCCTGTGGAAGCCCGGCTGGGGCTGAATCTCCAGAGCGAGGAACTGCCCCGGGGCACAGGCAACGTGGCCGTGGCCGTACCGAAAGGCGGGCGGCAGGCGATGCTGGTTTATGCCTCACGCGAAAACTGGGGTGGCGACATGAAAGTCGCGCCTGAAAACCTGCCCGCCGGCGTCACGGTCGAGGCGGACGTCATGCCCGCCAGCCAGGGCGTCGTGCCCGTTCTGTTCAAGGCCGACAAGGCCGCGGCCAATGCGGCGACGCTGGCCAGGTTCACCGGCGCGCCGGTCGACCCGAACGTCAAGCTGGCCGATCAGCGGTTCAATCACATGACCGTCATGGTGCATGGCCAGAACCTGGTGAACTTCTGGTCGCGCACGGTCGAACGCATGGTCGTGGCCGTGACGGACGAAGCCCCTTACGAAATCGAAGTGGTTCAGCCCAAAGTGCCGCTGGTGCACAACGGATCGATGAACCTCAAAGTCGTCGCCAAACGCAAGGAAGGCTTCAAGGCCCCGATCGCCGTGACGTTCCCCTGGCTGCCGCCGGGCATCGGGGCATCCGGCGGCGTTTCGATTCCGGAAGGCCAGAATGAGGCCCTCATTCCGATGAACGCCAACGGTGGTGCCGAAGTTCGCACGTGGAAGCTCGTCGTCAACGGCGTGGCGAACACGGCCACGGGCCCGATGATGGTCAGCAGTCAGCTTTTCGACCTGAAGATCAGCCCTCCATACGTGAATCTGGCGTTTCAGGCGGCATCCGTGGAGCAAGGCAAGTCGGTGCCCTTCGCTGTGAAGGCGACGAAAGCCATCGACTGGGCCGGTGATGCGACGGTCACGCTGGTCGGCCTGCCGAACAAGGTGACGGCCGCCCCGATGAAGCTGACGAAGGATACGCCCGAGATGATCTTCGATGTGAAGACCGACGCGGCCTCGCCCGCCGGCAGTCACAAGAACCTGTTTTGCCAGGTGGTGATCACCGAAAACGGCGAACCGGTCGTGCATAACCTCGGTTCCGGCGAGATCCGGATCGACGTGCCGATTCCGCCCAAGAATCCGGCAGCCGCGGCTCCGATGCCCATGCCGATGCCGGTGGCTCAGGCCCCGGCGGCGGCACCTCCGAAACCTCTTTCACGGCTCGAAAAACTGCGGCTCGATGCCAAAGAACGCGCGGCCGCTGCCGCGAAAGCCGATGTCGCCCCTGCTCCCGCCCCCGCGGCCGCACCTGCGGCGGCCGCCCCGGCCGCGAAGACGGGAGGCAGCCGATGATAGCCACGATTCGACCGATGCACGTATGTGAGACGAGAATGACAATCCGGAGCCGGACCCTTATGTTCGTCAGTTCGATTGGCCGTACGCTCGGGCTAGCCCTTTCAGGCCTGTGCCTGGTCGCGGACCTGCAATCGGCCCGCGGCGAAGAGCCGAAGCTGGAAAAGCTGAACGTCTTCCCGCCCGCGATCCATCTTTCGGACGCGAAGGACAGACAATCGCTCACGATTCAGGCGACTTACGCCAACGGTCTGACCGAAGACGTCACCGACAAAGCGAAGCTGACATTCGCCAACGCTGCGCTCGCGAAGTTCGACAAGTCGGTGGTCTGGCCCGTCGCTGACGGCGACACCGAACTGACGATCGAATTCGGCGGCCAGTCTCATAAGCTGCCCGTGAAGGTTGTCGGTGCCGGCAAGGCGCTGCCGATCTCGTTCCGAATGGACGTCATGCCTGTCTTCATGAAGGCCAACTGCAACACCGGCAGTTGCCACGGCGCGGCCCGCGGCAAGGACGGCTTCCGGCTGAGCCTCTTCGGGTTCGACCCGGAAGGCGACTACCACCGTATCACGCGTGAGATGCCCGGCCGGCGGCTGAATCAGTCTGCACCCGCCGAATCGACCCTCGTGGAAAAAGCGGTCGGAGCGGTTCAGCACACAGGCGGCAAGCGTGTCGAGCCCGGCACCGAGATGTATCAAACACTGGTCAGCTGGGTGGCCTCCGGATCGCCGAACGACGACGTCGCGAAACTGCCGAAGCTGGTGGACGTTCAGATCGCGCCCCAGCAGGCGGTGATGGACGGCCCGGGGACGAAGCAGCGGCTGACGGTTCTGGCGAAGTATTCCGACGGTACGGATCGTGACGTCACTTCACTGGCCGTGTTCCTGACGAACAACGACACCTCGGCCGCCGTCGATCCCAATGGCGTGATCACGGCCGGCGACCGTGGCGAGGCGTTCGTCATGGCCAGGTTCGAGACGTTCACTGTCGGCTCGCAGATCCTTGTGCTGCCGAAGGGGCTGAAGTTCGATTACCCGGCCGAGCAGGAAGCTAACTACGTCGACAAGCTCGTGGCCAACAAGCTCAAGAAGCTGCGGATTTCCCCTTCGACGGTGTGCGACGACGAGACGTTCGTCCGGCGGGTCTATCTGGACATCATCGGCGTGCCGCCGACGGTGAAGGAGACGACGGCCTTCCTCGATTCGAAGGACGCGAACAAGCGGGCGGCCGTGATCGACGAGCTGCTCGGCCGCAAGGAATTCACCGAGCTGTGGGTGAACAAGTGGGCCGAACTGCTGCAGATTCGATCGAGCCTGCAGGTCAGCTACAAGTCGATGTTCCTGTACTACAACTGGCTGATGGACAGGATTTCCAAAAACACGCCCATGGACGAAATGGTGCGTGAGCTTCTGGGGGCCAGCGGCGGCACGTTCAAGAACCCGCCGACCAATTTCTATCAGCAGACGACCGACCAGCTCGTTCTGACCGAAAGCGTCGCCCAGGTCTTTATGGGCATGCGTATTCAGTGCGCCCAGTGCCACAACCACCCGTTCGACCGCTGGACTCAGGACGACTACTACGGCTTCATGGCCTTTTTCAGCCAGATCGGCCGCAAGGGCACTGACGATTACCGCGAAACCGTGATCTTCAACTCCGGTGGCGGCGAAACCAACCACCCGGTCGGCGGCCGTGTGATGCCACCCAAATTCCTGGGTGACGAAGCCCCGAACACCGCCGGCAAGGATCGTCGCGCGGTTCTGGCCGAATGGCTCGCCAGCCCACGTAACCCTTTCTTCGCCAAGAGCTTCGTGAATCGAGTCTGGGCGCACTTCTTCGGCCTGGGCATCGTTGACCCGGTCGACGACTTCCGCGTGTCGAACCCGGCGACGAACCCCGAGCTGCTCGACGAACTCGCCAAGCGGTTCACGGAAAGCAAATACGACCTGAGAAAGCTGGTTCGGGACATCTGCAATTCGCGGACGTATCAGCGGTCGACACAGCGCAACGAGTCGAACCAGTCCGACGAGAAGAACTTCGCCCATGCGAACTTGCGGCGGATTCAGGCTGAGTCGCTGCTGGACACGATCTCGGTCGTGACCGACACCAAGGACAAATTCAACGGTCTGCCGCTGGGCAGCCGGGCGGTGCAGATCGCCGACGGCGGATTCAGCAACTACTTCCTCACGACATTCGGCCGCGCCACCCGCGAGACCCCCTGCTCGTGCGAAGTGAAGATGGAGCCGACCCTTTCGCAGGCCCTGCACCTGCTCAACGGCGACACGGTCAACCAGAAGATCAAGGCCGGCGGCGTCATCGACAAAATGATGACCGAGCATCCGAAGATCGAGGACCGGATCGTTCAGCTCTATCTGCGATGCCTGGCCCGACGGCCGACGGCGGAAGAGGTCGAGAAGGTGAAAAGCTCGATCGACCCGAAGGCCGATCCGAAGCAGGCGACGGAAGACCTGTTCTGGGCGTTGCTCAACAGCCGTGAATTTCTGTTCAATCATTGACGACGCCGATTCCGGGGCTAAGCTTCAGCGAAGCCCCGGCTTACGCCGCATTCACACCTATCGAGTCTTTCGGACGACACCTATGACCTCGAGAACTTCCGGATTATCCCGACTTGCAGGCCGGCTGGGCGTGATGGCGCTGGTCGCCGCGACGCTCGTTGCGGTCACGGCCACGGGACAGGACGCCGCCTCGGCGAAAGTCACTTACCAGGAACAGGTTCAGGCGATTTTCCGAAATCGCTGCAACTCCTGCCACAATGCTGATAAGCAGAAGGGCGGGCTGAATCTCGAATCGTTCGCGACGACGATCGCGGGCGGTTCGTCCGGCGCGGTGATCGAGCCTGGCGACCCTGACAGCTCGACGCTCCTCGGCCTGGTGATGCAGACCGACGAGCCCAAGATGCCGCCGAACAGCCCGAAGATCCCTGAAGAGGAGATCGCGACGATCCGCAAGTGGATCGAAAGCGGTGCCCTGGAAAATTCAGGCAGCAAGGTGGCGATGAAGGCCAAGCCGAAGTTCGAATTCAAGCTCGACCCGAATTCGGTCGGCAAGCCTTCCGGCGAGCCGGCGTTGCCTGGCCCCGGCCTTTCGACGGAACCCGTAATCCTGGCCAACCGTTCGACGGCCATCACGGCCGTGGCGACAAGCCCCTGGGCCCCGCTGATCGCCATCGGAGGTCACAAACAGGTTCTCCTGTATCACGCCGATCAGGGCCGCCTGATGGCCGTTTTCCCCTTCCCGGAAGGGTTCGTCCATTCGCTCAAGTTCAGCCGTAATGGCGACTTGCTGCTGGCCGGCGGCGGCCGGGGCGGACAATCGGGCCTGGCTGTGGGCTGGGACGTGAAGACGGGCAAGCGCGTCTTCGAAGTGGGTAAGGAATATGACGTCGTCCTGGCGGCGGACATCAGTCCGGACAATTCGCTCGTCGCGATCGGCGGCCCCTCCCGTATGGTGAAGGTGTTCGCCACGGCCGATGGCGAGCTACAGTTCGAAATGAAGAAGCACACCGAGTGGGTCACCTCTCTGGAGTTCAGCCCTGACGGCGTTCTGCTCGCTTCGGGCGACCGCAACGGCGGCCTGATCGTCTGGGAAGGCCAGACGGGTCGCGAGTTCTATGACCTGCGCGGCCACACGGCAATGGTTTCGGACGTTTCCTGGCGGCTCGATTCGAACGTGCTGGCTTCGTCGTCCGAAGACGGCTCCGTGCGGCTTTGGGAGATGGAAAACGGCAACCAGATCAAGACCTGGGGCGCGCACGGTGGCGGCACCCTGGGCGTGACTTTCACCAAAGACGGGCGGATCGTGACGACTGGCCGCGACCGGGTGACGCGTCTCTGGGACGGAAACGGCGGCAAGCAGCGTGACTTCGAAGCTTTCGGCGACCTGGCCCTGGCCGCGGCCGTCACGTTCGATACGACCAAAGTCATCGGATCCGACTACCTTGGCGAGATCCGCGAGTGGGACGTCAACGACGGTGCCCGCTTGCTGACCTTCTCGGCCGTCCCCCTGCCCGTCACCCAGCGCTTGCCTGCCGTGAAGGCCGATCTCGTTCAGGTTCGTGCCCGGGTTGACGCGACAGGCAAGGAACTGGCCGCCGCCGAAAAGGCTCTGGCCGACCAGACCGCCGCCACGGCTGCCGTGGAAGCCAAAATGGCACCGCTGGCTCAGGCCCTGGCAAAAGCCACGGCCGACGCCAAAACCGCTGCCGACGCTCTGGCCGCCACCACGGCCGCCGAAGCCAAGGCCCAGGCCGACGTGAACGCCGTCAACGCCAAAATCGCGAAAGCCGCCGAAGCCCAGAAGGCGGCTGAAGCCGCGCTGGCGGCCACGACCGCCGCGGAAGCCGCCTCGAAACAGGCTGCGGATGCCGCGCGTGCGGCCATCGGCGCCGTCACGGCGGAAAAGCAGAAGGTCGACCAGCAGCTCGGCGAACTGACCGCCGCGATTGCCAAAGCCCCGAACCGGGCCGAGGCCGACAAACTCGTGGCACAGCTCAATGATCTCGTCATCCGCAGCGTCGCCCAGACGACAGCCCTGACATCAACCGTAGCGGCTCAGGCCCAGAAGCTGACGGAGTCGGAAACCGCCGTGGCGAACCTGGCTGCCGCGAAGGCCGCCGCCGCGGCTGCCCCGGGTGCCGTGGCAGCCGCTCAGGCGGAACTGCCGCCACTGGCTGAGGCGCTCAAGAAGTCGACCGAAGCGAAAACGACTGCCGCGACGGCAGACTCGGCCGCGAAGGCCGCGGTCGCGGCTGCGACTGGCCCGGTCAACGCTCTCAAGCCGGAACTCGACAAGGCAGTGGCGGCTCGCACGGCCGCCACGACCGCGAAAGAAGCGAAGGCCAAGGAGTCTCAGCGGCTCACGGCCCGGGCGGCTTCGCTCGAAGTCGAAACCAAGGCGCTTGAGGACGAGCTGAAAGCTCGACCAGCCGGTTCGAATCCTGTTGCCGCAAGAAGCGAGTGATCGCCGCTTGCCGATCGGTGCGGACTTCGTCAAACTGATTTTTGAGAAGGGCGGTTGCCGAAACCGCCCTTTTCGATTTCTTCTCCCTGCTGAATCGATGACCGGACGGAAACGATGGCCAGGAAATTCGCCGATATTCGCCCGATCGAAGCGACCGTCATCGGGAGCTGGTCAATCCCCGGATGGTATCTGGCATATGCTGAGGCAGTTCGGCGCGATCCCGAAGCCTTCGGCCCGGCCGATCGGGAAGAAGCTGTGCGTGACGCCGTCGGAGCGGTCGTACGAGACCAGATCGATGCCGGCCTGGACCGGGTCACCGACGGCGAAGTTCAGCGTGTGGACTTCAATCTGGGCTTTTACGAGCACCTCTCAGGCCTGAAGATACGGGATCAGCAGCGATTCTGGGGTGCCCCCGGGCACGACCAGCGTTCGAAGTATGTGGCCGTCGAACCGATCACAGCCCCGAAGGGCCTGGGCTGTGTCGAGGAACTGCACCGGTTTCGCCAGGTCGCGCCGGCAGCGTTCACGAAGATGCCCGTGCCGGGGCCGTTCACGCTCGCCGGATGTATCGACGGAGGAACTGTTTATCGCGACCGCGAATCGGTGGCCGAGGCCCTTTTGCCGATCGTCCGCAAGGAGATGCTGGATCTGGTCGCCGCCGGGGTCGACTTCATCCAGCTCGACGAGCCGAGCTTCGCCTGTCATCCGCAGCAGGCAGAGTATTTTCTCGACATCATCCGCCGCACCGTCGAAGGCGTTCCGGCCTACATCAGCATGCACATGTGTTTCGGAAATTACCGTGCCCGGGCGGTCGGCTGGCGCAGCTACGCCCCGCTTTTCCCGGCGATCGAGCGCGTGGCGGTCGATCAGCTGGCCCTGGAATTCGCATCGCGTGAGATGGCTGAAGTCGAGTTATTGAAGAAGCTTCCGGAGTCGATCGACGTTGCCGTGGGGCTCGTCGACGTGAAGAACACCTGGGTCGAGCCGGTCGATCTGATCGTCGCCCGGATCGAGAAAACGCTCGAATGCGTGTCGCCCCGGCGGCTCAGTATCACGCCCGACTGCGGCTTTTCGCAGACCCCGCGACACGTGGCCGTCGGCAAGGCACGGAATCTGGCCGCAGCGGCTCGACAAGTTCGTGAAAAACTAGGTCTGGAATGATGATCGAACCGGTCCTCAGCGGCGCGGAACTTGTCGAAGAAATCGAATCGACCATCCCCCTGCCCGGCGAGATCGCCGTCTGGTGGCTGGGCCAGAGCGGCTACCTGATCCGTTCGGCCGGTGCGACGATTCTGATCGACCCGTATCTGAGCGAGTCGCTGACGAAGAAATACGCAGCGACGAACAAGCCGCACATTCGCATGACACGCTGCCCGGTCGAACCGTCCATGCTGGCATGCATCGATGTCGTCGTGTGCTCGCACAAGCATTCTGACCACATGGATCCTGGCACGCTGCCGGTACTCTCGGCGGCTTCGCCCGGGTGCATTTTCGTCGTACCGGCATCCCTGGCGGAACATGCGGCGAGCATGGGGTTACCGGCCGATCGGATTCTAGGGATCGATCACGGCTGCGTCCGGGATTTCCCGAGATTTTTTTTGCGGATTCGGGGGCTGAAAGCGGCACATGAAAATCTGGACACGGACGACCAGGGCCGGCATCTTTATCTGAGCTTCGTGATCGAACTGGGCGATATCCGAGTCTTTCATTCCGGCGACACGATGGTCTGGCCAGGTATGGCGCAAGAAATCGGCCCGTCGATCGACATCGCGTTTTTGCCGATCAACGGGCGCGATCCTGCACGTGGCGTATCCGGCAACATGAACGCCGGTGAGGCCATCGCGCTGGCTTCGGAATTCGGCCCCCGCGTTCTCGTGCCGCATCATTATGATATGTTCACGTTCAACACGGTCGATCCCGGCGCATTCGTGCAGGCCTCGAAGCAGTTGCCGGACGAGGTTCGACCCGTTATCCTTCGCTGTGGCGAACGCTTCGAAATCGGCATGGACACCAGGGACTGACGACCATGGCAGTGGCATTAGGCATCGACATCGGGACGTCGGGCACGAAAACCCTGGCGATCGACGAAACCGGCAGAATTCTGGCATCGGCCTCATCGGAGTATCCCTGTTCCCACCCCCAGCCGGGCTGGTCGGAACAGGATCCGGAACTCTGGTGGCGGGCGACGTGCGAGACGATTCGCGCCGTGCTGCACCGGGGCGGCCTGAAGCCGGAAGATATCGGCGGCGTCGGCCTTTCCGGCCAGATGCACGGCTCGGTGTTCCTCGACGAATCGGGCAATGTCCTGAGGCCCGCCCTGCTCTGGAACGACCAGCGCACGGTGGCCGAATGTGCCGAGATTACGCGGCTGGCCGGCGGCCACGACGCCCTGGTGGGCATGGTCGCGAATCCGGCCGTCACCGGCTTCACTGCGCCCAAGATCCTCTGGCTGCGTAACGCCGAACCGCACAATTATCAGCGGCTCAGGCAGGTGCTTCTGCCCAAGGATTATGTCCGGTACAGGCTCAGCGGAACTTACGCGACTGAAGTTTCAGACGCCTCGGGCACGCTGCTGCTGGACGTGAAGAACCGGGCCTGGAGCCACGAACTCGTCGGCAAGCTGGGGCTGGACGCATCGATTCTGCCCCCTTGTTACGAAAGCCACGTGATTTCTGCCGAGGTCAGTTCGAAGGGTGCCGCCGAATGCGGCCTGGCGGTCGGCACGCCGATCGTCGGCGGGGCGGGCGATCAGCCAGCATCGGCCGTGGGCAACGGAATCGTGCGAGGGGGCATCGTTTCGGCCACTCTGGGCACTTCCGGCGTGGTATTCGCCCATGCCGACACACCTGACTTCGGCCCCGCGGGCAAGCTTCAGGCAGGTTGCCACGCCGTGGCAGGCGCGTGGCACACGATGGGCGTCGTCCTATCGGCTGGCGGTGCGATGCAGTGGCTGCGGAACCACCTGGGTCAGCTGGAAATGGCCGAAGCCCAGCGGCGGGGTGTCGATCCCTACGAAATCCTGACCGAAGAGGCCCAGCGAGCCGCCGCGGGCTGTGAGGGCCTCGTTTTCCTGCCCTATCTCACGGGAGAACGCACGCCCCATTTCGACCCTTATGCCAGAGGCGGCTGGATCGGCCTGACCGTGCGGCACGAACGCTCGCACGTCATCCGGGCCGTGATGGAGGGCGTCACGTTCGCAATGCGTGACAGTCTCGAACTGGTGCGGGCCTCGGGCGTGCAGCCGAAGCAGATTCGCCTGTCCGGCGGCGGAGCACGCAGCCGCTTCTGGCGTCAGATGCAGGCGGACATTTACGGCAGCGAAGTCGCCACGATCAACGCCGCCGAAGGGCCGGCCTTCGGGGTGGGGCTTCTGGCGATGGTCGGGACGGGCGTTTACTCGAACGTGCCGGAAGCCTGCGACGCGACGATTCGAGAAGTCGAGCGGATTGCCCCGAACCGCGACCTGGCGAGAACTTACGACACGGCGTTCGCGCACTATCGGGCGGCTTACGCGAGCCTGAAAACGCTTTTCCACGAGATGGCGAAGGATTGACGTGGGACGAAAGAAAAGCTCGAACGCCACGAAAAAGTCGGCCACATCGGCCGAACCGAAAAACCAGGCGACAGCCGGCTCCGGGATCGAACGGGAATTGCCCGTCGAACCGCCGCTGACGGAACGGGTCGAGAAACCCTTCGTGCGATCGGCCCCTTTGACCCCGCCGCCGGAAGGGCCGACGATCCGCATTCGTGGCGCACGTGAGCACAACCTGCGCGACGTCACCGTGGAACTGCCGAAGGGGCGGCTGATCTGCATGACGGGCGTCTCCGGCTCGGGCAAAAGCTCGCTGGCCTTCGACACGCTCTTCGCCGAAGGGCAAAGACGCTACGTCGAAAGTCTTTCGAGCTATGCCCGCCAGTTCCTGGGCCAGTTGCCCAAGCCTGATGTCGACAAGATCGAAGGCTTGAGCCCCGCGATCGCGATCCAGCAGAAGACGGCCGGTCGCAATCCACGGTCGACCGTCGGCACGATCACCGAGATCAGCGACTATCTGCGCGTTCTGTTCGCCCGGGTCGGCAAAGGCCACTGCCCCGATTGCGGCGACGAAGTGCAGGCCCAGTCGCGTGAGCAGATTCTGGGGCATATCGAGCACCGCGTACCGCCCGACTCGCTCGTCACGCTGCTGGCGCCGGTGATCCGGGGCCAGCGGGGCGAACATCACGACCTGTTCGAAGATCTGCTTCGCCAGGGTTTCACGCGTGCCCGGGTGGACGGCACGATCGTCGAACTCGGCGCGGAGCTGCATCTGGATCGCAAGCTCAAGCACGACATCGAAGTCGTCGTCGACCGGTTCACGATCGACGACCGTTCGCGTCACCGGCTGGCCGAAGCGGTGGATCTCGCGCTGAAAACCGGCGGCGGCTCGGTCATCGTGTCGAAGGACGACGGCGAGTCCCACGCCTTTTCCAGCCAGTTCGCGTGCGGCCGCTGCGGTGTCGGCTTTCCGCCCCCCGGGCCGCAGTCGTTCAGCTTCAATAGCCCGCAGGGCTGGTGCGACAAGTGCCAGGGCCTGGGGCATATCCGTCAGCTCGACATCGACCGGCTCATCGACACCACGAAAAGCCTGTGGGAGGGCGCGATCACCGTTCTGCCCGCGTGGTCGGCACAGCCCCGCAAGCTGCAGAACGAAAGCCTCGGACTGCTGGCGGCGCTATTGGGCCTGGAAGATGCCGCCGAAGCCCGAATCTTCGCCGAAACGCCCTGGTCCGAACTCTCCGACGAGCTTCGAGCCATGCTGATCGACGGCACGGGCGATCGTCCTCTGCGTTATCCGCTCGTCGGTGCCCGCAAGGGTACTCCGCCTTCGAAAGTCGTGCGGACATGGCCCGGCTACCGGTTCATCCTCGAAGCGACGCTAATGATCGAAGATGCGGACGATTCCGGCGAGGAATACGAACGATCCAGCCGATTCGTCGACATCGAATGCCCGTCTTGCCATGGCGGGCGGCTGAATCGCCAGGCGCTGGCCACGACCGTCGGCGGCTGGAACATCGCCCGGCTCGGAAATCTGCCGATCGACGACACCGCGACTTTCTTCGACATTTACGCGGGTGATACGCCCCCCGGCGGCCCGATAGTCGATATCGAGCCGATGGACGCCCCGACCGCCCGCGTGGCCACCGAACTGGTGCGTGAGATCCGTTCCCGCATCCGGTTTCTGACCGATGTCGGTCTCGGGTATCTCACGCTCGATCGTGCCTCGCCGAGCCTTTCGGGTGGCGAGGCCCAGCGAATCCGGCTGGCCAGTCAGGTCGGTTCCGGGCTCGTCGGCGTGACGTACATTCTGGACGAGCCCTCGATCGGCCTGCACCCGCGCGACAACACGCGGCTGATCCGCACGCTCGAACGCCTGCGCGACGCGGGCAATACGGTCGTCGTCGTGGAGCACGACGAAGAGACGATGCGAGCCGCGGACTGGATCGTCGATTTCGGCCCCGGGCCGGGCCGATTGGGAGGCGAGCTGGTCTCTCAGGGCAAAGTGAGTGACCTGGCGACCGAACAGGCCAGCGAGACCGGCGCGTTCCTCTCGGGCCGCAAGCGAATTCCGATGCCGCTCGAGCGTCGCAAGCCGACGGGCAGGACGCTGAAGGTTCTGGGAGCGGAGCATCATAACCTCAAGGGGCTCGACGTCGAGATTCCCCTGGGGCTGCTCGTCTGCGTCACAGGCGTGTCCGGCTCCGGGAAAAGCTCGCTGGTCAACGACGTTCTCTCGACGGCCCTGGCGAACGAACTCAACGGGGCGAACCGCACCGGCGGAGGGTATCGCAAGATCGAAGGCCTGAAGCATCTGGACAAGATGATCGGCATCGATCAATCGCCGATCGGCCGCACGCCCCGTTCGAACCCTGGTACGTACATCAAACTGTTCGACCAGGTCCGCAACCTGTTCGCCCAGTTGCCTGAGGCCAAGTCACGCGGTTATGCCGCCGGCCGGTTCAGCTTCAACGTGACCGGCGGCCGCTGCGAATCGTGTTCGGGCAACGGTTCGAACAAGCTCGAAATGGACTTCCTGGCGGATGTCTGGGTGACATGCCCCGTGTGCCTGGGCAAGCGATTCAACAGCGAAACGCTGAAAGTGCAGTACCGGGGCCATTCGATCGCCGACATCCTCAACATGGAAGTCTGTCGGGCGCGTGAACTGTTCGCGGCCCATCCGCGCATCGAGGCCATGCTCGCCACGCTTGAGGCCGTCGGTCTGGGTTATCTCCAGATCGGCCAGCCTTCTCCGACGCTTTCGGGCGGCGAAGCCCAGCGGATCAAGCTGGCCAAGGAGCTGGTGCGCAAAGGCACGGGCAAGACGCTTTACATCCTGGACGAACCGACGACCGGCCTGCACTTCGCCGACGTCGACCGCCTGCTCAAGGTGCTCCAGAGCTTCACGGAACTGGGCAATACGGTCGTCGTCATCGAGCATAACCTGGACATCATCAAGGCCGCCGACTGGATCATCGACATGGGCCCCGAAGCCGGCGATGCCGGCGGCAATGTCGTCATCTGCGGCACGCCGGAAGAAGTCGCCGCGTGCGATGCCAGCCACACAGGCCAGGCTTTGCGGGCAGTGCTCGAAATCGAACGGCAGCGTGACGAACTCGCCGCCGCTCCGCCGCGCCGGGGCCGCCCGCCTAAGGCCGCCCCGGGTTCGCCAGCCGGGGGCCAGATCGCCCCCCTGTTCGTGACCGACTCACCGGCACGTGAGATCTTCGACAGCGGCCCCATCCGCATTCGCGGGGCTTCCATGAACAATCTCAAGAACGTGACGATCGACCTGCCGCGCAAGGCGATGTCCGTCTGCTCGGGGCCGTCCGGCTCGGGCAAGAGCACTCTGGCCATCGATACCCTTTACGCCGAAGGCCAGCGGCGATACGTCGAGTGTCTCTCGAGCTACGCGCGCCAGTTTCTCACGCCTCTGCCGAAGCCGAAGGTCGAGAGCATCACGGGCCTGTCACCCGCGATCTGCATCGAACAGAAGACGACCAGCCGCAGCCCCCGTTCGACGGTGGGCACGATCACAGAGATTTTCGATTATCTGCGAATTCTCTTCGCCCGCCTGGGGCAGCCTTATTGCCCGGACTGCAATCAGCCCGTCGGCGTGCGGTCGATCGATCAGATCGTCGACTCCGTTCTGGCCCGTAAGCCTGGCACGAAGGTTCAGCTTCTCGCCCCGATTCAAAAACGGGAAAATGAGGACTATTCGGAATTCTGGCAGCGGCTGGGGCTGGAAGGGCTGACGCGGATCCGGGTGGACGGTCAGACGAAGCGGCTGGACGAACCCTGCACGCTCAACGACCGCCGCCAGTACGCCATGGAACTGGTGATCGACCGCCTGACGCTTTCGCCCGAAATCCGCAAAAGGCTGACGGACTCGGTCGAGACGGCCCTTTCGTACGGTCAGGGCCGGATGATCCTGGCCTTCGTGGACGACGCAAAGCCCGAGAAATCGTGGGCGACCGAATCGCTCAGCGTGCACAGGGCCTGCCCTTCATGCAACAGGGCCTTCGAGGAGCTGACGCCCCAGCATTTTTCGTTCAATAGCCCGAAGGGCTGGTGCCCCACCTGCGAAGGGCTGGGCGTCAAGATGGGGGCCGACCCCGCCCTGCTGGTGCCGCATCAGGACCGGTCGATCGACGAAGGTGCGATTCTCGGCTGGCCCAAAGATGGCCCCGGCTCGAACTTCCATGCCGCCTGGCACGCTGTCGCCGGCAGCCTGAACGTCGATTCACGATTGCCCTGGCAGGACCTGGATGCTCTTGCGAAGCGGTCCGTACTTTATGGCCGCGAAAAAGGCGGGGCCGCCACCGTGCAGGCCATGGGCGATCGGCCGGCGTTCCGAGTCCGGTTCAAGGGGATCCTGCCGACGCTGGACGAAGCCGGGCGAGTTTCCTATAACTTTCGCGGCGCGGTGAACCGCATGATCGGCGAAATCGACTGCCCTACGTGCCTCGGGGCCCGCGTTCGCGAAGACGCCGCCGCAGTGCGGCTGAACGGGCGTACGATCGATCAAGTCTGCCGATGGCCGATCGGCCGGCTTTTCGAATTCATGTCCTCGCTGAACTACGAAGGGGAAGAGGCGAAGATCGCCGCGGACCTGCTCCGTGAGGCGACTGACCGGCTGCGGTTCCTCGTCGAAGTCGGCCTGGAATATCTTTCACTCTCGCGCCCGGCACCGACGCTCTCCGGCGGCGAAAGCCAGCGCATCCGCCTGGCCGGCCAGATCGGCACCGGCCTCACAGGCGTGCTTTACGTGCTGGACGAACCGACGATCGGCCTGCATCCCCGCGATAATGCACGGCTGCTGGGAGCCCTCAAACGGTTACGCGACCTGGGCAATACGCTGGTCCTGGTCGAGCATGACAGGGAAGTGCTCGAAGCGGCCGATCATCTCGTCGACTTCGGCCCGGGGGCTGGCGCTCGTGGCGGTCAGGTGGTCGCCGAAGGCCGCCCGGAAAAAGTCCGGACTGAGGGCGATTCGCTCACGGGCCGCTATCTGGCGGGCACTCTGGCGATCCCGATTCCGAAGAACCGTCGCCCCGCCGACGGCAAGGCGCTGGTCGTGCGCAACGCGCGGCACCTGAATCTCAAGGGGATCGACGTCCGCTTCCCGCTGGGCACGATGACGGTCGTCACCGGCGTTTCCGGCTCGGGCAAAAGCACGCTCGTCGAAGACGTTCTGGGCAAGGCGCTGGCATCGACCAAGCACTTCTCGAAGGAAAACCCGGGAGCCCATGACCGGATCGACGGCATCGGCCAGATCGACAAGATGATCCGGGTCGATCAATCGCCGATCGGCGCCACGCCGGCATCGACGCCCGCCACGTACACCGGCATGTACGACATGATCCGGGCCCTTTTCGCGAACCTTCCTGAAGCCAAGCGGCGGGGCCTGCGGCCAGGCCACTTCAGCTTCAATGTCGAAGGCGGCCGTTGTCCGGTGTGCGAAGGTGCCGGGCAGAGGCGGATCGAAATGCACTTCCTGCCCGACGTCTGGGTCACGTGCGAAGGCTGTTCGGGCCTGCGGTTCTCGGGTGAGGTGCTGGCCGTGACCTATCGGGGCCGGTCGATCGGCGACGTGCTGCGACTCACGTGCGACGAAGCCTTCGAACTCTTCGAGGGGCAGACTCGTCTTCGCAAGATTCTCAAAACGCTCATCGACGTCGGCCTGGGCTATCTGCCGCTTGGGCAGGCGGCGACGACCCTTTCGGGCGGCGAGGCCCAACGCGTCAAACTGGCCGCCGAACTGGCTCGGCCCGACACCGGGCGGACACTCTACCTGCTTGACGAACCGACCACGGGTCTGCACTTCGACGATATCCGCAAGTTGCTGGACGTTCTGCACCGGCTGGTCGACCTGGGCAATACCGTCGTGGTGATCGAACACAATCTGGATCTGATCAAGACGGCCGACTGGGTCATTGACCTGGGCCCCGAAGCAGGCGAAGACGGCGGCAGGATCGTGGCTGAGGGGCCGCCCGAGAAAATCGTGGAAGCGCCTTTGAGCCGCACCGGCCAATTCCTCAAGCCGGTCCTCGAAGCCGGTCCGTACGAAACGCTCGAGCGATCCGAACCCCCGGTAGAAGACCGGCCGAAAAAGAAGCCGGGGAAAGCCTACGCTGAGGATGACGATCGCGACGATTTCGATGACGCTCTGGGCGAGGTGGAATTCGACCTCGCCACCGCCCGGGAACTCGAATCGATGCTCAGCCAGATGAAAGACTTTCTCGCGAGCCAGCTCTCCAAAAAGCCGCTGAAGAGCGATAAGGAAGCTCAGGCCAAAAAGAAGAAGTCGAACCGCTGGATGGACGATTCGTACTGATCCAGGCGATCGGTTGCGTCGGAGCGTTGATCGATTCGGCGTGAAACGGTCAGGGTCAGGCCCGGCGGATCTGCCGCTGCTTGCGCCCGGTCGTGAAGTTTTCGAAGACCGTCTGGCCAAGTTGCTCTGCGGTGCAGTAGCCTGCCACGCCACGCGTGACCCGGGCCAGTTCGCCGACGAAATTGACGAGGCCGAAGTAGTAATAATCTTCGATCAGGGCGAAGCTCGAGACGCGAATCCCTGAAGCTGCACAGCGTTTCGCTTCGGCCAGAGTGGCCGCGGCGGTTTTGGGCGATGGCGGATAGATGAGCATCAGGTCGCGGCCGTCGATATGGGCCGTCGGTTCGCCGTCGGTGATCAGGATGATCTGCTTGTTCGGCGTCGCCTCACGCATCAGCATGTTCCGGGCCAGCTTGAGCCCGGCGTGAATGTTGGTGAAGTGCTGGGGCACCTTCTTGGGCGATTGATCGAGCGAAATCCGCAGGTGCACACGCGAGTCGAAAATGGAAACCGGCTTGGGGGCGGAATCGAGAAGCTCTCGTTCCGTGAGAGGACTGGCGTAGCTGTAGAAGCCGACCATCCGCAGCGTGTCGCCTGGATATTGGGCCCGCACCATCGCGCACAGGCCCATGGCGACCTGCTTGGTCATGGCGTATTTGCCGAACCGGTTCATCGACCCGGACATGTCGATCAGCACGACCGTGGCGCACGACGTCTGATATTCTGTCTCGTAAACGACGAAATCGTCCTGCTCCAGCCGGATCGGCGTGCCTTTGCCCTGTCGCACGATGGCGTTTCGCATCGTTTCGTGCAGGTTCAGGTTCGCCAGATTGTCTCCGAATTCATAGGCCTTGCTGTCCTCGTGCACGACACTGCCGGCACCCTTATGGGGCGTTTCGTGTTTGCCGATGGCGTCCCGGTCGAACGACTGGAACAAGCTCGTCAGGGCCGACTGCTCGACGCGCCGAAGCCCCTTCGCGGTCACACGATAGCGCCCCTGGGAGTCTTTTTCGATCAACCCGTCCTGGCGGATCAGGTCAAGGATTTCCTGCGTCTCTTCGTCGCTGGCGTCGATCCGCCGCCAGATTTCGTCGCCCATGCTCATCATGTATTCGGCGAGCTTGTCGAAGACATTCTCGGCCCTGGAGCCGGTCGGGTCCTGACTGCCGTCCCAGGCGCCATATTCGAAAATCGACATGACCGATGACTCCGATCGAAATCTAGCCTGAACCCGGGACGATCACTGCCGTGGGAAGAATCCGTTATCGACGATAACTGGCCGAACCGCTGCGGGTTTTCTTGTTGAGCTTGTTGTTCACGTGCAGGCCGTCCAGGATGAACTCGACCACGCCAGCGACGACTTCCTTGCGAACCTCGGCCGAGGGGGCATCGCAGTGCCGCTGAACGAATTGCTCCGCCTGAGGCAGAATCTGGGGCACGTCTTCCACAGCCTTCATGACCGCCCTGGCCGGGGCGTCGGCATCCAGCTCGAGCGTCTTGCCGCCGTCGAAAAACTCCACGGCCTGCCGGAAGCTTTTCACGTCGAAATACTGGGCGAAGACGACCTTCACAGCCTCGGCCCGCAGCCGGTCGACCAGGTCATCTTCCTGGCCGTCGTCTTCGGTCAACGTCAGTTCGATCTTGCCACGCGACCCCGCCGAGAGGCCAGACAGGTCAGAAGGTCTTGGCACGACCCACTCCTCACCTTTCAGGATCGCCCGCCGCTCGGCCGCCGAGACGCAGTTTTCGAGGTTGCAGATCGACATCCGCACCGAGACGCCCGACTGTTGGTTCACAGAACCGCTCGTGCGTGCCGCCCGGGCATATTCCTCGATGACTTCCTTCAGGTATGTGGGCATGAAAAGCCGGTGACCGTCGCCACGATCCGTCCACGCTTCGGCATCGCTGATCGCCATGCCCAGCTCGCGAGTGAGGGGATAGTGAGTGCGGACGACCGAGCCGATGCGGTCCTTGAGCGGGGTGACGATCCGGCCCCGGTTCGTGTAATCCTCCGGGTTGGCCGAAAAGACCATGCACAGGTCAAGATTGAGCCGAATCGGGTAGCCGCGAACCTGGACATCGCGTTCTTCGAGGACATTGAACATGCCCACCTGAATCTTGGGGGCAAGGTCGGGCAGTTCGTTCATGCAGAAGATGCCACGATTGGCTCGCGGAATCAGGCCGAAGTGAAGCGTGGCCTCGTTCGAAAGATACCGCCCTTCGGCATGTTTGATCATGTCGATTTCGCCGATGAGGTCCGCGATCGTGACATCCGGCGTGGCCAGCTTTTCGGTGAACCGGCGGTCGCGGCCCACCCACTCGACGGGCGTCTCGTCGCCCTTGGCGTGCACAATTTCACGAGCGTAGTGCGAAACGGGATGGAGCGGGTCGTCGTTGATTTCCGAGCCGGCGACGATCGGCATGGCATCGTCGAGCAGGTGCACGAGCTGTCGCAACAGACGCGTTTTCGCCTGACCGCGCAGGCCCAGCAGCAGGATGTCGTGCCGCGACAGGATCGCGTTCTGGATCTGCGGCAGAACCGTTTCTTCGTAGCCGAGAATTCCCGGGAAAAGGGTCTCGCCGGATCGAAGCCGGGCGATCAGGTTACGACGCAGTTCGTCCTTGACCGATTCGCTCCGATAGCCCGACGCCTTCAGGTCGCCCAGAGTGTGCGGTCTTGTCACAGTGGTCATTTCGCTCGGTTCGCTCCAGGGTCAAGGCGGGTCCGACTCGATCTCGTCGTTCCTGATCGCTCAAAGACATTCTAGGCCCGGTCGTGGAATCGTCCAACCGGCACGGACGAGTGCCGATCGATCCGCGACGACGGCGCTCCGCGAGAGAGGCGAAATCCGGCGGATCGCTCCCCGGTTCAGGACAAGTGCGATTCGACGAACCAGAGATTCTTCTGCAGCATGGCCGAAAGCGTCGTCAGAAGGTCGACGGATACCGCGTCGCCCAATTCTTCGCAACGGTCGAGAAGCCCCCCGACGATGGGTTTGTCGACTGCCGCCAGTGCATCGGCGATCGCTTTCAGGCTGCCGTCGATATCCGTCACGCTGACGGGGTAAACCGGTAGCTTCGAGCCGCTGCGGACCAGCTCGACGGTGCCGTCGGCACGGCCTCCGAGGCTGGCGATCCGTTCGGCCACGCTGTCGACGTATTCTTCGACATCGGCATGAATCTTGTCGAAAAGTTCGTGAACCGCGATGAAGCAGGTGCCGCGAACGTTCCAGTGTGCCTGTTTGAGCTGAAGGCTCAGATCGATCAGGCTGGCCAGAACGGCATTGAGTTCGGCCGAAATATGCCTGCGGGCTTCTTCCGAAAGGGAATTTCGTGTGGGACGCATCGTGGTCGCTCACTTTCTCGGGTGACAGGTACTTCGAATCGCCGTAGAGCTACGTTTCGGCTGCGGCCGGACATCCCGAACCTGTCGGCTCAGGGAGCACCGGCGGCGACGCCGAGCAGGCGTTCCACCGTGCCGGACGTGATCGGGTGATAGCCTGATCTGGCTTTATCGTAGAGTTTTCTGGCTCGTTCCTTTCCCGCGGGCGTTTCCAGAAGGGCTTTGTATAACGGCACGATGAGCTTTCGCCTGCCGATGCGGACGATGTAGTCGTCGATGGCCACCTCCGCTGGGGCGTATCCGCTGCGAATCGCCCGCAGGAACCACACATGGGCCACTTCGGAATTGGCCTTCGCGGTCAGGTCCGCGGCCTTGTCGAGTTCGTCCATCAGGGCCGTCGGCAGAACCGGGGGCGTCGCGCCCAGAAATGCCAGCCAGTCCGGCAATGTCCAGCTTTTCGTGCCCAGTTCGGCCGTCTTCACCTTACCGGCGGCCCATGAGACACCCAGGGCCTGAACCTTCGCGAGCTGATCGCTTTGCGGAACGACGGCCGACTCAGGATACCCTGGCTTGTCGAACCAATCCCGCAGATTCAGCCCCTTGAGGGCTTCCGCGTGGGCGGCAAGCAGGTGCGTTTCGTAGTAGCGGACGAAATCGGCAGTGGTGACGCTCTTCCAGGCGTGGCCGGCAAACCAGCCCTTGAGGAACGTGTCGAACGCCTCGCGGCCGACGCGTTTTTCCATCTGATAAAGCAGCAGCCGGCCTTTTTCGTAGGGGATCCGGGTCACCCCGTCATCAGGGTCCCGATCGGAAAAATCAGGCAGGAGCCGCTGATCGTCCGCCGGAAGCTCGGCGATTTCGCGGAGCAGTTCTTCGAATCCCAGGCGGCGTTCGACCTCGCCACGTTCGGGGCCATAGATGTCTTCCATGATCCGCCCTTCGACGTAGGTCGTGAAACCCTCGTTGAGCCAGAAATCATGCCAGGTGGCATTCGTGACGAGATTACCGGACCAGGAATGTGCGAGTTCGTGAGCCACGAGCGACACCATCGATTTGTCGCCTGCCAGGATCGTCGGCGTCGCGAACGTGACGACCGGGTTTTCCATCCCCCCGAACGGAAAGCTCGGCGGCAGGACGAGCAAGTCATAGCGGCCCCATTCGTAAGGGCCATAGCGTGCCTCGACGGCCTTGATCATCGATTCCGTGTCCGCGAACTCCGAAACGGCCAGCGCGAGCGTCTCCGGTTCGGCATAGACGCCGGAACGGGGCCCGATCGATTCGAATTCGAGACGGCCGACCGCCAGAGCCAGCAGATAGGACGGAATCGGCCGAGGCTGGCGGAACCTGTAAAGCCCGGAAGGCGAGCCCTTGCGGGCGTCCTCGGAGAGAGCGCTCATGACGGCCCGGAATTGAGGGGCGACCTTTACCTCGGCGTCATAAGTGAATCGAACGCCGGGCGTGTCCTGACAGGGCACCCAGCTTCGGGCGTGAATGGCCTGAGACTGGCTGAACAGGAACGGCGCCTTGCGGCCGGCGGTCCCTTCGGCAGCCACCCACTGAAGCCCCGAAGCGTCGGGACGGGTCCGGTATTCGATGAGGACTTTGTCGGCACCTGGCGGCAGGGTGATTTCCAGCTTCGAGCCGAAAATCGGCATGGGCTCGGATAGCGTGTGCTTGAGGAGCTTTCCGTCCGCCTCGACGGCGAGGATTTCCAGCCCCCTCATGTCCAGAACCAGCGGGGCGGCGGTATCTTTGCGATCGAGTGTCCAGAGAGCCTGACCATGAAGCGTTTTCGTGACGAAATCGACCGTCAGCTTCAAATTCAGGTGCTTCAGCGAAACGGCATCAGGCCTGGAAAACGAATGGGGATCAGGCACCACGGCACCTCGAGCGTTCGTGGCGGCCAGGATCGTCGAGAAAATCGCCAGGTTCAACGCGTGCGTCAGCGAGTGCTTCATCGTTCGATCTTCGCCGCTTCAGGTTTTCATGTTTCGGCTTCGGTTTCGTTCCAGACTAACAGATCGCCGCCTGATTCTCCACTCGCGGCCGGAGGCCTCTTGGCAAGTGCCAGGGCATGACTGCGAATGCGTCGAATTCTGCCGCCATGGCAGTCTGCGGGCCCAAGTTTCGACAAGGCCCGCAATGAGTCAGGCTCTTTGCGAATCCCGCAGTTCAGGCCGGATTCGACGAAAGAAAGATGAGCAGGGTTTCGGAAAGCCGGGTGACATTCACCGGCTTGCTCAGATAGGCATCGCACCCCGCGGCGAGGCATTTGTCGCTGTCGTCGCGCAGGGCGTGTGCCGTCAGGGCCACGATAGGCCTGCGATATCCGCTTTCTCGAAGGGTTTTCGTCGCTTCGTAGCCGTCCATGACCGGCATCTGAATGTCCATCAGAATCACGTCGAAAGGGTTGGCGTTCGCTGCTTCGACGGCTTCGAGGCCGTTCCTGGCCACGGCGACATCCTTCAGCCCCAGCCTTTTGAGCAGGTGCAGAATGACGCGGCGGTTGTCCTCGCTGTCTTCCACCAGCAGAATTCGGCCATCGAGGGCGACATCGTTGCCTGCAACCGGCTTCATGACGGCGGTGTCCTGGGCCGTCATCTCGTCGATCGACCGCTTCCAGTGCTGCGACTTCTCCCCGACCAGGGGCACAGGAACGCGCACCGTAAACCGGCTGCCCCTGCCCAGCGTGCTTTTCACGGTGATCGATCCGCCCATGATCTCCACGAGCCGTTTGGAAATGCTCAATCCCAGCCCCGTGCCGCCGAACTTCCGGGTGGTCGAGTTATCGGCCTGCTGGAACGGCTGAAAAAGGCGGCTGAGATGTTCGCTGCTCATCCCCACGCCGTGATCTTCCACTTCCATAATCAATTCAGGCGTATCCGCCTTGTCTTCACGATACGACGACCACACCCGCAATTCGACGCTGCCGCCGGATTCGGAGAATTTCATCGCGTTGCCCAGCAGATTCAGCAGAACCTGCCGCAATCGCGTCGGGTCCAGAAGGGCGATGCCAGGCAAGTCGCTGACCGGGCGTATCCTCAGCGTAATCTGCCGCTCTTCCGCGCGGACACGCAGCAGCGATTCGACTTCACGGATGAGATCCCAGGGCGAATAGGGGATCCGTTCGAGTTCGAGCTTGCCGGATTCGACTTTGGAAAGGTCCAGGATGTCGTTGAGGATCGTCAGCAGATGGTCGCCGTTGCGCCGGATGGCCCGAATGGCCTGCTGGGCCTCGGCTTCCGGGATGTCGCCGTCCATTAGCATTTCGGCATAGCCGATCACGGCGGCGACGGGCGTGCGCACTTCGTGGCTCATGTTGGCCAGGAATTCGCTCTTCGAGCGGTTCGCGGCTTCGGCCTGTTCTTTGGCCACGATCAGGGCTTCCTGCGTCTGCTTGCGGAAGGTGACGTCGGTGATGGAGCCGGCCATCGAAACCGGTTCGTCGTTTTCGTCCCAGTCGGCCTGGCCGCGTGACCGGAACCAGCGATATTCGCCTGACTTCGTCCGCAGCCGAAGCTCCACGTCATACGGCACGTGATCCCGCAAGTGCCGCTCCGTGGCAATCCGCACCAGCTCCAGATCGTCAGGGTGAATCAAATCGAAAAACGCATCGCGCGAATCGGGCAGTTCGCTGTCGGTGTACCCGAGAAGTTCCTTGAATCGAGGCGACGAGTAATGCTCGCCCGTCCTGAGATTCCTGTCCCAGATTCCGTCGCTGGTGCCACGGACAGCTCGGGCATATCGTTCCTCACTCAGCCGCAATGCCTCGTCCGCTTGCTTGCGCTCGCTGATGTCACGCGAAACGCCCAGAACTTCCACAATTTCGCCCTGAGGTCCGAGAATCGGGAATGCATGCACTTCTGTCCAGATCGTCGAGCCGTCCTTACGGTAGTATTCCAGGTCTCCGCGGAAATTCTCAGGCTTGCGTTTTTCCCGCACGCAGGCACTCAGGTGATCGAAATAAGCCATGGTTTTCGCGACCGAACCCGGCGTTTGTATTTCGTCCGGCCTCTGTAGCATGGCTTCCTGAGCAGTCAGACCCCGCACTTTCTCGATGGACGGGCTGACGTAAGTGATACGTCCGTCAGGCTGCATCGTCCAGACGACATCACGGGCGTTTTCCGCCAGAAGCCGGTGCCGCTGCTCGCTGAGTCGCAAGGCTTCTTCCGCTTGCCGGCGTTCGCTGATGTCCTGAATCTGCGAAATGAAATAAAGCGGCCTGCCGCGGCCGTCTCGCAAAAGCGAAGATGCCACCAGGCCGTAAATCATTCTGCCGTCGCGATGCATATAGCGCTTTTCGAGCAGCACGCTTTCCTGCAGGCCCGCGATCGCCTTGCCGATGAAGTCGGCACAAATACCCCGGTCCAGCGGCCAGGCGATCTCCTCGATCGTCATCTTCTGCAGAGCTTCACGAGAATAACCCAGCATTTCGACGAGCCGGTCGTTGACCTGAAAGATCCGGCCTTTCAGATCGACAAGACACATGCCCGAGTTCGCTCCGTTGAAAGCCAGCCGGAATCTCGCCTCGCTCTCGCGCAGGTCAGTCTCCGCCTTCCTGCGTTCGGTGATGTCCCGCCCCACAGCCTGTGTTTCGATCAGGCTGCCGTCAGGCCGATAAAAATTGCGGTTCACGAATTCCATGCAGCGCACACGACCCCGAGCGTCGATGACCCGCCCGGTGACCGAATGCACGGGTTTTTCCGGACTCATGGCCTGCAGCTCGGACCTCACGTGCTCCAGATCATGCGGGTAAACCGCCATCCGCCAGGTGCTGCCGATGAGTTCTTCCCGCGTCTTGCCGAAGAATCGGCAATAAACATCGTTGACGAACGTGAAGATTCCGCTCGGCAGGAACCGGCAGACCAGTTCCGTCTGATCCTCGACGACCGAACGATAGCGTTCCTCGCTGAGTCGCAGCGAAGCTTCGGCCTTCTTTCGAGCCGTGATGTCCTGAATCTGGACGACGACGATCTTCTCCGAGCCATGCTTCGAGCGGACCGGCGACAAACTCACCTGTGCCCAGACCGTTTGGCCATCCTTTCGAATGTAACGTTTTTCCAGCGTGACATAAGGAATCAGGCCGTTACGGACTTGATTGGCGACCTCGAGGGAACGCTCCAGATCTTCCGGGTGAGAAAGTTCCGCGACGGTTTTCGTAAGCAGTTCGTCTTCGGAAAAGCCGAGGATATGGCACAACGCAGGGTTGACTTGTTCGAAGCCAGGACTTTCGCCTTTCAAGGCGATCCCGATCGCCGAGTGCTCGAAGGCACCCCGGAAAAGCTCCTCGCTCCGAATCAGATCTTCCTGTACCTTGTTCGATTCGGTGACGTCGAAGACCACACCCGTCCAGACCGATGAGCCATCCGCGGCGAAGCGGGGGATCGATCGGGCATGGAGCCAGCGAACGGCGTTCGATTCGTCCCGGATTCGAAATTTCAGGTCGAATACGGTGCGATCCCGTAATGCAATCTCGAGCGCTTTGCGATATTTCTGCCGATCCTCCGGCACATACTTACTCAGTGCTGCCTCGAAGCCGATTCGGCCGGTGGTATCGCCCAGCGCGAAAATCTCGGCGAAACCGGCACTCACGTAAGTCAGCTTCGCGTTGCCGTCGACGTCGTATTCGACGCGGTAAAGAGCCCCGCCTGGAAGGATGTCCCCGATCTCGCGGATCATCGCGTCTCTGTCCGCGACTTCCTGCCCGGCAAGAACTTGATCGGTCACATCCAGTCCGGTTCCGTCCCAGACGACCGTTCCGTCCCAGAGCGTTCGCGGATCGAATCGCATACGCAACCAGAGTTCGTCGTTACAGTCCGGTCGAAAATGGAGCAGCGCGTCGAACGGCTTCGGGACTTTGGCCGAATCGAACGAAAACCTCTTCAGCTCGTCGCGTTGCGATTCGATCAACAGGCCCCAGACACTTTTTGCGTCGCGTATCGCGTCGTCCGGAGAAACGCCGAGCATGGGGCGGATCGTGTCACTGATCCGCAGAAACTCCAGATCGCCTTCAGCGCCGATCGAGCATTGGAAAGTCACCCATTCCGGTTTCGCGGCCGAATCCGACCGCACGTGGCGATTTGCCGCAGGTGCCTGACGACGATTCGTGCCATGGGCATCGCTCACCGGCTGACACTGCCTCGAGTCGCATCGGATCGACGTTTCGACCAGTCCGGAGGAATCGACCTTCTGGTTCGCCGAGGGACTGGCGAGGATTTCACCGGCGGTTCCCTCGACGATCCGTTCCACGGTGTTTTCTGTCGCGACCGGTCGACCGCTGTCGAGTCGTCCCGGCTGTTGACCGGAGGAAACGATCTGACTTATCGCGTCAAGAAAATCGACGAATTTCCGGTCGTCAGGTATTGCGTGACGGCAGGCGAACACGAATGCCCCGACGACCTGACCGTTCGAACACAGAGGAAATCCGAAGACATCCGAAGGCGTCTCAGGCCGTCGCTCCGAGAACGAAGCCATCGCGAGGTGGACCGGTGTAGCGGTCCGGCGAATCGATACGGCGCAATCGAATTCTTCCTCGACTGGCAGGCTTCGATCTTCGATCGTGCAGATACGGTTGCGAGAATCACGCCGAAACGAGACCCGTTCGTTGGGGCTGCTACTTGCCGAACCGAAATTCCAGAAGGTGCCGGATTCGAGATCCAGTCCGTCGAGAACCGCCTCAAACGATTCGGTCAAACGATCCTGCGGGGATCTTGCGTCCGCCTGTGCTCGAAGCGCTGTACGGAGTGTCCGATAAAGCACGGAGTCGTCGATGGCCAGGAATTTCGGCTGAGACATCAGGAAGGACTCAACTACCGGCAGGACCAGACGTTCCGCCCGAGACTACGAAGCCGCATTCGCAAAATCCCGGACGTGTCTTCGAACGCGAATTCTGTATATATAATTATACGGAGTTTTCGATCGTGTGACATCATCCCGGATCGTTTCGCCTTCGGCAACCCCGCGCGGGCGACCAGCCAGGTCATCACGCACCGCTCTTTTCGATGAATCGATAGCGACAGCCAACGTTCTTGAAGAGAAGTTGAGCGTCAGCGGAACCGTATCCCTCGATGATCCGCACGGCGAATGCCACGACATTTGCTAACGGTCGGCCTGCTCTTTCGCGAACCTGCCCAGGGCGAATCGAATCGGGTCCGGAACGATCTCGGCCGATGCCGGCATGATTTTGACGTCGTGAAGAACCAATCCGCACATTCGTTCGATTTCATCGTATCGATTCGTATCCATGCATCGATTCGCACGCATGAACTGACCGAATGCCGCACGACGTCCGAAATCAGCCGGAACTGGCGAGCCGTTTCAGCACGAGTGAACGCAAATCTTCGAACCAGCGGTCAGGCAAGCGGCCTGACTCGGATTCCAGTGTTTTGACGAAGTCGCGCAGTTCAGCCCACGTCTGCCTCTCTTCCTTGCCGGTACGAAGACGATGACGCTGGGCGATCTGAATTCTCGCTGTGATCTCACGACGAATGGCACGATGCGGGCCTGGCTCGTCGGCGGCAAGAATCAGTGGCTCAAGCGCCGAGGCCATCGCTCGATGTTCGTCTTTCGAACTCATCGTCAGCGAGATCGCCACGAGACCAGCCAGCAGAGCCGCGAGAGAAAGAGTGAGTGGCGAAGCCGAATCGGCCTGAGCCGGCGGATCTTCGAGCCGAATCGGTTCCGCGGAACTCCTTTCGGCCGCGGACCGTTCGCCAGGATTCAGGGCCAGGGTCATCTTCACTCTGTCGTTGATCGAAAGCACTTGCCGGTCGGGCCATTCGGCCGAGGCGTTCGCAGGGATGACGGTCTCGCCGAGGCGGAACTTGTAACCCGATCGATTATGGATCCGGACGACGCCTTCGTCCCACTCCAGAACGGCCATGCTTCGTTCGGCGATGGATTCCGGCAGAAACAGGGTCGACCTGGGATCGCTGCCGATCCGCGTCAGCCGGTGCCGAAGCCTGTGAAAACAGTGCCGGGATGCGTCGATTTCGATCAGGATCACGGGCGAAACCCTGGTTTTGACCAGCAACATGGCAAGGCTCCTCGAATCTCCCCGTTGTGGAACCGGATGGCTTCCGTCAGATGTGCAGGCCGCCGTCGGCGCCGAGAATTTCGGCCATCCAGACGGCGAACAGGGCGACGATGACGATCAGGCAGGAAATCATGCATAGAATGCCGGGAAACGCCATTCTCACGCCCATCCGGGCGGCGAAAGCTTCGATCATCTGGCTGCGTTTGAGCCGCATCTGCTCGGCCTGAATCCGAATGATTTCGGCCAGCGGCGTTCCTGAATTTTCGCCCTGGACGATCGTGCTGACGAACTCGTCCAGGACGGGCAATTTCAGTCGATCGGCCATTTCCCTGAGTGCATCATGCCGGTGAACGCCTCTGCGGATCGTCATGTGCATACTGCGCAATTCCTCGGCCAGGGGGTGATTTTCCATCTCCTTGAGCACGATTCCCACGGCCTCCTGGAAATGGCCTCCCGCAGCCAGGATCAGCGAGATCTGATCCACCGCGTAGGGGAGCCGGAAGGCGATGGTTTCCACCCGGTCTTCGGCTTTCGTCTTGAGCTTGCGTATTTCGGTCAAAAAGGTGACGGCCAGTACGATGGCGCCCAACAGAACGACGAATGCCGGTGCCGCGAGATTCGTGATTCGCGCGAACGTCATGATTCCGCAGGCCGCGAGCAGGCTCGCGACCTCCGCGACGGCCAGAAATTCTTCGGCCGTCCAGTCGTCGCGGCCTGCCATGACGAGCCATTGCCGAATCTTGCCCCTGAGCTTCCCGAAGCGTTTTCCGTTCGAATGTTCCAGGGCCAGAATCAGGCGGGGAAACTGCCGGACCAATCGGCTTTCCTGACGCACCCGGTCGCGGCGGTTCCGGTCGGTGAGCCGTTCGATATCGGCCGACTCGACACATGCTTCGATCCATTCAAGCATGAAACGCACAGCCAGATACGTCATGGAGAACGTCGCCGCCAGGGCGACGGACCAGTCTCGCTGCAAAGCCGTCAATGTCATCGTGGGCACCCGTTTTCCCGTGGCCTCGGATGGAATTTCAAATCCTCACGTTCATGCATTTGCGTGCGACCTGAGCGCCGGCGTAATTGACGCAGGCGGCTACGACGATCGTGATCTGGCCCCACGGCTTCCATAACAGAAGCGTCACCATTTCCGGGCTGAGCAGCCAGAACATGGCCAGAAAGACTGAAGGGAAAGCCGTCAGAATACGAACCACCGATCGGCCCGCCGCGGTTTCGCTTTCGAGCTTGCGTTCCAGCCGCTGGTTTTCCATCAGTGCCTGGCTCATCTTGTCGAGTGCGAGGCAATAATTCGAGCCCGATTCGAAACATGTCAGAATCACGCTGGCGAACACGTTGAAGTGATCCAGCTTCAACCGTTGCTGGGCGTCTCGAATGGCTTCCTCGATCGATCGGCCACGCCGATAGTCATTCACGATCCGCTCGATTTCCCGCCGAAGCGGAAATCGGGTTTCGGGAAGGGCCTCTTCCATCGCCTGAGGCAGCGAAAGCCCGGACCTGGCCGAATTGGCCAGAGAGACGCACAGCGGAATCATTTGATCCCTCATGACCCGCTTGCGGTTCGCGATGAACGCACCGGCGATTCGTACTGGCGCATGCCACAAGGCATAAGTCACCGGCAAGGCCACGAATCCGAGATCCAGCCCGAACCAGACGAACGGAGGAACCGTGAACAGGGCCACGCACCAGATCCTCAGCCAGAGCGTCAGGCGAGTGGTGTCGAACCCGAGGGCAATCATCGTTTCCTCGAGACGAGCGACGCGCCTTCTCAGGAGGCTGTCCCAAAGCGGCAGAGCGATTTCGAAGCCCGTCGCCACCGCACAGCCCGCCAGGACGCTCGCCCCCAAATGCAACGCATCGCTCACCATCATCAGCCGACTCCCCGCGATTTCGCTTTCGAAACTGCCTCGATCCCGGATCGTCACGGGATACCCACAGGTCATCCCGCCGTCGACGGGAGCGGATTCATGACCGGCAGGAACTGGTCGAGCCCGATCAGCCCTTTTTCGATCAGCCTGTCGAGAAAGCTCGGCAGTCTCCCGGTAGGACGCAATTCGCCACCTTCGCTTGCTGAAAAGAGTTCCTTGAGTCTCAATTTCCTCGTGACAGGGTCGATACCCGCGCATTCGCAGATCTGCACGACGCGACGGCGGCCGTCGTTTTCCCGTTTCAATTGCACGATCAGATCCAGGGCCGTCGCGATCTGTCGATGAATCGTCTCGATCGGAAGATCCGTTTCCGAGGCCAGCTGAACGAGCACCTCCAGCCGCGAAATGACACCATCGGCGGAATTGGCGTGAATGGTCGTCATCGATCCGTCGTGGCCCGTATTCATGGCCTGCAGCATGTCCAGAGCCTCGCCCGAACGGCATTCGCCGACCACGATCCGGTCCGGCCGCATCCGCAGGCTGTTGCGGACGAGATCCCGAATCGAAATCCCGCCTTTGCCCTCCACGTTGTCGCCTTTGGCCTCAAGCCGAACGACGTGCTCCATCTTGAGGGAAAGCTCAGCCGTGTCTTCGACGGTCACCACGCGTTCACGCGGATCGACGAACGCGCTGAGAATGTTCAGAAAGGTCGTCTTGCCCGAGCCGGTACCGCCGGAAACCACGATATTGCGACGATCGGTGACGGCCGCCTTGAGGAACGCGATCGCCTCGCGGCTCACCGAACGCCGGGCGATCAAGTCCTCAACCCCATATTTCTGGGTCGTGAATTTGCGAATCGTCAGGCACGGGCCGCTGACGGCCGTCGGGGCGATCACGGCATTGATCCGGCTGCCGTCTCGCAGTCGGGCGTCGGCCATCGGCTTGGCACGGTCGATGTGCCCGCCCACGTTGTTGACCATTCGCTGAATGATCGATTCGGTCACCAGATCCGAAACGAAACGGCGTCCCGAGTTCTCGATGACCCCCTCACGTTCGACGTAAATCCTGTCGCGGCTGACGACCATGATCTCCGTGATGCCAGGCGTCGCGATCAGGTCCTCCAGAGGGCCGTAACCATACACGATGTCCTTGATGTCCTTCTTCAATTGCCGAAGCGCCAGATACGTTTTGAATTCCGGATGCAGTCGCGCTGGATACCCCCTCCAGACCTGCCAGAAACTGGATTCGATTTTCCGGATGTTCCGGCTGAAATCATCACGTGAGCGAATCTGGTCCGTCCCTTCGAGTTTCAATTCGGCCGCGATCAATTCCCTAAGGTGCCGCAGCTCGTTTTCCAGCGGCATGACGGCCGAAGACAGCTTGCGCCAGCGGTTGTCCGCATGCCAGACTTCCTGCGACTCGGCATCGGCGGCCATGGAATCGATCGCCATCAGCCCGTTAAGCAGTTCGCTGCGCAGACAAGCTCCGGCAAGGTGATCCGTCAGCGGCTCGTCGATTTTTTCCGAATTCCGGGCGATCTGTTCGATCCGCTTCTCCAGCGAATTGAGAAAGTCCGTGACTTGAGGAGCCGTCTTCAATTCATCCAGCTCGACACGAATCTCAGGCACGACTTCCCGGTGCACGAATCGCACCAGTTCCATCACTCGTTCCTGATTCCATCGCACGTGCTCCTTTTCCTCGCCAGTGTCCTTCCCGGTCACTTCCGCACGGAATTCGAGCACGAAAGGAAAAATATCGACGACCAGGCCATTTTCGATGCGCAGCCGCTTGCCCGGCGGCAGCGGGTCACCGTCGACCAGGCAGCCGTGCCGTCCCTCCTGGGCTTCGAGTGTCCAGCGATCGCCTTCCTTGCGAATCGCGGCTGCGATTTTGGGAACGTACTGACTTTCGAGACGGATATCCGCATGGGGATGATTGCCGATGATCCGAGCCGCCCGTTCTTCACGCCCGCCGACCAGGCGAACCTGACGCGACTCCCTCGCACTGCCAAGAATCTTGTCGTAGAAGAAAACGTAAAGCGACATGATTGCCCCCGCCTTTCGATGTCATGTGCATTCGAACCTCACGAAACCCCGGAACCATTTCCGAAATGGTGCGGGACAGACTCCGCGACTTCTTTCCGCGGTAGCGGGAACAGATCACGACCGGTGAATGGAATCATCGCCGAATCGTTTTCGAATCGAAGACCGAACGAAGCCGTATCGGCCAATGATCCCTGCATTCGAAATTCAGGACGCGTCATCCGCTTCCTCGGCCCTGATTTCCATTTCGTGATCTTTGGCCGCGGATAACTTCGAAGCTTCGAAAACCACGCGTGTGATGCGCCTTTCACGTGCAGCCAGCAGGAGCTGTTCCGTCTTCGCCTCGGGGACGCCGTCGGGCCGATACTTCAGCGGTATCGTGATCGAACGTCCTGAGCCACGAAGATTCGACGCCTTGCCTTTGGTCTCGTCTTCAGGCACTTTCGTTTCCTTTTGTGCCCCCACGGTAACGATGCGATAAGGGCCAAGATTTCGAATGATCTGCGGTCGGCCTTTTTCTTCGCCGCTCGAACCCGTCGTCCGCCTTTCGGAAACCGGGGGCTCGTCCGCGTCGTCCCGACCGAGCCGAACCGAATCGCCTCTCCCAGCGTCATCTGCGTCGAGCGCGATTTCGAACCAGACAAGCTGCCCCGGCATCAGCAGCATCGTTTCCACGATCACTCCGCTGAGATCAAGCGGCACGAGCTTTTCGTCCTCTTCCAGACCGTCGCTTTCATTTTCCTTGCGCCACGCGTCCTGCCAGAAAAGAACGTCATCCGGGAACATGTTCCGCTGGGCGACGGCCAGCAGCACCAGATGCTTTTCGGACCACGGCACAAGTATCTTCCGAAGCCGTTCCGCATCACCCGGGAGCTGCACCTTCGCGACCGCATCAAGCGTGATCTCCTCCCCGACGGAAACCGGTTTCTTCAGAACGACGTAATCGCTCAACTTCACCTTGCTCGCCAGAACCGAATAATGGGCCAGGGTTGCCAGAACGCCCAGCGATACCGGGATCAAGAATCGCTTCGAAATGCCCATCGCCATTCCTCATTTCCGCTTCATGTCATTTCAACGCCCGAGGCGGGCGAGACCTTCGCACAGGCCGGCCAGATCGGCCACGCCACTCTTTCCATAGACGTTCAATGTCTCGTTCACTTGCAAAGGCCCGCGCGGATCATAGGGTAAAGTCCGCCAGTCCCAGGAGCCGCCCATCACGGCGCTGGTTTCACTGAGAGTCAGCCCATACCCGCCCAGCTGCCTCGGCATTCGGATTCCGACGGATTCGGTTTCCGAAATCAACCCACCATCGGACGGCCGGCGAAAGGGCTTGCCCATGACCGATTCCGAAGCCTTCCCCAGAATTACATCGGAGGGTACGCCATGACGCTGCGGAAATGTCGTCAGCCGAGGCTGCTGCGCCAGATGGACCCTCAAGACGAACAGCCGAGCGCCGACCAGTACGAAAATGAAAACCAGCAGAATCAACGGCAGCCCCATGACGAACTCCAGCGATGCCACACCACGTCGTGCAGCCACTGCCCGGGTTCCGTTATTCGAACACTTCATGCTGTTTCCGCCTTTCTCTCTCTCGTAAACTCCGAAATGCGATCGACCTGCCTTGCGGCCCCCGCTTCGATGCGAATCGTCCCACCTCAATGCGTTCGCATCGCGCCTGCGACCGGCACGATTCGCCGCACCACTCCGGAAACTTCATCCGGCGTATCCTCGACGGACCTGTCCAGGTATCCTGTCACGGGAACGAGCTTCGTCTGCCAATTCAGCTTGATCCTCGGGCACCTGCCGCCAGCCCCAGCCCTCACGGGGAATTCGTAAGCCCCCGAGCTTCGGACAGGCGCTTTCCAGGCGAGCGTGTCCCAACCGATCTCAGGCTGGAACGGCCCCGGCGATTGCCCCGGGTTCTGAGGATTCGCGCTGTAAGTGATCGCCTGAGCGTACGCCACGAGACCGGCCCTGTTCTGTCGCTTCAATGCCGGGGCCCCGAAAGGTCGCGGGCTCGGCTCGAATGCGAATCCGACGATCGAGAACTGCTCGTCCGCCAGTTTCGAATCGGTCGTCCAGGGCTCAGTGCCTTTTTCAGGCAGTTCGTGACGGCGTATCACCAGCATCGGCCTGCCTGTGCATCGATAGAACCACTGGCTCCGCTCCGTAGTGTCGAAGTCCGTCCATCCCCGATAGAGTTCGCTGGCCTGCGAAAGCAGCATCCAGGCCGTGTTCTCAAGCACTGGCCCTCGGTCGAAAACCACCCAGGGATAGGCCGCGCGGACGATCTGGCTACGTGCCATGGTTCGCTCGTGCTCTTGGCCAGAATCTAGAAACGGCTCTCGAACCAGCGGCAATACCGGCCTGGAAGGAAAACACGCCCCTTGGCCCCAGGATCGCTCCGCGATTGCGGCCCCGGTGCTGGACGCGACCTCTGGCAATTCCCGCAGCAATTCCGTTTGATATTCCTGGATCGATTCGAGAAACTCGCCTTCAAGCCGCTTTCTGCGAGGAAGATCGGCTCGAGCCTGCCTTTCCATCCGTTCGAGGGCATCCCATTCGGGCTTCACGATATATTCTTCGAAATCGCTGAGCGCATCCACGACAGGCTGCAGACCGTATGCGGCAGCGACGATCTGAGCCGCGTAAATGGAAGCGAGCTCGATCTTCAGCGTCAACTTGGCGTCGCAGACGGTTTCGGCGGCTCGAATGTCTTCGGCACAATCCGGAAATGTCGTCGCTCTTCCGCCCGCTGCCAGCGCTGCCGGGCCGAGAGCCGTCAGGGCGATCGAAAGCTGATTGTCCAGCGATCTCTGCTGACGCGTTTTGTCGCGGCCATCGACATTCTCGCCGGCGATCGCCTTATGCAGGATGACGAATGCCAGCACTTCGCCGATGTGATGATTCGAAACCGTTACTGCATTCATTCCCCGCGTCAACATGAGACTTGCCGAATATGCCGTCGAGTCGGCCACCTGCTGCATTTCCACTTTACGAGAAGTCATTCGGGCGATGTCCATCAGGAACATGCCAAGAACCGCGAAGGCGACCATCGCGATGAGCATCACATAACTCATTGCACCACGTCGTGCCCCGGCATGCCGTAAACGAACGATTTCGCCAGTGGCGGCCGTCGTGATTTCAATAGTCCGAATCATAGTCGATCCCCAGTTTCTGGTCAGGCGTTTGCGCCCCTTCGTTCTGAAGCGTGGCCGTGTAACGGATCGTGAAAACCCGCAAACCTGGAACCCTCGCCGAAGGCCTCCCCATTAGCCGTCCCATCGCCGGCAGATGAAACGCGTGATCATAGCTCACGGATAGCTTCTTCGTGGAATCCCAGGCTGGCGGCGGTTCGTGAGACAATACGAGCGACTGGCGCGCATAATACAATTTGCGTACCAGATAGTTATTCGAAAGCGAGGCGTCTTCCCCCACGTATCGAAAATAGGCCTGGCAGTACGAATAGGAGATATCCTGCCTTGCCAGTTCCAGATAATGGGCGGACAGGTGCTTCGGATTGCCCGACGCGAAGGGAGCCAGTGCATGTGCGACCGCAAGATGGACTTTCTCGGCCCCTACGCCTGACGGCTGAGCCGTATCCCAAACCACGCCCGATCGAACGCCCGCATAAGCTGCGTAGATCACTCCACCGTGAACGATGAGCAGAAGCGTCAGCTCGATAAAAGCCGTGAACAGAAACATCATCACGGGGATCGTCAGCACGAATGCAGCCGAGTACGAAAACCCGCCCTGCGATTCACGACGGACCAGACGGCGCAGGCCCTTCGGAACCCGCCGCGCGACGCCGGCCGCCAGCCAGGAGAATGCGACGACGCTGCCCGCCCACAGCGCCAGGATCGCCCATAATCTCTCAGGGGTATCGTTCGAAATCGTCATCGCTATCCTCCACTCGGGTCTCGGCTCACAGCAGGGGCCATCCGACCAGCGTGCTGATCACATGATGCAACGTCGCCATCAGTTCGAAACATTTCGCCATCGCGAGACAAGCCATCCCGAAAAAGACGACCGTCGCCAGAACATGTTCCAGAGCGGCGAAACCTCGCCGCTCCACAATTGCCAGGGTCTTCCCGCGGACGATCATTGCGCTTCAGCCCCTTTCCGCCATTCCGGCATGAAACGACATCCCCATTCGAAGCCCTCTTCGGGCGAATCGCATTCGAGGATTCGACCAAGGTTCAGAACAGTTCGACGCCGGCCAGAACCGGCAGGATCGCCAATAGAAACCAGGGTGCCATGCGAATGGCTTTGCGCTTTCGAATCACGACGCCAGGTTCGACGCAGTATCTTGTCCGAAGACTGCTGATGACATCTCGGCCTGTTCGCCACGCCGTATCGCATAACCACGCCAGGCCATATGCAATCGCGATCACATGCAGGCCGGCAGCCGCTCCGAACCCGAATCCGACGGCTGTGGCCAGCTTCACATCGCCGCCGCCGCCGCCTGATGTGACATAATGCAGAAACATCAACCCGAAGCAGGTCAGCCCGCCCGTAATGGACTGAATCAATCCGTCCGAAGGCGCCTCACCAGGAAACTCGGCCACGCCAACCCATTCCACGTATGCCGCATGCGCCAGGGCGAAGATCGCCAGCGGCAGAGTCAGCCAGTCGTATATCTTGCCGCCTCTCAGGTCGGTCACACTGGCAGCGATCAAAGCGGCCAGAAAAACCAGGGACCTGATATCCGGGCGATCATTCGCCAGGAATCCGAACACATCCGAAGCGAATCCGGGCGGACGTTGAAAGCACGAGATCAGTAGCATTTCCTGCGCCCTTTCCGAAAGCCCCACTGTCGTGTCCACCCAGCAATTTCGATACCGAATGGTGTCGTAAAACACGTCGACATTCGAAAGTCCGATTCAACACGAGATTTCCGAGTTCGAGATTTCGCAGCGTGGTTTCAGCGAAAAGAGGGGCCCGAATCGCAGATTCGGGCCCTTTCGCGAAAACTCCCGGTCACCGACTGCGTCTCAGTTGTTGCCGCCGCCGAAGATGCTCAGCAGGCTCGATTGAAACGACGTGTTGACCTTGTCGATCGTTACCGCGATCAGGCCGCTGCTGTCAGTGTTCCAAAGGTATTTGAAACCGACGTAGATTCCTACGGCACTGACGGCCAGGAGCAGAACGTTCTGCAGTGCATCGCCTCTTTCATCGCGAACGAACTTGCGAATGACTCTGGCGAAGCGGTTGAGTACGATCCGGGATTGCATTTTCATGATCGAGCTGGCTCCATGAAGCGAAGACAACTTGAGGAATTCGGCCGATTCCGCTTTGGTTTCGCGTTTCCGATTTCCTCTTCGCTTATGGAGACGAAGCATCTGCCTCAGACTTGCCGAACACGCGAAATTAATTCGGAATTTTTTGAATCTTCCCGGAATTCCACGTGTCGTTCATTCTCGATTTCCCTTTCGATCTATTCGATTCGCGATCGACCAGGTTGACTCAGGTGACCTGCCCAGGAGAATGCGAATCACGCTCGATTCGGAATTCCGCCATAGTTTGGACATCGTTCGCGGAACCGCTCTTTCGCCCGGAACGGGCGGAAGGGCCCTGGGGAATCCGGTCAGGTTGAATCATCTTCACGACCTGATAGATTTCCCTGGGGTTCACCCTGGGATCTGTTCTTCGGCCTTTCAGGCCGTATTCGAAACGCAAGTTCCGAACCTTCGATTGCACGGACTAGGTATCATGCAGGGATAAGCACGCTCCAAGAAGACAAGATGAAATTCCGTCTCATTCCGATCCTGGGGGTTTTCCCACAGAAGTTCCAGAAGATTCTTTTGACCGAAGGCAGAAGCACGTAAACGAAGGTGCAGGGAATCAGGGAACTTTCCGGATCGGCCCCGGTCATCATTCGGAACGATCGAAAACAACTTCCGTGAGCCTGACCAGATGCCGCAGGCCGATTTCTTCCAGTTCGTCCGCGAAAGTCGGGCGCCGGCCCGTCCATCGTAATGATCGCATGGAATCTTCGCCGTCGTTCGTGGCTTTCATTCGACGGTACAGGTCATTGACCTGACAGGACCCAGCCACGAGGTCATCGGAGACTTCCGCGATTCTCGTGACGCAGCGGTTTCCGTCCATGTCTCGCTGAATCTGGATGACCAGATCGATTGCAGTCGCAACCTGCATTCTCGCGACATCCGAAGAAATCGCCACGTCGCTCTGCATACTCAGCATTTCCAGTCGCGTCAGTGCCGCCCTGGGGTCGGAGGCATGAACCGTCGTGAGAGCCCCGGCGTGCCCCGCGATCATGGCTTGAAGCATATCCAGAGCCTCTCCCCGCCGCACTTCGCCTACCACGATTCGGTCCGGCCGCATGCGCAGAGAATTCGCGAACAGCTCGCGAATGGTGACCGCATCGCGGCCCCCGTCTCGTGCAGGCTGAGCCTCCAAATAGAGCGTGTGGGGCTGATGCAGTTTCAACTCGGAACTGTCCTCGATCACCACGATTCGCTCGCTGGAGTCGATGCAGCCGGAAAGCGCGTTGAGCATCGAGGTCTTCCCCGTACCCGTGCCGCCGGAGATCACGATATTTTTCTTCGCCTTGACGCACAAATCGAGAAACTCGGCCGTTTCTTCCGACAAGCTCCCCCGTTCCACGAGGCCCTGGAGAGTAAATCGCATTTCCGGGAACTTGCGGATCGAGATGCAAATCCCCTGACGAGAAAGCGGCGGGATCACGATGTTGACACGCGAACCGTTCGGCAGGCGGGCATCCACCATCGGATGGTCTTCGTCCAGCGGCCGTTCCACGTATTCCGCGATGTTCACGGCCGCCGCGCGGAGAAACTCCGGGTCGCCGTAAGCGGCATGATACCGGTGCAGCTTGCCGCCCCGTTCGAAATAGATTTCGTCAGGCCCGTTGATCAGAATTTCCGTCACGTCAGGATCGCGTACCAGACTCAGAGCCGGCTGCAGAAAATAGTCCGTCGACCGTTCGAAGATCTCGCTCTGTCTCATGAAATCTTTCGCTTTCCGTTTTGTCGATTCGAAGCGGACGGTCCTGCGGGTTTCGCCGATCGGACCATCGCGCCGGTCTCGGCAAGTTATGGCGTCGTTTCGTTCGCCGTTTCTGACGACTCGGCCAACGGCCCCGGATCGATTCCAGAGGACTCCGTCGTGACCGAACCCGGAACGCGGACGACTCGGAATCCCACATGAGAATCACGCGAACGATCGTTCGAATTCACGAACATTCGATAATCGTGAGAGAATTTCCCCGAGGCCGTTCCGAAATGACATCCGCGCGCGATCCCGACTTCGGACGGCAAATGCTGGACAGGGTCCGTCCGGTTTCGGAAATGTTCGTGATATCCGCGAACGAAGTAATCCTCAACAAGTTCCGCCACGTTGCCGTTCAGCTCACGAAGGCCGAAAATGTCAGCCGCGCTTCGGTGAACTGGCCCGGGCTTCCGCCGATGGGTTTCGGCGAGCGTGGACTGTCTCTCGGTTGCATCTCCGTGTTTCGAAAGATAGTCGAATTCGGCATCGGTCAACAGTCGATACGTGCCGGGCGGAAGACCTTCGAGACGCGCCATCTGGTTCAAAAAAGCTTGCGCTTCCTTCCTCAAAATCCCCGAAACCGGGTGATCTTCCGGCACAACTTCATTCATGAATTGAGGCCGTTCGCCCATAACCCGCCGCCAGTCTCCGACCGTTACCTCGTCGACGCCGACATAAATGCCCATGCTCACACGCACCTTCACGGCCGGTACGTGAAATGCAGGCCGACGCGGCACCTTGACCGCTTCCTGATGCATGACCAGAGCGGGCGGCGACCACGGCACCCTCGACAATTCGCGAAGCCGCCCATGGAAGGGCTTTTCATGATCCGGCTCAGACGCGGGGCCAGGTGCATCCGTTTGCGCCGTGATCGTGCCGAATTCGAAATCGACCATCGGCGGAGGCACGTAAACGAATTCCATTCCCATCTTGTTCCGGATGCGAGCGATGTATGCAAGCGCGAAGCTCAGCCGGTTCGGCCCCTCAGCGACCTTGATCTGCTTCGTTTGCGTTCGGCCCTTATGGCTCGCGGTCACTTTCCAGGTGCTGCCCACGGGCACTTGACCGCCTTCACCGGGAACCAGGCCCGTAATTTCCTGGCCGGAGTCGTTCAGGGCGACCGTCTCGACATGCGCATCGGGCGGATCCGTCGTTACCTCGAGCGTTCCACGTCGAAGGAGCGGTTTGAGGGTAAAGTTCCCCAGTTCTTGCGTGCCGTCGTTCGCACGCACTTCGATCACGCCTGGATTCAATGGCTCGTAGCCTTCCAGTTCGAGCTTGAGGGAATGCGTGCCGACTTCGATTTCGAATGTTTCGCCCGCCCGGCCCAGGAGCTTGCCATCTGGCCCTGATCGCACGGCCGCACCCGGCGGCGAAGTCGACACGAGGACCTGCCTGGGCTTCGCTCGCTTGGCGAAGCTCGAAAAGCGTAGTTTTTTCGCGGCTTGATCCGGGATCACGAACGTTTTCGTTTCCTGTTCGAATCCAGGAGCGGACCATTCGATCACGACCTTCGACCCCACCGGAAATTCGCCGGAGTCGCCAGGGTATCGCTCGCCGTTGAGTTTGACCGAAGCCGTCGGCAGGCCAGGATCGACACGCAACTGGCAAAGCCGGGGCTTCAGTTCGATCGAGAGGATTTTGGGCTCCGCGGATCGAACGACCCGCTCCATGCGACCGGTCAGCGGCTCGAAATTTCCCGCAGTGGCTTCGATGGCGATCTCTTTCCCCACGGCAAATGAAAGTTCTCGATCAAGTTCCACGCGTTCGCCGTTGACGCGAACCTCGATCCCGGGAGTCGCCGAAGCGAACACGAGACGCGATTCGTCGGGGGTCGATTGGACCAGGGCCGTGAGCGACAAAAGCACGAGACCGGCCCCGGCCAGCTTCGAACGCCGAACCGTGCGAGGTTCCGCCAGTTTCTCTTCCCACCATTCGCGTGTGAACCGCTCCGGCTCGAGATCCTCAAAGGGGTTCGCACTCACTCCTTGCCCGCGGCCTGGCAGTGCCTTCGGCATCACGATCTTGCGCCCAGGCGGGTTCGTCGATTCTTCAGGCTGACTAAGCCATGCGGACCTTTCTTCGACGAGGGAGCGTGACTCCACGTCTTCGACGATCGAAGTCAATCGGCCGGGAAGAGCGGAAACAGGCTCTTCGTCCGCGATCCCGGGCATGACGTGCGACGACGCGACCGTGTCCTGCATCAGGGCCTGAATCGCCGCACGCACGTCGCTATAGCGTTTGTCGACTTCTTTCCGCGTCAGCCTGTGAAGCACGTTTTTCAAGCCTGAATCGAGTTCGGGCAGTGTGTCATAGGGCGAAGGGGTCCTTTCTCCGGACCCATGCCAGCGTAACCAGCCAAGCTCGACGTCCTTCGCTTCGGCACCCACGCCAGGAAACAGTCGGTCGAATTTGTCGGATCCCAGAAGAAGTTCGAATGCCATGAATCCTAACATGAACTGATCCACCCAGATCCCCCGGGGGCCGAAGTCCGGATTGATCGACTCCGGGGCCAGATATTTCGCATGCGAATGATCCCTGACTTCGCACGCCTGAGAACGTGCGACACCGGCCCTGAAAGTCTCCTGCACATGATGCCAGTCAGTGTCTTCGACCAGGCCGTTCGCGTTAACTCGTACGTAACGGCAATCGCTCAGGGCAAATTGCCCGTGACGATCGACGAAGACGTTCGTCGGCTTCAACGCACCATGAATGTTGCGACGAGCGTGCAGTCGATGCAGGCATTCGAGCGACCGGCGAAGGAACTGCGTCGCCTTTTCGGGTTCCATGGCCGCGCCACCCTGATGGACCGCCACATTCTCCCGCATCAGGCTCATGATGACATATCGCCGCTTCGGTGACACGGCACGCACTTGGACGCAATGCGGCATCATGCGTTCGCGAGCACGGCTTTTGAGATTCTGCAGATACGATTCCAGGGCCGTTTCCAGAGCCGGATTCCGGAAATCGGAATTCCACCATTTCAATGCGATGTTTTGACCGCTTTCGATCTTATGACAGCGGAACACCGACGTACCCAGGCCTTCTCCGATCGCCTCGAACCGTTCGAAACCATTCCGGGCCAGAGAACGATCCAAAGTCTGCAGCTCGAACGTATTCATGACTGACTCCGGTTCGATGACCAGGGATTACGGCTCATAGGTCGTCCCAAGGGCACTTTTCGTCAGGAAGTGACCGCATTTCGCTTCGATCAGGTGCATGCCTGTCGCAGCTTCGCGATACCGCCGCGGTAAGAGAATCGCCACGTGTCCATCAATCCGCGTGCCTCGTGAACGCGATCGGAGACGACCTCGTTTCGGCTTACTGACGGCAAGCGTCACGTATTGATGACGCACGACCGAACAGTCACTTGCAGAATTAAGACGGATTCCTGTCGGTATTCGAACACGGTCTGAGACTTGCTGACGCAATCATGGAGCTACGCACATTGCTGACGGACCGGCAGCGAAAACCTGGCGTAAACGTCAGGAGCCCATTCGGATCCTCCATACGGCAGCCGTATGAAGAAACGCGATCGGACTGCGGCGAGAGAATGACGAAACGCCGGGAAGCATCGACGCAAAGCGTTTATTATCGAAAGTTTATGCACAATAACCCCTGAGATCGATTCTTACTCGCTTTGAACGCGACCCTTCTGATAATTGTGGCGATAGCGAAAAAGCCGTGACCGGTCGAATAGAAACGCTGTTGTCGCAAGCCTGGCAAAGGTAACGCAGGTTCATGAGTCGTGCGGCGAGATGGTGCCTGGCATGCGGGTCCCCGAAACCAGCAAGTCCGGACTGAAGCACATCAGCTCAAGAACCGAATATGGTCCTTCCCGGTCGAACGATCAAACCGACGGCAATGCGCCAATCGCTGGATCGAGGACTTCCTAAGCCATGGAAGTCGACAAATCATCTGGAATCGGATTCTGACGGCGTCGAATTCGGTCTCGCGTGGCGGATCGAAACGAAATCCACGGATCGCTCTGGTCGGCGGCTCAAATTTCAAATTTGAGATGACAACGGAAGACAGAATGGCGTCCCGAAAAAAGCCTAAACCGGAGTCATCACGAAGCCAAATCGTGATGGCTCGTCGAGTTATCTCGAAAGCCTGTGAAACAAGACTTTTGAGTGGAGTGGAGGATAGCGGGATCGAACCGCTGACCTCTTGCATGCCATGCAAGCGCTCTCCCAGCTGAGCTAATCCCCCTCACTGGTCAGTACAAGTTATCGGAAATTCCTCGCTTCGTCAAAAGGAAATTTCCCTCGTTTTCGCAAGACCCTGTACGAAAAGCCCTTAGACGAACGAATTTCTCAGGTGGAAGGCCCTTGCCTGCGAGCCGCGGCGGGCGGTCAGAGTTTCCGGTCGCCGATGGCAGTTTCCCGGCTCGGCCCTGCCGCCTTGCAAGGGAACTCGCCTCCAATTTGGTTCGATTTCCCTTCATGACAGGCCGAAGCGGTTCGCTTGAGGAGCGTTCAGGCAAGTTCGCCCGGGGCAGTCCGAGCAAACATCCTCGAAATTTCCTATACTGATTCCGAGCGATGTCAAAAGTCTGGAAATGTCCTTTACCTGCGATCGAAGCGATTGCGGGTTCGTGACGGAAACGCTCGGAGTGTCGAGCTTTGAGGATGACAGCGGCATGAACGTGACGACGGCGGTGATCACTGCGGCGGGCCGGGGCGCGAGACAATACCCGGCGGCCGATACGGTTCAGAAAGCCATGATTCCGCTGGTCGATCGGGACGGTGCCACCAAGCCCGTTCTGCAGATCATCGCCGAGGAGGCGATGGATTCCGGCGTCGAGCGCATCTGCGTCGTTTCGGCTCCCGGTGACGAGGCGATCTACCGCCGCCAGTTTCAGGCGTATGCCGACATGGTTCGCGGCGGATTCCCGAACGAGCCCTGGGCCATCGATCAGGCCGCCCGCATGGAAGAACTTCAGGAGCGCCTGACCTTCGCCGTGCAGGAAGAACCTCTGGGCTATGGCCATTCGGTCTGGTGCGCCCGCAAGGTGATCGGCGACAACCCTTTCCTGCTTCTGCTCGGCGATCATTTGTACATATCCGCAGAGTCGCGCCGGTGTGCCAGGCAGGTAATCGACGCCGCGAAGGTGCTCGATTCTTCGGTTTCAGCGGTTCAACCGACACGGGAGCATCTGATCCATCAATACGGAACCGTCGCGGGCAAGCGTCGAACGGACCGGCCGGATCTTTACGAAATTCTGGAGATCATCGAAAAGCCTGACCCGACCACGGCCGAGCTTCGATTGACCGTTCCGGGGCTGCGTGCAGGGCATTACCTCTGCTTTTTCGGTATTCACGCATTCACACCCGCGATCTTCGAGATTCTCGACGAATTGATCCGTGAAGGCACACGAGAGAACGGCCAGTTCGCCCTCACGACGGCCCTCAACCGGCTTGTCCGCCGCGAGCCTTACCATGCTCTGGAAACGCGAGGCATCCGCCACAACCTGGGCGTGAAGTTCGGTGTCGTCGAGGCCCAGATCGCCCTGGCTCTGGCTGGCGAAGGGCGAGAGCACATGCTCGGCCTGTTGGTCAACACGTTCGCCCGGCTCGAAAAGACGCGTAGCCAGGGCGAAAGCGGCTGAGCCGCCAGCGATCAGGCGGCACGATTTTCTCACAATTCAACGTTCGAGCCCGACGCCCTGACCATGGCACCTACACTGATCGATATCGTCACCAGCGAAACGGCCGAAATTCGCGACCTGCCAGCCGTGGAAACCGCTCAGGCCTTGCCGCTGAGCGAGCTTTTCCGCCAGATTACCGATCTGGAACGATTCCGGCTCGAAACCTCGAACCTGTATCATCGTGTTCGGGCGGCGGTGATCCTGCACGCGGTGCACCGGTTCGTGCTTCAGGAGCATGCGGAGGTACCGAGCGACGGCCGGATCGACGAACGGGCGTTCAAGGACCTGCTCAACCGGAAGTTCGAAGACGCCATCGCCCGCTGGAACGCGCTGGCGAAAGCACGGGGGCTCGACCGTACCACGGCGAGCTGCCTGGCCACGGCTTATGAGCAAACGGCGTTCGCGACACTGGCGGACCAGGTGAGAAGGTCCGTCCGTCAATGCGCAGGGAACCGCTGGATGTTCCGTGTCGGTTGTGCCGAAGAGCACCCGTTGAAGCTGCGCAGGGAGCTGATCGAACGGGACGCCGCGACCGGGCTTTTCCCGATCCTGACGGAACGCACGCCGGTGCGCATGGATCTTTCGCACAGTGGCTGGTCGGACATTTTCTTCCTGGGGATGGATTATCCGGAAGGTGCTCGGGTTCTCAACATTTCGGTCGATCTGGGCGTGCACGCGCGAGACGCCGAACCGCGGCCTCCGATCGAGACGCGTCTGCGAGTGCTCGACGAGCCTGTGCTGCGGTTGACGAGCGTCGACCTGGGCGACACGAAGGACGTGACGACCCTCGAGGAACTCTTCAATTTCGGCAACGACTATCTTGGTCTCGTCAAGGCGGGCGTCATCGCCTCGGGCCTGGTTCCGCCGTCGCTCGAGGGCACGTCCGAATCGCTGGCGGAGGTTCTCGGACGGGTCGTGCGTCCCGGCATGGGGCTGGAAGTCGTCAGCAAGGTGAACGACATTCCCAAGGGCTCGCGTCTGGCGGTTTCGACGAACCTTCTGGCTTCGATCATCAGCGTGCTGATGCGAGCCACCGGGCAGGCGAAGTCGCTGACGGGCGGATTGGAAGTCGACGAAGCCCGGGTCGTCGTCGCCAGGGCCATTCTGGGTGAGTGGCTGGGCGGCTCGGGCGGCGGCTGGCAGGATTCCGGCGGCGTGTTCCCGGGCGTGAAGGTGATCGAAGGGGCTGCTGCCCAGCCTGGCGACCCGGAATGGCAGGTCAGCCGCGGGCGGCTTCTGCCCAGGCACAAGCTGCTCGACGAAAAAGAACTTGGCCCGGATGTCGCCGCCGAACTGGCGGACAAACTTTCGAAAGGGCTGATCCTGATCCATGGCGGCATGGCCCAGAACGTCGGGCCGATCCTGAACATGGTCACCGAGAAATACCTGCTGCGCAGCCGCCGGGAATCGGCCGCCCGGCAGGAAAGCCTGGCGATCTTCGAGCGAATCGTCGCGGCCATTCGCTCCGCCGACGTGCGCACGCTGGCCGGGCTCACGGACCGCCACTTCCACGGCCCGCTCAAAACCATGATCCCCTGGGTTTCGAACCGGTTCACCGAGACCGTCATCGAGCGGATGAAAGCCCGCTACGGCGACAAATTCTGGGGCTTTCTCATGCTCGGCGGCATGTCGGGCGGCGGCATGGGGCTGTTCGTCGACCCGGAAATCGGCCCTCACATCCGCGGCGAGGTGCTCGAACTGATCCGCACGGCCAAAGCCGAGCTGGATGACGCCCTGCCCTTCGCCATGGAACCGGTCGTTTACGACTTCCGCATCAACGACCGGGGCACTTACGCCGACCTGGTCAGTGGCTCCGCAGCCGTAATGCCCGAGAGTTATCTGAGCCTGTCGATCGCCCGGATGAACCCGGCGGAAAGCGACACCTGGGCGAATTCCCGGCGTGCCGAGATGTATCGTTTCGCGGCCGAAATCTCGGGCCGGCCGGATCAGATCGAAGTCCTGAAAACTCTGGTCGGAAGGATTTTCCCCCTGGACCGCGGCAGCATCAAGCCGAACGCCCTGGAGTGGGAGGCCGAGGCCGCGCGAATTCGCGATAATTATGGCTTCGACCCGATTCAGCATGCCCGCAACCGGGAAGACCTGCTGCGCGGGCGTATTGGGCTGGCACGCAACAGGTTGCCGAACTCGGTCGAAGTCACGGATGTCAGGGATCAGGACGTCGTCGATACTCGCATTTCGCCGCTCGCCGGCAGCGGGGTCCAGCCAGCGGGCGGGAGAAGCCCAATCGACCGGTTCGGCCAGGTGGCCGTCGTCAGCCTGGCCGCCGGAGTCGGCAGCCGCTGGACGACCGGAGCGGGCGTCGTGAAGGCCGTCAACCCGTTCGTCCCGATCGGCGACCGGCATCGCAGCTTTCTCGAAATCCATTTCGCCAAGACGAGGCGCAGCCAGAGGACCCTCGGCACGAAAATTCCGCACATCGTGACGACCAGTTATCTGACCAAAGACGCTGTCCGAAGGCACTGGGGGCGATGGAGCAAGGAATGGACCGACCTGTCGGTCTATGTCTCCGAAGGGCGTTCGATCGCCCAGCGGCTGGTGCCGACCCGGCGTGATCTTTCGTTTCTCTGGGAAGAATCGCCGCAGGCCCTGCTCGACGAAAACAAGCAGAAAGTGCGGGAAGCGGGCCGGCGTGCGATCCTGAACTGGGCATCGTCGGTCGGCGAAGCCACTGACTATGTCGATAACGTGCCGTCCCAGCGATTCCACCCGCCAGGCCACTTTTACGAAGTGCCGAACCTGATGAGCAGCGGCACGCTCGGGCGGGTCCTGCGCGATTGTCCGGGGGTCCGCTGGCTTTTGATCCACAATATCGACACCCTCGGCGCGACCGTCGACCCGGAAGTCCTCCAGCACGTGGCCGAACGGGGCGCGGTGGCGAGCTTCGAGGTGATAAGCAAGCGTGTCGAGGATCATGGCGGCGGTCTGGCCCGTGTGGGCGGCCATCCGCGGCTTCTTGAGGGGCTGGCTCAGCCCCGTGAAGAGACCGACTACATGTTGCGGTATTACAACACGTTGACGACCTGGCTCGATCTGGACAAATGGCTCGCCGCGCTGGGGCTGACGCGTCAGGACATCCTCGACGACCGCCGCGAGCGAATTGACGCGGCGGTGCGTTTTCTGGCCGCCAGGTTGCCCGTCTACGTCACCATCAAGGACGTCAAACGCCGCTGGGGCTTCGGCCAGGAGGACGTGTTTCCCGTGGCCCAGCTCGAACGGCTCTGGGGTGACGTCTCGGGGCTCGAAGATCTGGCCAGCGCTTTTCTCGTCGTCGACAGGTTCCGCGGCCAGCAACTCAAGGACCCGGCACAGCTTGACGGGTGGGCCAACGACGGCGGGCTTCGTTTCGTCACCTCCCTTTGCGATTTCGGGGCCGATTTGTCATAGTGTCATAAGTGGTGCGCAGGCACCGCAAAGGCTCCGATTCTCATCCACAGCATGCGACAGGATCGTTCGAACGTGAGCGTCAAGAACCCCTTGGTATTGGTCACGGGCGGGGCGGGTTTCATCGGCTCCCATCTGGTTCGCGCTCTGCTGAACCGCTCGTACCGCGTTCGGGTTCTTGACAATCTGAGCACGGGGCGAACGGAAAACCTTGACGAAGTTCGGTCGCACATCGAATTCGTCGAGGGCGACGCCGCCGATTTCGACATCGCCGCGATGGCTGTCTCCGGAGCGGATTACGTGCTCCATCAGGCCGCGATTCCCTCGGTTCCCCGTTCGGTGAAAGAACCTCTGGGCGCACATCGCAGCGGCCCGACGGCCACACTCAACATTCTCGAAGCCTCGCGGGCTGCCGGCACGGTCAAGCGTGTGGTTTTCGCTGCCTCCAGCTCGGCATACGGCGACACCGCCGAATTGCCCAAGCACGAAGCCATGCCGCCGAACCCGCTCAGTCCTTACGCCGCATCGAAGGTGGCGGGCGAAATGTATGTCCGCTGCTACGGCAAAACCATGGGGCTCGACACCGTCTCATTGCGTTACTTCAACATCTTCGGTCCCCGTCAGGATCCGAACAGCCCTTACAGCGGCGTCATCGCCCGTTTCGTCAGGGGCATGTCCGAAGGCGTCCGCCCTACGATCTTCGGCGACGGCACCCAATCCAGAGACTTCACCTACGTCGACAACGCCGTCGCCGCCAACCTCTCGGCCATGCTCCACCCGGATCCGCTCGAAGGCAACGTGTTCAACGTCGGCACGGGTGAGCGTATCGATCTCGTCCGTCTGGTCAATGTTCTCAATACGATCCTCAAGCGAGATCTCGATCCGATTTTCGCCGAAGAACGCCAGGGCGACGTGAAGCACTCGCAGGCCTGCCTGAAACGCATCGGATCAGTGCTCGGCTACCGGCCTGAAGTCGATTTCGCGGAAGGCTTGCGGCGCACCGTCGAAGCCGAGATTCACTGATTTCACCCGCCGATCTCCGAGGTCTTTCCTGCGTCAATGGCAAGATGGAGAAAGTCTGCCGCCGATCGACTCACTGGACGATCGCGCTTCCATGGTGTATGACAAACTGGTCGAACGATTCGTCAAACGCACCCTGGATCGCGGCATCGAGAACCGAACATGGGCTGGATCGCAATCAAGATGCTCACGGGCGATCGAGCCAAATTCGCGGGCATCGTTTTCGGCGTCGCTTTCGCCGCGGCGCTGATCATGCAGCAGGGCTCCATTTTTTGGGGCCTGATGCTCCGCACCAGTGCCCAGATCTATGACCTTCGTGGCGCGGATCTCTGGGTCATGGATCCTTCGGTCACGTTCATCGACGACGTCAAACCGATGCTCGAACGACAGTTGGGAATCGTTCGCGGGGTCGAAGGAATCCAGTGGGCCGTGCCCCTCTACAAGGGGATGGCCCGGGCCAAGCTTTCGTTCGTCGACAAGTCGAACGGCAAGCGGGTGGACGTCATCGAGCAGGTGATCCTCATCGGGCTCGACGACTACTCGTTCGTCGGAGAGCCAGCCAGCATGTTCACAGGCAATATCGAAGACCTGCGCCGCCCCCATTCCGTCATCGTGGACCGTGTCGGTCTGCGCAAGCTGTTCCCCCGCCAGGGGTTGAACATGATCGAAAGTCCGGAGGCGCTGAGAACGGCTCTCGGCCAGGCGACCGGCCGCAACCGTGCAGCCGTCGCGATGAAAGCGGCCGCCCGGCCGACCGCCGGCGAACCGCCGACCGGGGCACCGGATCAGCCGGACTTAAACGATCAAAGCTCTCCCGTACTCTTCGAAATGGAAATGAACGAGCGGCGGGCCGAAGTCGTGGGAGTCTGCAACGCGACACGGACTTTCCAGTCCAACGCCATCCTTTACACCACATTCAGCCGGGCCAAGGAATTCGTTCCCCGCGAACGGAAGCTGCTCAGTTATGTGCTCGTGAAAGTTCAGCCGGGGCAGAACGTGCAGGAAGTCGCCGCGCGCATCAAAAGCCAGACCGGCCTGTCCGCACTGACGACCGATCAGTTCGTCGAAAAGACGATCAATTACTACCTCCGCTTCACCGGCATTCCCATCAACTTCATGACGACCGTCATCCTCGGCTTCTTCGTCGGCACGGCGATCGCCGGACAGATGTTCTATTCGTTCACGCTCGAGAACATCCGCCAGTTCGGTGCTCTCAAGGCCATGGGGGTCGGCAATCTCAAGATCGTCGGCATGGTCCTTCTTCAGGCCGGGCTCGTCGGGTTTCTGGGCTATGGGCTGGGAGTGGGCGGCGCGACGCTTTTCGGCATGGCAAACCGTGGCGCGAATTCGGAACTGGCTTTCTACACGCACTGGTACCTGCTCGTACTTGACGCTACGGCGATCGCCGTGATCTGCGTACTGGCGAGCCTGCTGAGTATCCTCAAGGTCGTCCTCCTCGAACCCGCGATCGTGTTCCGCGGCTGATTCGCCGCCATCGTGTCCATGGATACGCCAAAGCCATGACCGGAGTCGTTCGATGCAGCCGCAGCCCAACCTGGTCGAATTTCCGAAAGTGCACGAACAACGCCTCGCCGTGCGCATTTCGGGCGTCCAGAAAAAATTCGGCAAGGGCGAACAGACCGTGATGGCCTTGAGGGGCGTCAGTTGGGACATCGCGGCCCAGGAAGTCGCCATGCTCGTCGGCCCGTCCGGCTGCGGCAAAACGACGCTCATCTCCGTCGTCGCCGGAATCCTTGACGCCGACGTCGGTGCCGTCTCCATCTTCGGCGACGACATCACGGCCATGCGGGACAGGGCCAAAACCCGCTACCGCTCCCAGAACGTCGGCTTCGTCTTCCAGCAATACAACCTGCTGCCTGCCCTTTCGGCCGCCGAGAACGCCGCCGTGCCGCTGATCATCCAGGGCGTGCCGCGCCGCAAGGCCGTGCGCGAAGCCGCTGACCTGCTCGGCCAGCTCGGTCTGGCGAAACGCATCCATGCACGCCCGAGCCAGCTCTCGGGCGGTCAGCAGCAGCGTGTGGCCATCGCCCGGGCCCTGATCCACAAGCCGAAGATTCTCGTGTGCGACGAGCCGACGGCCGCCCTCGACCACGAAACCGGCATGATCGTCATGAAGCTCATTCGTGAAATGGCCGTTTCGGCCGATCGGGCCGTGATCGTCGTCACTCACGATAACCGCATCTTTTCCATGGGCGATCGGGTCGCTCATATGGACGACGGCCACATCGACTCGGTCGTCGACGGCAACGGCCACCCCATTCCGGCGACGTTCGCCGAACCGGCCCCTGCTGGCACCAGCTGATTCCATTTCGGTCCTGCCGCCCCGATCGCGGGACCGAATCGACCGCCACCTGACGGAGATTCCGCCCATGTTTCGCTGGATATTGACCGTTCTGTCGATCGCCGGCGTCGTGCTGGCGACCACCGTGGTGCTCGAACTCCGTAAAACCCCGCCAGCCTCGCCCCCCCGACGCCTGCCGCCCGTACCGGTGGTCAACGACACGCCGATCGCCTCGCCGATCTCGGCGACCGGCGTGGTCGAGGCCAAGTCCGAGAACATCTTCATCGGCACGAACCTTCCCGGCGTCGTCGAGCAGGTCTTCGTCAAGGTCGACGACACCGTCAGCCCCGGGCAGCCGCTGTTTCGGCTCGATCAACGTCAGGCCGTGGCCGACTTGAAAGCCGCCGAAGCGAAACTCGCCGTAGCGGCGGCCCAGCTCGAACGCATGCGTAACGCGCCTCGAAAGGAAGACATCCCGCCGGCTCAGGCGCTGGTCGAAGAATCGGCGGCTCGACTTGAGGACGCCGACGTCGCCTGGCAGCGTGCCCAGCAGCTTCTCAAGCGGGGTTCGATCAGCCAGAGCGACTACGACCGCGACCGCTACGCTTACTCGATCGCCAAAGCCGCCAATGCCCGTGCCGTCGCCGAACTGACGAAGCTCAAGGCCGGCAGCTGGGACAGGGAAATCGCCGTCGCCGAAGCCGAAGTCGCCAGCGCCAAGGCCACCGTCGAAGGCGCAAGAGTCAATATGGAGCGCCACACCGTCAACGCCCTCGTGACTGGCCAGGTGCTTCAGGTCAGCGTTCGCCCCGGCCAGTATGCCGGCCAGCTCAACAATAACGTTCTTCTGGTTCTGGGCGATACCGGCACGCTGCACGTTCGGGCCGACATCGACGAACAGGATCTCGACCGGTTCGTGAAAGGCGCCAAGGCTTTCGCCTATCTTCGCGGCCGCAGCGAGCCCGTCTTCGAACTGACGCCTTATCGTGTCGAGCCCTACGTCATCCCCAAACGGAACCTCACTGGCGAAAACTCCGAACGGATCGACACCCGCGTTCTTCAGGTGATTTACGCCCTGCCGAACTCCGTCAAACGTGGCGAGCTGTACGTCGGCCAGCAGATGGACGTGTTCATCGAAGCCAAGCCCTTCGAAACGGACAAATCCCGCTTCGAAGCGGCCAAAAAATCCACGACGGAAGTTTCGAAAGGCAGACCGGCCTCAAAAGTCGCGGATGAAGGCAAAACCGGCTGAATCGATCACCTCGGAGTCGATCGGATCTCATTCGAGCAGATCGTCGTCGTCGTAAAGCTCGACTTGCCTGACGAATTTCTGGAACTTCCGGAACGTCAGCACCAAATTTCTGGGCGTGATGCCCCCCTCGACGTTCACGAACCATGAAATCGAAAGGCACCGGTGACTCAAGGACGCGACGGCCTTGATGCAGATGACGGCATCGTTGATCCGGTTTTCCAGCTCCATGGCTCGGTATTCGTCCGCCTCTTCCTTGAAACGAAACAGCGTGAGGAACTTGAGAATCGGTTCGTCGCGAATCATCGTCAATACCACGATATCGTCCGTAATCCGCAAATCGCCGCCCTCATCGATCTCGCATTCGTAGAACGCGCCTTCGAAAATCGTTTTCGCACGGCGTACGCTCAGGTTATCCTTGTCCAGCAGCTCATCCTGCATTCCGTCTTCCCTTGCGATCACGGCTGAATTGCTCATGGGCTCTCTCCATGTTCGCATTTCTCGCGTTCACGCGGCAATTGCGATCGTCAGCGATTCTGAGGCATGTGCCCATGGCGGCTTTCGAATCACTGCCCCGTATTCTTGAGCACTTTGCCCTGTCCGGCGGTCGGTATTGAATTTCCGAAGTTCAGGACCATGAAATCATGGCACGGAATCCCTCCGATGATCCCGGGCGGCCTTCGAAGCGTGAAATGCCGAGCCAGCAGGATATCGGCCGCCGCACTCGGAGTCATGCCCGAACCCTTTCGGGCCGAATCTATCTTTCCGGCGATGCGGTACGGATCGTCCGTAACACGCCCGACGCCGAAACGCTGCATCAGTGCCTGACCGGCAAGAACGTCCCGTTTTCGATTTCGCAACTCACTCCGGCCATGCTCGGTTTCGACGGAACGGACATCATTCCCTTGAATCGCGGCGGTCTGGAAAGCAGAGCACGCTCCATTCAACGCTGGCGTTACTGGATCGAGCAGCAAACCGCACGGCGCATCACACCTGCGCGTCGCCAGGAACTCAGCGAAGAATGGCGGGAACTCGAATCCCTGGGGGCACGAGTCGCCGGACTTTACCGGATGATGGACGCATCCGGCGACGCAATCTCACCTTTCTGGCTCGAACCCGGCCTGCAAGAGTCATTGAGCGAAAGGATCCGCCACCATCTCGCCGGGCTTCAATTGCCCGAGGAAGTCACGGACCTGGCACGGCTCGTCTGCTGGATCGCAGGCATCCAGGCTGCGGATCGATTCGTCGAATCGGTCCAGGGCGGTCTGATCACGAGCGATCAGCTTCAGCAAAGGCATAACGTCCATCGGTTCCTCACGTTCCTTCAGGAATTCGGGAAACGGCGACACTCCGCGGAAGCCGAACTCGAAGAAAGAGAGCGTGCGGAACTCGAGGAACTCCATAAATACCTCAAGAAAACGGACACTTTTGTGCGTTTGCGACAAGCATTATCTGCGATGTCGAACGCAGTGCGTAACCGATTCGGCAATGATTTTCCGGAAATCGATGCCGCAATCGATTTCCCCGCACTCGCTCGAATTTGCCTTAAGCTGGCAAGGGAACGAACTCGCTCAGGCAGCACAGAATCGGCTGTGGCCGAGACCGCGGATAACGCAGAAGCGGTCCGAATCTTCATCGATCTCGTCCTCGAGACGAACAGCCGGATCAACCGGATCCAATCCGCTGCCTTGGATCGCAAAGCGAATTTCCAGGCCGCCTTTCGGGCGACGATTCGAGAGGAAGGCATGTTTCGGCGACTGCGGGAACTCTTCGTTACTGTGCCGGCTCTGGCCAAAGCTCCAGATTTGATCTTTCTGCCCTCACGTGATTCGGAAATTGACCTGGATCTGACCATTCGCCGCACGCAAAAAGTTCTCGAAGCCATGCCCAGGCCGCCAAAGGGCGAAACGCTCCGGTGGCTCGCCCTGTTCTGCTTGACGGACAATTCGACGACCGGCATCCCCTGGGACGCGTTCGCGACGGCTTGCGAAAAAAGCCGATACCGGATCGAACAATTCTGGGTGCGACGTTCGGAGCCCGGTTTCAGCCTCGTACTGGAGAACCTGAGGGATCTGCATCCGCAATGCGATCTCGAGTCGGCCAGTCATTTCATGGCCACGGGAGGAAGCGTCGAAGATCTGAACTGGCTCGCCGAACAGGATCCTTACTGGATCACGCCTGAAAGTCATGGCGCCGCCGCGAAGCCATTCCGGGCCGTCGTGACCTGGCTCCGTTCGCACGACGCACCGCTGACGGACGACCAGATCGAAAACTTCTGGGAATCGATCGCCACGGTGCCGGGAACCATCGTCGTCGAAAGTCTGAACCGGTTTCTTACCGGGCTTTCACGGCCCAGCCGTCAGCAGGTCAGCGAAATCGCAAGCCTTTCGAAAATTTTGTCTCACCCTTCGCTACGCATTTCGTTGATCGATCGCCTGCGTAGCTGGTCCGATCCACCCGCGCGGCCCCGATTGCCTGTCGATTGCCCGGAGATTCTCCGCGAAGAACTCGCCCCGGAGGTGCGCCGACTTGCCTTCTACCAACGGCTCGCCGGCCAGAAAGCCCGAATTCCCGGATCGATTCGCGGCATTCTCGAAGCCCACTCGCGACAGGCCGCCGAACTCGATCACTTGATTCGATTAGGCGACCGGGCGCTTGCCGCCCAGAAAATGCGTCTGGCACATCTTTCGAAACGAATCCGCGATTCCGTCGAGATGGAATCGCCAACGCAAAGCCGGCTGCTCAGGCAACTCCACGAAGTGACCGCCGTAACGGCAATGGCCGCCGTGAAAAACATCATTCGAGACGAGATCCAGAGCTGGTGGCTCAATCGTTTCGAAGTCGAACCCAACCTCAAGGACTTTCGCTGGCAGGACCTTTTCGAAATCGTCCGCTGGGCCGATCGTCTGCAGGAACGCTCACGAAGTGCAATCATCGCCATCATGCGGGCGCATCAGGAATTCGGTCCGGCATGGCGGCGAGCACTGTCCCATAACGAAGCCTGGATGCAACGTTCCGGGCAATCGATCGAAATCGAAAAGTGGCTGAATCCACCAACTGTGAAATGCGAAATCGACGGCCAGCAGATTCTCATCAGGCCTGCGGCCCACCCGATCGACGTTTTTCTCATGGGAAGCCGTTTCGAAACTTGCCTGAGCCTGCATGACGGTTCGAACGCCTTTTCCGTCATCGCCAACGCGGCCGACGCCAACAAGAACGTCATTTACGCCTTTCGGGCCGACGGCACGCCGGTCGCCCGCAAACTGGTCGGTGTCGCTTCCGATTGGAAATTGCTCGGCTACCGTCTCTACGCGCACGAACCTTCGGACGCCCTGGAACGTGCATTCGCCCGCTACTGCGGCATCTGGGCGGCCAGAGCGGGTCTGGGCCTCGCCAATTCAGGAATCCAGCCTGTCCTCTGCGGCGAATCCTGGTACGACGACGGAGCCGTCGCCTGGTCTGACGAAGCCTGTTCGGCATATCGAGAAATCCGCCCGGAAACGGTAATCGAACTCGAAAAATCGCAACACGGATCGATCAAAGATTGGCATCACGTGCTGATGAAGATTCGAAAGAACGATCACGACGCCCTTGCGGCGGTGGACGAAATGCAACAGACATGGCGCGCTCCTGCCGCTTACTGGCGATTCGTCTCAGGAGCAAGCCCAAGGCTGATGATCGGCGAAGTTATCCAATGGTATTCGATGGATGCTTATCGTGACTTCTTCCATCACGTCACCGCGGCCGGAAAAGTCCAAGGTATCGCCGATCCGCGACGGCTCGGCGTCTCGCCGGAACAGTTGTCCGATTTCTGGAGCGAAACGACATGGGCGATTCTGGCGATCGTGCCGGCCGATCGAATTGCCCTTACCGCCGCTGTCGATTTCCTCATGCGAATTCCCGCGAATCGGGAGGAAGTTCAAGATTCGCACTGTTTCGCGACCTGCCGCATCAGCCCTTCGATCGCGGCTTTGCCGTTCGGCCGAATCGTCAGCATGCTCAATCGTTACTCGAATTTCTTTGGGAGCCTGGACTGCGGCTGCCAGGCGGAAGGCTGGAAAATATGGCCGAAAGTGCTGCGACTGGCGTGGATCCGCCAGCCGGATTCCGCGGCATTCGCACAGGCGATCGAAACCGCCGGCCCCGCCGCCTTCGAAGTCTTGCGAGAGTTCTGCAGAATCTGCCCTGATTGGCGGTTCGCCGGCCCGATCCGCCGCAAGCTTCGAACCACTTCCGAGAAGACAAGCCGGGCGGATCTTCAGGAATTCCGGTCTGCCCTTCTGAACGGACTCTCCGCCAATTCCGCGATCGAGCATGAAGTGCGATCCGAAGCCCTGGCCTTCGATCCGGATTCGCCATTCGAAGTGCGCCGGGATAGCTTCATCGAGCTTTTCGCCCGTTCCGAAAAGACCGACGCCATCGCCGCCACGCTACTTTGCATTCAATGGTCGCACACGGAACGTGCAACCCTGCCGATCGAATCACGAAAGGCATTCGCCCGCGAAATGGCGGCCCAGGGCCCATACGAAGAGTGGAAGACCTGGCCCCTGCTCCACTGGCTGGCGACAATTCCGGAATCTGACCAGTTCGAAATCCTGCTTCAAGCGAATCGGTCCATTTCGAAATATGTCGAAATGCCAGACGGCCAAAGCTTCGGTCAATTGCCCGGCCATCTGAATTCCACAGCCTGGTCCGTCGTGATCCGGGCCCTGGAAAACGCCGACGACCATCTGCGAATCGCGGCCGAAACGGTCTTCCGGGCCACTGTTCGCCGAAAGCCCGAATTTCTTGACGATCTGCTCAACTTCGCGGCCCCCTGGATCTGGCCTGAAACGTATGAGCGGCTCAGAGACATGCTCCACAGCGACGCGAAAATGAAATCGACCGCCGATTGATCGATCGCATTTCGCTTTCGGATCGTCACGCGCCTCGCCAGCACAGGTCAATTCTCCCGCTCCAGCCCATGCCGATCGTTCGTCCAGAATCGAGCCGCGGCATCATTCGCCCGGCAGCTCCGCCGTGATCGCCAGTACGATCGGGGCCGTTTGATCCTGCCCCTTGATCAGTTCCACCGATTTGACCGGTTCATGCCGTTTCGGGCTCAGGGTGATCGCCCGGATCTGCTGGCCGCCGGCCTGGAAGGCGAAGGCCGAGCCGGGCACGTCCACACGGCGGATGTAATCGGCGAAATGTTCACCGTTGACGAGCTTGTGATCTTCCGTCGAGCCGTCGGCATAGGTCAGCCGCACGGTCATCGACACGCTCCCCTTGCCGCTGGCCGGCCAGCCCCAGCCCGATACGCCCGAAAGCAAATGCAATGACTTCACCGGCGCGTTTACCGGCAATGTCACCGTTTTCGGCATTTTCGGCGGCAGGCTGCCCAGCGGACCATTGAGCAGGATGACATTTCGCGTGGACTTCCCTCGAGGGTCGACGACGTCGAACGGAACCCCGCCGACTTCGCGCCTGGCCCAGTTTTTCAGCACGATCCGGTCCGGACCTTCGTCGCCTTCATGGAACATGCCCTTCGTCGAAACGGCCGTCGCCACTTTCTCGATCGAAAGGGGCAACCAGCGGCCTTTCCGGGTCAGAAATTCCAGCAGATCCGTCAGTTGCTTCTCGTTGATCGTCTTTTCGAAACCCTCGGGCATCAGCGACTTGGTCGAAGCCGCGATTTCCTCGATCTCTGACCTCGGCAGGCGGATCATTTTCGCCTCGGCGTCCAGCAGCTCCACGGCCGTGCGGGATTCGCTTGCCATGAGGCCCGTCAGCACGCGTCCGTCAGTCGTGGCCACGGTATAGGCCCGGTAATTGCCTTCGACCGAGCGGCTCGGGTCAAGGATGTGCACAGCCAGCTCTTCCTTCGGATGAACGGCCATGCCGGTCAGGTCAGGCCCGACAGCCGCCCCTTCGCCCGAGTGGCGATGGCATTTGGCACAGTTGTTCTGGAACACGGCCTTGCCAGCCACCGCGTCGCCCGTGCCTCGATAAACGGCCGAAAGTTCCTCGATGACCTTCTGCCGGTCAGCGCTTGGCAAACCGCCGCCCATTTCCAAAACTTTGCGGAACCTCGCGGCTAGTTCGGCATCGGGATACTGAGCCAGAGCCGTGCGCTGATCCAGAGCCAGCTCGGCGAGCGGCAAGCGGCCTTGTTCCAGTGCGTCCATCATGGCACGTACGCCATCGGTGCGCCGCGAGACCACTGCCAGGGCCGCTCGCTTAAGCGCCGGCGTCCATGGGCCGATGCGTGCCAACAGGGCTTCGCCGGTTTTGTCGGACGACGCCTCGCCGACGGCCTCGACGATACCTTCCGCCAATGCGGGATCAGAGCGAGGTGTGATCAGGTCGAGGACCTCTCCGATCGCCGCCGGATCGTCACCCCGCAGTTGAATCCACTGCGACGCCGCCGCGACGCGGTCTTCGACTTTCGCCGATTCGTCGCCGGCCTGCTCCAGGAAGACCGCCGCCACTTCACGCGCCTGCTTCGAAAGGCTGGATGTACCCCAGATCTTCGCCAGGCGTACGACGCGCCCCTGGCCTGATTGCCCCTGCGATGCCAGCAGCTTCGCCAGAGCGGAGCCGATTTCGGGCGAATCCACCGGTTTGGCCGACGCGGGCCAGCCTGCAACTAGTCCCTCAAGAATCGGATCGGCCAGCGGGGCCGGCAGGTTCGCCAGGTTCTTCACGATCTCAAGTGCCGAATCCGCCTTGCCGCCCCGGCCTATATGCTCGCCATAAATCCGCAGAATTCGGCTTCGATCTCGCGCCGCCGCGGCATCGGCCGGTGCCTTGAGCGAGGAATTCTGGCCAAGAGCTTGCAGGACGAACCCTTCATTGCGCGCCAGGGCCGAGGTCAAGGCGTCCGCCAGAATCGGATCCACGAGATTTTCCCGCTCCGCCAGGGCGTTCACCAGCACGCCCGCGACAGCCTCCGAAGGATCCGTTTCGGCGAAGGCCAGCAGAGCCGAAAGACGCACCTGCATGTCATCGTCTTCGATCCCTTCGGCATCGATCAACAGCTTCGCCCCGACCGTTCCTTTCCTCGGCAGAACGTCCACGGCGGCCTTGCGCACGCCAGCCGAGGGATGCCGTAAGCCTTCGTCCAGCGTGGAAATGGCCGCTTCGTCAGGTACGGACAGCAAACCGAGCCCGTGCATCGTCCACAACGCGTGAATCGCACCCGGGTTCAGGCCGATGTCGTCATAACCCGGGTCGCTGACCAGGTCGGCGAGATCCGCGGCCACATCGGCCTTGCCACGCTCCACCAGCAAACGCTGGGCGTGCCGCCGCCAGAAGAAGTTATCGTCCGTCAATGCGTCCACAAGTTCTTCCGGGCCGGCGCCTTCGAGTGTCTTACGGTGCGGTTTTTTGCCGTCGCCATAGACCACCCGATAAATCCGGGCGTGCGTCTTGTCGCGCAGGTCCGTTTCGTAGGCGTTGCCCTTACCGGTCTTGAAGCCCTGCGGCGTCGGGTTGTGCTGCACGATGATGTTGTACCAGTCGATCACCCAGACCTGGCCGTCCGGGCCGACTTCGGCCATGATGGGCGCCACCCATTCGTCACGCCCGGCCAGCAGATTCCAGCTGTTGCGGCTGAAATAAGTCGCCCCCTTCGGCTCGATCACGAACGTCGCCGCCAGGTGGCCGGTCGGTTCGGCCACGAAGGCCGTACGGTTCCAGTATTCCCTCGGATAGGCCCGGGCCGTGTAAAGCGCATGTCCCGCACCCGCCGTGAACCGGCCGTGCTGATCGACTTGCCGCACCTTGTCGGTGATCGGATACATGCGTGCCGTCTCGGAGATCATCGGCAGAACGCCGCTGGACCAGCCCCTCACCTGCTCATAGAAACGGTTCGGGATCGGCATGTGCACCGACGGATTGTTGTTGGCCGTCGATCCGAAAAGGACTCCGTCTTCGCTGATCCCCACGCCCCACGAATTGTTCGAAGTATTTCGAAGGAATTCCATTTTCGAACCGTCCGCCTTGAACCGGTAAAACCCGGTGCGGAATTTCATCGGCTCGCCGCCGACGGTGCCTTCGAAACCCGAATAGCCGAGAATGCCGTAGAACCAATTATCCAGGCCATAGTTCAAATTCGAAGGACCGGCGTGCGTATCCTCCGTACCCCAGCCGGAAAACAGCACCTTGCGTTCATCCGCCTTGCCGTCGCCGTCGGTGTCTTTCAGAAACAGAGTTTCAGGCGCCTGATGCACGATCACGCCGCCGTTCGAAAACGTCAAACTCGTCGGAATCGACAGTTTTTCCGCGAACACGGTGAATTTGTCCGCCTTGCCGTCGCCGTCGGTGTCCTCACAGATCCGGATCCGGTCCCGCCCCTTGCCGGGCTGTTGCAATTCGTTGGGATAATCGACGGTCTCGGCGATCCAGAGACGGCCCCGCTCGTCCCAGTTCATGGTGATCGGCTTGCCGGCGATTTCGGGCTCCGAAGCGAAAAGCTCAAGCCGGAAGCCTTCGGGAACGCCGATGTGCCGCATCGACTTCGCCGGGCTCAGCGGGGCCTGCATCGTCGTGATCGGCTCGCCCTGAACGCCCCACTTGTCGCTGACAGGATAAAACGGCAGCCTGCCCGGGATGAAGGCGAAATCTTTATCCGACCCCTCCGCCGGCACGATCAGCCGGGGCCGGTCGTTCCAGGGCCCGGCGATGGCCGCGTCCTGTCCCGCTGCCCAGCGTATGCCCCGCTCAAGCAAGTTCAGAAAGCCAGGGTTCCCCCAGGTCCGGTCATCATGCCCCCAGGCCGTGTAAAACACGCGACCTTTGCCGTGCGTGCGCACCCAGGTCCAGGGCTCGTGGCCTTCGCCCTCGGCCCGGGTCTCCAGCACGGTCCGGCTTTCGGGGTTGTGCTTCGTATGCACATATGTCTCGTCGAAACTGTCGAACCCGCCGAATCCTTTAAGGATCGGATGCTCGACGGCCTCGATGCGAGTCCGCACCAGATCCATCCCGTGCCGCTGGAACTGGGCCCCGACTAGCTTCACGTAATCGTCACTGTTGCGAAAGCAGTAACTGGCGCAGTGAATCGGCACCAGGCCTTTGCCCGAAGCCACGAAATCAAGCATCGCCTGAGCCTGTGCGAGCTCGATCGCGTCATGATTGGCGTAAATCGCCAGAACGTCATAACCGGCCAGCTTTTCGGCGTTCAAGTCGGTCAATTTGTCGGTGTAATCGAGGCGAACGTTGCGCCGGGACAGCGGCACGACCGCCTGTTCGAATCGGGCCCGGGGCTGGTGATGCCCGGCATCGCCCAGGAAAAGCACACGCACGGTCGGCGGCGTTTCGGCTGCACCTGCGGTGGAAAACCCGCCGGCAAGTATCGAAAGCCCGATGGCCATCAGGCCAGTGAAGACGGTTCGGAGCATGGTTATTTCGCGATCGTGGTCTGTTTCGGTGGAATACCGGATGAATGGCACTATCATAATCGATGCATGGATCGATGACAAACAGGCAGCGCAGGCGTTCTCTCTTCGATCGTCGCTCGCCCTGTTTTCGCCTCAGACTCACAATCTTGAGCTGTTGCTGCTTTACATTCACGATCTCGAATTCGACGGTTCTCACTGATTCCGGGACAGCCACTCAGCGATCGCCAGAATCAGCGGTTCAGAGTCGACCGATTTCGCCACAGCCATGAATCCCGACCAGATGTCCCATTCCAGACCGATCAGGTCTCGACCATGAACATAGTTCTGGAAAAGCACGTCGAAACCATCGATCGATTCGCCTTCCGGATGGAGGCCGAAGACGTTCGAGAGAGAGCGGCAAACTGCGGAATACGCGGCAGCTTCGACACCTGCGCATGAACATACCAGCCGATCGCTTGAGTCTCTCGAGAGCGAAACGTTCCGGCGGGTCATTTCACCGCTCATCGGTCGACTTTGCCGCTGCCGATCGCATCGATTCCGCGTTTCTCGCCCATCACGACCTCGCGCCGCACGTACAACCGCCCGTCTTCCGCACCGATCACCAGATCCTTCTTCCCGTCGCCGTCGATGTCTGCCAGGGCGGGCTGTGTGTCGTGGGCGTCCAGCCGATGTTTCGCCACTGGGCCCTGATCGACCAGCGTCCACACTCCGTCCTTCTCGCCCATGTTCCGCAGAAAACTGGCGTTGGCCGAGTTGATCAGCAAATCCATGCGGCCGTCGCCGTCCCAGTCGGTCGCGACCAGCTTCCGTCGGCCGCTTTTGCCTCTGGGACCACCCGCGAGCTTCAGAGGTTGACCGTCCGCACCGGCGAAAGCACGCACGGGCGGCAGGAGTACGAGCGTATCGCCCCGTTTCTCCCTTCGATAGAGCGCTAGGAATCCGTCGGGATCGAGCATGACGAGATCGGGCAGGCCGTCGCCGGACCAGTCCACGACCACGGGCGTCGTCCGCCACTGTGTCACCAGTTCCTGACCGACGGGATTCCACCATGTCCATGCCGGTTTCGGCGGCACACCCGGCCAGGCGACTTCGACGGCTCGGTCCGCCTGAAGAACCGGCTGGCGTGCCGTGCCGACATTGCGGAACCACCGCACTGCGCCCCAGATGGAATTGACGACGAGATCGAGCCGACCGTCCATGTCCCAATCCGCCACGCTCAGGGTCGTGTATCCCCACTTCGTCTCGGCTGGCCCCTGTATCGACCCGTTCGGGCCTGCTTCGAATCGAATTTCCCGGCCCCCGGCTTGTAGAGGCACAGGTGCGTTCCAGCGGGCCGGACGGCCACCGAGATTCTCGAAGAACAGAATCGCCCCTGAAGTGTTACCGGCGATGATGTCATCGTCGCCGTCACCGTCCCAGTCCGCGCCGGCGGGCGTGGCCAGGGCACCGGACTTGAGCGTATCGGCCTTCTGCCGGAAATAGAAAGGCGGCAGAAATACGGGCACTCCGTCGCGAACACCGCCCGAATGCTCGACCAGTGCCACGCGGCCGTCTTCGTCGCCCACGATGAGGTCGAAATCGCCGTCGCCGTCCCAATCGACGGGAGTCGGCTTGATCATGCACAAGGTCATGCGTAAAGCCCGGCCGTTTACGTCAACCATGCGTACGCCAGCGGACAGCTCGAGCTTTCCGCGGCCGCCTTTGTTTTCGAAATACGTGAAGCCGTCCGTGAATTCGCCGCAGATCAGGTCGAGATCGCCGTCGCCGTCGAAATCGGCCACGCACGGCGAAGGCCAGCCATAGACTTCCAGCGGCTTGCCTCCGGCCGTCAACCTTTCCGGCGGGCCATAATCGGGCGATTCGTCAGTGCCACGATTGATATGCTTGTAGACCAGCCCTCGCAGAGGACCTTTCAGCCATTCGCCCGCGGGCGTATAGCCATCGTCCCAGCCGTAGTCGCCCCAGTCATCGACAGCGACGATCAGGTCGTGGTCGCCGTCGCCGTCGATATCGGCCAGGTGCCACTGGTCGGCACGCCGGTTACCCTTGTTTTTATGGGTCGGGGCTTCCACCTGAATCGGCCGGGGCTCGCCCAGCGATTTCGAACGAAAATCGGCGAATTCCTTCGCCGCACCCAAAATGCGATCGACACCGCCGACACGGCTGTGGCGAACGTTGTGCGGCACACGTCCACCGAAGGGAAGGCGGATTCCGGCTTCGAAGACCGGATGCTTGCGGTCGCCGCCCGGGTTTTCGAAGAAATACAATCCGTTCGAAGGTTTGTCCGGGCATGCGACGACCAGATCCAGGTCACCGTCGCTGTCGTAATCGATCGGCAGAGGCTCGGCCCACAATCCGACACCGAGGTCGACGATCAGCCCCGGGTTGGCGAACGGAAGCCGTACGAGGTCGGGCTCAGGGTCCACCGACTGGGCAAGCGACGGGGTCGTGAGCGACCCGAATGACGCGATGGCGATCGCGAATGCCCGAAAGTCACGGCCGAATGGAATGATATACGGTTTCATTTCGTCGGGAAACTCATTTCCATACGGCGATCCTGTCGCATCACCGTGAATTTCAATACCGTGCCCTTCGGCCGATCCAGGGCATATGCGAAAAGCGATGTTTCCGTCGGCAGATCGGTTCGTCCATCCACGGCCACGATTACGTCGCCATTGACGAACCCGGCCTTTTTGGCCACCGCATGCTCGCCGAACTGACCGACATGCTTCGCGAAAAGGGCCATCGAACCTTCGGGCAATCCGCGACTGCGTTTCTCGGCTTCCGGCAGTGTCTCAAGCCGCATCCCGCCCAGCGCGATCCGCCGCAGGTTCCAGCTCGTCGGCCGCCATGAAAGGTCCGATTTCGCCCGCCAGCCCGGAGTCAGTTTCATCGGCTTCGTAAGAGTTTCCCCCTTGCCGTTGTGAATTTCGAAAACCAGTTCCGCCCTTTCCGGCGTATTCTCAAGAATCCACTGAAAATCAGCGGGCGAAACCAGCGTCTGGCCTTGCAGACGCACGATTTCGTCGCCAGGCTTCAGCCCGATCGCGGCCGCCGGCGAATCCGGCTCGACAGACAAGACTTTCGCGGCATGATCCGGCGAAAGCCGCATACCGATCACGTCGGGTAGCGGATACGGATACAGCGATTTCGGATCGAACGCCTTGCCGGACAGACGGACGGCGTTTCGCTCGGCATCACGAATCTGATGGCAGTGAATGCAACTTCGCGCGATGTTGCCCGATTTCGAAAGCGTGGAATTGTAAGTACCCAGCAACGTGGGCATCAATTCCGGCCTGGAATAACTGGCTGAGGCGACTTCCTTGCCTTGCACCGCAGTCGCAAGTGCCGCCTTGTCCTGCATGGATGACAAGCCCAGCGCCGCCTGCATCGCGGCCTGGAATCCCCTGGCCGTCATATCCTCGTCCTCAGGCCGCTGGCTGCGAGTTCCGAATCGGCCGAGTATTCGCCCTCCCTGATCCATGAATACGACATGAAACGACTGATCCCAGTCGAATTGAAACCGTTTCAGGTCCAGGCCGTTGGCATAAGTGATCCGGGCCAATACGAACCGGTTCATCCAGGCGGCCGTTTCCTTGTCCGGCTCGATCACTGAGCGGTCGAAATGGCTGCAGGCTTCGCACGGCACGCATCGGAAGACGAACAAGACAGGCTTGCCCGATTTCGCCGACTCGGCCAGAGCCTTGTCGACGTCGTTGTAAATCCACTGGGGCAGATTTTCGAACGTTTTCGCGTCCCGGCTCAGCTTTTCGTCAGGCGTCACACGTTTCGCCTTGGCCTCCTGCGCCGAAGCGGCATGCGAAACCATGGCCGCCAGAACCGCCACCAGAGTCGCGATGCAAGTACGTTGCATTTCCCCGCCCCTTCCCTTCGTAGAAACCTGCAAACTCAGCCCCTCTTCGATATCACGCATTCCGAAGCGTTCCGACGACCTCCGCGTCTTCCACTTGGCGAAAATCGTCGTAGAACTGGCCGACGGCGTGGAGTTCGTCGGTGTCGAACAGACACACCGTGCGGTCGGCCCAGCGGCGAACCTCCGACAGCCGCGAGGTAGCCGCCACCGGCACTGCCAGAATTAGCTCCTTCGGCTGCCGCGTGCGCAGCTCCTGCAACGCTGCGATCATCGTCGCACCGGTGGCGATACCGTCGTCGGTGACGATCACCGTGCGCCCCTCGACCGGCACGCATTGAGCACCGGCGCGATACAGTTGCCGCCGGCGAGCGATTTCGGCTGCCTCGCGAAGCCGGATCGCGTCGAATTCGTCTTCCGCAAAATGCACCATCCTGGCCACTTCCGGATTGATGACGACATGGCCATCTTCGGAAACCGCCCCCAGAGCCAGCTCAGGCTGGCCGGGCGTCGGCAGCTTGCGCGAAAGCACGACATCGAGTTCGGCACCGAGCACCCGTGCGATTACGGCCGCGATCACGACCCCGCCACGGGGAATGCCGAGCACCACAGGATCCGTCAGATCGAATCCGGCCAGCTTCTCCGCGAGCTGGCTGCCGGCATCGGTGCGGTCGCGGAATCGCATCGTCAGCCCTCCTCGCGACTGGTCAGATTTTGCGTAAACCAATCGGTGGCGAGATCGGCCACCTGTTCCAGCATACCCGGCTCTTCGAACAAGTGCGTCGCCCCCGGCACGACGGCCAGTTCGCATTCCGCCGTCATCCTGTCCTGAGCGGCCTGATTCAGCGCCAGCACCTCGGTGTCCTCACCGCCGACGATCAGGAGCGTCGGGCATCGCACCGCCGGCAAGGCCTCTTCCGCCAGGTCGGGCCGGCCGCCACGTGAAACGACGCAGCCGAAAACCTCAGGGCACTTCGCCGCGGCCATAAGCGCCGCACCGCCGCCCGTGCTCGCCCCGAACGCCCCGACGGGCATCCCGGCCGTGGAAGGGTTCGCCCCCAGCCAGCGGGCCGCACCGGCGACCCGTTCGGCGAGAAGCGGGATATCGAACACGTTGCGGCGATCCTGTGCCTCGGGATCGGTCAAAAGATCTATCAGGAGCGTCGCCAGCCCGGCTTCCTGGAGCCGCCAGGCGACGTACCGATTCCGCGGACTGTTCCGCCCGCTGCCGCTGCCATGGGCGAAGACCACAACCCCTTTCGCCGCAGAAGGCACCGCGAGCTGCCCGTGAAGCTGCACGGATTCGATATCGAGCGTCACTTCTTCGGTTCGAACGGGTTGCATTCGCGAGGTCTCCTGATGTTCGCCCCGAAACGGAATTCCGTTCGCTTCGTTTCAAGATTCCGGCTTCGGTTTCGCCTCTTCCGAATCATTCGCTTTCACGCGAGCTGCAGGCGGCGCCGCTTCCGATTGCCCCGGCTGCGATTCGGCCGCACCTTTCGCGACGGCCGTTCCCGCGCCTCGGGAATCGACCGAAGGCACCTGAAAAGGCGCGAAGCCGGAAGATGTCCGTGGCATCCGTTTCGGCGTGACCGTCGGCCGTGCCCTGGCAGCTACAGGCCGGGCCGGACCTGCTCCGATACCCCGAAAGCCGTCGGACACCATCCCGGAAAGACAAGTCAAAAGCAGCATCCCGCCGACACCGAGCCCCAGAGCATGCCCGGCGGAAAACTGAAACAGGCCATAAAACACGACGGCCCAGATGATTCCGGAGACGATCACCCACGGCAGGCTGGCGTCCATCAGCGATTCCAGCCGAATCCGGAAATACAGTTGCAAAGCGGTGAAAATCGCCGCGGCCAGCGCCACGCGCGGCACGATCTGCCCCACGACGCTTTCGTACCAGATGCCCTGAAGCACCTCGGTCAGAAACCAGATTCCGGCAAGCACGATCAGAGACGTGACGATGGCTTCGACAAACATGGCGGCGCGGGGCTCTCGGGTTACGGAATGCGCGGCGGGTCGAACCGTCGAGCGACGTTCGGTCGCAGACCAATGTAACAAGACGGTGCCGGGATTCCACCCTCTGGTCATCACTTCGCGTGGACGTTATGGTGATCAGGAGCCGAATGAGCTGATCCATCGTCCGTCGCGCCTGCGCACGGAATGCGATTCGCTGACCGCCTCCGGCATCTCCACCATTTCGATAGCGGCAATACCCATGATCACCCTGAGCGCCTTCGCCGACGAAATTTCGCCCCAGCCCGAGGAACAGATCGAAGTTCTCGAGCGGCACGGCATCAAGCACATCGAATTCCGGTCGATTCACGGCAAGAATGTCCTCGACCTCACCGAAGACGAACACACTCACTTTCGCGACCTGTTGCGACAAAACGGCTTCGGCTTGAGCGCCATCGGCTCGCCCATCGGCAAAATCAAGATCACCGAACCCTTCGAGCCCCATCTCGAACGCTATGCCATCGCGCTGAAACTCGCCGATTTCTACACTACGCCCCGAATCCGCATTTTCAGCTTCTATATGCCTGAAGGCGACGACCCGGCCACCCATCGTGACGAAGTCGTCCGCCGTATGAAGGCACTGGCCGAAATCGCCGAAGCCAAAGGCATCCGTCTGTTTCTGGAAAACGAAAAGGGCATCTACGGTGACACGGCCGACCGCTCGCACGATCTTGTCACGGCCGTCGGCAGCCCGGCCCTGGAACACGCCTTCGACCCGGCCAACTACCTGGAAGTCGGCCAGAATATCGACGACGCCTGGAAGCTGCTGCGGCCCAAAGTCGGCCATTTCCACGTGAAGGACTACTGCACGAAAACCCACAAGAACGTGCCCGCAGGCCAGGGCGAAGGGCAGATCCCCCAGCTCATCGCCGACGCCGTCGCCCACGGATACAAGGGCTTCTGCACCCTGGAGCCGCACCTTGTCGTGGCCGAAAAGTTCTATGGCTTCACCGGCCCCGAACGCTTCGGCGACGCCGCCCTGGCCCTCAAGACCGAACTTTCCGCACGCGACGTCTCGTTCGCCTGATGCGACGACACGTCACAACCGCTTCCAGACGCACAGCTTCCATCGCTTCCGTCCGTCACGTTCCCTGATTTTTCCGGAGTTCGCACGCATCATGATCGACAGCCTCCTGAACCGCCGTGATCTCGTCCGCCTCGGCCTGGCCGCTTCGCTTTCGCCCGCTCTGGGCCGATTCGCCCTGGCCGCCGACGAATCCGGCAAGCCCGCCGCAGGCAAAATCGGCGATTACAAGATCTCGCTCGCCCAGTGGTCGCTGCACAAGCGGCTCTTCGCCGACCGCTCCAAAACCGTCGCCATGAATCTCGACTTCCCCAAGATGGCGAAGGAAGAATTCGGCATCTCGGGCGTCGAATACGTCAACCAGTTCTTCAAGGACAAGGCCCACGACGAAGCCTACCTGAAAGACCTGAAAAAGCGGGCCGCTGACCACGGCGTGACGAACGTCCTGATCATGATCGACGGCGAAGGCGACCTTTCCGTCGAAGATTCCGCGAAGCGGAACCAGGCCGTGGCCAACCACAAGAAATGGGTGGACGCCGCCGCATCGCTCGGCTGCCACGCCATCCGCATCAACACGGGCAGCAACTATTCGCCCACCAAAACCCAGCCCGTCGCCGAAGCCTGCGGCGCCCTGGCCGAATACGGGAAGAGCCACGGCATCGCCATCATCTGCGAAAACCACGGCGGGCCGTCGTCCGACCCGGACAGCCTGATCGCCCTGATGAAGGCCGTGGGCAACCCGAACTTCGGCACCCTGCCCGACTTCGGCAACTTCCCCCGTGACAAGGCCACGAACAAGCACACGATCGACATCTACCAGGCCATCGCCCGCCTGATGCCCTACGCCCACGGCGTTTCGGCCAAGTCGTACGTCTTCGACGCCGCCGGCAACGAACGTGACATGGACTTCGCCCGGATCCTCAAGATCGTCACCGACGCCGGTTACATGGGCTGGATCGGCATCGAATACGAAGGCTCCGAACTGCCCGAACCGGAAGGCATCATGGCCACGAAGAAACTGCTGGAAAAACACCGCGGGGCGAATTACGCGGGTTGAAACCCAGAAAAGACCGCGTCACAAGAGCCTCAGGCCCTGAATTCCTCAGGGCCTGAGGCATTTCTGATTCATTGGACGATTCTCAGGATCTTCGATTGCAAGATATGCGACTGATCGCATTGACTCGGAATTTACCGATTATCACTGGAAACTTGATCTTTCGAATGCGAATTGCATCGAATTGCGAATCGCCCGAACGGCTGAAAACGCTTTACCAACCAGATTCGAGTCGCTTAAATTTCCACGAAGTTCATGGAATCTGATTCGAATCGATTCCGAATGTCATTCGAAAATCCGGGAGATCCCGTCCCAATATTCCGACCCCTCGCCCCCGCACCTGCAATGAAAACTGGCGTCCGTCGTAAAACTATGCGGGCCCCAGCCTTCGTGGACATACTTCGGGCAGGTGAAGTGTTCGAAGATCGTCTCCAGATGATGCCTCGAATCGGAATGACAGCACAGGCCCCAGTCCTTGTCGAATGCCGCGAAGAAAGAACAGCCGCCACACTGCCGACCGTCTTCGCATAACGCCTGACAGACAGGCTCATCTGCCCACTTCGAAAGATAAAGTCGTTCCGACTCCGGATTCGACCAGCCGTTCGTGATGATCACGTTGCGATTTCCGGCCATCGCTCACCCCCCGATCGAATGCATCAGCCGGTCCGGTTTGATGAATCGGGCCGTGTTGATCTCGTGGCCTTCCCACTTGTCCGCCACCGAATCGACGAAGGCCTGGGCCAGCTTCGCGTCGTCGGCACCCGAGCGGATCAGGGCACGCAGGTCGATTTCGTCCACGGCGAAGAGGCAGTTGCGGAGCTTGCCGTCGGCCGTGATGCGGACCCGGTTGCACGACCGGCAAAAAGGGTGCGAAACCGATGCGATGAAGCCGAGGCGGCCGATGCCGTCGTCGTAAGCGAACAGTGTCGCCGGGGCATGCGGATCGTCGCCGGCCACGGGCGAAAGCGGGCCGACCTCGCGCCGAAGCGTGTCGAGGATCTCATCCATCAGTAGCACTTTCGATCGTTCCCAGGCGTCCTTGGCGTCCAGCGGCATATATTCGATGAATCGCAGCTCCAGCCCCTTTTCACGGGCGAATTTCGCCAGCGGGACCAGATCCGGCTCAGAGAACCCCTTGATCGCCACGGCGTTCAGCTTGATCCGTTCGAATCCGGTGGCCTGGGCAGCCTCGATGCCGGCCATTACGTCGTCCAGCCCAGTTCTGCGCGTCATGGCCAGGAAGCGGCCGGAGTCGAGCGTGTCCAGGCTCACGTTGAGCCGCCTCAAGCCTGCGTCATAGAGTTTTTGAGCCTGATCGGCCAGGAGGATGCCGTTGGTGGTCAGGCCGATGTCACGAATGCCCGCGATGGCTGTGAGACGCTCGATGAGAACCCAGAGGCTCGACCGCACGAGCGGTTCACCGCCGGTGAGCCTGAGCTTGGAGACGCCCAGCGAAGCGGCGACGCGGGCAACGCGTTCGATTTCCTCGAAGCTGAGAATGCCGGCCTTCGGCAGAAATTCGACCGACTCGGGCATGCAATAGACGCACCGGATGTTGCAGCGGTCGGTGACGCTGATCCGGAGATTGTCGTGGGTGCGGCCGAAACGGTCGACAAGTCGGGACATGGCAGCGTTTTTGTCTCGCCCGTGGTGGAATGACGGTCGTGAAATGACCGGCACACGAACATTATAAACGAAAACACGCGGCCAGGTGACCGCGTGTTTTTCGAATCGTAGTGATTTCGAAGTGCGAGGTTCCGAAGAGAACGACCCTGAATGAGATTCAGACTCGTTCTCAATACGAATCGCTGGAGATGACTTCGCCGTTGGCGGGCGTTCCGAGGGCTCGCCAGATATCGCCGTTGACGGTGTTGCTGACGAACTCGACGGAACCATCGGCCTTCAGAACGTTTACGCCGCCCGGGTGATAGCTGCGGGAGGTTACGGCCGAATAAGTGGGACCGCCGTTGGCTTCACGGCGCGTGGTCAGGTCGACATCGACGCTCCGGTTCGCGGTGCCAAGGATCCTCTTATTCGGCGGAAAGGCCGTGGTGAATCCGGCTTGATGGACGTGACCGTCGACCCATTCGGTGTGACCGGAAGTCTGCGGTGCCGTGGATGATACGAACTGGTTCGTGATCGATTCCGGGTCGGCGGATGGCGCGGGGATGGCCGTCGGCGTCATGCCCGAAATCTGCCCGGTATCGCGATAATAGGCCTGATAGGCTTTGACTTCGGCCATCAGGACGGTATTGGAAAGGCCGTCGGTTATGGAAGCGAAGGTGCGTGCGGCATTCACGGTGAACGGCGCTCGCGAAGCGACCCCTGCAGAACCGCCCCAGACATACCAGTCGCCCATGTTCACGCCGTAATTGAGCACACCGGCCAGGCCGAACCCGTGGATGGCCGGCTCGGGGCGGACTTCGCTCGGGCAGATGAAGGTCGAAACGTTGAGGGCCGAGATCGTCGTGTTGACAGGGCTCGAATAACTCAGGTCGAAGTTGATGGCGTTGAAGGCGCTGTTCTGCTCGACGAACGGCAGGATGCGTCCTTGAGCAGACCAGCCGCCGAACCACGTGACAGCCCCGGCGGAATTGGTTCGCACGGTGAGCGAGGGCGGCAGGGTGCCGTGAATGCCCTCGTAATTGTGCATGGCCAGGCCGAGCTGTTTGAGATTGTTGGCACACTGCATGCGCCGGGCCGCCTCGCGGGCGGATTGGACCGCGGGCAATAGCAGCGATATCAGGACGGCGATGATGGCGATCACCACCAGCAGCTCGATCAGGGTAAAACCGTTCCGGGCTCTCACACGACTGAACATTTTGAGTCGATCCTCGTGTCTGTCGGGCAACCTTGACGAATGAGACTGAGTCTCAATCGCAATCATCCTATGCGATTTTCGCGGATCGTGTCAAACAAATTTCACAGCCGGAGCCTGTCCGAATTGTCTGAGCCTGCATAACGTCCGACTCGAAAATGATTTGCCTGAACGCCGAATCGGCCGGAGACGGAGGGTTCGAATGGATTCCGCGATCGATTTTCCGCGAATTTGCGGCAGCGGACGCTTGACGGCCTCGCGCCGGATTTTGTCTGCTGTACTTATGAAGGTATTGCGATGCATACGAACGACTTTGGCGACGACCGCACAGATCCGAAGGCGATTTGCCTGCGGTATCGTGCTGGTTCTGTCTCTGTTCGGCGGCATCGCGGCGGATGCATCGACATTTACGAGCTCGCAGGATCACGCTTCGATCTGTGATTGCGGCCCGAAGTGCCGGCGCGACCGGTGCTGCTGCAAGCCTTCGGCGACGGAATCGAACGATGCCACGTTTTCGGTTGCCGGCGAAGCGGCTTCGGCCTCTTCGTTCGGGGTCAAGTCGCTGTGCCGGATGACGTCACGGTGCCAGGATCCGGCTGAAAAGATGGTGCGGCTGAATCCACGAACCTGGTTTGGATGGGCCGTTTCGCAATTTCCTCCGAACGTCGAAATCGAACGTACCGGTAAAGTCTTGATAACTTCGGATTTCTGGAAATCTCCTTTTTCGGGATTCCGGCTCGAACGCCCGCCAAGGGCCTGACCCGGGAAAACGCAAGCCTTTCCGAAGTTGCCGGGTCAAAGGTCCGAACTTCCCGTTTCGGTTCGATTTCGAGCCGGATCGTTTCAGTGTCGCCGCTGAAACGACGTGGACGGAATCCATTTCCCCGGTTTCGCTTTCCTGGCACGCCGATGTTGTGCTTGCGTTTTCGAAATACCGCATTTTCGTAAGGACATCGCATGGCCTGAGCCGGCGATGTTCATCGGTGATTGGCCGGAAAATTCTCCCAGATCGAGGCTTCCCCTATGTTTCGTGTCTCTCGCAAGGCTTTCACTCTCATCGAGTTGCTGGTGGTGATCGCGATCATCGCCGTGTTGATCTCTCTCCTTCTGCCCGCGGTCCAGTCCGCACGCGAGGCCGCTCGCAGGGCCCAGTGCACGAACAATCTCAAGCAATTGGGAATCGCGCTGCATAACTATCATTCGACGAACGACAGCTTCCCGGTGGGTTTTCTCTACCCCCGAGCTGGCCAGGCCGCTCCGGGCATTCCGGCCCTGCATTACCGCTGGTCCGTTCTGGCCCAGATGTCGCCATTTCTGGAGCAGACGACCGTCTATAACGCCCTGAATATGGACTGGCCGATCGCCGCCGGCCCGACTGCGATTTACGGCACCAACCCCTGGACACCGTTCGCTTCGAACGTCACGGTGATGGCGGCAAAGGTCAGCTTCTTCCTCTGCCCGAGCGATGGGCAGCAGCCGCCTTCGATGCTGCCGGGAAGCGTGCTCTCGGGGCCGAGCAACTATCACTTCTGTGCCGGCGACGGTTCCCTGCTCTCAGCCGTTCCCGGTGACGCCGGCGCGACGGTTCCGGCCAATGGCGCTTTCGTCCTTGGGCCAGCGTATTCCGTCGGGTCGATCATCGACGGGTCGAGCAACACGGTCGCCGCTTCCGAACAGTTGATCGGCGCAGCGGCCGGAGGAGCATCGACTGTGTCAGGTGCGACGGCTTACTCAGGTGACCGGCGACGCGCGGCCGCCGTGGTCGCGGCCCCGCTCAGCCTCGACAAATGCGCGGCACCCACGGGCTGGCGGCTCGATCTCGGCTTCGGATGGTGGGACGGCGATTATCGGACCGGTCTTTACAACCATGCTCTCACGCCGAATTCGAAGCGATTCGACTGCTGGCAAACCAGTCCGCCGCATAACCCGGCTTTCAAGGCCGCAAGAAGCAACCACCCCGGGGGCGTGAACACGCTTTTCTGCGACGGCCACGTTCAGTTCGTGAAGGACACCGTCAACGAAGGCACGTGGCGCGCGATGGCCACCAGGAACGGCGGCGAAGTCATTTCGTCGGACTCGTACTGAAATATCCCGGGACCGGTTCGAAACCCCGGTGCCGTGCCACCTGGTCGCGGCACCGGATTCGGTCGATTCCACGTCTGGAGCCCCCGAAATGCAAGCCGAATCGCTTTGGACGCGTGTGCTTTTCGTGGCCATTACGACCGTCGTGATGTCGGCGTACGGCTTCGTCGCACTGCGTTCCGTATTCGTCGGCCCGGCAGTTTCGATGCCTCTGCTGCCGCTGAAAGAGCAGGAAGAGCATCTCGCGACAGAGGCCATGATCCGACAGGCCGAAGGCAAGGCCGCAATCGTCGCCCCGCGGATCGTCGCGAAGGATGGTCAGGGCATCGAGCACGATACGGACACGGACCTGGCGGGGCGTTCTCTGGTGCTGGTGTTCATCAAAAACGGCTGTCCGTGCAGTGTCGCGGCTCAGCCTTTTTTCGAACGCATCTCCGAAGCTTTCGCAGGTGAGACCGAATTTCTGGGCGTCATCGACGGCACTCCGGAAACGTCCCGGGCCTGGGGCGAGAAATACCGGGCGAAGATGCCGATTCTGGCCGATCCGCAGTTGAAGATCGTGCGCGACTACGGAGCGGAAAGTTCCGTGTATGTCGTACTGATCGGCCCTGATCGCCGGATCGTCCGAGCTTGGCCGGGCCATTCCGAAGAGATGCTCGAAGAACTCGTCGACCTGATCGAGAACCTGACGGGCCGGAAGACGAAAGGCATGAGCTTCGAGGAGGCGCCAGGCACCCTGATGGCCGGTTGCCCGTTCGACCTATGAGCCTGTCGGCTGGTGCATCATGCGGGCGTCCCGAGAACGCCCGTAGCGAATGGCCAGTCGACAGGTTCGTATTTCGTCCCTGCGAGGAACTGGGTCGGCACGAGCCTGCCGCCTTCGTTGCGACTTTGCAGCAGGGAAGCCAGCACGCCCGTGGTGATATAGGTTCGCTCAGCCGGATAGGGTGACTTTCCCGTCGTCACGAGATGTTCGATCGCCCTGGTCAGATATCCGAAGTGGCCGTATCCGTAAGGGTTGCCCTCTTCGAGTTCGAACACGATCGGCCGGACGGTGCCCTGGCCGTCTTCGCCGGCGAAGCCCCAGATGGCACCTTCGCTCGAAAACATTCCCACGTGCGCGATCAGGCCATCGGCATAGCGAATTTCCCAGAGCGCGTCACCCCGGCGGCCGCCAGGCGGCTTGCGCTGCTGCGGGCGGCCCTCGTAAGTGGCGGCGAACCGTTCACGCAAGTCCCGGGGCAAATCGGGGTGGTTCCAGGCGGCATCGCCTTCGCCCAGCGAACGCACGGCGACGACACCCGTTTCGCCGCCTCGCCGTCGTTCCGCCTGACATTGCAGCGTTTCCAGCGTGTGGAAGCCATATGCGTCCAGGCCGCCGTAACCCTGTGCCCAGGCCCGTTTCATCGGTTCGCCGATCGGCCATGCGGTCGAAGGATGACGCCATCCGACAGGCAGGCTCGACCCGGCCATAAGCGGAATGCCCATATGGCGATAGGTTTGCAGGATCCACTGTGAAAACAGCGGTTCGTAACTGAAATGCTTGTCGGTGAAAACCGGAACGATCTTGCCGTATTTGCGGAAGGCTTCGGCGACTTCGTCGAGAAACCGCCGCCGAGGGTACATCTGCTGGTCTTTGCCGTTATTGGCCGCCGGGCCATGTTCGCCGATCACCAGAACGCCGTCGATGTCGATTGACTTGCCGCCTGCCGTCAGGGCCCCGGCGATCGTGTCGTGCAGCGACACGCCATGCTGACGGGCCTTGTCTCTGGCCATGTCCTTGTCGGGGAAATGGTCGACGTACATCGAAACGAGTTTCATTTCGAACGGACGCTTGTGCCCCCAGGCCGCGGGTTCGCAAATTCGGTCGAGGATGACGTCAGCGTGGCTGAGCCTGCGCCATTCGGTGATGACGGCTGCGATGCGTTTCAATGCGGTAGGCCTCGTGGCGGGCGATGGGGCGAGAAGAGAAGGCAGGAAGTGAATCAGGCGAAGAGTTCGCGGATCGGCTCACCTTTTTCGATCACGTAAACCGGGCGGCCGGTTTTGTCTTCGAACGCGATCTCACGGCTGTCGATCCCGAGGAATCGATAGATCGTCGCGGCGACGTCCTGTGGGTCGAACGGGTTCTCCAGGACATATTCGCCACGGGCGCTCGACCGGCCGATGACCTGCCCCATATTCCAGGCACCGCTCGCGAAAGCCACCGAGAACGTATTGCCCCAGTGGTCTCGTCCGGCGTCCTTGTTCATGCGGGGCGTGCGGCCGAATTCGCCCATGACGACCACCAGTGTCGAGTCGAACAGGCCTCTCGCCTCAAGGTCTTCGATCAATGCGGCGACGGCACGGTCGAGCGGCGGGATCAGCTTGTTCGCCCCCTCCTCCGTCTTCATCTGGGGCGGCGTGCCGTGATGGTCCCAGGGCACGCAATTGACGGTCACGAAAGGCGTGCCGGCCTCGACGAGCCGCCGGGCCAATAGCGCGCTCTGGCCGAAAGTGTGACGGCCGTAGCGGTCGCGCGTGGAGGGCGCCTCTTTCGATATGTCGAAGGCATCCACCACAGCCCGGCCCGTGAGCATGTCGAACGCCTTCTGCTGATAGACGTTCATGCCTTCGGACCACGCATCGCCTTCCCTCCGGACTTGATCGACCAGGCTCAGGACCCGACGCCTGTCTTCGAGCCGGCCCATCGAAACGCCGCCCGGTAAGGTAAGATTTCGGACCTTGTATTTCTCGTCGTTCGGGTCCGATTCGACGATGAACGGGTTCGCGCCACCGCCGAGATACGTTGCGTAATGAAACAGATTGTCCGTCCCGCCACGCAAATGGGGCACGGCGATATAGGGCGGCAGCCCCGGCGTCCGGTTCGAACGCAGCCGGGCGACCACGCTGCCCATCGACGGCCGTCGCTGCACCGTGTTGTCCGGCGCGTTGAACGCGGGTCCTTCGAACCCTGTGAGCATCCAGTGGTTGCCCTTCGTGTGATCGCCCGAGCCGTGCCGCACGGTTCGGACGATCGCCAGCTTGTCCATAATCCGGGCCTGATGCGGCATCAGTTCGCCGAAATGGACTCCCGGAACGTTCGTCGGAATCGCGCCGAACGGCCCTCGAAAGCCCGATGGCGCATCGGGTTTCGGGTCATATGTCTCCATATGCCCCGGGCCGCCGCTGAGCCAGAACAGGACGACGCTGCGATTCGCGGGAACCGGTTCGATCTGAGACGATTGTGCGGCTTTGGCCTTGAGACTCAGATAATGCGGCAGACTCAGGCCGCCAATCACGCCTGTTCGCAAAAAGCTGCGCCGCGTGCGGCCATCGCAGTCGCGTACGTAAAGATCGTTCTCGCCGTTGAATGTCCACATGGCCGAGGTACCCGGTCGAGGATCGAAGGGCTGGGCGGATTCGGAATGAATGTCGGCAATCGAGGGAGACCGCAGTCCGGATGCCTGGAAAGATATATCTAATCTCGAACATTCCGGCAGCCAAGTCAAGTGAAACCGCGACGGAAGTGACTTTCGGAGAATTTTGCGTCATGAACTGAAAAAGCGGAAAGACCAGCGAGGCTGAATCCGGCCTCGCTGGTCATGATCCGTTCCAAATGAACCTGGCGGAGTTCACTCGCCGGCTTTGTCGTCCGAATCGCCGGATTTCGGTGCCGGCGTCATCAGCCAGCGGGACGATGAGCCGTTGGCATAATGCGCGAGAACCGGAATCGGCTTGTCGGCCTTGCCGAAGTCGTCGACCTTCGCGGTGAAGACGACGCCGTTCGACTTGCCAATCGTCCAGTGCAGGGTTTTGGTTTTCGCTTCATAGCGGCCATGCACTTCGGCGGTCGTGTCGGTGAGGAGGTCGATCTGATTTCCCTTGAGTTCGCCTGACTTGTTCGTCGCGAGCTGGAGCGCCCGATTGACTTCGTCCGGGGAGTTATCGTGCGTCAGAGCGAACACGCCAAGCGGAAGCCAATCACCGGGCGGAGTCGCGTTCGCATTGGCGTCGGCATCGGCATCCCCGTTCGGGGCCGTGCCCGCATCAGCCGGGGCCGCGTTCGCCGGGTTCGCGGCGACGGGTGCCGGATTGCCCTGCACCAGGGGAGCCGCTCCACCACCGCCGACAGGGACGGGAACCGCAACCGGTGCAGCGCCACGGCCGGCCGATGCGCCCCACCACGAGTACATGCCCGGCGCGCCGGCGAAGGCGTAAGCGTCGGCATCCGGATGGTCGTATCTCCAGGCGTCAGGGTGCGCGCCGTACCAGTCGCGGCTGAAGGGTTCGTTGCGGGCGGCCGCGTTTTCGGCGGGGTTCCGGTCATCGACATCGCGGCGAGCGGCCGGATCGTTTCGAAGGTTCGCATTGCGATTGGCGGCGTTGGCCTGCGTTCCGGGATTGCGTGCCCCGGTCGACCCGGGAGACCCGCCCCGGATGTGCTGCATGGAGTTCTGATAGTTCATCGAATTGGCGCCAGGCTTGGCATAGCCGCCGGAAGCATGGAGACCGTTGTTCATCGACCCCGAACGGCCGCCTCGGGCACCGCCGCCCTGCGGAGCCCCGCCGCGGGAACCGCCGCCGCCCCTTCGTGCCTGGGCATGGGCAGAATCGCCGACAGCGAAGAAAATCAGACTGGCGAGAACGCAACCACGAGCGAGTATGTGCATGTGAAGAATCCCTGTTGAAGGTGCAATCGGGCGGCTCGAATCCGGCGAACGTCACGTTCGCGCAGTAAGCCGCAAAGGGCCGTCCGAATGGCCGGCTAAACATATTCGACAAGCTGCCTTTCCGAAATGCCTTGGAGACGATTTTCCCAGACACCGAAAGAAAAAGCGATGAGATTTTTATGATTTCAGTAATGTTGACATGTCGATAATTCATATAAATGAAGAAAATTCCCCGCGTGAGAGCCCGGAGCGGCCGTTCGGACATGTATCGTGCAGGATCCGGCAGAACGACATTCGCTCCAGGCTTCACCGCGTCGGCAAAAAGGCTGACGCAATCGGAACCGGGAGTGTCAAAGGGTTCGGTTCATTCGAAAATGACCTTCGCCCCCTTTTTGCCTTCCGGGCGTGATCTTCGTCTCCCCCCCGGCGAAGCGGCAGCAGGCCGATGCCACTGGCGGTCAGAACTGGGGAAGAGTAATTTGGGGACGGCCGACGAGGTTTTTCGATATGGCCAAGTCTCGCTTCCCGCCCCAGTTCATCCCTTTCGCGGCGCAGGGCTGGACCTCGGTGCCTCTGACGGCTGTGAAGCCTTGCCACGCAATGGCTGCCGAGGGATAGCCGTGGAATTCCGGACAAGATCAGGATGTCCATCCGATGCGAACCGAATCCGTCTGGCCTCCCGTGATCACGTGCGACGGGTTTCGATTGAGAGCGTTGCGGGCGGACGATGCGCCGGAGCTTTTCGGATATTTGAGCGATCCGGCCGTGACGGAGCTGACCAGCTTTCCGGAGATCACGAGAAAGCTGGCCAATTCGATCATCGAACGGGTTTCGACACGCTGGGCAGCGGGAGAATTGTCGAAGTGGGGAATCGCTGAGGGAACCTCCGACAGGATCATCGGCACCTGCGGCTTCAATGACTGGTCTGCGAATCATCGTTGGGCCGAAATCGCTTATGACCTGGCACGGGATCAGTGGGGCAAGGGCATCATGAGTCAGGCCCTGACGGCCGTGATCTCATGGGCGTTCGGCGAAACATGCGTCGAGAGGATTCATGCCTACGTGAGAATCGACAACCATCGCTCCGGAAGACTGCTCGAATGTCACGGCTTCGAACGCGAAGGCCGGTTGAGAAATTACCGGGTCTGCCGCGGAAAGCCCTATGATTTCAACGTTTACGGGATATTGAAGTCTGAATGGCGCTTGCCTCGAGTCGAATCAGGAATGCATGGCTGAACGACTAAGGTCGAATTCACGGAACGATCGAACCGAAGCACGAAAAAATGCCCCGGGGGGATAGCCCGGGGCAGACGATCAACAGCATTGACGTGAGATGAGCCTGAGGAACGTCACTTGGCTCCGGGTTTCGCCATGTCGGCCCCCAGGCTGACGCGGTTGGATCCGTCCGCGGCGACGGTCATGGGCACTTCCCAGATGTAGGATTTCGGCAGGCAGTAGCCTTCCGCCCCTTCCTTGCAGAGGAAAGCCGCCACGGAAACTTTGAGCGTCACGTTCTGGCCGGCTTCGAGGGGCTTCTCGAACATCGTGGTGGTGGAGAACGCATCCGTCGGAGGCTGCACTTCACCGCCGCCGGCGGCCGTACTGGCCAGAATCTTGCCTTCGGAGTCCTTGACTTCCACCGTATACGGCAAAGGCGCGAGCGTGTTGAGTTTCATGCCTTTATCGATCGGCAGGCGGATGTCCAAATTCAGCGCCTTTTCCGGAGCCACCCTGGCATCGGCCACGCGAATGACCTGAGCGTTGGGGAAGCTGGGCGGGACGACCGGAGTCTCCGGCTTGGAGAGCCCCTTCAGGCCAAGTGTGCTCACGTCGCCGGTTTTGAGATCGGCGACCCGGACCACGTGATTGTTGGTGTCGGCGATATAGAGCTTGCCCCCTGCGACAGCGACGCCACCGGGCTGATAGAACGTGCTGTCGGCGCCGTTGTCATCAGCGCCAGCCTTGCCATTTCCCACGATGTTGACGATCTTCTTGCCCTTCACGTCAAAGGCCTTGATGCGATTGTTGTAGGAATCCGCGACGTAAACGAAACCGTCGGCATAGGCGACTCCCAGGCAATGCTGAAAGTAGTAACGTCCCTTGGCGGCAGGGCCGACGGCGTCCGTGAAGTCGAACAGCCCCTTCCCGACGATCGTTTCGACCATTTGCTTTTTCAGGTTCAGGAAGCGGAGGCTGGAGGTTTCGCTGTCGGCGAAATAGATGTTCTCGCCGTCCGAAGCCAGACCACTCGGCTGGGCAAGCGCGGCGGCCTTGAAGGTGCCGTCGATGATGTCTTCGCGCCCGGACCCGGCCAGAACACCGACGGTGTCCTTGTCCAGATTCAGTTCCCAGATCTGGTGCGGGCCGGCCATGGCGATGGCAAATCGATTGCCGCCGCCCATCGGCACGATGTCCCAGGGGCTGTTCAAGCCCATGATATCGGCCTTTCCGGACCCTTCCCGTCGGTACGACTGGACGCCCGTGCCCGTCACGGTCTTGACGGTCTTGTTTTTGAGATTCGCGACACGGATGGCGTGATTTTCGGTATCGGCGACGAACAGGAAGTCATCCTTCATGTACACGCCCTGGGGGCGGTTGAAGGTGGCTTCCTGAAACGTGCCGTTGGTGAAGCCCATCCGGCCGTTGCCGATGACGTCGACGACGGCTCCGTCGAGGTCGGCGACGACGATCCGGTTATGGCCTGTATCCGTAACGAAGATCCGGTTCGCCTCGGCGTTCACGTGGATCTTGCCGGGATACAGCAGCGGCTGATCGTACGATTTTTCGTTTTCGGGGAAAAACCTGAGAGGCGTCAGGTTGAGTTCGTTTTTTTCCTTGTGTTTGGCGACAAGCTTGCCGATCGCTTCGTCAAGGATCTCGTACTGACCTTCGCCGCTGGCGAATCCCTGATAACGGCCATTGGCGTCGATCAGAACGAACGTCGGCCAGCTATTCACACCGAACTTGCGCCAGATGGTCATCTCGGCGTCGTTGATGACGGGGTGCTTGATCCGGTACTCAGCGACTTTCTTGCGGATGTTGTTCGTATCGCGTTCGGCCGCGAACTTCGCGGTGTGGACGCCGATGACGACCAGTTCGTTCGGGTATTTCTGTTCCAGGCGTTCGAGATCCGGCAAAACGTGATGGCAGTTGATACAGCAATAAGTCCAGAAATCGAGCAGGACGATCTTGCCTCGCAAGTCTTCCATTCGGATCGGGCCCGCGGTGTTGATCCAGGCGATTCCACCTTCGAGGTTAACCTTCGGTCCATCCTGGAGATAAGCGGCCTGAGTCACGAGCGGAACCCTCGAAAGACTATCGGCAGGAGGCGTGATCCGAAGGACCGCAAGCCACAGGAGAGCGAAGCCAAACAGGCCAAGGGCGCAATTTCTTAGGAAAGGGTCCCGATCGGCGCGATGCGAGCGGAGATTCATTTGCTCCGAACCTTTCGAAGTGTGGTGAGGACTGGCGGACGGAATCCGCGGCGGGTTCGTCGATCGATTCATCGACCGGTATTCCTTTATCTTATACGCATGGTAAGACTCGATCCAGCACCCCGTCCGATCGAATCGACCGAACTCGATCGAGACCAGCCTTATCAGTTGCCCTGACGGTAAGGATCGACCTGGCACCGGATCCGGGATCGAAGCCAGCCGCCATCGAACTCCGGTTCTACGCAACGGAAGATGCGAGCGAACTCCCGGCGCGGGCGGAGCATTTCGACGACAGTCGTTTCGTTCCATGCGCATGGCGGCCCCGGCACGGAACTCTGTCGGAAGCGTGATCGGATTGCCCCTTCGTGCCACCGGTAAGCGTACCGGGTGCCGTGCGGGGCATTTCCGAATTCCCGAAGTGCGGCGATCGCGACCGCAACTTTCCATTCGCATCAGGCTTCCGATGCGCGACAGACGATCAACGCCGGAGTTCATCCGAACTGTGGGGACACACGCAAGGCCGAATGGCGCCTCATGATTGGATGCATGCAATTTGTTGACGCGATGCAGCAAGCTATTCAAACGCTACAATCAGTACAAACACCCTTGTATGACTTATTTTTCCAAATCCACCCACCTTGCCGTAAACTGGAATGTATAGGTAGTATAGCGAACCTATGAAAGAAGATTCCTGTCTTCTTTTTTCTGCCGGATCAGGCGATACGCATCATCGAGTTCGTACAAGCTTCTTCAGGAGCGGCTTCCATGAGTCATGGCATTGATCTCCAACGCTTTTTCCGATGGGTGAACGGGGACAGGAATCGTGCTGCGAGCCGAGCGAAGGAGCAGCGGCAGTTCGCACCGCTGGCGGACGAGCTGGAAGCCCGCCGGCTGCTGACGTTGAACGTGTGGATCGACGACACTAATCGTGTGCGGGTCGATGCGGACAACGATATAGCGCAATACATCTTTCTGAATTTTGACGCCAACACGTCGACCTACCAAATTGAGGCATTAGGCCCCGCCTCAAACTTTTTCATCGTCTCTGACACTTCCGTAGGTTTGACGGTCACCAAAACCGATTATGCTGGCGTGGGCAACAATCCGAAACTGACGATTGTCGAAAATACTCAGACGGTTCCCGCCATTTTTCTTTCGACGGGCGACTCCGACGACACTGTGTTCGTAACAAATGCAAAGGCGAATGTTTTAGTCTCGACTGCTGATGGTGCCGATCGAATCACTCACACCTTATTATCGCCCAATTCGAACGGACCATTGAATGTTGACGGAGGTGCAGGCCAGGACACCGTAAGCATCAATTACGATTTTGCCGGAAGTTTCAATATAAATCAAAGCATTTACGGTTCGACATTCGACTCGAATCTGATAATCCAAACCGAAGTCGGAGTGATCTTGCCGACCGACTTCATTCACGTCGGCACAGAGGATGTCGAAGTCGTACAGGATTTCGTTACAGCACCGAATTCGAACATCACGTTCAACGTCAATGGCATCAACGGAAATCCGAATGGCGGCTGGCTCGACCGGACGGTACTCAGTGATTTGTCGATCTTTCCGATTTCCCTCAACAAATCAGTAAATCTGTTCGGCTACGAGTCGAATGACGACATCGACATATTTCAGTCGACGGACGGCACGAATTTTATCGTAGGTCTTACGGGGCCTCGCCTTCCGAACACGAACATTTTCAACATGGATCCCGTTCTGGGAATTCTGCGTCTGCGCACACTCGGCGGCGATGACGTCGTCAAAGCTGCACCCGGTGTCGAAGCTCTGACAAGCATTTCGGTCGACGGCGGCGCAGGCGACGATTACATTTCCGCCGATGCGACGCTGATCGGCGGGTCCGGAAACGACACTCTCCAGGGTGGTGCCGGGAACGATTCCATCGACGGCGGTCTGGGCGATGACGTCATCGTACTGACCGGTGGCACGGACACGTATGTCGGCGGCGGCGGCTTCGACACGCTTTACATGAGTGGCTCGGGCGGGGCCGACTTCAGCCTGAGCGTCACGCAGAATCAAGGCGTTCCGGCCCAGTTCTCGACGAACGGCGTCGCCTCGACGGTGACGATGAACGGCATCGCTCGGATTTCGGTCCAGGGCAGCGCGGGCAACGACGTCCTGACTGTCGCCGGCACTTCGACGACTCCGGTACCGATCGTAGCGTTCATGGGGGCCGGTGCGGACTTCGTCGGCACGACTGGCGCATCCGCCCAGCACGTAGTGACCGGCTACGGCGAAGCCGGGCAGGACGCTTACGACGCGGGGCCGGGCCGCGACACGTTTTATGGCGGCGACGATTCGGACAGCTTCAACTCGACGCCTGGCGAGGAAAACGACGATATCTTCGACGGCGGATCGGGCGAGAACGTTCTCGAAGCGATCGGAACGGACATCTTCCTGCTTGACATCGCGGGCGTTCTGACGCTGATCAACGGCGGAACCGGTTCGGTCAGCGGTTACGGCGTCAGCCGGGTTTCGCTGCTGGTCAACGATCCCGGCACGAATCCCGTGCGGCTGCAGGCGGATGCGGGCGACAACACGATTCTCGTGACGGACAGCACGACCAATCCGACTCTGCCGCCGGGAATGGTAGAAATCAGCGGCCTGATGGTTCCGGTGTTCGTGACCGGTCTGACCGTGGGCGACCAATTGACCGTCGCGGGCAATGCCGGTGCGGACAGCTTCACGGCGAAGGGCAGCAACGGCGCGAGCGTCTCCTTCGAAGGCGGCGCCGGGATGGACTCCTTCCATGTGCTGCCCACGAGCACTGCGGCGACGTTCGACGGCAATCTGGGCGACGTCGTCAGCTTGTCCGGAACGCTCGGCCCCGATTCGGTGAGCCTGACGCCCGGGTTCAACTCATACGCGCTCACGCTGAACGGAACGACACAGACGATCTTCGGCGCGGGCCGATTCGTGATCGAAACCTGGAGCGGCTCGGACGAAGTGATCCTGGCCGCCGATACCGATCTGGACCTCACGGTCGACACGGGCAACGACGACGACCTGATCGATCTCAACGGCGTCGATTCGGCCGGTGCGAACGTACGGGTTTATGGCGGTGACGGTGCGGATTCGGTCTTCGGTCCCGTATCCGCACAGACAGTCATCTACGGCGGAACCGGCGACGACTTCGTCGTCTTGATCGGTGCAGCGACGGTCTTCGGCGAAGGCGGCGACGACAATCTATCCGGGGGCGACGGCGGCGACTCGCTCGACGGTGGCGATGGCAACGACGAAATCACAGGCGGAGCGGGCGACGATTTCATTTCCACGGGAGCGGGCTTCAATCTGGTCGCTGGCGGGCTCGATAACGACGTCATCGTGGGCGGCCCTGACGCCGATCAATTTTACTGGTTCGCGGGCGACGGCTCCGACATCGTCGACGGCGGCGGCGGTGGCGACAGTATCTCGGCTTTCGGTGCGGACGGTGCGGCGAACCAGTTCGCAGTGCTGCGTTACGGCACCGGTTACGAGTTCGTCTATAACGGATCCGAAGGGATTCTCACGAGCGCGGTTCCCTGGATCGACATGTACGCGGGCTTGGATTCGAATGCCGAAGGCTCTGTCGAGGACATGTCCGGTATTTCGATCGAACGTGCCGCGTTCTTCTTCGACCTCGCGGCCACTTCGGACGTGACCGTCAACGGCACGCTGGGCGACGACAACCTGCTCGTCGCATCGGTTCCGGGATTCGTGGGGATCGTTTCGATCGCGGGTTTGAGCTATCAGTTCCGTTATCTGGGCGAAGCGACCGGCCTGGCGACGAACCTGACCGTTCTCGGCCAGGACGGTGACGACACGATGAAGTCGACACTCATTTCGCCGACGATCTCGACGATCACGTTCGACGGCGGCACCGGCAATGACTTCCTGTCGGCCGACGCCACGCTCATCGGCGGTGCCGGCGACGACACCCTTCAGGGCGGCACCGGCGACGACGTGCTCATCGGCAATGACGGCGATGACACGTTCCTGATCTCGGACGGCAACGACTCGTTCGACGGCGGTGCCGGATTCGACATCGTCCGGCTCGTCGGTGCGACGGCCGCTCCGAACTTCTTCGGCGTTCAGCAGAGCAACGGCATGCCGGTTTTCGTTCAGGTCAATGCGACCGCCACGAACATCGACCTGACCGGCATCGACCTGATCTCGGTCCAGGGTTCGACGGGTCAGGATTTCCTTCTCGTTACGGGAGATGCTGACGTACCGTTTCCGATCCTCGCCACGCTCGATCTCGGCAACGACATCACGGACACGAATCAGGCCGCTCTGGCGCAGAGAACTTCGGTCTACGGGGAAGGTGGCGACGATTACTTCATTTCGGGCCCCGGCACCGATTATTTCTATGGCGGCGACGATTACGACCTGTTCGACGCCATGTACGCTTCGCGCGATTCGTTCGACTTCTTCGACGGCGGCACCGGTTTCAACGACCTGTACGTCGAAGGCTCCGCGTTCGGCGATAACGTCATTACGGCGATCCCCAGCGGCTTCCTTGTGACGAACACGAACGGCACCGGCGAAACGCGAGCCCTGAACATCGGCTCCGTCTTCGTCGATTCTGCCGGTTCGGGCGTCATCCTGAACGCTTCGGACGATGACGACGTCATTCGCACGTACGACAGTACGTCGGATCTCACACCCACCCTGCCCCAGAACGAACTGCTCGTGACGGGAATGCCGGGCGATATCCGCATCATCGGAATCGAGGCGGGTTCGTTCGTCGTCATTCACGGCCAGGGTGGCAATGACACCTTCCAGAGCCTCGGCAATGCCGATATCACGATCGACTTCATCGGCGACAGCGGCGACGACCGATTCGTGGTGACCGAAGAGAGCCGGGCCGCATTCTTTACCGGCGGAGCGGGGATCGACCGGGTCGATGTGACGACGACCCTCGGAAATGACACGGTGGTCGTCGCGGCCGCCATTCCGGGCGAATCGGTCAGCGTCAACGGTGTCGTGATCGCCACGGTGATTGCGGCCGAACAGCTGTCGATCGACATGCTCGCGGGCAATGACTCGCTGCTGATGACGTCCGTCGCGCCTGGCATCGGCATGACGGACTACGATTTCTCGGGTGGCGACGGCGATGACCAGATCACGCTCTCGGGCTTCACAGCGATTCCGGGAAGCGTGTTTCACGTCCGGGGCGGCACCGGCAACGACGGCGTGCTGGCCGTGAACGTCGATAACGCCCTGCTGATCGCCTTCGGCGGATCCGGCAACGATTCGATGCAGACATCGCTCCGGGCGGAACTCTACGGCGATGAAGGCGACGACACCCTCATCGGCTCGGATCTGTCCGACAGCATCAGCGGCGGAGGCGGCAACGACCAGATCATCGGCGCGGGAAGTCGAGACTTCCTCTATGGTGACGAAGGCCAGGATTCGTTCTTCTGGGACAGCGTCGACGACGGCGATGACATCGTCGACGGCGGCACGGGCCAGGATGCACTCTTCGTCGCCCCGAACGACGGTGTCCCGGACGCCTTCACCCTCAGAGCGAACACGTTCTTCCATAATCTGTTCGATATCGTCATCGCGGGTAACGTTATCGGCGGCGGCGCGATCGAACAGGTCAATCTCTCCGGCGGGTCATCGACCGACTCGTTCACGATCGACGACCTTTCCCAGACTTCGATCACGGATGTCAATATCCGCCTCGGCTTCGATCAGGTCGGTGACGAAGTCTACGTTCAGGGCACGACGGCCAATGATTTCGTCGTCATTTCCGGCTCCGACGAAACGCTGATCAACGGCCTGCCCTGGATGATTCGGGTCATGGGCGCCCAGTTCTCGGCGACGACGCTTGTCGACGGCATCCTGTTCGACGGTCACCTGGGCGAAGACACGATCATCACGGCGTCGAACCTGACCAATCCGGTCCTCGTCACGATCCATGGCGGAGCCGGCGGCGACGATATTCGGATCAATTCGCCGACCCTGGGCGATAACACAAACCGGGTCACCGTCGATGTCTCAGCGGACGTCTTCGCCGACGTGATCCAGCTTAGGAACGGACGCAACCGTGTCGTCGGCGGCGATCTCGACGTCATCCTGGTCTCCGGTACCGAGAACGACGACCGGATCGACATCGTGCCCGACGGCGGCGGACGTATCGAAATCAGCCTGGCACCTCCGGGCTTCTTCAGCTCCAACGACCTGACCGCTTTCAGCGGTGTAGTTCATGTCGAAGGCCTGGGCGGCGACGACGAAATCCGGATGCTGGCCGAGCTTCGGTCGACCATCTGGGGCGGCGACGGCAACGACCGCATCTTCGTGGGCCCTGGAGGCGCCCTGGCGTACGGCGGATCCGGCAACGACCAGATGACCGGCGGCATCGGCAACGACACCTTCTACGGCGGTGCCGGCAACGACGACCTGATCGGCGACGAAGGCGACGACATCCTGTACGGCGAAGACGGTGAGGACGTCCTCTTCGGCGGCCTCGGACTCGACCTGCTCTACGGCGGAGCCGACGCGGACCTTCTTCTGCCCGGCAAGAACGGCACCCTGGCGCCGGAATTCGTCGACGGCGGTTCGGGCCAGGACCAGATCCGGTTCGACTTCAACTCGCTGGCGGGCATCATCGGTCGCACGGCCGGCGTGCTCAATGTCGGCGAATTCGGCGCCGTTACGGCTGAGACCGCATTCAACGCGGTGGACGCCGAGAATCTTCTCGTCATCGTCGACAGCACCGTACTGGGCTCGACGGGCTTCGACCTGACCGTCCAGGACATCACCGGCAGCCAGGTGAACTTCATCCGCACGAAATTCGTCGACGCGACGGACGCCAACAATCTGACGCTCGACGGCACGATCGCGGGCGACGTGATCGACGCCGACTATGTCCTTCCGCCCGGCGGCGAACCGAACGCCCAGGTTCTGATGCCCTGGGGCACGCTCTGGGCGTACAAGCCTGCGTCCCAGCTCGCGAACGACACGCTGCAGATTCAGGGCCAGGCCGGTGACGACGTCATCAAAGTCAGCGATGCGCTGAGTCAGGGCGGTTTCGGCTGGAACATCTCGCTCACAGGCGGCTCCGGCAACGACTTCCTCTCGGCCGACGCCACCCTCGTTGGCGGCGACGGCAACGATACGCTTCTGGGCGGCACGGGCGACGACCTGCTCGAAGGCAACGCGGGCGACGACGTGTTCCTGATCTCCGACGGTCTCGATACGTTCGTCGGCGGCGCCGGGTTCGACTCGGTACAGGTGATCGGCGCAACGGACGCCTTCAACGAATACGACATCTGGCAATACGCGGGAAATCCGACCAGGATCTGGGTCAATTCAATCCTGCATAATCTCGAACTCGCGGAAATCGACCAGATTTCGGTTCTGGGTTCTACGGGCACCGACATCGTTTCGGTCGCTGGTGACCGGGTCGATACGATTCCGATCCTGGCAATTCTCGGAGCCGGCAATGATGAGGTCGACGCGAACATCGCCGCTATCAGCCAGGTCGTGACCGCTTATGGCGAAGAGGGTCAGGACCTTTTCTACTCCGGCCCCGGAACCAGCTTCTTCTACGGTGGCGACGACTACGACCGGTTCGTCGTTTCCAGGCATTCGTACGACTCCGCGAACTGGTTCGACGGCGGTTCCGGCTTCAACGAGCTGGTCGTGGAGACGCCGCCCACGGGCACGACGGCCGTCAGTTCGATTCCCAGCGGATTCAAGGTCACGAATTCCGACCATACCGGGCAGACCCTGGCGTGGAATATCGGCAATGTCGTGGTCGACGTGATCGGCGGCGGAGGAATCGTCATCGACGGCTCCAATAACGACGACACGATCCGCACGTTCGACTCGACGTCCGACCTGCTTCCCACGCTGCCCACCGGTCAGCTCCTGATCGCCGGCCTGGGTGCGGACATCACGATCAATGGAGTTCTCCCGAACCAGGTCATCGACATTCACGGCGAGGGCGGCGATGACACCTTCCAGTCTCTCGGCAATGCCGGTGCCTTCGTGACCTTCTACGGCGACAGCGGCGACGACAGCTTCGTCATCACCGAAGAGAGCCGGTTCGCGACGTTCGCCGGCGGCGATGGCTACGACCGGACATCACTCCAGGGAAGCGCCTTCAGCGAACTGATCGAAATCCTTTCCACCGCTCCGGCGACGATCACCATGGTCGTCGACAACAATATCGTCGGCGATTCGCGGGAAACCGAAGAGTTCATCGTCGATGCGATGGGCGGCTCCGACGAGATCCGGGCGACGATCGACCAGTTCCTGTTCAATTTCCTGAACTTCAAGTTCTACGGCGGTGCTGGCAACGACATCATCGATCTGAACTTCGGCGGCGGGTCTTTCGGCCATTTCACCGTGGAAGGCGGCGCCGGCGAAGACTATCTGATCGGTTCGACGCTCGCCAACTCACAGCTCCTCTCTGGCGGACTCGGCAACGACCGGATCGAAACCGGCAGTTCCGCCCTGGTCTTCGGCGACGCAGGAAATGACACGCTGATCGGTTCGCCCGGAAACGACACGATTTCGGGCGGCGACGGCGACGACGAGATCGTCGGCGATGCCGGCAACGATATCCTCTCCGGCGATGCGGGCGAAGACTTCCTCTCGGGTGGCGACGGTTTCGATGCACTCTACGGCGGTGCCGATTCCGACCTGCTCTTGCCGGGAACCAACGACAGCGTGACGCCGGAAATCGTCGATGGCGGTTCGGGCCTGGATCAAGTCCGATTCGATTTTTCGGGCATCGCTGGTCTGATCGGCCGCACGGCCGGCACAGTGAACGTCGGCGATTTCGGCGGAACGACACTGTTCAACTCGACCGATGTCGAAGACCTGCTCGCCGAAGCCAACACGACCGTCCCCGGCGCCACCGGAATGGATGTGACGATTCAGGACCTGACCGGCAGTCAGGTCAACTTCGTTCGTGTCATCTTCTCTGACCCGAACGACCGTAACCAGCTGATCATGCAGGGGACGATCGCCAACGACACGATCGACGCCAGTTACGTCCTTCCGCCCGGCGGCACGCCTAATGCCCAGGTGCTGATGCCGTGGGGCACGGTCTGGGCGTTCACGCAGGGGGCCCTCGCTCCTCTGAACACACTGCTGATCGAAGGCCGCGAAGGCAACGACGTCATCAAGACGAGCCCCTATCTGAACGAAGGAGCTTTCTCCTGGAATATCGTGCTCCAGGGCGACGAAGGCAACGACTTCCTCTCGGCCGACGCGACGCTCATCGGCGGAGCCGGCAACGATACGCTTCAGGGCGGCATCGGCGACGATTCGCTCGAAGGTGGCGACGGCGACGATGTCTTCCTGCTCTCCGACGGAACGGACACGTTCCTGGGCGGCCTTGGGTTCGATATCGTGCAGGTCGTCGGTTCGGTAAATGGGCCGAACCTGTTCGAGGTCGATCAGAGCGCCGGCAACCCGACGGACATCAAGGTGAGCGTCGACGTTCACTCCGTCATTCTTTCCGAAATCGATCAGATTTCGGTTCAGGGCGGAAGTGCCCGCGACATGCTCTTCGTGTCGGGTGACAGCACCGATCCGATTTCGATCCTGGCCATGCTCGGCGACGGCGATGACCTGGTCGACACCGCGGCGAACTTGTCGGCAATTCTGCATGTGACGGCCTGGGGCGAAGCGGGCAACGACGATTTCATCTCGGGCCCAGGTCGAGACCTCTTCTACGGCGGCAGCGAATACGACATTTTCGTCGCCAGTGCGAACTCGTTCGATTCGAACGACTGGTTCGACGGCGGCACCGGTTTCAACGAGCTGGTCGTCAATATCCCGGCGGCAGGCACGACGACGATCACGCCGATCCCGAGCGGTTTCAGCGTATTCAACACGGACTACACCGGTTCGACCATCGCCCTGAACATCGGCAATCTGGAGATCAACGGTGGCGGCGGTGGCGGCATCGTGATCGACGGATCCAACAACGATGACACGATCCGCACGTTCGATTCGACTTCCGACCTCGTTCCTCCGCTCGCACCGGCGACACTCCTGATCGCCGGCCTGGGCGCTGACATTTATGTCAACAGCGTCGTTCCGGGCCAGTTCATCGGCATCCACGGCCAGGGCGGCAACGATACGTTCCAGTCCCTCGGCAACGCTCAATCGAACCTGAACTTCTTCGGCGACAGCGGCGACGACAAGTTCGTCGTGACACGTGAAAGCGTTACGGCCAGGTTCACGGGCGGTGCGGGGCTGGATACGGTCATCGTCAACGGCACCGAAGTCAACAATGCCCTGATCTTCCAGGACAACGGAGCCGGTGCTCTGTCGATCGGTATCGATCTCACCGAACGGGGCTTGGTCGTCCAGGCCGAGTCGTTGATCGCCAACGGCCTTGGAGGCGGCGACCGCATCGAAGTCATCAGCGAAGCTCCAGCGACCGGTATTCAGCGGTTCGAACTCAACGGCGGCGATGGCGCGGATTCGATCTATCTCAACGGCACGAAATCGGCCCAGTACGCGATCTACGGCGGGGGTGGCAACGACACCTTCGTCGGGCCGGACGGCTTCGCGGCCGTCGTGGTCTACGCCGGCGAGGGAAATGATTCGATCTTCGGCAACGGAGCATCGCTGGAAGTTTACGGCGAGGCCGGAAATGACACGATCTTCGGATCTGCCGCTGCAGATTTCATCAGCGGTGGCGAAGGCGACGACCAGATCGAGGGCGGCACCGGCAACGACCAGATCTTCGGCGACGCCGACCAGGACCGAATCTACTGGATCGACGGCGACGGCAACGACGGCATCGACGGCGGCACAGGTCAGGATTCCCTGTTCGCCAACGGCTCCCCCCAGGCCGGCAACGATTTCGAACTTCAGCCCGAGCCGGGCTTTCCGGGCTGGTACTCGCTGAGGATCAACGCTTACCGCCTCAGCGGCGGGGAAATCGAATTTGTCGGCATGTCCGGCGGCAGCGGCAGCGACAGGTTCACCATCGGTGATCTTTCGACAACAGCCATCACTTCGGTCGAGGCCAATTTCGGCATGGACCTTGTGCCGGACTCGCTGTTCGTTCTAGGCACGATGAACAACGACACGATCCTCCTGACCGGGACCGACGGCAAAGCCGCGATCACGGGCCTCCCCTGGCTCGTCCAGGCCCGCAATATTTTGGCCGACGGCAATACGCTGGTCGACGGCATCTCGATCGACGGCCATTACGGCAACGACTGGCTGCGGTCTGGCATCGTCTCCAACTCACCGATGCTCGTCACCCTGATCGGTAGTCAGGGCTCCGACCTGATCGAAGTCAACACGATCGCCTTGGGCGACAACGCGAACCGCGTGACCGTCATCGCGGACGGCGACGTCTTCGTGGACAGGATCCTGCTGACCAACGGCCGCAACCTGGTCATCGGCAGTGCCAACGACGTAATCGAAATCACCGGCACCGAAAACAAGGACACGATCTCCGTCGACGGGGGAGTCACCCCTGGCCGTGTCGTGTTCGACGTGAACGGTCAGGCAAGTTCGAACGATCTGACGAACTTCCTCGGCGTGATGCACATCGACGGCCTGGGCGGCGACGACGTGATCTACACGCGGAACTATGCGACCTCGTCTTCGGTTCTCGGTGGCCTGGGCAACGACATCATCGATTCCAGAACCATGAACGCGCCCGTCAGCCTTTATGGCGGCAGCGGCAACGACATGCTCCTCGGCGGTGCCTGGGATGACTACATCGACGGCGGCGAAGGCATCGACCAGCTATTCGGCGGCCGTGGCAACGACCGGGTCGAAGGCGGTTCGGGCAGCGACTCGATCTTCTACACTGCCGGCGAAGGCCAGGATCTCGTCGATGGAGGCGAAGGGGTCAATAACCTCTACGTCAACGGCAGCTCAGACAGTGAAAACCTGATCGTTCTCTACTCCGATCTGTTCGACCCGACGGCGATCGATATCGACGTCAACAATATCAGTCTCGCGATCACGGCGAAATCGATTCAGGGCATCAAGCTGTCCGGCGGCAACGTCGCGGATCAGTTCACCGTGCAGAACCTGGCCGGAACGCCGCTGCAAAGCCTGATCGTGGACATGGGCATCGATGCCAATTTCGGTGATACGGTGACTTTCGACGGCACCATCGGCAACGACACGATCGGCGTCGGCAGCGACGTCCTCCGCGACGTGCTGGTCACCGGGCTGAGCTACAAGGCCCGAGTCACCGGCTTCAATTTCAACCCGGCAGCTCCGGTGGTCGACAAGATCATCGTCAACGGCGATGCGGGTTACGATACGCTGTTCGTCAATGCCAGCATGACGGCCCCCGCCGGTGTGCGGCTTAACGGCGGCATCGGCAACGACCTGCTCTACAGCGAAGCTCCTGACCTGACGAACCCGGGCGGCCGCTTCCGCGTGATGCTCGACGGCGGCTCCGGCATCGACGAATTCACGGTGTCTCAGGGCAGCGTGTACCTCGTCGGCTCGGGTGCCGATATCCTGCACATCGACGGCAACGTGCTGAACAACCAGATGGGTATCGTGATGGGCCTCGACGTCCTGAACTACACCCTGGACGGTTCGCTGATCCAGTACAACGTGACGGACTACTCGGGCACGCTTTCGATCGACGCCCAGGGCGGAAATGACGTCGTCTTCCTGCAGGCTTACGGCTTCGCATCGACGGTCGTCGGCGGCCTCGGCAACGACCGCATCGACGCCAGCGGCATGAACATTCCGGTGTACCTCTACGGCGGCGACGGCAACGACGCCCTTTACGGCGGTTCGTCGCAGGATGTCATCGACGGCGGTGCCGGCAACGACACCATCCAGGGCAATCAAGGCTTCGACACCATTTATGGCGGCGACGGCTCGGATCTCTTCTCCTGGTACACGGGTGACAACAGTGACGAAGTCGACGGCGGCACCGGCGACGACCGTCTGGTCTTCATCGCCTCCGGCACGGACGATCAGAAAGTCACGCTCACTCCCGCCACTTCGACCACACCCTCGACGGCGAACGGCATCGGAATGGGCAACGCGAACATGATCCTGGCCGCGATGGCCGGCAACGGTTCGGTGACCGCTGGCTCGATCGAGTCGGTCCTGCTGGAAGGCGGCGACGGCTGCGACCTCTTCGGTATCGGCAACCTGCAGACGACCGACGTCCGCGTCGTCGACGTGCAGATCAACAACCCCGAAGGCCACGCGGTTGTCTCCACCTACGCGACCAACCTGCCTGACACGATCACCGTCACGGCCGATGCGCCGGATCAGATTGGCGTCAACGGCCTGGCCGTGCCTGTGCGGATCTTCGGTGCCGTGGCCGATGCGACGGCGATCGTCGTTCACGCCGGTTTCGGTGGCGACACGATCGAAGTCGACCCGCAGGCCGAAGCCCAGGCGATCATCGTCATCGACGGCGGTTCGGGCAACGACACCATCACCGGCGGTTCGATCATCATCGGTGGCCCCGGCAACAACCTGCTGATCGGCTCCGACGGCCCGAACACGATCGTCGGCGGCACCGGTTCCGACACGATTTACGGCTTGGGCGGTAACGATACCCTCTTCGGCGACGCCGAAGTGCTCAACATCGACATCCTCGGCCCGAACTGCGAATACATCGGCAACCTGATCATCCTGCCGACTGCGACCGGTGCCCCGGATTCGATCTTCGGCGGCGACGGCGACGACTTCATCAACGGCAACGTCGGCGCCGACTCGATCTACGGCGGCGAAGGCCACGACGACATCGGTGCCCAGACCTACAACGGCGTCTTCTTCCCAGAAGCCGGCAATGACGTGATCGACGCCGGCGAAGGCGACAACTGCGTCTTCTCGGGCACAGGCAACGACACCGTCACCGCCGGCAACGGCAACAACCGGATCGTTCTCGACGAAGGCGACGACACCGCCACCACCGGCAACGGCAATAACTCGATCTTCGGCGGTGCCGGCAACGACACCGCCACCACCGGCGAGGGCAACGACCTTGTCGCTCTGGGCGCCGGCGACGACAAAGCCACCCTCGGCTCGGGCAACGACATCGCCTGGGGCGAAGACGGCAACGACTTCATTATCGGTGGTTACGGCAATGACAGCCTCTACGGCGGTGCCGGCAATGACATCCTCTGGGGCGGCCTGAAGGCCACCCAGCCGCTCAAGAAGGGCCAGAAGCACGCCCCGATCGAACCTTCCGACGGCGACGACGTCCTGGCCGGCAACGACGGCTTCGACCAGCTCGACGGCGGCAACAGCAACAACATCATGGACGCCGGTGCCGACTACATCCGTGAAACGATGGTCGGCTCGGGCGGCTGGGACACGGCCTACATCCACAAGGATGAAGGCAAGTTCCAGGACGTCCTGAAGAACCACTCGAAGCGCTACACGCTGATCCCCTACGGGGCCATGATGATCCCGGTCGTTCCGAAGACCCCGACCGACTGCGACTCGCCGATCCTCGTGAGCGTGCCGAACCCGCTGGCCGGTGCCCTGAACTCGCCGCCGAAGAAGGCCGCCGCTCCCAAGCCGACGGTCGTCAAGAAACTCCGCGGCCGCTGATCCGGCCCGACGGTCGATTCGATCCGATCCGTCGAACACCCGTAACTTCCGAAGCCGGCGGCTCAAAAAAGTCGCCGGCTTTCATTTGCCGTGACTTCATTGCGAAACAAAAGACCATATTGCTTCGAATCGCCTTCGCCTCCTGCGCCCTATAATTGCAATCGCATTAATACGTCTTCTGCCTTGACTCCAGACTCGTTACAGACCGAGATTATACCGAGTCTTCTCTGAACAAAGTCTACGCTTAAATGAGTGAGGCAATTCCAGTAGTTTTGAACTACGTACAATGATTCGGGATTATCAACTCCTGCAGCACGAAGCACAATTATCGCAGCTTGACGAAACTTGAGTCTCGCCAATTCTAGCCTTTGTGTATCTGCGCAAAGACAAGCGAGATTATTGAGTACTCGAGCTTTATCAAACGGGTCACACCTTTCCAGATTATCAAAGATATCCAGAGATCGTATGAAGTGCATTTCAGCATCCTTAACTTGACCTAATTCTCTGAGAAATTCGCCGTAAGAGCAGCGACAATCTGCCACAAATCGGTGATTTGTGCCCAATGAGGCCTCAAACACGGATAGAACTTTGGTGAACAGGGACTCGGCATCTTCGTATCGCTTCATTCGTTGATATAACTCGGCCAACCTAAAGCCTGTTATGCACTTGATCCGATGACTTTCCTGAGCAGGATTCCGAGCATT
>CAZSQA010000003.1:0-271004 GCA_964608915.1 uncultured Isosphaeraceae bacterium
AATGCTCGGAATCCTGCTCAGGAAAGTCATCGGATCAAGTGCATAACAGGCTTTAATGGAAAATCGATTCGCATTCCAATGTTTTCAGCTCTTCCGATCCGATTTTCGTCCGTTCGGTCGAATCGCCATTTGCAAGATCGGGATTTACGGGGAGTCATGTATTACATTGCGATATTCCGCAACGACTTAACGACTCAATGGATTATGGAAGATGTCGCGCATAAGCCGATCGGACGATACGTTCGTATTTCGCGACTGGCGTTTCGATCCCCTGAACGGCAACCGAGAGAATCCGGACGAGAGATCCAGAGGAGTCGATACGCGGCACGGCGATCGAGCGGTCAGCCTCGAATCCGCGCAGCCAGAAGCCGCTGCCGGCGTCCGGTGGCAGATCGATCGCACGATATTCGGTCACTTCGAGTGTGCGAGCGGCAAGAACGATCCCCAGGCCGGTTTCCGTGACGGGCACGTCAGCTGTGGCGACGGGAAAGCCTTTCGCAACGGCGGGGCTCATTTCCGGACATGCGATGAACGCTTCCAGAATGAGGTGGCCATCCTGATATCGCCAGCACCCGGTGGCCCGGGCCCTGGCGTGTTCGTGAATGAAAGCTACGGCGAGCCAGGCGGGATGCGATCGAAGATCGCCCGAATCGACGCCCTTCGAAGCCGTATTCGATTCGAGGGATTCCATTTCTCTTCTCGGGTCAATCGGGATAGATCAGGGCCTTTGCCCGACGTTCGGCATAGGAAGCGTCATGGGCATGGGCAATCGACTTCAATTGGGCGAACGAACGGCCGGCCGACACAGCCTCGACGAGCTTCCGGTTCACGCAAATGACATCCAGCTTCTCGGGCTTCCAGTCGTTCGGGTAGAGTTTCCGCAGAGTCGCGGCCATGGCCAGACCGACATCGACGCCTGAGATCGTCTCGCGATTCGTCATCTGGACGAAAACCCCGTTGCATTTCTCTCTGTCGTATTGGCGTTCCGTGGGCATGAAAGTCGTCGGCACGAAGCGCACGCCCGGCAATTGCAGTGCGTTGAGTGCGTCGGCCCATTTGCGGGCGTCGATCCACGGAGCCCCGACCCGTTCGAAAGGTGTGTCGGTACCTCGGCCGGTGGCGATGTTGGTCGCTTCGATCAGACCGACACCGGGATAGAGAATCGCTTCGGTCAGGCTGCGCATGTTGGGCGAAGGGTTCGTCCACATCAGGCCTGTTTCGTCCCAGAACATACGGCGGTCATAGTTTTTGCAGGCGACGACTTTCAGGTCGACTTTCATTTTCCGCTCGGCCTTGATCAGCTTCGCGTATTCGCCGATCGTCAGGCCGGTAACGACGGGAATTTCGTGATCCGCCACGAAAGTCCGGCGGTCGCTGTCGCGCATGACACCGCCGAAACGATCTCCCCGGATCGGATTCGGCCGATCCAGCACGAAAATAGGTACTCCAGCCTCCTCGGCGGCTTCCATCGCAAGAGCGAGCGTCGAGAGATAGGTATAAAAGCGGACGCCGATATCCTGAATGTCATAAACCAGAGCATCCAGGCCTTTCATCTGTTCGGGCGTCGGTTTGCGATTCTTGCCGTAGAGCGACAACACGGGCAGGCCGGTCTTTTCGTCCACGGAGTCGCCGATTTCCTTGTCGACGGCTCCCCGAATCCCGTGCTCGGGCGAGAACAGGACCTTCAGAGTCATGTCCGGGGCCTTGTGCAGCAGGTCGATCGTAGGCGTGCCATCGCTGTCCAGGCCTGTGTGATTGGTGACGAGGCCGATCGTCATAAGTTTCAGGTCAGAAAATCCGCCGGCCTTGAGAACGTCGATGCCCAGTTGCGTTTTGCCCGTGGCGATCCGGGGCCGAAGCGGCTCGCGTTCGATTCGGGTCGGTGTCAATTCCGCAGAGGAGAGCACGGGTGCATCTTCCAGCGCGGCAGCCGCAGCCGTGGCCACACGGTAGCGAATCGAAGAAGCGTCGCCTTTTCCCTCCGGGTGGAGACGGCTGGCGAGCACGATGACATAAAGCCCAGTCTCGGGGTCGATCCAAAGGCTCGTGCCGGTGAAGCCCGTGTGGCCGAAACTCTTTGGCCCCATGAAAGCGCCACGCGGGTGAGAATAGCTGGTTCGAACGTCCCAGCCCAGACCTCGGCGCTGACCGGCGGGCGAATCGGCTGCGTCGATCATCAGGCGAATCGTCAGCGGCGCGAGCACTCTTTTCCCGTTCGGGCCAAGGCCGCCTTTGAGGAGCATCCGGGCGTATGTCACGACGTCCGCTGCCGAAGAGAACAGACCGGCGTGACCTGCCGTGCCGCCGAGGGCGCGGGAGCGAGGGTCGTGCACGCGGCCACGGGCCATTTCGCCGGCCACTTTTTCGGTCGGTGCCGTGCGGGCCAGTTTATCCGCTGGAAGCTTCGTGTCCTTCGGGGCATAGCCGGTATCGGTCATGCCGAGCGGCTCGAAGATACGTTTGCGTGAGAATTCGTCCAGGGGCATTCCCGAGACCTTTTCGACGATCCGGCCCAGGGCGATGAAGCCGACGTCGCTGTAACGGAACAGGTCACCGGGAAGTCCGACGAGATCCTGTTCCGCCAGTTTCTTCCAGGCCGTCTCCGGACCATCGGCGTAGTCGCCGATCGGGTTGTCGGGAATCAGGCCGGAGCGGTGCCGAAGGAGTTGATCGACGGTGATGCCGCCTTTGCCATGGTTATCCCAATCGGGCAGAAATTTGCGGATCGGGTCGTTCAGCCGGATCTTGCCTTCTTCGACGAGGATCATGATCGATGTGGCCGTAGCCATCGGCTTGGTGAGGCTGGCCATATCGAAGACAGTGTCCGGCGACATCGGCTCGACGGCGGGCACTTTCGCCCTGTCGCCATAGGCTTTGGCGAATGCGACCGTATCACCCCGGCCAACCACGACGACAGCCCCTGGCACGCGTCCGGCGGCGATCTCTTCGGCGACGATCGTATCGATCGCGGCGAGCCTCGCGGGGTTGAGGTTCGCGGCAGAGGGATCGGGCGAGGGAATGTTCGCACCAACGGTTGTCAGCGTGGGCCAAATCAATCCGATGATGAGGTATTTCGAAATCGTTCGGAGGTTCATTGCGCTTCCTTGAATTGCGATCATTTGGATGAGGTTCGCTTTTGGTCTTCGATTGCGTCGATCAGATATCTCAGGTTCCAGGCTGCCAGATTTCCCGTGACGACAACCGTGAACGACCCGATCAGGGCAAACCATGGCCATGCGATGGCAAAGAAGAATTTGGCTGCCGTGACTGCCGCCAGCCCGCACAGCATGCCCGTTAGTGCAGCGTGCTTGCCGACTTTCGGGAATGCAAGCCCGAGGCAGAAAATCCCGAGGATGATGCCGGTGACGAACGATGCGATCGCAAGGGCGTTGTTCACCACGCTTTCCTGCAGGCCGGTGGCGAACCAGGCGACGGCCATCTGCAGACAGCCGAACAGGATCGTCAGCCGGCGCGACGTGCGCATCCAGCTTTCTTCGCTCCGAGGCGTGCGCGAAATCGGCTGAAGGAAGTCTCGCAAGAGCGCCGCCGACGAACTCGAAAGCGAGCTGGAGAGCGTGCTCATCGCCGCGGCCAGAAGTGCCGCAACGACCAGCCCAAGCACACCCACGGGCAGATTGCCGATGATGTAGTTCACGAAAACAGCGTCGCCCTTGAGATCCATCGGGTTGCCGCTCGTCCTGTCTCGAACCCAAAGCGCCGCCCCGATCCCGAGAAACAGCGTGAACTGAGCGAAAACGACCACGCCACTGGCGATCAGGGCCGCGCTGGCCTGGCGTTGGGAGCGTGCCGAGAGATAGCGCTGGATCATCATTTGATCAGCCCCGTGCGTCGCCATGTTCAGGAACATCCCGCCCACCACTCCGGCCCAGAAGGTGAACGGCAGGTGCACGTCCCAGGCGAAGTTCCACATGCGGAATTTGCCCGCGCTGGAAGCCTGGTCGAGATAACCCCCGAAGCCGCCTGGAATGTCTCCCAGAATCAGGAAAAAAGCGATGACGGCACCACTGATGTAGATGAGAAACTGAAGCACGTCCGTCCAGATCACGGCCGACATCCCGCCGAAATACGTGTAAACCATCGTGGCCATGCCCATGATCGCGATGGCGATCGGCATCGTCAGGTGATGGCCGTCGTCGATCAGGCCCGATTGAGTCAGCAGTTGTTCGATGACTTTCGATGCCAGGAACAGTCGCAGGCCATCACCGAGGGTTCTCGTCACGATGAACAGACCGCTGGCCAGAGTTTTCACCCCGGTGCCGAATCGGGTCTGGAGAATCTCATAGGCGGAAATGATCTGTTGCCGGAAATATGCCGGCATGAGGTATCGTGCGACGAGGCAGCGGCCGATGAGATATCCGACGGCAAGTTGCAGATAGGTGAAATCACTGCCGTAAGCCACGCCAGGCACGCTCAGAAAAGTCGCCGAACTCGTTTCGGTAGCGACGATCGAAATCATGATCGCCCAGGCCGGCGTATCGCTCTCCGAAAGGAAATAGCCACGCAAGTCCTTGGCCGATTTGCCGAACCGCATTCCCAGAATCAGACACAGCAAGATGTAGATTATGACGATACTGCTGTCGATGAAGCCCATGGGAGGCACAATCCGAACTAGCGGTCGATCGAGGCAACGGATCCGGCTTGAAGACCGGTCTCGGTGGATTATCCGGAAGTTCACAGCTTAATCGTTGCGTTCGCCGGAGTCGAGAGCCATATGCTCCACGCACGGCCGAATTCGTTTCGGTGGAATATCTCGGTTTTTCCCTACCGAGGTTTCGATCTCGGGCTAGTTTCGAATGTGCGTGCCGTCATTCGACCGGTATCGATCGCGCTGAAGCTCGATCGGTCGGAAGACGGATCGACCGGCGCTGAAGATAACCGCGTTTCGAATTGAGGTTCGCACGTGGTTCGCGATCGAGCGTGTCGGATCCGAGCGCGATTCCCGGATCGACTGGTTCGGAGAAAATCCGTTCGATCATTTCGAAATCGAAAAGCCGCGATTCCGGATACCCGCATGCAGCGCTCCTGGCGGATAACCAGCAGGGGCATAACCGACCTGCTCGGGACCGGGGCCGGTCCAGGCGGAATCCCGGCCAAGAATCGAAAACCGGCCCGCGGCCCTGTCGATCTCGAGAATGGCGAACAAAGGATCTCGATAGGGAATCGTCGAGGACACATGCGGATATTTCCGGGCCAGGCTTTCACTCAACCTTGGCCGGCGTTTCGAAGCATCCTCGACCCAGACATAAGAAGCCGAGTTGACGTGAACATACGGGATGCCGGCGATCTCGCTGGCATGGTCAATATGCCAGTGGCCATGCAAACAGGCGGCCACTTTCCGCCGGCCGTCGGCAAATTTCGAATTCTCGAGAATCGCACGAACGTCGGCCTGATTGACGATGCAGGAAGGCCGCTCAAGACTCTGATGGGAAATGACGAAAGTCTCGGCTGGCGAATCGCCAAGGTCTCGTTCGAGCCAATCGAGCTGGTCACGCCCGATGAATTTCGGATATCCCGACTTGTGTCCTGGCGGGCGATCGTTCGCGTCCAGAACCACAAAATGCAATCCGCCCAGGTCGAACGCGTAAAACCTGTTCGGCATTCCCAGGAATTTGACTGCCAGTTCGCGGTCGTAACCGCCGTCGGTGTCGTGATTGCCGAGCACATGATACTGAGGCCCGGCGAAACGGCGATAAATTTGGAGAAACGGCAAATTTTGCGGCTTAGGGATACAGAAATCCCCGAGTTGAATGATGGCGTCCGCCCGGGCGGCGTTCATCGAGTCGACGAAAATCGTCAGACGCTCGTCGGCATCGTGAATGATATCCTTGTGAACGTCGGCGATCAGGCCGATGCGCAGGTTCGATTTCGAATCGCCGCCCGCTTCGCAGACGCCATTCAGGGCCCCCGACCACAACAGCCCGCTCGCGTTTTGCCGAATGAAGCTCCGACGGTCGATCGCACGATCGGAAATGCGGGCGGCAGGCAGGTTCATATCGCCACGCCGGTGTAAATCGGCGAGATCGGTTCGCCATCCGTCAGCCGCAGCGGCCGACCGAGGCGGTCGTAGAGCGTCGTGGCCGTGTCGATTCCGAGAGCGTCGTAGATCGTGGCGGCGAGATCAGGCGGGCCGAACGTACGGGTCACGGGATAAGCGCCCATTCCGTCCGACTTGCCGATCGCCTGGCCGCCCTGAACACCGCCGCCCGCGAAGATGGCCGAGAAAACGGCGGGCCAGTGGTCGCGGCCGGGAATGTCGTTGGGTGTGAGTTTCGAAATGCGCGGCGTCCGCCCGAACTCGCCGAGCATCACCACCAGGGTGTCATCCCACAGGCCCTGTGCCTGAAGATCGTCGAACAGTGCCGACACGGCACGGTCCAGCGGCGGCAGCAGGGCATTTTTCAAGCGGCCGAAGTTATCGGTGTGAGTATCCCATGTCTGCACGATTCCCATGCTGGCCTGGACGATCGGCACACCGGCCTGAACCAGACGACGTGCCATGAGGAGCGAGCGGCCGAACGCATGGCGGCCATAGCGGTCGATAAGCCGAGGATCTTCTTTCGCGAGATCAAGCGCCGAACCGACTTTGCCGCTGGAAATCAAGGCAAGGGCGGCCTCCTGCTGATCGGCGAAGGAGTCGCCGGGCAGTGCCGGAGCCGTCTGTCCGAGAAGGTGCTTTCTCAGATGGAGCCTGGCGGTGTCGAGACCTTCCGGCAACGCGAGCGAATCATCCTTCGAATCGGGGGCGTTCGGATCGAGCCTGAGCTGCCATGGGTCGTAACGGGGGCCGAGGAACCCGGCATCCTGACCTGGCCAGGTCAGCGGGCCTTCGATCAGCTTCGTCGGCAGCGATACGCCGTTGGGAATTCCGTCGGACCGGGGCCGTTCGTAGTCGACTACGGCTGCGTAACAGGGGAAGTCGTCGCGCGAGGCGACGCGGTCCAGGTCGCTGGCCCCCCGCGGGAACGAAGGCTTGCCGGTCAGCACATGATGCACCGCCACCAGGTGATTGCCTTCCCGATGGGCCATGCTGCGGACGATCGCAAAGCGGTCCGCCCGCCGGGCGAGTTCGGGCATGTGTTCGCAAACCTGGATGCCGGGCACTTTCGTCGCGATGGGAGAAAAATCGCTGCGAATGCCGTCGGGGGCATCCGGCTTCATGTCGAATGAATCATGCTGCCCCAGGCCGCCGCTCAGAAGGATCAATATGACCGACTTCGGCTTGCGCGATCGAGCCCCGGCTGGAACCTGAGCGGCGGACGCCTCGCGAGCGGCCAGCAGTCCGGGCAAATGAATGCCGACAAGGCCTGCCCCGCCGATCTGCAGGCAACCGCGACGGGACAGCGTTCGCAGAAGGTTCGCATCAGGCTGGTGCATGGGCGGGTGTCCTGAGTCAGGCCAGAAGGCGGGGCAAAATCGGCGGGACGACGTGAAGTCGATACCGGCATTATAGTGCGATATTGCCGCGGAACAACCCAGGAACGATCGGGAGGTTCCCTGGGACGAACCATGAAACGCGGCGATCCCACGAATGGAGCGGACCGGATGCCGAAAAATTGACGGTCAAAAATCTAAAAGGGCGAGAGAACTTCGAAGGACGGAGCCAGACATCGATTTATCGGCTAACGACGAACGAATCGATGAAGGCCCGACAATGAAAGACCCCCTTGACCGCGACAGGGGAATCGCGGTCAGGGGTCACCAGGGTTCGGAAAGCGACGTCTTGAAGTGGGCGGATCGCGTGCGGGTCATCCCGTGCGGATCAGCGATAGTTCATGTTCGCGGAGGTCGTTTTGGCCTGAAGCGTCGAAGGCGGAACGATCGCCGGCTTGTTCAGGCTCGTGCCCTTGGGATCGAGATTACTCGTCGGGCGGCTGTCCAGCGGTGCCAGGTCAGGAACGGCCATGGAACCGGAAGGAACCGTGACGCCTGAAGGGGTCGTTTGAATGATCGCACCCTGTTGTTGAATGACCGTGGCGCCCGTGGTGGCACAGGGGTCGATCGTCGAAACGACGGGCGTACCGCAAGGGTCGCCGGTCGAAACGACGGCACCCGAGACCACGCCGCCGCAGCAGGGGTCGCTCGCCACGACGGTCTGAGGCGTGCGCCGGAAAATATTGAACAATCGGCAGTCGCGAATGCGACCTGCAAGTCCGCCGGCAGTGCCGGAACGACAGCCCGAGTTGACGCCGAGCATGGTGCCGATCAGGGCCATGACAGCCATTTTTCTGAGAAACTCGCGACGACGCGCGATGCCGGATTCGGATTGACCTTGGTGTACCATCTCGACCAAACTCCCCAGTGAGTATTCGCAAGGTGTACTGCCGCGGTATCCCTGCCCTTGCGTGTTCGCATGCCGCCGTGCAAGGATGAATCGAGCCGCTTCCATGAATTCCGGTGGCGACCCATCCGATATACCGCTCAACGGAAATATGAATCACGGACGGCCAACATCCAAATCGATGCGGCAGAGCGAACCCAGGCCATGAACGATACGTCCGCTACCACCGTCAACCTTTGTGGAGATTATCGCGAACGCTGGCAGTCGCGTGTCGTGACGATCGCCGGAATCCTCTGCGGCCTGAGCTTTTTCTTCGGCCTGGATCGCGAACCGCATTTCATGGACGAATCGGCCTACGTCAGCCAGGCCTATTTCGGCGACCTGTTCGTCACCGGCGATCATGATTCCGTCCTCTGGTTCGAATATGCCGGTTATGACTTGCCGCCGCTGACGAAATATCTCGTCTGGTCCGGGCTCGTCGCGGGCGGCGATCCCCGCCCCGGCCCGGCCGCCATGCGGGCCTGGTACGGCGACTCCTCCAAACGCTTCGAACGGGGCGACATGCTCTGGCACGCCCGGCTGCCCATCGCTTTCTGCGGCCTCATCGCCGTCGTCGCTACGGGCCGCATCGCCTTTCGCTGGCGCGGAATGCTGGCCGCTCTGGCCGCGATGGGGATGCTTTCGATCCATCCGCTCTTCCGGTCTCACGCGCGGCGGGCCATGGCCGACATCCCGACCGAAATGGGAGTGACGGTCGCACTCTCGCTATTTCTGGGCTGCCTCTTCGGAAGCCGCCGCACCTGGCTTCGTGCGGCCATGGCAGGAATTTTCGTCGGCCTGGGGGCTTCTTCGAAGCTCAACGGCCTGTTGGCCGCGATCGTGATCGTGGCATGGGCGGCCATGGCGGCCGGACGCACGAAAGCTCTCTCCGTCGGCTACGCGGCCCTGGCGGCCTTGACCGGAGTGATCGTCTTTTTAGGGCTCAATCCGTTCTTTTATGGTGAGCCGAAGGGGCTGAACGATCCGAACTTCGCGGAATACGAGTCGAAAACGGTCGTCGAACGAGTCTTTCAGGTACTTAAGCACAGGATCGACGTTTCGACCAGCGGACAAAAACAGTTTCCGAACGACGCCCTCACGAACCTGCCCCAGAAGGCCGTGGCACTGGCGATTCAGGGCTTCGGGCGGTTTTCGCCGTTCGGGCCCCGCTACGACAATTCCGTCAACCGTTTCGAAATCGCCCAGGACTGGCCCGTCGTTCTCTGGCTCCCGATGGTCCTGGCCGGTGCCGTTCTGGCATGGCGAGACAGAACCAAATCTCAGACGCAGCCCGGGCCTTACGTTCTCGTCTGGTTTCTGGCAGCGGTGCTCACGGTAGGGGCGTTTCTGCCGCTCGCCTGGAATCGTTACTATCTTCCGATCGTCGTCCCTTCGATCCTGCTCGCTTCGGGTTTGACGGATGCGATCGTCCGGTGGGCCTGGGTCAAATTCCGGAAGAAGCCGAATCATGCGAATGACTGAAAAGCCCGCGATCGACGGCGCCGATTCGAAGCAGGGAGTCATTGGTGATTCGGCGGGATCGGAACGAGCCACGCTTCGCGACGCACAAAAGTCTCATTCCCAAACTTCGCGCCGAGTCGCCATTCTGACGTTCCTGTCGGTCTGGCTGGCGTCCGGCTGGTATCTGCAGGCTCGGGACTGGAATGTCGCCAGCAGGCTGATGCTGGTTTACGCTTTAGGTGACCGTGGCACGATCGCCATCGACGGCCTGGACAAACAGACCGGCGACCTCGCCTTCAAGGACGGCCACTACTACAGCGACAAGGCTCCTGGTTATTCGCTGCTGGCGACACCTTCTTATCTGATCGGCAAACGACTTTTCGGGTTCGCCGACCACCCGCTGGGTCAGGACGGATTCGCCCACTGGCCTGCCGATGCCTGGGTGACCTGGTGCACGAGCGGCCTTGCCGCGGCCTGTGTCTCCCTGACGATTTTTCGATCGCTCGCGTGGCTGGGCGTTCCGCAGTCGTGGGCAGCATTCACGGCCGTCGCTTCGGTCTGGGCATCGCCGATGGCCGTTTATTCGACACTGGCTTACGGGCACCTCGTTTCGTCAGCCTTTTTGACTCTGGCGGGCGGATTGGTGATTCGCCTGGATTCGTCGGGTGTTTCGAAGCGACGGGCATTCGTGATCGGCCTCGCCGCCGGGCTCGGAGTGCTTGTCGAATTGGCTCAGGCACCTTTCGCCGTCGTCATCGGGCTCGTTGCATTGTCCCGTGGGGCAGGCTTAAAGAACTTCACCGATATGGCCGTGGTGATGGTTCTGGGAGCGTTTCCGGCCGCATTGATTCTGTTCGCATACGATTATGTCGCCTTCGGTTCGCCGATCGACATGGGTTATTTCTACCACGCCACGAAGCAATTCGCCGAAGTCCATTCTGCAGACAACCCCCTCGGCCTGAAAAGCCCGGACTTTTCGAAACTTCAGCCCCTTATTTGGGGTGAATATCGTGGCATTTCGTTCTATGCGCCCTGGGTGGCAATGGCCGTGCCCGGCTGGATCCTGATGCTGCGTGATCGCCGATGGGCGGCGTTCTGGATTTCTCTGGCGGGTGTGGCTGTCCCGCTCTGGGTGAACCTGTCCTACCCGGAATGGACGGGCGGCTGGTCCACGGGGCCCAGGCTGCTCGTGCCCGCATTGCCCTGGGCGGCTCTGGCGGCAGGATACGCCTGTCGGACGAAAACCTTCAGGTTTCTCATCTTGCCTGCAGTCTTATGGGGCTGGCTCGTCAATTCGCTCTGCCTGAGCGTCGGGGGACGAATCTCTCAGGACATCGCCCGGCCCCTGCAGGACGCCGTTCTGCCGATCTGGGCAGATGGCCGCATTCCTATGTTCTGGCCTGGCGAGCCGTTCGCGCGGGTTTTCCTTGGCGGATCGTTCCGCAATTTGCTCGGGCTCGAAGCGCCGGCCGATCCGCGAATCTGGGCCGGTATTCTGGCTTCGCTGCAGATTCTCGCAGTCATCATCGTGGTGTTTGCCGCAAAAAGAAGACGATCCATCGACGCGGAAAACGCTTCGTCAGAATTGCCCTTCTTCGATAAGACCGGATCTGAATCTGACCAGAGATGATCGCAACCTGATGAACGATCCGATACGATAATCGGGAGCTTGCCGGATCTGACCTGCCGAACGACTTTCCGCGGAACCGCCAGATGCTTCGACCGACATGCCACGGACCGCTGCGACGCCGCGAATTTCTGCGGCTCGGGACGCTCGCTCTCGGCGGGCTGTCATTGCCGGAACTACTAGCGGCACGGTCTTCGACGCCCGGGCAGGATACATCGGTCATCCTGTTCTGGATGTGGGGCGGCCCCAGTCAGTACGAAACCTGGGATCCCAAACCGAACGCTCCCGACACGATCCGAGGCCCGTTTCGCCCGATCTCCACGAACGTCCCGGGCATGGACATTTGCGAGGTCTTCCCGCTTCAGGCCAAAATTGCCGACAAGTTCTCGCTGGTGCGATCGCTGCATCACAAAATGTCGGCCCACAACGACGGCTCGATCGAAGTCCTTACCGGCAAGACGCCGCCAGCGCCTGATCTGACTTCCACGAATTTTTCCGATCACCCCGATTTCGGCATGGTCGCCAGCCGCGAGCGTGGCTTTCGTGCCGATGGCATGCCCCAATATGTCGGCATCCCGAAAGTGCCGTTCATGGTTCGCCCCACCTATCTGGGCGTGTCACACGCCGGCTTCTCTACGGGCGACCCATCACTGCCCGGCTTCCGGCCCGGCGCACTGACGCTTGACGCTGGCCTGAACGCCGCCAGGCTCGATGACCGGCGCGGGCTGATGCGACAATTCGACACGCTGCGCCGAAGCCACGATCTCGCCCCCGATTCCGCCGCCGACGATCCCCTCCGCGACGTCGCGCATCAAATGCTGACGAACGCCAACGTCGCCCGAGCTTTCGACATTTCCCGTGAAGATCCGCGCCTGCGCGACCGCTACGGCCGGCACCTTTGGGGCCAGGCGTGCCTGCTGGCCCGGCGTCTGGCGGAAGCAGGATCGGCCGTAATCACCATCGACGCCTTGGCGCCGACCCTATCGGACCGCTATTTCAGCTGGGACGACCACATCAACCCCAACACACGCTGGGACATGGCCGACGCCATGCGGTATCGGGCTCCGTTCATGGATCAGGCCATCACGGCCCTGATCGAGGACGTTTATGCCCGGGGGCTCGACAAAAAGGTGCTGATCGTGGCAGCCGGCGAATTTGGCCGCACGCCGAAAGTGGTTCGGCACGACGGCCTGATCGGCCGCGACCACTGGCCCGATGCCATGTCGGCCCTCGTCAGCGGCGGCGGCCTGCGAATGGGCCAGGTCGTCGGCTCGACCGACAGGCAAGGGGCCTATCCGGCCGATCGCCCCCTCACGCCCAAAGACCTGCTCGCGACGATTTACCGCCACCTGGGCATCGACCCGGCGATCACGTTTCACGACAGCACAGGCCGCCCCATCCCCATCCTCAATCACGGCGAGGCGATTCGGGAACTGGTGTGAGCCGCATGACCGCCGCGGAACGATCGCTCTCGCGATGGCTCGGCCGATCGGCACCCGATGTCCATGATGCTTTAGCGCTCAGTATGCGATTCCGAAGTCTCGGCCTGCTTTTCTGTCGTGATTTCTAAACTATATACAATGCAACTCTTTCGCGGAAAGATCGGCTGGTTAACCTGGGACAACGAACGACACTTGGAAATCTCGAATTCCGGTCCTTCGGAATCACAAGTTTCTTTTGGTTTCGATCGATCATACCTGCGAGTCATAGCGAAATGAACAGCAACTTCAGCAGCCTACTCTCGTCCCGCAGAGCCTTTTCGCTGGCGATCGTCATCGCCTTTCTGGCCCAATCCCCCTGTTCTTCAGCCGCGGACCTGTTTTACAGCTTGACCGGCGGAACGTTGTCGGGCACGCTCAACGATGTGAAATTCACCAATGCGTCATACACGATTTCGGCCACGGGCAATCCCGCGAACGTTCAGATCGGGTCCATCAACGGCTTCGAAACACATTTCCTCGCCCTCACGACCACGATCGCTATCGATGGATTCGAGCCCGTGGTTTTCACGAATTCGAATTTCGGCATCTTTTCCCTCCTGGGTGATTCGGGATCGTCATCAAGCAGTGGTTTTGCCGCCTACCCAGACCCGACTGGCTTCAGAATTCTTGGGATTGGGGCATACGTCTCCCTTCTGGTGCCGGATTCCACATCCGGGCCGCTTCGGATATATGATGAAGTGCCGTTCCCGACCAGCGGTGGCGATCTGATCATCGCCGAGGCCGGTTACGGCGGCAGCCCCAGATTCTCGATAACCGCCGTTCCCGAGCCTGGCACGACAATGCTCGGGGCTATCGGAGCCTGCGTTCTCGGCGTTATCGCCATTCGTCGCAAACGCGAATGACATGACCTCATAGCCAACCTAGATTACGGGCTTCGAACACAACGCGTCGGGAGGGATCCGGCCACGACCTGCCACTTTTGACTCGGACCTTTCACAGTTTCCCGCATCCGCGGTAACCGATGCGTCCACAGGGCGATTTGGCATCACCCATTTCGCCGCGAAAATCCCGAAATCAGTTACGAAATGCCGCTTGAAATCGGACTCCTTTATCGCTTAAGATGCGATCGCAATCGGGTGTATTTGATCCGATACATACTGGGACGGTCTTAAATCCAACAGCTCCGACCCCTTTCATATCCATCCCTTTCCTCTGCCGGATGTCGCTTGATCGTTCGCCAATACGACATGAAGGGAATTCGATCATGAACGAGATTCGGCATTCTGGTATTCGTATCCTGGTCTCGGGTCTGGCTCTTCTGGCATGGCCGTGCGATGCTCTGGCCGGTTTCGAATGGATCGGCTGGTGGCATGAGACCAGCGTCGGCAAAACGATTTTCTTCAGCGGATCGGATCTTCCGAATGGGGTTCACCATATGGGGGCGAGAATCGAAGTGGATGGAGGTTATTTAGGAAGTGATCCGCCGCTGGATCTCAGGTTTACATCATCGATCGATCTCTCCCGGCCTTTTTCGTTATCAGGTTCGCCCGGCGGGTGGCGGGTCGACCTGGACTGGCTCACGCTGGAATCGACACGGTTCACGCTTCATATGAATTCGTCGATGCCATCATCGATGCATGTCAGCGATAATCTCGACCCGTCGAACATCGTCGATTCTTCATGGTCAGCAGCGAACCGGTCGATCATTTTGCCTGACGGCGAGTATGAGTTCCATGTCAGCACTGCGGGCGTGCTCAGTTTCCCCATTCCGCCGCCAGGGTTCACGTTCGACTTTCACACCGGTCATCTCATGAACGATTTCAGAGCCAGCCTGATCGCGACCGCCGTGCCCGAACCGGCTTCATGGCACATCCTGGCTCAGGGAATCGCCGCCGCTGGCACAATCGCGGCACTTTCGAGACGCGGAAAACGTCGCCGGTAATCCGGCTTTTCGTGAGCACGATCGAACCATAGACCTCGCATCCACGAACTTCGATTCGAACGGTACTCTGCCTGCACGTCGAACCATCGTCATTCAGCGGGAAATCTCGAGATCAGGTTCGCGAATACCGCGTTGTTTTTCTGACGAACCAGCTGTTTTTCGAGCCGAATCGTCCTGGGCGACCCGTTTCGATATTCGGAATTTCGAATATGCAGATTTTTTCGGTTGACATGAAATCGCTTTCGTTCTAGCTTGAAAACTCACGAAACGGGGATCGTTCGATCCCCCTATTCGAACCGATCCGAAAAATTCTGATTCGAAGGAGAGCGATCATGCGTCGCAGCAGGAGAGGGTTTACCCTGATCGAACTGCTGGTCGTGATTTCGATCATCGCGGTCCTGATCAGCCTGTTATTGCCGGCGGTACAGTCGGCCCGCGAGGCGGCTCGCAGGGCCCAATGCGTCAACAACCTGAAACAGATCGGCCTGGCCGTCCACAACTACTACAGCGCCAACGACAGCTTCCCGCCCGGTAGAATGTCTCCGTTTCTCGGAAATTTCGCCGGTGGCCCGGGTGATTGCTGGCAGGGCGGAATCGCCGTTCACATGTTCATCGCTCCGTTCATGGAACAGGGCAACATGTTCAACGCTTTCAATTTCGCGACGTCCCGTGTGCGCGTCCCGCCATCGGGCCCGCCGAATTGTCCACAGAACATGACGGTCGTTCTGATCAAATCGAACGCCTTCATTTGCCCTTCGGAGTCGCAGAGGCAGGATCTCTATCCCTGGAATAACTACCGCTATTCCCTCGGGGTGACGATCTGCCAGAGTACGGCATGGTTCGACAGTGGAGCGACCCAGAACCCCTGGACGACGAACTGCCGGAACGAAGTGCTCGGTGGACAGGGAGGGATGTTCCGCGAGGAGAACGTGACGACGGCCGCCAATTGCATCGACGGCCTTTCGAACACGATCATCTTCAGCGAACGCCATCTCGGTGATATGACTTTGCCGGAACTGCACAAGGGCGACGTGCGCCGCGGGCCAGCCCAGCGCGACCCTGCCCTGACCACGGCACAGCTCGTGGCCGAATGTCAGAACAACGGAGCCACGGTAACGAGCCACAACAGCGATTATGGAGTCGGCGCCGGGTCGATCACCTATTCGTCGATGCACCATACGATGTACAACCACCTCTTCACGCCGAATTCGCCTCTTCTGGACTGCAACAGCGGTCAGTCGTTCATCGACAGCCCGAACGAATCCGGAACCGTGACTGCCCGAAGCTATCACCCGGGAGGCGTCAATACGCTGGCGGGAGACGGCTCGGTGAAATTCATCAAAAGTTCGGTCAACATTCGTGTCTGGCAAGCGCTGGGGACGATCGCAGGCGGCGAAGTCATTTCCGCCTCGGACTATTGATCGAAACGCAACCCCGAAAGCGTATCGGAGGAGCTGCCCGAGATGATACGGAAATACACGGCAATTGCCGGAGTGATGATCGTCACTCTCATTTGCGGGTGCGGCGGCGCTGCCGGCGCACCGGATCCCGTCAAATCCCCTCTGGCTGACATCGAGAATTCCGTCAACGACATCCACTCGCAGATTCATGCCCCCAAATATCGGCCGACGGCCGATCTGGGCAGTGATACCGACCGCATCGGAATGGCCTTCGCCATGATTTCGAAGAACATCGAAGGCAAAGGCGCGGAGTCGGAGATTCAGGCGTTCAAGGATCGCCTGACCGCTCTGGAAAAACTGGCCGCATCGCGGGCCCCCGTCGACAAGCAGAAAAAAGCCGCTGAAGAGCTGAAACAGGCCGTCGCAGCCCTCAAGGCCAAATTCGATTGACCTTGAATATGATCCGACCTGTCAGTTCAGAACGATCGGTTCGATTCGTATTCCAGTCTCAATGCTGTAATTCGGTCGATAAGCCGATCGATGCGACAACTCGTGCGAACAGGACCGACAGCCGGTCCTGTTCGCATATTTCCGTTCACTGATCATTTCCCGGTCGCAATTGCGTCGAAATCTTTCCGAAACGACTCGACTTCGAAAATCGCTGCGAAGTCAGGGTCTTTCCGAAGACTTTCGAAATCGGCGAACCCGGCCCCCTTCAATTCGCGCAGACTGCCCGTCGTTTCTTCCACACGTTTCGACTTCGCATGGGCCGCCGCTTCGTTGCGCAGCGTCATCGTGATCAGGGCTTTTTCTTCCGTCGACAAATCCGTAAATTTATCGCGCAGTTCGCGCATGTATCCGCCACAGGTGACGTTGTATCGGTAATATCTTGCCGGGTCTGAGATCTTCGCTTTCTCAGCGCATGCCGTGTAGGCGCGAACCAGCATGGCGAGCAAGTCGCGATTCACGGAATCGATCAACACGGCTTCGTCAAGAACGACGATCGCAGCCTCCGCATCACCATCGGCTAAGGACTTTTTCGCTTTTTCGATGCGTTCGGCCACCGTGCCCGCAGGTTTGACTGCGGTTTTCACGACGGGGACCGCTGACTCGAGCACCGGAGACACAGCATCGTCTGTCGTTGTCGAGCCGCAACCGGCAGACAGCGAAACCGCCAGCACCAGAGAAACCTGGCATGATCGAATCGAGGGATGCATGGATGCTTCCTTTTTTCTCGTTTCGGGGGTTGGTAGATCCCCGGAGATTTCCGGGCCATGTTCAGTTGACCTGACCCGACACGAAATTTCCAGTGCGATCTGCGATTTCCGCGAATCGCCGATTCGAAAAGCGTTCGAATCCAGCCGATTCCGTCTCTCTCTCACGGCAAGGAATGTCGCGCGATCGTTTCGCCCCGGTCAAGCGCGTCGAACACGGCTTTCGCCCAGCCCGCGGCACCGATGAAGCCGGCATCGTTGCCCAGGCTGGCGAATTCCACTCGACATTTCTCTCCGGGAACGGGAAATGCCAGCCGCTTTATGTGGAAACGAATTCTGTCGAGAAACGGCTGCCCCGCGGCGATCATGCCGCCGCCGAACAGGATCATGTCGGGGTCGATCACGTTCATGACGCTCACCGCACCGACGGCCAGATAAAACGCGGTCTCCTCCATCAGACGCATCGCGTACGAGTCACCCGCCCGTGCGGATTCTGCGATCGTTCGAGCCGAGAGCATGCCATCTTCCTGCAAACGGCTTAACGCTGTAACCTCCCCTTCAGCAAGCCCTTCCATCGCGCGATTCACCAGCGAGGTGGCCGAAGCGTATGCCTCGAGATGCCCACGGTGGCCACACGGACACATCCGGGCCGAATCATGATAATCGATGATCACATGCCCACATTCCGATCCAGCGCTGTGTCGGCCCTGAATGATTCGGCCATGCTCGATCACGCCTCCGCCCACTCCCGTTCCGAGCGTGAACAGAACCATGCTTCGGACACGATCCCCCGCTCCGGAACCGACCCAGTATTCGCCGAAAGCCGCCGCGTTGGCATCGTTCTGGAGAACCGTCGGCCGGCCCAGTCGCGCAGCCAGGAGATCCCGAATCGGGAGATCGGTCCAGCCTGGAAGATTCGGAGGATCCAGTAGATAGCCCGTTTCGAGGTCCATCGTTCCCGGCGAACCGAGACCGACGGCCCGAACGTCGCCGATGAAGAGTCCGGCTTCTTCAAGAGCGAGCCGCCCGGCCTTAACGATATTGGCCAGCCCCGTTTCCGGACCTCGGTCGGCCTGGGTCTCGACCGAAACGTGCGAAATCGCCCGCCCTGAAGCGTCGACCACCCCCGCCTTGACGTTCGTGCCGCCCAGATCGATGCCCAGATACATTGAGGAATCAGATGGCCCGGTACTCATCGCATGATTTCTCCGACCGCGCGCTTTCGATTCGATTACCGGCGGGACAGGCCCGGAAATCCCAAAAACCGCGCAATTGATTTCAGCTTAACGGATCAGGCGTCGATTTTCCGAATTCTTCGTTTACGAATGCCCCCCGTTCGATCATGATGAAATCAGAAAAGTTGGCGAAGATCGTTCGTACCCATAGTGACCACGGCCAAATCGTTCGCAACGAATGGAAAAATCGAATCAGGAACGTCCTATGCATAAGAAGCCGCATTCCGGGCTGGGAATCGCCTCGTTCATTCTGAGCACTTCCTTCGGAATCCAGATGCTCGTCAGCTCGATACTGATGTTTGTGGTCTCACGCTCCGCTCCTTGCTCGTTCGTCGAGGATTCTCCCGAATCGATCGGGTTTTTCGTTTACCTGGTGATGTGCAGTGCCGTAGTGTTCATCGGCCTTTCGCTGGGTATCGCCGGACTGTTCCAAAGCGATCGCCGAAAGTTGTTCCCTCTCTTCGGCACTCTGTTTTCTCTGCTGGTCTTCGGCAGCTTCGCGGTTTTCGTCGTTCTCGCCCCAACCGCCTCCGAGGCATTCGAGACCGATCCTTCGGGACATTTCGCGCCTTTCGAGTTTTTCGACTTCGGCCCGAGCTATCACGACCGTGTCAAATCGGCACCGACATGAATCGCTGCGAACATGCCTCTGGAAATCCGGAAGGAAAAGTCTCAGCGTACCGGCGATCGTCGGCATCGATGTAACACAACAATATCGTCAGTTTAACTTGCAGAGTCGGACCCATGATCGGATTCGATCCAGCGGAAGCCCGCCCTGATCGAAGCATCGTTCATTCCCGGCCAGTCTGGTGGCATCGCCGCTGTCAGTTCCAGCCCTGTGCGGAGTGTCGGATGCGGAACGACCAGCCGCCAGGCGTGCAGCGCGAGCCGAGGATTTCCTGATTCGTCGGAATAGAGCTTTTTCGAGCCATACTTCGAATCGCCCACGATCGATAACCCGCGAGAAGCGAGCTGGACACGGATTTGATGCCCCCTGCCCGTTCCCAGACGGATTTCCAGCTCGGCGGCGTCGCAATTCTGGCCGATCGAGCGGATCTCGAGTGACGCCATCCGCGATTCCTTCGACTCAATCTCGCCCGGGCGGCACACGCGAACCGTGTTCGCAGTATGATCCTTGATCAACCTGTCCGTCCATGTGGTCCACCGGTTCGCGTCGATTTCGATCACATCGTCGGACGCGCCTTTCGCACCTGAAAGTGACCGTCGAACGACAGCCCTGTAGAGTTTTTCGACGTGCGAAGTGCCCCAGTCGCGGTTCAGTCGACTGGCTGCTTTACTGGTTTTCGCGAGGACGATGACTCCAGAAACAGGCCTGTCGAGCCTGTGCACCAAACCGACGAATGCTTCGCCGGGCTTATTCTCTTTGCGTTTACGATACGTTTTGAGAATGTCGACGACATTCGGATCACCGGAAACGTCGCCCTGAGAAAGCAGCCCGGCGGGCTTGTCGATGGCAAGCAAGTGGTTATCCTCGAACAGGATTCTGGCTTCGATATCGAGCGTTCCACGGCTGCCCATACCTGTTCGATTCTTCCTGTTCGCTCGTTCGAAATTCAGGATTCCGCGGTCGCGTCGCCCAATTCTTCTTCCGCCTCTTCTATCGGCTCGACCTCTGCCAGTCGTTCGCCGACGGCGGCCTGAAGCCGTTTGATCACCAGAGTGGCATAGGCCCCTCGCGGCAATTCGAACTGAAGCCGAGCCAGGCGACGACTTTCGTTCAAATCGTCGGGCTGAACCGTACAGTTGCCGACGTTCGGACGCACGGCCACCGCGCGATCACCTTTGGAAAAGAACACGTCGTCCATCTTCTTGATCCGAAGCGTGCGCCATTCCAGGCCGAAACGTGCCAAAACTTCTTTGACAGCCTCACCTTCAGGGCCTTCGAGCGGCTCTGTGTTACGAACGCATGGCAGCGTCAGCCGGGCGTTGCCTATCAGGTCGATCTGAGCTTCGTCGAGGCCGTGCCACAAAGGCCGGGGGCCCGTTTTGAAGCGGGTCATCCAGAATTTTTCGGAAGGCAGGACGAGTTTGATCCAGGCTGCGAGAACCTCATTGAACAGATGGCTCTGGAAGGCCGAAACGTAAAGCCGGCGCATGTCGCGCCTGAGACGCACGAACGCGCCACGAAAGTCGGAAGGGTGGTCGCACAGGTACGTAACGACAGACCGGGTATTGCCTTTGTCGAGCTCGGCCTTGAGCTTCGGCCAGTCACGCCAGTGGCTGTTCAGGAGGTCTTTCTCACGCCTCGCATTGGGGCGATCGAACGCATAAGGTTCAGCCAGGGCGAGCCTCAGCGCTTTTTCGTGATCTTCCTGCAACCAAGCTTGGATGATGAATTCGCCGCTGGTGCCGACGGACCCGAAACGCTGATCGTCGAAATAGTTCGGTACGCCTTCAGCCACGATACGTTCGAGTTCGCCCCGAATTTTGTCCGCTTTGTCTTTGGTCAGGTCTCTCAATTTGATCGTAAAGCGATTGCCGCGAAAGCCTTCAGGCCCATATGGCGCGTTTAGGAACCCGATCGGTTCGAGATGCAGCCCCGCTTCCTCGATCGTCATCCCCGGGCCGGCAGCGATCGACACGTACTGAATCGTCTCGGCGTGCTTGTCTTTCAGACCGCCCTGGGAAATCGACGATTCCGGCAAATTCCAGCGGCGTCGAACGCGCTGAAGCGCCTCCGGAGTGCCGATGCCGGTCTTGGTCAGTCGATAGAACCGAAACCTGCCCTGGGCAAGAACTTTGACGGTGGGTAGTTCTTCCACCTTGAAGTCATCCGGCCGCGACTTGACTTTCATGCCGTTCGCTCATTTCGACTTTCCGGCTCACAAGTTCCATGGCGCTGCGAATTTCGATATCGAGCGCCTTGTGAGCCTGCCGTACGTCTACCAGAAACAGGCTCACGCCCAGAATCATCGTGCCGAGAATTCCGAGGAACAGAACGATCGTCACCGGATATAATCGCCAGAGAAGGAGCCGCTCCAGGAACAGCATGGCCATCAGCGATGCGAGCATGAGAATCGATATGCCCACGCACATCATCGAGGCCTGAAGCGTCCTCACGCGAGATTGCAGCATGACCATCTGCAGGCCTGTCTGCAGAGTCATCTTGAGCTCCTGCTCCTCGCGAACTTCGTGGGCCATGCGCCTCAGGTTCGCCATCAGGAACTGGAACCGGTTCGTCAAAGCCCCAAGTATCATCCCCAACGTGAGTGCCAATGCCGAAGGCCCCATGCTGAACTGGAAGACGCTCAAGACCGCTTGCCAATAGTGCTCTTCGTCCATTCCTGTCGATTCCTGAAGGCATCCCGCCGATCTCCCGGGTCGTCCATCTCCGACACTATATCCGAAGGACCATGAAAAACGACGACTCATTCCCCAAATTGACGATCCTGCCCGATACGCCGGTACCGGCCCAACCCAGGCTATCGACGGCCGAGAAATACGGAAGCCTCTATTGGCTCGGGATTTCAGGCCTGGTTTTCAGTCTCGGTCTCGTCACCTGGTTCGCCTGGAGCCTTTTGGCGATGCGCAGCATCTGGCAAGCCGTTTACGTGCTGCACGACACCTCCCGGCCGTCAGAAGAACGCCAGGCGGCGGCCGAATCGCTCCTGGGCGATCCGCGCGTTCAGCCTTCCCAGATTCAGCCGATGATTTTTCGGCCGACTCTGCCGGACAAGTCTCGATACCTGCTGGCCGAGGGGTTGGAAAAAGCCGTATCGCCCGCCGATGCTCGCCAGATGCTGGCCGTTCTGGCGACTCGTAACGCCTCAAGCCCGCCGAACTGGCTGCGCGGGCACCTTGCCCGGCTCGCTGCCGTCACGATTCCGGCCGATGACCGATTCCCGTCCGAAGCGTACCGAAACTTGCTCACGGATGAGGACCCGATCGTTGCCGACTGGGCCGCTTTCGCTCTGGCCGCAAACGGAACGGAAACGGATCGAGTCGCTGGAAATCGACGGCTGGAATCTCGATCGGCGGATGGTTCGGCATTGGCGGCCGCGCTCGACGAAGCTCTCGATTCACCGCTTTCAGCACCGAAGCTGAAAAATGCCTCACTGGCGATGAGACAGGAAACAGAAGCGAACCGGGCTATTTTCGAGAAGTAGCGACGAAAACGAAAAGTGCGCTTCGAACTCCGCTCATCAAGGCTTCCTGCCTTCACCGATGGGTCGCCCGATGAGGGCCGACCGAGGCACGACCGGCCCCGCTTCGAAAAATCGCGAATCGACGCTGTGGGCACTGTCGTCGCCCAGCACGAAGTAGCCGTCCGGCGGCAGGTTCACGTCTTCCCGAACTCCATGACCGATCACAGGTTCAGTCGCAAGCCGATTCGTGTAATGAATGTCCCGGTACAGCCGGAAAGATTCCACGGCAGCTTCGCCGCCACGTACGCCGAAGCCGACGGGCGAATCCCGAAATCGCTCGTCCGGCCTGCGCGTGGATAAATCCTCCAGGTCGACCGGGCCAAGAATCAACTTTCCGGCGATCCGAAATTCGAACCGTCGATCGACCCACGACATTTCGACATCATGGCCCCCGGGAAACTTCGCGAACGTCAAGGCCGTCGATCGATCCGAAATCCTTCGCTCAACGATCGTTTCGCCGTCGATCGTCACACGCCCGAGATAGGCTCCCCAACTCTCTCCAGGCTTGCGTTCGACCAGCTGCTGAAGAGTCACGCGAATGTCGGATCCGGGCGTCGTCAGTCGAAACTGGATCTCCGCATGACGTTCGGGTCGAGGCATCCACTTGACTCGTGCCGAATACCAGAGATCCCCGACGACATGCCCCAGGCCATCGTCCGGGCCGTCATACGCGAGAAAATCCCGCACCGGTCCGTAATCGTCCGCGATCGGACAAAAATGCCTGTAATTCGCCCAGTCCATCGACGAATCGACCGCCCCTGCAACTTCGCCAGCAGGTGGCTCGATGCGCAAAGCCATGTGACCGAGCGGACTCCGGATCGGCTTCCAACGTGTCGAAGGATATCCGGCGTTCGGATTTTCCAGATCGAAACGCCACCTGTCGGGGCGCGAGCCTTCTTTCGCCTGCTTGTCCATTTCGAAAACGAGGACTGACATACGCTTGCGATCGCCTTCCGCCTTACGCATCCGTACGCCGTCGGCAAAAATGTCGCCGTCCTCGATACGCACCTTTTCGCCAGGCAGGCCCGCGATACGCTTCAAATGCGGCGTAAGAGGCGAGCCGGGAGCGTAAAACACCACTTCATCCCATCTCGCCGGGGCAAAGAAATTCCATTCGGCCTTGGAAATCCATAGCCGGTCGCCAGCTTGTGCCTGAAGCCGATTCGCGACGTCGAACCTGCGCGTGCCGCAATTCGGGCAGATCGGTGAGACCGGAATGCCGTCCGGTCCGAATCCGGCAGCGAAACCGAAACCACAGTCCGGGCAGACGTAAGCCACATGGTCGCCAAGTCGATGTGGCGCCATCGAACCAGTGGGGACATGGCTCGGTTCGATCAGAAACACCCGAACCAGCAGGATGGCGATCGTAAGACCAGGGATCGCCCGCAGAAACACAGCGAATTCACGCTTCGGCGAATCGTGCGGACGGGGCGCAGCCTTGCCGCCGGTCATTCCTCGTCGCCAGAGTCCAGAATGGAAAGGAAAGCTTCCTGACTGATTTCCACATTGCCGACCTGTTTCATCCGCTTCTTGCCTTCCTTCTGCTTTTCCAGAAGTTTACGCTTACGCGAGATGTCGCCGCCGTAACACTTGGCCGTTACGTTCTTACGCAAGGCCGAAATCGACTCACGAGCCACGACGCGGCTGCCGATGGCCGCCTGCAAAGCCACCTCGAACTGGTGACGGTCAATCTCGCCCTTGAGTTTCTTGACGAGTTTTCGGCCACGTCGCTCGGCCTGATCCCTGTGACACACGATCGCCAGGGCATCGACCCGGTTCCCGGCCACCAGAACGTCAAGCCTGACGAGATCGTCCGCACGATAGCCAAGGATTTCGTAATCCATCGTACCGAAGCCGCGCGTGGCACTCTTGAGCTTGTCGTGCAGGTCGTAAATCATTTCGGCCAGAGGCAATTCGTAGGTCAGGATGACACGGGTCGGCGTGATGAAGTCGGTTTTGACGTACTTGCCGCGGCGATCCTCGCACATCTGCATGATCGCGCCGATGTTGTCCGACGTGATGATGAAGTTGATCTTAGCGATCGGCTCCCGAAACTCCTCGATTTCACCGACTTCCGGAATTCGAGTCGGGTTCGAGACACGCATTGTCTCACCACGCTTCGTCAGGATTTCGTAAGTCACGTTCGGAGCGGTCTGAACCAGTTCGAGCTTGTTTTCGCGTTCCAGTCGCTGCTGGATGATCTCCATATGGAGCATGCCCAGAAATCCGCAGCGGAAACCGAAGCCGAGGGCGTCAGAAGTTTCCGGTTCGAACGTAAAGCTGGAGTCGTTCAGGGCGAGCTTCTGAAGCGCGAACCGCAAGTCCTCGAATTCGTGCGAAGTCTGCGGAAACAGGCCGCAGTAGACGACCTGCTTCGGCTCCTGATAACCCGGCAAAGGGGTCTCGGCCGGCCGATTGGCGACGGTAATCGTGTCACCGACGCGGACGTCGGAGATTCTCTTGATGTTCGCATGCAGATATCCCGACTGCCCCGTCGTCAATTCCTCGACCGGGACCTCGTGGGGCCGGAATTGGCCCATACCCAGGATTTCGTACTCCTGCCCCGTCGCCATCAGGAGGATTTTCTGACCTTTGCGTAAGGTCCCGTCGACGATCCTGATATACGTGACCACGCCGACGTACTCGTCGAACTTCGAGTCGAAAATCAGGGCCCGCGTCGGCCCATCGACCAGTCCGGACGGTGCCGGCACTCGTTCGATCACCGCCTTGAGCAGTTCCGGCACACCGACACCGCTTTTGGCGCTCACGGAGAGGATTTCTTCCGGACGAAAGCCGAGCGTATTGTAGATTTCCTCCCGAATTTCGTCAGGACGAGCGGCCTGCATGTCAATCTTGTTCAGACATGGAACGATCGCAAGGTCACCCTCAAGGGCGAGATACGCATTGGCCACCGTCTGGGCCTGCACCCCCTGCGTCGCGTCGACCAGAAGAATCGCCCCTTCACAGGCGGCCAGGGATCGGCTGACCTCATAGTTGAAATCGACGTGGCCCGGGGTGTCGATCAGGTTGATTTCGTACTCCTGACCGTCAAGCGAATAGTTGATCGCGACGGCCCGGGCCTTGATCGTGATGCCCCGCTCCCGCTCCAGATCCATGTCGTCAAGCAGCTGATCCCGGCTTTCGCGGACCGTGATCGCGCCGGTGTGCAGCAGGATCTTGTCGGCCAACGTGCTTTTGCCGTGGTCGATGTGAGCGATGATGGAAAAGTTGCGAATCTGGCGAGGCTCGAATCCCATTGTGCGTTTGCCGATTTCCCACAGTGACGGTCGGGCGGGTAAGTGTCCTTCCAGCCCCGGCGCATCGTCCGCATAATCCTGATGCCGCTGTGATTCATCATAATCGAATGCACGCATTCCGGGGAGCCCAGTTTCGCAAGTGAGGCGATCGTAAACAGTCCGGGGGCCATGCGAACGCTCTCGACTCGGATACTTCCCTCTTGTGACGTGGAGAGGAAGATATCCCCGAACGAAGCTTCGTTTTCGTCGTTTTTTGTCGTCACGTGAAACTCGCCCGCCGGAATCTTCAGTTTTTTTTCGGAAAATCCGAAGAAAGAGTTGCGACGTTCACTTACGTTCGTTACTTTAATCGAAATCGACATGATTGGCATCACGGTCAAAGTGCGTACGAAGAGTACTTTGTCCACCGTTTCCCTCATCGACGATCGACCCCCTTCTCCGCCGAATCGATTCTCGGCGAGCCTCCTTGGAGTGAGGAGTTCCTGAATGAGATCCATGAAGTTTGTTCTCGCATTGTTCACGATAGCCCTGGGACTGGCACCCAGCGCGAATGCCGTTGACGTGATCGTCGGCTCCGACATCAATCTCTCGCCGGTCGCGAACCGTCTCTTCAAAGTGACGACCGACGGCACATCCGGCGGTACATCCGTCAACCTGAATTTCATCACGCTGGTCGGCGTCGCTCCGAATGGCTCGTCCGCCGCTCAGGGCGTCACCTGGGATGCCGCGAACTCGCGAATCATCGCGACGGTCGGTTCGACGCAGATCGGAAAATACACCGCGTCTGGCTCACAGGACGGCCCGGTCGTCACGCAGACATTCAATCCCGTCAACAACACGACTTTCCGCAATCTTCGTATGAACGCCGCAGGGACTCAGGTCCTGTCGACCCAGATTGCCTCGCAGCGGATCGTGAACGTGAATCCGACGACCCTCGCGACCGGAACAACAACTTACGCTTCGGGCGCTACGACGACCTCCGTGTTTCAGCCCACGGCAGGCGGCTTCGTCTATGGGCTCACCCAATCCGGGTTGAGCCAGTTCAACGATGACGGAACAGGAGCCGTGGGGATCACGTTCAGTGGATTCTCCCCCGCGACGACTTCGCTTCGTGACATCTACTTCACGGACGCCAACACTTTCTACCTGACGAATTACGCTTCGGCAGCCAGTGGTGGCGGGGTCTGGAAGTTCAAGCTGTCCGGAACGACCGCGACGGTCGATACCTCCTGGGGTACCAACGGCCGCACGAACGCCTTCTCAAACACTTATGGTTTGGCTCGTTCCACGGATGGGCTTTTCCTCTACGTCACTCAGAATTTCGGCGGGCCGACTTCGAACATCTCGAAGGTTTCACTGGCGAGCGGTATCGTGACCTTGCTCTCGACTCAGGCTGCCACGTTCGGATACATCACCGTGATTCCCGAACCTTCGACTTATGCCCTCGCGGGCCTCGCGACTTGCGTCCTCGGCTTGACTGCCAAGCGTCGCCGCAAGATCGCCTGATCTCAGAGTCGTTGCGACATCGAACAAGAAGGGCAGACGACCACCGGTTGTCTGCCCTTCTTCGTTTCATAGTGGGCGATCGCTCCATGCTCAAATTACCGCACTGCCAGGATTTCCTGGTTCGAGAAACGCCATTCTGGTGAACCGGAGACAGGAAATGTCCGACCGATCACGACGGGGAATCTGGTCAGACCTTTGGAAAACGCCATCCTCATGGATTCCGTTGCCGCCCCCGAAAGAGACGACGGAATCCGCAGCGCGCGATGCGACCTGGCTCGTCGCCAGTCGGCCGGCCATGGGTACGACTTTTGAGTTAAGGGTAGATGCGGCGACCCATGGAGCCGTCGCCCTGGCCGAATCCTGCTTCGACCTGATCGACGACCTGGAAATGATGATGACCATCTACCGGTCCGATTCGACACTGGCGAAGATCAACGCGGCATATCACCTTGCTCCAGTCCAGGTTCCTGACGAGCTTTTCGAGCTTCTCACCCTGGCCCGGTCAATCCACCATGCGACTGACGGAGCTTATGACATCGCCACGGGATCGCTTAGCCGAATCTGGGGTTTCGTCAAAGGCCCGCGGCGTGTACCTGGAAAACCCGAACTCCAGGAAGCGCTTGCTCGAACGGGTATGCGACACATCCTGTTCGACGCCGATCGCCGAACGATTCGATCCGACACCGAGGGAGTCGAGCTGAATCTTGGATCCATCGGAAAGGGGTATGCCATCGATCGAGTCGTGGCCAGAATTCGATCCGCGATCCTGCCGATACCGGCCATGGTTCACGGCGGCCGGTCGAGCCTTTACGCTCTCGGTCATCAGCCAGGGACTCTGTTCGAACCCTGGACGATCGGCTTGCATAATCCCGCAGCGCCGGATCGCCCGGTCGTCGATCTGAAACTGGTCGATCAAGCCGTAGGAACGTCAGGGGCGAGCTTTCAATCGTTCGAATCCGATGGTCGTGTGTATGGCCACATTATCGATCCCCGTACAGGGATCCCGCCGGAAGGGCCGCTTTCCGTCACGGTGATCGCTCCGACTGCCGCCGAGGCGGACGCTCTCTCCACGGCGCTTTACCTTACCGGGCCAGCGATGGCGGCCCGCCTCATCGAAGCCAGACCGGGCCTTGGCGTGCTTTTTTTACGCGAAGCCGCCGACGCTCAGGAAGGGGAACCTGAGTTGCTGGCCATGAACGTCACTCCGGATCGCGTGAAGACAAGAGACATTCGAGCGACTTTCGTGGGGCCCGGTGAAGCCGTCCCCGGCGTCTGGCTCCGGAATACGTTCGACCGAACCGGCATTTAGGACCGATTCGGTTCGAGGTCTGGATTCCGGGGCCGAAATGATGTAAAAATAAGAGATACGATAACTCCCCCCGCCCGCTTCCCAGCGTCCCTCGAGATTCGGATTCCCTGAACTCATGAGTGCATCGGCCGCGAAGACGACACGCTATCCTGGCTTTATGGCCGCATTGTTCCTGGTGGCCCTGCGGATCGCGATCGGCTGGCATTTCCTCTATGAAGGAATGGACAAGCTCCACTCCTTCCAGACCTCCAAACCGTTCAGCGCCGAAGCGTACCTTCGTTTCGCGAACGGCCCGCTCGCGCACAAGTTCCGGGCGATCGTGCCCGATGTCGACAGCACCGCATTTCTTGATCTCGATCGACGAGCCGATGCCTGGAGATCCCGGCTGGATGCCTACTCGACGCACTATTCCCTGACCGGCGACCAGAAGTCGGCCGCTGATAAAGCGTTCGAAACAGCCCGCGGCAAGCTCGACGCCTGGCGGAAAGACCGGACGAACAGGGAATCACTGGAGAAGTATCTCGCGGAACTGAAGTCGAACGAATCCCTCCTGCACAGTTCGGCCTCAATGTCATACGAGCGTGAACGGGCACAAACGAAGCGGAAGGATCTGGACGGGGAACGCCGCAAACTGGTCGCTGCGGTCCAGGGGATCGAGGACGAAATCTTCGCCGGGCTCGACAAATCGCTCACCCCCGAACAGAAAGCGAAAGGCCCGATACCCGCTTCCTGGACGCAACTGGACCTGATCAATCACCTGACCGCGTGGGGCCTCACCCTCTCCGGCGCCAGTTTGATGCTTGGCCTGCTGGCCCCGCTCGGGGCCCTCGGCGGTGCGTACCTGCTGACGATGTTCTACCTCGCCATGCCGCCGTTTCCGGGTCTGCCGGCAAATCCCATGGCCGAAGGTCACTATCTGATCGTCAACAAGAACGTCGTCGAGTTTCTTGCCTGTATCGCTCTGGTGTTCATCCCGACGAGCATGTGGGTCGGTCTGGACGCCGTCCTTTTCGGCCCTTGGCTGAGAGCACGCCGGGCACGTCGCGAAGCCGTCCAGTGAAGCCGAGCGTGATCGCCGGCACCACAACCCAGAGATTTTCCGTCTTTCAACCTGCCTCAACGGAATACGAGTACCGAACATGACGAGTATCACCGCGGACCAACGCATTATCGGCCGTGAGAACGCGAACACGGCGCTGGGATTTTCACGGCGTGATTTCCTCAAGGGTGCCGCGGTCGCTCCCGCCGCGGGTGCCTACTACTTCGGATACCAGACCTCCGAACCGGTGAAACCGGTGAAAGCGGTCGTGATCGGCACCGGCGACGAAGGTTGCCAGGCCATGGTCCGCTACCACAACAGGGACTACGTCGACTACATCGGTTATTGCGACATCCGGCCGAGCCAGCAGGCTCGCGGCGAAAAAGAATTCCTGAACCACGCCCAGTATACGAAGGACGATGTCGCCAAGCTCGTCGACCGTTCGAAAAACAAGTATGGCCACGATTACAAGAAAGCACTTCAGGACCCTGAAGTCGAACTGATCGTGGTCGCCCTTCCTCTCTGGCTGCACGCGCCGGTATCGATCGAGGCGATGAAGGCGGGCAAGCACGTCTTCTGCGAGAAGCTGATGGCGCACAACGTCGCCCAGTGCAAGGAGATGGTCGCTACGGCACACGAAACCAACAGGCTTCTGGCGATCGGTCACCAGCGGCATTATTCCGTGCTCTACGACAACGCCAACTTTCTGATGAAGAATGGCCATCTCGGCGATGTCCGGCACATCCGAGCGCTCTGGCATCGCAATAATGGTCAACCCGTCTACGCGAAAGACAAGGACGGCAACATTTCCTACAATGCCGACGGAACGCCGGTCGTCATGAAGGACGAAGCCGGCAACACCGTCTACTGGGATAGCTGGAAACGGCCGATCCCGGACGAAGATCGCTCGATCGACGTTCAGAAATGGGGCTGGAAGTCGGTGGACGAACTGGTCCGCTGGCGTCTGTTCGACCGTACGGGTGCAGGGCTGATGGCCGAGCTGGGCAGCCACCAGCTCGACGCCTGTTCGATTTTCCTCGGCAAGGTCCATCCTGTTTCGGTACAGGGCTATGGCGGCACCTATTTTTATAAGGATGGCCGGGAAGTCGACGATCATGTCTTCACGGCGTTCGAGTTTCCTGGCAAGGATAAGGATGATCGGGTCATCGTGACGTATTCCTCCATCAACACGAACGCCTTCGAAAAGTACGGCGAAATGGTGATGGGGACATACGGCACAATGATCATCGAAGAAGAGAAGGAAATCCTCCTTTACAAGGAACACGACCGCAACAAGGCCCAACTTGGCGGCCGGAACATGTCGATCACGATGCAGAACGGCCCGGCCGGCAAGCCTGTGGCCGAGACTTCGGCGACCTGGTCCGGTCCTTCCGCGGCGTCGAGCCTGGGCGGCGCGGCGACAGCCGACCCCTCTCGCGGCTATCGCGAAGAACTTGAACACTTCGCCTACTGCATCCGCAAGGGCGATCCGAAGAACTATCACGCCGACAACGAATTCCAGCCTCGATGCAAAGGCGAAGTCGCTCTCGCGGATGCCGTCATCGCCCTGACGTCGAACATCGCGATGAAGCAGGGCAGACGAATCGCTTTCGACGAAAAATGGTTCGACTGGAAGAGCCCCGAGACCCCGGAAAAGGCTCTGACGATCGCCAAAAACGGCTGATTCGTATCGAGCCGCCGACTCGCGGCGAAATCCTCTCACATCAACACTTGCGAATTTCGACTGAGGAGTTCCGGATCTTCCGGAACTCCTTGTCGTTTCCGCGACAATCGTCACTTTTCGAAGAAAGTTATCGCGACGGAGCCACGCCATCGAGACCCGCTTGTGATGCAAAAAAGAGACAGAGTCTTCGGCCCGGCAAAAATTCGGAAGAACTTGAAGAAATCCTGATCTTTTCGTTGACAACGTTACGGCGTCCCTTTATAAAAGTTCTTATGCGTAGTTCTTGATGGCTTCATCCGCCACTCGAATGACCTCGTCCGTAATTCACATCACGTCAGGAGCGACACTTGAAATCACGGATTCTCTTCTCACTGGCCCTGCTGCTGGCCGTATCGACGACGGCGAGTGCCGCCGGCCTCAACGGTTCGTTCGGCTTCACAGGCCTGAACGCGACCAAGAATGGCGCTGATCTCAGCAACTCGACGATCTTCACGTTCACGAATTACCTCGTGACCAGCAATGGTGCCGGGGATTTTTCGGGCGTGACGACAGGCACTTTCTTCGCTGGCCCGAATCCTCCCGCCGTTACTGGTGTGCTGAACATCACCAGTGCCGCGACGATGAGCGGGTTCTCGATCACGAATCCTTCCTTCGGAACGTTCGTGGCCAGCAATACCGCGTTCAACATGGTCATTTCCCAATCGACAAACTTTCTTGACGTGCAACTCGTCGGTGTGTTCACCCCCGCGGGAACTCTGAGCGGTTTCAGCCCGACTCCCGCGGATATCCGTATCAGCTTCAACCTGAGCGGTTCATCCATCTCCTCCGGATTCACGTTGACCTCTCCGACGAACGTTCCTGAGCCTTCGACCTACGCCTTGTGTGGGGTTTCGGCTCTCGTGCTGGGTGCCTACGGCCGTCGTCGCAAGCGACACGCCGCAGTCTGAAAGATCGCCCGTTCGTGAGCGATCGAAGAAACTGAAATGTGGCCAGGACAATTATGTCCTGGCCCATTTTTTTTGAATTATCTTGCTTCGTTTCTCGACAGATTGATCCAATTTGCCTGACCGTTGATGATAGGGTGTGCACTCTAATCATTTCGAACGGCAGTCAGAAGTCCGTAAGCGGGACTTTAGAAAAAATTGTCGTACTTGAGTTAAGTTCGTAACCATCTGAGCCGATGACACTTGAAGACCCGGCACATTTGACCGGTAGCCGAACGTCCCGGCTGAATCCTTCGACTGCCCCATCGCTCATGGCCAGGAGCCACACGTGAAAACCCGATTCGCAATCGCTCTCGTCGGTCTCGCCTTGTTGAACGTAGTCCGAACGGAAGCGGCGGACTTGGACGGAAGCTTTGCGTTCACTGGTCTCAACGCGACGAAAAACGGCACGAACCTTCTCGACACGACCATCTTTACGTTCACGAACTACCTGACGACGACGAACGGTACCGGCGACTACTCCGGAATCCTGACGGGCACGTTCTGGGACGGACCGAATCCCCCGACGGTGACAGGTGTTCTCGACATCTCCAGCCCCGTCGCCATGGGTGGATTCTCGATCACGAACGCTTCCTTCGGCACCTTCGTCGCGTCGAATACGGCACAAAACCAGATCGTCAATCAGTCCACGAACTTCCTTGACGTATATCTTCGCGGCATGTTCACTCCGTCCGGCACACTGTCGGGATTCAACGCGACCGATACGAGCGTCCGGATCAGCATCAATCTGAGCGGTGATTCGATCTCAGCCGCATACACGCTGAACACTCCGGCCGTGAACGTTCCTGAACCTTCGACCTACGTTCTGGGCTCCATCGCGACCGTCGTCACCGGTTTCGTCGCACGCCGACGCCGTCGCAATGTGACGAACTGATCAGATAGACGAAAGTGCTACTGACTTTCAGGCATAAGAACATGAATAACCCGGTGGTTTCGCCGGGTTATTCGTTTTGGCGAACCTGCCATGTCTGAGAGAAATCAGCGGATCGAGACTGGCGGCACCGGATTCCCGGCCGAAATTTGAGACTCCAACAATTTTTTCCGAATCCGGATAACGCGGCAACCTGGATTCGAGTTGGATCTTACGAGCTCCCGTATGATGTGCCACCGAAGTGATCAAAATGGTTCGAGAAGCGTCGCATACTAGCGAAAAGTTGTCCAGACCGTTATCGTTGAATAAGCATTTCTTATCGAATTCGACCGATTCGAACGAACGGCTTTCGCATGTCAGATCGGTGCTGACGTACTAGTGCTGTCGGTTCTGGAGTGTGGTGGAATGTCCGAATCCGGGTCGCGTCGAACGAGGTCGAGACGCCTGTCGGTCAAAGCCTCGCCATCCGAGCGCAAGAGCACATCGAAAAAGTCAATCGCGAACTTCAGTTTCAAGAGACTGATGGTCTGGGCCTTTCTTTCGATTCCGGCGATCGCCGGAATCGCGAGTCTCCTCGCCACGGTCGCTAGGCTCAACGAACGTCAGCGTGAAACGAACATCGAACTGGGTCGAAAATGGCCCAGCCTCATCACGGAAAAACGCTGGGAGGAGTCAGACCTCGTGGGAAGGCGGCTCGTGGCTTCTCACAAGTTCGATCTGGTCGAATTCATGGCCTATTTCGATACTCTGATCGGACTCGGAAAGCAGCCTCAGGCGGTCGCGTTCCTCGAGAGTTTCGAAAGATCGAAACCTGCAGCCGAACTGCCCATGTTCCGACTTCGATTCGCGGAACGACTGATTCGGCTCGCACCGACAGATCCGAAGATCCTGGGCGACGCGGTCGCCCGCATGCGACAGGCTCTGGCCGGCGGTCTGCCTCAGTCCGAAGATTTCACGGCACGACGCTTGCTGGCCAGTCAGGCGTATGCCAGTTACGATTACGACAGGGCCATCGATTTGCTCAAACCGCTCGAAAACGAATCCGTGGATGTCGCGGTCGAAATTGCATGGGTACGCTGGATTCGGGACATCGAAGGCGATGCGGCCGCCGCTCGGTCCGAAGCACAGAAGCTGTTCGACGAACTGATGCGGCAGGTTTCGCAACGCAAGAAATTTCGGCTCGTCAATCCGACCCCTCAGGAACTCGCCGATATCGAAATGTTGCTCGTGATCCTGGGTCGCGATAAGGAATTTTTCGACGTCATTCGCGAGTTGATCGTCATGAGTCCGGCGGAACGGGACCGTGCCAAGGCCGAACTCGATGAGTATCGCCTGAACGCCGAGTTCAGAAAAAAACGGCCCGACGCCACGCTCGTGAGCGACATCCTGCTGCGGAAACTCGAACAATCTCCTGGCGACGTCAACTCCCTGCAACAAGCGATTTCGGTATGGTCCAGCCAGCCACGGAATTCGGAAAGTCCACTCGTGCGGTGGGTGAATGACTATCTGAAAAGCGATCGTGCGGATTTGACGATTCTGCATTTCGCCGGTGATGCGTGTCGATCGGCCTCAAGATGGGACGACGCCCGGCAGATTTACGCCAGGATCCTCGAAAAATCGCCTGTCGACATCGTTGCGCAGAACAACCTGGCCGAGACCTTGTATAAAACAAAGCCCTTCGAATACGAGAAGGCGATCGCTTTGACGGATAGCGCTTTGAAAGCATCCCCCGGAAACGTCGCGATCCTGGAGACGCAGGGGCAAGTCCTCGCGAGAATGGGAAAGTACGCGGAAGCGAAAGAAGTGCTGGAAAAATGTCTTGCGCATTTCCCGAGGGACTGGAATTTGCGGAACACGCTCGTTCAGTTGTACGAACGGACTGGAGACGGCGCGACGGCCGAAGGACATCGACGCGTACTCGCAGAAATCGAACGCCCGCCAGGCACCGAGACTTACTCGAACCTGCCATGAATCCGATTCGAATCAAGGCAACGCCGAAGCCTTGCGTTCGCCCGTCTCTTCCGGAATTCGTTCACGCGCCGTAAAGTCACAGATTCCGAACCGGGCGATCTCGCTTCCTGAGCTGAATTTTCCGTCACTCGCCGTCATTCCGATTACCGGATGAAATCACTACCCGCCACGGAGCTGGTTGCAGGCAGGTTTCGATTCCGCACGTTTGATTGCTATAATGCGGAACTCACTTACGAGACGATGATTCGCAGCTCCCACAACTGCACACATTTACCGGATCGCTCCCGATGTCCTACCAGGATCCGAATCGACCGAGCCCTCCATCCGTCTTTCGAACGATACTCGTCGAAATCCGCCGCGCTGTCTCGGGATCGAACGACGACGAGAGACCATGGAATCTCGTCCGAATCGCGGTTTCCATGGCCCTCTGGCTGATTTTCTCGACCCCGGCACTGGCGTTCGTCTGGCTTGTCGTTTGGACCTCTTCAGGCAGCGCCGAGAGCCGACAGAGAACGTCGGAAAGGCTGACGACGGAATGGCCCGAAATCGATGTCTCGAAATCACCTGCGGCCGCCCTTCTGACAGGCCAGCGGCTCTTGTCCCAGAGGCCGTTCGATCTCGACGATTACTTCCGGCTCTTCGATGCTTATCGCAGCGCCGGAGACAAAGCCCTCGCTATCCGGCTTCTCGCGGGCTGGGAGTCCGTGCAGCCGTCAGCGAGAATGGCTGAGTATCGCTTTCGATATGCGGAAAAGCTGATCGAACAGGAACCGCGCACGGCCAGGGATGTCGCTTTGTCCGTGACGAAGTTCGAGCAGAGCCTTGCGGGGCCGCTGTCGAAAGAGCAGGAAAAGAAGGCCAGAATCATTCTGGCGAGCCGTGCGAAGTCATTCGGCCAGCCGGAGAAGTTTCAGCAATTGCTCACACCTCTGGCGGGTGATGACATCGGGGTCGCAACCGACTTGCTCTGGTCGCAATGGATTCGATCGATCGACGAAGAACCGGCCCGGATTCGCGCGTCCGCCGCGGAAACGTTCGAAAAGCTCAAATCGAACGTCTTTCGGAAAAGTTCGGATCGTCTCGAAAAGCCGACCGACGTCGAATACCTTCAGCTGGCGGCTCTTCTGGTGATCATGGGGCGCCAGGCGGATTATTTCGACGAGATTCGGCTGCTGCCTACCCCGTCCGAAGCCCAGAAATCGAAAATTCGGGAACGGATCGAAGAGCTGGAAGTTCTGGCGGAAATCTCGAGAAAATCGCCACGTCCGGAAGTCTTCAGTCCGCGGCTCGCCAGGATCCTCAATCGGAAGGACGTTGCGAAATCCTGGGCTGAAATCGCTACGACCCTTTGGGCGACGAAGAATCTCAGCGTGATCGATCCGGTACGCTTGTGGGTTCGAAGCCGCCTGGATTCGCCGCAAGTCGACATCGACTTGCTCATGAAAGCGAGCGTTCTGTGCCATACCAACGAGAAATGGTCTGACGCCCGAAATCTGTACGAAAAGATTCTGGACCGAAACCCGGACAATGTCGTGGCGCTCAACAACCTGGCGGCCATGTATTACCGGTTCCCACCACGAAACCTCGAAAAAGCTCTGGAGCTATGCGATAGAGCTCTGAAGTTGTCGTCGAACGATATCGGCGTGCAAGAAACCAAGGCCCAGGTTCTTGCCAGAATGGGTAAGCTGGACGATGCCCGCGTCCTGCTGGAACTCGCATTGCCGAAATTCCCGCAGGAATGGAACATTCACAATTCTCTCGGACAGATCTACGAACGTCAGGGGAACCCGGCCCAGGCCGAATTCCACTCCAAACGGGCGAAGGAATTGAAACGCCCGCCCGGAGCCGATCAATACGAGAAGCTGTAGCCGCGTGTGCGTTTTCCGCTCATTCGCGAAGCGACGTCGCTGGCCGGTTACCCCACGCGAATCGGAGAATGATCCGATCGTTCAACTACCACGGCTCAGTACCGCCCGATCTTTTTCGAAGACAAGAAACGACTGCTTTAAGTCGGCGGAGTGCTCCGAACGGTGCGACTCCAGCCAGGTCGTGAGAAACCGCCATTTCGAAGCCGCGTCAGGCTCTCCGGGCCGTTCCGATCCAGGCGGACGCCCCCACGCGATCCAGAGCCCGTCGAAAGTCCTCACGATCAGCCGATCCGGAAAAGAGACACCGTCAATGAACCAGAACAGTGGCTTGTCGGAAATGTTGCGCTGACTTTTGTCGATGAGAAATCGCGCCAGGCGAAGACATTCGCCGATCCGTTCGTCGTTCCAGATCTGACCGATCGGGACATCAGCCGGTGATTTACCGCCCCGCTTCAGCACTTGCTGAACGAGCGAATCCGGATAATTGAACCTGAGGAGCGATTCCAGAAACGCCTTCGATACGTCGGAATCCGGCAAGATCACGCCTTCGGGATCCAGCAGAAACGTGGACCGGTCCAGCAGCGACAACGCCATCACCGGACGTCGGAATTTCACGTGCAAATCGACGAAGCCAGGATGCCTCAAAACGACTTTGTCGACCGATTCGACCCAGGGCAGCTGCATCCTTAACCGTCGTGTCATTTCGGCGGGATCAAGCGCGAGCAGGCTCGTCGGTTCGTCCGTTCGCGTCAGTTCCGGAACGACAGCCAGGACTTTTTCTCGCGCCCCGATCAGCCACGCAGGTGGATCAGGAAGTATTCGGACATTCTCCGCATGGACAGGATACGGTCCTCGTCGGCGCACCCAGTGCTCGATCGAAGACAGTCCATGATATACGCCCGAAGCCGCCAGAACGGAACCGGCCAGAGCCCCTGCCCAGTGCGGCCCGAATTTGCGGCGTGAAAGCAGAGCCTCTCCATGAGAGTCACGAGTCTGCGAATTACGCGCGGACGTAGCGTCACGCCGTGTGGCGACGGTCGATTGACCTGCAGCGGTTGAGCTTGCGATTTCGCCGCGCGACATGCCTTAAATCTTTTCCTGCACTCGAGATCCATTCGGTTCAGGTTGGACGCCGGACGGGCCATGAGAACATGCCACGCACAAACGCCAGAGATAGTATCGGCAAATTCAGGCCGTTACCAAACCTCAAGCCGGAGGGCGAGCTCGATGCGGAACTGGCGGTCGACCTCTCCGCGCACGAGGTCGATCAGTCGCAAAACATCGCCAGGCTGACAGTTCGGTTCGACCACGATGTAATTCGCGTTGCGAACGGAAACTTCGGCCCCACCGATTCGCGAACCTTTCAGACCAGCCTGCTCGATCAGCGATTCGGCCGAAAGATCTGGCTTCGGATCGCGAAAGATGCAGGCCGAAGCCTGGTGGCCATAGGGCTGATGCTCTTTCTTCAGGATCCAGACGTTCCGCATCCGCTTGACGACCACCTCTGGATTATCGGGGGTCAATTCCAGACCCAGGTCGAGAATGACGTCCCGCTCGACCAGATCTGACCACGACTGCCCCGGCGCCAGATCCTGACGTTCCATCGTCACGATGTCGGTATCGGCATCCATCAGCGTCAGTCGCCGAATCAGAGGCTCCAGAGTCACCAGTCGCGTCGCGGCGGAACTCTTGACAGCGCCGCCGACGGTGCCTGGCACGCCGGTGAGCTGCTCAAGGCCTGAAAGGCCGGCCCGGGCAGTCTGCGATATCAAGGCCGTAAGAGGCACAGCGGAGCCGACATGCGCCAACTGCCCCTGAATTTCGAGGTCAGAGAACGCCGGACTGATCAGGTGAATCACCAACCCGTTGACGCCCTGATCACGCACAAGCACATTGAAACCACCGGCAAGGACTCGCCATGGAATGGCGTTGGCGTTCGCGATGCGAATCAATTCCCTGAGATCGTCGACATGGCGTGGCCGGGCCAGATATTGGGCCGGGCCACCCAACGACAACCAGGTCAACGGCGCCAGGGGCGCGTCGCAAGTGACGATCTCATTGACCTTCGAATCGGCGAATGGATGACTCATCGTGACGACGAATTCCCAATGGACCCAGAACGGGACTTCGATGACGAACACTTGGATTCGGGCATACCGGCGCGATCGCGCCGGACGCTGTCGAATCCGGATTATGACGGTTTCCGCCTCATTTCACAAGCCCGACAGCGGCGGCCGGCTTGGACGATCCAACCCCGGACGGTTCGCCCTGCGCGGTTTTCGACGGTTCGATTTTCCTCATGCCCCCGCGCCACAAGGCGTTGACGAGCAGGCGAAACGTTCCTGCCGTCTGCGCGCGGTTCTGGGGCGGAAACGCGAACAGCACCACCCGCCCCTTTCCGAATTGGCACTCGCCCAGAGCCGTCAGCCCGCTCAGCTTGTCCGGGCCCAACAGCCATCCGCTTTCCAGCAGTGTCGAGGCATCCGTACCGTATCGCACAGCGCTCTCCAGCTTCGCCCCCGTCTCATTGCCGGGTTTGCCGGCCGATTTCAGCCCCAGCGAACGGTCGAAATAAACCGAGAATTTCCCAGGCATGCCTAACGTCAGCGGATGCTCTTTTTCGGCCACGGCCGAGAGAATCGAACCCGGACCGTAGAAGTCCCTGCTCGGGAGCGTTGCCACGGCATTTTCCACGGGCAGGCCCAGTTCTTCGATCACGTAGCCGCAGGAATTCTCGATCGCGACGATCGTGCCGCCGCTCGAAACGAAGTCTTTCAGAACGTCTTTCGCGCCCTCCAGCCCGCCGACATAGGGTGGCTCGGTTTCGCCGGGCCGATATCCCGATCTCAGCGAACGTGCCGAGACCGAGGGAAACACCAGGCAATCGAACCTGTCGTTCAGACGACCCGCCAGAATGTCGTCGCGATGCACGGTGACGTACGGAATACCGAGCCGTTCGAGGACCAGACGCGTCCAGCCCTCGTTCATCGAAGACTCCCAAGGCTGATACAGTGCAATCCTTTGCGATTTCAACTCATACGTAACACCAGCGGATGACGGCGACTTTTCGGTACCGATCACGTGCGTCCCGATCCGGTCGGCAAGTGAGTCGATCGCCTTGCGCGCCTTTTCGCTCGGCTCGATTTCGGCGAAACCGGGTGCGAGCGTTCGCCCCGGCAATTCGAGAGGATTCGTATGGAACCGCACGGCAACGCCAGCGCCGACCAGGGCCTGAATGAGCGTCAGATCATCCGTCGAGCGGTTTTCGACGAGCAGCGACTTCGCCTTGGTCAAGTCGCCTTCGGCCGTCATGCGGGGTTTTCGCCAGTCGGTAAACCTTTGCGATTGGACGGTCAAGGGTTCCTGAATCTCGACCGACCGGACCCCCATCAAGAGCGGCATCGTCCATCCCGCCACGTCATAAGGCGGCTCGGCTTGACCGCCCGCCGTGAACCGGTTCGGATATTTCTGGCGTTCCATCATGTCCTTCAAGTGGGCCCGATACGGCTGGCGCGCGGGCAGATACCAGGTGCCGGCTACGTAAGTCGTTCCGTACAAGGCCACATCTTTCGTCGTCCGGTGGACTTCGACCCCGGTTTTCGCGAGCGTCTCCAGCATTCGCCACGCGGCCGAAGGGTCATGCTGGTCCAGGGGCACCAGCCAGCCGTAAGGGGCTTCGGTTTCGCCTCTGGCCAATTGGTCTCGGCCCATGGCCAAATAGTTCGCCTGAAAGGATTTGCCGTATCTTGCGACAAGCGTCAGCAGGCTCCGTGCGGCAACGAGTTCATAATCGACGATATCTCTCAATCGCCACCAGCCACCCGGCCAGGGATCCGGGAAATTGACGGTGGGTTGATGATTTTCGAAGCCTCGCGTCTTGCCTTTCAAATCCGTCGGAGCGAGAAAGATCGGGCTCGCCAGCCGAACGCTCGCAGCTTCGGTCAGAATGGCGACCATGTTGTGCCGCTGGGGCGTTGTTCGGTTCCCGCCGTTCCACCAGTTGTCGTACATGGCCGAATGGAGGACGCCTTTTTTCCCGGCAGCCGCCAGATCCGCCGCCATATGCGCGCCGATCAACAGAATGCTTTGCGTGATTCGTGGGTCGACGTTCGGATTCGTCGGATCGAAAAACGGCGGAACGAATAACCTCGCCCCTTCGGAACCCATCTGATGCACGTCCCAGGCGACCGTCGGAAACCAGTCTTCATACATAACCTTTGACAAGTGAACCGTTTCCGGCAAATTCAGGGCATAAAAGTCGCGGTTCGTATCGTGCCCGGCGTAGGGGTGATAAAGTCGGGGCAGGCCCCGCCCTTCCCAGGGTTTGCCCAAACTTCTCGCATACCATTCCGCGACGATATCGATTCCGTCGGGATTGACCGAAGGCACGATCAGCACGACGACTTTCTCGAGAACTTCCCTGGCCCAGGCTTCGCGGCCGGTCGCCAACTCCCAGGCCAATTCCATAAGCATAAATGTGGAAGCGGTTTCCGACGAATGAATGGTACCCGTAAGGATCACGACAGGCTTCGATCCGCCGATCAGCCGTTCTTCAGTCGGGCGGTCGGTGACAAGCCGTGGATCCGCCAGAAGTTTCTGGTTTTTCTGAACTTGTGGCAGATCGGCTATCGTCTCGGGCGCAGCCACGATGGCCAGAAGCATGTCCCGCCCCTGACTGGTTTTCCCGATCGTTCGCACTTCGACCCGGTCACTCTGGCCGTCAAGCTTGCGGAAATATCCCGAAACGGTGGACCAGTCCGCCAGGCGGAAATCCGCACCCGGATCGTATCCGAGATGATCGCGCGGATGGGCGACGCTCGCAGCCTGGAGACCGGCTTCCTGAGCGTAAATCGAAGCACCGGTGAGGATCGAAGCCAGAACCATTCCCTGCAGTAACGTTCTCAGACATGCAGCGATACGCTCGACCCGGGACCGGTCCGGACTTGGTTGCCGTAACGCAAGCGTAACTCTCGGAGCGACATACATCGATTGATTCCCGAATCGAAATGAGGTCTTCTTCTGCATGATGCTTTGGACCAGGTTGTTCGAACCGAAGGGGTTCGAAGAGGTCTCGACATCGCTCTTGAGTTCGCGATGTCGAATCGAGTCTCTTCTCAAGCGTGATCTCGCGGAATTATCTTATAAAGAAGGAAGGTGTGATTGGCGATTCGGAAGCGTGAAAATCGTGTCCGATTTTCCGAATCGTAGGGTTCGTAACCACGCGGTTTGGCCCTTTTCAGTGCGCGACCTCCATTCGAACGCACGCGATTCGTGCACTCGTGCAAGGTAATTCCCGTCATGTCCGAATCCTCATTCGCATGGAAACGCTGGCCGCAAACCGAACGGTTCCTGGCCGACCGCTACTCCGAACTCGTTCAGGAAAACGCCTGGGCCAGGGACTTTGCACAGAAACTGAAAGACCTGACCGGCACGATCCTGGAGGACTGGGTCGACCATGTTCGCCTGAACGGCGCTCGAGTTCCGCACGACGTTCTTCGTGAGCTGGGCTACAAGCCGCGACGGGGCGAAGACACCGCCCCGCCCCGCCGCGTGTACACTCATCCCGGGGCCGATCTGCCCAAGCTTCTCGTCGATGCTTCCGCAGGATCTGATGCCCCCGTGTGCATGGGCGTGGCCATTCGGGTCGATCATTTGGCGGCTTTTCTTGCGGCGAATCGGCTGGAAGTTCCGATCCAGGGCCACCCTCTGGGCCCCTATCGAGAATGCATCGTCGCGCCGGCCGGGACTCCGTTTCTGGTCATCGAAAGACGCGGCTACGACGGATTCGAAGCCTTCCCGTCGACGCTTGGCCGGGCAGGTCTGCTGACTCCCCAAAGAGCACGTAACATTCTGGAAGCCAGAGAGATATGGGAGACTCGAAAGCGATTCTGGGACGGTGACGACGCCGCGGGTTTCGTTCATGCAGAGACCGCGACCCGCAAAATGATCGAACTGGTCGGCCGCGACATGGCCTGCGAGCTCGTTTTCGAAGTGGAGAGGGACTACTGGCAGAACCGCAATCGTGCCGCCCAGGCCCAGAAAAGCCGGCAGGACGTGCTGGGGCTGGGGTGGGCGAACCACGATCATCACACGTTTCGCTGTTCTCGGCGGAACTTTCACAGGCTGATCAGCGTCCTAGAAATGCTGGGCTTCGAGCTGCGCGAACACTTCCATGCCGGGGAACATGCCGGATGGGGGGCTCAGGTTCTCGAACACCCGGTGACCGGAATCGTGATCTTCGCGGACCTCGATCTCGCCCCCGAAGAGTTGACGACAGACTTCGCTCATCAGGAACTCGCTCCCCTGACACGTCCGAACACGGTCGGTCTCTGGGTCGCTCTTCATGGCGAGAGTTTTCTGGAAGCCGGCATGCACCATCTCGAAGGGCAATTCGATTTCGACCTGGCACGTGATGGGCTCGAACGGACCGCCGGGATCGCCACGATGAAGCCATTCAGCGACTTCCCCTTTTTGCGTCAGGCATTCACGAAGGGCGAGTTCTGGAAGGTCGATCCCCGCCGCATCGAAGCGGCGGTCGCGGCCGGCTGGATCACGCCCGAAGAAGCGGACAAGTTCCTGGCGGAGGGTGCGGTCGGCAGCCACCTTGAGATTCTCCAGCGGCGAGAAGGTTACAAAGGGTTCAATCAGCAGGCCGTCGGAGCGATTCTGAACGAGACCGATCCGCGCAAGCTCAAGCTCGATTCGGTCGGAACCTGAGGAATCTGGCGATTTCGGACACCTGCCGGAAGCGAGAAATCGATGAACTTGCTTGACAAGCCGGACTCCGTGGGTTACGTAGGATTGAGCCATTACGGAATTGGGGCGACCCACGTGGGTTCGAACCATCCTGAAAGCGGCGAGCGAAAATCGGACAAAGTCGGAAAGGGGCCCCGGATGCCTGTGCCGAATCGGTTGAACTGGTGGACATGGGCTTTTCTGGCGTTCGTACCTGTGCAGTTCGCCTGGAGTCAGGAAACCGCGAAGGACGCACCGGCCAAAAAGGCCGACACGCCGGCCGCCAAAGCCGCCCCGGCTTCGAAGGATTCAGCCAAGGCCGCTGACGCCAAAGCCGAACCCAACAAGGAACAGGCAAAAGAGGCACCGGCAGAGGCCGAAGCGAAAACTGCACCCGTCGTAAGCGGGACGCGTTTCGAATTGACCGAAAACTATCGCGATCCGCGTGTCGACGACCTCCTCGACATTTCCCTGGTCAAGGAAACGGTTCCTCCCCGCCCTCTCTTCTCGGCGAACGAAGAGAAGCAGCTTATGTCCATGGCAGGCGGCAGCGGCGACATCAATCCCCGCACGATCAACCGCTTCGTCGACGCCAAGGCCGCTGAACTGACGAACAAAAAGGCGATCGAAACGATGATGTCGGGCGAAGGGGCCGTGAATACGGCGGTCCGTCCGATCGAAAAAGCCACGACGGCATTGATCGCCGCGTCCAGGGCCTCGAACGCAGCTTCGAACAGCCCCTTCATGTCGGCATATACGGCCGCCATGATCAAGTCCTTCGCTCCGCTACTGGAAGGGCATCTGATCACCCGCACACAGGCCACTCTGGCGCTCTCGTCCACTGGCTCCCTCGACGTCGTTCCGACGCTCGTCAAGCTTTTGTCCGACGCCAAGCAGCCATGGCAGGTGAAGTCACTGGCTCTGCTGGGCGTCAACAACGCCATCGCCGACGGCCGCAAGATCGTGGCCTTCAACCAGAGAACCCAGTGGACGATCGCCGTCATCAACATGCTTCGTAACGAAGAAGATGCCCCCTGGTTCCTCAAGTCCCAGGCGGCTCAGCTCATCGGCAATCTTCGCATCATCAGCGAATCCGTCGCCGAAGGCAAAGTCCATCCCGCCGAAGTCCTCATGGATTTCCTCACCGACGAAGCTCAGCGTCCGGAAGTACGGCTGGAAGCCGGCCGTGCCCTCGGCCTCCTCGATATCACGACCCAGTTCCGCCCCTTCAATCACCAGCTCGTGGCCCTTTCCATGGCTGAGGCCATCGCCGATATTTCCGAAATGGCCGCGGACATCCCTCCGACCGATTCGTCTCGGGCCCAGCAGCTTGTCGCCATGATGGCTGACCGCACCGTTCCGGCCTTTCAGGGCATCCAGGGCATTGTCAATTCCGGCTATTTGCAACAGATGACTTTTGCCTCCGCCGACGCGAAATCGCAGGACTCCGTTAAAGCCCTGTTCGAAAAGATCAAGGAAACGATCAACGCCGGATCGAGTTACATCCGTGCCCGAGGCGAACAGATCCCCGCTCGCCGTACGGATCTTCAGACGCAGATCGCCGAACTCCGAAAAGTGATCGAAGCGAATTCGACGACGAATCGTGCGTTGATCAAAGGCGGCAAGACCTACGAACCTCGCGAATCAGCTTCCGCGGAAGTGGCTCAGGACGCACGCTGACCTTGAACGTCACCCCCGGTTCCGCTGATGTCGTCCGGATTCACCTTCCCGAGTGGAGGGATTCCCTCGCCGTCAATCAGGAAATTCGTCGAGCCCTGCGGGCTGGAAGTACCGACTTCCTGCTGACCGGGGCTCGTGGCGACCGCCTGCTTCTCAACGGTCTCGACGGCCCCTACTCTGGCCGAATTCGCATCGATGGCGACGTCGGCACCGAACTTGCCCGTGATCTTGACGCCGATGGGCTCATCGTCGTCGTGAACGGTTCAGCCGGTTCCGGGGCCGGCATGGGCATGAAAAGCGGCTCGCTCTACGTCACAGGTTCCTGCGGTGCTCTTCTGGGCGCGGGGATGCGGGGCGGATCGATCTTCGCCCTCGGCGAAGTCGGCTCGCGGGCAGGCTATCGGGCTTTCGGCGGAGTCATCCGCACCGCTCGAGAAACCGGCCCGATGTCCCTGGACCGCAGCATCGCGGGACGCATCGAACTTCTCGGCCCCGAAGATCCCGAATCCAGCGAAACGCTCGCCCTCCTTGCCGCGATCTCGTCCTTCGGAGAAACCGGATGACGCGTCTTCGGTTTCGACGCAGCGACGGCGTCTATCGATCCCCCATCGCTTTGGTCATCTTCGCCGCCGGCGCTTTCGCCGCCGGATGCTCTCAGGAACGCCCTGATCCTGCCTATCCTCGCATTTCGGTCGAAGGCCGCGTGACTCGCGGGCAAGAGTCCTTCCGCCGCGGCTGGGTCGAGATCGTCCCGACCGAAGGGGGCAAAGGCGTACTTCGAAGCGGCGAAATCGGCCCCGACGGCAGATTCCGCATCGATGGGCTCGGCCCCGGCCGACACGGAATCCGCATCGTCGTTCCTCGCGAAAATTCCCTTTATCCTTTCGATCGCTTTTTCTCGCCCATCCGCCGCGACCTGACCGAAGAACCCCTGCAAAAGATCGACATCGATCTGCTTCGAGAATCGCCCCGGCTGGGTTGAAATTCAGGACGCAATCCGCGTCAAAGCGCATCCGAATTCGGAGATTCGGATCACGTTCGAAACGGCATCGGCCGACGATTCTCCTGATTCGTCGTCTCGTCCGCTCGTGCTTCATCGATTGTGATGCGTTCGGAACGATCATTCCGCGTTCCGATTCTCATCGTCACGTTGACGCGACCATTCGAGCCGGTCAAACTTGAATATCATCCATCGCAAACGGGAGACTGCTATGAACGCCGACATTTCCGCATATGCCGACAAGCTTCAAGTTGGCGAAAAAGCCGTTTGCGATCAGCTTGCGACTTTCATCGACCAGAATCTGCCCGGTGCGGTAAGCAAAATCTGGCACCGGCATCCCGTCTGGTTTCTTGACGGCAACCCGATCGTCGGCTACAGCCTCCAGAAAAAGGGCATCCGGCTCATGTTCTGGAGTGGCGCAGATTTCGAAGAGCCTGCCCTGAATGTCCAGGGCGACAAATTCAAGGACGCTTCGATCTTTTACTCCAGCTCCGAAGAGATCGACGAAAGAGACCTGATGCGATGGCTGAAAAAAGCGGCCGAGATTCAGTGGGATTACAAGAATATCGTGAAGCGAAAAGGCAAGCTGGAACGATTGAAATGAATCGAACTCAGCCCAACCGGAATCGATCGCTCGATGCCTGAAGCCATGATATCTGGAGCGCGTTCCATGACCGTTTACACCATTGGCTACGGAGGTCGTGGCAAGGATGAATTCCTGGCCTTAATACAATCCCGGGGCGTGAAAACGGTCGTCGACATCCGCCTTCGGCCAGACAAGGCCAGCATGGGCATCTGGGTCAAAGCCAAAACCGCCGACAAGGGCATCGAAGCCTGGCTCGCGGCAGCCGGCATCGGCTATCGCTCGCTGGTCGAACTCGGCAATATCTTCCTCGGCTGGCCCGACTGGCCGCAGCGGTATCAGGAACTGCTGGAAGCCGCCGGCGAACTTCTCACGAGCCGCCTGGACGCCATCCCCGGCCCGATCTGCCTGATGTGTGCCGAAAAGCGGGTGGATGAGTGCCACCGCAAGCAGGTCGCCGACTTTCTGGAATTGCACAGGGGTGCAACAATCGAGCATTTGCAATGACGGAACTCGAACGAGTCAGTTAAAAGTCCATTCGATCATCGACCAGCGGTATCCCAGGTCCGAATCCGACCATCACGCACCAGGAGATTCTCAATGCAAGGCCCTGCTCGATCAGGCGTTCTCATCTATGCGAAACAAATCGAAATGGTCTCGAAGTTTTATTCACAAGTCCTTGCCTTGAAATGCGTTCATGCCGATGCCGAACATCAGGTCCTGCATTCCGACGACGTGCATCTGATCATCCAGGCCATCCCGGCACCCATCGCCGATTCGATCGAAATCGCCGTCCCTCCGGAACCGCGAGAGGAGCAGGCGATCAAGCCATTTTTCACCGTCAAAAATCTGACGGAAGCGGAGAGGGTCGTGCGCGAAAATGGCGGATCCATGTGCGGGCCTGTTTGGCCGGGGCCGGGATTCAACGCCAGAAATGTGTGCGACCCGGAAGGCAACATCGTTCATTTGCGCGAGTTTTCGAAATGAGAGCCTGCTCTCCCCTACCCGATTTCGATCAATCAACCATTGAAATCAAGTTCGAATGAATTCCTGAAGAGCCTATCGACATGGTCATCGAATATCGGCGAGATTCAGAGATTTCAGTGAACGAAGCGATCGAACTCTACCGATCGTCGACGCTGGGCGAAAGGCGACCGATCGACCGCCCCGACATTTTCGAGGGCATGCTCAAAAATGCGAATCTGACGATCACGGCATGGCACGACGACAAACTTGTCGGCATTTCCCGATCGCTCACCGATTTCACCTACGTCGCTTATCTGGCGGACCTTGCCGTCGACGCGGCGTACCAGAACCAGGGCATCGGCAAACGTATGATCGAAGAAACGCGGCGATGCCTCGGGAAGGAATGCATGATCGTGCTTCTGGCGGCACCGAAGGCGAACGAATACTATCCGAAGCTGGGATTCGAGCACAATCCGCGAGCCTGGATCCTGCGTGGCGATGGATGAACCGAAATCTGGCCCGCATATCGTCGAATCATCCGCATTCGAAGAAACGGTATCCGAATCATGTGGCCGATACCGAAATTCGAATTCGAATGGATGGAGCCCAAAGAGTTTCGCCAGGCGATCCTTACTTGCAATGACCGAACATATGGCAAGCGCTGGAAAGTCTGGGCATCGATCGGCTGCGGTCTCCTTATCGCCTATTTTGCGGTATTTCCGCTATCGGCCAAACTTCTCGTTCCGGGAGACCTTCTCGCGAAAATTTCCACACGACGTTGCATCGAAGGGATCGTGATCGGGTTCATTTCCGGTATCGGGCTCTGCCGGTTTTCCATTTGGGCGACGATGAATACGAAGATGCCGTATTACGTCAGCGGCGATCGCATCATCAAAGGCGACTTATCACGAAAATTTCCTTTCCGGAAAATGAGCCGCTGCTCAGTTCATGATTTCACGACCTTTCTTGTCCTGGAAGTCGAGACGACAGACAAATCCCCCGATCTGATCTGCGGCGTTTCAAAGCAAGATTTCGAAAAGCTCCGCGAGATTTTCGAATCCCATGGAATCGCTATCGACCTTTCCTCAAACGTTTTCGAGTTACCTGATGAAGCTGCATTCGAGGAATTCGAACGCATTATCGGCAATCGTCGAGGGAAGGCCGACGGCCGCCAAGGCAAGAAGGGCCGGCAACGTGAAGTTCGAGCGCCTTCGGTTCGGGCTCTGATGATATCCGTTCTGATCGTGGGGACGGCTCTAGGTTTCACCTTAAGACAACGCGACCAGAGTGCTGAGGCGTTTCGGATCATCGATCGCAATCAGGTTCGCTATTCCGAGATGATCGACCGGGCAACGAAGGCAAAATCGCAAGCCGGTGATGACTGGCCCCGAATTCGGGGCGAATATGTCGCCCAACTCGACGAACAAGCCGCAATGACGAAAGCGTCGATCGATCGATTCGTCTACGATCTCATCTACACACTCATTCTCGGATTCGTCTGCTATTTGCTCATTTTCTCCGTCGTACTTCGACTGATCTTCCACCCGGTCAGGGAGTCACCGCAAAATGAGCTGAATCCATCCGGAATGGCACCCCCCAATCAAGCCGCCTTGAAATAAATGCGAATCGCATCGTCTTAAAAGTCGGAATTCGAATTGCCGGATTTACCGCGAGGCGAATCGAAGCCGATCGGGAGGAACGACCCGGAAATACAAACTGTGAGCTACCCCTGATCACCGACGACAACCCACGAGCGAAGCCGAGGAATTTCCGATGTCGAAACGAATTCGGACAGGTCGATTGATCGCCGAAGCGATGGCGAACTATTCCCGGGAATTCGAAAAGGTAGACGGAATCATCGGCCGCTACTGGTATCGAAGGAAACCTCAAGAAAATGGAGTCCCTTCCGAATGGTTCTTTCGCATCGTTTCGATTCACTCCTCTCAGAAATGGCAATGTTTCGAAGTCGATGTTTACACGGGCGTATTTCCAGTGTGGAATCGCCGTTTCGGCAGCTACTCGCTTCGCTGTGCGACAGGACTTCCCAACCTGCGGCTCGGTTCCGGGGCCATACCGATGGAAGAAGTCGCATATAGCCATGACGGAACGGAAGCCGGTGCCGAAGCTGCTCTTTCGCGGATCATTCAGGACCTCGTGAAGTACGCGAATCCATGCTTCGAAGAGGCCGAGCGGAGAAGCCACTGCGATCCTCTCGTGCGGTTCGGTCTACGATGGATCGAAGCCCGGTTCGAAACACTGCCGGCCGACGTGATGGACCAGATCGAATCCGCTTTCGAATCGGCCGACTTTCGGCCCTATGCAGTTCAATTTCCGGTGCTTACCGAAATCAAGGAAGACATGCGAAGATTCGCGGCCGAACAGAAGATGGACAACCGCGAGCGGAGCGAAATACCGATTCTGGCTCTCGACCTGTTCCGATATGTGCAACTGAAGAAGCAGAGCGGATTCAGACTTCTATCGAAGAGTCTGCCCCCCTTGACCTGAACGCTCGCTCACGTCATGATCGTATGCGAGAACAGTGAGAATCGCCGCCATCTGCAACGATCGGGCCGCCCACGATGAGTTTCGCACAGACACGCTGGAATTTCCGCCATGTCGACGCGAAGCTGGTCGAACGGCTCACGACCCGGTTCCGGATCGACCCGGTGCTCGCGCAGATTCTCATTCAGAGGGGGCTGGACGATCCTGAGCGGGTCGATCGCTTCCTTTCGCCCGACATGAAGCGGCTGGCTGACCCGGAGGCGATCCCGGGCGTTCGAGAAGCCGCTGACAGAATCGTCGAAGCGATCCGAAACGACCGCAAAATCATCATTTACGCCGATTATGACGTCGACGGCGTCTGTGCACTGACGGTCCTCTCCGAAGCCCTACGCCTGGCCGGGGCGAAACAGGTGGTGCCCTATATACCGCACCGGATAGAAGAAGGATATGGCCTGAACGCCGACGCTGTGCGCACGCTGGCCGCCGAGCATTCCGGGGCTCTGATGGTGACCGTCGACTGCGGTATCACGGCTGTGGAGCCGGTGGCCCTGGCCAAGTCGCTCGGCCTGGGTGTGATCGTCACCGACCACCACACGTTTCGAGAAGAGCTGCCGGCCGCCGATGCGCTGGTCCATCCGCAACTGCCCGGTGGCGATCCTTTTACGGCGAACCTGTGCGGTGCCGGCGTGGCTTTCAAGCTGGCCTGGCAAGTGGCCAAAAGCTTCGGCGACGGCAAGAAGGCGAGCCCTGCCCTGCGGGATTTTCTTGTACGAGGCCTGGGCCTGGTCGCCCTGGCGACCGTGGCCGACGTGATGCCGCTGGTGGACGAGAACAGGATCCTGGTCAAGCATGGGCTGGAAAGCCTGAACAAGCGGCGAACGATCGGCCTTGAGGCCCTGATGCGGTTTGCGGGGGTCAATGAAGACCGGCCGGTGACATCGACGACGATCGGGTTTCAGATCGCCCCCCGCATCAATGCCGCGGGCCGGATGCTGCATGCCTTCACGGCCTACAAGCTTCTGACGGCTTCGACGCATTCACAAGCACAGGAACTGGCGGAAGTTCTGGAAGAAAGCAACCGCACCCGGCGAGAGGTCGAAGCCGCGATTGTGGCCGAGGCGAAAAGCCAGTTCGAAGCCGACGCCTCGGCTGCATCTCGAAATGTCGCCGTGGCTGCCGCGGCGGGCTGGCATGCGGGTGTGATCGGCATCGCGGCTTCGCGGCTGGTGGATAGTTATCATCGCCCGGCGATCGTGCTTTCGATCGACGAAAAGGGCATCGCCCATGGCTCGGGGCGGTCATTCGGCGGGGTCAATCTGGTCGAGGCACTAGGCGAGTGCGCACAGCATTTGACGACTTTCGGGGGCCATGCGGCAGCGGTCGGACTGAAACTTCCGGCCGAATCGATCGATGCGTTTCGCGATGCCCTGGATGAAGCGATCGGCCGGCGAAGAAGCGATGATCTGGGCACGAAACAACTCTGGATCGACGCCGAGATATTGCCCCATCAGCTCGAAATCGGTCTGGTGCGGGCGATCGCGGATCTGGAGCCCCATGGCAACGGCAACGCCAGGCCCGTACTGGCGATGACGGGCATGGAAATCGTGGGCGAGCCGCAGCTGATCGGCCAGGACAAAAAGCATGTCCGACTGAATATGAAAAAAGGCGACAAGCTGGTGAAGGTGCTGGCCTGGAACAAGGCTGAGGAGGCTGCGAACTGGTCCACAGGAACGACTTACGATATCGCCTTCTCGCCGTCGATCAACGAATGGCAGGGTCGAGTGGAAGTCCAGGCGGAGTTGAGGGATCTACGGCCTCATGGCGCAAATTGACGCATTCGGCCATACGCCAAATCGGTCAAACGCGGCGAAAGTCGCAAGAAATCAGCCTGAACGATTGAGAAACATCTTTCCTCCGGGGTATCATAAGTCGATTCCCCGAACACGTGAAAAGAACGAAAAAGATCGGCGAGCCGTTGCATGATTGAGCGAGTGTACGTATTCCCTGGCGTGATCGAAATGAACGTGCAGGCACGCAGGCGCCTGGGCGTGAACATTTATCTGATCGACGGCGGTTCGGAATATGCCCTGATCGATGTCGGTTTTCTGGACGATTTGACGGACGTCCTGGAAATGATCCGGCAGATGGACTTTCGGCTGTCGGACTGCAAAATGGTGATCGCCAGTCACGCCGATGCCGACCATATCCAGGGTCTGGCCCGGGCGAGGGAAATCCTCAAGTGCAAAGTGGCGGCGCACCCGAAGTCGGTCAAGCACATCGAAACGGCCGACGAAATCGCGACTTATGCGCGCATCGACGCCCAGAACATCCACATTCCGATGCAACCCTGCAAGGTGGACACGCTTCTGGAAGAAGGCCAAAAGCTAAAGATCGGCGACAAAACTCTGGAAGTCTGGAGCACGCCGGGGCATACCGAGGGGCAGCTGGCCTTCCGGATGGGGAATCTTCTGTTTTCGGGCGACAACATTTTCCGCGACGGCTGCGTGGGTGTGATCGACGCGCATCATGGTTCGAACATCGTCGATTACATTAAAAGTCTGAAGCGTATCAAATCCAGCGACGCCGAATGGCTGCTGCCCAGCCATGGGCCAATTTTCCGCAAGGACAATGCCCTGATCCAGGCGACGATCGAACGGCTGGAAGGCTACCTGCACATGGCCGACTTCGGCACCTGTGCTATCGACTGGCCGCTGCTGGACAACTGGGAAGACGAGCTGGCCAAGGGCATTCTGCCGAAGTGAATCATTTTTCTCATAATTATGTGGTTTGAGGAGTAGCGGACATAGCTCGTTGCACAATTGCTTTACTCACATGCGCTCACGCTTGCAGATCGTCGATCTCGTGGCCTGGCATGTTCCGGAGTGGGGCGACCACACAAACCCCGCACTCAGACTGCTGAAGTATCCACTCACTCAATCACATGGCAATCTCTTTTCCCAAGAGAAAGCGACTCGCAACTTTTCTAGCCACCCTGGTGATCGTTACAGCCTCTGGCACCAGGACGCAGGCTGCGGATGTGACATTCGAGTTCGGTGGCACGCCGGGGTCACAGACAAGTTTCTCGTTCATAAATGGGGTGTAGACGCTCGACCTGTTCGACCCTGTCGGTGCGTCCAGCGGCATAAGGCTGTTCGATAGAGATTTTGGCGGAATTTTTTGTACAAAGACTACGCCACCAATCCCGGATTCACCATGCATCTCAGCGGCGGGACACTGGATTTCAAGAGCTACGTGATCAATGTCGCAAGTGAAGGAACGGTTGGCACATTTTCGCTGTCGGGTGGAACAGGTACTTCCTCGGATAACGTGCTCGATCCAGCAGGCACATATGCATTCAACGGATCGTACTCGTTCGCGCCAAGCGATACCATCGTATTGACAAGCACCTTCACCTCAGGCACTGTGAGTCAAATCAAATCCATCACGTTCTCAACCCCCGTTCCTGAACCTTCCACATACGAACTAGCCGCAGTCTCAACCGGTGTGATCGGTCTCATATCTCGTCGCTGCAAGGCACGAAGGGCATAAGACTCCATTAGGACTTCAAGCGTAAACTTCCCCGACCGGCCCGGGTTTGACCAGGTTTCACGGCCCGGGTTTGAAGTTTCCTGATATCAGGTATTCATGCGACCCCGTTCTATTGTCGCATATTGACGAGATGATGTCGTAGCCCCAGCAACGTCCAAACATGGGTCATACTCGCCCCCATTGTGAATTCTTGCCCTGTGTCGCGACGGTATGATTACGCAAGAAGTCAGGTCGTCAGCCGCAAGTTTCGCAGGTTTACTGGATCACAAGCACTTCGGATCACTGCGAATCGGGAGATCTCTTACAGTATCGAATTGAGCCGGCCGCTTCGAACCCTCTAATGGCGAACGATCCGATCCAGGCCGCCCCTTTCGCCTCAATTCATTTGCTTGCAAGGCTTTGCAAATTAGCTGACATTTCCGCTTCCACGGCCCGCACCGATCCGAAGGACGCCACGAAGTCGTCCAACCGCTCCGCCGGGTTCCGCTGGGCGTTGACACGGTCCAGGTAGGGCCCCAGTTTCTCGCGAAAGCGACTTTGGCGGATGACCGAATCCCAGAAAAGCCAGGACTGGGCATAAGCGACCTGGACGGTGCCGTCATCGGGTGCATCGAACGCGTCGTCGTTTTCGATCAGCTTTTCCAGGGGAATCCAGCGGGCCCTTTTGGCCCTCAACAGTTGTTCCAGCACCGCGATGCGCGGCCGGTTCACTTCGGAAAATCCGGGAAGAACGGACGTGCTGGACGGCTCCGCCATGGTCGCCAGGCCTTCGCTGATCATCATGGGAATGTCGGCGTCGCGGCTCAGCAGGCCGGTATTGAAACTGAGCTGGTGGGCGATTTCATGGATCATGGTGACGACGTTCGCCCTTTCCAGGTCGGCACGTACGGACTTCGACCGGCCTCGATGATCGAAAGTCACCGTCCAGTTTTCGTCGATGTCGTAATGGCCGCCTTCATTTCGGGCCTTGTTCTGGCCGTTGAAGCGGGAATACTGGCCCGCATTCGCCAGCACGACCACGACAAGCCGCTGCTTGCCATTGGTCGCAGGAAGCCGAAGGCCACTGAAGAAACGAACATACCCAGCAGCGGTATCCTCGGCGATGCGTAGAATGCGTTTGCTGAAGTCGGGGCGGGAGGTGCCCACGGCCAGAAAATTACCCTGACGAGTGACGCCAGGTTCGGGAAGCCCGACGCCTGCGAACCGGTCGAAGACCCGTTGCACCTCGGGATCCTCAGGGATGGGGGCCTTCGCCGCAGGGGGCTGTGCATCAGGAAGTTGCGCGAAGAGCTTCGAGCTTGAAGCACATGCCGCCAGCGAGGATCCGAACGTCGTTTTCAGAAATTCGCGGCGGCGTTCCGCGCCGCTCCTTGATTCCCTGCGAGGCATGCTCATGCGCTCCGTCACGCGGCCATCGATCGATCCCAGGATCTGTCGATTGCGAATCGACCCGGTCAATGCTAGCATGAGTCAGCCTGGGTGAATATGCGGAAACCGTTCGATTTCCGCCGCCAGAAGGCCGCACGTACCCAATGACGGACACGGGCCACGATGACCGCGACCACCAGCTTCAATCACCGACACCTGCTGGCCCTGGAACAGCTCACACGGGACGAAATCCACTATATTCTCGACCAGGCCGATATTTACGCAGCCCATGCGAACGCCGGCCGACTCAAGCACTCCGTGCTGACCGGCACTCTTGTCGCCCAGTTGTTCTTCGAAAACTCGACCCGCACCCGGTCGAGCTTCGGGCTGGCCGCACGTCGACTCGGGGCCGACACTCTTGACTTCAGCCCCTCCTCTTCGAGCATCTCCAAGGGCGAATCGTTCATCGACACGGCCCAGAATCTCGTGGCGATGGGGGCGAAAATCCTGGTCGTTCGCCATTCCGTTCCCGGAACGCCTCAACTTCTGACTCAGTACACTGATGCGTCCGTCGTCAATGCGGGCGACGGGGCCCACGAACATCCGACTCAGGCGCTTCTCGACCTGATGACGATCCGCCAGCGCAAGGGCCGGATCGAAGGGCTGACCGTCGCTCTCGTCGGCGACATTCTTCATTCGCGTGTGGCCCGCTCGAACATTTGGGCGTTACGTAAACTCGGTGCTCGCGTGATCTTGTGTGGCCCGCCGACGCTGGTCTCGGACCGCTGGAAGACGATGGGCTGTGAGGTGCATCATCATCTCGATACGATCCTGCCCGAAGTCGATGTCGTCAACGTGCTGCGGATTCAGTTCGAACGTCAGCGCAGCGCCCTGTTTCCTTCTGTCGCCGAATATTTCGAGCTTTATGGGATGACACAACGGCGCATCGAAATGGGCCGGGACGACCTGCTCCTGCTTGCTCCCGGTCCCATCAACCGGGGCGTGGAACTCACGCCCGAAGTCGCCGACGGCCCGAATTCGGCCATTCTCGATCAAGTCACCAACGGCCTGGCGGTACGCATGGCTGTTCTCGGGCTGGTTCAGGGCCAGGCGGCTGCACCTCTCGAATTCTGACCAGCCAGCACACACGCACACTCCCAACGCATCGATCCACAAGACAAGACAAAAACGACTCGTTTCGACAGGAATCTCCGGACGTGGCAAAACTGACGCTCATTCGCGGCGGACGCTTGATCGACCCCGCACAAAATCTGGACGAAATGGTCGATCTCTGGATCGAAGGCACTCGCATTCTCGGCACCGAGCCGATCCCCGGAGCCGTTCCTGATCGCACGATCGACGCCACCGGCCTGATCGTCTGCCCCGGCCTGATCGACGTTCACGTCCACCTTCGAGAACCTGGAAACGAAGAGGACGAAACCATCGCTACGGGCGCTGACGCCGCACTGGCCGGCGGCTGGACCACCATCGTCTCCATGCCGAACACCCGGCCGCCCATCGATTCTCCAGCCGCCGTCGAATTCGTCATCCTTCAGGCCAAACGTGCAGGCAAGGCGATCGTTTTGCCCTCGGCCTGCGTCTCGAAAAACCGCGCCGGCGAAGAACTCGCGGAACTCGGCAAGCTCTACGAAGCCGGTGCCGTTGCCTTTACCGATGACGGTGCACCGATCTCGCACGCCGGCCTCATGCGCAGGGCTCTGGAATACAGCCGAATGTTCGATGTGCCGATTTTTCAGCACTGCCAGGTGAACGAACTGACGGCCGGAGCGGTCATGAACGAAGGCGACGTCTCCCTTCGATTGGGCCTGACCGGCATGCCACCTGTGGCTGAAGAGATTATGGTAGCCCGCGACATCATGCTGGCCGAACTCACGGGGGGCCATGTGCACATTCAACACCTGTCGACGGCCCGATCGGTCGAACTGGTGCGCGAAGGTAAGGCCCGGGGCGTGCGTGTCACGGCCGAAGCGTGCCCCCATCACATCAGTCTGACCGACGAAAATCTGGCGAAATTCGATTCGAATTTCAAAATGAATCCTCCCTTGCGTACCGCGCGAGATGTCGAAGCCGTCATTCAGGGGATCGTCGACGGCACCATCGACCTGATCGCCACGGACCATGCTCCGCACTCACCGGAAAAGAAGAATCGGGAGATGGATCAGGCTCCGTTCGGCATCCTGGGCCTCGAGACGATGTTGCCGATCGTACGCCAGACGCTGATCGAACCGGCATTGATGACCTGGCCTGAGGTGATCGCCAAACTGACGATCGAACCGGCGAAACTCATTCGAGTCGAACAGTACAAGGGCCATCTCAAACCCGGCGCCGACGCCAGCGTGACTTTGATTGACCCGGACCGGGACTGGACGATCGACGTGGCAGAATTCCGTTCGAAGTCGATCAACACCCCCTACCAGGGCTGGTCGGTTCAGGGCCGGGCCGTCGGAACCATCGTTTGCGGCGAAGTCCGATATCTTATTGACCCGCACAGGGAAACGATGATGGCGTAATGATCCGGCATTCGGACGCGACCGACGCCCCTATCAATTCAGGCCCGATTCGCGATGAAGAGCGGGCCTGGATCTGCATTTCCGGGAAACTGCCTTTATGGCCGAAGATCCACAAAAGCCCAGGTCATTTTATTATTCAGGCGGGCATCTGAAATTCGAATTGATCATGTTGTCACTATCGGGGATCGGCTTTTTCCTATTCCTCATTGTCGTGACATCGGGCATCGTACCGGTGAAAGTTCCGAACGAAATCAAGGTCCGGGCCCCGATCGGCTTCTTGCTGCTGGCCGGAATCCTGCCCGCGGTCAAATTGACATGGAAAAAGCTGCAGCGCAGAAAACGCCCCGAACTTGAGTTGTTCCGTGAGGGGATCCTGTTCCGGCCAGTCGATCTGCCGAATTATCGCCAGCCCTGGTACGTTCCGAGATACGCATTCATCATCGCCGAGTCGACGATCGGCCGGGGTTTGCAGGATCGCTCCTATTTCTTGCCCTGGAGAGACATCGACTCGATCCGCACCGAACGTCGGCTGATTTTTCTCAATATCGTCATCGAACCGGTCCGCCCCATCGATCCGATCGAACATCTCGAGCTGGCGAAATCAGCCACACTCGATCGAATCGTCATCAAGGAAGACGAGCACAGGATAAAACCCGCCGATATCGTCGATTCTATCGAGAGTTATCGCAAACTGGCAGATCGTTTCGGTAAGGTCGATCGCTTACCATCGATCTACGAATCCGAAACTATCGATTCGCTGGATCTCGGCTGCCCCCGGTAAATGCTATTCGATGCGTATTCAAATTTTGAAATAGCGATCGATTCGTCCCGGCAACATATAGAGAATCGGCGCAAGTGCGCAAAGCACGTGACTGAGCATGTGCGAATGTCCCGCCGAAACCGCCGCGCAGGCATAAATAAGGGGGCCCAGAAGTGTCCGCCGGCTCGCCAGAGATACGAAATAAGGATCGAGTTCCCGGTCCATCAGTCGCCCCGGACCGGCGGCATAGCGCATTTGCCCGAATAAGATGAGCCCCGCGAGCGTCAGATTGCCGCAATAGACCCGGATCGCCAACGATTCTTCATGGTATTCGCCGATCAGGGCCGCCGAAAACGGTATGGCGGAAATCACCATCAGAAAGCAGATATTCGTCCACATGAAAATGCGATCGGTCCGGTAGACATAATTCATTTGCAGGTGATGGGCGACCCAGTAGACACCGCAACTCATGAAGCTGATGATAAATGCCGAAAATTTGGGTGCAAGCTCGACGAGCCGCGAGCCGAGCTGGTCGAGCTGCCCATCCCGCAGATCGGGCACCTGCAACTGAAGAACGAGGAGCGTCATCGCAATTGCGAAAATGCCATCAGCAAGCGTCTCGATTCGCCCTTTTCCGATTCCCTCCGAAATACCGGATTTTTCGATCATCGCATTTTGTCCTGGGTTATCGGCATTCGGTGATGACCTCGACGATGCATCTCGACGTGTTTCGATCCGTCGACAGTTTTGCGACCTGGCTCCTGAAAAAAGTCCTTCCGGTCAGCCCGGATCAGCCGAGGCGACAGTCTACGCCTCCGGAGCGATCTTCTGCACAAAAGCGCCAGGTGTTTCTGACGAAGCGCCGCTCCACAACGCCGATATCCGGACGATCCCCGACGAACTCCGAAACCCATGCATCGACGACACTTATTCGCGTCGACATCGTCGCCTCACAATGGAATTGCAGGCTTGGCGTCTTTGCAAGAGTTTGCATTGTCCGCGAGGGATTCGTATCCGAAGCCCGTAAAGGGCATTGCATCGATTGCCGGCGAAACCAGCCCTTGCCTTTCGAACCCGTCCTTTGGACCGGGGCCGAAATGTGTGCGATCGACAAGTATTCGAGCAGCAAGCGATTCGGACAGGTGTCGGGTAACATCCTCCAGCACCTGAATAGCTCTGGCCAGAAGCACGACTTAGTCATTCGTGAACGCATCAGTCGTTTCCGCGAGATTCAAGGCCGGTTGCCGATCGAGAATACGACGGTCAGTTAACGTCTGCAAATCACGTACCGGAGTCGTCGTATCGAAACCGAGCCTCTGTGTATGCATCGCAAGAGAACTACCGACATGGCTTCAGCCGAGGAACGCGATCTTCGAATAACGAACGTCCACCGTTCGTTCAGCGAGTGGCTTCTTCGTTTCGGCCCTCCGAATTGTCATGATCCGTTTCTTCACTGTGAACGCAGCATCACGGGAAAAGTCAGACCTTGCCGATGGCTTCCGACGGAACCAGCTCTCGCAAACTCCTGGGCAGAGGGAAATGCACATCCTCTTCACGAACGGTCTCTTCGACAATCTCAGCACCACATCGATTTCGAAGATATTCGAGCACTTCCTGGACGACATCTTCCGGTGCGCTGGCCCCGGCCGTCACAAGCACCGACTTGGCTTCCTCAAGCCAGGCGGAGTCAATCTCCTCCACGCAATCGATCAAATGTGCGTGCGGGCCAAGACTCGTCGCGATTTCCGCCAGCCGCTTGCTGTTCGAACTGTTCTGGGAACCCAGAACCAAAACCAGATCGACCCGGCTCGCCAGGACCCGGACGGCATCCTGGCGGTTCTGTGTCGCATAGCAGATGTCGTCTTTCGGCGGATTCGCGATCTGCGGAAACTTCTTCCGAAGTGCGTCGATCACCCGGTTGGCGTCATCCACGGAAAGAGTCGTCTGGGTAAGATACGCAATCTTTTCAGGGCTCCCGATTTCGAGCCGTTCGACATCTTCAGGTGTCTCCACCAGGATCATCGCCTCCGGAGCTTCGCCCATCGTGCCGATGACTTCGTCGTGTCCTTCGTGACCGATCAGGATGATCGTATAACCTTCTTTGGCGTACTTGATCGCTTCGAGGTGCACCTTCGTGACCAGCGGACAGGTTGCGTCGATCGCTTTCAAGTCCCGTGAGCGTGACTGTTTACGGACCTCGGGACTGACGCCGTGCGCCGAATAAAGCAGGACGGAACCACGTGGCACTTCGTCAAGATGATCGACGAAAATCGCTCCGCGCCGCTTTGCCCGGGCCACGACATGATAGTTGTGGACGATCTCATGATAGACATAAACCGGTGGCCCGAAATGATTCAGGGCGATTTCCAGGCTCTCGATCGCCATGTTGACGCCGGCACAGAAACCGCGTGGATTGGCCAGATAGACTTTCATGGTGCGTTCGGTCGCCTCTTGCCCAGAACGGAATCAGTCCGTCTTCATACCAGTAGTGCTACAGTATAGACAACCTGCCACGTTCCGCAAAGGCCGGTAAATCCACCTGCACGGATCTGCCTTGAATTTCGCGAATCGCAAAATCGCCCGTGTTTCTCGTCATGAATCCGACTCGGATTCTTCCGATACGAAGTTTGCCGGCACGGGTGGACTTGAGCCGGAATCGAACTGAGAACGACTTTGGATTCTCCTGGTCAGCCGACTCGAAATCCATGGGTCGGAAAATGATCCGACGAGGCACAGGACAATTTGCGGAAGGCAACGGATCGAATTCCGCGATGCGCGAATCGTCCCACGTCGCGTCCGTCGTCCATTGAATATGCACCGTACCGTCGGCCTGGAGGTTTTCGAAAATGACGTTCGATCGGCGACTCAGGCCGTAGAGCGAAAATTCCACGTGCCCGAAAGGCTCAAGAACGACCCACGCGAGGTCGCCATGCCGATCCGATTTTTCGAATGTCATTTCCTGAGGTTCGACCGTACGAAAGCCCGAAATGTCCAGATGGTCAGCAGGGTCGAGATTCGACAAACGATTTGCATTCGCAAGACGCCAGGCACGCATTCCGATCGAATCGACGATCTTTTGACGAAGTTCATCGTCTTCCGAATTCGAAACCGGATCTCCCACGTACTCGCCGCGTCTTTCGATCAGGCGAACCAGCGGAAATCGATCAGGCCGAAGCTCCAGAACCGATGCGTTCCAGCCCCGTCGCACGGGTGGCAAGAGTCGTTCGAGACGACCGATCGAAATTCGTTCCGAATCCGCAAAACGCCGAAGACGAACGAGAGCCGTCAATGTATCGGCTTGATCCGCCTGGTTTTCGAAGTGCCGCATGAGATTCGCATTGTGACATTGCGAAACGACGTAGATTCCGACGATGCAAACCGGCAAGCACTGCGTGAGTCGAAATCGGTGCGGTTCCAGCCAGTCTTTCAGTCGTATGACGGCCATCGCGCTGGCGAATGAGAGCACGGCTGTCATGAACAAATGATATCGACTGGTCCAGAAATAGAGAAAGTCAGGCATGGCCCAGGCGCCGCTTTCGACCAGTCCGGCTCTTGTCGGGTAAATGGCGAGGTATGGGACGATCGCCATCGCCACGAGATCCATGCGGATCGGATTCGAAAGTCGTGATCGTTTCAGCCCGACGAAAAGCAGCGCTGTCATCGCAATGCCGATCGCGAACGAAAAGTGATGCGTCACGGCATGAGCGTCGATGCCCAGAAACAGCGGCATCGCCACTCCGCCGGGCGTGGCGAGGGCATAGGCGAAACCGGCTGCGCACAGGCGGGTCGATTCGGTCGAGACGACCTCGCCGCCGAGTGAATGGGCAATCGCGGAAGAGACGGAGAAACCTGTGCCCAGGGCGATCAAATCCAGCCCAGCGGCTCGGCTTATGCCGAACCTGGCGACCGAAGCACATGCCCCAAGAAGCAACGCCAGAAGCCCGATCGCGGAGAAACTCATGGCCAGTGCCGTTCCGGAACTGACGATGAGGAATCGAAGAAAGATTCGGTGCGATCGCCCGGAGATCACGCCCAGTATCATGAAAATACAGGCTGCCGAAAGCGAATACGTCGCTGCGGAAAACCACCAGGGGACTTCGATGCATGCGGACGAAACGCCGAAGAACACGAAAATGAGACATGCCGCTTCATGCCTGTTCGAAATTCGGGCAGCCCACCAGGAAGCGGCGCAAAGCATCAGCACCCATGTCAGGAATGCGAATCCCGTCAACGCGGCGGGAAGTAAATCGATACGGTCGCCGAACGGTCGAACCAGTGCGGCAGTCGCCACTTCGAATCCAGGAGCGACATGTTCCGCGAAGGGCCGAAAAAGTTGTTCCCGGAGCGGTAAAACACGCGCATCGATGACCCGGATCAAATCGTCGCCGAGCAACGTCGGGTGCGACAATCTCCGATAATGAAAGACGAAAACGATCCCCAGGATCGCCACCCAGGCAATGACCTCGATTCGAAACCGCGATCTTCGTATGCTTCGAGTCGATTCTTCCATACCTTGAGTCGAATTTGTTGCATTCATGGATTCGCACATCTGACATGCATCGAATCATAGTGAATCGCGGCCTGAAGTAAAGGGCAATCGACAGTGCCCAATCAGGATCGAATCCGCATAAATGTTTCTCGGGAAAATTTTCGAAAATGACCGACTAGAAGGTTGACATTGGCGCAACCGTGTGTCAGCCTGACGTAATCCGGAATCCCGGAACAAGTCAGGAATCGCGCACACGTGCCGTTCCTTCAAGATGGCTGAGCTTTCGCACAAGCCGGAAATCCGAACCTGAAACGGCGTCTTCGAACGCTGTATTCGATCACTGATCGGTAATACCGCCTGGGTGCATTTTCCGGGCCGTCCGGTCATTCATTTCGCCGATGGCGATCAGACAATCAACATGAAATTCGGAAATCGAGATCACGAGCGATATCGCTCGACCGGATCGTGGCTCGAAATCACGAATCGGCAAGTATTCGCGCGCCAATGCATTGTTCAGTCCCGAGAGCGAAACGCATGCATTGGTCAAGTTCCGGCCTAGTCACGGATTTCGAATCCTGTATCGACGACAAGGGAGAAGCGATTCATCATGCACTTTCTGGACAATCCACTCCGCATATGCTGTTTATGCATCGCGATGGTCATCGCGTGCTCGACGACGAAGAACCATGCAGCCGATATCACGCTTGCGAACGGCGTTGCGAATCCGCCGGCGAATCTCACTTCAGGCGTTCCCGAAACCGCCGTCGCCGATACCGCGACGCTGGTCGCATCGAACGCATTCAGCGCGATTTTGCTGGCGACACTCGATGCCCAGGGGTATACGGCGGCGAACGACTGGGTCTTTTCCTTCGCTTCTCCGCCTTTGCCGAACGGGCTTACCAACCCGGTGGCTTTGCCGGGAAATGCACATTTTCACATCACGGATTATTCGCTCTTCGTGAACGGTGGGAACACAGCTTTCGGCGAAACGTTCGACTTCACGCTCCAGAATCCGCCCGCGGATCCCGTGCTTGAGGGCGCTACGATCACGAGGCATTGGATCAATATTCTGAATATGGACAAGCGTTACGGCGATTTCGGCTACGCCATCGCTGGCCAGCAGGGCTTCTGGCAGGTCGACAACGGCGACGTCGAGGGAACCAACGGCGGGACGAATCGTGGTGCCGTCAACGGAGCCGGCCCCTATTACGATTCCAATTCGGCCGGAGGGTTCTCGACACCGTATACTTTCCATGATGCCCCACAGTTTTATTCCGGCATCGGCAGCTATCTCCATTTCATCACGATCCCGGCCTGGGATGTCTCCAGCGGCGGCAAGAATTACATCGTCGTCGGCGATACGGGCATCAAATGGGGTTTCACCATCGTGCCTGAACCTTCGACGATCACGTTGTCGGCTCTGAGCGTGCTGGTCGTCGCTTGGTCAGGCTTCCGGTCGAAACAGCGCCGAAATCGATCCTGAAACGATATCGAAGTGACGCTTCCGGTTCTCGAGCGGCAAGCGGTCGAAACCGGACGCGTCAAGGATCTCGATCGGTCCGGCCGATCGAGATCCGGCCTTCGCTGCACTCGATCGCGATTCGAATCTGACGAAAAAGTCGATTCTCCGAAGATTCGCGAAGGATATTTCGAAATGATCTACTTCCTCAGTTCGGTCACGAGTTCGATATTGACCGCGATGACCATGCTTGCGGCATCCGAACTGGCATCGAAGACCATGGATGAAGCCAACTTGCAGAACGAAATGAAACGATTGCAGGGCACTTGGCGGTGCGTTGAGACCGAAGTCGGCGGCCGACGCGTCAAGGCCGACGAAATCGCCGAGCATCGCATGGTCATTTCAGGTTCGGAATGCTCGCTGCATAGCGGCAAGCGCGTGACGACCTTTTCGATTCGGATCGACACGGAAGCGAGCCCGATGCATATCGATCTGAAGACGAAATCGACGAATGAGACAATGCACGGGATCTTTCGGTTCGAGGGACCGAAACTCTACATCAACCTTGACATGGATAAACAGGCCCGCCCGACCGAGTTCCCAACGGCTCCCGGATCGAAGCAGGTGTTGAGACAATTCGAGAAAGTCGACTCTTGACCGTTTCGAAAGACGACTCAGAATTCGACGTTTCGAACGATTTCGAGAGATCCACTGCGATACGATCTCTGAAACCGGAATCCGATCCAGGCAAATTCGAATGTCTCTTCATTCACATCATATTCGCATATGAAGTGACCGTATGATACGATGCGAACCGGGTCGCTCATCGCCTGGTCGATTCGATGGATCGTCGATTTCGGCGAGGGAATTTGTCTGTTCAGGGATCCGATCGAGAATCGATGATGAAAAGCGAGAAAGATGCGACCGTTCGTGGAAGATTCCGAATTTCCATTCGAGGCATGTTCATAGCGATCTGCATTGCGGCAGTGGTTTTCGCCTGGTTGGGCAACGAAATGCGACTGGAGGCTTTGATTCGCTCGCACCGTCATCAAGCAGAATACGCAGTTGCGGAAATGCGCCGAGCCCAGAACGAGCTGGCTCAATTGCAGCGAGCCAAACGGGTCATCCGGTCACGGCCTTTCTGGGAGACGGATCTGGAGGGATCGAACCTGGCGGGAATGACTCTCAAGATACCCAGTAATACGTTTCAGAGGGCATCGTTCCGAAACTGTGACTTGAGAAAAGCCATGCTGGGGGGCGATTCCGCTGCGTTTCAATTCGCGAGATTCGACGGTGCGAATCTGTCCGAAGCCACTCTCACCGGCGGCGGCGCTTCATTTCAGGCTTCGACGTTCGTCGGCGCGGACCTCACTGGATCAGTCCTATCGGGCGGGGCGATGTCGTTTCAGTCCGCCTCGTTCGAATCGGCCAATTTGAGGGGCGCCAGGCTCTCAGGCAGCTTCCAGGTTGCGAACATCGATTCCGCACATTTCGAGGGTGCGGATCTCTCGGCCATCTCGAGTGAGGATCTCGCCAGTTGCCTCTTCGCGAAACCGCCGACTTTCGATGAATCGACAATTTTCCCGAGCGGCTTCGATCCGGTTCGGAACATGTGGCGGATGGTCGAACCACTTTCAACGCAAAGATGATAACTCTGATCCGTGTAAACCTCTGCCGATGGCGATTCCCGCACGAAATGCTGGTCATTCCGAAACATCGGCCAGCAGTTCCGACACCTTGATCTGGAAATCCACGAATGAAGCAGGAACAGGAATCGATCGTCCCGATCGGCCTTACTTTTCGTTTCGTACTTTTCGGTCTCGATTGCATTCTCGGGATCGAAACCTCCGGCCGGGAGACGAACCGGGTCTTCCGAGATTGCCTCGAAGATCAGTTCAATTCCAGGAGCTATGTGTTTTTCGAAGGGAATGACCTGGTGATCTCGGGCGTCGTCGACGCATACGAGCCGGAATCGATTCGGGTGAGAGTCACGACAAATCGGAAACGCTCCATTGACCTTGGGCCTATTCTCGAAATGGCTGAAGCTCGCGCACGACTCATCAGCTTCTTCGAAAATGAGGGTTGACTCACGAAAAACGAATCCGGTTCCCCGATCGATGTCGCATGATATATTGATTTCAAGCCTTGGCGGATCGTTCCGCCGGAAAATGTGAAGGTCTTTTCAGATCACCCCATCCGATGAACGCGCCATCCGCCCAACGGCCGAGCCTGATAAAACTCTATCACAACGACCTCGTGATTCGACGGGGCCTGAGCATGCTTGGTTTCGGCATCGTCGTCGCAGCTGGCATGTACTGGGTCTCGCGGCCGATACCGGGGCCGAAGCCGCCGATCGACAATTCGTTCGATGTCGCTCTGGCCAAAGTGGGTTCGATCGCGGGAATCGTCCTCGCGGGCGTCGGACTTCTGATTATTCTCACCCGGTTTCGCCGTGTACGCCAAATTCTCTCAGAAGGGGTCGCTGTCCAGGGCATGGTAGATGACCTGGAAGTGATCACGACCACGACGAAGGACAAGGACAGCGCGATCGGGACGCGGCATACCCGGCGATCGTATTATGTCACTCTCACCTACGAGGCGATCGGCCAGCATTGGACGGTGCGGCAGAAATTGCCCAATTCGGGCTTCGTTTTCGGGCTCGTCAAAGGCCAGCCGACGGACCTGATCGTTCATGAGTGGTTGCCTGAAAAACCTTTGATCCGGTCCGTCTACCTGGGCCGGCTCTGATCGAATCCGAATTCACGCATGAATTTCCCGACGACAATCCTGAGTCGATTCGAGTATCGATTCACGGATTCCGAATCTGTCGCACGGGCATGATTCCGTCGATCACATGGGGGTTTCATTTCATAACCATGGATCGGACCCCGATTTCGTCCGAATCCGAAACCGCTGGACAACTTGTTCAGGTGGACAAAGTCGGCGCTGTATCGTTAGGATTCATCTTACGGGAGAAATGCGAACGAAGTGCCGACCGTGTCGCTGTGAGATGGCCCGGAGATAACCACTCCGATCCTCTTCGGCGTTCATTTGAGCGAGCGGCATACGGAAAGGGCCATGCGGTGTTTTTGATCGATTCACTGGTGTTGATCGCTGGCGTTCTCCTGTTGCTTGCGATCATGTCGAGCAAGCTGTCGACTCGGCTGGGCGTGCCCGTGCTCGTTCTTTTCCTGCTTCTGGGCATGCTGGCGGGTTCGGAAGGCATCGCCGGCATCGAATTCGAAAACTATCCGCTCGCTCATGGCATCGGCACCGTCGCCCTGGCCATGATCCTCTTCGACGGAGGCCTTGGCACGTCGATTCGTGCGATTCGCCTGGCCTGGAAGCCGGCGGTTCTGCTTTCGACGATCGGAGTGCTGGTCACGGCTTTCGTTACGGGTGCGGGGGCGTCGCTGATTCTCGGAATCTCATGGCTGGAGGGGCTGCTCCTGGGCAGCATCGTGGCTTCCACCGATGCCGCCGCGGTGTTTTCGGTGATGCGATCCGGCGGCATGCGTCTTCCGAAACGGCTTGAAGCCGTCCTGGAAATCGAAAGTGCCTCGAACGACGCTATGGCCATTTTCCTCACCATCGGCTGCATCGAAGTGCTGCTGGGCAATGTCACTCCAGGGCCGGCGCTGATCGGTATCTTCTTTTCGCAGATGGTCGTCGGGGCGATCGTCGGCCTGGCGGGCGGTTTCGCCGGGGCCTGGCTCGTGAACCGAATCGACCTTACCTCCGCGGGTCTCTATCCGGTCCTCGTGAGTGCACTGGGCCTTCTGACTTTCGGAGTGACGACGCACTTCGGAGGCAGCGGATTTCTGGCCATTTATCTGGCAGGGGTCGTCATCGGCAACCGGCCGCTGGTCTTTCAGCGGGGCATTCTGTTGTTCCACGACGCGATCGCCTGGCTTTCGCAAATCGTCATGTTCGTCGTGCTGGGGCTTCTGTGCTTTCCCAGCCGACTCATGCAAGTCACCTGGTTATCGCTGGCCGTCAGTGCGGTGCTGATCTTCGTGGCCCGGCCTCTGGCCGTTTTCGCATCCACTCGCGGCTTCCGGTTCACATGGCAGGAAACGGCGTTCATGTCGTGGGTGGGCTTGAAGGGGGCTGTCCCGATCACCCTCGCCACATTCCCTCTGATGCTGGCGACGCCGGAGAAGCCGCTCCAGGCCCCCCTGCTGTTCGACGTGGTCTTTTTCACAGTGGTCATTTCCGCAGTCATTCAGGGCACGAGCCTGACGCCCGCCGCACGCTGGCTGGGGCTGGAGCAACCACCAGAGCCGGAACCGCCGGTCACGCTCGAAATCACTTCGCTGAAGCACGTTCAGGGCGAAGTCGTCGATTACTCCGTCGGTGACGATTCGCGCGCGGCAGGCAGGCTGGTAAGGAACCTCGCATTGCCGGAAGGCGCGACGATCGCCATGATCGCCAGGGGCGATCTGATCGTGCCCCCGCAGGGCAATACCCGCATTCTGGCCGGGGATCACGTCATTCTCGTGCTCAAGCCAGGACTTGTGCCGCTGGTCAGCCAGGTTTTCGGCCGCGATGCCGACTCACGCGGGACGATTCCGGATACCCTCGAGTTCCCCCTGAGGGCCAGGACGACCGTTTGCGAACTCCAGGAATTTTATATGATTCCCGTGGACGCTCCACCGGAACGAACGCTGGCGGAAGTGATCTGCGCCGATCTGGGTTGCACGGATCCGAAAGAAGGAGATTCCGTGAAACTCGGCCCGCTGCGACTGCGGATCGCCCGGCTGGGAAGTGACGGCAAGATCGAAATGGTGGGGATGTCCATTTTGCCGGAAGCGGAACGGGCCGAAGGCTGAGCCCTTCGGATTACGACAATGTGATGAAGCAATCGCTTCGACCGGTTCGCCCTTTCCTGAAACCATTCTGGTCTGATTCATCCTGAAGGGGATTTTCGGAGGACCACGAAACGGTCGACTCCAGTTCGTGGAATTCGAAGTGGTCGACGAAATGCAAGTGAAGCGATTCGCTCAGGGGCGACGTTCGCAATCGATTTCGAAACGTATCATTCTTCGGGCTCGTATCATTCTTCGGGCCCGAGTTTGCGAATCGAATCCGGACTTCCGAATCTTCTGAGGAAAACCGTCAAGGTGGCCGTCAGGGCCACTCCGTTCGAAAATGCCTCTGGAAGGTTCGAAGTGACAGAACTTTGCGACGAATGACCTTCCTGACGATGATCGATTTCGCTACCAGCCTCAGAGCCAGTCGTATCGACGAGCCCAAACCAGGTCAAGCGTTCCGGCCAGCCGTTACGGGCGGCGGTCTGGTTGACCCGTTCCAGCACTCGCAAGGCCCATGCAGCACCCCAGGCGTCCCGGAACGGAATCCAGAACCTTTGAAATGCGAAAGGTGGATCGTATTTACGGCTCGCTCGTGCGAATCGGGCACCGATCGCGATCGAAGCCGCCAGTGCCCAGGGCAATACGAACCAGAAATCGCCTCGCCATTCGGCTCGTCCTTCGGGCGTCCACAAAAGCCGCAGGTGACAGCCCAGCCCGGCCCCGAGTATCAAGGCAGGCAGGCCGAATCGGGTCGGAAGATAATTGCCCGCCCCTGCGACGATCACCAGCACGAAAAAGTAGGACCAGGGCGATTCCAGACGCAGCCGGTCGAGCGTATCGAACCGCTTCGCCAAACCGATCCCTTCCAGCATGGGCAGAAGGCCGATGACCAGAAATAGCCCGCAGAGAATGGCCCATGCACTTTCGCCCGGTTTGCGTGCTCCCAGCACACTGACGAGCGCGGCCAGAGTCGTGAGAAATGCCAGATGCACGAAAAAAGCCTGGCGTGGCCGGCCGGACACTTCAAAATCAGCGAACACGATGGCCACCGCAGCACATACGATCGCCGCCATGGCCCAGACGGTCGCGGGTCGTAGCGCCGTACCGGTCAGTTTGCGATTGGCCAGAACCAGATTTCTCAGTGCCAGTGCCAGTGCGGCCGCAAGCGACCAGGTGGCCAGAATCTGCCAGGTCTGGGAATTCGAAATCAGTCTCCCGAATGGCATCAGACAAAGGCCGAGCGCCAGAGTGTCGATGATTCGGAAAAGATCGGATGAAGCGGTTTTCGGCGACGGCTCGTCGGTCACGGCTTGAGGGCCCCGCGTGAGATGACGCTCGGGTCGGCAGCCACTTTCTCGGAAAACGTCGTCAGATTCTTGACCGCGGGTCGCATGGTTCGAACGATTTCGTTCGCCCCTCGCAATGCGGAAGTCGCTTCCGTGTAGAGGCTCGGGTCCGTCAGCATTTTCTGCAGGGTGCCGTTCGTGTTGAGTTTGCCGTCCGGATCGGAAAGCGTGCGGGTCAGAAGCCCAAGCTGTGCCACCATCGAATTGAGTCGCAGGAGAACCTGGCCTGCATTGGTCACGGGTGTTCGGCTGGGCGTACCGCCGAGGTCAGCAGCCAGCGGCTTAAGGGCGACGAGAACGTCCGTGTCGATCGCTTCCGTGATGGAATTCGCCCTGTCGATGACGCGTTTGAGCTTCATCCGGGTGTCGATATCGAAGGCCGCCTCCGTCGTTTCGATCAGCCGCTTCAGGGCAGATACGGTCGGCTTGATGTCCTGCTCGTTTTCCTGAACGATCTTGTCAGCCTTTTTGGCCAGTTCGCCCAGTTTTTTTCCGGTATCGTCCCAAGTGGCGATGAATTGCTCCAGGCTTTCGGCCTTTTTGGTGAGAGTCGCGACTCCCTTCGCGGCTTCGTCGATCGAGTTCAGCGTCGTTCCGACTTTCGAGAGCGCTTCGGTGGCCAGGCCGAGGGCTGCGTTGGGGTCGGCGCTGACCTCGCCCCGGATCACCATGGTTTCGTCGGGGCTTTCGGAAAGCTTGATCGGTTCCGGAATCAAATGGGCCGAGGTCAGAATTTCGATCGTCGTGTCGCCGATCAGGGCACGCTGAATCATCGGCAGTGCGTCCTGCGTGATTTTGAATGGCTCGTCGATGCCCAGAGTGATCAGCACGCCTTCCGGTTCGGCCACGTTTTGCTTCGGTCGCGTATCGAACGCGACCCGCGCCACGGAGCCGATCCGGATCCCGTTCTTCCTTACGGGCACACCCACCGCGACACCTGGCGCATTCACGAATTTCACAGTGATGTAGCGTTGTTTGGCGCTGATCCGCACGTTGCCGCCGAAGAGGATCGCCAGCGCGATCAGCCCGGCCATGGCGACGAAGACGAAGATGCCGATCCGTAATTCCATGGCTCTTTCGGACATGTTCCACTCCCTTTTCTGGCGTTTCGTATGACCGGTCAGTGCCGGTTACGCAGATGGTCGCTTTTCGAATCCCGTATCAGTCCCGTGACCGTGGCGGCCTGGCTTTCATGATATCGTCAGGGTCCATCACAACGATGCCCGTAACAGGGTCTTCGCCCAGCCGATCAGGATTGAGTTCCCGCATTCGCTCGCCGGCCTCGCCCCTCACGAACTGCCGCACGCGCGGGTCGGGGTGCTCTTCGAGTCCGATCGCAGGGCCGTCGTAAAGGATCTGAGGTTCATCAGGTTCGAGCCGAGAGATCGGATAAAGCATGATCACCCTGTCGGCACACTTCGTGACCGTTCGCATTTCGTGCGTCACGATGATGCCGCTGCGGCTTTTGTCTGCCTGTGTCTGCAGAATCAGCTCGTTGATGATATCCGTCATGATCGGGTCGAGGCCCGTCGTCGGCTCGTCGTAAAGCATCACTTCCGGCTTCAGCGCGAGTGCCCGTGCCAGGCCGACACGCTTGCGCTGGCCGCCGGAAAGCTCGGCCGGTTTTTTCCACTCGACTCCTGGAGGCAACCCAACTTCAGTGAGACGCTCGCGAATGTAGTCCGGCAGGTCCTTCTCCTCAACGAGCCGGTGTTCGCGCAAGCCGAAGGCAACGTTGTCATAGATCGACATGCTGTCGAAGAGCGCAGCCATTTGAAACAGGAAGCCGAATTTGATTCTTGTCGCCGTGATTTTCTTTTCGTTCATCCGGGACAGGTCTTCGCCCTTGAACGAAACACGGCCCTTATCCGGCCGAATCAGGCCGATCATCAATTTCAAATTGACCGTTTTGCCGCAGCCCGATTCGCCGATGAGACAAACCGTCTGTCCACGCGGTATCCGGAACGACAAGTTGCGCAAGACCGTTTGATTTCGAAATCTCTTCGTGACGTCTTCGAACTCGATCATCATTTCGAGGTCGCCGGGCCCAGAATCCGGTTCGCCGGCTGGCGTCACGACATCGATGCGCGGCTCTTGCCCCGATGAATCGACGCCAGGGTTCCGCACGGACGTCGAATCGAAATCAGAAGGATTTTCGGCAGTTGCGGAGAATGGCTCGATCGCGGTCGCCGCAGGCACGTTTGCGTCCGGAACCGGTTCGCCGGGCGTCATCTCCTCCGTATCAGGCTCCATTAAGACCGCTTGGGATTCCACGGCATCCCGGTTTTGTGGAGTCGGATCACTCTCGTGTTTTGGAGATTCGTCCGCGAGAATCGCTCGATCGGTCAAGCCGTCGCGGTCTTCCGGTCGATCCTGACGCTTCTCGACGTCCGGTCGGACCTTCCGAACCCGCGATGCCCGCACGTCGATCGCTGGCTGGTCTGACCGTTTCGGGGTTCCCGAAATACCCTGAGGGTGATCTCCCGCACGCTTTTCCAAATCCGCATCGACGATTTCGATTCCGTTCGATTTTTCGAAATCCGGTCCGGAATCGCCCGCATCGTCTGTCGAGAAAAACTCCCAGGCCGGCGTATCGACTGGTTCGCCTTCGACGCCGAAGCTCCAGGGCGGCTCCCAGCCCTCGTCCTGATTGTCGTCAAGTGAGCGTTTGTCTTTATCGCTCATTCTCGGCCGCCTTGATTCGAAATTCCCGATACATGCATTTCAGTCACGCATACCGCGCCGATTCAGAAGAGGCTTTCGCTGACGTCCGGATAGAGTGACCGGTACATCGAGTTCCACGCCGTGCCGATGACCAGATCGATGAACAGGATCAGCACGAACGACATGACGAACGCCTCGGTCGCCGCCCGGCCCACGCCTTCGGCACCGGCCCGGGAATGAAAGCCGCGGTGGCATGCCACCATGCCGATCGCGTATCCGAAAAACACGCTTTTGAAAAGCCCCGCGACCAGATCCGAAAGGGCCACGAACTTGGACGTGTAGTACCAGTAAAAATAGCTGTCGATACCGAACAGTTCGTTCGAAATCAGGAACCCGCCGATGATTCCCAGGCAATCGGCGATGATCGTCAGCAGCGGTATCAGCAGGACGCACGTCACCAGTCTCGGCACCACCAGCACCTGAATCGGATTCGTGCCCAGTGCCGAGAGAGCGTCGATCTGCTCCGTCACCCGCATCGTTCCCAGCTCGGCCGCCATCGCCGAACCGACCCGACCAGCGAGCATCGTCGCCGCCAGCACGGGGCCAAGTTCCTTGACCAGCGTGACGTTGATCACGGCGCCCATACGAGTCTCCAGCCCCATCTCCCGGAACGAGTGATAGGACTGCACCGCCAGAACCATGCCTATAAAGCAGCCTGTCATGCCGACGACCCACGTGCTCGCCACGCCGATGGCATAGAAAAGTGGCTTCAGATTCCTCCAGCGGGGTGGGCGATAGGCCAGCCAGCGCATGGCGGAAAGATTGAAAAGCGTCATATTGCCCACGAAGATCAGCACCTCGAGCACACCCGAACCGACAGACTCGAACGCGCCGCGAATCAGACCCGGTTCGTGCATAGGATGCATGCCCGCATGAGACGCCGGCCCCGGTACGGGCTTCTTCGATACCTCTGGCGTTTCGATCGTCGTCATGGGCTTTCCGTCCGTAGTTCACCGGCGCAAGTCGTCCCTGCGTGCTCGGTCCTTCCGAATCTTCTCTATTGTTCCGATTCCGCCCGGGCTGACAAGCCCAAAGCCATACGATCGATCAGGTTCGATCCGCAACGGCCAGGACCGATCCGTCCTCCACGAAGCCGTTTGGGGCGAAAGCAGATGAAGAAAGTACGAAAGCGTATCCATGTTGCGATTGACCTGGATGGGCCGAACTGACAGGCTGAAGTCACATTCCCGAGAGTTCGTACGATCGTTCGCCAACGATCGATCCAGCAATCCCTGGCGCGTTGCGGAACGATGACCAGGCCGATCGAAATATGTGGTGAGTCCCGATCCCACTTCTCAGACTGAATTCGATCCATTCGTCCAAAAGACAGAAGAGCCCCCTGATGAAAACCTTTCCTGACCGCTTCCGCCTCTGGTTCGAACATGAGTGCGACTGCAACGCCAAAACGCTCGAAATGCTCGAATCCGTACCAGAGGCCAATAGATCGACCCCTGAATTTCGAAAAGCCCTCGACCGCATGGGCCACATCGTGGCTGCGCGTCGGCGCTGGCTGTTCCGGCTCGCCGGATCGCCCGACGTCGACAGCATCTTCCCGCACGTTGCCGGAATCGAATCGCTCGTAAGCGATGCCGCTGAAATGGAGCGACTCTGGGTCGAATATCTCGATGAACTCGACGACACCGAACTCCAGCGCGAACTCGAATGGGTCGCGATCAACGGCAATCGCTATCGATGGAACGTCGAAGGCGCTTTGACGCAAATGTACGGACACGCGTTCTATCACCGGGGACAGATCGCCCAGACCGTGGCGAATCTGGGCGGCAAGGCGATCGATACCGATTTCATTTACTGGATGAATCTCGCCCCCATCGAACCAGCCTGATCCGGATATCAGGAATTTCTCGAGAAACTCGACGGAATCGTCTCTACGATCGTTTCACCTGGAAAACTCATTCCCATCGCCAAACCCCGCTCCGCATTTCACGAATCGAACGGAATTTCCAAGGCATTCCCGAATCCGCCAAGCATAATCCCGCAAACGGGACACACATGGAGGTGGACTTGTGAGATCGGACCCAGGCGGATAGTTTGGAAGGTGAGGCATGAAAACGACATTCCGGTGGACGCGACACCCCGATGCGATCGCCCCGGGCGATTCAGGACGCATGCACGACAACGCTCCCGAGACAAGCCGAAGCCTGTCTTCCGGCGGACCGACACTGGTCCTGTCCTCGTTCGGGGTGCTTGCGGCCATCTACTTCTTCCGGCCGATCCTGGTGCCCGTGGCGATGGCCGTGCTTCTATCCTGCCTTTTGATGCCGGCGACGGTTTTCATTCGCCGAACGCTGCGAGTCGGCCAGTTTTCGGCATCGCTGGTGCTGTGCGTTCTGCTCGGAATCGGCGGTGGATATCTGGGCGTTCTGGCCGTCGACCATCTCGCGGAATTCGCTCTCGGCCTGCCGATCGACCTCTCGCGACTGAGTTCGAAACTCGGCCAGAATCTTACCGAGATCGTTCGGGATTACCCGAAGCTGGGTGCCCTGCTGCCTGAACCTCGGCTGATCGCCGACTTCGGCGAGCGCAACGCAGCTCTGGTCATTCGCAGCCTGGGCGACCCTGTTTCGCATGCCACGCAGCTGGTCGGTCAGGGCGTACTCACCTTGATCCTGGCGATTTTCTTCACGGTCGAGCAGCCGATTCTACAGCCCCGGCTGGCCGCGGCCTTGAGCCGGAATTCCACGGAAATCGTCTTCTACGAAAACCTGTTCCGCCATCTGTCGCGCCGGATGCGCAGATATCTGCTGGTCCGGGCCGGCATCAACATGGCCTTCGGGCTGGCCGTCGGGTTAGTTCTGGGTGCGATGGGTGTGGAATATGCCGCGATCCTCGGCCTGTTCGCGGGGCTCGCGAACTTCGTTCCCTATCTCGGCCAGGCGGTTGCCGGACTTCTGCCGAGCCTGGTGGTGCTGGCCCAGACCGGGTCGATCGCGGAAGTGCTTGTCGTCGCCGGTATTTTCACGGCGATGTCTCTGGTCGAAGGGTATCTCGTCACGCCGATCGTCATGGGCCGCACGATGGATCTGAACGGAACCACCGTGCTTCTGAGCTGCCTGTTCTGGGGCTTTTTGTGGGGCATCGTGGGTCTCTTTCTCGCGACGCCCATCGCGGCCGTCGTTCGGCTGACGCTGGAGCGGTTCCCCGAAGGCCGAAAGTGGGCCTCACTGATGAGCGTCGTCCCCGAGCTTCACGTCGATCAGGTCGAGAAGAACACGTTGCCGCCTCGTCACGACATCGCCTCCGAGGTTCCCACGAAAGTGCTGCTGGACTGATTTTGCTGAACTTTGCCCGGCTCATCCTCTTTTCGAATTGCAGCTTTTCGAAGAAATGCCAGAGCGAGCCTCAATCGATCCGGCTCAGCGAATTCGAAAGCGATTCGGAATCGCTTCTTCGAAATCAGCCCGCGTGCCCGCACGGAGAAGCGGGCACACGATGCCGATCGAATAGGCGAAAGCGGATCTGACGTTATGCCTTAACCGCGCCGGGCTTCCCGTCTTCCACCACGAACGAGGCTTTCGTTTCGACGGCGGATCCAGGGCTGGTGACTTTCTCGACGATCCGGTAATCCGCCTGCCATTTTTCAGGAGTGACTGTGCAGAGCACATAGCCCCGCTGGGCATTGAAATACTTCACGCCGGGATTACGCGAGCGAAGCAGCTCGAGATAAGGCGGCTCGGCCGTACCGTCGCCACCGCTCGAAATCGAAGTGCCGACGAATTCCGTGGCGACGACCGGCTTTTCGAAATCCCGTTCCTCAGGCCGAAGGTCATTCACCCAGTTCGAATGGATATCGCCCGTCAATACCACCGGATTCGGCACCCGCCGGCTCTTCATGAATTCCAGCAGAGCGTTGCGCTCTGCCAGATATCCGGGCCACTGGTCCATCGAGAATTTCTCGGTTTCGTCACGCGAGACAGTGTTCACGCCCATCATTACCTGCTGGGCCAGCACGTTCCAGACCGATTGCGACTGCAACAGGCTCGACATCAGCCAGCCTCTTTGTTTCCCGCCCAGCATACTGGCCTTCTCGTCGCGCGCGGCTTCGTTCAGCGGGCTCGCCTTGTCGTCGTTCGGCTGATCCGAACGATATTGGCGCGTATCGAGCACGTCGAATTGCGCCAGGCGACCGAAAGTCACAGTGCGATAAAGCTGCATATCGGGCCCTGTCGGAAGACTGGTCTTGCGCAGCGGCATCATTTCGTAATAGGCCTGATACGCATTGGCCCGCCGCTTCAGAAGCTCCGCTGGTGAGACACCCTTTTCTTCCGAAACGGAACTGGCGTAATTGTTGTCGACTTCGTGATCGTCCCACGTCACGATCCAGGGGCATGCCGCGTGCATGCCTTTCAGTGCCGCGTCGCTTCGATACAGCGAATAGCGAATGCGATAATCGTCCAGCGATTTGATTTCGGCACCGGCATGCTTACGGACGAGTCCGTCGCGACCCGGCCCTTCATAAATGTAATCACCGAGATGGAACACCAGATCCGGCGACTGCCGCATCATGTCCTCATAAGCCGTATAGTATCCCGTTTCGAAATGCTGGCAGGAAGCGAACGCGAACTTGAGTCGCTCCGGCATCGTATCGCCGGCAGGCATCGTCCGCGTTCGGCCGACAGGACTTTCAGCGTCGCCCGCACGAAATTTGTAGTAGAGAACCTGGTCCGACAACAGCCCTTCCAGTTCGACATGCACGCTGTGGCCAAGCTGAGGCGTGGCAAGCGCCTTTCCTTCCCGAAAGACTTTTTTGCAGGCTTCGTCCTCGGATAGTACCCACGAAACTTCCACGAGTTCCGGGTTCATGCCGCCGAAGGGCTCCAGAGGTTTGGGCGCAAGTCGAGTCCACAGAACGACTCCGGACGATGTCGGGTCGCCGGAAGCCACCCCCAGCGTGAACGGGGCGGATTCGAATTTAGGTTGCGTCACGACTCGCCCCTCGGCCCGGCTGCCCAGAACCGGCAGAGCAGCCAGCGCCGAGCAATAACCCAGCCAGAACCGGCGGGACATTCCGTTTTCCTGTTTCCAGATTCGATCCAGCTCGTTGAGCGGCAGCATATCAGTCGAGGCCTCGCGGTGGTTCGCAATTCGTGGCGATTTCGCCTTCATCCCGGGGATCGCCTTTATCAAATCAAATCGCTCGCGCCGGATCCAGCCCGGGCTGCGAACTTCTCCTGAATTTGCCCGATTCGTCACGAATTCTGCATCGATCCGTCGGATCCTTCAATTAGAGCAAATTTTCGACATCTGTCGGCCAGTGCAATTCATCGAAACGACGCCCGTTACTCACACAGCGCCTGCGAAAAAATCACGGATATCCGCTTCAGATGAATTTCTCGCGGCATATTCAGCGACTTGCCACTTCAGTGGCAAGCCTTCGATTCCGCCGCGCCGCCAAAGCACTGAAACACGGCTGCCGCCATGGCGACCGCAGCCGTTTCCACTCGCAGGATATGTGGCCCAAGACTGACCGGGCACCATCCGTCACGTACTGCCAGGGCACGCTCCAGTTCCGTCCAGCCACCTTCGGGACCGACACACGCAAGCACGCATGCATGATTGGCGTCATTCCTCGATAGGTTCGTCATGGCCACGTGGCCCCGATCGGCGAAAAGACCGGGAGAGCCGGCCGGAAGACTGGTCAGAAACGTTTCCAGCCGAACAGGTTCGAGAATCTCCATCAAGCGGTCGCGGCCGCTTTGTTTGCAGGATTCGATCACCGTCCTTCGCAGGCGGTCCAGCTTGGTCGATCGCGGCTCGACCACGGATCGCTCACACACCAGAGGAATGAGCCGGTCCACACCCAATTCCGTCGCTTTTTCGACGATCCAGTCGAACCGGTCGCCTTTCGGAACCGCTGTGCCCAGCCAGAGTTCCGGGCCTGGAATGACCGAAGCTCCCGGCAGTCGATCGATTACGTCGAGACAAGCCCCGGATTTGTTCGAATCCGTCAGCCTGCAGCGCCAGGACTGGCCCTGTCCGTCAAAGGCCACGACTTCTTCACCGAGAGCCACACGCCTTACCCGGGCCAGATGATGCGCTTCGTCTCGATCGAGCGATACGGTACCATCCACGACACCGCCCGGAGCATATACACGTTCCATGAACATTCACCCCGGGCATCGCCCATATTCCCGGCATGTTCGGCCGAAGTTCGGTGTTCGATTAGCCGATATAACCGGAAGAATCCGAACGACCCGAATTACGCATTCGGTTCACGTCCAATGTTCGAAGAATTTCTTCGTCGACTCGGCCGGGAGATCGATGCCATGCCGGAAATATCTTATGAATCGGAAGCCTGTGACGCCATGCCCGATTCGGATTGCCCCCGGGACATGAGGTGGATCGATTTGCCAAGCCACAGAGCGGTGGACGAGGCCGTACTGGATTGGCTCAATCGGTCGGACGGCACGCTGTCCTTCCGTGTCAGCGGGGCGTCAGGCACTGGTAAGTCCTGCTGGCTCAAGCGTTTCGCTGACCGACACCGAGCCCTTGGCGTGCATTCGGACCAGCGACTGCGCTGGGTCGTCGCGAGGTTCGGTCGTGGGGAACCGGTGACGGCGGAAGGTCTTGCGAGACAATGGTCCAGGAGTCTCATGCCCTGGGTGGAGAGACCCAGCCGATTTTCTCGAGGCACTGAAGCCCTGAAATGGCTTGATCTTGCGATTCAGGCTCAGCGGGCGGAAGGTTTCGCCGTCGTACGTGCGATCGAATCGGACAGAAGACGTCTTGACGACGATCCGGCCGCGTCAGCGATGACGCAGGGCATACTCTGGCTGGCCCGCGAACCGTTTCGCGGCAGCCGGACGAGCGATCTCTCCGTCGTTCTGCCGGTATGGTCTCACGACGAACTGGCGACGGTTCTGTCGCGTTTGTTTCCTTCCGTCGACTGGACGGATTCGACCGTCAGCGAGATCTGGTCCAAATCTTCGGGTCGTGCCAGGCTGGCCCTGAAACACGCCGCGGCGTTCGTGCAAAAAAGCATGAAATCCCGGAATCTCGGTTGAATCGAATACCAGGGCCTTTGCGGCCTCGGGACATGCCCTGACCGATTTGCTCTGTACGAAGCGACCGGATTTCTGTTCAATGATAGACACGTTGCACGCTTCGCGACCGCCTGCGCGGGCAGCTTGCACGGTTCCATGTCCTGCAGGATACGCGTACCGGACCATGAACGCACCGGCTGACGACAGTTCCGACGAATTGCCCGACCTTCGGAATCCGGCTCTTGCCGCATTTCTCACCTGGCTGTTGCCGGGCCTGGGGCACTGGTACCAGGGCCGAAAGTTCAAAGCCATCCTCTTCGGTTGCTGCGTCATCGGCATCTACCTGGTCGGGCTCTGGATCGGTCGCGGGATGGTCGTCTACTGGACCTGGATCAACCCCTACTACGATTCCGAAAATTTCCGCCTCAGCTTCATCTTCCAGTCGTTCGTCGGCGGGTTCACACTGCCCGGAATTTTGCAGGGGCTATTGCTGTGGCTGCAAAAGCCGCCGATTCTGGACGGCTGGATGGCAGCTCCTCCTCAAGACGTCGTGAACGGCCTGCACCCCAAAATCGGTCGGCTCGTCGAGATCGGCACGGTTTACACAGCGGTCGCCGGGCTACTGAACCTTCTGGCTATGATGGACGCGTATGGCGGACCGGTTCGTTACGCTGAACCGGAACCGGAAGCAGCCGTGGAAGCCGAATCGCCCGGCACCGATGCGAAATCCGCCGCGAAAGACGAGACAGAGACAGGGAGCGGGAAAGGCTGATGGATCCGACACAGTGGAACCAATACGTTTTCCTGGCTGCCCTCGTCCCGGCGATCAGCGCTGTATATGCGGCAACTCGATATGAGCAGCCATATTCCATCGTCGTCAACGCCATCCGCCTGAGCTTCAGTATTTTCGGCACGCTGGCGTTGATCACTGCCGCACTCGTCGCGATCAACGCCTGGTAGGCCAGTCAGGCACCGGAATCCTCCACTCGACCATACATCACGCATCGCCCTGAGATTTCGCCGAAGGTGCGGAACAGGAAATCTGCGACGATGCGCGAATTGGTTCCCCAGGCGTAATCTGTTCCTGATTTGATTTTCGAATCATCGTAATTATTGCAATATTACCGATTCTTCAATTCCCGCAAACGGGATTTTGACGATCAGAACTCCTGGAGACGCAACTCGCTTCATCTCGGCCAACCATCGATCATAAGCCATCGTTTCGGAGTCGCACCATGAAAACCCGTCGCAATGCAGCCGGTATCTGCCCTGCTCGTCGATACGCAACGAACCCACGTTCACGCCTCCGGATTCAGTGCTCCGGCGGAAGCGGCGTTCCCTCCTGCCGCCGGAACGAATGTCAGGCCCGATGCAGCGGAGCATGCCGTAATCGGATCTCGCGTCACGAGCCGCTTCGCCGTGCGGCGGACAAGCTGAGATCGCACCTGGAAAACTCACTGGCGGCGTCAGATACCATCGCGGCCTCGGATCTGGCCGCGTTCGTATCCGCACTGGCGTTGACGGAACTGGCGATTTATCAGCAAGTTCACGTCAGAGAAATTCAGCCCGAACCGCCGGCCCCCGCCAGTGATTCGGATCGTATCCCCCTGGCCGAATCGGTCGTCGATTATCCCGCATACGAAGAATCGATCTCCGATCTCGACGACGCGACCGACCGATTCCTCTGGAGGCGTGAGCTTGAGGACTTGTGGCGGAAGCATATCACGAAAGACGAATTCCATCGGCCGGTCGTTCGATCGCTCGGGTTGCCGGTGCTCGTGATCGTCGATCACGTGCGTGCCGGGCGATCCTGGAAGTCGATCTGCGAAAACTACCCAGGGCTCGTCTGGGACGACATTCGGGCTTCCGTCAGCATGGCCACCGAATGCGGCTGGCTGGCTGAAGACTGAAGAATCGCCGCTGCCGGCCGTTCGATACAGCAATGCCGCGGGACCGCAAGAAGAAGCGATTGAGCGAAGAATCCGAAGGGCTTGATTTCGAGGCCCGGATCGTTTCGAATGATGGCCGCCTTCGAAGCGGCGGCCATCGCCGCGAAACGGCACCGCCGAGGCAATCGAATTCTTACCTGGAGAGAGCGAATCGTGATCCGAATCTTCCGAACTCTTGCCGTCTTCGGGGCGTTCCTTGCCCACGGAATCCCGGCTTTCGCACAGAACGAACGGCCCAACGTTCTGATCATCCTGACCGACGATACCGGTTACGGCGAATACGGATTTCAGGGCAACAAGCAAATTCCGACGCCCAATATCGATTCGATCGCGGCCACTGGCGTGCGTTTCACCCAGGGTTACGTCTCCGGGCCCTATTGCTCGCCGACCCGGGCCGGGCTTTTGACGGGGCGCTATCAAACCCGGTTCGGCCACGAATTCAATTCCACCGCCCAGCAGAGCGGCCTGAAGCTCGACGAAAAGACGATCGCCGAGTATTTGAAAGCCGAAGGCTATGCCACCTGCGCCATAGGAAAATGGCATTTGGGCAACCGCGAGGAATTCCGCCCCTATAATCGCGGATTCGACGAATTCTTCGGCACGCTGGCCAATACGCCGTTCTATCACCCGACGAATTTCATTGACACCCGAAAGAGCAGGGAAATCCGCCCGGTCGATGACGAAAAGTTCTACACCACTCTCGAATACGCCAATCGCGCGTCCGACTGGCTGGACAAGAACAAGTCGAATTCGTGGTTCCTGTATCTGCCGTTCAATGCCCAGCATGCTCCTCTACAGGCTCCGGACGAATACCTCGACAAATTCGCCAGCATCACCGACGAAAAACGACGCTATTTCGCCGCGATGATGGCCGCCAAGGACGACGCCGTTGGGATCGTGCTGAAAAAGATCAAAGAAATGGATCAGGAGAAGAACACCATCGTCTTCTTCCTGGCCGACAACGGCGGCCCGACTCCGTCGACGACCTCAGGCAACGGCCCGCTGCGGGGCTTCAAGGCGACGACGTGGGAAGGTGGCGTCCGCGTTCCCTTCTGCGTGAAATGGCCCGCGAAACTCCCGGCGGGCAAAACGTTCGAAAAGCCGGTGATTCAGCTCGACATTCTGCCCACGATTCTGGCGGCCGTCGGCGCGAAAACGCAGCCGGCGAAAACGCTTGACGGTGTCGATCTTGTGCCCTATCTGACGGGAACAAATTCTGAAATACCCCATGACAAGCTGTTCTGGCGTTTCGGCCAGCAATGGGCCGTTCGTTCGGGCGACTGGAAGCTCGTCAACGCACGTGGCGGCAGCGGCAGCGCCGAACTATATGACCTGGCCGCCGACATCGGCGAATCGAAGGACCTCGCGAAGGAGAAGCCGGAGATCGTCGAAAAGCTGAGAGCCGAATACGCGGCCTGGAACGCCGAACAGGCCCCGCCGAGCGTGCCCGACCAGCCTGCCGCGGCCAAGAAGAAAGCGGCCAACAAGAAGGGGGCTGCGAAGAAGAAAGCCGCGGCGAAAGCGGCGTCCTGATTCGAGGCGGATCATCGCGTCCCGGAACTTCGCTGTCCGATGCGAATTCCGGGACGTGTTTTCGGTTCGATTCGCTTCGACGGGAATCGGTTATAATCATCGAGAAGCGAAGCCGCAGCGAACCTCCTTTTTCAGGATTCGACCATGGCGACCGTCACCCAACCTGAGCCGCAAGCCCGGGCCGACGTTCCGAGCATCAAGCCATTCGACATGACCGTCGATCTTTTCGTCCGGATCGTCGAAGCCGGCCTTTTGCCGCAGGATCGCCCGATTTTCTTATGGGACGGAAGGCTTTGCGAAAAGATGGCGAAAACTCGGGCTCATGTTTCGATCGGTGGCTCCGTCACGATGGCTCTGGCGAAAGCCCTTCCGCCGGGCTGGAGTCTCGTGCCTGAGGGGACGATCGAACTCGACGAACGACATTCGCCACTGCCCGATTTTTCGATCATCCGATCGGGTGATCTCGTCGGCTTTCGTGAACCGCCCCGCTATCCCGGCCCGAATGATGTCGGCATCATCATCGAAATCGCCGTGACGAGCCTGAAGGCCGATCTGTCCGATTCCCTCGAAGCCTATGCCAGGGCAGGGATTCCGGTTTACTGGGTAGTCGATGTCGCGGGAAAGCGCGTGCTCGTGCACAGCGATCCCACGGCGATCGAAAATCGCGGCCAGTATGGCAAAGTCGATATCATCGGCCCGGGCGGCCAGATTCCGCTCGTTCTCGATTGCTCAAAAGTCGCCGAAATCCCCTTCGATGCGATCATGAAGTGAAGGGGATCGCAGCGAAAAAACGGCAGGGTGGACTCAAGCCCACCCTGCTTGTCGATCACCCCCGGCGCAGCACCTTGCCGGAGTTTTCGCCCGTCAGCTCGCCATTTTTCAGCACGCAGGAGCCGTTGACCCACACGTGAGGAACGCCGGTGGCCAGGGCCATCGGTTTTTCGTAGGTGGCGTGGTCGGTGACGGTGTTGGGGTCGAACACGACGATATCGGCCGCGAAGCCGGTGCGCAGGAGCCCCCGGTCGGTCAGGCGATAGCGTCTTGCAGCGTGGGCCGAAAGGTGCGTGATGGCTTCCGCCCAGTCATAATCGCCCAGAGTACGCGTGTGATGGCCCAGGTAGCGGGCGAAGGCGCCCCAGCCGCGCGGGTGGGGGTGCTGGCCGCGATAAATGCCGTCCGAGCCGGCCATGTGTGCCGGGTGCCGCAGGATGGCCCTCATGTCGGCCTCCGTCCTGTCGCCGGCTCGGTAACCCACGATGCCCACAGCCATGCGGTTGGCCACGAGAATCTCGCAGGTCAGCCGTCCGGGAGTGGTGCCCACTTTCTTCGCCGCTTCGGTCACGGTCATGCCGGCGGCCCATTCCCAATCCGGGTTTTCGACCATGGCGATCGTGGTCGTTTCCAGCGGATACGGCGTGCCCGTGTTGAACCACTCGTTTTCGAGCTTGTCGACGGTCGCCTTGTCGGCTAGTCGCTCCATCGTGGCGTCGACGCCACCCAGCTGCACCCAGCCGGGCAAGGCCACCATGGCCAGAATCGTCGAACCCTGCAGATACGGATAGGTATCGTAAGTCAGGTCCAGGCCCATGGCCCGACCCTCGTCGATCAACCGTAAAAGCAGCTCGGCAGGACCGTTGTAGTGCGACACGTGCCCGGGGCAATCGGCCAGGCGGCACACTTCGAAAAGTTCACGCATGCCGATCTCGGCCCGGGGCCCATAGCCCCGCATGTGCGTGACGTAAACCCCGCCGCCGTCACGGATTTCCTTACACAGTTCGGACATTTCGACAGCGTCGGCATAAAGGCTCGGGATGTAATCCAGCCCCGACGAAAGCCCCACGGCACCTGCATCCATGCCCTCACGCACCCAGCGACGCATGGCCTGGACTTCTTCCGGCGTCGGCTTGCGGTCGGTCAGGCCCATGACCTCCATGCGCACGTTGCCGTTGGGGATCAGATACGCCATGTTCAGGGGCGTGGTGCGAAGAAAACGGCGGAAGTAATCTTCGTAACCGCTCCAGTCATAGGCCAGGTTCGGCGGATTGCCGTTGAAGCCCACCGTGTAGCGTCGCATGTGGTCCATCACGGCCGGCGACGCCGGTGCGAAGGCCGACCCGTCCTGACCATTGATGAGCGTCGTAACTCCCTGGCGAAGGCAAGCTTCGGCGACTCGCTTCTTGTCGGCCAGCATCATCAGGTCGCCGTGCACGTGGGCGTCGATGAACCCTGGCGCGATGTAGTGGCCGGTCACGTCCACTTCGTTGACGCCCCGGGCCCCGTCCAGGCGGCCAATATCGCCGATCAGGTTGTCGGTGATCGCCACATCGGCCCGATACGGCAGTGCCCCTGAGCCATCGATCACCCAGCCGCCGCGCAAGATCCAGTCGAATACCATCGCGATATACCGTCCTGTCCCGGTTTGAGTGTTCTGAGAGTCGTCCTTCGTCGAAAACCCTACGCCATGATCACTACCGGCCCGGCTCCCGAGCCCGAACGATTTCCACTTTGCGGATTCTCATATCGGACAGGCCGCCCGAACTGCCCCGAATTGCCAACTTCAGGCGCTGCTTGCCCGCATCCAGTTGGACAGGGTCGAAAAGCACTTGCGGCAGATAGCGGTCGCCGGAGCCCGTCGCATGAATCGGCCCGAGCCTCGTCTGGTCGCTCAGCTGAGCCTCCCAGCCACCGGCACCCTTGAGCGGATCGACCGCCAGGGCGTAGTGCACGATCACTTGATACCATCCGGGCCGGTCGATCCGAAAGTCCCATTCGACCGAATCGGCCGGCCGCATCAGCCCCAGAACGCTCCCGGACGCTTTGTCGAACGACAACCTTTCCGCCCGGATCTTCGCTCCTGAAGCCTCAAGAGCCACTCGGCCGGGGTCTGAGGTCGCCCCTGGCTGCTTCTCGCCGCCCCGCACGCTCGCAAAAGCGGCGAAAATCAGGCTTATTCTCAGGATTCGCTGCATCCGTTGGCTCGATTCGATCGTCATCACCTGGGCTTCAGTCCTTGAGACGGAAGTGTGGGTTCGCCTTCACGAATGCGTCTACCCGATCCGTTCGCGACCACGCTTCAGGCAGAAATTCCAAAGCCTGCTCGATCCGGTCGTCCGGCTCAGCGCAACTGAACCGCAGGAACCCCCGGCCGGCTTCTCCGAAGCACTCGCCACCCAGACAGGCAACGCCGAAGTCGTCATCGGCCCCCTGAAGCGTGTAAAGTGCCAGCCCGTGCGACGTAATTCCCAGCCGGCGGCAGATTTCCTGCACGTTCGGGAAGACGTAGAACGTGCCCTTGGGCCGCTGTACGCTGATGCCCTCGATCTTCGCCAGGCCGTCTGCCAGCAGGTGCACCTTGCGCCGGAACAGGTCCATGTAGTGGTCGCGCTGGGTGCGGTCGTGGTTCAGGGCCGCGGCAGCCGCCAGTTGCACGAAGGGCGGGCTGCATGACATCGACGTATTGATGAGTTTGCCGACTGCCGTCACCACTTCCGGATGCGCCACGGCGAAGCCGATCCGCCAGCCGCTCATCGAATAACTCTTCGAAAAGGTGTAGGCTGCCATCGTCTGGTTCAGCATGCCCGGCTGGGCCAGGATGGTCTCGTGCCGCCCTTCCCAGATCATGTGGCAATACGGCTCGTCGGAAAACACGACGACGTCCGTGCCGCGAACGACATCCGCGATGGCTTTCAGGTCCTCTTCCTCAGCCACACCGCCCGTGGGGTTGTGGGGGAAGTTGAGAAACACCCCTCGTGGCTTCGGATCGGTCGCCAGAAAGTGCTCGACGGCGGCCGCCGTGGGGCGGAACTGGTTGGCGTCCGTCAGCGGGGCGAAAACGGCCCGAACGCCGCGCCGGTCGAGATTCGGCGTATAAGTCGGAAAATGGGGGCTGAAAATCAGAACGCCGTCGCCGGGCTCCAGAAACACTTCGGCGAAGTACGTTTCGAACGGCTTCGCGCCCGAAGCCACCACGATATTCTCCGGCCCGACCTTGACGCCGAATTCGCGCCCCATCATCTCGGCTGCCGCCTGACGCAATTCGGGCAGCCCCAGGCTCGGGCAATAGCCGGTCACGTTTCTGGCGATCGCCTCGATTCCGGCCAGCTTGGCATGCGTGGTGCTCGGAAACGGGCTGTCGCCGATTTCCAGCTCGACCACATCCTTCCCCTTGGCCTTCAGGGCCCGGGCTTCGGCCAGCACGGTGAACGCGGTTTCGGTGGACAAGTTCGAAGCGAGCGAAGAGAGTCTCGGTGCCATGGCGGTTGCGCGTTCTCCGGGATTTTTCTGGTGATACGGAAGGCGAAGGCGGGTTGCAGGTTACGAGACTGTCAGTTTCTTCCCGAGCGAATTCCGGCCGAAATCCCTGCCATTCGGCGAGGGGGCGGTCACAGCGAAGCGATGACTTCGGCCAGCGGCTTGATGACTTGGGGGATCACGTTTCGGTCCACGAACTTCTCGCCGATTTCGGCCAGCCGCTCGAAAGCCGACCGAAAATCCCGGTTCTGGGGCGACCAGTACTGCCGCACGGTGAAGAAGACGGAAAACTGGTTGTCCTCGAACCGGCCGCTCACCACCTGAGGCACCGATGTCCGGGTTTCGATCGCCAGACGGCATTGCACGTTGCACGCTTCGTCGACGGCGAAGGTGATATTCGGCTCGAAGTTGATGATACGAGTGCCCGAATCGTCCACGAACCGGTCGAAACAGGGCGGCGCAAGTGCCCGGGCCACGATTTCGTCGTGATTGCCCTCGTAAGTCATGTCGAAGCCGAACATCAGGTCCAGTGCCTTGACGTTCAGAGGGCTCACCGAAAGTGCCGTCGGAGCCACTTCGAGCACTTTCCGGTGCAGCTCATACGCCGATTCGAGCTTGGGCGGATTCGTGTATCCTGAGCTGATGCGCTGCTTTTCGACCGTCAACCAGCGGAAGTCGGGCTTTTCGCGGTCTTCCTCGAAAACGCGGATCCAGTCGGCCCCGTCCTGTGCTTCGAATTTCTTCATCTCCGGATAGGCACGGCCGAACATCTCGAAGTAATGGAAGATCGCTTCGTTATCGCACGCGATCTCCAACTCGGTGTTCAGATTAAGATTGACGTGGAAATCGTCGACCGCGTCATTGAACCAGGACATATTCGAAGCGTCACTCCGCTTTGGCGATACCGTTTCTTCCGCTGTTCACGCCGCGCGGGACATTCGCGACCGATTCGGATCAATATACACGATCGTTCGGCGATCCGCCAAAGATCCACCCGTGTCTTGATTTCCGGCTACGTTACTCCGCTCGTTACCGGCAAAATCGCTACATCGAGTGGGTTCGGAGTCTCGTGCAGGGCATCGATCTCCGTGGAACTCACGGCCCGGTTCGTTCGGGACCGCCGGATTCGAACGGAGATCGCAACGCTTTCCCGACAAACGCCGGAATTTCGAACCGGCATCGTATCCGGCGTTGACTGTCTGGTGGACGCAGCGAAAACGAATCATCCGGGTTCTTCGACTCAACGCAAATTTCTGCCAGTTCAAGGTATCTGACGCGTCGACAGCACGTGTATAGTGGTTTGAATACTTGCGAAATGCCCTGGATCGGGTCGATCCGCGCCATCGAATCGCGTGCCACGATCCGCAAGAAATGGGGGACTTCTCGAATGACGATTCGAAGAATTGCGGTTTTGTCATCGCTGGTTTTGTCACTGAGCACGACGACCCGAGCGGAAGATGCCCAGTTCGACAAGGACGAGATCGGTCTGTGGCGTGCCGCGTCCGTCAATTCGTATTACATCAATCGGGAGCGCATCGATCCGAAGCCCATCGGCACCCACGTTCCGCTGGTCGATCGTCTCGCGCAAGGGCCGAACAGAACTCCGAAAACCCGCCTGGCAAAAACGATCGCCACCCGCTCTTTCTACTATCTCAAATTCGTTCCTGAGATAGTGCGTAACCAGCAACTAACCGATGAGCTGCCGGCTTCCTGGAATGCCTCGCGGGCGAGCCTCATGGTCCGGTCACTTTTCGGAAGCGAGCCCTCGCTGAAAGAGCCCCGATTCGGCGACATCCCCGGCGGTCTCGTCGATCGAATCGACAACCTGCGCGAGAACAAGACCACTCTGAATCTGGCGCAGGCGCTCCTGAATTGCCTCGATACGGCCGCCGTCAGCCAGATCGAGTCACGATACCGCGAAGCTCTGGGCAATAAGGCCTTGCCCGAGCAGGCCAGCATCTTTATCGACGAAATCGGCGACGACATGGGCGTGCGCGACCCGGGGCCGAACGGAATCAAGCGATACTTGCCCGGCACCCTGGTCAGAGTCAGCCATGGCGGAAAAAAGCCCCTGACCGATGTCGTCGTCGTGACGCAAACGACCATGAAACCGACTTCCGAAAAACAGCTCGCGGGCCGCGCTTTCGCAAGTGGCTTCAACAACCTTTTCGACAACGGCGATGTACTCGCCAACGGCGAGACACGCGCCAAAGCCGCGGACGGCTACATCGAAAGCGAGCAGCTCCTCGCCTCCACTCCCCAATCGGCCATCGTCTTCATTCCCCGCTTCGAACCCGGCGATGTGCTTGTCCTGCCGCTTTACGGTCAGGGGGCGTACTGGCACGTTCAGGAAGCCAAATCCTCCGTTTACACATCATCCGGCGCAATCCTGGACAGGGTTCTCATGCGGGCTGGCCCACACAATGACGATTCCGACGATTCGCCGAATCGTCCGGATCAGCCCGGCCCCGAAATCGCCTCCCCGACAGGTCCGAAGTTTGCCCCTGTTTACTCGAAAAAACGTCTCGAATTGACCCTTGACGCCGCTAGCGACAGCCCCGCGTCTTTCGAGGTCTGCGTGCCAGCGGGCAAATCCTATTTGCCGATTGGCCGGAAAGAAACGGTCAATATTGAAGGCCCGATGATCGCCATCGCCCAAAACGACGCGACGTACGTCGCTCTGGGCTCGCCCCGCTCGACAGGACATGGTCTTGTGCTCGTCCCGGCGGATCGAGTGAAGAAAACCGATCTGATCGACGAACGAACCGATTCCGAAAAAGCCTTCGACGCCGAAGCCGCCGCCCACATCGCCCGTAACCAGGCCCGTGCCCGTGGCGAAGAAGTTCCGAAGAAGGCCCAACGGCAAATCCCGCCGCGCGGCGGGCCCTTTCCGAAAATGAATGCACGACCTCGAACCGGCAATCGTCCGAATGCCGAAAATCCGCCCCAAGAGCCCCCGCCAAATGCTGAGCCAGTCAACTCCAGGCCAGCAGGCCCTACTTACAAGATATTCGAAGGGATCGTCAATTTATCTCTGCCCGAAAGAAGCAGCGACGAATCGCCATATCGTTTCGAAGCCTGCATCAATTCGGGTGACAGCTACTCACCGACAGGCCGGCAGATCGAAGTCAGAGTCAGACCCGGCAAACCCATTCGCCTGATCGCCGAAGGCTCTGACTATTACGTGGGCCGTGTGACGAACTCACGAACGAAAGCAATCGCGCTGGTCCTGATTCCCAAATCGATCGGCGGCGAAATTCAGATGCCGGATTGAGCGGATCGAGACACTCGTCCTCGAACCGCCCCGAAAAAATCGCATCGACCTGAGAGCCCCTCCTTGATGCGGCTGTATGAGCCCAGATCCCGCTGCATCTCTCACATCGCGATCAAGGCTCGGCACAAAATCGCTTCCAGCAGAAACAGCGGCACGACGACGAACCAGCCGAACGCTCGCCGGGCCGATTCGGGCAATGCTCGAACCAGCCCGATGACGACCGCGAACGTAAGAACGAGCGCAATCCCGCCAGCCACCGGGTCAACATTCGGCGCGAACGACCGGCTCGTAAGCCGCGTCAGAACCGCCGACATGACCACGCCCGGCAAAATCAGAAACACCTCGAAAAACGCCTTCCGGCAATGCATGCAATCATCATGGATCGCCATAAAAATCCCCACCGCCAGAAACGGCCCGTAGATCTGCAGCGGCAGCATCACGAGCGGATCGGCCGAAGTGACTGCGGCGATCATGCTGCGTAGACAGTTGGTAAGACGGGGGAGGAATAGGGCCATTCATCCCTTTTCGCAGAATCGACAACGAACGGCAAGCCCGCACGTCCGAAATGACGCAAAAGATTCTTATAGCAATGCAGTTACGAACGTTATGACGATTTGTAGACAGGGGAAGCAGAATTCCCCTTCTTCCCTTTTGCCCCCTTATTCTCTTTCATCCACCAAACAAGGCTCCTGCCCACAATTCTCAAAGGTAATATTCGGCTGAATCGGAATTCATGGGCGGTGAATACTTAGACTCACCGCCCATGATTGAAATTGTAATTCCGAATAATCATGAACTGGCGAGATTACCCAAACTCTTCCGTTATAGCCATGTGGTGGCTGCTATTGAGGCTGACGCCAGAGAACCCAGAATCCAAGTGGAAGGCTCTGGTACTGGAGCGAAGGCAAGGTACCGCGGACTGGCCACAGTGCTCCACTTGAACTGAAACGATCCGCCAGCGCTAAATTTCGAGATAGTTGAATCATTTGCGTTGGAGACATACAAATACCCAGACGAGTCGAAGGCAATACCATTTGGGGCACTCATTTCTGAGGTAATAGATCCCAGCGACCCGCCAGAAGAATCAAAAATAGAAATAGAGCTACTATAATAATTTGCAGCATACAGATTGCCAGTACTATCAAAGGCGATCCCAACTGGATGATCTGTGGAAATCGAACCTGAAGGCTGATAAACTCCAGAGGAATCAAATTTCGAGATTATCGTGCCGCCGAAATTTGCTGCATATAGATTGCCCGCTGAATCGAATGACAAGCCGTGAGGGTTGTTCAGATTCGACGTGATGGATCCTATAGGTTGATAAAGACCCGATGGATCAAATTTCGAAATTGCGTTGCTGGCATAATTCGCAGCGTAAAGGTTACCTGATGTATCAAAAGCAAGACCCGTCGGTTGTGATAGATTAGTGGATATCGAACCAATTGGTTGATAGACACCATTCGAATCAAATTTTGAAATAGTGTTAGTGTCATAATTTGAGACAAATAGATTTCCTGCACTATCGAATGCGATACCTTGCGGTGTTGCCAAGTTCGTATTAACAAATACATGCTTCGAATTCTCAACAGCCGTCGAATCCGATAAACTTACATCGTAACGAACAATCGTGTTGTCAAGAAGCGAGACATACATAAAGTCTGCCGCTTGAGCTGAGGCAGAAGCCAGCACGCTTAAAGCGACAATCCTTGCGTTTCGGATCAAGAATCTGATGCCGAAAAGGCGAAGTTTGGTGGCAGACTGATTCCGATGCATAGGGATTCTCCCCTTTATCTGTAGAAATTCGCCTGGGTTTCTGGAATACCCAGGCAAGAAATGATGACAGTCATGAAACTCGAACATCGTTCTATTCTGCCGAATAGAATTCGCCGACCTCCCTCGTAAGGCTAAAGCAAATCCGCTCAACACCGAGTCGGATCACTTTACCCGTGATCAATGAATGTACGAAACAGACAGATTTAGACATAAGTTTCCGATTTTTCCCAAATTCTTTTTGGAATAAGATATCTAGCCTTTTGAGCACCTTCCAGCCAGCTCAAAGCAAACGAACACAACCTGATTCCTGCCAAGGAGTTCCAGACGCATCCGAAGCAATCTTGCCTGCGGTTATTCATCCAAGTTTCTTGTGAGTAAGACCGCTTTCGGATCTTCGGATTTTGATCCAATAGCCCCTACGCACAATCCATGCAGCCATCCATCCATGCACTAATCACCCCAACACCGGATTGAGCCCCATGTTCGTGCGCATCTCGGCGCGTTGTTTTTCGTAGTGCATCAGGAGCATCCGGTCCTTGAAGTGCTGGCGTTCTTTTTTATGCTGGGCCCGGATCATGAGGCGGCGGAAGCTCGTGCTGGTCAGTTCGCCGCGGCCGGCGTGGCGGGCCCGGATCTTGTCTGCACGCTTTTCCTTGTAGGCTTCGAGGATTTCGTCCTCAAGGCTGATGAAGAACTGGGCCCAGCCCGGGTCGCCCTGTCGCGCGCAGCGGCCAGCGAGCTGGCGGTCGATCCGGCGCGACTCGTGCCGCTCCGTGCCGATCACGTGCAGGCCGCCCGCTTCGGCCACGCCGCCGGCCAGCTTGATGTCCGTACCCCGGCCGGCCATGTTCGTAGCCACCGTGACCTTGTTCATCTGACCCGCACCCGACACGATCTGGGCTTCGATCGCGTGATTCTTGGCGTTCAGGACCTGGTGATCGATGCCCCGCTCACGCAACAGGCGGCTGAGGTGTTCGGATTTGGCGATCGACCGTGTACCGACCAGCACCGGGGCGCCGGTCTTGTTGATCTCGGCGATCTGGTTCGCCACGGCTTCGAATTTTTCGAGCTCGGTCGAGAACACCCGGTCCGGATGCCAAACCCGCTTGCTCGGCTTGTTCGTCGGCACGCGGAACACGCCGATTTTGTAAACCCGGCGCAGCTCGCGGGCATCCTGCCAGGCGGTGCCTGTCATACCGCAGAGTTTCTTATAGCGTTTGAAGAAGTCCTGAACGGTCACGCGGGCGGCGGAATAGGTGTCGCCCTTGAACTCGAGCTTTTCCTTGGCCTGAACGGCTGAGTGGAGGCCGTCCTGCCACTGGCGGCCCGGCATGACCCGGCCAGTGCTTTCGTCGACGATCACGACCTCGCCGTCCATCACGACATAGTCGCGATCCTTGAGGAAGCCCAGATGAGCACGCAGGGCTCGCTCGACATATTCGTAAAGGGTGTCGACGGTCAGGGCCGCGAAGGCCGACTTGTTGGCCTGCATCTGCACGGCACGGCGGCCCAGGCCAGTCAGTTCGGCCTTCTTCTCTTCGAGCTTCCACTTGTAATGCTTTTCGCGGACGAGGGTTTGGGCAATTTCGTCAGCGCCGTAGTAGGCGGCTTCTTCGTCGTGGTCGGGGTTGGATTCGACGCCGATGATCAGCGGCGTCCGGGCTTCGTCGATGAGCACGCTGTCGGCTTCGTCGACGATGGCGCAATAATGTTCGCGCTGCACCGGTCGCGAGCCTTCGGCCGTGTCCTTGCCCAGGAATGCGGCTTCGAAGCTCTTGCGGAACATCTCGCCGCCGTTATTGAGCCGCTTGAGTTCGTCGCGGAGGAAGTCGAAGCCGAATTCTTTCGAAGTGCCGTAAGTGATGTCGCACAGGTAGCTTGCACGCCGGTCATTGTCCGACATATCGGTCAGGATACAGCCTGTCGTCATGCCGAGCATTTTGTAGACTTTGCCCATCTCGTCGGCGTCGCGCTTGGCCAGGTAGTCGTTGACGGTGACGACGTGCACGCCCTTGCCGGGCAATGCGTTAAGGAAAGTCGGCAGGGTGGCGACGAGGGTTTTGCCTTCGCCTGTTTCCATTTCGGCGATGTTCTTGAAGTGGATGGCCGTGCCGCCGAGGAGCTGGACGTCGTAATGCCGTTGACCCAGAACGCGTTTGGCGGCTTCACGCACCAGGGCGAAGGCCTCGGGCACGAACTTGTTCACGCTTTCGCCCTGGCGGGCCCGCATGCGCAGCTCGGTGCATTTTTCCCTGAGCTGCTTCTCGGTGAACTTCGAATACTCGGGCTCGAGCGCATTGACCTGGTCGCAGATCAGGGCATATTTGCCGAACCGGCTGCGATTGGTGCCGACGGCGTATTTGTTGACCCGATTGATCCACATGCTGCCCAGACGGCTGCTCATGGCGAGATGTCCTGTTTCGAACGCACCAGCGTGTCGGAAGCCCTGAATTGGGCCGTCGATTCGGTTCTTTCGACCAGTCTGGTCCAGCGGACGCATCGCCGGTCGAGAACGACCCTTCAGGACTGTAAGGACGGCGAACCGGGCGAAGTTCCCGAAAAAATCTCAAGAAATCCGGGCGGCTGGGCCGACGGACGCGCCGTCATCGACCTGAACGGTTGAGGCCTCCATGGAGCCCGAATCAGCACGCATGCATCAGCCCATCCATGCAATAATGTAGAATGCGGCATTCACTGGATTTTCAGGTCGGGCCGGATTTTCTTGAGTTCTTCAAGATCTGGCTTGGGCAGGCTGACTCCCAGAAAGATCCGTTTGAGCTTCGGCATGCGAGCCAGTTGATGGAGCGTCTCCATGGACACTGTGGAACCTTGAAGATCGAGGGCCTTAAGCTGGCCGAATTCGGCCAGGTGGACGATACCGGTGTCGGTGAACCGGGACTTCCCCATGCCGACGAAAAGTCGTTCGATCCGGTTCTGGCCGCTCATCCGGGCAAGGCCGGAGTCAGTGAAGTGATTGCTTTGCAGCGAAAGGTCCCGAATCGCGGGCATTTGGCTCAGAAGTACGAGACTTTCGTCCGTCAACTTCGAATCGCTGACGTGGATCGTCTTGAGCCGATCGAGCCGATTCAGGTGGGCAATCCCGGCGTCCGTCACGTCTGCGGCGTCCCACATGTAAAGCTCTTCCATGTCGGTCATCCGCCCGATGTGGCGCAGGCCGTCGTCGGTCGCCTGGGTTTCTTTCAGCAACAGTTTCCGCAGGCCCGGGAGGCGGGCCAGAATCGCCAGAACGTCTTCGCACGGCTGGACATTCGGGTTATCGAGCCGGTTGCCGCCCGTGCCGTCGTAAACCAGGCTGACCTGGCGAATCTCGCGGAAGTACTCTTCGCCAATGGCATTGACGAGCCAATCGGGCCAGCGTGGCTTGCCCCCGGCGACGAGCTTGCCGTACGAAAATTCGTAGTCGAAATGGACCCAGCCGCCGTGTTCTTTGACGGCCTCGATGGCCTCTTTCTGCGTCCGAGCCCGCTCGACGCGCCAGCCGAGCCAAACGGCGGCGACGAGGACGAAGAACATCAGAAACCGCAGGCTGTAGCGATACTTGCGAGGTTTCGAAGGCTCGGTCATCGCGTGCGATCCTGAACTGGGAACACTTGAAAAGGAAACGACGTGGGAACGGGACCGTTTCGGCCCAGTTTACGCGATTCGATCGATTCGGCGAAGTGGGGACGGTGGCGAACGTTAGCGCTCATCCTGATTCGTTGGTCGCAGGGCTGAGTATTGTGGCGGGAATCCGGATTCATAAGACCGGAATCGGGCTCGAAACGATCTTGTCCGAATCTTCGACTTGGCGTAAAGTTGCGGAGTCAACGCGAAGCACGGAAAGCGAAGCGATCCGACGATCCAGGGAGGTCCGCCGTGAAGTACACGAAAGACGAAGCGCACCACGAATTCAATCGGTGGAGCAAGTCGTACGACCGCTCGATTCTGCAGATCCTTCTGTTCGGACCGTCGCGCCGTGCCCTGAAGCGGCGCATCGAAGGTCTGAAACTTCAGGCCCCCCGGATTCTCGATATCGGCAGCGGAACTGGCCAGTTTCCGGAAGTGCTGCACGACGCGATTCCGGAAAGCCGAATCTGGGCTCTTGACCTCGTCCGCGGCATGCTCGAAGGGGGAAATCAGCGGTGGGCGAGACTCGCCGACCGCGTGCACCCTGTGCAAGCCGACAGTGAGCGTCTGCCGTTTCCTGACGGGTTCTTCGACGTTCTGACCTGTGCGAACAGCTTTCACCATTATCCGAATCAGGCATCGGCCGTGAAGGAGATGCGGCGCGTACTCAAACCCGGCGGCACTCTGATGCTGCTCGACGGTTTTCGCGACGGTCTCTGGGGCCATTTCATCTACGACATTTGCGTGGCGACGGTGGAAGGTAACGTGCACCATGCATCGGGCCGGGAGATCCGGGACATGATGATGGACGCCGGCTTCGCCTCGGTCGACCAGATTCGTCACCGCGGCCCTGCACCTTTTCTGCTCAGCCTGGCCCGCACGCCAGACAGGAGGTTACCCAGGCCACACCTCTTCCGGGCCAGACACAGCGTGAAATACGATAGCAACGAATCCATGTCAAATCGCGAAACGAATCGCTGAATTTCGAAACCGGCTCTTGATTTCGAATCAATCGCGTCGGGAAACTCGTTCCGGATCAGGTTTCATTTCGGCGGTGCGAACGCCGACACGACGGCTCGGGCGGACCGGAGTCCGTCGGCGGCAGCGCTCACGATCCCGCCGGCGTAACCCGCACCTTCACCGCACGGGTAAAGGCCTTCGATGCCTGTGCATTGACGGGTGAGGTCGTCACGGGGGATTTTCACGGGGCTTGAGCCACGGGTTTCCGGGCCGACGAGAACGGCTTCTTTCAGAAAAGCCCCTCGCAGGGAACGATCCATAATCGGCAGCCCCCGTTCGAGCGTTTTCAGTATCACGGGCGGCAGGAAGTCGGCAAGGGAAGCCGCGAAGGCACCCAGTGGGGCACTGGTTTTGATGGTGCCTTTGGATCGGCGATGCCTGAGAAAGTCAGCCGCGCGGTGGGCCGGGGCTTCATAGCTGCCACGCAATCGAAACGCGGCCGATTCGGCACGACGCTGGTAGGCGATGCCGGCGAGCGGGTGGTCGGAACCGACGTCGTCGGCTCCGATAGTCATCACGAGGCCGCTGTTGGCGAAGGGGCTGTCGTGCCAGGATTCGCTCATGCCATTGGTGCAGAAGTGCTCCGGCTCGCTGACGGAAGCCATGATATAACCGCCGGCACACATACAGAATGTGAACAGGTCGCGCGGGCCAGCGTGCACGGCCAGGTTGTAATCCGCCGCACCCAGCCCCAGAGTTTCGGCAGCTTCGCCGTAGCGTGCCCGTGTAATGGCGGCCTGCGGCTGCTCGATACGCACACCCATCTGAAAGGGCTTGAACTGCAGCGGCACGCCCCGGTTCAGAAGAACTTCGTAAGTGTCGCGGGCGCTGTGACCGATGGCCAGAATGACGACGCTTGCGGGAATGAAGCCTGAGCTGGTGGCGACGCCGGTCACGCGGCCTTCCGTAACGATCAGGTCCTCCATTCGGCAGTCGAAGCGGGCTTCGCCCCCGGCGGCTTCCATCTTGCGGCGCAATGTCCGCACGATCAGGGGTAACCGGTTCGAACCGAGGTGGGGCCGGTGTTCGTAAACGATTTCCGGCTTGCCGTGCGATTCGGCGAGCAGTTCCAGGACGCGAGTGACGTCCGGGCCGGTGTTTCGGCAGGTGAGCTTGCCGTCGGAAAACGTACCGGCACCGCCTTCGCCGAACAGGTAATTCGACTCCGGATCGATCGGTCCGCCGCCGTCGAAGGCACGCACGTCGGCGACGCGGCGTTTGACGTCCCTGCCCCGTTCGATCATGATCGGCTTAAAGCCGGAGATCGCCAGCATATAGGCTGCGAAAAGGCCAGCCGGGCCGGAGCCGACGACGACAGGTCGAGCCTCGAGCGGCTGAACACCGGGCGCGGGCCATTCGAAGGGCGTATCGGCCAGGGCACCGACACCCTGGGGCAGTTTCACGGCATCGGCGCGTGTGGATTCCCAATCAGGCGCTTCGACCGCGACGGAATACACATGGTGGATGTCGTCGCGGCGGCGCGCGTCGAGGCTTTTGCGGAGAATCCGCCACGACCGGATCGTGTCCGTACCGCAGCCGAGCCGACGGGCGATGGCCTCGGCCAGTTCCGCTTCGTCCTGCCCCGGGGCGAGTTTCAGGTCACCGACACGAAGAGTCATGAATCCAGAAACCTGTAGATACGGAAATGACCTGGCCGGCTGATGGATAGGGATCAGGCGCTGGCCGGGCGGAATTCGGGTTTCGGGCCGAAACAGACGAGCGTGACGTCGTCGCTGATCTTCGCCCCGGCAGTGAATTCCTTGAATCGTTTCATCACGGCTTCGCCCACGGCTTTCGGGCCGCCTGAGGTTCGAGCGACGACATCGCCGAAAATCCGCAAATCTTCCAGGCCGCCGAACGGCTTGCGGTGGATGTCGTCGGCCTCGATCACGCCGTCGCTGTAGTAGACCGCGACATCGCCCGGCTGGAGTTTCACCGTGGCTTTTTCGAAGTAGTTCACTTCCTTGAAATCGTCGCCGTAATCCAGTGCGATCGCCCGACCGCCGATTTCACGATCCGGGAATTCCAGCGTGCCGTCGACTCGCCGTATCACGAGATACGGGTGGCCGCCGCGGGTGACTTCCATCGTCCCGTCCCGTACGTTCAGAAACGCCAGCGAGATCGTGAAAAATCGCACGTTCAGCGAATCGGGCGGGTTGAGGATCGGCGTGAAAACGGCGTCCAGCTGTTCGAGAGTCTCGCCCGGGTCACGCCGCGTGAGAATCATGTTCTTCAATTCGCCGGAGAGATTCGCCATGATCAGCGCCGCGGGCACCCCGTGGCCGACGACGTCACAGACGCCGATAGCCAGGCGGTCGGAGTCCACGGTCGTGAAATGGTAAAAGTCGCCGCCGACTTCCTCGCAGGGCTGATAATCCGCGAAGAACTCGAAGCCTTCCACATCGGGAACCCTCCGAGGCAGAAACATCGAGGCGATCTCGGCCGCGTGCTTCATTTCGGCCTGGCTTTGAGCCTGAGAGACGGCGATGCTGTGCAGTTCGGCCATCTGCATGGCCGCGCCGACCTGCTGGGCGATCACCTTCAGCACGTCCAGGTCGCTCTTCATGAACCGGTCCCGCTGATCGGCGTCCACCTGGAGCATGCCGAGGACTCGGCCGTCCGGTGCTTCCACAGGGGCGCAGATGATTGACCGGATCTCCATCTCCATGATCGAGGCGGCCATGTTCTGATTGCCCGTGTCGGTGTAGATCACGGCGCTGCGTTCTTCCACGACCTGCCGATAGATCGTTTTCGAATAGGTCGGGTCATCGTCGTCGTTCGAAAGGATCCTGCGGCGGCCCTTGCTCGTACGGGCCAGAAGCCTAAGGTAACGTGTGTTGGGCACGGTCGCGAACAGCATGAACCGCTGCCCCTTGGAGAACACGCTAGGCATGTGCTCCATCAGCTCTTTGCCCATTTCGTCGATCTGCAGATGGGTCGCGAGCGTGCGGGAGATCTTCAGAATCCCGTCGAAGGCCGCCCGGAGATTGTCCGAATCCGTGCGGTCCAGAACCGACAGGATGATCTCCGCCTGTGGGTTCTCGACGGCGGAGGAATTGTCCGGGCCGATTTCGATCGGGCCATCGTAAAACCTGATCCGGTCGAGATATCCGGAGTGATCGGGCCGGCCGAGTTCCAGTTCGTCGCCATGCTGGAGCACATAGGGGCGATCCAGAACGAGCCGTTCCTCGCGTACGGGGACCCCTCGACGACGCTTGACGTAGGTACCGTTTCTGCTGCCTTCGTCGGTAATCGTATAGTTGCGACCGTCGAATCGAATCGCCCCGTGCCAGCCGCTACTGCCCATACCGATCGTATGAATGCCGTCGACGGCATTTCGGCCGATCTTCTTTTCCTTCGGACCGCCAACGAGTTTCATGTCGTTGAGATCGAATTCCTTTACGCCTGTCTGATTCAGTAACTTCACGTAAGCCATGGTGGTCTGGTCCGTGCCCCATTCGATCGAATCGATCATCACGACTCGGCCCCGAGGTGAACGATCGATCGACTTTTATACCATAACGCCGGATCGGAAGCGAATCGGGCGTCGCCAAAAAATACCCACGAATCAGCGACTGACGCCAGCCTGAGGAAGAGCTACCGGACGAATCTTCGGGTCGATCCGCAAAATCTCCAGCAGTTGTGCCTGAAGCCGGTTCATGCGTGCGGGGACGATCGTGTCTTCCCCCGCCCGAACCCGATAACTCGACAGAATCGTCAGGATCAGCCCGGCCAGAGCAGGATCCATCGCTTCCTTCACATGCAGGTGCAGCGTTTCGAGCATGCCGATCTCGTTCCCTTCCGCGCCGTCGATCGCCGCCCCGATGACTTCCGCCAGATGGTCGAAAGCCACACCCATCCCGCATCGCGCCAGCCCCTCTTTCATCAGCACCAGCCGAACCGTATCCGCGGTGCTCACGAGATACGAAGACAATTGAACGTACGCCCGCCATGACCAATCCGGATCCTCCGGGAAATAACCTGGCACGGCCAGCCATGCGGCGATTCGATCCGCCCCATCCGACCACAGAAGTGCATGACGGTATTGCTTTTCGGGCGACTCGCGGCGTGGAATGCGCGACCAGTCGGCCAGGTTCAAACCCGGTGGCCAATTCTGTTCGACGGAAAGCCCGTTCCGAATGCGACGCCGGCGGAATCCTCTCCCGGTGACATAAGCGACACTCGTCAGACTTGTCGTCAGCCCGAACCATGCCAGCAAACCACGTCGAGTGACGAGAGACGCTCGCGGACGCCACACCTCGGTAGGTGCCAGCTCCGTATCCATTCCCATATCGATCGGCGACCGCATGGGTTCCGTCGCGGCCCCTGACCGGGATCCCATCGGGGGCATCCCGTCCGCGCTCAGCCCCGAAGCAAGTCCTGAAGCCGGATTGCCTGAATCGAATCGGCTCAGGACTTCAGCGACCGCCGCGGCGCTCTCGGGCCGGTCTTCAGGCCGCTTTTCGATCATCCGCATGACCAGGCGTTCGATCGCCTCGGGACAATCCGGCCGGAGCGACCGGACCTCCCTCGGGCACTCCTGAACCTGTTTCATTCCTAAAAGATACGGAGATTCCGCAGTGAGCGGCGGATTGCCCGTGAGCAGATGATGAAACGTCATCCCCAAGGAATAAATGTCGCTGCGGGCGTCGGTCGATCTTCCCAGAACCTGTTCAGGGCTCATGTAGAGAGGCGTGCCAAGCGTATAGCCGGTTTCCGTGTGCGAACCGGCTCCGGGGCGAAGGTCGCGGGCGAGCCCGAAATCGGCCACTTTGACGACACCCCGAGGCGTGAGCATCAGATTTTCGGGCTTGATGTCCCGGTGAACGAGCCCCAGCTCCGCCGCGGCCTGAATTCCGGCCGTCGCCTGCCGCATGATGGAAAGGCAATCCTCAAGTTCGGGAGGGCCCAGGCCAGCGGCCTTCCTGTCGGCAAGAATCTGACCGAGATTGCGGCCTGGAACGAGCTCCATGGCGATAAAGGGCAGACCGTCGCAATTCCCCAGCGTGAGAATCCCGACGATGTTCGGGTGATTCAGGGCCGCAGCGACACGGGCTTCAGCCTCGAACCGGGCAATGCTCTTCGGATCGCTCCCCGGGCCTGATTTCAGAAACTTCAAGGCGACAAGACGGTCCAGGCTCAGCTGCCGTCCGCGATAAACCGTCCCCATCCCCCCCTGGCCCAGTGGCGCTTCGATCCTGAAATCGCCGATCACACGGCCGATCGCAGGATCGAACGTGCCGGATTTCGAGTCAATCTCACGGACCGGCCACTGATCGGTTCCGGAGTTTTCGCGAGGCGTCGTATTCATGCTCTGGTGCGTCCCGCACTCGCAAGGCCCAGCTGCGCCACTTCCCGTCGACCCATTCCGCAGTCATGAACCGCAGACAACAGCATGATTGTACTTACGTTCGATGCTGCTGGCACCTCGAATTTCAGCGGTTGCAAGAACCGACGACTTTACGGGCCGGAATTCCCAGATGCGGCATTCGCGGCGAAGACCGGCGATCATGAGAATGATCGCGTTGCGATTGCCCATGATTCGGTCGTTATCGCTCGAATGAACAGCATTCCGGAACCCGCACATTCTGCCCGGATGATCGTCATGATCCGAATATCTTAACAATTGTGCGTCTCATACCGATGAATAGCTTATCCGAAAGAAAACACGGATCATGCGCTCGATACGGGCGAACGACGCGGAGCCCCGAATCGGATGAGTTCCCCAGGCATTGCCGTGAGATCGATTGCCTGGAACTGGGCCTCTGGAATGTGGCGGTTGCCCGATCGTCGTTGTTTTTTCGCGATCGTCTCGCTCGCCCTGATCGCTGGACAGAATCCGCATGCCACGGAAAACCGCGGCGAACCCGCGGAATCGGCTCCCGCCGAGGCTGACAAGAGCCCGCTTGAGGAGCCTCTAAAGAGAAAATCCGAGGCGATCGAACCTTCCGACATACGCGAATTGACTCAGGCAATCCGGGTGCAGATGCAAGCCCTCGAACGGTTGAAAAGCCAGAACGAAGAACTGGCCCGTACGAACCTGGATCTCGTCCGGCGAATTCGCGCTCTGGAAGAGAAATCCGCCCCTGCTTCCCAATCCCTTGCGAAGGACGCCGAAGTCAGGAATGTGGTGGACAAGGCATCCGGTCCGTCGGACGATCGTCCCCTCGCGGGAAGTCCGCCCGTTTCGCCTTCCACCGCAGGACAGTTGCCGGTAATGCCCGGTGAAGTAACGCATATCGACACGGTCCCACACCCGGATGTCGTCGTCGAATCCGTTCCGGCTGACCCAGGATTTTCGCCGCCTGAGCTGACGATTCCGTCATCTCCCGCGTTGTCGCAGTTCCCTGATCAATCCGCCGGTGCCGCCATGGCGATACCGGGCAGCGCGGCGGGCGGTGACGCTCAAGGGCCACCCGTGATTCAACCCCTTCCGAAAAGCGATTTGGGGCCGAGCCCCGGCGCTGTCGGGCAAATGCCCGGCGATTTTCTTTTAGGGCGGTACGACAACGGCTTCGTGATCGTGGCGCCGAAAAACCCGAATAAAACGCCGTTCGCCGCGAAGCTCAATATCGTGACCCAGGAACGGTACACGGGATTCGCCAGCCAGGTCGATCAATGGCAGCCACGAAACTTGCGAACGCCGATCGCCGTCGACAATCGCAGCACGTTCGACGTCAATCGCGCCTATATCGGGTTCAGCGGTTTCGCGATCGATCCCCGGCTGAGATATTCGATGATCGTGGCGACGACCTCCGCCGTGAACGTGACATATCTTCTCGGAGTGATCGGGTTCCAGTTCACCAAGGAATTCGGCCTTTACGGCGGGTTCAACAAAGTGCCCGGTTCGCGGGAATGGCTCGAATCATTCAAGAACACGCTGGGCGTCGACCGCTCGATGGCCACCACGTTCTTCCGCCCAAGCATGAGCCCTGGCGTCTGGATCACGGGCGAACCTCTGCCAGATATGCATTATTACGGCATGATATCGAACGCCATGAATTCTCTGGATCAGCTCGGCGATCGACGTTCGACTCAAATGTGCTACGCCGGTTCGGTCTGGTGGGAACCGCTGGGTTCGTTCGGTCCTGGCTTCTCCGACGAAGAATTTCACGAAAGCCCTGCACTGCGGTTCGGTGGTTCGGGTCTATTCACCCGCCAGGACCGCGAACCCCTTCTGGGTTCGCTTCTGGAGAATCCGGAAAACACCGTGCTGCGTCTTTCCGACGGCATTCCGATCTTCGCTCCGGGGGCTCTCGCTCCGGGCGTGAACCTGCTCGCGACGGACGATCGCATGATTTCCGTGGATTCAGGGCTGAAATATCGCGGTTTCAGCCTTTCGGGCGAATGGTATTTTCGCTGGTTGAACAACTTCCGCACCGACAGATCTTTGCCCGGCCTGAAAAGCGTCTACGATTCGGGCGGGTACCTTCAGACGAGCTACGCCCTCGTTCCCCGCAAGCTGGAAATCTATGCCAAAACGTCGCTCGTCGCAGGCCCCTTCGGCAGCGGCGACGAATATGGCGGCGGCGCGAACTGGTACGTTCGCGGCAGCCGCAACTGGCGGATGTCGGCGGAAGCGATGCAGGTGAATCGCTCGCCGGCTTACAACGTGCTCACGCCGTATCGGATCGGCCAATCGGGCACGATCGTCATGCTCCAGATGGTCACCGATTTCTGAAGCCGATGGGGATCGACCTGAGAACGACCAATCTCCGACGCCCTGCAATTCGTAACCCGTGCGGCCATCTCGGCTGAAAAAGGCTGCCACGTCGGGGAAAGGGCCGCGGTGAATTGTGAAGAAAGCGATTCCGATTGTGTTCGAATCCAGTTGACCGAACGAAGAAAACCCGCGACGATAGAGTGATAAGCAAGATGCTGGCGGGAACCGTCGCGCGCCGACCGCCCGACTTCCGGTTTCCGTAGCTCGATCGAATGGCCTTCGAAGACCGGAGTTGGGGCATGCGTCGACAGATCGTTTCGATCGTCATGTGCGTGGCTTTATCGGCCTTGTCCGCGGACCGGGCTCAAGCACAAGGCGGGGCGGACCTGCCTGTCTTCGGCTTCGATGGACCAGGCTGGGCCGAAGTGCTCAGCGTGACTCCCAAATGGGTCGTACTGCAGACGGCCGATGGCCGCCAGTATCCGGTTTCGGGCGATTCGCTGGGGCGATTCATCGTGCGCTGGCCGATTCAGCCCTCGATGGTCTCACCCACGGCGCTCGTCGAAGTCGAAGGCGCCAGCCCTTCGGTGAACGTCATCCTGACGGACAACGTCGAAGTCTACGAAGGCGCTGCGCGCAGCTTCGTCACCCCCAGCTTCCTGACACCGACCGATGCCGGAATTCTGCGGCAATATGACGCGACTTATACCTTCGGCTTCGACTCCATGAACCAGTTCTGGTCGATGTATCCCAGCCAGCCAGCCGTCGCCATGCAGAACATGCCGCTGATGACGTACATGGTCGCGCCGGTCGTGAACATCATGCCCCTGATGTTGGGGACGCCCTCGAACCAGATCCTTCAGGTCGCCCCGGCCAACGGGCGCTCGTTCAACATGACCCGGATCGTCGTGGGCACGATCGATCAGCTTCGCCAGGGAGATCTCGTCTACGCCGTGCCGCAGGCCGCGACGCCGAAAGGCATGGGGCTGGACGTCATGATCGTTTACAAGAACGAGATGCCGATCGTCAGGCAGCGCTAAGTTCCGTCAGTGATTTCGAGTCACTCCGCATGACGCTCGCCGATCAATCGTCGGCGGGCCTGGCGAGAGGTGTTTCCTCGGACTTTTCAGGGTCCGGCGTAACCTGATACATCGGCAGATACCGGTAATAGACTTCCAGCGTCAGCAGCCCGAGCGCCGTCTGCATAATCGGACCGCCCGTACGGCCCCAGCGGTCCATCGCAGGTTCGGTCGGCTGCCAGCTGCCTGCGGCATGGCCTGCTTCAGGGCCGACGAACTGCTCGGCGATAAGCTTCTCACGAATGATCAGGTTCCAGCGCGACCACGTTTTGCCGCCCGTGTTGTGCATCAGTTGCGTGGCGTAATACCAGAAATAGTAATTGCGGTTGCCCAGTGATGCCATAAGGCTTTCCATCACCGCGGCGGTCCCCCGGCCCATCCCACGAGCCTTCTGACCATCGCCCAGCAATTGCCGGCACAGGAGCGCCTCGGCCGTCATCACAGGGCTTGCCGGGCGCCCAGGCTGATACGCGAAAAGACTGCCGTCGGTCGCGGCCCTGGAAGCGGTCAGCCAGCGGCGTGCAAGTGTCATCGTCGTCTTGGGCACCGTCATGCCTGAGATCCGGGCACTCCTCAAAGCCATCATCTGCCAGCCGTAAACGGACGTATCCCCTGCCTGGCCAGGGAAATAACGCCAGCCGCCATCGTCGCGGTTCTGGGAATTGACGATGTACTGAGCCGCCCTCTTGGCCGCGGGAGCCCATTCTCCGTCGGGCTTGAGGGCCGTCGCCTCGCACAGGGCGATCGTCACTATGGCGTGCGCATACATGTGAAAGTGCGTCGGGGCACTGTTCGGAATGACCCTGCCCGATTTGTCGACTCGTGACTGCAGCCAGCTTAGCGCCCGATCGACCGTTTTGGCGTAGGGGCCCTCTTCCCCAGGGAAATGTCCGGCGCCTAAAAACGGCAGAAGAGCCAGAGCCGTAGCCGTTTCCGGTGATTCTGCCATCGTCGAACCGCAGACGGCATGCCCACATTTGCTCGCGGGCGAAAGGCTCCAGGATCCATCTTCGCTCTGATGCTCAGCCAGCCATTCCAGGCCTCGGGCCACGGCTTTTTCGCTCTCCGGCGTGCCCCCTTCGCTTTTCAGCAGGGCGGCCTTCATACCGGGAGACCGCGACGATAATGCGGCCTTCGACCATTGGCGGGCCACAAGCGATTCCAGAGTGACCTTCGCCTCGACGGATTTCACCGCTCCGACGAGGTCCGGACGCACCTCCGGCTGACGCAGCGTCACCTCGGGTTCCATCACCGGCCGTTCGGAAGGGACCGTTTCGGTGACTGAGTCCACGGCAAGAGCGTTTTCGAGATTCAGGTTTTCGTCGAAACCTTCGATACGCTGGATTTCGAGCGGCTGTCCCAAACCGCCTGTGCCTGCGGAGAAACCCGGGCCCCGACTCTCTTGAGTTACCTTCAAATAAACGAAGAGACTGAGCAGGACGATCATGACATGCACGACCGCACTGGCCAGAAGGGCCATGAGATCGGATAGTATTCGCCTGCTGCGAAAGTCCTGATCCGCAAGATCGTCAGGCGAGACGATCGGCCCTTCAGGCGCATCGGCGACAGACGGATCTTCCGGCGAATCCTCTGCGGCCTCGATTCCGGGCGGTTCGGCCATGAAAATACCTCAGCCACCTGCGGAAAGATATCGATCGACTTCGAACCGAAGAATTTCGGCCCTGATCCTTACTATCTTAATCGTGATTACCAGCGTGACCAACAGCTCAATGTCGAACAATGGTCATATTCTTCGTATCGATTCGTTTCCGCGAGTCATACGGAACGACTGCGAAAGTCGTCACCATTCGCCACGCCGCTCGGTTCGTAGCAGCGATCGGTCGAGCCGGAACGGCGTCCGGCCCGATCGCGAAACGAATCCAGATACGATCCGCGGATGCGGCGATCACCCCAGAATTTCCAGCTTGGGCATCTTCGGCTTTTTGATGTTCTGGATGCTGATCTGGGCCGCGAGCCGCTCGACGACGTGCAACAGCGGCATTCGTGAAGCGGCATTTTCGTCGAAAACGGCCGCCGCGTTGCCGGCGTCGCCTTTCTCGCGAATTGCCGTGAGCAGAGGCACATCGCCCAGGAACGGAATGTCCATTTCCTCGGCTTTTCTTGCGGCGCCGCCCTTGCCGAACACTTCGCCGGTCATATTTTCGACCATCCCCAGAATCGGCACTTTCAACTGACGGAACATCGTGATCGCCCGCACAGCGTCGAGCAGTGCCACGGCCTGCGGCGTACACACGACCACCGCCCCCGTAAGCGGCAAAGCCTGGGCCAGCGTCAGCGGCACATCGCCCGTGCCGGGAGGCAAATCGATGACGAGATAATCGAGATCGCCCCAATCGACCTGATGCAGGAACTGGGTAATGACGCCATGCAGCATCGGCCCGCGCATGATCACGGCCCGTTCGGGTTCCAGCAGGAAGCCCATCGACATGACCTTCATGCCGGAGGCTTCGATCGGCTGGATGCGGTCTCCCTTGGCCATGGGCCGGCCCGAGGCACCGACGAGGTGGGGGATCGATGGGCCGTAAATGTCGGCGTCCATCAGCCCGACGCTCGAGCCGTAGCTTTTCAGACCGAGGGCGATCGAAGTGGCAAGGGTGCTTTTGCCGACGCCCCCCTTGCCCGATCCGACGGCGATGACATTCTTGACGCCAGGAATGTCGCCCTTCTCGCGCACGCCCTTGCCGCGGACTTCAGCCGTCATCTGAATTTCGATAGTGCGGATTTCAGCCGGCAGACGGCTGCGGAGAGCGGATTCGACATCCCCCCGGATCTTCTCCTTGAGCGGGCAAGCCGGTGTGGTGAGATTCACCGTCAATCGAACCGAATCGGGGCCCACCACGATATCGCGGATCATGCCCAGATCGGTCAGGTCACGGTTCAGATCAGGGTCCTTCACACCCTTAAGGGCGGAAACCACATCGGCTTGTGTCAGGGCGTGGGCCATGTTCTTGCTTTTCCGGCGTTTCCGCCGTCGCTGCTGGAGACCGGCACTCGGTTCGGACGTTCTCGGGGTTGGCCGCGGTGCCATCGTGTCGCGACCATGCGAATCGTATGACGCTGTTATATACCTTCGAGAACTCGCCGGAAAAGCCGTCCGGATCGATTTCAAAAGCTAACCTTAATGCTCTGAAGAGAATACGTCAAATCGCAAAACAGCGAGCGAAGTCGATCGTTTCGCACCGTGACCGGTTCACCCGCTCGCGACATCAGCCACGACGAGATCCGCCACTTGCGGAGGAGGAGTCGTCCGGTCCAGTACGAGCCGCACCCCCAGTTCAGCCCACGCCGGACGTGAACCGGCATCGAACCATGGTGCGAGAACGTAAACGGGCACCGGCAGGAAGGCGCCCGGTTCCGAATCGGTGAGCCGAAAAACGACGGCCATGCCGGCTTCGATCTGTGCTTCGTCCCAGCCCAGGTCGACGACATGAGCGGCTTGCCCGACGAAGGGATCGTCAGCGACCGGCCAGGGGCCGTCGATCCGTTGGTTCTCGACGCGAATACCCTGACACTCGAATCGCCATGCCAAACGACGACTGAGTGAGGCGTCGTGCGCCCAGAGATACACGCATGCATGTCGAATTTGGGGAATTCCGGTATCGTTCATCTTACGATTGATCTCGCGAAAGTGGCGAACTGTCCTGTATCTTGTACGATATGGCGTGCCATCGCCCACCATCGGTTCTCCACGGGGTACGGAAATGCCGGATTCGGACTACTATCAAATACTCGGCGTATCGCGCGACGCGACAGAAGACGAGATCAAAAAAGCCTATAGAAGTCTGGCCCGGAAGCACCATCCCGACCTGAACCCCGAAAACAAGAAAGAGGCCGAGGCCAAATTCAAGGAGGTTCAGGAAGCCTATGACGTTGTGGGCGATGCGGACAAGCGTGCCCAGTACGACCGGTTCGGCAAGGCATTCGCTTCAGGCGGTTTCCCGCCCGGAGGAGGAGCAGGCCCATTCGGCGGCGCGGGCGCTGGCGGCTTCGGGCCAGGCCAGGGCGGCTGGTTCAATACGGATCAGACCGGCGGCACGTTTCAGTTCGACCTGAACGACCTGCTCGGCGGTATGGGTGGAGGGCATTCGCGACCCTCTGGCGGAGCCGGTTTCGAAACTGACGACAGTGGCGGAATTTTCGAAGAAATCCTTTCGAAAGTCCGGGGCGGAAAATCCCGCAAGAAAAATGGCCGCGCCGCCGGCTCGACGGCTGGCGGTTCAGGTGCCGAACCGCTTCACGCCCGAATTGACGTTCCATTCATGACGGCCGTCAAAGGTGGCGAAACGTCGATCGACATCTCCTTCGATTCCGGCGAGACCGAAACCCTCACGCTGAAGATTCCGCCCGGCACCACCAGCGGCCAGAAGCTTCGCCTGAGGGGCAAGGGTGTCGTGACCCCACGCGGGCAACGTGGCGACCTGATCGTGGAAGTGACCGTCGAACCTCACCCGTGGTTCAAGCTCGACGGACGTGACCTGACGATCGAAGTCCCCATCGCCGTGAACGAAGCTCTGCTCGGAGTCAAAATCGACGTGCCCACGCTGGATGGCGTCAAAACCGTGCCGATCCCGGCCGGGACTTCCAGCGGCGCGCGGCTCAGGCTCAAAGGCCAGGGCGTGCCCGCCCGAGGCGACCAACTCGCCGGCGACATGTACGTCGTGACGAAAATCGTCCTGCCCAAATCGCTCGACGAGGAAACCAAAGCCAGAATCGCGGAAATCGCCTCGGCACTCGACACGCACCCGCGTAAGAGTTTGTGGAAATGACGCAGGCCAAACTCCAGAATCGCCTGAGAGCCCGCCGGGCCGCTCAGGCCCTGATCCTCTGGGAAGCCGTCGTGCTCTCTGGTATCTCGGCTGTCACCGGTCTGGCCATTTGGCATCTTCGGCGCAGGGCTCACGTCATTCGTGATCAATTCCGCCCAAGCCGGCTTCCGGCGGAATCGCTGAAAGAAATCGAGCCCGGGAACTCCGGTCCGGAAACGGACGAATCGAAGTCATGACATCCGAATCGGCATGTGACGATCACCCGCCGGTCGCCCCCGATCCCGGCGAAAACGGAGATTCTCCGACTCGAATCGTCCCGAGCCCGTCCGATCGATACCCTCTGCCCAAATTCGCCAGAATGCCCGCCGGCGGCCCGTATGCCCGCGTGTTTCAGGTCCGCAAGATCGTGTCTGACGATACGATTTCGCTGCACGTCCGCCCGAACGGTCTTGCCTGGCATCGTCTTGGCCTGGGCGTGGCCAAAAAAATGTTCAGAAGAGCGGTCGCACGCAATTACGTCAAACGCCTGATCCGTGAAGCCTTCCGTCTCGAGCGGCCGGGGTTCGGCGGCGGGCTCGACATCGTCGTCCGACCCAAAATTCGTGAACTGACTCGAGAGGGACTTCGCACCTCACTTCGAAAACTCGTCCCCAAAGCCGAACGCAAATTCCTGGATGAAAAACAGGTTCCGGCCGACTCACCGTCAGGGCCGAACGCCGTTGGCGACGAACCGGTCGCGAAGACGCCCCCAGGCGATGAGACGTCATGAACGGAATTTCGCGTTGCATTTCCTGGCTTTTGATCGCACCGATCCGGATTTACCAGAAAACCCTGAGCCCACTGATCGGCCCGGTTTGCAGGTTTCATCCCAGCTGTTCGAATTATACGATTCAGGCGATCGGGAAATACGGGTCCATACGTGGCGCCTGGAAGGGCCTTAAACGCATTTGCCGCTGCCACCCCTGGAACCCCGGCGGATATGATCCGCCGTAATTCCTGGCGATCCGGACTCAGCGTATATCGTACTGAACCGCCTTAGAACCCGAGAGCCTTTTCGAAGTCGGCGCGCACGTCGGACGGGTCCTCGATACCGATCGAGAGCCGCACCAGCCCTGGCGTGATACCCAATGCCAGACGCTGCGGTTCGGTCAGCCCCCGGTGGCTGGTCGTCACAGGGTGGCTCAGTGTCGTCATCACGTCGCCCAGGCTGGGAGCGAACGGAATGCGCCCCTGCAGACGCTGAATGAAGGAGTTGGCGGCCTCCCGGCTGCCGAGATCGATCGTCATGATCGAGCCGAAGCCGCCATCGAGAATTTGCGAGGCGATCCGGTAATCGGGATGCGATTTCAGCCCTGGGTAATGAACTTTGTCCACCTGGGAGTGAAGTTCCAGGAATTGCGCAAGCTCCAGAGCATTGTCGCAGGCTTTCCGAAATCTCAAGGGCAGCGTGGCCATGCCTCTCAAAGCCAATGCGCATTCGAACGGATTGGCCGTCATGCCGAAGCTGGAGACCGCGGGCCGAATCGCTACGATCGATAGCTCCGAACCTGCGAGAGCCCCGATCGTGGCATCGCTGTGGCCGGCGATCATTTTCGTGACGGAATGCGTGACGAATGCGGCCCCCATCGTTATTGGACGGGCAATGAGCGGTGCGAAGGTGTTGTCCACGGCCAGAGGTATGCCCCGGTTCCGGCAGAATTCAGCCAGCCTCGGCAGGTCGGGCACGCGCACGAGCGGGTTCGTGATCGTCTCCACGAAGCAAAGTCTGGTGGAGAACGTGAATCCTTCTGACCAGGTCTCGGGATCGCAGGGGTCGAAGATGGAATGTTCGACGCCGAACTTCGCAAGCTCCTGCGCCACAAGAACCTGTGTCCGTCCATAGAGCCCCTTGCCCAAAGCGACGTGCTCGCCCTGCCGCAGCAGCCCCAGGAACAGGGCCGCTTCTGCCGACATGCCCGAGGACGTGGCCACGGCGGCTTCGGCACCTTCGAGTGCCGCGACCTGGGCCGCGAGCCTGGCCGCGCCGGGATGCCCGTCGCGGGCGTAAACATAGCCATGGTCGGAGCCGCCATACACGGCATCGATATGATCCAGGTCACGAAATTCATAGACCACGGACCATTCGATCCCTGGCACGAGCGGCCTGGTGGACGGCTCCGGGATATGTTCCGGCCGGACGCACCGGGTGTCGATCGATTCGAGGCGTCGTTCCGTGTCGGGGGCTTCGTGGTTCATGGCGTTGCCGGTTCGGTGAACGGTTCGGATTCGGGCGTACCGGCCAGCGGGAGAATGATCTCGCACGATCGGGCCGTCTTCGGATAATGTAGCGATTCGCACGGCCTCGGACCATTCCCGCCCGACACTTGCCACCCGGACTGGCGAAACGAAGGCCGATCCCGCCAATGGAGTGAGAACGACGAACCATGGATTTTCCTCAGGCACCTTGTTGGGAATCGATCAAGCGTACGCTCGGAAATGGCCTCGAGGTGATCGTCTGCCCCAATCGCCGTTCGCCCATGGCGAGCGTGAATCTCTGGTACGACGTCGGCAGCCAGAACGAAAAACCCGGCCAGCGCGGCTTCGCGCATCTTTTCGAACATCTTATGTTCGAAGGGTCCAGGCATTATCCCGGCGATTACTTCGAGCACCTTCAGAAGTATGGTGCCGGGGTGAACGGGTCGACATCATCGGACCGCACCAATTACTACGAAGACATCCCGGCCGAAATTCTGGAGCTGGCACTGGCGATGGAGTCGGACAGAATGGGCCACCTGGTCGAGGCCCTCGACGACAAGCGTCTGGAAACCCAAAAAGGGGTCGTGACGAACGAATATCGTCAGAATTACGCCAACAAGCCCTACGGCATGGTCTCGCGCATTTCGGCTGAATCACTCTATCCCGATGGCCACCCTTATTCGTGGACGACGATCGGGCTGATGGAAGAAGTCAACGCGGCCTCGCGCGGTGAGGTCGTCGCTTTTTTCGACCAGTTCTACGTGCCCGCCAATGCCAGCCTGTGCATCGCGGGCCATGTGCATGCGGAAGAAGCCTTCGACCTGGCGGAACGCTACTTCGGAGGGTTTCGGGCCGGGGTGCGCTGCCCCGTGCCTGACGTCGCCGAAAATGTGCTGCATGATGACCGTAAAATCGTCATGCGTGACAAGGTCACTCTCGAACGGCTGCATATCGTCTGGCCGACCGTGCGGCAACTTACGGGCGACGAACCGGCCCTGAGCGTTCTGGGAGATGTCCTTTCCAGCGGCCGCACCAGTCGGCTCTACCGCAAGCTGGTCGTCGAAACCCGCCTGGCTCAGGACGTTTCCGCCGGTCAGTGGTCGCGTGAACTCGCCGGCCAGTTCTCCGTAATCGTCACGCTCACCCCGGGGTCCTCAGCCGACGAAACCCGCAAGATCATCGAATCGACCCTTGCGGAAATCGCCCGAGAAGGCCCGACGGCGGACGAAGTCGAACGGATTCGCCGCCGCCGCTGGTCTTCGCACCTTTTCAGCCTGGAGCGGATGGGCGGCTTCGGCGGCGTGGCCGACCGGCTCAATGCCTTCAACCTGTTCACGAGCGATCCGGACAGACTCTGGACCGACGCCCTCCGTTATCGAGACGTCACCCCCGAAGCCGTCGCGGCGGCCGCACGCAGCTACCTCGTCGAACGCCCTTCGGTGTCGATTCTCGTCGCGCCCCAGAAACGGGTCACCGTCGAGCCGGACCGTGCCGCCGGCGTGACGATAGGCCCGGCCAAATCACATCGCCTGGCAGAGCCACGAGAAGTCGCCATTAGCGACCGCGCCACGCTCTGGCTCCTGCCCCGGCGCGACTGGCCCGTAGTCGCAGGTACGATCGCGGCCATGCCCGCACCGGCACTGATCGCGCCTCCGAAATCAGGCGCTGCCCAGCTCCATAATTCGACGATCATGGAAGGCACGGCACGGCGGAGCGGCCCGGAGCTGGCTGAAGCGATCGAATCGCTCGGCTCGGGTATCTCACCCGACACCGACTGGGACGGATTTCACCTGCTGTTTCAGGCTACGGCGGAAGGGCTGGCCCCGACCTGGGCACTGGCTTCCGAAATCTGGCGGGAAGCGTCGTTTCCGGATGCCGACTGGCGACGTCAGCGCGACCGGCTCATCAATGCCCAGAAGGCCGAAGTCGATCGCCCCGAGAGTCTCGCCCATCGTGCGTTTCTCAGTGGTCTGTTCGGGGCGGAGGGCCGCTTCGGGATGCCTCTTTCCGGCACCCCGGAAAGCCTGGCCTCGCTTGGCCAGAACGACCTGATCTCTCTGCATGGCCGGCTGAACCGGCCGGACAGACTGCACATCGCGATCGTCGGTGATTTCGACGAGTCGTCCGTCATCGACGAAGCCTCGGCCCTGGCTGCGGCGATGGCTGCGCCCCTGGAAGGTGACGCGCGGGAAGACGTTTCCGCTCCGGACGCATCATGCCAGCAGCACAGCCGTCTGATCGTCGTGGACAAGCCCGGCCTGCAACAGGCCGTGATCCGTCTGGGGCAGAGAGGTATGTCGAGCCTGGACGCCGACCGGGATACCCTGATTCTCTGGAATCTCGCATTCGGCGGGTTATTCACGTCTCGGCTGAACCACGTTCTAAGAGAGACCAAAGGGCTGACCTACGGCGTTCGCAGCGGATTCGACACCCGCAGAGCCGTGCCGGGGGCTTATCTTGTGGCGTCGTCGGTCCAGCACGATCGATGCGCCGAGGCGATCGCGGCCGTGCGCCATGAAGCGTTCGCCATGCTGGGCGAGACACCCCTGACGCCCTCGGAACTCGAGAACGCCCGCCGCAACCGTCTGGAATCGACGGCCCGCGACGACGAAACATGCACTTCCGTCGCTCGCAGGCTGGTCGATACATGGCTCGCCGGAGAACCCGCCACCGACGCCAACGCACAGACCGACAGATTCCGCAAGATCACGCTGGACGAAGTGCACGACGCTGCGTCACGGCGGATCCGCCCGCAACAATGGCTGACCGTGCTTGTCGCCGACTGGGCGAAAGTCAAAAACGACGTCGAAGCCGTCGGCTTCGAATCGATTCTTGTGCTGTCTCCCGAACAGGTTCTGTCGATCTGACGTTCGTCGCCGATGCGCCGCAGAACGCGCGTTCGGCGGCGACTTCGAGCGAACCCCGACGCCTCTGCCGTAAGCGACCGTTCATTTTTGCGGTGGGTTGGTTTTGCCCTTTTGCAGCTCTTCCACCACCATGCGCTGGAGCTCGCCGATGTTGTCCTGCACCCGTTTCATGCCCAGTTCCGAGCTCTTCTGCTGCAGCGTGATCATCTTCCGTACGGCCTTCTGTCCGACAGGAGTACGGTAAAATGCCGAGATTTCCTTGAGTTCCTGCTCCGTGAACTCCTCCATGTGGATTTTGATGAGATCGTCCTTCAATGCTTCGTAATTGAAGTGTCGACTCATGAATTTCTTGAGGACGGGCTTGAGCTGATCCAGCATCGGATTGGCTTTCGCCTGCTGTTCGATCGACTGATCGATGATCTGGTCGAACGTCTGTTCGATTCCCGCCGCTTTCATAAAATCCTCGGCTGCCGCGCGATGGCTTTTCTCGTCGGCCGAAACCCGCGTGCCGACCGCCAGAAAACCGATCGCCAAAACCGCGAGCAGACTCACCGGGCCAGATCTTCGCAACATCTTCGGATTCTCCTGAAAATTGTGGCGGCCACGTTTGTGGTCCGTGCCGCTGACACGGCGCGTCCGGGCAAAGTTCGGTTCGTCAGCCGCCGCACGACATTCGTACGATGGATCTTTCTGACTTCGAACGATTTCGTCATCAGCCACGCAATGTGGTTCGTCGCACAGCCGGGGATATTCGCACGTCCCCGTCATGCTTGCAACCGATCGGCTTCGATTTTCGGCGTCCTCATCGCTGCCGCCGGGATATCGACGATCGCTGAAAATGCCCCGGATCCCCGGTTCCGGGTACGGGCCGGCGGGAAAGCTTTGACGTTTCGATTCGCGACGTTACAATTCAGGTATGACGCTCCGGACCGTGCAAGTCCATGAGCGAGTGCCATGTTCCTGATTCGGAGGATCTTGATCGATGCCAGTGACATTGACGGAAACGGCCGCCAGCGAAGTCAAGCGGATTCTGGGCGAACAGAGCGTGCCCGATGGCACGGTTCTGCGGGTCGGCGTCAAGGGCGGCGGCTGCAGTGGCTTCTCATACGACCTGAATTTTGACAGCGAAATATCCGAGAAGGACCGGGTCACCGATTTCTTCGGCGTCAAACTGGCGATCGAAAAGAAATTCGACCCGTACCTCGACGGCACGGTCATCGACTTCGTGACCAACGACCTCGGCCAGCGCGGGTTCAAGTTCTCGAACCCGAACGTCGCCAAATCGTGCGGCTGCGGCTCGAGCTTCTCGGTCTGACGTAAACGGTACACTTGATTCGACACGCCGGGGTGATCGACTCGTGCGATCGCCCCGGTTCGATTTTGTGCTTTCGGCGTCCACGACTTCGACGCAACTTACTTCAATTCCGGCACCAGGCATTCCGCCGGCACGCGTCCCTGGAGCGTCTCGACGATACACAGGGCCGCCATCGTGGCCATGTCGTCCATGCTCATCGTGTCGATCCCGCCCAGGTGCGGGCTGACGATCACGTTCGGCATACGTCTGAGCGGGTTGTCGGCCGGCGGCGGCTCGGGGTCCGTGACGTCCAGGCAAGCTCCGCCGATTTGACCGGAGCGCAGAGCCTCGATCATGTCCGGCTCACGGATCAGACCGCCCCGGGCCGTGTTCAGAATGATCACGCCCGGCTTCATGCGGGCGATCGTCTCGGCTCGAACGAGGTGTCGTGTCACGGGCGTCATGGGCACATGCAGGCTGATGACGTCGCTGGCGGTCATGACTTCGTCGAGACTCACGATTCTCACGCCGGAATTCGCGACCCCCGGCGCGGCTGCCGGGTCGTAACCGATCACCGTCATGCCGAAAGCCCTGGCTCGAGGGATCATGGCCTGGCCGATCCTGCCCAGCCCGATTAACCCTAAAGTTTTGCCACGGATGGGGATCGGCATGGTGCGATTCCATCCGCCTGCGGCAATGTCGATACTGTTGACGACGATACGGCGCGTCAGTCCGAGAAGCAGCCCGAAGGCCTGTTCGGCGACGCTCTCCTGATTCACTCCCGGGGTGATCGTGACGGCGATCCCCCGCTCGCGGGCGGCTGAGACGTCGACGGCGTCATAACCCACCCCGGTCCGGGCGATGACCTTAAGATTCGGGCAAGTGGCGAACAACGAGCCATCGAGCCGCTCCGATCCTGCGATCATGCCGTCGCAGCCGGGCAGCAGGTCGGCGACGCAGGCCGGTGAGAGTTCGCCCGAATTTTCGTGCGGAGGCGGGTCGACCGGTACGAAACCTGCATCGAGCAACATGGTTCGGAACGTCCCTGGCTGGTGTCGCAGGGGCAATGCGCCGATAAGAATTCGAGCGGACATGGCGTTTGGGCCTCGGGATCGACCGGAACGGGCCTGAAAAGCCCCGGATTTGCGAAGGGAAAGTCGCTGGGACGAGTGCTCGGCGCGATCGTGGGCGAAACGGCATGCCGCCCCAGTCGCCATCGATCGCGTCAGCGAACTCTTAACGTATTTCAGTGCCCGAAGGCCAGCCCGGGTCGAAAAAAATGTCAGTGCCTGCCTTGAGTCGCCAGCGCCAACCGAGGGGCATTCGATTTCTCCATATCCGAAGCGTGCGCAACTTTTCCCGGTCCATCACGATTGAAAAACCGGAACGGAAGTGCCACAATGACGCGATCTTCGTATGGCATGGACGTGAAACTCGCTTTCGAAGTTTCCGGTCGGATGGGCGAAGCGATCTTCGAACGACACGGGCGTACCTATGGCAGTTCTCAAATTTCGATTGGACGCCCCTGTTCGTGACGGCTGGAAGCTCGACCCTGAGTTCGTACACGTTCTGGATATCGAACGTGTGCCTTACCCGATGCACGCACACGTCGAGGACGGCCTGCTGATCTGCCGCACAGCGACGACCGACAGTCTGCGTGTTCAGGTGCCCTGGGCCCTGCCCGGCCGCCAGCCATGCATCATCGGCACCTCGACGCTGCCCTCTCGGCAGGAAACGTATCTGCTCGTTCTGGAACTCGCCCGCGGCAGACTGACGGAATTGCGGCACTTTTTCCAGGACGGTTCGGCGGACGAAACCCGGCTCCTCCCCGAGCCGCTGCTGGAAGCCCACGCCCTGTTCGTGGAAGCGGTCCTGAAGCGTGAAGACACGGAAGCCTGCGCCGCTCTGGCGACGCGATCACTGCTGAAATGCATGGAGCTTGCCGACGATCGCCTCGCGCGGCACTTCGAATCGAACGAAGCGAAAGCCGCCCTGGCGGACAAACTTTCCTTGAACATGAGCGGCCTGAAGGCCGGCGACCCGGTCAGCGACTGGGTCATCCGTAATGCCGACATCGCCCGCATCAGCCCGAACTGGCGGACCGTCAATCCACAGGAAGACCTCATTCACTGGGCCGAATGGGAAGGGCCTGTCCGCCTGGCCCACGAAAGCGGCATGGCCGTGCACTGCGGCCCGCTGATCGACTTCTCGCCGGATACCCTGCCCGCCTGGCTGGATCGATACCACGACATCACCCATGCATGCAGGGCCGTTTCCAAGTACGTCGAATTCGTCGTACGAAATCTTCGGAACCGCGTTCATGTCTGGCACATCGTGCGGCGGCCGGCGATGGCGAAAGTCAACAATCTGTCGGAAGAGCATCAGATCAAGCTCACGATGGAAGCCATTCAGACCGTCATGCAGAACGCGCCTGAGGCCGATCTGGTCATCGACCTCACCGCCCCATGGGCCGAGTGGCTTTCGCACAGCGGCTTCGAACTCGGGCCGCTGCACCTGGCCGATACGCTGGCCAGGGCCGACCTCGGCCTCACGGGCATGAATCTCGAACTCTCTCTGGGTTATCCCTCGCCCGGCAGCCATTTGCGTGAAATTTTCGATATCTACAGGCTCATTCAGCTTTACTCGCAGATCAACCTGCCCCTTCACCTCGACATCGCCGTGCCCAGCGGTCCCGATTCGACACCGACAGGCTCGCAACGGCGATTTTCACGCCATGCCGCGGATCCGCGACAATGGCCCGGCGGCTGCGACCAGGCTTCCCAGGCCGCCCTGGGCATGAAAGTCATGGGCCTGGCCGCCATGATGCCCAGCGTCCGTTCCATCCACTGGAGCAACCTGATCGACGCCCCCGATCAGGAATTCGCCGAATCCGGCCTTTTCTCGGCCGACAAAACCCCTAAGACGATCGCCCGCAAGATCGAAGACATCCGGCGGTTCCGCATGCCGGTTTCTCAAGGCCTTCTGATGAGTTGAATTCGGCAGGGGAATGGCGTAATCTGTCGATTCGTCAATCACGCGTCGAGCCGCGGCCCGGCTATGAAAAGCCGCCGCCTGCCCGACGAGCATGATCCCCGGCCCTATGCCGATGCGAACCGGTTCGCGGGCTGGCGGAAATCCGAGCAATCCGAAAGAGACCAGATCCGATGGGCGCCGATGCGAAGATTCAGGAACTCAAGCTCGAACTTCCCAAGGCGCCGAAACCGGTCGCCACGTACAAGACCGCCCTTCGCGTCGGCAATATGCTGTACGTCAGCGGCCATGGCCCCCTCAAAACCGACGGTACGATGATCAAGGGCTGCCTGGGCGACGACATGGACATCGACGCCGGCAAAGAAGCCGCACGTCAGACAGGTCTGGCGATCCTGGCGACCCTGAAAGAGAATCTGGGAAGTCTGGATAAAGTCGTCCGACTGGTGAAGTCACTCGGGATGGTCCGTGCCACGCCGGAATTCGCCGAACATCCGAAAGTCATCAATGGCTATTCCGACCTGATGGCCGAAGTCTTCGGTCCTGAGGCCGGCGTCGGCACCCGTTCGGCCGTCGGCATGGGCAGCCTGCCCGGGCATATCGCTGTCGAAATCGAAGCGATTTTCGAAGTGCGCGACTGAACCTGACATCCTCCCATGAGCTTACCGACCGGCACGACCGCGGACTCATTCACGGGGCTTCGCGTGGTCGTCGCCGGCGGGACTAGCGGCATCGGGCTCGCCTGTGTGCAAGCACTGAAAAGCCGTGGCGCCCGTGTCGTCGCGATCGGCTTGCCGCCTGACCAGTCCAGGGCTGAGCCGGAGATCGCGGCGGACGGCACGATTCATTCCGACCTGACCATTTCGAATGTTTGCACGGACGCATGCGATCGTGCATGCGAAATACTTGGCGGTCTCGATGCCGTCATACACAGCGTCGGCGGTTCGGCTCGCAAGGCCGGCGACGGGCCGCCGGATCTTTGTTCGGACGACGGCTGGCAGGCAGCCTTGAGGCTGAATCTCGACTCAGCCTTTTACGTCGTGCGCTGGGGCGTTCGAAGGCTGCTGGAAACCCCGCGAGACCGCCTCGGCCAACGGGGCTCGATCGCCGTCATCGGCTCAGTCCTGGCCGACAGTCCATCGCCACGCCATTTCGGCACCATCGGCTATGCCGTGGCCAAGGCGGGGCTCGAAGGACTTGTCCGAAATGCCGCTGCGACTTATGCTTCCGAAGGTATCCGCGTAAACTTGCTCAAGCCGGGGCTGGTCGATACGCCGATGGCCGCCCGGGCGATTGACGACCCCGCGATCCAAAATTATCTGCGATCGAAGCAGCCCCTCACGGCCGGCCCCGTTTCGGCTGATGCCTGTGCCCAGGCCATTTTGACGCTCATCGACCCGCGAAACGCCGGGCTGACCGGTGCGTCGTTGACGCTCGACGGCGGCTGGAGCGTGACCGATTCGTCCTTGACGGCGGATTGATACGACTCGTTCGACGATTCGTTCAATCCTTCGCCCGCTCGAACACCCGCACTTCCGGATGCATCGTATAAAGCCGCCAGCCGCCCGCAGGCAAACGCACGAACTGGCCGCTGGAGCTGTTGTTGCCCACGATCGGATTGGCCGCCGCTTTCGTCCATTGGATCAGATCAGGCGAGATCGCCAGAGTCGTCGTCCAATAAGGGCCGAACGGCCGCGTCTCGTTGGCATGCAGAACCGCGACAAACCTGTCGCCGACTTTGACGACCTGATTCAGGGCCACCGCTCCCTTGTCGTAAACCGACGGGCCCACCGGAATCACCGGATCGTCGGACACGTTCGTAAAGACCTTGCGATCGTGCGACCTGGCCAGCCAGACGCCAGCGTCCGCCCGCTCGTAGAACAGATTCCAGGCCCCGTTTTCGAACATCAGGAATGGCGTGCCACGCGGGCCGGGCGATATCGGCGTACCGTCGACCTTCCGAATGTCCAGCGGCCCTTCCCTGCGCCATGACAGACCATCGGCCGAAACGAACGAATGAGCGACATCGTCTCGCCCCTCGGCCACCATGATCCACTGGCCATCGTGTTTGACGATCATCACGTCTTCCACCCACTGGTCGTTGATCAACGGCTTTTCGCCCAGTCGGCTCCAGTGCAGCCCGTCCGTCGAAACGGCCACGCCCAGCATCCGCAAGTCCGACTTCGCCACGTTGTAACCGGTGTAATAGAGCCGCCAGCTGTCACCCTCGCGGACGACCCAGCCACGCTCCCGGATTTTCGCGTCCCAGGCATCGCCCCCGGCTCCCTGAAAGACCGGATTGGCGCGTGGAATCGGTTTCCAGGCAAGCCATTCCGCCGGAAATCCCTGCTTGACCGAAGCTTCGATCGCTTTCGCATCGCCACCGGACACAACCGTTCGATCAGGCCTCTGCCCTTTCGTTGCGGCCTCCTGGGCCTGGGCAAGCCCGCTCATGACGATCACGATGACGACGGGCAGATATCGACGAACCGGCAGTAAGACTCGAAACGGCTGCATCGGAATGGTCCGGTTGGGGCGTGGTCCTGGTGCCCATTGAGGGCATGATCCGGCAATATGAGACGATCATATCAAAACCCCTACGATCACCCCAGCCGTTCATGCGATTCGCCCTGAAATCTCCACCGGGCATCTCTCGCATTTCCGCCATCGCAGTCGAAACCGAAAGGACAGGAACGACTTGGGAAAAACGCCATAAGTTTCTGTATTCGAACAGGTTGAAGTATATGCCATTCAGCTCAGGATGGATTCGAAACGAAGTGCTCCACTTGCGAAACCCTTTTCGTTCATTATAATCGGGTGTATGGGGCGGTAGCTCAATTGGGAGAGCGCAGCGTTCGCAATGCTGAGGTTGAGGGTTCGATCCCCTTCCGCTCCATTACCTTCGACAGATTGACGGAAATTCGACGCAGCGAACGATCTCGAGCCTGCGTCTTCGCTCGCAAAGCCGCCAGTGCCGTTTCGTGTTCGATTCCTTCACCCGGGGTTTCGATTCCGCAACTCGCTTTCTTCGTTTTCCTGGCGATCGACCGATGAACGATTGCCGTATTCGACCGGACCGGTTAGAACCGACCTTGCAAGAGCGATCGCCCCTGAAAGGCGCTTGCAAGTGACGGTTCGGGTCTTCGTTCCGAAGCCGGTCGTGCCAGATGCCCTCAAAACGGATACTTTCCCGTTTCCGAACTTCCGCCCCTCGAATTCGTGTGATCTCATGCCCCGACGCACCTTGCTCATCATCGCGTTCGCAACGCTATTGCGTACCACGGCTCCAGCGATCGCGGCCGACATTCTCGACAACACCTCCCAGAGCACCGGCACCATCGCCTCCGTTCAATCCGGCGGATACATATCCGGCACATACTGGTCAGCCGTCACCGTTTCCAACGATTCGGACACCGACATCGATCTCTCCTCGATGACGATCGGCCTATTCTCCCAAAATGCCGGCACTTACGACATTTTTGTCGAGTTATGGAGCGTGGCGGACGACAAGCCTGACTCCTTCATCCCCGACATGAACAAACAGGAGAGCGTCATTTCGGCCGAAGCCGGGCAGACTCTCTTCACGGACGTCACGATCTGCACATTCACTCTGCCCGCGAACACATCGCGGGCGATCGTCGTCTGGACCAACGCCGAAGACCTCTCCCTTTCCTGGCAGGGGATGGCCGGGAACGCCGCCCCTGTCGGGCCCTTGGGCGTCAATTACATGGCTGGCTGGACGAGCTATCCCGACCTCGGGTCATGGGCCCCGGTCGCCGATGGCGTGAATCTCTCGCTTTGGCTTACGGGTACGCCCGTCCCCGAGCCTTCCGCCTGGGCATCCGGCATCGTCGCAGCCCTGGCGATCTGCGGCCTGCTTCGGTCCGCAAGCCGTCGGAAGACAGCCTGAAGCGGTCCAAAGCCAGCCCATCGCTCCGCCTTGTCTCGCGTTGACAATTGTCGAACGCGAAATTTAGACTCATCGCAGCCCGCACGCTGGTGCAGGTATCGCCCCATGGCCTCCCGATTCTGGATCCGAAATGACGGAACATTCTCTGCCGGATGACATTCCGCAACCCGCGCCGGAAGTCGGCCCGGCCCGTTATTTCATCTTCGTGATCCTCTGCCTGATCGTACTGGGCGGCATGCTCTGGACGGGCCTGCGCATTCCTCCCCCCCCGCCGCCGCCTGAGATCAAGGCCGACCCTGTGCTGGCCCGGGGTTACGACGTCTACATGCGTCAGTGCATCGCCTGCCATGGCCTTCAGGGCAAGGGCGACGGCCCCCGCGCAATGGCCGTGGCCGTAAAGCCGCGTAACCTCGTCGACGAGCCCTGGAAATATGGCGAAGACGAAGCCGCCGTCACGAAAATCGTGCGCGAAGGCGGCCCCAACGGCGTGATGCCGGCGTTTGGAACAGCTCTGAACCCTGGTGAGCTGAGGGGCGTCGTCAAATACGTTCAGCAGTTTCGAAAAAGGCCGGATCAGCCGCCTGCAAAGACTGAATGATTCCGCGTACGCCCTGGCTCAAAGCTATCGTCAGCCCCTGATACGACGTATGATCGAATCAAGCTTCTTTCGATCCTCGTTTTCAGAGGTCAAGTTCGATGATTCGCTTCATCCTCGCCGGATGTCTGATTTTCAGCGGTTCCGCCATCCTCGCGGCAGGTCTCGACCCACAACCGCCCGAAACGGGAGAAGGCTTGAAAATCGACGAAATCCGCGCGGAAATCGAAACGATCGTCGAGCGCTATTCCGCCGAGTTGAAAGCCGCGAAAGGGCAGCCCGATTATCAGGCCGCTGCCGCGAAATACCTGAAGGATTTGTATCCGTGTCTCGACCGCGTTTTCGAATGGGTCGATGCGCATCCCGGCGACAAGGACATCGCTCCGGCGCTGCGAATGGTCGTGAAACGTTCCGCCGCCGGGCCTTCGAATCATTCCGAACGGGCTTTGAAGCGACTTGTTCGAGATTATCCTGACGATCCTCAAGCCATCGAAATCATCCCCCGAGTGGCGAACTACGTTCACTGGCCGATCTCCGAAACGTATCTCAAAACCGTTCTCGAACGCAATTCTCGCGTCGAAAACCAGGCTGCCTCCTGCTTCTGGCTTGGCGAATACCACGCATACAAGGCCCGCCACGTCCGGAAATTGAAATCGGACGCAAGCTATCGTAAGGTGATGGAAGAAAGCCGAGGCGTCGAATCGGTGCGAAATCTCATCGCCTCGACCGACCCAGAGAAATCCGAAGCCGAAGCCATCCGTGATTTCGAAATCACGGCCGAACGATTCGGCGATTCGAAATACGACGGCGAATTGACCTATGCCGAAGAGGCCAGAGGCCGGATCTATGCGATCCGCAATCTGATCGTCGGCAAAATTGCGCCCGATATTCAGGGCAAGGATTTCGAAGGCAAGCCATTTTCGCTCTACGAACACCGGGGTAAACTCGTCCTCCTCACCTTTTCGGGCAACTGGTGCGGGCCATGCGTGGCAATGTATCCGCACGAACGTGAAATCGTAAAACGCTATGAAGGCGAGCCGTTCGTGGCTCTCAGCGTCAATACCGACGACGATGTGGCCACGCTGCGCAAGTCGATCGATAAAGGCGACATCACCTGGCGCTGCTGGTTCGACGGCGGAACGCACGGGCCGATCACCGCGGCGTGGGGCGTTCATGCTTTCCCGGACATTTACGTGATCGACGGCAAGGGCGTGATCCGATTCCGGAACGTGCGAGACAAAGACCTCGACGAAGCCCTGGAAAAGCTCATGGCCGAGACATCTTCGCCCTGATGCGTCGAAGGGCCGCCGCAGAAACCGGCGTGCTCGCGTGGCGGCGGAGGAAGCTGTCAGCCTGAAACAGTAGTGTCCAGCATTCGAAACATATGCCGAACAGGTATCGGCTATCAGAACTGTCCGGCCATTGATCTGAGAACCCGACGCAACCTTATTCAAAATAGTTGGTTATGATGATTCTTGGGCGCGCACGATATCTCGTTGAGTCGTCAAAATCCGCCTCTGGGACCTATCCCGAGACTGCGGACGATGATTCATGGAACCCGGTCGACTCGTCTTCGCTCAACTCATGGATTTCCTTCCTCGCCATGAGTTCGACTCGTGCGTACGACGGTATCAAGGGAATCGTCGCCATCGTGGCTTCTCCAGCCGAGACCAGTTTCTTTGCCTCGCCTTCGCACAATTCACATTCCGAGAGAGCCTGCGCGACATTGAAACATGCCTGCGAGCCTTGCAGCCCAAGCTCTATCACGCGGGCTTTCGAGGCAACATCTCCCGCAGCACTCTGGCTGACGCCAACCGCACGCACGATTGGCGAATCTACGCGGATTTCGCTCAGGTGCTGATTGATCGCGCTCGCAAAATTTATGCGAACGAACCGATCGCCGTCGAACTGCAACAGGCTGTGTACGCCCTGGATAGCACAACAATCGATCTTTGCCTGAGCCTGTTTCCGTGGGCGGCATTCAGGCAGCACAAAGGGGCGGTCAAGCTGCACACGCTTGTCGATCTGCGAGGCAATATCCCGTGTTTCATTCGGATTACCAACGGAAAAACCCACGATGTCAGGATTCTGGATCAACTGCCGATCGAACCGGGCTCATTCTTACGTGATGTATCGGGGGTACGTGGATTTTCGGCGTCTGCATCGCTTTACGTCGAGTTCGGCCTACTTCGTCACGCGTGCCAAACGCGGCCTCGAATTCACCCGGCGTGGTCGCCGTGCTGTCGATAAGGCAACGGGGCTTCGCAGTGACCAATCGATCATGCTGGCAGGCCCGAAGACAGCACGACTGTACCCGGACCAATTACGCCGGATCTCGTTCTACGACCAGGAAAACGACCGGCGATTCGTCTTTCTGACGAACAACTTCGGTTTACCTGCATTGACGATTGCCCAGCTCTACAAGTCCCGCTGGCAGGTCGAACTGTTTTTCAAGTGGATCAAGCAGAACCTTCGCATCAAGTCCTTCTACGGCACGAGCGACAACGCGGTGAGGGTCCAGATATGGATTGCGATCAGCATTTACGTGATCGTCGCCATCGTCAAGATGGAACTTGGACTGGATCGTAGCCTGAGCGAAATTTTGCAAATTCTGAGCCTGACACTTTTCGAGAAAACCCCTACTTTTCAGGCACTGAGTGACCCGAAAAAACAAGATTCAGAATTGCATTTCTCTAACCAATTGGAGCTGTTCGACTTATAGCCGGACAGTTGTGTGCGTCGTTATCGAATTCGAATCCTTGGGAGACAGTCATTTCGGCGGTAATTCCGAGATCGGTATCCAAACGGTGTCGCCTATCGAGATCCGGATTTTCGGCTCAGGGTCAAACTCCACTTCCATACTGTCTTTCGAGCGATCCCAGATCAGACTCGTGACATGGCCGATGATTTCCTCCCCACGGTGCACCGTATCGCCCAGGGCCATGTACGGCTGACGCCCGTTCAGGCCATGCCGCCCTTTATGTGCAGGAGTATCGCCAAGATAGTGGGCATCGTAGCTTTCGACGATCTGAAATTCGAATCTTGCGGAATCCGCAACATGCGTCGTTTCGTCCCGCTGGATTTTCGAAGCGAGGACGACGATCGAAAGTATCATCGCAAGTACCGTTGTCATCTGCCAGGTCTGCTTCGTGATCCGATCCATAGAATTCTCCCATTTTTCTTCGTCGAACGAAACGATTTTCGAACACGGTTGACATTCGTCGACGGCGAGCTTGCGATCGGAAGTGTCTCACTTCTGGGGCGGATATGCCAGGGCAAGTGCTGTCGCGGCCCACGAACTCGCCGCGATCGACACGAACTGATCCTTGCCGTGCGGAAAGCCGCTTTCGTAATAGGTCTGAAACGGCTTGCTGCGCGACTTCACATGCCATGACCCATCAGGCAGTTGCGATTTGAGCAGAAATTTAAGGCCCCGAACGGCGGCTTCATCCGCCGGCTTGATGGTTCCGGATTCGAAAAGCGCCACCAGAACCGATCCTGTCGCATAGGCGTCGCTGTCCATATCATCCCGCTGTGCCCAGCCGCCGTCGGGCCGCTGAGTGGCGATCAATTCGCTCGCCGCTTTCGAAACTTCCTCGTCACCGGCCCCGGCGATTTTCAGTGACCAAAGCCGGAAAACCCGGTCTTCCGTCTCTTTCGCCGGTGTCGATTTCGTCCACTCGCGAGCTTGAGCGATGCGAATTTCAGCCCTCTCACGCTGCTCAGGCGTCGCGAAGGCTTTCAAGCCGCGTATCGCGAGAAAATTGGCCGTGAAGTGGCTGCTTTCGGTCGGCGGGCGATCGCTGGTCATTTTCCAACGGCCCTGGTCCTTCTGATATTTCAGCAGATATTCAGCCACGGCGGCCGTGATTTCGTCCGGCTTGCGGCCCCCGGTTTCCAGAGCCCAGAGCGCCGCGCCGGCCGTGGCCACCTGACCGCCCGTCCCCTTCCCGGCCAGAAAGTCGTCCCGATGATCTTCGAGATAATCGGCGGTGAATTGCAATTGTTCTTTCGCCAGCGATTCGTCGATCGCGAAGCCGCGCGACCTAGCCGTCGCGACCGCCAGCACCGGCATGCCCAGATTATGACAAGTGAAACAGTTCGGCCGCGCCTTCATCGAACCGGCCGCGCCTTTTTCGATCACGGGAATCGCCCGCACCACCGCAGCTCGAATTTCGATAGCGGTGGGCGCGCCATCCTGAGCCATACCGACGGGCAAGCACGAAGCGAGCGAAACTCCCATGCAGCATCGAACGATCATGCGAATCATGCTTTGCCCCCTTGAGACTCGTTCGAAGTTCTTCGAAACGTGGCTTCGAACCATTCGAAATCGACCGATCGGGGCGGAATCGAAACCGCCCCGCCGGCGCATCGATTCGAAATCAGCGACCCATCAGGGCCTTGAGGATCATCAGATCCAGGTCTTCGTACTGGCGATTGTCGCGCAGTTCCTTGACTTTGGCTTCGTCGACGCCGCGGACGATATCCAGCAGCGCCACGAAGATCGCCCGGCTGTTGGCCAGGTGCTTGGTCACCTCTTCGGCCCGGGTCGTGCGCATGGCTTTCACGTCGAGGCCGACGGCTTCACCGTTCGCGCCGTAACCGTTCTTGTCAAGCACCCAGACCTGGTCGAACGCACGCCGAAGGTCGGCGCTGCCGAAGGTTTTGTCCTGGTCGTACTTCAAGCCGTTCTGGTCGTTCAGGTGCACGCTCCAGAGCTTCTTGTGATACAGGGCATAGGCCATGTCGTCGGCCGGGTCGAGGCCCGCCAGAATCGAGTGGGCCGATTCGATCAGCACGCCCGACCGCTTCGGGTCGATCGTCGTATAGGCCAGGCCGACCATGTGCCCGACTGTGGGCAGATAGGCCTGATCCATCGGCTCGTTCGGCTTGGCTTCACCGAGGACGCGAATCTCAGGGTCGTGTTCGAGGATCGCGTTCCAGCCTTCGGCGATGCGGCCGACGGCGGTTTTGGCGCATTTGGCTTCACGAATGTAGCTGCCTTCACGGGCCAGCCACAGGACGTAATTCTTGCAGTCGACGACCTTGGCCAGATCGACGCAACGCTTGGCGCGATCCAAGGCATATTGGCGATCCTTCGGGCAATTCGAAGTGAACGCGCCGTCGATGGTGTGCGGGTCTTCCCAAAGCCGCGGGGCGATGATTTCGACGAACAGCCCTTCGTCGTCCAGCACCTTCTTCAGCTCGGCGGCCCTCTTCAGCTTCTCGGCTTCAGGAAGGTCATAGGGCACGATGTCGTCGTCATGGAACTGGACGCCGTCATAGCCCAGCTTCTTGTACTGACGGATCTTCTCAGCGAAGGCCATATCGGCTCGCACGGGCGGACCGAACGGGTCGGCTCCGGTGCTGATGTTCCAGGGCCCGAAGGTGAACTTGTAATTGTGCGTCGCGCTCATGAGATTTTCGGTATTCGGTAGGATCGAGATTCGGTGGCCGGCACGCCGGGAAAGGCTGCCGAACGAATTGGCCGCGATATCGCCCGGTCAGGTGACAGGCGGGCATTCATCTTCGTTCACGGACGATCGGGCGTCAACCGAGCAGCGGTCCGCCATGGACACAACCTGAGCGGTTCGCCCGAAACTTCAACGAGTTTCGATGATTTCGACCTTCGGCATCGAAAGGTAAACGATCGGCATCTCTCCGTCTTCCGACGTAAAATACGGAATGTGGTAAATCCCGCACGGCAACAGGCCGCCACCTGTCGGGTCGACCTGCACCCAGCCCCGGCCGAAATCGTACCACTCGGCCCAGACATGGCCGCTTGTGCCATAAAGCCACCCCGCAACTTGCCTTGCGGGAATGCCCGATGCACGGGCGAGAGTCACGAACAGATCCGAAAAGTCCCAACAGTGGCCGAATTTCTGGTCGAGAGCCTTCAAGGTGCCCCAGCGGGATCCTGTCTGGCCCTCGTACTTAACGTTTCTTCCAGGCTTCAGCCAGGCAAGAATCGCCGCCACTTTCGCTTGATCGTCCGTTTTGCCTGCCGTGATCGATGCCGCCAACTCGCGGATTTTCGGATCGTCGGCCGGCCAGCGTGGCGTGGCGGCCAGAAGGCTGGGAGCAGGAGGCCGGATCGCGAATTCGGTCTGTGTCGATCGACGCGTTTCCTGCTCACCGGCGACAGTCGTTTCGATGACGGCTTTGACGAAAGGTATCCGATGACGTGTCGGCAGATTTCCGAATTCGTAGACCTTGATCGAGCCAGCTTCGCGGATTTTGCTCGGACTGGGTTCGATGTTCACGGTCGTTTCGCTCTCTTGCGGCGAATTTCGCAACGCCAGAGATTTTCCGAAGGCGAATTTCTCCGACAGTTCGGCGATTTTCGCCGCGTTCGCTGGCGTAGCACGCTGGTTCTGTTCGACACAGGCCTGAAACAGCGGGTTCGCGGCCATGTCGTCCGGCTTTTCGATCGTCGCAAGCTCAGCCGTGACGCGATACCGCACAGACTTCGGCTTCGGCTCGATGCCAAGCTCCCAGGTCGTCTTGCGAGCCAGGGCTTCGTCATTCGCGACGTATTCGACGATCTCTCGCCCCTTCCGAACCACGAAAGGCGGCTGCTTGATGCGATTGAGAGCCGCGAGTAAAGCATCCGCGGAGCCATCGTCAGCAGCGACGATCACGTTCACCTGGATCGGCCGGCCATGCACACGAATCGTCGAATTCGTCAGGCGTTCGATTTTTCCGCCGAGTTTCTGGCCGATCGCATCGCGATTCCTGGCATCGACTTCGGCCGACGACGCGACCGTAATCCCAGGCGGTAGATTTCTCAAGAGCGGCTCGACCGTTCGCGTTCCGATCCGCGCCTGACCGAACGCCGAAACCCATGTGACGAAACAAGCGAAAGCCAGCCATGATGGACGCAAGTGTTTCGGCTTTTTCATGATCGATCGAATCGCTCAGAGGGCGAAAGGGCACATTCACGTGCCGCGAAGTGGCGTTTTCGACTATCATTCAATGTCGGTACGGCGGGCTCAAGAGGTCACAGCCGAAAAGCGCGTTGACAGGGGGGGCCGAGGCTTAGCCCGAGCGATCCATGAACATCTGGCAGGTGATGCTGGCCGTCGCGATGTTCGCTATCGCGTTCTCGCTTTGGGTCACTTCGGAATCGACACGCGTGATGCTGATCGTCATGGGCATCGGTGTCGCCGTGGCGACGATCACGGTCGTTTGTCTGCTCCGGATGTTCGAAATGCTGGGCACGATGGCCTACGATTCGACCAGGCGCGGCTGGACGCTCGGACTCGCCAGGCTCGGCCTGCTGATGATGGCCTGCGCGCTCGCTGACGGCGCCCTGGTCGGCCTTGGCGTGTATTTGATTTCGAAGATGGCGGGGGTTTGAAGTTCCGAGCGGGATTGAGGACGAGTCGCCATGCCTTTCACTCCAGTCCACGTTCTTGCGATCCTGCCGATCGCGGCCTTCGAACGGGCTCGATTACCTTTCGCAGCTCTGGCGATCGGCAGCATGATCCCGGACCTGCCTCTTTTCGTTCATTTCGGGCCGAGTTATCAGTCGACGCATTCGATCCCCGGGTTGGTCACGGTCTGCCTGCCTCTGGGCCTTGCAGCAATGGCGATCATTCGGTTCGTCCTGGCAAGGCCGCTGTTGGCCCTCTTGCAGCCGGGTCATCGCCACCGGCTCGAAACGTTCGTCGATCCGCCGGAGCCGCTGACCGGAAAGTCTCTTGCCCTGGCATCGATCGCGATCGTCGTCGGCGCGGCGACGCATGGATTCTGGGACTCGTTCACCCACGAAGACCGCTGGGGCACACGCCGCTTTCATTCGTTGAACGTCGTCGATCTCACGATTGGCGGACAACAGATCAAACGGTATGAAATCCTGCAATACGGCTGCTCTGCGCTGGGTCTGCCGCTGCTCGCGGCGATTTTCTTCGATCGATTTCGAAAGATCCCTGAGCCATCTCTCGAGGATCGGCAAGAGACGATCGATGATCGAACACGCCATGTGATCATGGCGGCACTCGCACTGATCGCAGCTGCCGCGGGCGTGTTCGGCTGGGTTCGATTCGACCGGCCGCTCTCGGCTCGACTTCATGATGCGGTCACGAAATCCGGTTTCGCACTGATTATCGCTAGTCTTGTCTATAGCATCGCTTATGGCATGAAATTCCGGAAGTCCGGCCGAAATTGATGAGATGGCCATGCAAAAGGCTCGATACCGATCGATCGAGAATTGCATCGGAACGATGGAAACGCCATCATTTTGCATGGGCGAATCTCTTCGCGACGGGAATTCGTTCGGTGCCGCACGATCCCCAGCCGCATAAAGAGACTTGCCCGGTACTGATATTCGATGGATTTCCAAGAATTCGGGAAATGCGGATATCTGCTTTGCAGGACATGCGACTGCGACACGAAACACACGAAGACAAGCTCGAAGGCATTCGAAGTCCCGTTCAGGGGCCGCTGCCTTCCAGCTTATTGCGCTGACCTCGCTCGTTTGCGGATACGCCATGAGATTCGGCGATCGCCACGATGTCATCGACATATGACTCCGGCAAACCAATCCTGCGTGCTCCTTCGACGATCCGGTTCGAATAATCCGCACTGGGCCTGCCAGTACGAAGTCCGGGCCGGGCTTCGACGACATATGCGATCGCTTCGATTGCTTCGCCTTGGATGTCGATCACATTTACCCGACGTTTCTCATATCCGCCTTCGAATCGATCCAGCCGTTCGAAATCGGCTTCGCGGAACCGATAAATCACGCCCATGACGCCCGGCCCTGGGCTGACGATATTGGCATAAGCCGGTCCACCGCATTCGACTTCCTGAAAGAGAAGCCGATGATCAGGGAGCCGGACGATCCGGGGCGGATGTTCGGCGAGCCCGGTCGAACCGATGCGCTGGACCATCTGGTGCACGCAAAGATTGCTGCCATAAGCGAAATACCAATCGCACATCGATTTCCTCGCATTTCCGCCTTCGGAATCCGGCAAGTCAGTCAAACGATCTGGTTACAAACCGCCGGAACCGCCTTCGACGACATCGGTCCAGACTTCGAATTTCATCAATCGATTGACGCCGAAAGTGGTCGTGATGGCAACATCCGCCGCGTCTCGACCGCGACCGATCAGCACGCGCCCGACGCGCGGAATGTTATTACGGGCGTCGAACGTGTACCACTGGCCTCCAAGATAGACTTCGAACCAGGCGCTGAAATCCATCGGGTCAGGCGAAAGCGGCACATCGATGTCGCCCAGAAACCCTGTGCAATAGCGGGCGGGGATGTTCAGGCAGCGACAAAGCGTGATCGCCAGATGCATAAAGTCGCGACATACGCCGATGCGCTCGCGATACGCATCGAGTGCGGTCCGATTCGCCCGCGCCAGCATGTAGTCGAATCGAATGTGGCGATGCACGAAATCGCAGACAGCCTGCACTCGCGGCCATCCCGGCTCGGTTTGACCGAAAAGATTCCATGCGATGGCGTTCAGCTCGCTGTCGACCTCGCAATAGCGGCTCGGCAAAAGAAATATCAGAGTCTCATACGGCAAATTCTGCACATTGATCTGCCAAGCACCGGGCATCTGCAGATCGGGCAGGCCGCTATCGACGACGACGGCGTCGTTGCGAAATCCAACCACGCCGGCCGGCACCATGACACGATGGCAGCGATTGCCGTAAGCGTCATAGAACATCTCCGAACCCAGATTCGGCTGGACTTCGAAGCGTTCCGGTTCGCGCACCGTCGGCAGACGCGTGGGATGAAGGCTGATCATCGTCAACAAAGCCGTTGGCTCAGGGAATTCGAACTCCAGATTGCACCCGACACGAATGAGCATAATCTCTCCCGATTCTCGCAACCGTTCTCGACGGCGATACCAGAGTACCAGAATCCTTCGACGCCAGGGACCTTTACGGGAAAATCGACGAAGAATACGTGCCGAACGACTTCGATTCGAACGTCATCAGCCTCTTGCCGAAAATGCGAGTGCCCATAAGCCACAGCCTGGATCCAAGAGTCCGACGGCCATGAATGAGCTTCCGGCCTGATCCGTAACGGAGTGCTCGGATTCCTCGCGAACCCGAAGTATTGGTCTTGAGAGGCTGCAGACTCTTTCGCCTATGTTCTTGTCCGGTTATGATGCGTACGACTTGCGAGCGCGACCGATCGATGAAATCCGCCACCTCGATCCCATTCATGACCGGCTTCGTTTCCACGGAAAGTTCGCTACGCAGCGTCCAATTCCGTAATGAGTCGATCGCAACCGATGTCCGCACTCCGATACGCCCACAGGGAGAGTACGAGCGACAAAGCGAAAGGCACGGCCAGCCGGACTTTACGGGTGCCGGGCAGCCTTGCCTGTTGCACGACTCGAGGTGAGTTCCGCATATCATGAATTCGTTCGAACGTTCGATCGACATCGATTATCGCCGTCATACCCAAATTCGCGGCGGTCCTGATCCGGGGCCGACGCCGCAGGTGAAATTCGATGGCCGTCCGGGTCCTGACTCATGCCGGCTCAGTCGCTGCGTTTCGCCCCTCGGGCGACGCTCGTTATTCAGGAAAGCATGCTGGTCGATCATTGCGTCGCCGGCCGCTCTGAGTCTGACCGGTTGCAGCCTGGCCCCGAAGCCTCCTCTCCGCATCGGAATCGATCTCTGGCCGGGTTACGAGATCATGACGCTCGCCCACTCCCTTGGATTTTTCCGGGCCGAGGGACTGGAGGTCGAACTCGTCGAGTACGATTCGCTGTCGGATGCACGTCGAGCCTTGGAATCGGGCAAGGTCGACGCCATCGGGGTTACGACGATCGATCTCGTGTTCATCATCACGAACAACGACTCGAAATCCGCCCGGGTGTGGTGGGTTTTCGATTACAGTAACGGTGCGGACATGATCATCGCGCCGAAGGGTATTCGATCCGTCGCGGAACTGAAGGGCAAGCCGGTCGGTGTCGAGGTGGGTTCGCTGGGCGTTTACCTTCTCGGGCGTGCGCTCGAAATATCGGGATTGCAATTCGAGGACGTGAAGCCGGTCCCGACGCATCAGCTTGCGATGAAAGAAAAGCTGGAAAGCGGCCGAATCGCAGCGGCCGTGTCCTATCCGCCTACTTCCGTCGAACTGCTTAAAGGCGGTAAAAACCATATCCTTTTCGATTCGCGTCAAATTCCGGGCGAAGTGATCGACATTTTGGCTGTAGACACCGAAACAGTGCGAACTCGCGCTGCCGATCTTGCGGCTTTCGACCGGGCTCTGAACCGTGCCTGGATCTATCTGAAGACGAACCGGGAAGACGCGATCAAGCGGATGGCGCAGCGGGAGCGAATGTCGGAGAAGGAATTCGAACAATTCCTCAGCGACGGCATTGAGTTGATTCCTCCGGAAGACCAGGCCGCTTTTCTGAAAAAGGGTGGCCCTGTCGACCTGGCGATCAGCAGGTCCGCGAAGTATCTGCAAGCGCTAAGCATCATCCCGACGAATGCCCCGGTCATTGACCTGCCATGATCCCAAGGTCCGTCCTGACGACGCGAAACACTCTGACCCGGCGTCTTCTGGTCCCGGTGCTGACTGGGTTCGCACTGATCGTTCTGTTGGTCGGCATCATTTTGTACCGTGAGATTTCCGACGATATCCAATCGGAATGGAATCGGAAAATGGACACGGTCGCCGATACCACAGTCGGTGCCGTCGAGCACCTGGATCAGCTCTCGGCCATCCAGCGCATGGTTACGCATCTCGCGGTCGATCCGGAAGTCGAGGATCTTCATCTCATCAGTTTCGAAGAACGTCGAGTCGTCGCCAGTTCGAAGCATGCCCTGATCGAAACGAAATTGAGCGATCTGCCCCCGGATACGTTCAGCGAGGAAATCCTGCGAAAATGCAATGAAGCCAGCCGGAAAGTGCATCAGACGATCTCGTCTCGTGGGATTCTGGAAAGATACGTCCCCGTGGAGTTGACGTATCTGGAATACAAGGCCTTGATCCCGCAAAGGGGCTGCCTGGTCATCCTTTTGCGGCCTGGCGACGAGGCCCGGCTCGCCATGCGTGCCTTGATGACACAAGGGCTTGCCATCGCGGCCCTACTGGGATTGTTCCTGATCGTCGTTCTGGAAGCCGTCCATTTCAGGATCACCGAACCGCTTAACCAGCTGGCGCGGCAACTCTACACATCCGGCGGTGAGTCGGATATCGAATCCGACGAACGGCTCGGAAGCGAAATTCACGGGCTGGTGAACGCCTACAATGCGACGCTTTCCGGTATCAAGTCGCGTCAGGCCATTTATATGGCCCAGAGTCAGGCATTTCAGGCCGCCCTCAAAGGCGCTGCCCTTGCGGAGATCCTGAGCCCGTTGACGGACGCCATTCCGAAAATTTTCGGGCCGGATGTGAGCGCGGCCATCTTCGCCGCCAGTTCCGACAGCAGGCGCATTAATCTCATCTGCGGAATGTCGGCCGATTTTGCGGAAGCGACGAGAGACTTGCCGGCCGGGCAGGAAGCGATCGATTTCGCTTTGGCGATCCGGACGGGCGAACCAGTCATCGTGCCGGACGTCGATGAAGAACCGGCTTGGCAGCCATGGCTGCACGTGGCCAGACGCTTCGGCTTCCGCAGCTGCTGGAACGTTCCTATCAACGGCTCGAACGAAATGCCGCCCGCGTCGCTATCGCTTTACTGGCGGAAGCCCCGTGAGCCCGACGACGAATCCTTGCAGCTACTTGCGTTCCTGACCAACACTTCGGCCGTTTTGATGGACAACCATCGCCAGCAGCGGATTCGCATCGAGGCGCAACAGAAAACCGCCGAAAGCCAGGCCCGGTTCCAGGTTCTCTTCGACGAATCGCCGGATCCGTACTTCGTCATCGACATCACGGACGCCCGGATTCTGGACTGCAATCCGGCGACGGAACGTCTATTGCTGAGTTCTCGGCAGGAGATCATCGGAAAAACCGTCGTCGACTTTTCGCCACCGTATCAGCCGGACGGCCAGCCTTCGCGACAGGCCGCCATGAATACGATGAAAAAGATCCTCGAATCCACCTCATACAATTTCGAATGGCTGCACCAGCGCTCCGACGGTGTGACAGTCCCGATGATGGTCAACTGCGCGGTGTCGATGCTTGACGGTCAGCAGGTCGTCCTGGTCGGCTGGCGCGACATGACCGATCGGAAGCGGGCGGAAGCGCGCCTGCGGGAAAGCGAGCATCTTCTTTCGACGGCATTTCGAATAGCCAGGGCCGGCGCATGGACTTACGACGTGGCCACCGACGAATTCACGTTCAACGACAATTTCTTTCGCATCTTCCGCACGACGGCCGAAGCGGTCGGCGGATACCGGATGAAGTCGAGCGAATATGCCGTTCGCTTCATCCCGGCTTCGGAGCGGTCGATCGTTTCGACGACCATCGAAGCGGCCCTGACATCGACCGAAGGGACGGATTCGATCGAGCTTGAACACACTTTCCTCTACCAGGATGGCAATTTGGGCTGGCTGAGGCTGCTTTGCGGCATCGATAGGGACGATTACGGCCGGATCGTCCGGCTGTATGGCATCAATCAGGACATCACCGAATACAAGCGAGCGGAAGAAAAGCTGCGTGAGAGCGAAGTCCGCTATCGCACGCTTTTCGAAGAGACCGAGGACGGAATCGTCCTGGTCGACGAAGCGACGCTCAGGTTCGTGGACTTCAATGACTCCGTCTGCCGGCTGCTCGGATACACTCGCGAGGAATTCGCTCGACTCCGAGTTCCCGAACTCGAAGCGCTGGAATCCGAAAATGAAACGGAGTCTCGCGTCGATCGGATACAAGCGAATGGGCCGGAGCGGTTCGAAACCAGGCATCGCACCAAGAGCGGTGCGATCGTCGATCTGGAAGTCCGTGCGAGTCACGTGCGTCTGCAGGATCATGACTATCTGCTCGCCACCTGGCGGGACATCAGCGAACGCAAGCGTCGGACAGAAGCGATCGCCCGGGCTCGAGATTTCTATTTGAGCCTTCTGGAACATGCGCCCGCCCTGGTTTGGCGGGCCGACACGGACGGACATTGCAACTGGTTCAATCAGACCTGGCTCAAATTCACGGGCCGCACCATGGAGGAGGAGACAGGCGACGGATGGCTGGAAGGTGTTCATCCTCAGGATCTGGAGCGATGTCTCGCGATCTACCGCGGAAGCTTCCAGCGGCGTGAAGCGTTCGAAATGGAATATCGCCTGCACCACCACAGCGGAGAATATCGCTGGATCATGGACTTCGGTGTGCCCATCAGCAACCTGGAAGGCAACTTCGACGGTTACCTCGGATACTGCTACGACATCACCGAACGCAAACGGGCGGAAGCCAGTTTGCGGCAGTTCAAGAGTACGCTTGATGCGACGCACGACTGCGTATTCATGTTCGATCCGGAGAAGCTGAAGTTCTTTTACGTCAATCAGGGTGCGTGCGAGCAGGTGGGTTACTCCGAAGCCGAACTGCTGAAAATGCATCCCTGCGAAATCAAGCCGGAATTCCCGGAGCCGCAGTTCCGGAAGCTGATCGCCCCGCTGCTGGACGGCAGCAAGCAAAGCCTGCGTTTCGAAACGGTACACAGGCACAAGGACGGCCACGACGTACCCGTCGAGGTATTCCTGCAATTGATCGCCCCTCCGGGCGAGCCGGCGCGTGTCGTCAATATCGTCACGGACATCACGGATCGCCGGCGACTTCAGGAAGCCTTGCGCCACGAAAGGGATCAGCTGGATTTGACCGTTCGCCAGCGCACGGCCGACCTGGAACGGGCCAAGGACGAAGCCGAGGCCGCGACGCGGACCAAAAGCGAATTCCTGGCGAACATGAGCCACGAAGTCCGTTCGCCGCTCACGGCGGTTCTGGGCTATGCCGACATGCTCATGGATTCGAACCTGTCTCCGGACATAGCGTCGCAGGCTGTCCAGGCCATCCGCCGCAACGGCACCCACCTGCTCGAGATTCTCAACGATATCCTCGATCTTTCGAAAGTCGAGGCCGGAAGGATCGACATCGAACGGGTCGCCTACTCGCCATGGCAACTGGTCCTTGAAGTCGATTCCCTCCTGAAAGTCCGTGCGGAAGAGCGGAATGTCACGATCCGAAGCCTCGCTCGCGGCCCGCTTCCGAAAGTCGTTCGAATGGATCCGACGCGTGTTCGCCAGGTACTTCTGAACCTGGTGAGCAACGCGGTGAAATTCTCTGAATCCGGCGACACCGTGGAAATCGAGATCGCCATCGAGCCGAAGACCGAGCCTGGCCTCGCGGAAATGACCGTCGAGGTGAAAGACGAAGGCATCGGCATGACGCCGGAACAACTTAAGCTGATTTTCCAGCCGTTCCGGCAGGCCGACACCACCACGACACGGAAATACGGCGGAACCGGCCTTGGCCTGAGCATCACCCAGCGCATGGTGGAACTCATGGAAGGCGAGATCAAGGTGCGAAGCGAATTCGGTGTCGGAAGCAGCTTCCAGGTGCGGCTTCCCGTGTTCCTTCCCCTGGAGTACGGGAAAAACGGCGGCCTCGGACCGGAAACGCCGGAAACGCTCGCTCATGAAAAAACAGGGGCTTCGCCGCCGATGGCACCACCCCTGCTCAAACTGAAAGGCCGCGTGCTCCTGGCCGAGGACAGCGAAGACATCCGCCGCGTCGTGGCATTCATGCTGAGCCGACTGGGCCTGAAGCCTGAAATCGCCTTGAATGGCCAGGAAGCGTTCCGCGCGGCACTCGCGAAACCGTTCGACCTGATTCTGATGGACATGCAGATGCCGGTCATGGACGGCTACGCCGCAACCCAGGCACTACGCAAAAGCGGTTATCGCAACAAGATCGTGGCCCTTACGGCCCATAGCATGAGCGAGGACCGCGAAAAGTGTCTGAACGTGGGGTGTGACGAATATCTGACCAAGCCTGTGAATCAGCAACTGCTGACGGAAACGATCGTCCGCCTTCTGAGCGACACGCAATGAGCATCGAAAGCACCTGTCCGCCCCTTGGTTCCGCCTCATAAGCCTCTTGGGTTCGTCAAGAAATTCTATGGGTTGTCCATCGTCAATTCCGCGATCGATCTCATGAATGAATGCGATATGCACCCGAATCGGCAATTCTGAATGGATGACGTATCGCTTTGCCTGCCGCAGACTTGCCCTGAAAGGGCGGAGTGTCGATAGCAACGGGTGAAACCCGGTGAATGCGGTCGAGATGCAAAATGACTTGCGCCCTTCAAGGCCGCAGGTCTTGAATCGCGATTTCCTTGGGAAATGCAGGATTTCCTGCTCCCATTCAGGGTGCTGTCCCATTGGTTGGCGCACGATTCCCCAGAGTTTCGCGCTGTACGATTGACCTTCGACCTTCCAGGTCGATTTCGAAGATCGAAGTTCGAAATCGCGATCGCTGTGGTTCGTCGTAATGCAGAAGATGACGTTTTCGTAAGACGTTGCGATGATATGTCCGACTCATCCCGCATCGAGCTTCATCCACGGAAATCTCTGAATATCCGCATAAGTCAATATGAGGCTCTTGAGAATTTCGTTCTCATGTCGAAATCGTTGACTTCGAAATCGAATGTCTGCCCGTCACACGGAACGACACCGGATTCATTCCAGCGGAATCGCGATGATCAGTCCCGCGGTGCGGTCTTGCGTGGATTTTCGGTCCGGGACGTGGCATTTCAGGCAATGATTGCCCAGCGTGATCGCGCCTGCCCGGCGGTAGACGCCATTTTCCGTCTTTTCGAAATCTCTCCGGCCGGATTTCAAAGACTCGACCGCTTCCTTTTCGAATGCATCACGGGGCTTGTGATCGGTGTTCATCGCCTGACCTTCGACAGCCAGCCAATGCAGTTCGATGCCATGCGCTTCTTTTATTTCGGCGAAGACGTCTTTCAAGGTCGCGGCAGGTAGCGGAAGGCCTTCGTCTTCCTGATAATACCGCGAGTGAACGACCTGAAGCGACGAATGCAGGGCAGTGTGCAGCAGTGCCGCCTCTCTGCGAGCCTCATCCACTGATCTGCCCAGGTTCGTTGATTTCGCCGTTGCGACGGCAGGCGCGTCGGGTTTGCGCGGAGGTTCTTCGCCGCGGGCTTTATTGAGCGAGATCAAGGCGATCGATATCGCCAGCGAGAAGCCGATGCGTTTCGTCATTTCGAAGTGTCCATCATTCGAATGCAGTCTTTCGGTCATGCCGACCAACGTCCAGCGGATATTCTGCGGATCAGTGGTCGTGTCGTCGGTCGATCCGTTCCCGTATCATTCTCCATGGAGCGGCACGCTGATCACAAGACCAGCGAATCGTGGCGTTTTGGACGATGCCGCGAAGGCTCCGGCATGACAGCCGACGCAGCCGGCCTTAAGCGGAATCGCCGTCGCTCGACGATAGACATCGGCATCGAAGGCTTCGAAAGCCGGCTTGCCAGCGGCGATCTCTTTGGCCGCTTGCTTTTCGAAATCGGACTTCGGCTCGTGATCGATATTCATGGCTTTGGTATTCACCGAGATCCAGCGGGCTTCGACATTCGTTCGCCGCTTCATGTCGGCAAAGATGTCTTCCATCGCCCGGGCGGGTAGCAAAGACCGGTCGCGATGGAAATAGCGATGGTGCAGCATTTCCAGTGTCGCTTCGTAAACCTCGTGCATGTTTTCAGCCCTGTCACGCGCCCTTTCGACCGCAATTCGCGGCCCGGCCGCGGTTCCGGCTTGAGCGGGCTCATCGCCATGAACGACGAGCGTTCGCGAAAAGGTCACGGAAAGGATCGCCGATCCCAGTAAAGCCAGTCGAACCGGTTTCATCAGATTTCCTCTCGTGATCGTCTTTCGCATGCGGGCTGATGAGTTCGTTCGCATTCCGAACGGTTTCGGTCTGGTTCAATCCATTGCGATTTCGCACAGGGGCAAAATCTTGCCCGTCGATCGCAACACCTGCGCGATCGAAATGCCAGCGAAGCCGGCTTCGGTCGCGGCGTAGGCTTTGTCCAGCTCATGATGCAGTGGGCACAGGCTCGTGTGCGAGACCAGCCCCAGCGGACAGTGGCGAATACGTTCCAGCGGCGATACGGCGTTGACGACGTCCAGAATCGTGACTGAATCGGCCGATCTGGCCAGAACATAACCGCCGCCCGGCCCCGGGCGCGAATGCACCAGACCCGCCCGGACCAGGTCCTGCAACACCTTGTTCAGATACCGACGCGGAACTTTGGTGATCTTCGCCAGGCGTTCGGCCGATTCGGCCCGATCGGCCTCACGCGCCAGGCACGCCACGGTTCTCAAAGCGTATTCTGCCGTTTTGGACAACATCCCTCTTCTCCTGGCCCCCGGGCCGCCCGTCCTAATCTATACCATAACATATAGATTTTCGGGATCCAAATAGTCTATTTTTCGATCCAGATATTCACAGCCGTATCCGGGCTGGCCAGGGATCCGGGCGAATCTGCATGGCCCAACTCTGGAACCTTGCGACCTGGAGCCAGGCGGCCTGAGCGGAAAACTCCGAGAAACCGGTTTCGGTCCATGTTCTTTCCCGATACGATCGATCGTTCGAACCGATCAAGGGAGAATCTCGCCATGCCGCTCAAAGCCGGATATGCCGCCGTCGATCTCGAACCGCCGCTGGGCGGTTCGATACCGGGTTATTTCGCAGACCGTAAGGCCACGGGCTTCATCGATCCTATTCAGGCGAAGTGCGTCGTGGTCGCAGATTCGGCTGCCCCGGGCGACGCCGTGGCTGTGGTCGCGCTGGACCTGGTCGCGATTGGGCTGAACGAGTGCGAGCGCATCCGCAAGGCCGTGGCGGCGGGCGGTAAGATCCGGCCTGAGAAGGTCTGGATCCATGCGACTCACACCCACACCGGGCCGATGGTGCCGCGGTTTTTCACGACCGATGTCGGGGCCTTGTTTCCGGGTTTTTATCCCGGGATCGTCGACGCCGACTTCTTGACGCGCCTAATCGAACGCACGGCGAAGTGCATCGCCGAAGCCGCATCGAATGCCTCGTCGACGTCCCTGAGGATCGGCCAGGCGGCGATCGCCGGCGCCGCGATGTATCGCCGATCGAAGTTGCGGGACGGCAGCGTGCTGACCAACGCCCCGCGCAACGATGCCCGCGTCGTCGGCCCGGCCGGAGAGGTCGACCCGGCGGTCACGGTTTTGTCGTTTCCTGAGGCGAAAGCCGCGTTCGTCATTTACGGCATCCATCCGGACATCGTCGGCGGCACGCTTTACTCAGCCGATTATCCGGCGACCGTCGCCGACGAATTCCGCAAGGCCAGCGGCCAGAATGTGGTCTTCCTGAACGCCGCGTGCGGCAACGTCAATCACGTCGACCGCAATCGAGCAGATCAGGCAAAGGGGATCGAAGAATCGCGCCGGATCGGACGGGCGATCGCCACGGGAGCCCTGGAGGCTCTCGGCAAGGCCGAGGTTTCCGAAGGCCTGCCCGTGAAGCTGGCGGCGCGGGATGTGCCCTCGCGGCTTCGCCTCGTGCCTGAATCGGACGTGAATGATGCTTATCGGCTCGAGAAAGAAGAGCCGAAAAAGGCCAGGGCTTTCAATGGTCTGTTCGCGCCGGCCGCGATCGTGCTGGGGCGAACGAAAGACCGGGAGCACGTGGCGAAGATCATGGCCCTGCGCCTGGGCCCCGTGGGGCTCGTGGGCATGCCGGGCGAGATCTTCGTCGAACTGGCACGCGAAGTTGGCCACGATGCCCCGCTGGAGATCGTCCGCACGATCGGCCTTTCCAACGGAGGCATGGGCTATATCCCGACCTCCGAAGCCTTTGCGCAGGGCGGCTATGAAACCGGCTATCGCTCGGCCCGGTATCGACCCGAAACCGGCCATGCCTGGGCCAGGGCGGGTGTCGAGTTGTTGCGCGGGCTCGTCTGAGGCTATCATGCGGGAATGACGCTTCGAAGCGTGGCCGAGCTTCGGTCCGCGCGTCTGGAAGCCCACAAACCGCACGAGCCGCAAGAGCAAGCATGAGCACTGTTTACGAACCGGTCGCGTTTCCCCGTCAATGGTTGCCAGCGGAGACCACACTCGAAACCTGGGCCGATATCGAGCCCTGGTATCGCAAGCTCGAAGACTGGCCGATCGCCTCTGGCGCCGATCTCTCAGCCTGGCTGGCCGCGAAGGACGAGCTGGATGCCGCCGTGGCCCAGGTCGGCAACAAGCGATACGTCGAGATGACGCTCAAGACCGACGATACGGCCTGCGAGGAAGCCCACCTGGCGTTCGTCCGCGAGATCGAGCCACACCTGAAACCGATCGCCCAGGCCCTGCGGAACAAGTACCTGGAGAGCCCCTTTCGAAAAGACCTCCCGGCCGAACGGTTCCGCCTGATGGACCGTGCCCTGGAAAATCGCAAGGCGCTCTATCGCGAAGCCAACATCGCCCGTGAGACGCGCGTCAGCGAGCTGACGCAGCAGTATCAGAAGATGGTCGGCGCGATGACGGTGCCGTGGCGCGGCGTCGATCGCACGCCGGCACAGATGGCCCCCCTGCTGGAAGAGCCGGACCGGGCGACCCGGGCCGAAGCCTGGCTGCTGGTGGCCCTTCGGCGGCTGCGTGACAAGGACAGGATGGACGACCTCTTCGACGACCTGCACAAGCTGCGGGTGGAAATCGGCCGTGAAGCGGGCTTCCCCTCGTTCACAGATTATTCTTACCGCAATCGCGAGAGGTTCGATTATGGCGTGAAAGAGGCAGAGGCGTTCCAGAACGCCGTGGCCGATTGCGTCGTGCCGCTGACGCGCACGATTCAGGCATCACGGCGCCAGCGTCTGGGCATCGAAACGCTCAGGCCCTGGGATCTGGGTGTCGACCCTCTGAACCGGCCCCCGCTTCGGCCTTTCAAGGAAGAGGCCCAACTGGCTTCGGGCGTCGAATCGATCCTCGACGCGGTCGACGGCGAACTGGCCGACCAGTTCCGGTATATGATGCGAGCCAGCCTGCTCGACCTCACGAACCGCAAAGGCAAGGCCCCGGGCGGTTATCAGACGACCTTCGAAGAAGACCGCGTGCCGTTCATCTTCATGAACGCCGTGGGGCTGGACGGCGACCTGCGTACGCTGCTTCACGAATGCGGCCACGCGTTTCATGCCCTGGCCAGCCGTGCCAACGAGCCGGCGGCCTATCGCGAAAGCCCGATGGAATTCTGCGAAGTGGCTTCGATGTCCATGGAACTGCTGGGCGCCAGACAGCTGGAAGCTTTCTACGACGAAGCCGATACGATGCGGAGCTATCGCCAGCTTCTGGAAGGCATCGTGCTGATCCTGCCCTGGATCGCCCAGGTGGATGCATTTCAGCATGCCATCTACGCCCACGAGACCCCATCGCGCGAACGCCGCCGCGAGGACTGGAAGGCCCTCACGGCCAGGTTCGGGGCCGATGTCGACTGGTCGGGCCTGGAGGAGATTCGCGATCACTCCTGGCACCGCCAGTTGCATATCTTCCTCTATCCGTTCTACTACATCGAATACGGCATCGCCCAGCTCGGCGCGCTGCAAGTCTGGCGTGCTTATCGACATGATCCCGCGAAGGCCGTGGCGGCTTACAAGCAGGCACTCGCTCTCGGCGGATCGCGCACCTTGCCGGAGCTGTTCGAAGCCGCCGGCGGCAAGTTCGATTTCAGCGAGAAGACGATCAAGCCCTTGATGGACCTGATCGGCGAAGAACTGGCGAAACTGCCGGAATGAGAGATCGTCTGAGGATCCAGGAATACCGTTCTTCCTGGATCCTGCGTTCGCCTTTTGTCGCCGCGACACGAACCAGGTCGCGGCACCACGATTCACGACGAAATTTCTCGACATACTCGACTCAGTTGTCCGGTTCTGTTCAGATGATAGCTCCGCTCCTCCCGGAATCGAGAAGTTCGACGTTCGGGACTTGCGGTCTGCACGCATTCTTCGATTCGAACGAAACGCACTTCGATAAGCAGGATCGATCGAACCATGGCTTTCCGCTTCACTTCCGGACGTTCCCGTAACCGTCGCCGATTCGCCGGAGCCGCCTCACGACGCTGCCGCCCCGGGGTTGACGCGCTCGAACGGCGCGAGGTTCTCTCGACCGCGAACGCTCTTTTCGACTCGCTGACGACCTGGCGTTACTGGATCGACTACGCCCCTTCTTATGATTCCCCCAGCGATCCCTACAACGCGAATCCGTCGGAAGCCCAGATCCGCACCGACATGCAGACCCTCTACAACGAAGGCTGGCGCGGGCTGGTGACTTACACGATCGCCGGCAGTTATGCCGACATTCCCCGCATCGCCAAGTCGGTCGGGTTCGAATACGTCATCGCCGGGATTTACGACCCGAACAGCTCCAGCGAAGTCGGCGCGGCTTCGTCGCCCGGCGTTTTGCCCTACTCGGACGCATTCGTCGTCGGCAACGAAGGCATCGCCGAAGGCCGTTACACGTTCTCGCAGATGACGTCCGCCTTGAACCAGGTCAAACAGGCGACGAACAAGCCGGTTTCGACTTCCGAGCCAGGCGGCCAATATTACGACGGGCAATATGCCGCGCAGCTCCAGGCGACCGGCGACTGGCTGTTCCCGAACATCGACTATTTCCTCTGGGGCGGCCAGCCCTCCACGCCCGACCAGATGTGGACCAACGTCAGCTTCGTCTACGGCTTCCTTCAGACGGCCAACAAAACTTCAGGCCCGGTGGTGGCCAAGGAATCGTTCTTCCCCACGAGCGGCCCCGGGGCGTCGGATCAGCTGCAGATTCAGTGGTATCAGAAGGCTTCGTCGACACTCGTCAACAACAAGCCGTTCTACTTTGTCTGGGGCGAAGCGTTCGATCAGCCCTGGAAGCAGATGAACGTCTACGAACCTCATATGGGCCTGCACGGGCTCAACAATGCCGACGGCACACGAGCCCCGAAGCCGATCATTTCGCAGCTTCAGGCCATCTATACCAGCCGCTACGGCAGCCTGTCGACGACCACCTTCGCGAAGGCATCGGCGATGACGACCCCCGCCGGCAAAACCGTTCTGGCCGCCGCGGTGAAAGTGAACAAGGCGAACCTACCGGCTTACGGCACGGTCCAGTTTTTCGCGGGTGAGACCTATCTCGGTCAGGCCCGTGTCCAGAACGGCGTGGCTCGCATCAAGGCCGCGCTGACGGCCGAATCCGGACCGATCAAGGCCGTATTCTCAGGCAAACGCAGGCACCTGCGAAGCGTCGGCACGATCGCCATCGGCTGACCGGTACATTCGCGCAATCCGGACTGTCGGCGAGATCGGCCCGGCGGCCGGGTTGTCCCATTTTTCGATTCGTCACGTATGTTGGTATGGATGGGTCACTCCGGCCGGTCGTCAATTTCGGCGGTGACCCGGGATCGTTCGGCCCCGAACCCGGACAGGCGAATCGACGATGCACCGGCTACCGCTGACCGACGAATTGAAATACGAATTCCTCGAGCCTTCGCACCATCCGCTGGCGATCCGGCTTTCGAAATGGTACGTCGCCCGCAAGCTCGACAAGGATTTGAAAATCCGCCGGTTCGAAATCGATGGCGGCGATATCCTCAAAGACCTGATCGCCCGGGGCGACGGCATTCTGATCGCGCCGAACCATTCGGACCATGCCGACGCCGCCCTGATGTACGAATTCGGCAGGAGCATCGGGCATCCGTTCTATTTCATGGCCACGCACGGGATCTTCCGGGGCGTCAATCGCTATGTGCTTCCGCGCATCGGGTGTTTCCCGGTCGACCGTGAAGGCACGGACAAACGTGCCCTTCGCAAATCGATGGAGATCCTGAGCGACGGCCTCGCCCCGCTGGTGATCTTCCCCGAGGGTGAAATTTATCGCCTGAACGACAAGATCACGCCGCTTCGCGAAGGGGTTTCGGCCGTCGCGAGCATGGCCTCCCGAAAAGCCGCGGAAGGCAGGAAAATCTGGGTCGTCCCGGTGGGGATCAAATACCGGTTTCCCGGCGATGTCGACCCGATGCCCTGGATGACGCGCATGATCGGCGAACTCGAGGGCCGCTTCGCCTGGCGCGAAGGCAGGGGCATGCCCATCCAGGATCGCATCTATCGCTATGCTTCGGGAATGTTGTCTCTCAAGGAGATCGAAACTTACGGCGAAGTGCGTGGCGGCAGCGTGCGTGATCGGGTCATGGCCATGAGGGACGACGTTCTTGAGCGGATCGAGTCGGAAATCGGTACCTGTTCCTCGACTTCGCGCGGCCAGACCGTTCCGGAGCGGGTGAAGGAATGCCGCAGGCGAATTCTCGAAACGCTCGAATCGCCGGACCTCTCGCCTGAGCGTTCGGCCCATCTGAAACGATCGCTCGACGAGCTGTTTTTCGTCATCCAGCTTTACAGTTATCCTGGCGATTACGTCATGAGCCGCCCCACTTACGAAAGAGCGGCCGAAATTCTGATCAAATTCAAACAGGACGCCCTGGGCAAGGATCTTGACCGTGCGCGGCATGAGGTGCCCCGCGATGCGCGAATTTTCGTGGGCGAACCGATCGACGTCCGCGGATTTCTGACGGAGTCGTCGGCGAAACAGGATGACGTCCGGATCGAATCGGGTGGAGCCACGATCGTCAAGCCGAAATCGTCCCGCAAAGCCAGTGGTGCACTGACCGACCTCCTCGAACACCGGCTTCAAGGCCTGCTGGACCTCGGCTGCCCAGGCCGGCCGCTGCCGGGTTGTGAGCGTCAGTTGTGAATTCGCGGAAGTTTCAGGATTCTCGCTTTACTCCGCTGCGTCTTCGTCTGGCTGTATGAAGCTTCGTTGTCGATGCCTGCTGATCTATCGTCGAAGCGCAAGCGTTCCGCATCCGTCGTGCACACGGTGATCATGATTGCCGAAGTCACGGAATTCCGTGCGGAACGGCTTTAAGAATCCGGAATTACGCATAAGCCGATCTCTGCGCGATTGCGATTCCTGTCGAACAGAGAATCCACGACGCGGGATCCGTTCGAAATTCATGTGACGAAATTGACGATGGCGACGTCGAACCGATTAGAATGGGGCACGAGATTGTCAGTCGGCTGTCGCGCGGCGATACGCATGCGAACGCCATCGCTTTCATTCGGAGCTTTGCCGGAAAACTATGCAGCCATGAAAACCCCTAAAGTCCTCACAGGTCTGGAACAATGTGTGGCCGACGAATTCCGGGCCTTTCGGGGCCGGCGCGTCGGCCTGATGGCGAACCCGGCGACTGTCGATCATCGCTACCGGCATCTGATCGATCTGGTGAAGGCTGCGGGGCTCCAGAACGTTCGGGTTTTCGGTCCGGAACATGGCCTGAGCGGCACGGCGCAGGATCTGGAAGCCGTGGCCGATGTCGAAAAGCGCCACCCACGCTGGGGCGTGCCGGTCATTTCGCTCTACGGAGCCGACGAATCGTCGCTGACCCCGAAAAAAGAACACCTGACCGATCTCGACGTGCTGCTCGTCGACCTGCCCGACATCGGCACGAGGTTCTACACTTTCGCGGCGACGATGATTCGCACGATGCGCGCGGCCGCGGGCACGGGGCTGAAGATGGTCGTCCTGGACCGCCCGAATCCATTGGGCGGCGATCGTACGGAAGGACCGGCAGTCAGCGAAGGATATCGATCGTTCGTCGGTGAAATCGACATGCCGATCCGCCATGGTTTGACGCTCGCCGAAATCGCGGCCAAAGTGAAGGCGAAGGAGAAGCTTGATCTCGACCTCGCTCCTGTGCCGTGCGAAGGCTGGCAGCGCAAGATGCTCTTCGCCGAAACCGGCCTGCCGTGGGTCATGCCGTCGCCCAACATGCCTACGTTCGATACGGCTTTGGTCTATCCGGGTGCCTGCCTGATCGAAGGGACGAATCTCTCGGAGGGACGGGGCACCACGCGCCCATTCGAAATTTTCGGTGCCCCCTGGCTGAACGAATCGAAACTGGCGAACGCTCTGAACTCGACTGGCTTGCGTGGATTTTTCGCCCGAGCCGTGACGTTCAAGCCGACATTCCAGAAGCACGCCGGCGAAATTTGCGGCGGCGTACAGATTCATGTCACGGACCCGGCCGCTTTTCAGCCTGTTCGTGTCTATACGGCGGCGATCATCGCGGCCCGAGCCCAGAATCCCGACAAATTCCGCTGGCGCACGGAAGTTTACGAATTCCGCACGAATCCGATCGCCATCGACCTGCTTTTCGGCTCGGACATCGAACGTAAGCGCATCGAATCCGGAGCGACATGGAACGACGTCGCCGAACGCTGGGACGACGGCCAGGGCCCCGACACCATGGAGTTGACCTGATCATGCGAATCGCACAATGCCGGTGATGCTCTGACGCCGCCGTCGGTCCGAAATTCCGCGAAAAGCTCGCGACCGTTGACACGCCCATGTCGGAAATGCGACCGAGTCCCAAAGGGAGAGCGCATGGAACCTTTCGAAACCGAAGCGGCAAGTGCCACGGCAGTAGCGAGCGAACTCGTCTGCATGGAAATCGTCGGCGGGATCAGGGCCTTCGAAGGCCGCTTCCGCACTCCGGCCGTCGACTTCTGGATTTCGACGAAGCCCTGGCAGGACGAAGCCACCGGCGGCGACTTGCATTATGTTTCGCTGTGCGGCGGCGGTGAGACGACTCGCCTGCTCCTTGCCGACGTATCAGGCCACGGCGCACACGTTGCGGATTATTCCGAAGAACTGCGGCGGCTGGTGAAGCGGCACATCAACGCCAAGCCCCAGGCCGATTTCATGGAAGCCATGAATCGCGGCTTCGCCGAATATGCAGCCTTGAACCGGTTCGCGACTGCCGTCGCGGCAACCTGGCTTGGCACTCGAAAAACGCTGGAGCTGTGCATCGCCGGTCATCCGCGCCCCCTTCTCTTTCGATCGACCGAAGAAACCTGGCAGGTGCTCGGTGAAGGGCCGTCGGTCGAGGCGGAATCCGTCGGCACGAGCGGCCTGCCGGTCGGCATCGACGAAGACATCGCCTTCGAAACTTTCGAAATGGATCTCGCTCCTGGCGACACCTTGTTTTTTCATACCGATTCGCTGATCGAATCGCGCAGCCCCGAAGGCACGATGCTCGGCGAAGCCGGCTTGTTGTCGATGGCCCAGGCCATCATGCGCGACATCGAACGCAGCGCATCCCCCGGACAGAGCCTGTTGCAAGCCGTTGCGGATTTCCGGGGCGGCGCGGCGGCCGACGACGACGAAACCTTGATCGTCGCCAGGGTGCGACCCTATCAGGCCCGGCCCTGGCACGCCGCCGAGCGCATTCGCGTCTTCGGCAAATACTTCGGTCTCATCGATTATTGACGCCGGAGCTTCTCTGCCTGTCGGCGTCGTTCCCGCACCTCTCGCGCTGACTTTCATAGCGAATCCTGACACTCGCCAGAGGCTTGCGACCATTTCGCATCGATCGATCTTCACGCGCGAATAGAATGTGAGTGGGGGAAGCGTTCCTGCTCGAGACATGACAGATCGTACGGAAAACTGATGGCACTCGTCGAAGATTCAGGCTCCATCGAGCCTTACGAAATGACGTGCATGGAAATTCTGGGCGGCATCGAGGCCACCGAGCGGGCCGTGAAATGCCCGGGCATGGATGTCTGGATCCGTTCGCGGCCTTACCGCGACGAATCGACGGGCGGCGATGTCCATTATCTTTCTCTGTGCGGCGGCGGTGTGATCACGCGCGTTTTGCTGGGCGATGTCTCAGGCCATGGCGAACATGTGCGGGAATATGCCGAAGAGCTGCGGCGGCTCGTCAAGCGTCACATCGTGCGGAAGAGCCAGCGGCGATTCATGCGCGACCTGAACCGCAATTTCACCGAATATGCCGACCTGAGAAGGTTCGCCACGGCCGTGGTGATGACTTATCTCTCGCATAACCGGTCCGTCGAGATGTGTATCGCGGGACACCCCCGGCCCGCCTTCTGGAATGCTGTCCAGCGTCGCTGGTCGTTCCTGGGCGAAGGGTTGGCGTACGGAGCTTCGACTTCGATCGGCGTGACGAATCTGCCGATCGGCGTGGACGAAAAACTGGTTTACGATACGTTCCGGTTCTCACTGGCCCCCGGCGATTCGCTTCTGCTTTACACGGACGCCCTGGTCGAAGCACGCTCGCCGGACGACCGCGCGCTCGGCGAAGCCGGTCTGACGGAGATTCTCCAGTCCATCGACCCGACGGACCTGCCAGGCTCAGCCATCGGCGAGACCTTGCTCCAGGCCGTCGCCAGCTTTCGAGGCACTCAGCCCCGTGACGACGACGAAACCCTCATGGTCTTGAAACACACGGGAACGGGGCCCAAAGGCGCCGGGCTCTCCGAACGGCTGGACGCCGTCGTGAAGATGTTTCGCCTGAAGGACTTCTGAAGCCGTTTCAGCTTTCAGCGAGGGAAATCACGTAACGCGGCGAACCGTCGACACGATGCCGCAAGTCGCTTCAATGGTTCTCTTTGGCGTGCAGGGCGGCATGTTCTTCGGCGGTGGTGGGGCGCGTGTCGGGGCCCCTGCGCCGGGTCAGCTCGATCCGGTCCAGAAATTTCACGTTGGCGCAGTCGTCCAGCTGGCTGGTGTGGCAAGCTGTGTATTCCTTGAGCACGAGCCGGAACGGGCCGCCTTTTTTGACGTCGAGCGGGGCACCTTCGAAGCGATACACGAGTAGGCCGACGGCCCGGATTTCGGCGAGCGGTACCGACACGTGGAAGTCGTCACGAGAAGCGTGAAGCGTCAGGTGATCGGCTTCGGCCAGGGGGCAAGCCAATGCCAGAATCGATTCGAGCGTGACCGCGTCGCCGCCCTTGCCTTTGGCCAGCCTGGAAACGTCCGCCACCTGAGCGTCGCCAGGCAAGGCGGTGAATTCGGAAAACGTCAGAGATAGCGGGTTTTGTACCAGGCCGTCGACAATCAGAGAAGCATCTTTCACGATCTGTTCACTCGCTCGAAAAGCTGACGATCGATGTGGAAAAGTGGGGCCATACGAAAGGCCCGGGCGTTGATCTCGCCGATTTCGCGTGGCCGGCGACAGGGTTCCTTTTGACCCCTTCGGATTCCGCAGTTATGATGATAGCGTGCTTAGACGGCCGTTGCGAATCGGTCTCGTGGTTCAGGCTGAATTTCGTTCGGTCGGCCGCGAAACGACGATTCGCTCTCAGGGCTCACTTGCGGCACGACCCTCCGGCCGGCTTCCGGCCCAACACCCGACCCGCTCCCGGACAGACACGGAAAAATTCGCCATGATCCGGCTCGATGCGCAACGGAAAGTCCATTTGTGCGGCGGCGTCAGCCGACGTGATTTCCTCCATGCCGGCGCACTGCCGATGTTCGGCCTGGGAATGACGCAAGCCGCCGCGGCCCAGGCCGCGACGCAGGCCGCCGATAACGGCATGAACTGCATCATGCTGTTTCTCGTCGGGGCCCCGTCGCAAATCGACTGCTGGGACATGAAACCGGACGCCCCCGCGGAAATTCGCGGGCCATTCAAGCCGATCGAGACGAACGTTCCCGGCATTTTCGTGTCGGAGATCTTCCCCCGGCTGGCCACGATGATGGACAAAGTCTCGCTCGTGCGTTCGACCTACCACCAGGCGACGGCCATTCACGACACAGGCTATCAGATGATGCAGACGGGCCGGCTGTTCGGCCCGGGTATCGAACACCCGCCCTACGGCAGCGTCATGGCCTGGCACAAGGGCCCGAAGGGCGATGCCCCGCCCTATGTCCTGCTCCCCAAACCGATCGGAGCCACCGGCGGCAACCTGCCGCATGCTCACGGTGCGGGTTATCTGGGCAAAACGTATGACCCGTTCATCCTCAATGCCGACCCGAACGCCGCCGATTTTCAGGTTCCCGACCTGTTACCGCCGGATTACGTGACGGCCGTGCGGTCCGAAAGACGTCGAAGCATGCGGAAAGCGATCGAGGGCAATATGAACGCCTTCGAGGCATCGGCTGAAGCGAAGCTGCTGGATGCGAATTTCCGTCAGGCCTATGCCATCATGTCGTCGAAAAAGACACGTGAGGCCTTTGACCTGAAGAAGGAAGCCGACGACGTGCGCGACCGCTACGGCAGAACTCGATTCGGCCAGTCGTGCCTTATGGCCCGGCGGCTGATCGAAGCCGGCGTGCGATTCGTTACCGTGAACATGTTCGAAACGGTCTTCAACGAAGTCACCTGGGACATTCACGGTTCCGCCCCGTTCACGTCCATCGAAGGGCTGAAGGACGAAGTCGCCCCCAACTTCGACCGTGCCTATACCGCCCTGCTCGAGGACCTCTACCGTAGCGGAATCTTGTCGAACACTATGGTTCTGGCCTTCGGCGAATTCGGCCGGACTCCCAAAATCAACCCCGCAGGCGGCCGAGACCATCACCCGGGCGTTTGGACGAGCCTGTTCGCGGGCGGGCCGTTCAAGGGAGGTACCGTCGTCGGAGAGTCGGACGAAATCGGCGGATCGCCGAAAACTCGCCCCGTGACCACCGGCGAAATCGCCGCGACCGTCTATCACGGTTTGGGCCTGAAACCCGACCTCGAACTGCGTGGACCCGGCAACCGGCCAATCCGGCTCGTCGAAAACGGCAACGAACCGATCCACGAGCTGTTCGCCTGACGAATTGCACCGCCGCGTTCCGTTCGTACAGGTCCGGACGCCGTTCACCCTGGAATGACACCATGCGTAATTTCTTTGCTGCCTCGTTCCTGGTGATCGCCACGGCCGTCACCGGATCGGCCCAGACGGATGCCTCACGGCCCGTGATCGTTCCGGGCGTCATCGACCTGAAGACGATCGACAGTGTCGAAAGCCTGTCTCTGCTGCTTCTCGACCCTGCGGGTGTCGCGGTCAAGGATCTCTCCTCCGACGCGGTGTGGCGAGTCGATCCCCCGGATCTGGCCCGCCTGGATCCCGGCCCGACGCTCGTACCCCTGCGAAGCGGCGAAGGCAAGCTGATCGCCCGGGCCTCAAACGGAAAATCGGCCGAAACGAAGATCCGCATCGCCAGCCCCGCGGTCAGGCAAATCTGGAGCTACGAAAACCACGTCATGCCGGTTCTGACCAAAGCTGGCTGCAACTCCGGCCCTTGCCACGGGGCGATGGCCGGCAAAAGCGGGCTGAGGCTTTCCCTGCGGGGCTACGCTCCGGAGGTGGACCACGACGCCCTCGTTCGCCAGGCGAGTGGCAGGCGAATCCGCCCGGGTATCCCGGAAGAAAGCCTGGTTTTATGGAAGGCGACCGGGGTCGTGCCACATGGCGGCGGTACGCGTCTGGCCGCAGGCAGCCGCGATTATCGAGTCATCGCCGACTGGATCTCGGCCGGCGCCCCTGGCCCGCAGGCCAATTCCCCTCAAGTGGTTCGGATCGAAGCGTCACCCGCTCGGGCCAGGTTCGAAGCCGGCGAGCGTGGCCGGGTCACGGTCCGGGCGATTTCGAGCGACGGTACGTCCGAAGACGTCACCGGCTGGGCCAAGTTCGGCACGACGGATTCGACGATTCTGGCCGTGGACGAGGATGGCCGCTTCCGGGCCGAAAATCCCGGTGAAGCCCACGTCACCGTCTGGTACGCCAATCAGGTGACGACCGTTCCCGTGTCGGTTCCGAATCCGGCGAAAGTCGACCCGAAACTCTTTGCCCAGGCCCCCCGTCACAACAAGATTGACGAAATCAACCTGACCAAACTTCAGGCCCTGGGGCTGCCTCCTTCACCCGACGCAGGAGATGCCGCATGGCTGCGCCGGGCCACGCTCGACATCACGGGCCAACTCCCTGCCCCGGAGCGTCTCAAGTCGTTTCTGGCGGATACCGCTCCCGACAAAAGGCGACAGGAAGTCACCCGCCTGCTGGCCACCACCGAGGCGATCGATTATTGGGCCTATCAGTGGTCCGATCTGCTGCTGGTTTCGTCCAACAAACTCTCGACACCCGCACTCTGGGCCTTCTACGGATTCGTCCGCGAAAGCGTGGCCGCTAATGAGCCGTGGGACAAATTCGTGCGCCGGATCGTCACGGCCAAAGGCAGCTCGCTCACGGAAGGGGCCGGTAATTTCTACGCCATCCACCGCGACCCGACGGACCTCACCGAAACCTCCAGCGTCGCCTTCCTCGGCCTCTCCCTCACCTGCGCACGTTGCCATAACCATCCGATGGAAAAGTGGACACAAGATCAGTACTACGGCTTTGCCTCGATGCTCGGCCGGGTTGGGTTGAAAGACGGCGATGCGGCCGGCGAAGTGATCGTGAGCGATCGCCCCGATGGCGAAATTTATCACCCGCGCCGTGGCAAGCCGATGCCGCCCCAGCCGCTGGACGCTCCCGCGCTCACGGCACCGGACTCCCGCAATCGCCGTGACGCTCTGGCCGACTGGATGACTGCCCCCGAAAATCCCCTGTTCGCCAGGGCGATCGTGAACCGGGTCTGGAAGAAATTCTTCGGCCGGGGCCTGGTCGCCGACGAAGACGACATCAAGGCCACCGCCCCGCCCTGGGACGCGGACCTGCTGGCATGGCTCGAGGCCGACTTCAAGGCCCACGGGTTCGACATGCGGCACCTCGTGACGACGATCGCCACATCGGCCGTGTATGCCAGATCGCCGGATCCTCTGCCGGGAAACCGGTCTGACACGCTTTATCTTTCTCGCAGCGTTCCCCGGCGTCTGCCTGCGGAAGTGCTGCTGGATGTGCTTTCGCAAGTGACCGAAGTGCCGACCTCCTTCGCCGGCTTCCCGGAAAAGTGGCGGGCCGTGCAATTGCCGGATTCGAAAGTGGCCAACGGCTTTCTTTCGGCTTTCGGGCGGCCCGAACGACTGACGACTTGCTCCTGCGAGCGATCGAACGAGCCTTCCGTCGCCCAGGCCCTGAACCTGGCCAACGGCGAAGCGCTCAACGGCAAGCTGCGGTCGGAAAAAGGCCTGCCGCGCCGGTGGGCCGATTCGCCCATGAGCGAAGATGAGATCGTCGAAGGCCTGTTCCTGAAGGCCCTCACCCGGCAACCGACGCCGGCGGAACGCGCGAAACTCGTCACCGGCCTGCAAGAAGCCTTGGCCGGAATCGACGATCCCGCCAAACGGAAGGAAGCCAGACGCACTGCGGTCGAAGATCTCTTCTGGGCCGTTCTCACGAGCGACGAATGCCTGTTCAACCATTGATTTCGACACAAGATCTGACTGGCCGGGAAGTTCCGCACAACGGCCGACCAGTCGCCAAGGGACCGTCACGTATGAGACCTCGTCGATTTCGATGCGAACCGGTCGTCGGTCTGGCTGTTCTCAGCTTGATCCTCATCAGGCTGCAATCACCGGCATTCGGGCTCGACGACGCCAGACCCGTCAGCTTCGTTCGCGACATCGCCCCCATTCTGGCCGTGCATTGCCAGGGCTGCCATCACGCCGGTAAGGCCGCCATGGGGTTCGATCTTTCGAGCTTCGAAGCCCTCAAAAAAGGTGGCAAGCAAAGCGGCCCTGACGAGATCGTCGTGCCCGGCAAGCCTGGAGACAGCCGGCTCGTCGAAGTCATCGAGGCCGAAGCCGAGCCACGCATGCCCCTGAAGCTGCCGCCGCTGCCGGAAGCGTCGATCACCCTGATTTCCCGCTGGATCGCCGAAGGGGCGAAATATGACGCCCCGGCCCCGAAAACGCCTTTGATCGCCTTGATCGACCCGGCCTCAGCACTGAAAGCCCAGGCCGCAATCGGCCAGGTGAGCATCGCGAAAGCCGATGACCCGGCGACGAGATCCGCCGCCCGTGCCGTCGCCTTGAGCCCGGACGCTCGCTGGCTGGCTCTCGACCGAGGCAACCGGGTCGACCTGTACGAAACCGCTGCCGACGCCGAACCCCGGCGCTCGATGGGCCCACTCGCAGGTAACGTCTCGGCCATCGCCTTTTCTCATGACGGCAAAACGATTTACGTCGCCCACAGCCGGCCAGGGATCGACGGCTCGGTCGCGGCCTTCGATGCCGCCAATGGCCAAAAAGCGTTCGATACGCCGGCTCACAAGGACCAGATTCTGGGACTGACCGTCTCGCCGGACGGAAAAATTCTGGCATCAGCATCTTACGACCGATCGATCGCCATTCTCGAAGCTGCTTCGGGCAACTTCCGCCAGCGGCTCGTCGAACATACGGACGCCGTTTTCGACGTGGCGTTCGCCCCGAACGATCCCGACCGGCTCGCATCAGCCTCAGCCGATCGGACGGTCAAGCTCTGGAATCTCAAAACGGGCAAGAGAATCGAAACGCTCTCCGACGCCACCGGCGAATTGATGGCCCTTGAATTTTCGGCCGACGGCAAAACGATTTACGGCGGCGGCGCGGACCGTACGCTGCGTGCCTGGGATATCGCGGCCAATCCGCCGAAGCTTTTGCGTTCTGCCCTGGCACACGAAGCCCCGATCGACGCCATCGCCGTTTTCGAAGGCGCGCAGGGCTCGGTCCCTGCGATCGTTACGGTGGCTCAGGACCGCACGCTCAAACGCTGGTCCGCCTCCAATTTCGAACCGGTCGGAACGCCCCGCAAATTCGACGACTGGCCAGCCGGAATTTCCCTTCGCTCCGGCAAACTCGCCGTGGCCGAACTCTCAGGCGCCGCCTGGTTGCTCGATCCGGCCAAACCGGAATCCGCCGCGACGTGGATTCGCCCCGCACGCGGCACACGTGCCGGCAAGCCGGACAGCTTTATGCCGCAACTCGTTCGTCTGGCGGATCTTGGGCGGCCATCCCCGGCTGTGGTCTCGGCCGATTCGAATGTCGTCGTCACGCTCTCCGGCCAGGGCGTCGGAAAGACGCTTCAGACCTGGGTGAGCCCTGCGGACGTCAAATTCGAAATCATTCCCCACGACCCTCCGCAGCCGAATTCGGTCAAACTGTCACTGACGATCCCGCCCCGGTCCGGCATCGATTCCGTGCGTGTTCGGCTGTGGACCCCGCAAGGCGTGACCGGCGAGCAATCGATTCTCGTCGTTCCCGGGAAAATCCGCGAAATAGCCGCTCGCATGCCTGGCGATGAGGCCGAATTGCCCGAAATCGCCAGCGGCGAAACCATCCGCACGACGATCGCCGCCCCAGGTCAGGTCTTCACTGCCCGGATCAAGGTGCGCAAGGGCGAGACTGTCACACTGCGCTCTCTCGGCCGCTCCGCGGGTTCGAGTCTCAGCGAAAAAATCGAGTTCCAATCGACCGACGGTCGCAAACTGGCCACGATGGATACCCAGACCGGCCGGGAACCGATTCTGTCATACGTGCCCGAATTCGATGGCGAAATCCTCGCGAAAGTGAGTGATTCGCAATTCTCCGGGGGCGGCAATCACTTCGCTCTGCTCGAGCGATCGAATCGCCCGCTCGCGGCCTATCATTGGCCGCCCGCCATGGGTGCGAAGGAAGAAGCCAGCGTCGTCTGGAACTCGAACGGCGGACGATCGGCGATCACTCCGCGGCCCTCCGCTCCGTCCGAATTCCCCGAACCGCTCCGGCATGAGACCGTTCGCCCCCCCGAAGGATGGCTACCCGACCGCGGCCGGTCGATGCTCGTCGTTCCCGGTCAAACCGTCCGCCCCGGGGCCGATTCGAAGCCGCTAAAGCCTGGTGACGCCGCCATCGGCCTGCTCTCTTCAGGGCTCGCTGCTCACACATTCGCATTCGAAGCCCGGGCGGGAGAAAAGCTCGTCATCGAAACCTGGGCCCGACGTTTGGGTTATGACACCGACACCATCATCGACTTGACCGACCCGCAGGGCAAACCGGTCGTACTCGCCCGATTCCGCAAAGTGGCCGATACGCTCGTCGACTTCCGCGACCACACCAGCCGCCAGAAGACCATCCGCCTGACGCGCTGGCCTGAATTCCGCATGAACGACTATGTCCTCATCGGCCGCGAAATCGCACGTATTTTCAATTTGCCGAAAAACCCTGACGATGACTGTCAGTTCTACGGCGACGAAGCTCGCTGGGGCTACTTCGGAACCACGCCGGAACAAGTGCCGCAGGGCCGCACCGTCACTCGGCTGGAATTGCTGCCGGCTGGAGATTCCGTTTCGGTCGACCCCTCGATACTCCACGAAGCCCTGGCCGTCAACGACGACGGCGGCATGACCGTCGGTAACGATTCCCGGCTGTTTTTCACTCCGCCCGCCGACGGAATTTACAAGATTCGCGTGCGTGAAACCGGCGGCCGCTTCGGGCCGAATTTCGGTTATGCCCTGGTCGTCCGCAAGCCCCGGCCTGACTTCACATTGCAATTTAGCCCGATGGACTGGAACGTACCGGAAGGCGGCAATCGTGTCGTCACCGCCACGATCCGCCGCTTGGACGGTTTCGAAGGCCCCGTCGACCTGCATTTCGAAAGTTTGCCGAAACATCTGAAAGCGTCCGCTGGCCGCATCGAACCAGGGCAGCTTTCCTGCGACATGCTCATCGCGCATGACGGTTCGCCAGTCGAAGAATTCACCCCGGACGCCGCGTGGAAGCTCATCGCGACATCGAGCGTCGAAGGTCATGCCCGAACGCACGAAATCGACGGCTCCCATGCGAAATGGGCCATCACGCCGAAATCGAACCTGCGGCTGACGGCTTCGCACGACAAGCTGCAACTGGCACCCGGCGAAATCGTCGAATTGCAATTGAATGTCGAGCGTTCCGAACCCTTTGCGGGCCGGGTGCCCGTCGATGTCCGCAACCTTCCTTACGGCGTACGAGTGCTCGATATCGGCCTTAATGGCGTCCTGATCACCGAGAAAGAAACCCGACGTACAATCCGGATCTTCGCCGAAGACTGGGTCGAGCCGCAATCTCGTCCATTCTTCGCCGTCGGGCGAGCCGAATCGGCGGGCACTTCCGACAGTGCGCCTCCCGTCGTACTGGAAATTCTGCCCCGGAAAAGTCCGCAGGTGACGGCCATCACCGGGCCTGCAAAATGAGCCTGGCCAACGCTGCCCCTCAGGCATCCCCAAAGTTCGGGGAATACCGCCACGCTTACCTGCTCGCGGCAGGGATGTTCGCCGTTTTCGTCGTGGCACAGCTTGCCGGCATCGAAGTCGTCGGCGGCGACCCGGACCGCTTCTTCCGTCCACTCAAAAGCGAATTCGTCCGAAGCCTGAAAGCAGGCAAATTGCCACTCTGGAGCGACCGGTTCGGCTACGGAATGCCACTCGCGGCCGAAAGCGAAGTCGGCGCCTTCTATCCGCCCCACTGGCTCATCTATCCCGCCTTCGGCACCAGCCTGGGCTATCGTGTCAGCCAGTGCCTGCATCAATACCTTGCGCTGTCATTCGTTTTTCTGCTGGCGCGTCGGCTGGGGGCGTTGCCGCTCGGGTCTGCCCTCGGGGCCATGATATTCGTCCTCGGCGGCTTTTCCACCATCCAGGCCAGCAAGGAATGGGCCATTCTCGGCATGGCCTGGATGCCCGCGGCATTTCTCGGCACGGAAATCTGGCTCGAACAAGGCTGGGATCGTTACGGCCGCCGCGGGCTGGCCCTCTTGTCGATTTCGCTCGCGTGCCTTGCCCTGATCGGCCACTTCCAGATGGCCCAGCTTACGTGCCTGGGCCTGGCGATCTGGGTCGCCACGCGATCTTTCGCCGACCGCGCGCTCCTGCACCGCTGGCCTGGCCTTTTTCTGGCGGTCTCGCTCGCCGCCGCCATCGCATCGCCCCAACTGGCTCTTTCATTGGAATATGCCGATTCGGTCGGTGCCCTGAATCGCAGCCTGAGCACTCTGTCCTACTATTCCTACCCTCTGGAATGCCTGACGGAACTGGCACTGCCGCTCTGGACGAGACGAGTCGCCGGCGGCCCGGAAGGCGCTTTCTGGACGATCAAAAACACCACACGATTCGAAGCCGCGATGTTCGTCGGAACGGCCGGGCTGATGTTCGCGATCATTGGCCTTTTCACCAGGGCGGAATGGGAAAAGCGGTCATTTCCCCTTATTGCCCTGATCATCGCCGGGTTCGGTATTTCCACGTTACCTCAATGGTCCGTCGAAGGGTACGCGACCCTCATCGAATTGCCCGGCATGGGCCTGTTCCGTTGCCCTGGGCGTTACGGCGTGCTGGCTCACTTCGGCCTCGCCCTGGCGGCCGCACGCGGCTGGGGCCGCTGGCCGAATGCAGTCTCGTTCGTCGCGATTCTGGCCACTTTCATTGGCTCAGCATGGTTTCTGCGGAGTTTTCTGGGCAAGCCACTGATCGCCCCCGGCATCGGGGCGAAGTTGCCCGTGGTCGAAGCCACGGCGAAACTGGCTGGCTTCACCGATCCTCTGATTTTCATCGTGGCACTGGTATCATTTTATGGCTTCGCGATTCTGATTCTCTTTTCACTGAATCGACCGAGCTGGAAAGTCCTGCTGTTTCTGCTGGCGACGTGCGAATTGACGTACTTCTATTTCGCCGGACCGACCCGCTGGGGCTGGAGCCTCGGCCTGCCCGGATCAAGCCAGCTTCTCACGCGATTGGCCGAAGAATCCGCCGAAGGACCTGTCATGGTCGGCGGCAAGCTCGACAACGTGCCGGTGACCGCCGGCGCGACAACGGCCGCGGCCTATTTCGGCGTCAAGATGCCGCCCGCCAATGAAATGCTCAAAACCAGATCCGATGTGACGAGTTCCAATTACATGCGCGTTCGTGGCGAGAAAGAGCAAGATCCGTTCTTACGCATGGGAGTACGCTATTCCATCGCCGGACTACCGCCCGGGGTCCGCCCTTGGCCAGGTAGCTGGATCGAAGCCACGAGAGCCTTTCCGAACGATCCGCTTTCGGAAGCGTTACCGCGACAGAGGCCTGGGCCCCTGACACTGAATCTGACGGACCACATGCAGCCTGGTTCGAACTTGCCCGCCTGGGCCCACACCGCTCGAGATTACACGCTCGCGAGAGACCATTTTGGCGCATTCGACCAACTCTTCGCGAACCCGACGATCGCGGCCTTCGAACGCCAACATGAAATCCAGCGCGATGACTTCGTTGCTCTTGGGCTTTTGACTCCTGAAAGACTCGACACGGAAGCGACCGTAACCGCCGATCGATCGCATCTCGCCCTGAGCGTGCGCCACTCCCGCTCGGCCCTGATCATCCTGCGGCGCACTTACGACGAAGGCTGGCACGCGATCGACGAATCGACCGGAAAAGAATATCCGATCCTGCCCGTATTCGGCGGAATTCAGGCCATCATCGTGCCCCGCAGTGGTTCTGATCCTCAATTGACGGAAACGAAGATCCGCCTGAAATATCGACCAGACAGCCTGAATTATACGATTCCCGCAAGCGTGATCGGCTCGCTTTCCCTGATATTTACAGGCTTCGTACGGCGTAATCGCAATGCGTCGAATGCTTCGATACCGAACGAAAATTGAAGTCGTTCGAAAGTCATTCGATTCGAAATGATCGCAATTTACCGGTGTATCGGATCACACCGTCTACGAGCCGGAAGCGTCAGCGACGGAAGCGTTACCAGAAAGCAATCGCAAGCATTTGATTCGAAATGCGATGATCTGAATTGAATCCCGTCTCTCACGCTTCCGGCTCGTCGGCCGCAAGCGATTTCTTGGATGTCATTATCCTGAGGTCTCTCGACGAATCGAATTCGCCCCTTCGAAATCGACGATCAGCCTGCCAGCGCCGCACGGGCGATCACAAGACCGCCCAGCACGGGGCGATGCACTTCGGTCACGATCGGGTCGTAACCGAGCCGCTTGAGATGCGCGATCAGGGCTTCTTTCACTTCGGGCGTGCCGAGTACGAACGAGCCGGCGATGCCGACGGGCAGCTTCGCCGGCAGTTTCAATTTCCGGGCCACGGCTGCGGCCGCTTCGGCCAGTTCCACGCCGGCAGGTTTCAAAAGAACGGCGATCATGCGCGGCTCGGCCCGGATCGCTTCGATGATCGCGGGGGCCAGGCTCGCCAGCTTCGCCCGGTCATATTCCGGGCGATACACCACACTCACGATTCCATTCGGGTCATCCGTCAACCCGAGGGTCTCCATCACTTTACGATTGAGCACTGCAGAAGTCGCCTCGGCCGGCATGCGGCCATCGACCGATTTGGCCACTAACCGGAGCGTGTCCATGACCAGCTTGTAGGCTGAGCCTTCGTCGCCGATGAGGTGGCCCCAGCCGCCGGCCCTGTCGAAAACGCCTGCGGGCGATTTGCCCACGGCGATCGAGCCGGTACCGCCGATGATCCCCACACCCCAGCCTTCGGGGGTGCCCGCGGCAACGACGAGTTGGCCGTCATTGGTCAGAACCAATTTACCGATCGGCACCACCGAACGCCCGCCGGCCCAGTCGGCCAGAATTGCCCGGTCTTCCTCGCGATCGAAACCCGCAAGCCCAAGGCTCGCCACGGCAACGGGTTGCGGAGTCAATCCAGCAGACGCGAACGCGGCCGCGATCGAATCGTCCAGGGCCTGCATCGCCGCCTTTACGCCAGCCGATTTCGGATTCGAAGGCCCGCTATGACCTTCGCCGAGCACGTTCCCGTTCGCATCGGCCAGAACGGCCTCCGTCGAAGTGCCGCCGCCGTCGATGGATACGATCCAGCCGCCATTGCCGGTCAGGGAATCGGACATGTCTTGGAGGTCCTTCTCAGGGTCTTTCCGGTTCTGTCTGTCAGGATCGATCCGAGTGAGGTGAATTCAATTCGGCTCAGCACGCTCGATGATGGCTGCCGCCACGGCGGATCGCACATGCCCGCCATGTTTCGCCAGAAGTGTTTGTGAGGTCACGGCATCGATACCCGCCAGGGCCATCGTGAGCGCCGGCTTCAGGTGGCCGGATGTCGCGGCCAGGCAAGCCGCGGCCGTGGCGTCGTCCACCCCGGCGATGTCGCGGATGATGCGCCTGCAGCGAACGCGCAGCTTTTCGTTCAGCGGCTTCAGGTCGACCATTCGATTGCCGTAGGTTTTGCCGATCCGGATCATCGCCCCTGTCGTGATCATGTTCAAGACCAGTTTCGTCGCCGTGCCTGATTTCAGCCGGGTGCTGCCTGAGAGCACTTCGGGGCCTACGACAGGCGCGATCATGACCAGCACGAGGCCGTCCATCGCCGACGGCCGGTTACAGGCGAACCCGATCGTGGCCGCGCCCACCTCGGTCGCATAAATCAACCCGCCGAGCACATAGGGGGTCCGGCCGGATGTGGCGATGCCCATGACCACATCATGGCTCGACAGTCCCAGGGCTTTCAGGTCTGCCGCTCCCTGTTCGGGCGAATCTTCGGCACCTTCCACCGGATGCCGCAAGGCACGTTCGCCGCCGGCGATCAGCCCGACGACCATGCCCGGCTCGCTTCCGAAAGTCGGCGGGCATTCGCTGGCGTCCAGCACGCCCAGCCTGCCGGAGGTCCCCGCTCCCATGTAAATCAGCCGGCCGCCGGACCGGAACGCGTCGGCCACGATGTCGATCGCCCGGGCGACTTCGCCCGAGACCGCACCGACGGCCGCCACAGTCGCGGCGTCTTCGGCGTTCATGATTCGCACGATCTCGAGGGCGTCGGCCGAGTCGATCGTGGCGGAGGCTTCATTCACGGCCTCAGTCGTCAGGCGGTCGATGTCCATGATCGATCGCGATGAGACATCGGAATTTCCCGCCGGGTTTGTCCCCCGTCTGCTGGATTCGCCCGTCATGAGCCGGACTCCGCCTGCCGCACGTTGTATTCCAGGCTCCAGGCCCGGTCGTCTTCCAGGCTTCGGCAAGAAAGCTCGATCGTCCCCAGTTCGGTCACCCGGGCCACGATTCGTACAGGCACCGCCTGGCCGACTTCCTCGGGCGATCGGGCTTCGAGCGTGGTCTTCAGCGGCGGAAGTTCGGCCAGGGCATCGGGATCCCAGCGGTCGAGCACCGTTCCCGGGACGTCGTCATGCCGGTGCGTGGATGCCAGAAAGCGGAATTCGGCCTCCTCGCCCACATACAGCCCCAGGTCGGGTGTCGGCACGTCGGCCGAAGTGCCTTCTTCCATGCCCATCGGCACCACGCACAGGGCCTTCACCGGCGGGGGCACGCCTGGGACGGCCGGGGCTGGCGTTTCCAGGCCGATGTAATACGACCGGTTCACGCCGCCACGAATTCGAACGCCTTTGCCCAGCCTGGCCAGGCCATATTGAGCCGCTCCCAGGGCGACCGACAGGTGCAGATCGGCAGCGGGCAGAGCGGGCACGTCGGAGCCAGTCCAGCTTTTGAGCGTTTCGGACAGCCGGTCCCGCAGCGGAGCGGCTTCGAAGACGCCGCCGTTGAACAGAATTTTCGTGGGTCTGGCGGCATCGCTGCCATCCGAAAGAGCCGCATGCCGGGCAAGGAACTGGGCCAGATGCTTGGTGATCGCCGGGTCCGCGGCGTAAGGCAGGCCGATTTCGGTGAGGCCGAGCCGGCGGCCGCGGGCAGGCGATTCGCTCGAAGCGCATGGCGGGAAAAACCCGTTCAGGATGACCTGTTCGAGCGTCTCACGCTCGAGCGTGGCCTTGATCGACCCGCCGATCACTTTCGATCCTTTGCCGAGGATGGTGATCGTGGCTTTCGTCTCTTTCGGGTCGATGAAGAGCTTTTCCTTGGCCGAGCGGCAGCCATGCACGAGGGCGATCTTCTGGTTCGCGTCCAGACCGTCCATGCCGGTTTTGAGCGTGCCAGCCACGGCATAGGCCAGGGCCAGATCCATGTTGTCGCCGCCCAGCAGAATGTGGTCGCCCACGGCCACCCGGTCCAGCTTGAGCGTCCCATCCTCTTCGCCCACGGCGATCAGCGTGAAGTCGCTCGTGCCGCCCCCGATATCGCACACCAGCACCAGGTCGCCCACCTGCACCGACTTCCGCCACGCTTCGCCATAAACGGCGAGCCAGGCGTAAAACGCGGCCTGCGGCTCTTCCAGAATCGTCAGGTTCGTCGCCCCGACCTTGCGTGCCGCCTGGATCGTCAGGTCCCGGGCCACGGTGTCGAACGAAGCAGGTACCGTCAGATAGATCTCCTGATCCTCGAACGGAGCGTTCCAGCCTTGGGCCGCCGCGTGCGTGTTCCATGCGTCGCGCAAGTGCGCCAGATAGGCCACGGATGCCTCGACAGGCGAGATTTTCGCCAGATCGGGCGGCGCTGTCGGTGGCAGAACGCCGGCGCTGCGGTCGAGCACTCCGTAGGATAGCCAGCTTTTGGCCGAACTGACGAGCCGGCCCGGCAACTTCGCGCCATGATCTCGTGCGAACGTGCCGACGAACCATGGCAGCTTGCCTTCGACCGGCGCCGTCCAGGGCAGGTCGAGCGCCACCGGTTCGAATTCGCCATCGAAAGGGAGGTAGAGAAACGACGGCAACGTGGGCTGGCTCACGCATTCGCCAGGAGCGACCACTTGCGGAATCTCAAGAATCGCCGGTTTTTCCGGCGTATCGCCAGGGGCAGCCCCGCCAGCCCTCACCCAGGCCAGGGCCGAATTGGTCGTTCCCAGGTCAATTCCCAGCACGAATTCGGCCATCGGCGATCGCTCTCCCTGATGCCATCTTCAGTTCCGGAACCGTTCGAATTTCACTGGCCCGACATTCCGGAGACTTCCCTAACGCCTGCGGAACGCAATTCGCATCGCATTCCGCTCAGCCGACTTCCACTTCCAGCGGCTGCAGCACGGGGGCATCGGACCAGGCCCCCGGCACGTCCGGCACCCGCACTTCCACCACTTGCCAGCCAGGGTGGCTGACGCTGCCGGACCACGGCCCTTCGCCGCTCACGTTGCCGGTCAGGCGAATCGCCGCGGCGTCGTAGCCCACAGGCACGCTGGCTTTCGAGCCTTCCGCCCCGCCGATCGGCTCGATCCGGAAATGGTCCCGCACCGTTTTCCGGCACCTCGCGTGAATGTCGCGAGCGGCCGAGCCCACCTGGGCATCGTCGTAATCGTCGATCGATTCCATCAGAAAGTCAACCAGCCGGCCGTCCCGCTGCAAAAGCGCCAGTACGCGCAAGTCATGTCGCACAGGTTCCGGCGGCACGGGCGGAGCAGGCGGCGGGGGGTTCAGAGCCTCAGCCACGCCCTTCGCCAGGGCCTCGTCGAAGAGAACTTTGAAGAATGCCTGAAAGGCAAGGGCCAGACGGTTCACGGGGTCGGTCTCCAGCGTGTCCGAGTGCGGTCAATCCTGCGTTCCGCGTATGATACCGCCCCGCCCGCTGCCATGCCATGGGTTTCGCGGCATCAGGGGGCGATCCGCTACCGGCCTCATCCTCAAAACTTGGCATGACCGCTACTGGACAAGCGACGACATTCCGGGGCATCATGATATTTCGCACCACGAAGGAATCGATTCGAATTCTGACGGATACGTGAAGATGTCCGATTCTTCGAAATCGTCCGGTCAATCATCTTTTTCCGCTTTGGATCCGCAAAATCAGGGAAGGTCCTCTGCTGCCAGGCGTTTCGAACCGCTGATTCTCAGAGAGTATCCGAAAGCGAACGTCGAGAGACTGTGGTCGCCTCAGTCGATATCCGCGTCGGTCGTCGAGCCGTGGACGTCAGTCCACGGATGCGAACGACAGACGCACTACGCGGCCACGTGACAGGTCGAGCCGTGGACGTCAGTCCACGGATGCGAACGAGAGACGCACAACGCGGGATTCGATCCGAACGAACGAACAAAGCCTACGCATGCGAACGACTGACTCACGGCGCGGGATTCGAACGAAATCGACGAACGCGTCATCGATCGACGATGATTTCTCGAACGATGTGCGAATTGGGCTGATTCCGAACGTATGCGATTGCCCGCAAGACGTTCGCTTCATCGGCCAGGAAGCGTGCGGAACCTGAATCGGTCCACCAGCGGCCGGATCGTTCCGGAACATTCTGATTGAGACGCCGCGAAGCATAGCTTTTCAGGTCTTTCAGCATTTGCGATGACGGCGGATCGCCCGAAACCTTAAGGACGAGATGCACATGAGTCGCCATGATCGCGACGATCAATATCTTCCAGCCACGAAATTCAGCGGTTTCGAAAAGCTGCCGTTCGACCATGCTTGCCTTATGCGAATCGAGAAATACGATCGGGTGTTTTCTGGCCGCGTGAGCCTGGTTTTCGAACGACTGATTCGGCGGCGCGGGAAGCGTGCCGAGCCGATTATGGAATTCGGTCGCCCCGTCTTTCGCCCGGGTGTCACTGGTCGAGCCCCGGGCATCGCCCGGCATCCAGGATCCGTAGGTCGTCCAGGTCAGTAACCAGTGTCGATATTCTTTCGAAGGCATTGAGCCGGGCCCCAGTCAATGAGGGAATCGTCGAGCCGGGATGATGATACGTCGCTTATAAATGTGTCGCCAGTGACGCGATTCCAGCGTGATTTCGCTGTTGCGCGCATCCGTGGACTGACGTCCACGGCTCGACGATTCGGGCGACGCATTTACGCGCATCTCGACGATTTATATCCTCAGCTCTCGAAGTGCTTTCACCGTCTCGATCACACGTCCCGACGCAGCGGCCACTTCCTCCTCCGTCGTAAACCGGCCCAGGCTGAAGCGCAGGGAGCTTCGGGCTTCGTCGTCGGTCAGGCCGATGGACTTGAGAACGTGCGAGGGCTCCGGGTCGGCGGCCGAGCAGGCCGATCCGCTCGAAACGGCCACGGTTTTCATGGCCAGCATCAGGGCCTCGCCCGCAACTCCGGCGAATCTCAGGTTGGCCGTGTTCGGAATGCGGTGTGCAGGGTCGCCGTTCGTTTCGACACCTTCCAGGCCGGTGCGGATCATCGTTTCCAGCAGGTCGCGCAGGCGCGTCAGCCGGGGCGTTTCTTCCGGCAGAGACTCGACGGCCTGCCGCATCGCTTCGGCCATGCCCACGATGCCAGGCACCGGCAACGTGCCGCTGCGCAGGCCACGCTGATGCCCGCCACCTTCGATTTGCGGTGTGAGACGAACCGGCCGGTCACGCCGCCTGACGAACAGTCCGCCCACGCCTTTCGGGCCGTAAAACTTGTGTGCCGAAAACGAAAGCAGATCGGCCCCGAGTTCGTCGACGCTCACCGGAATTTTCCCGATGGCCTGGGTGGCGTCGGTATGGAGCACGATTCCGCGTGCATGACAAATTTCAGCAATTTCGGCGATCGGGGAGATCGTGCCAATTTCATTATTGGCCAGCATGATCGAAACCAGCGTCGTTTCGCCCGTGATCGCCTCGGCGACTTGCTCCGGCGTGATTCGACCGGAACGATCGGGCGTAAGCCAGGTGACGCTCCAGCCCTGCTTTCCCAGACGTTTGAGCGGGTCGATACCGGCCTTGTGTTCGCTGAGCGCCGAAATGGCATGCCGTCCCTTGCGTTCCAGGACGGGCGCGGCCCCTTTGATCGCCAGGTTGATCGCCTCGGTCGCCCCTGAGGTAATGACCAGCTCCCTCGATTCGCAGCCCAGGCACTCGGCCATGGTTTCCAGCGAGCGTTCGACGAGTTCACGGGCCGCCCATCCGGCCGGGTGCGACGTACTGGCCGGGTTGCCGTAAATCTGGTCGAAACACGGCAGCATGGCGGCGATCACGCGGGGGTCGACACGCGTGGTGGCATTGTTGTCCAGGTAGATCGGGGCATCCATCGGCGGCGATTCTGGCATACATGTGCGGCAGGTTTCGCCGGCGGTGCATCACGGAGCACGAACGGAAAGCCCTGCGGAATCGTTCGATTCTAGCTTTCGCCGTGCTCGAAAAGGTAGAGCCGGCAACTCACGCGGCATCTTTGACACGGGCAGCCGAACTGATATGATGTGTAATCAGGAACGCCGGCGAAAACCGATCGTCCGCCCTCTCCCGCCTCTCATAGCCTAGCCGTTTCGACCCGACCTCGGCCCCGATCGTCCACCCAGGAGCCGAATCCTGATGTCATTCGCTACGAACGCTTTACGTGCCCTGTTTCGCTCGCTGCCCGGCATTGCAGCGGTTTTGGCCGTTTCTGCCGCCATCGCGGCGGAGCAGCCTGCGACCTCCGCCGATGCCCAGGCCGTGCGGAAAATCCTGGGATCGAAGTGCTATTCCTGCCACGGTTCGCTTGGGCAGAAGGCGGGCCTGCGGGTGGATACTCTTGCGGCGATGCTCAAAGGCGGCGATTCGGGCCCGGCACTCGAACCCGGCAAGCCGGACGAGAGCGAAATCGTCGCCCGGGTGACCGAAACCGACCCGAAGCTGCGCATGCCGCCGGAGGGCAATCCGCTCGATTCCGGGCAGCTCGAGACGCTGCGTCGCTGGATCGCGGCCGGAGCCCCCGCACCCGCGAACGACATGCCCGAGGCCGACCCGCGTGAACACTGGGCCTTCAGGCCACCCGTGCGCCCCTCACTTCCCGAAGTGAGCAGCGATACGGGCAAGACGCACCCCGTCGACGCACTGATTTTGGCCACGCTCAGGAAAAACGGCCTTCGCCCGACGGAAATCACGGACAAGGCCTCGCTCCTGAGGCGGGCGACGCTCGACCTCACCGGCCTGCCCCCAACGCGCGAAGAAATCGCGGCGTTCCTGGCCGACGACTCGCCGGAAGCTTACGAAAAAGTCGTCGACCGGCTGCTGGCATCGCCGGGTTATGGCCAGCGCTGGGCCCGGCACTGGATGGACATCTGGCGATACGCCGACTGGTACGGCCGCCGTTATGTGCCTGACGTCTGGAACAGTGCCCCGCAGGTCTATCGCTGGCGGGACTGGATCGTCGACTCCCTGAACCGCGACGCCGGTTATGACCATATCGTGCGGATGATGATCGCGGCCGACGAACTGGCCCCCGGCGACGAAAAAGAAGCCGTGGCGACCGGATATCTCGCTCGCAACTGGTATGCCCTGAACCCCCACCAGTGGAAGCGGGACATCGTCGAACACACGGGCAAGGCCTTCATGGGCCTGACTTTCAACTGCGCCCACTGCCACGACCACAAGTATGACCCGATCCGTCAGGACGATTACTTCAAGCTGCGGGCCTATTTCGAGCCGATCGAGTTGCGGCAGGACCGCTGGCCGGGCGAGGCCGATCCGGGGCCGTTCCAGAAATACGAATACTCGGTTCTGCGGAAAGTCGTCATGATCGGCAGCGTTTCGGTCTTCGACGACAAGCCCGACGCAAAAGTGGCCGTCTATTCCGGCGGCGACGAACGTGAACTGGTCAAAGACCGCGAACCGCTGGGGCCGGGGCTGCCTGCGATCTTCACGAATCCGGAGCCGGTCACGCCGGTCGAATTGCCGGCCGAATCCATGTATCCAGGCCTGAAGCCGTGGGTGCGGCAGGCGATGCGTGAACCACTCGTCGTCGAAACGGCCGCTTCTTGGGCATCTCTCAAAACTGCCGTCGAGCTGCGGGAATCGATTCGGAGCGTACTGAAGACGCAAGCGGACAAAGCCCTGCAGGCCCCGCCCGAAGCCGCGCCTGATCTGGCGGCAACGGAGATCGCGTTGGCGGAATCTCGGCGTGCCGATCTGGCGATCGAAGCAGCCCTTTGGCGTATCCGGTCAGCCGAAACCGCCCTGGCTTCGCTCGAAGCACGAATCCGGGCCGACGATGCGAAATATCGAGAGAATGCCGATCCGAAACGGCTCGATACGCTGCGAATCGCGGCCGTTTCTGCCGAACGGGCGGCAAAACTGGCCGCTCTCAAACGTACGCTGGCGGATGCCGAAATCGCTTCGGCCGATGCGGCGATCGGGCGGCGAAAGGCCGAACCGGCGAAGATCGCCGAGGCCGACAAATCCATCGCCGCGACCGGTGCGAGCGTGAAAAAGGCCGCCGAAGCGTTGGCCGCAGCCGAAAAAGCCGTACTTCCCGAAACCTACGCCACGCTGTCGCCGGTCTATCCCGGGAAAAGTTCAGGCAGACGCGCATCGCTGGCCCGCACATTGACTCGGAAAGACCATCCCCTGACGGCCCGGGTGGCGGTCAACCACATCTGGAACTGGCATTTCGGGCAGCCGCTGGTCGAAACGGTGACGGATTTCGGCCGCAACGGCAAAAAGCCGACGCATCCGGAATTGCTCGATCTTCTGGCTGTCGAGTTCGTCGAAAATGGCTGGAGCCTGAAACACCTGCACCGGTTCGTCATGACCAGCGAGGCCTATCGGCGCAGCTCTTCGGCACGAGGTCACGATTCCGAAATCGCCCGCGACCCGGAAAATCGCCAGTACTGGAAATTCCAGCGCCGGCGGCTGGAGGCCGAAGCCGTGCGGGACACGGTTCTGGCGGCTTCCGGAAGTCTATCGAACGTCGCGGGCGGTCCGCCGGTCGAGAACAAGCCAGAGGCCGAATCGACCGACACGCGCCGAAGCCTGTACTTCTCGATTTTCCCGGAAGAATCGGGCCATTCCCGCTTCCTGGAAACGTTCGACGCCCCCGACGCCTGCGACGCCTATCGCCGCACCCGCAGCATCGTGCCGCAGCAGGCCCTGGCGCTGGTCAACAGCAAGCTGGTGCAGGAACAGTCGAAAATCCTGGCCGAGAAGCTCTGGAACGAAACGGCCGCGAACGAGGACAATGCCGCGCGGACCGATCGATTCGTCGAAGCGGCCTTCGCCCAGTGTCTCTCACGTCAGCCGACAACGTCCGAACGAACGGCTTTAGCCAAATTCCTGAGCACGGAACCGGGCACTTCGACGCCCCCGGCCCAAACCGATACGACACCGGCCACGCCAGGACCCGCGGCAGCGACGCGGCGGCAGAGCCTGATCCGGATCCTGTTCAATCACGACGACTTTCTGACGATTCGCTAGCCCCCCGGCCGGTGCGTGATGATCGCTTCGAAGACCTCCAACGGAACCGTGAATCGCCATGTCCGAAAATGATCCGAACTTCGACGACCGGACCGGTTTCTGCGGCTGCGGCACGTCGCGCAGGGCCTTTCTGGCCGATTACGGCATGGGTTTCACGGGCCTGGCTCTGGGTTCGATGTTGTTTCGCGACGGTATCGCACGGTCGGCCCGGGCCGACGCGACGGCCGTGAACCCGCCGCCGACGGGCCTTCCGATGCACAGGCCCCGGTCGAAGTCGGTCATCTGGGTGTTCCTCTCAGGCGGCTACAGTCACATCGAGACGTTCGACAACAAGCCGGCCATCAACCAATACGCCGGCAAGACGTTCGACAAGACCGCTCTGGCCAACCCGCTCGACAACCCCCTGCATGACAAGCGTTCGCGGTCGGTGGTCGCGTCCGAAATCAATGTCCGCGACAAGTATCCGATCATTTATCCGCTTCAGGTCGGATTCAAGACCTATGGCCAGTCGGGCATCCAGGTTTCTGACTGGTGGCCGCACCTGGGATCATGCGTGGATGATATCACCTTCGTTCGTAATATGTGGACGACCGACAACGACCACGCCGCCGAAAACCAGATTCACACCGGCCGGCACAGGCTCGATGAAGTGCAGCCCTCCATAGGCGCCTGGGTCACGTATGGCCTGGGCTCGATGAACGAAAATCTGCCCCAGTTCGTCGTCCTGGGCGGGCCGACCCGGTCCGACACACGCCAGTCGATCGACGCCAATTATCTGGGGCCTCAGTTCGGCGGAGTTCCCATCGATCTGAATCCGACGTTGCCGCTGCCTTACGGCCGTCGGGCCGAGGGAGTGAGTGCCGAAGACCAGGCTCGTGAATTCGAAATGGCCCGGGAACTCAATGGCCTGCTGGGCGCGGAATATCCGGACGACGCCAACCTGCGGGCCCGGATTCGCAGCTATGAACTGGCCTATCGCATGCAGATGGCCGTACCGGAGGCCGTCGATCTGGCCCGGGAATCGGCGGAAACGAAGTCGCTTTATGGGATCGATCAGGACAACACGAAAGTCGCCGGCGAACGGTTCCTGGCCGCACGGCGGCTGGTGGAGCGGGGCGTGCGATTCGTCCAGGTCTTCCCAAGTGCTTACGGGGTCTGGGATTCGCACCAGAAGCTCAAGGACAACCACACGCGGCTGTGCGCCACGGTCGACAAGCCCATCGCCGGACTACTGAAAGACCTCAAGCGTCGCGGGCTCTGGGACGACGTCACCGTCGTCTTTTGCACCGAGTTCGGCCGCACGCCGGGGCTGGAGCAACGTGCCGGCGGCCGCGACGGCCGCGACCATCACCCGCATGGCTTCACCATCTGGATGGCCGGCGCAGGCATCAAGGGCGGCATGGTGCATGGCGAAACCGACGAACTCGGCTTTCATGCCCTCGAACCGGCCCATTATGTCACAGACCTGCACGCCACCGTGCTGCACCTGATGGGCCTGGACGGCAGAAAACTCGAAGTGCCCGGCCGCCGAAGGCTGGAGATCGATCACGGCAAAGTAATTACCGAAATTCTGGCTTGACGGATTCATAAGGTCGAATCATGGTCGACAGGTGCCAGAACTGACGTTCTCGCAGAGAATCAGCGGACTTACCATGACGGAATGCACCGGGATGGACTTCCCTGGCCATGGAGTGACTTTCGAAAGGATTGCGCTGAATTTCATCCGTCGTCGATGTTCGTCATGTCACGATTTTCGCCTTTCTTCGATTTCTCCAGTTCGGCTCAGCGAAGAAACAGGAAAGTACGATTGCGCAGCCACATTTTCTTAAGCTGCCGCTGTTTCCGAATCCCCGGATAGCCCCGAATCAAGGAATTCCTCATGGCCCGTACACGCCGCCCAAAGTCCGCCGAATCGACCCCTGAAGCCCTGGACGCGATCGTCGAAGCTTCGAACCCGGTCGATTTCGAGCCGCCAGTCGAACTGCCCGCGCCCCAACCCGGCGCTGCCACGACGGGCCGTTATGTCGTCGTCTATCGTAAGGAAGTGCTTCAGTCACCGAAGCTTGCGATTCAGAGTTTGAACCGGCTGACCGGCATTCGCGATGTCGTGTCGGCCACAGACTTCGCGGCTTCGGCCGTCGATCAGGCCGCGGCCGCCCGTTCCGACGCACTTTATCTGCCCGCCCTGGGCGTCGCAGTCGTCGCGGCCGACGACGATCAACTCCAGAGCCTGATGGGGGCCGCCAGCGATTCCGGAAGCCAGATCATGGGCGTCGAGCCTGAGTATGTCTATCGGGCGTTTCAGGAAACGCCGTTTCCGCATCTGCAATACTTGAAGGGATATCGTGACGCTGTCAACCAGATTTACGACAAATTCGCCGCCATGAGCGAAACCGCCGATGAGAAGGCCGAGGCCATAGCCACCTACCGCGACACCAGCCAGTTCACCTGGGGTCTGCAGGCCACACGCGTGAACACGAGCCGTTCGACCGGCAAGGGCGTCAAGGTCGCCATCCTCGACACCGGCATCGACCTCAAGCACGCCGACTTCAGGGGCCGCAAGATCACGAGCCAGTCGTTCATCCCGCGCCAGTCGGTGCAGGACGTACAGGGCCACGGCACCCACTGTGCGGGCACGGCCTGCGGTCCGGTGATCCCGGCGACGGGCGTACGGCGTTTCGGATGTGCCTACGAAGCCGATCTTTATGTCGGTAAGGTCTTGAGCGACTCCGGTTCCAGCGTCGGTTCTTCCGTCCTGAGCGGCATGAACTGGGCTGTGGCCAACGGTTGCCAGGTGATTTCGATGTCACTGGGTGCGGATGTCGATCAACCCTCGCTGGCTTTCGAGCAGATCGGCCGGCGGGCACTTTCGGCCGGATGCCTGATCATCGCGGCTGCGGGAAATAATGCCGAACGCTCGGCGGGCAATTCGGGGTTCGTCGGTCAGCCCGCGAACAGTTTGTCGATCATGGCCGTGGCGGCGGTCGACAACCGGCTGAAAGTGGCGGACTTTTCGGCACGGAGTTCGTCCTCTTCTGGCACGGCGGGCAAGATCGACATCGCCGCCCCTGGCGTTTCCATCTTTTCGAGCCTGCCTGGCAATAAGCATGAATCCTGGAGCGGCACGAGCATGGCGACGCCGCACGTCGCCGGAATCGCGGCACTCTGGTGCCAGCTCACGGGCCGCACCGGCTCCGCGCTCTGGACAATTCTCACCCAGAACTGCCGCAGCATCTCGGGCGACGTCGCCGATCTCGGCACAGGCTTGATTCAGGCCCCGCAGCAGTGAAGAAGCCTCAGGGCGTGCGGCCGCCGCCTCTTTGACCAGAAAACGATCGACTGTGCGGAAGTCAAGCGGCATCATGCCGTTCGACTTCCGCACAATTCCGGATAGAAGGATTCCACCGGTCGTTCCGATGCCGTAGGATGTTGTCTGATTGAGGTTAGGAATGAAACGGAGGCTTCTGCCGATGTCAGACGAAAAACGGCCGAAAAAAAATGGGAAAGCCGGTTCGAAAACCGCGGAGACGAAGTCGATCGTGATTACCGTGGACGATGAACATTTGCCCAGGATCGATCACGTCGCCAGTGAGCTTCGCTCACTTGGCATGCACGTCGACGACGTCCTCAAAGCCACGGGCCTGATATGCGGCACGGCCGAATGCCAGCTTGCCGTGCTCAAGAAAGTGCCCGGCGTGATGAGCGTCGAAGCCCAGACGAGCTTCGACGTCCCTCCGTCCGATTCCCCGGTGCATTGAGCCGGTCGGATCGCCCCTACACATCGCGAAAGCCCGCCTGATCAGTTTCGGACCGGCGGAGTCCCCAGATCGGCGTCCATCGCTGGCCCGGGGGCCGGCGTGTCCGTGACCGATTCTTCCCGAATATCGGGCTTGATCGCCACAGCCCACACCACGTTCGACCAATACCGGGGCGGCTCCAGGCCGAGCAGGCGATATTTGATGCCCGCGAGCTTGCGCATGACCAGGACGAGCCCCCGGTAGAGTGACCTCTGGAAATCGACCGGCGCGGGCCAGGGGTCGCGCATTTCCTTTACTTCGAAACCATGGCAGAAGAGCATTTCGGCCAGCGAAACGGGCGTGAACGACGTTTCGTGCGTGATGTCGCCGTAAACGCAGCCGGGCCCCGTCGGGCTTTCGGCGTTGGGCACGCTCAGGATCAGCCGGCCGCCGGTGCGGAGCTTGCGATAGACTTCACGAAGCAGCGGAAAAAGCTCTTCACGCGTGAAGTGCTCGATGATGTCGAGCATGACGATCATGTCATACCCGTTTTCGCTGCGAACGAGATATTCCAGGGCCGTCTGCTCGTGCACTTCGAAACCGAGCTGGCGGGCGATCTCCACCTGCTGTTTGTCCAGATCCAACCCGGTCAGCCGCTCATAGCCTTCCTTGCGCAAAAAATACATGAACTGGCCGCTGCCGCAGCCGATGTCGAGAATCTCGCCCGTTTTGTAGTCCGGCAGCCAGTTCCGCGAATACCAGGCGTAATAACGGCGACGCAGCTCATGCCGTGCGGCGACATCCTCCACACTCTGATATTTGTGCCAGGCGGTCTGATGCTGGTAGAAAACGTCGCGATAGGGATTGGCCATCGATGCCGCCGCATGGAGATTCGTCGAACGGCGCGGGGGCAAACCGTGTGCCGCCGCTTCGCCGGGTCGGGCCGATTATAGCGATCAGTCCGATCCGCCGGGAAGTGGGCCATAGGCACGATCGAGCAGCTCGACCGGGTGGACGACCTCGTGCGTGCCGCCCCGTTCGTCCAGATAGTAGCGAATCTGCATCTGACAGCCGATATTCGCCACGGCCACGACGGACGCCCCGGTCGCCTCGACGTATTCCGCCTTGCGCCGGCCCAGACGACGGCTCATCTCCGGCTGGCTCAGGTTATACGTCCCCGCCGCGCCGCAGCAGATTTCCGATTCCTCGAGCGGCACGATCGAAAGCCCATCGATCATCCCCAGCAACTGCCTCGGCTGATTGCGGATCTGCTGGCCGTGACACAGGTGGCAGGCGTCGTGATAGGTCAGTTTCGCGTCGACCCGGTTCGTCGGCTGGACCGGCCCGAGTTCGACGAGAAACTCGGTGATGTCCTTCACCTTCGCCGTGAATGCCGCGGCCCTTGCCGATTCCGGATCATGATGCAGCAGATGAGCATAGTCCTTGAGCATCGCCCCGCAGCCGGCGGCGTTGATGATCACGGCATCGTATTTCGAAAGATCGAAGGCGTTCAGGTTGGCCCGCATGAAGGCCTTCGCCCCGGATTCGTCGCCCGAGTGATAACTGACCGCACCGCAGCAGGCCTGCCCGGCGACGACATGCACCTCGCACCCGTTGTGCTGAAGGATCCGGGCCGTGGCCGAGTTGGTTTCGGGCGTCATGGCGTCGGTCACGCAGCCGGTGAAAAGGGCCACGGTCGCCCGCTTTTTCCCGACCGGTTCGAGCTTCGCCGGCAGCGGGGCAGGTGGTAAAAGCGGCATCGAAGGCGGCAGCATTTCCTCCATCCGCTGGAGAGTTTTGGGCAGAAGTTTCGTCAGGCCCAAAGTACGCGCGAGCGGGATCAGGCCCGTCTTCAGGCCGATCCTGGCCGGAATCAGCGCCCATTTCATGCGGTTCGCATAGGGGAACAGGTGCCGCAGCAGAATTCGCAGAAGCAGTGGCGGGCGATCTTCGCCGTCGGCCGAAATTTCCATCGCCACCTTGAAAGGTTCGATCAGCTTGCCGTACTGAACGCCGGATGGGCATGCCGTCTCGCATGCGCGACAATCGAGGCAAAGGCCCAGGTGGTGACGCACCTTCTCCGTGACGGAGGCTCGCCCGTCGACCACGGCCCGCATCAGGTAAATGCGGCCCCGGGGGCTGTCATTCTCGTCGCCGGTCATCACATATGTCGGGCAACTCGCCGTACATAGCCCGCAATGCACGCAGTCCTGATAAAGCCCGTATTCGACACGATCGCTCAACCATTTCAGGTCGATGCCCGCGCCGCCTGCATTCCAGGTCCCGGTCAATTCCGCCGGTTCGTGTTCCGCAACGCTGTGAGTCATGCTCTTCCGCTCTTCGAAAATCGAATGTGACCATTCCGGTTCGGCGTGAAGTCAATCGTTCACGTTCCGCGTGATTTCAGCACAGACCCAGAAACCGCCCAGGGTTTAGAATCCCCTTCGGATCAAGCGCCCGTTTGATGCCGGCCATCAGGTCGCGCTCGCGGCGATGCTTGCCCCAGATCGGAAAATCGGCCTTCCAGCCTTCCGGGCAAGCCGGCCAGACGACCGAACCGCCCCAGGGTTCGACCTTCACCTGCCAGTCTTCAGCCACGGCCAGGGCTGTCTCCCGCTCCAGCGGCTCACGAGCCTGCAGGCTGACGATCCCCTGCCCGCCATGTGCCTGAACGGACCAGATCAAGGTGTCGACCTGATTCAGCAATTCGGCGAGCCGCCCCGGGCGAGTCACGACGCGAGCGACAGGCAGAACATGCTGCCCATTCGATTCGAAGCCTGCCGTCAAAGCCGACCAGACCGGCGTCGCAGCGTCATCCCGCAATATCTCGCATACGGCTGACTTCGGAAGTTCCTCGCGGATTTTATCGCACTGCCAGGCGACGGCCTTGTCCGACTCGTCGAACCCGATCGCCGCCACCCAGGCCGCTGATTTCAGGTTCGCGGGTTTTCCGATCGCCTCGGCCCGCGAACGGTCGAGCACTTCGATCGCCGTCGGCCGCGTTTCGGAGAGATTCAGCCGATCGAGCAAATTTCCCAGCGATTCGGCATCGGGAAGGCCGATCCAGGCGATCGCCGTGCTCTCAGGCCGGGGCCTCACTTTGAACGTCAGTTCGGTGATGACGCCCAGGGCTCCCATCGAACCGGTCAACAGTTTGGGAAAGTCGTAACCGGCGACATTTTTCACGACTCGGCCGCCGCCCCGGATCGTCCGCCCGAGGCCGTCGACGAACGCGATCCCGATGATCTGGTCGCGAGGCTTGAGATTCTGCTGACGACGCGGACCGGTCCAGGCAGTCGCCATGATCCCGCCCAGAGTCGCCCTGTCGGCATTCGGCGGATCGATCGGCAGGTATTGGTTGTTCTCGGCCAGGATCGACTGCAGCCGGCCCAGCGTCATGCCGGATTCGACCGTGATCGTCATATCGTCGACCGGGTAATCGATCACCCTGTCCAGCTTCGAAGTTTCCAGGCGAACCCCGGGCCGACCCGGCATTCCGCCATAATTCCAGGCCGTCGCGCCGCCTGCAGGAAAGACCGCTCGCCCGTCATCGGCACATGCGGCCAGAAGGTCCATCACTTCATCCGCAACGGCAGGTGTCGCCGAAGAGTTTTCGAGGGGCGGAACGAGCGTCTTTTCCATTGCAGGATTCACGGTTTCGGTTGTTTCGGAGGCGGCGGGAACCATACTTCAGGTCCAGGTCGGCCGGTTCGGCCAGGGCCGTCGGCATTCGCAGATGACTCAGCCGCCATTCCGGAATTTCGCTGGCGAGTTCGCTCCCATCTTGATCGGATACGCACCGAATTTCCAGTCCGTCGCCATGAATTCGATCGGCGACGGACACATCGGCTTTCTCGAAGTGTCTCGAAATTCGACCTCACCGAGTGCGAAAATCTGTTCGAAAATGACTCCATCTCGTAAACTTGGGAAGAATGGAGAGTTCGTAACGGGCGAGTCAGGCGATTTGTCCCGAACGTAACATCATCAATGGTTGAGACTTTCGCCATGCCGCTATCGACTTACGAACTGAATCAGGTCCATGAGATCGCGGGCTGGAAGTCGCTGCGGCCGAGCTTGCTGGAAGCGTCGATCGGGCGAGTGGCGGCATCGGTTTACGACCGGGTCGGGCAGATCGTTCCGCACACGCATGTCGGACCGACGCTCTTGAAGGCGTTCGAACTGGCGGAGAAAATCGACACGACCGGCGAAATCGCCAGCATGGCCGGCGTATCGGCGATCGAAGAACTGAAAGCCTGGGATCTTCAGCAATGCGATGCCCTGGTCGACCGCATCGCTTTGAAGGAAGAGCGCCTGGGGTTGACCGAAGCGGCATTCTCCGAAGTCGGGGGCCTGGCGACCGAGATCGTCAACATGCCGATCCAGGCACGCGAGGTGATCCTGCTGCTGAAACGGGTCGGGCATTGTTATGGTTTCGCTTTGCGGGAGGATACGGTCGATTCCTACCTGAAAACCTTGATCATCCTGGGGCATGAGACTGAGGTCGAGAAGCGTCTGGCCCTGCTCGACCGGCTCCGCAGGCTCGAAAGCGGCCAGATCAGCGATGCGGAACTCGCCGAGGAAATCGAGGAGATCGAGACCGAAATCGGTGCCGGCTTCGCCGAGGGCTCGGTCATGGAATTCGTGCCTTATTTCGGCATTCTCGTATCGGTCTACAACGATTTCGAATATTTCCATCACTTGATCATCACCGCGCGGCGAGTGTTTCAGGAACGCCACTTGCGCGACCTGGGCAAGATCGACGACATTCCCCCCGCCGGCCAGACGGGCCGTGAAAGCACGCTTCGAAACGTCGCCGGGTTCACCCGCGAACTCGTCTACACCGGCAGCTTCGGCGTCGGTTACGGCGTGGCTTTTCTGGGCTATAGCGTTTCACGGCTACTGAGCGATTACGTTCCCCCGGTTGGCCGTGGCTTGGCCGAAGGCACAACCAATGCCGCCACGGATGCCCGCAGCGCCGCCGACCAGGTCACGTCTTCGATGAAAGGCGTTCTGGGAATCGGGGTGGAGTGAACGGGAATTTCAGGGGCGATCGATTCGAAGCCGTCCATGAGCGATCACTTTGTCTGTTGACTTCGTTCCAGGATCCGCACGATCAGGTCGCCCAGCTTTCCGCCCGCGATTTTCGCCACGTCCAAAACCTCGTCGTGCGTGATCTCGGCCGACGGATCTTCGCCCGAACCGGCGGCGGCGTTGGTCACCATCGCGAAGCCAAGAACTTCCATCCCCGATGCCCGGGCCACGATCGCTTCCGGCACCATCGACATGCCCACGACATCCGCCCCCAGGGCACGCAACATCCGGATTTCGGCCGGCGTTTCGTAGCTCGGCCCCGGCAGGCTGGCATAAACGCCCGACTTCAAATCGATCCCCAGCTCGCCGGCCGCCTCGACCGCCGCGGCACGCCAGAGGGGTGAGTATACCTGCGTCATGTCCGGAAATCTCACGCCCAGACGATGATCGTGCGGGCCACGCAAGGGGTTGCCGCCCATCAGGTTCAGGTGATCGGTCACCAGGCAGAGATCGCCCGGACGCAGCCCGGCCGCGATCCCGCCGGTGGCAGCGGTCAGGATGACTTGTCGGGCATCCAGAGCGGCCGCCACACGCATCGGCAGCGTCACGGCCGAAAGGTCATGGCCTTCGTAATAATGAAATCGGCCTTGATAGACGATCACCGGTACGCCGGCCAGATCCCCCAGAATCACTCGGCCCGCATGGCCGCTGATGCCAGGCGGTTCGAATCCGGGAATCCGGTCGTATTCGATCACGACCCGGCGATGGACGACCCGGTCGGCAAGGGACCCAAGACCGGAACCGAGTACGATGGCCACATGCGGCGGGGCGATCATCTCATGTGCGATGACGTTGGCGGCGGCTTGAACGACGTCGTAAAGTCCGGACATCTGCGGTGACTCCTGCATTTCTGGTTCGAATTTCCGATCCGCCGGGCCATCGCTAACTGGCCCGGTGAACCCAAAATCCATTCGGCTCGAAGTTCGACGCTTCTTACAGAATGATACCCACGATGCAGGCCGACAGATAGTTCGCCAGCGTTCCGGCGATCATGGCCTTCAGGCCCGTTTTTGCCAGACTTTCCCGAATTTCGGGCACCAGTGCTCCGATACCGCCGAGTTGAATTCCGATCGAACCGAGATTCGCGAAGCCGCACAGGGCGAAGCTCATCATGGCGAACGTGCGCGGATGCAGCGTGTCACGAGACCGGGCGAGAGCCTCGAACCCGATCAATTCGTTCACGACCGTTCGTGTCCCCAGGATTCCGCCTGCCTGAGTGGCTTCGGCCCAGGGAATGCCCATCAGCCAGGCCACTGGCGAAAGCAATGTCCCAAGGATGGATTGCAACGACAAATTCAACGTCATTCCAAATTCATGGCTGATCGTACCGCCGATCCGGCCCAGAATCAGATTCGCGAGGGCGATCAGCGAAATGAAAGAAATCAGCATGGCCGCGATATTCAGTGCCAGGCCCAGCCCTTCACGCGTGCCCCGGCTGGCGGCATCCAGCAGGTTCGTATCCTGATCGAACGATTCGTGATGAATGTAACCCAGCGTTTCCGGCTCTTCGGTTTCCGGCACGAGCATTTTGCAGATGAGAATCGCCCCGGGGGCGGTCATCATGACGGCTGTGAGAATGTGCTGCGACTCGATCCCGAACGCGAAATACGCCGCCATAATTCCCCCGGAGACGCTCGACATGCCGCTGGCCATCACCAGCAGCAGTTCGGACTTCGTCAGCTTCGGCAAAAACGGGCGAATGGCCAGCGGGGCTTCGGTCTGCCCGAGGAAGATATTGGCCGCCACCGCCAGGCTTTCCGCGCCTGAGGTGCCCATCATCCGCTTCATCACCCAGGCGATCTTGCCAACGACGAAAGGCATGATCTTCAGGTAATACCCGATCGCGAACAATGCTGACATGAAGATCACGGGCGGCAATACACGGAATGCGAATACGAAACCGATCGGCCCTGAGGGCTTCGTCGCCTCAGCGCCGAAGACGAACGCGGCCCCTTCCTCCGCACAGGCCAGAAGCATTTCGATCTGCTTGCCCATCCACTTGAGCACTTCCTGCCCCGTGGGGTCGGAAAGGACCAGATACGCCAGAATCCACTGCAACGCCAGCCCCCAGAAAACGATACGCCGCGAGATCGCTTTTCGGTCCGACGAAAAAGCGTAACAACCGCCAAGGATGAGCAGGATTCCGAGAGCACTGCGCAGGCGGTCTTCGATCGGCACCGGCCTGTCCTTCCTGCCGGCGGCCACCGCAGCGTCGGGAAGTGCGCTCGCAGGCACGCCAGGCGCGGCATCTGCTTTCGGGGCTTCGGGCTTCGTCACGGCGGCCGGATCTGCGGCTTGGGAAGGGGCGGTCGGCGAGGGCCTTACTGGCTCCTGCGAATTTGCGGCCGGCGAGACGGTCAGGGCCAGGATCGCCAGCAGGGCGATCGAGCGACGAACCGAAGCTTCGAATGAAATCGGGGTGAGGATGGCTTTCACAGGCGGAGAATCTCCGGTCGCCGGCCAATCGGGCGAATGACGTCTCAATTGCGTATCGAATGCGGTTGCGTCGTCTCGTCGTCGTCGCTGGCCTGGCGGTCGATCACCCATGCGGAAACGCATGCGAGGAACCCTGCCCGGCCCGCACCGTAGGTTAGTTCGCGAAGCCGCCGAACGCAAGCCGTCGGTGCGGAAGACTTCATGCCATCGCTGCGCCGGTCACTCGTCTGCCTCGTCGTCGACAACCTCTTCCTCTGCCGCGTCGCTGGCCGTTTGCCGGGTCGAAAGCCACTTGCGGGCCTTGCTGATCAGTTTCTCGGCCTCAAGCACCGTGGCCGTGCCCGTGGGCATGTCCAGGCCCAGGTCTTTGAGCAGCCCGGCGATGGGCCGCTCGGCATCGGCCGGGAACCACTTCTTGCGGCGTGCCGAATATGCCAGGCTTTTCTCTTCGCGGTTCTGGTCTCGATAACGCACCAGCAGGCTGCCGTCGGTATAGCTCCAGCATGCGACGATCGGCACGCCCGCACCGCTGGCCACCTGAAGCGGCGGAATCGTGATTTCGACGGGAGTCGTGCCAGTCCCCAGAATGCGGGCCTGACTCGATTTGATGCCCCCGCGCATGGAGACCAGCAGAACCAGATTCACCTTCGGCCCCAGGGCCAATCTCTGGTGAGCGGCACTGGCGCCCTTGGTCGCCCGGTAATTGGCCGTGGCTTCGTCGTAGGCAATTTTCAATTCGCCCAGCTTGAGCACTTCCGGTCGCTCGTCGACGAGCGTCACGATCTCGGCCCGGGAGTGAAATTCCGGATCCATCGGTCCGGCATTCGATGCCATGGCGATGCCGGAGCCCGTCGCCGCCCTGCCTCGTGTTCTGGGCAGTTCCAGCAAGGCATTTTCCTGCTCGGTGGTGGCCCGGGCCTTCGGTGTGAACATCGAAAGCCGGCGCAGCCAGTTCGGGTCTTGCCGACGGCGGACGGCATCCTGCCAGAGCGGCTCGACGACCTCGGGCCAGAATCGCAGCACGGCCTTTTCGGATACGAGCCACGGTGCACTCGTCCGCAGGACGACACGTCGAAATTCGGGATTCTCGGCCCAGATATCGGCCAGGCGGTTCCAGAGTCGGGCCCGCTCGCGGTTGACTTTCGGCATGTCCAACTCGGCTTCGCTTAGACTTTTCCAGTCCCTCGGCAGCCGGTTGGGCAGCAGGCGGCCCTCGTCATCCATCCATTCGGCAGCGAGCGTTTCGTGGTTCACGACCAGTTCGCGGCGAATTTTGCGAAGACTGTCGAGCCCCTGGGCCGTCTGGCGGATCATGAGATACCGAGCCAGCACCAGCGGGCTGAGAGCATGGCGAACTTCCAGGCCGCCTTCCACCAGAGCGGCCGCCCTGGCCAGAGAAGGCCCCGTGCCGCCGGAAACGACGCACGACGTCAAAGCCAGCAGGGCTCGGGCCAGCTCTGCCGATTCGTTCGGTACGCTGCCTCCGCCGGAGATCGACCAGCCCCTCGGCTGATCCATGATCAGATCGGCCAGCCAGGCGCCGGCCAGAGCACGCTCCGTATGTTCCAGCGGCAGCGGCTCGTCCTCGATCACGTGGACCATTTCACGCACGAGAGGCTCGGAAATGACATCCAGCGTCGGTTGCCGACGCTCTCGCCCTTTCGCTTTCGCCGGCGGCCGAACCTCCGCGGCCGGCTGGCGTTCCGCCTCAGCCTCACGCAAATGCCGGTGAAAATCGGCCAGAGAAGGTTCGGAGACTTCAACAGGCTTCGCTGGAGCCGCTGGCCGGCGCTGCCCCTGGCGGCGATGCTCCATCCGCTCACGAATATCGTCGAATTGCCGGGCCACTTCCGCCGCCCGATGAGGCCTTCGGCTCGGGTCTTTCTGCAACAATTCCAGAATCAGCCGTTCCAGATCGGCCGGCAGATCGGGGTTGATCGCCCGGGGCGGCTCAGGCGGCCGCGACGTGACCTCGTGCACGATCTCGCGCGTCGTCCCCCGGAACGGGAGTTCGCCGGTGACCGCCTCGTAAGCCACGACGCCCAGGGCATATAAGTCCGAAGCGGGGCTCGGCGGAAGGTTGCGAAACAGCTCAGGCGCCATGTACGGCACCGTGCCCCGCAGCGCCGAGGCTTCGGCAGTATCGCCCTGCTGCATGGCCAGACCGAAGTCGGTCAGCTTGGCGTGATAGTCACGTGTCAGCAAGATGTTGCCGGGCTTGATGTCACGATGCACGATGCCGAGCTGGTGGGCTTCGTCCAGGGCTTCAGCCGTCTCGGCCAGAATTCGCAGCTTTTCCTCGATCGTCAGATTCGGAAACTTGCGGAGCAGCGTCGAGCCTTCGACGAGTTCCATGACCAGATACAGCGGGCCGTCCGGTATCTGGTCCATGTCGTAGAGCCGTACGACATGATCGTGCGACAGCCGCGAAATCATTTCGGCTTCGAGCCTTAGCCGTTCCGCCCAGGCGGCCTGCGTCGCCAGATCGATCGTCTTGATCGCCACTTCACGCTTGAGCCTCAGGTCCGTCGCACGATAGACCGATCCCATGCCGCCCCTGCCCAGGACGGATTCGATCCGAAATCTACCGTTGATCGTCGTTCCGATCATGCTTGCCGACCGTTGAGGTTTTGCCCGATGTTCGAGAAGTGCCGCGGCGTTCGTGGATTCCCGGGCCATCGTCGAGCCCGATCATGCCGAGACCTTGATAATTTACGGATCCGGCGACGAAAATGGCTACTACTTTCGATGCCGGGCGTGCCGAATCGACACTCTGTGGCCAGATATTTCGCCCAGCCGTCCTGGCCTGAACACCTCTCACGAGAACCCGAACACGATGGCATCCAAGGACGAAGAGCGTGTCCTCTGCGTACCGACACAGGCCGTAGACGCGATCGGACACTTCCAGGGCTTCAAGCCCGATGCGTCGGCTTATCTTGACGCTCTCCTCAAACCCGGTATCGCCCGATTCGTGCGCCGGGGCGATTGCGAAACGGACCCGGGGCTGAAGCAAATCATCCCCTACGTGGTTTTCCTGACCGCCACGGACGTTTTCGTCTACACCCGCGGCAAAACCCAGGGCGAATCGCGGCTTCATGCTCTGAGATCGCTGGGAGTCGGCGGCCACGTGGCGGAAGAGGATGCCGCCGGCGGCTGCACGCGTGAAGCTTATGAGCTGGCCCTGAAGCGGGAGCTGGACGAAGAAGTGCGTGTCGGTGCCCCCGGGCGCATCCGAACCGTCGGCCTGATCAACGACGACTCATCCCCTGTCGGCCAGGTCCATCTCGGTGTCGTGCATCTGTTTACGATCGATTCGCCATCCGTCGAGCCGCTCGAGGCCGGCTTGGCCGAAGCGACGTTCATGCCCATCGGGGCGGCTCACGACCTGGCCGCCGAGTTCGAAACCTGGTCACGCATCTGCCTCGAAAATCTGCCGGAACTGGCACGCGGGAAGGGCTGATAACGAGAAAACGATCGCCTCGACCTTCGTCGTGGCGATCGTTTTCATGTTTCGTTTCGACGGATCGGTGCATCCGGCTTCGATGGACCGGGTCAAACCCGGCCCCGGTTGCGATCTGTCAGATCAGGGCGAAGACCTGGAGGGTCGGCACGCTGACGAGTGCCATGGCCAGCGACGATTTCACGGCGTCCATCGGCTCCATACGGAACAACAGCACGAACGCCAGCATGGAGAGCCCCACCATCGGCGCGACACCGATCGAAGGATCATGATAGATGAACATCACGCCGCAGCCGAGCATCGCGGCGACGGCGAATTTCGTGCCGAGGACGAAGCGGTTTTCACGGGGCATATCGACAAGCCCAAGCCGATCGGCCAGCAGGACGACCGCAAACAGGGCGATGCCGCTGAGTGCCGCGACACCGAGACGGGCGAAGCTCAGAACGATCGGGTCCGTGGAACCCGTCAGAGCCCACCAGCCTGTCGGCATCCAGTTGCTCGAATACCGGGTCAGAACGACGCCCACCATCGCGAAACTGAACATCGAAACGGCATCGAACCAGGTCGTCAGGTGCCCTGACAGATTTTCGTGCCAGTGCACACCAGGCAAAATGCGCCCGGCCTGAGGCTCCATGCGACCCACCTCACGAAGAGGCGCGTATGCGAAGCGGTGGCGTGAAATTTGAGACATCGCGTAATTCCCCATTATGTGGCCTACGGTTCCGGCGAATTTCGCGGGATCACGTGACCGACACCTCTACCTACGATGCCAAGGTGGGTTTGGGACGAACATTCCGGAAAATTTTCCGGGATCTTTTCCCCGTCTCCTTGACGATCGCGAAATCCGTCGTGAACTCACAAGGCGCACCTGACGACGAAAGCATCGCCACGGGACACCCTCAAGCGCAAACACGACCAACGATTTCGTCAGGGACGCACTTCGCGTCCCGTTCTTCAGGGCCGATCCGGCAACGAGCCGACCGGCCGACATCACATGTTTCGAGCATGACCGAACGTTCGGTCATCGATGGAATTGCGTGCGAACCGCAATGGTCCGGCGGGCCAGGCGACAAGCCTCCGCGCTCAAATCCGGACTCTGGCGAATTCGTGGTTTCGGTTCAGTAATGGAAGCCGGACTTCCGCAAGTGGACGGCTGGTTCGACGGCCCCGTCCGCGACTTGTCCGCCAAGCACGCGAGCGACGATCAGATCGTGATCACCGCCCGTCGCAAACACATGGGCCAATTGACATTCCATCCAGGCGGGCGCATCGTCGATCACGATCGTCCCGTGATTTTCGGATTCGGTCACGGCGATACCGGCGAAAGCATCGGCTTCGGGCTCGAAACCCGCGCCGAAATGTTTCAGGAGATGCTTCTGGCCCTGACCGATCTGGTTGATCGCGAAATACGGGTGCCGCTCCAGCCACGAGGTGACGAACCGGCCTTTGCGAACCGCGACGCTGATCATCGGCGGATCGAACCCGACCTGCTGAACCCAGCTTGCCAGCATGCCGGTCGCCCGGTCGTCCAGTCGTGCCGTGACCACGAACAGACCACTGGGAACTCGCCCGAGGGCCGCCCCCAAAGTCTCTTTCGATAAAGCCCCGTGTCGTGTTTCGCTCATCGTTTTCCTCAAATTCAACGCGTGCCCGGGCTGGCCTGAAGACCGCCCCGCACGCTCGAATCGAACACATCATAAGTAATATCGATAAGAATGTCGAGATCGACCAGTAACCGGGCCGGAATCCGTCGAAAATCGGTCAATCGGTCGGTTTCGACTCGCCGATCAGGTTTTTGAGGCGGTCCCTCAGGTATTCGGCCGCGCGTTCGTGACCGAACTCGTTCCAGTGATGGTCGTCGATCCTGCCGATCGGCTTGCCCGCCTGCTTCTCCTGGGCATGCAAAACCGCATCGAAATCGCCTGCGAAGGTGAACCCCAAATCGCCTGCGAACTTCTTCCACAGAGTGTGATAGGGCTCGTCCTGGTCGACCGCGAAAAGCACCACGCGGCAATTCGCCCCGGCACGCTGCTTCAGCCGCTCCAGGACGGCGGCCATGGCTGTTTCCGTGCGTTGAAGCTCAGGAGCCAGAGCATCCCCCGGAAGAATCGGCCTGGTGACGGAATACGTGCCGTCGGGAACGTCGAAACCGGCCCGGGATTGATCGATCCTTTTGACGAGCCAGAACAGAAACCGCGAGTTCACGCTGAGCCAACTCAGGGCTTTCAGCTTGCGCGGAACGTCCCACGCGACTGATCCGTCGGGTTGCGGGTAGGGCCGGCTCAAGCCGTTGTTGTGCCGTCGGCTGGCGTTCTCGAGAACGACGCTGGAATTTACGAAATCGTTCGAACAGACCTGCAGGACGATCACGTCCGGCCGGATCTCGTCAATATGCCGATCGATCACGAGCCACTCTTGGAGCGTTCCGTAACCTGAACACCCGAAAGCATATATGTCCGCCTGAAGCATCTCTCCCAGACGAGCGCAGTAGGTTCGGGAGTCGTCGATACGCTCGGCCTGGGTGAACGAATCGCCGACGATCAATATCTTCGGACGCCCGCCACCGGATTCAGGCCAGAGCCGAAACCCGGCCTTTCCCGTCGAAAACCGGTAAGGCCGCTTCTGGCCGACCGAATCGGCAGACTCGCCTTGACTCGAGAAGTTCTCTTTCGGTGCCCACCCCAATTCCGTATCGATGCGGTTCGATGACTGTTCATACACCGACGATTTGCGTAAGTCGTGCAGCCTGAAATAGATCTCGGCGACCATGAACCCCAGGGCGAGCGGCAGGGACATCGCCATCGCCCGGAAGAGCCAGACTCGGCGACGACTTCGCGGTTTGCCAGCCGGAATGGGTTTCGCTTCGGATCGCATAGGAACGCAACTCTCGATGTGAAAGCGGTTTCAGCCCGGGATCGAAGCCCACTCGCATCGAGCGATGCAGGCGGTCGTTTTTGGCGTTCGTCCCTTTCGACTCTCAGCCTAGCACGTGTCGGCGAACGCGTCATTCCCGGGCGGGCAAAAACTTGCCGCAACCGTAGCGGAATCGCCCAAATCGTTCCTCTTACGAATGATAGGCCCGGTCTGACCCGAAAAAATATCCACTGCCGATGGTTCGGGTCTGTCGGGTTCGGAATCCGGGACTATACTGGGCTCACGCGATCTGACTCGTGCCGGCGGTCAATGGGTCTTACGCTGGTACCTTCGAAACGACTGCAAGCTTCCCGGATATTCGCAATGGGCCAGACTTCCGATCCCGACGCCAGAAACGTCCTTGGCGGACCGCTCAAAACATGCTCGCTGGATCCCAAAACCGGCTTCTTTCGCGACGGCTGTTGCGACACCGGTCCCGAGGATCTGGGCCAGCACACCGTTTGTGCACAGATGACGCGTGAGTTTCTCGAATTCAGCGTGCTCCACGGCAACGATCTGGTCACGCCCCGGCCACAATGGAACTTCCCGGGTCTCAAGCCCGGCGATTCCTGGTGCGTGTGCGTCCTGCGCTGGAAAGAAGCCTTCGAAGCCGGATGCGCGCCGAAAGTGAAACTTCAGGCGACGCATGAAGACGCATTGAAATTCGTGAAGCTCGAAGATCTGGTGGCCCACGCGCTGCCCTACCGCGACGACGGCGGCCTCAACCTCGAAACCTCCGCCCCGCCCCCGGCCGACCCTCAATGGAACTGAGAGCGGCCGGTGCCCCCCGGCCTTCGAACCCCTGACCGGAAGGGTAAGCGATTCATGCCGGCCAGCTGCGACTTCGGTCAGGAAAATCCGGCTCGCGAAGCTTCGATTCGGAATCGCCCCTGGACTCGTCGCGAGATCTCACGTCCTATTTCGTCATTCATGGCTGGATCGATTCGTGAATCAGCCGAGAATGAAGGCTGGCGGCAAAAACCGATGAATTCTCTTCGAACCCGGTGGAGTTCCGCCTGTTGATCGATCCGATCGAACGAATCCCGAAATTACGCCATGAACTGGGCGCGATCCTCGTCGGCCTCTGCTCAGGCTTTTCGGCGATCGCGTTCCATCACCTGATCGCATATGCCGACACCGCCCGTCACTCGCTTTCCGATCGCTATTCGGGTACCGGAGGGTTTGTCGGCCTGGGGATCATTCTGGCCTTCGGCCTGCTTTCGGCGGTATCGATCGCACTGGTCCGCAAAGTTGCCCCTGAAGCCGAAGGCAGCGGCATCGCGGCCGTGATCGCGGCCTACGACGACATACGGCCGGTTCGCGCCTGGCGAATCATTTTCGTGAAGTTCCTCGGCGGTTTTCTGGCCATGGCGGGCGGCATGCCGCTCGGCCGGGAAGGCCCCAGCGTGCAGATCGGCGCGATGTCGGGCGTTCTGGCCAAAAACCGGTTTCCGATGTTGCTGTATCGTTCCCGCGCGATACGGCTCGGGGCCGCGGGCGGCCTTGCGGCGGCCTTCGACGCGCCCCTGACGGCCGTCGTCTTCACGTTCGAAATGTTGCGTCAACCTTTCGACAAACGCAACTGCGTCGATACGTTCCTCGTCTGCGCTGTGGCTGACTGGCTGGCCCGAGTCACCGAAGGCACGCGCCTCGAACTCCCGCTCAAGCTGACCGGCACTCCTGCGCTTCCGCTGCTGATTCCTGTCATTTCCGTGGCCTTGCTGACCGGTTTCGTGGCGATCGTATTTCAAAAAGCCGTGCTCGTATTTCATGAGACTTTCGAACGCCGATTCCGCTCCGACAGAAATGCGATCGCAGCGACGTTCTGCGTCGGATGCACGCTCGGCGTCCTGTTCCTCACAAGACCCGAAATGCTCGGCGTCGGCCGAAGGCTTTTCGCCATGGTCCTGGAAGATCGAATGAGCCTTTCGCTGGCTCTCATGGCTCTTGCGATACGCATCCCGATGACGGCCCTGTGTTATGCCACCGGTGCCCCGGGCGGCCTGATCGTGCCGACGATCCTCTTCGGCACCCTCACCGGCGAGGCTTTCGCCTGTGCGGTCACACTCGTCTGGGGCAAGATTTCCGGCGACTTTCATACCGTTTGTCTCGTCGCGGGCATGGCGGCCAGTCTCGGGGCGATCTTCCGTGTTCCGCTGACTTCGATCGTACTTACGGCCGAAATTACAGGCACTTTCGACAGACTGCTCGAAATCTCCGTCGCTTACGTGATCGCTCATACGCTCCTGAAACGACTCCACCAGCCAGACTTGTACGCAGCTCTGGCAAGACAGCGGATTCTTCATGAACGCGAGCGGGAATCGAAAAATCCGGTCATTCCGGAAGTCACCGTAACCGGATCACCGGTCAACGATCAGGCACCCGGCGAAATCCGATAATCACGTGCCACTCCTCATCCGGTTTCGTTGGCCGGCTCGATGACGATCATCCGGATGGCTTTCGCCCGAACGAGCATCCGCCTGCCGGACTTAACCTCGAGAATCACCAGCGAACCGAGGTCATACGGCAATGGCTGACGCGTCTTGTAACCCATTTCGTTCGTGAAGCCGACGATCCGTACGTTTTCGAAACGCTCGGCCCCGTTCATGTGCACGTTCGCCCAGGTGGATTCGTTCAGAACCCCTCGAAGCGCGACGGGTTCCGGAGCGCGGCCTTCGCCACCCAGCCAGGCCATGATCCGGTAATACGTCGAAAGCGACATCACGCCCAGAACGATACACAAGACGACCACGCCGAAAATGCTGAACGTTTCGATCGCGGTTTGATTCATCAATGCATCCCGAATGGCTGAGCGAACACGTCTTCGATCGCATTTCGAAACCGAATTTGCGATCGATTTGCCTTACGCGGGTTTCCTCCGGAACTTTTTTGCCAGGTCGTCGAAAAGCGAATAAGCCACGGGCGTGACCAGAAGCGTCGGCAGTAGCGAGAGCATCTGTCCGCCGATGATCACGTTGGCCAGGCTGGCTCGCGCCGCGGCCCCCGGGCCTTTGCCCACAGCCAGCGGAATCATCCCCGCAACCAGCATCAGGGTGGTCATCAGAATCGGCCGCAGACGCGTCCGGTTGGCTTCCAGAATGGCCCGATCCCGATCCATACCGGCGCGACGGAGTTCGTTCGTGTAATCCACTTGCAGAATACCGTTTTTCTTGACGATCCCGACCAGCATGAACAGCCCGAAGATCGCATAGATGTCCATCGGCTGCTTGAGAATCTGCAACGACAGCAGAGCGAACGGGAACGTCAGCGGCAGTGCCAGAAGGATGGTGATCGGGTCCACGAAGCTTTCGAACTGAGCCGCGAGCACCATGTACATGAACACCAGCGACAGTGCGAAGGCGATCAGAAAGTTGCGGGCGACGTCGTCCAGGTTGCGTGACTTGAAGCCCTTGCGAATTTCGTAGCCGGGCGGCAGGCCCAGGGCCTCGGCCTCTCGCACCAGGGCATTCACGCCCTGCCCCGTCGAAAATCCTGTCGCCAGGTTCGCACCGACGGTTGTTCGCCGCATCCGGTTCAGCCGTTCGATCTGCGAAGGCCCGCGCTGTTCGTCGCTGGAAGTGAAACTGCCGATCGGCACCAGCTCGCTGGAAAGCGACGAAGGCACGGTGATCTCCTCGATCGCCAGACGCGTGTCGCGCTGGCCCGGCCGGGCCCGCAGCCAGACGTCGTACTGTTCATCGCCATCCTTGAAGGTCGAAACCGGCTCGCCACCCACGAGAATGGACAGGCTCGATGAGACCGTCGCCGCGTCCACGCCCAGGTCGGCGGCACGGTCCCGGTCGATCGAAACCTGAAGCTCAGGCTTGCTCTTGGAAACGCTCGAATCGGCATCTACCAGTTCGGGCGTTTTTCTAAGCCTTTCGAGCAGTTTGTCCGTGTATTCGTAAAGCACGTCCAGGTCAGGCCCGACGAGATTGACGTCCACCTGAACCGCCAGTCCGCCGCCCTGATTCGAAGTGTCTACCACGCCGGATCGCAAGTCAGGGTATTGCGTCATGATCTTGCGGGCCTGGGCCATGACGTCGAACTGGCTGAAGTCACGCTCAGTCAGGTCGACCATGCGCACCAGAACCGCTCCGCGCGTCACGTCGCCCGAACCCCGGCTGACACGTGAGGACGTCTCGCCGATCGTCGTCAGCAGGTTCGTCACACCCGGCAATTCCCGCAGCTTCGTTTCGATCTCACGGCATTGCCGGTCGAACGCCTCAAGGTTCACGCCCGGCTGGGCCACCATCCGCACCACGAACTCGTTGGTGTCGTCACGCGGAATGTATTCCAGCGGCGTCCGCATCAGCAGCGGATAGCCCGTGGCGACGCAGCCCAGGCTCAGTGCGGCCACCGCCCAGCGATGCCGCATGCTCCAGCCCAGGATCGCCATATAGGACCGCTCGATGATCCGCCAGAAAAACCCGCTTTTGGACGATCCGTGGCTGGTGTCTTCCACCTTCAGAAAACGGCTGCAGAGCATCGGCGTCAGCGTGAAGCTTACGAACAGGCTCACCAGAATCGCGAACGCGATCGTCAGCCCGAAACTGTTGAACAGCCGCCCGATCTGCCCTTCCATGAACGCCACCGGCACGAAGATCACCACCAGCGAAAACGACGTCGCCAGCACCGCCAGTGCGATTTCCGAAGTGCCCCGGACCGAGGCCGTCATCGCGTCCTCGCCATTTTCTTCCATGTGCCTGAAAATGTTCTCGTGCACCACCACGGCGTCGTCGATGACGATGCCGATCGCCAGCACCAGCGCCAGCATCGTGATGTTGTTGAGCGTGAACCCCATGCCGTCCATCAAGGCGAAGGTCGTGATGATCGAGGCCGGAATCGCGGAAGTCGCGATCAAAGTCGTCCGCCAGTCGCGGATGAAGGCCAGAATCGTGATCGAAACCAGCAGGCCGGCCAGAAGCAGGTGCGTTTTCACTTCCTCGATCGACCGCGTGATGAAAACACTCTGGTCCGATACGGCCTCGATCTTCATGTCGCCCGGCAGCGCAGCCCGGATCGCGTCCAGCCGCTGCTTCACGCTTTCCACCACGGCCACGGTGTTGGCACCGGTCTGCTTGCGTACGAACAGGGCGACGGCCGATTTGCCGTCCAGCCGGGCAAGGCTCCGCTGATCCTCCCAGCCCTCTTCGGAAACGCCGATATCCTTGACCCGAATCGGATATCCGTCCCGTACGTCGATCACAAGTTCGTTCAGCTGCGAAGCCGTCGCATATCGCCCGAGCACGCGCAGAACCAGTTCCCGGTTCGGCTGATCGACACGCCCGCCCGGCAACTCCAGATTCTGGCTCGTCAGCGCCCGGCGGACATCCTCGATCGAGAGGTTATATTCCTGCAGCCGTTCCGTGTCGATCGTCACCTGAATCGCGCGCTGCTGGCCGCCAGCGATCGAAACCGCACCCACGCCGGAAACCGTCTCGATATTCTCTTTCACCCGCCGGCGGGCGATTTCGGTGATCTCACGAAGGTCACGATTGCCCGACAACACCACGGTAATCACGGGCGACGAGTCTTCGTCGAATTTGTCGATCACCGGCAGCGTCACGCCCCGAGGCAGCGTGGCCACCATCGCGTTGACCTTGTTCTGCACTTCCTGCGCCGCCACATCGGGGCTTTTGTTGAGCAAAAACCGGATGAAGACCCGGCTGACACCCTCGCTCGTGATCGACCGCAGCTCGTCGATCCCCTCGATCGTATTCACCGCTTCTTCCAGCGGCCGCGTGACTTGCGTCTCGACTTCCTCGACACTTGCGCCCCGCAGGGTCGTCGTGATGAACACGAACGGCAAGTCCAGCCGGGGCTGAAGATCGACCCCGAGCCGCATATAGGAAAACACGCCCAGGACGATCGGCAAAGCCGTCAGCATGGTCGTGAAAACAGGGCGGCGGATGCACAGTTCTGGCAGATTCATGAGCGGCTTTTCGGGAGGGGTATTCGGGCGGCGGGCCTGGGGCGGGGGAAGCGAACCGGCGGACCGCAAGGAGCAGCCCGCGGTGCCGGCGTTACTGGTTGGCCTTCCGGTCAAGTGGGCCGAATAAGTAATAATCTAACATCCGGACCGCCGCGAGAAAAGCGATCCGGAAGTCAATAGGATATCTTCCGCGAAAGCCGCACTGGCCTCAGCGGACTTTTCGGCCTCCCGATTTACGATTCCGCACGGCGAGGAAACCGATCGCCGTGACGCTGCACAGGCCCATCACAACGGTCGAAGGCTCCGGCACGACGACGCCGGTGACGAGAAAGGACGTATTGGCTCCATTGTACTTTCCCCAACCTGTAATTGAGGTTCCGTCCGCGGAAATTCCCATGGTGTTCTCCAGAACCCACCCTGTAAGGTCGAGTCCGAGCATGGGCAAATAGGTATTCAAATCGACCATACCTATGGAAGATTGCCAAAGAAATGCACGTGTTCCGGCTTCCGTATAACTTGAACCTACGACGACGGAACCGTCGGCGTTCACTGCTCTCGCTTCAGTAAATCCGTCCGCAAAGAGACCTCCGATACTGACCATTCCATCTTCGGCAGTCCAGCGAAAGGCCCGTGAGATACCGTTAACGTCGCCGAACCCGACGATCGTCGTTCCATCGGCACTGATCGAGTTCGCAGCCGAAAACGTTCCGTCCGAAAGCAGCCCCAAATCTTGCATGCCACCTCCGGAAGTCCATCGGATAGCATGACTATTGAAATCTTGATCAAAGCTGTATCCCGCCATCACGGAGCCATCCGCACTCACACCGCGTGCTGAAGACCCACCACCTTCCAGAGCGCCCAGATCCTGCACGCCTCCTCCGGCTGTCCAACGAAATGCTCCGCTCGCGACGGCGTCACTTTCGCCGACCACGACGGAACCATCAGCACTCACGCCGAAGGCATCCGAGTATGTGCCGTTCAACCCGCCAAGTTTCTCCATCCCTCCGTCAGCCGTCCAGCGAATGGCCTGCCAATCATTTTCGTCCCAATTAATGCTGAAACCGACCACCACGGAACCATCGAAATTTGTGGCGCGGCCTCTTGAATCCGTCCCACCGGGCAGCACACCGAGATTCTCCATCCCGCTTCCCGATCTCCAGCGAAAAGCCCGAAGCCCATCGGACGAACCGCTATTGCCGACCACGGTCGATCCGTCGCCACTGATGCCGAACGAGTTCGCGGACGTCCCGCCTGGGAGAACTCCCAAATTGAAAATATCGACGGCATCCGCGCTTCCGTGAGGTTCCGTATAAACCAGCCCGAGGATGGTCAAAACCAGAACCGGCTTCAGACTCATCGGGATTCGCTTCATTCGGCCAATCATCTTCTTTTACTCCATCGTTATCGAATTCCGTACGTCGAACCGGACGAACGTTCGCCCGGCATCCCAACGACCGGGGATTGAGCAAACACGCCTCGTGCAATGACTTGCCGCTCGATGACCACCTGTCGTGGTCACCGACGCTCGACAATCTTCAGAGCCGAGAGGACGCGGAATCGAATGGAGGAAATTCATTTCAAGGCTCGGAAACTTGCCGGACACTCCCTCCTTTCACGAAGGAACCTGATAGACAAAAGTTCGGTCAGCACTCAGCGCGATGTCTCATCGCCCAAACCGCTGAATGTACGAAATGACGCCGATTTGGACACGTTTTCGATTTTTTTTTCGATTTTCCCTCAGACTCTACTCACACTTCCGGCCAAAAAAATCCCCGTATCCATCTTAAATAAATAAGGTTACGAACGATTTCAGGCAGCGATATTTCGGGTCGATTCGGATGACCGTACTGGCGTAAAAAAAACGAAACGGACAAATCGAACAAGACAATTGCATGCAAGTATGATTGATTGCGTGCAGTTGGTGACTCCAAGTTTTTGTGACCATCATTGCGATCGAGTTCGGGACTTCGTTCGATGACCCATATCGAAGTTTTCGAAAATTTCCGCAACTTTCGTCCGAAAACGACAAGCGAACATTTCCCGGATGAGGATTTCGCTTGATCGCCGGTCACTGCCATCCGAGGATAAGAAGAGCCATTCGAAACGAACTGAGCCAGGCATGAACGAAACGCCGATCGAACTCTGGTACGCCATGTGGATCGCCATTCCCACGATCCCTTTCTACATGGCATCGGTTCTTGTGCTTCAATCCAGGTGGATCGAGCAACACCGCAAGCTGAATATCGTCATCTCACAGCTTTGTAAAATTGATTACTACGTCATGATCCTCGTCGGCATCTACTTGATCGTCACCAGGCCGAATCCCGGATTCGCGACCGATTACGACGCATGGAGACGTCGCACGAACATGAGTTATGTTATGCTGAGCCTGATGGGCACAGCCGGAATCGTCACCATTATGTTAACCCGCAAAAGCCATTGCCCGAAATGCGGACAGCGATCGCTCCATGCCATTTACCCGCCAGCCGGTAAATTCTCGCAAATGTGTTCGAAATGCGACTATTCCGTCATTTCCTGGAAGTATTATCGCGATCGAAAGAAAGAAGCGGATCGACGAAAGGAATTGTGTTCGGATCGGCCGCCGTCTTCCGACGCGGTAATCGAGACGCCCGAGAAAATGCCGTCGGGCCGGCAGGACGGAGCCGCCGCCGCTGTTCAGGCGATCGACGAAACCGGCCATACAGGCCCGGCGTGACATTGGTGTGGTGGGACCCGCTATCACGAGCGAGCCCCACCTTTCCAACGAGTTTCGAAATGTCAGGTCATCATGGCTTCGCCAGTGCGGCCTTCACGCCGGCGGCGTAATCGGGATGCACCTGGGCGAACAGAGCAAGCTGCCGTTCCACAATGAAATCGGGAACGCCGGCCATCGCCGCGGCGATGTTGGCGAACAGTCGCTGTTTCTGGCCAGGGTCGAAGAGTTCGAAAAGGGCCCGGGGCTGCGAGAAATCGTCGTTGCCCTCGCGATGGTCATACCGGTCGGCGTCGCCATGTATCGGCAGCGGCGGTTCGGCGAATTCAGGCCTCTGGGCGGGCCCGCCGAACGAATTCGGCTCGTAATACGCATCACACACCGGGCAATTGGCGAAGAAACGCATCGGCCCGTCTTTGTGATAATTGTGCACTGGGCATTTCGGGGCATTCACGGGCAGGGCTTCGTAATGGGTGCCCAGGCGATAACGGTGGGCATCGGCATAAGCGAAGATCCGGGCCTGAAGCATTTTATCTGGCGAGAAGCCGACGCCGGGCACGATGTTCGAAGGCGAGAACGCGGCCTGTTCGATCTCGGCGAAGTAATTATCCGGGTTCCGGTTCAGCTCGATCACGCCGACGTCGATCAGCGGGAATTCGCCATGCGGCCAGACCTTGGTCAGGTCGAACGGGTTGTATTTCGTTTGCCCGGCCCGTTCTTCGGTCATGATCTGGACCTTGAACGCCCACTTCGGATATTCGCCCCGGTCGATCGATCCGAAAAGATCTTCCTGAGTCGTTTCCCGGCTTTTGCCGACGACCTTTTCGGCTTCGGCATTCGTGTAATGCCGGTGGCCCTGAAGGGTCTTGAAATGAAACTTCACCCAGACTCTTTCGCCGGCGTCATTGATGAAGGCGTAAGTGTGGCTGCCATAGCCGTTCATGTGGCGAACGTCGGTCGGCAGGCCCCGGTCCGAGAACAGGATCGTCACCTGGTGCAGCGATTCGGGCGAAAGGCTCCAGAAATCCCACATCGCCGTGGGAGAACGCAGGTTCGTCTTCGGGTGACGTTTCTGGGTGTGAATGAAATCTGGGAATTTGTAAGGGTCGCGCACGAAGAACACGGGGGTGTTGTTGCCCACCATGTCCCAGTTGCCCTCTTCGGTATAGAATTTCAATGCGAACCCGCGCACGTCGCGCTCGGCGTCGGCGGCACCGGCCTCGCCGGCGACGGTCGAAAATCGTGCCAGCATTTCGGTCTTCTTGCCGACTTCGGAGAACAGCTTTGCCCGGGTGTATTTCGAGATGTCGTGGGTGACCGTGAGCGTGCCGAGCGCGCCCCAGCCTTTGGCATGCACGGTGCGTTCTGGAATGCGTTCGCGATTCTGATGGGCCAGCTTTTCGATCAGCTGGTAGTCCTGTATCAGGACGGGCCCGCGCGGGCCGGCCGTCACTGCATTCTGGTTGTCCGCGATCGGTGCCCCGGCTGAAGTGGTCAGCATGGGCGGTTTTTTGTCGTTCATGGCGTCGCGTCCCTTCCGATTCGTCGTTTCGTCGTTCCGAAACCCAGGCATGATCCAGCCGACTTCCGCCCAAACCACATCACGCCTGACCTTGAGGATTATCCGTACCGTCAAACCATAAGTCTAATGCATTGACGACATGGCTTCGATAACCAAGAATTATGACGACGATCCGCTCGTGATTTGGACATCGATCGATCCGGAAAGGCAGCTGCTGTCGATGGAACTCGAACAATTGCGGCACCTTGCGAAGGTGGCTGAGCATGGCAATTTTACGCGAGCCGCGGCGGAACTGGGGCTGACTCAGCCTGCGGTCAGTCGATCGATCGCCCGGCTTGAGGAAGAGTTCGGCCAGCCGTTGTTCGAGCGGCATTCGCGTGAGGTGGTGCCGACCGATGCCGGCCGCACGGCGCTGACGATGGCTCGGAGAATTCTGGGCATGGTGGACGATCTGAAGGCCCAGATCACGGACGACGGAGCCACGGGCCGGGTGCGCGTCGGGGCGATTCCGACGATTGCGCCCTATTTTCTGCCGGGGCTGATCCGCCGATTCCGCGACAGCCACCCACGGGCCCACGTGGGAGTGGTCGAGGACACGACGGACAAGTTGCTCCAGAAGCTGGCTGACGGCGAGATCGACCTGGCCGTGCTGGCCCGTCCGCTGAACGTGAAGTACCTGGAGGTGGCGGACCTTTTCGACGAAGAGTTGCTGCTCGTTGTCGCTGCCGAAAGCGAATTATGCGAAGAGCCGGCGATCGGCCTGGAACGGATCCAGTCGATGCCGTTCGTTCTGCTGGGCGAGGCGCATTGTCTGTCGGACAACATCCTGCATTTCTGCCGGCACAATGCGTTCAATCCGGTGGCGCTGGAGAGAACCAGCCAGCTTGCGACGGTGCAGGAACTGGTGGCCCTGGGGCATGGCGTCAGCCTGGTCCCGGCCATGGCGGGCCGCATGGACACGAGCCCCAGAAGAATCTATCGGCATCTTGCGGAGCCGACGCCGACCCGGCGGATCGTGGTGGCCTGGAACCCCTACCGGTTCCGCAGCAGGCTGGTGGAGGCGTTCCATGCCGAGCTGACCGGCTATGCGGCCGATTTCGCTTCGACAACGGACCGAGACTCGAAATCCGCTGATTCTTCATAATCGATAAGTCACGGACACATTACCAGACAGGGTAATCGGCGGCGTTGCCCCGGGTGCCCCAGGGGTCTTCGTCGAAACGGTCCACGGTCCATGCCGGGGTGTCGGGCTCGTCGTGTTCGGCTGCAATGATTGCCAGGGCCTGGCTGAGACTTGCCGAACGCCAGCAGGCCAGCGTCATCTGCAGGCAGGCGGCCAGCATGATCATCGTGGTGGCTGTGGCCAGCATCAGGCTGTCCATGGGGCTTAACCACACGACCCGTTCGAGCGGCCAGACGGACCAGTCAGTGAGGCTGCCGCCGACGGCGACCGCCACGATCATGCCGAGAGCGACGAATCCGGGGTATGTCGCGAAGCGACGCTGGTCGACTTCCGGCGCGTCGTATTCGCCTGCGATCCGGTTCAGTTCGCGGATCAGGGCGATCCAGCAGGCGAACTCGGCCCAGTTCATGATCTGGCTGATCTGGTGTCTCAGCCAGGAGTGTTCGATCTGCTGCTGCGGAAAGCCCAGTTCGGCGTGATTCGCCACGAACCAGAACGCCACATGCGTTGCGTTCATGATCGCCAGAAGCGTGGACGCACGCGCCCATCTGGATGTGTCGAAACGTAGCCAGAGCAGGTAGGAGCCAAGAAAAGTCAGGCCCGTGATGGCCCCGCCGACGCCCAGTCGCCAGAACGGGTTGAGCAACAGCTTGCGAAGTTCCGGCGCGAATGACAGAATGTAGCCCAATTCCAGAACGTTGTCCGCACACAACGCACCGAGCCCGATCGCGGAAAGACCGAAACCGATGGCCGCACGCCGATACGCTTTGGTACCAGGTCGTTCCCAATGAGTTTGAGTCTCAAGCATTCGCAGGGCCTCTCCGCTACTGCTGAAGTCGCTGTCGTCATTGTATGCTCTGCGCCCGGATTTCCACGCGCATTGTCTGATTTTCCTTCGAATCCTTCGACGCACTCGAACCGGACATCTGGTCACGAAGACCATCCGGGCCATGAATCGACCTCCTGGAGTGAGAACGCCCGATGCTCAGCGTTGGCGAACGTCCGCGTGTCCTGAAGTGGCATCACGCAGGCCCCATGCTTTTCGGAGACTGGGGAACCAGCCGTCTGTACGTGCTGGGTTTGGCCTTCGCCTTCAACGGGCGGGCCAGCTTCTGGTTCATTCTCCTGATGAGCGCCCTGCTCCTGGCCGTGGGCTGGAGTTATCAGGTCGTCTGCAAGCTCTTTCCGGACGGCGGCGGCGTCTATTCGGCGGCAAGGCAAAGGTCGCAGCTCCTTGCCGTCGTCGGCGGTCTGCTGTTATGTGCTGATTACGTCGTCACGGCCAGTCTCTCGTGTCTGGAAGCTTTCCATTACCTGGAAAACATGCTGTCGCTCAAGGGCAGTATGATCCTGGGAATGCCGTTCGAAGCCCTGATGGCCGCGATCACCATTCTGGGCATCGGCCTGCTGAACGCCCTCGGACCGACGAAGACCGGCTCTCTCGCCATGCTGATCGCCATCGCGACGGTGGTTCTGACGACAGCCATCGGCCTCTCGATCTTCGGCGAATGGGCCGGCATACTGACCGTGCCTGAAGTCAGCGGGTTTCGTGTCGCAAGCCCATTCCAGGGTTCGCTTTGGGATTCCTGGGTCGGATTCACCGAAATTGTGCTGGCGCTATCGGGCGTGGAGGCGATCGCCAACATGACGGGTGTCATGGTGCAGCCCGTCGAACGCACGAGCAAGCTGGCCATCCGGCCCGTGATGTTCGAAATCGTGATCATGAATATCGTGCTGGCCGCGGCGATGCACATGCTGCCGGACAGCCTTCTCTATTACTCGCCGAACGAGCCCCTGCCGTCCCATGTGAACGTCGAGAAGGAAGTGGAAAGGGGCGTGAAATTGAGCCCCGAAGGCACACCGCCGCGTCACACGGACGACATGCTCCACTTGATCGCCGAAACCTATGTCGGGAAAACGTTCGCCACGTTCAGTTCTCTCGTCTTCGCGCTGCTGCTCCTTTCGGCCGTGAACACGGCCATCGGCGCGCTGGTTTCGGCCCTTTTCATGCTCTCGCGTGATCGCGAGCTGCCTGCCAGTTTCGCTCTGCTCAACAAATTCGGCATGCCGCTGGTCCCGCTGGTGGTCGCCAGTGTGATTCCGTCGCTGGTCGTGCTGCTGTTTCCGGACGTCACGGCCCTGGCCGGGCTTTATGCCGTGGGCGTGGTCGGGGCGATCGGGATCAACCTGGCCTCGATCTCCACGAACAAGCGTATGACGCTTTCGAAATTCGAACGCACGACGATGATCGTGCTGACGGTCCTCATGGTCTGCATCGAAGCGACGATCTGCCAGATCAAGCCTGAAGCACGCGGTTTCGCCATGATCACACTCGCCATCGGCCTCGGCGCCAGGCTGGTCGCCCTGGCGCTTAACCCGAAGCTGAAGCTGCCGCCGAACCGCAAATCTTCTTACCTGGGCATTGCCATATTCCTGAGTCTGGCTGCGGCGGGCGTCGTCACGTTCGCTCCCTTCGCCAAGGTTTTGCCAGGCTGGCAAGGCAACCTGCTCGATTTCCTCCTCACCGTCGCGCTGACCGGCTCGCTCGCCCTGACGAGCGACTGGGCCCAACGCCGCGAAGGTATCCACACCGGTATCGCTGAAGAACTCGGCGAACCGATCGAAATGGAGCTGGGCAAACCCGTTCGCCGCAAGATGCTGTTCGAGGGCAAATACAAGCCGCTCAACCGTATCATGGTGGCCACCCAGGGCAATCCCGAGCTGCTCGAATATGCCATCCGCGAATGCCAGGCATGGCAGGCGGAATTGCAATTGCTGTTCATCCGCCACGTCGCCGTGCAGGCCATCGGGCCGATCATCTCGATCACGCTCGACGAAGACCAGGCAGCCCTGGATCTTTTCGAAAAAACCCGTCAGCAGTGCGAGGAAGCCGGTGTGCCGCTGCGGCTGCTCTACGGCGTGAGCCGGGAAGTGCCGGACTCGATCCTCGACTTCGCCGTCACCCACGGGGCTGACCTGCTCATGCTGGGCGTCACTCGCCGTGGCGCGATGTGGACGGCCCTCAAGGGCGACGTCCTCATGTCCATCGCCCGCAACCTGCCCGAAAGCGTGGGCCTGCTCATCGTCGGCCGAACCGGCCGCCTGGGCGCGAACATGCCCGGCGCACACACGAAGGAAAAAGGCTTGCAAGCTCGTAAGTGAATCGGGCCGACCGTTTCGAAGCCGAGCCGTCATGCCATTTTCGTTCGAAATCCGGCATGACGGCGATCGTGCCGCGTGGGCCGATTCGCATTCGCAAGTGCGGCTCAGCCGGCCGAATCCGCACGATGACGGCTCGCGATCACTCTGCAGTAGTCGAGAAACAGACCTTCCATGATCGCTTCCCACGACTGGCTCTGGGCGTAAGCCCTCGCCCTTTCGCCCATGGTTCGCACCGTCGCGGGCAGGTGTGACCATTCGGCCAGAATATCGGCCATCGCCGGAGCAGATGCCTCGGGCGGCAGCAGCCTGCCGGTGACGCCGTCGGCCACGACGTCCGCCGGTCCGCCATCCGCCAGAGCCACGACCGGCAGCCCCGTGGCCATGGCTTCGAGCAAGACGTTGCCGAATGTCTCGGATCGGCTGGCGAAGGCGAACACGTCCATCAGGCCATATGCCTCGGCCAAGCGGGGGCCCGTCAGGTAACCAGTAAAGTGCACGCGCCGCGCCAGGCCCGGCAAGCTTTTCAAACGGTGTTCGATCGCAGCCCGGCTGGGGCCGTCGCCCACGATCACGACATGCGCATGAATCACTCGAATGAGCAATCGTTCCAGAGCCTCGGCGAGATAGTCCACATTTTTCTCGGGCGCCAGCCTGCCGCAATGCCCCACGACGAACGCCGTAGCCGGAATTTCCAGCCGTTCGCGCCCGGCGTGCCGTTCGTGCAGGCGCGGCCGGAAGTTGGCCGTATCGACCCCTCGCGACCAGAGCACGAGTCGCTCGAACCCCTTTTCGGCAAGTTTGAGGATCATCGATCGGGAAGGCACGTAAGTGGCCTCCGTACGATTATGGAACCATCGCAGGTATCGTGTCACCGTCGGGACGGTCCAGCCCAGCCGGTAATGGGCCGCGTAGGTATCGAAATTCGTGTGGAAGCTCGAAACCACCGGCCATTTGCGTCTCAGGCAATGCCGCAGTGCCGCATGCCCAAGCAGTGCCTCGGTCGCGATATGCACGATGTCAGGACGAAAAGCGTCCAGAGCCCGACGCATCCGGACGAACGGCGGCCGCGGGAGGATCACTTCCGGATAGAACGGCAGAGGCACCGACGGTAGCTCGAGATCCTGATATCGCCCGGAACCGGCCCCGACGGTCGAACGCTCTCCCGAAACATAATTGGGGTGTACGACCATCATTTCGTCGCCCCTTCGGATCGCCTGGCGGGCCAATTGCTCCAGGGTGCGTGACACACCGTTGATCTGGGGCGGAAAGGTTTCGGTGACCAGGGCAATTTTCATGGCATCTTCGTGCGGGACCGAAGTCCGTGGTGCGAAAGGCGAGGCGAGGCTGTCGACATCAGGCCCAATCATAAAGGCCTGGATTCGGAGCCGGCAAAAGAAAGTTCGATGAAAACGGCCTTTTCGCGAGGTTCACGCTTCGCAATCGCCATTCCTGTGACGGTCGAAGCGTCGAATCGTCAATTTCTTTCCGAAAACCCCTGAATGTCCGTCGAAACGGATCGAATATCCGGTTACTCTGATTTTCTCCAGACGTCGATACGGGCCGATCCGGAAATTACCCGCCTCGTTTGCCCGTTCGATCCAGGCTTTCGCCCATTCACCGAATCTTCGAAGGACCTCTCGATCATGTACCCGAATCCCATCGTCTGGTTCGAAATCTATGTGCAGGACATGGCCAGGGCGAAAGCCTTTTACGAGTCGGTCTTCGAATGCGAGCTGAATCCGCTCACGAACCCGAACGTCGACAGCTTCCCGGGCATGGAGATGCTGGCATTTCCGTCATCGATGGAAAATTACGGTGTCAGCGGCGCTCTGGTGAAAATGCCGGGCGTGCCTTCCGGCGGTAGCACGATGGTCTATTTCGGCTGCCAGGATTGCTCCGTCGAAGCCGAACGTGCCGTAAAACATGGGGGCAAGATTTTCAAACCGAAAATGTCGATCGGCCAGCACGGGGCGATCGCGATCGTCGAAGACCCCGAAGGCAACATGATCGGCCTGCATTCGATGTGACGTTCCGAAGCCGCCGGGCCACGCCCGAATGCGCCAGCCGACAGCCTGCACCGCATCGCTTTGCGGGCAGGCCGCCGACGGACCGACGAACGATCGGGCCGCTGATGCATTGCCGCGACGCGCACCGGCATGTTTCGTTCTCTGCTGCGATAGTCCGTTATGCAAGGCGGCTTTTGCGAAGACGTTCTCTTTTCGCATCATTACGTTCTTTTCTTTTGCTTTATTTGACGCACCGATATACGACTGAATACAGCATTCGCGAACGAAAGCTGACTGCTTGCTTTCGATTTCGACCGCAACATTCCGATTGCACACCAAAAACCTCTGTTCAGGGAGTTCAAGAAATATGCGGCATCACCTGCTCGCCGCGCTCGCGGCCCTCACGTTCGCTGCGTCCGCGCATGCCGGACCGGTCGGATACTCGGTGCGTTCCAATGTCGATAACCGCATGCTCCAGATCGACCTGGCCACAGGCATCGCGGTGGACCTCGGCATTATCTCTTTCAGCGATGCCGAAGGCATCTCTTTCGGCCCCGACGACAATCTCTACGCAATCGGCGGCACCACGAACGAGCTCTGGAACATCACGTCCGCGCCTGGGGTGCTCGTCGGCCCCACCGGTACGCGTGTCGGCATCGACGCCGGCCTCGGTATGGATCCGATCACCGGCCGGATGTTCAACCTGAACGGGAGTCCTGGTCAATCCGGGCTTTACCAGGTCAACATCTCGACGGGTGCCACAACATTGATCGGCACAGGCGATCAGTTCGGCGACAACATCGCAATCGACAATACGGGCGTCGCTTACGCCATCGACGGCATCTTCACCGACGCGCTTTACCGGGTCGACCTTTCGACAGGTGCTTTCACTCTGGTGGGAAGTCTCGGTCTCGGCGACACGAACGTTCAGTTCGGATCGTCTTTCGACTCGGAGACCGGAATTCTCTGGGCACTCTCTTCGAACGGCCAGATCTTCAACGTGAATACCGGGACTGGAATCGCCACTTATGTCGCGAACGTGAAGATCGGCATTCTGCCAGTCGACGGTTTCGAAGGGCTGGCGATCAAAAACGTGCCGGTGCCCGAACCTTCGTCCATCGCATTGCTCGTCAGCGGCCTCGGCTTGGCGCTGATCGCCCGACGTCGCCGAAGCGCCTCTTAATTCGAACTTCAGCATCGAAATCCGAACCGCCCGACCGGTTCCGACGCTCGTCGGAATCGAGCGGTCGGTTTTCTTATGCCTGCGTTCGATCCATCCGTCATTCCGGCATATTCGTGCCGGTCGCTTCGTCTTTCGCGGCAGGCTTGCGACGTGCCCGCTAACGCTTCTAGCCTCCGCCGATATTCACGATCTTGCCGTTCTCCCAGACATGAAACGGCCGGTCCTGGGCGATGGCTTCCGCCAGAGCCTTCGCCGCCGCGCGCCTCAGGGCGATCAATCCGTGAGTGACGATTTCTTCCGTGGGCTCAGCCGCCTCCGCCTTCTTCTTTTTTTTCCTCTGGCAATTCGATACCACCTGGAATTCTTGACTACTTCGAATCCAGCCCCAACACCCGCGCCCACAACGATTCATAAGCCCGGATCGTGCCCGTCAGCGTATATTTCGCTTCGACACGCTTGCGGCCTGCTTCGCCGAAGCGTTTCGTTTTGTCGGGCTTGTCGAACGCTTCGCCCATCGCGGCGGCCAGGGCTTCCGTATTCTCCGGCGGAATCAGCCAACCGGTTTCGCCGGGCAGCACAAGTTCATGCGTGCCTTCGACATCCGTTCCGATCACCGCCCTGCTGGCGGCCATCGCCTCCAGCACCACGTTCGGCATGCCTTCCCATAACGAAGGCAGCAGCAGCACCTCGGCCGTTTTCAGGAGAGCGGGGATGTCGTCGCGAAACCCGAGCCACTTCACATGCCGGTTCAGCACATCCGATTCGGCCACACGTTCGCGAAACCATTCGCTCTCGGTGCCTTCGCGACCCGTCATGATCAGCTTCCAACGCGGGCGGGCGGCGACGACCTGCTCCACGGCGTCCAGCAAATACGGCAGCCCTTTCTGCGGATCGAGCCGGCCGACGAACAGGGCCAGCCGGTCCGCCGCATCGAAGCCCAGGCTGCGTTTGTCCAGCGGCGTGGCGGTGTCGAAGGGCCGCACGTCGACACCGTTCGGAATCACCCACAAACGATCTTCGGAGATGCCGCCATAAGTGATCGAAAACTGCCGAACGCCTTCCGAGACGCAGACAGAGCCCAGCGACATCCAGGAGGTCAGGCGGTCGACCGTCAGGTGCCAGCCTTTCTGGTGCTCCGCCACGCGCAGGCCGCCCAGCACCCATGGCACACCCGCGGCCCATGCCCCCAGCCGCCCCGCCACGTTCGCATGAAAAAGAAAACACTGAAGCAATTGCGGGCGAATCTGGCGGAGGAGCCTGGCGAGTGAGCGAACGGCCTGAATCGGCTTTCGCTTGGACACGTTCAGGCAGTGCACGTCCACACCGCCGGCCCTGAGCTTCGCCGCCAGCGGTTCTTCGCCGCCAAGGTTGATCACGTGCACCCGCCAACGCGATTTCGCCAGACTCAGGGCCAGATTGACCATCGCCTTTTCGGCCCCGCCGATGTTCAAGTCCGTAATCAGCAGGCAAACCGTCACCGGTTCCGCGGGCCACGCCGAGCGTTTCGTGTCGGTTTCGGCTAGTCTTGCACGCAGGGTTCGCAAGGATCGGATCGTCCGGTTTCGTGCGGTCGTGATGCGATTCAGCGGAATTCTATCATCCCGAACGCCATTCGGGCAGCCTCGATCCACGTTCCTCCTCATGTTCCCCGTTGGCCAAACCGCGCCGAAACACGCTAAAATCGCTGCTTGAATCGGGCCATCGCGGTTCCTGGCCCGCTCGTGAAAACTCTTCGATCCCGAACGGCCAGCCCGTGAATATCGACCTGTTCGACTTCGAATTGCCTGAAACTCTGATCGCCCAGCAGCCGGTCGAACCACGTGACCATTGCCGGCTGATGGTCCTTGACCGCTCGGCCCGAACGATCACGCACCGGTGGTTTCATGAATTGCCGCAAATTCTTCGCGGCAATGATCTTCTCGTCCGGAACGACACGCGCGTGATTCCCGCCCGGGTCGTCGGCGTGCGCGACTCCACCGGCGGAAAATGGGAAGCGCTCTTCCTCGAAGAATTGCCGAACGGCGATTGGCACGTGCTTGCCCACTGCGGTGGGAAGCCCCGGCCAGGCGAGAAGGTCACGATCGGTCAGGGTGCGAAGCTACAGCTCATCGATAAACTCGAGGACGGCTCCTGGCGAATTGCCCCGGAACCGCCCGACTCCGGCAAATCTGCCCGTGATATTCTGGAGGTTCATGGTCATATTCCCCTGCCGCCCTACATTCGCGACGGCCGCGACACGCCCGATGACCGCCAGTGGTATCAAACGGTGTTCGCGCGGGAGGCCGGGTCGGTCGCCGCGCCGACGGCCGGCCTCCACTTCACCGAAGACCTGATCACCAGGCTGGTTGCGACTGGAGTCTCGTTCGCCGATGTGACCCTGCATGTCGGCATCGGCACGTTCCGGCCGATCAAGGTGACCAATATCGAAGACCATGTCCTGCACTCCGAATGGGCCAGCCTTTCCGACAAGACCGCCGAGGCCGTCCGAACGGCCCGAAAATCAGGCGGGCGTGTCGTCGCCGTCGGCACCACCTCAGCCCGAACTCTCGAAACGGCAGCACGTTCAGGAAAGATCGAACCCTTCGAAGGGCCGACCGGGCTTTACGTTCGTCCCGGGTTCGAATTTCACGCGACCGACGGCCTGATCACCAACTTCCACCTGCCGAAATCGAGCCTGATCGTCCTGGTGGCTGCCCTGGCCGGGCGTGAATTCGTGATGGAAGCCTATCGGGAAGCCGTTCGCCTCGGCTACCGTTTCTACAGTTATGGCGATGCCATGCTGATCGTTTAACCCAAACTACCCAGTCGCCCCGAGCAGCCCGAAATGCGCTAACGTGCAGCACGGATGTCGGCAGCAGAACCGGCAGACTTAAATGATTTTTTCGCGTCAGGGCCACTTTTCTTCCGATTCTTCCCGCTCGTATGATCGTAGGGTACGAGACTCAGATGAATGTCTTCGTCGAACGACCTGGTCAGGACGACCGCGACGCCCGAATGGCACGCACGACGGAACCCTGATGCCCCGAAGCCGAAGTTCGAACGCACGAGCTGTTGACCGAATCGATCGACGCCGCTTCATTGCGGGTTGTGCCGCCTCTTTAGGCCTGGGCCCGCTCGCGCAGGCCGTCCGCTCGGCTTCGGATCGAATCGTGGAAGTTCGACCGGTGTCCGAGAAACCGGCCGAGCCGGCGACGTTCGAGCATTTGGGCTATCGCATCGTCGCCTGGCCCTCGATGCTCGAATCGACGGCCCCGGTGCCGATCGTCTTCCTTTTCGGCGGCAACGGCATGGGGGCCGTCGTTCGATCTGTGCAGGCGGATCAGCTCGCTGAGGATCTCGCCCGGCGCGGAGTCGCCGCGGTCGTAGTGCATCATCCGAACCTGACTCAGGCGGATGACTTCCTGAGCCGGATCGTCACGCCGATGGCCGACCTGCTCGATCACCCCTGGGCGAGACGTCACAGGATCGATGCGACGCGCGTCGGCGCGGCCGGGTTTTCCGCGGGCGGACTGATCGCGACGCTCCTGGCCACTCGCTATCGAAAAGGCCTGCCTTTCGAAATCCGCAGTGCCTTGAATTACTACGGCCCGGTCGACCTGAGGCAGTGGTTCGCATTTCATGAGGCACGCGTGGCGGCCACCGATTTCGGATCGATCGCCCCGTTCTATCAGGGCAATCGTGGGCCCGACGAGATCGGCCAATCGGCGCACGGGTCGATCGTCTGTCGGGATCTGAGCATTTCTCTGCGGAGGAAAGTCACGGAAAATCTGGGCGGATCGGTCGAAGGCAAGCTGGAGGCCTTCTCCGATCGCCGAATCTTCGAACCGGCGGTGTCGTCCGAAGCCGGCTCCGATCGCCTGACTTCGAAGCCACTGCTGGTCGGTGCCTTCGGGACGAGAGACGACAACTGCGACGCCATGTTCCAGCCACGAGTTCTGGACAGGCTGGGCCAGCTGCATCGTCTCGAAACGATTTCTTTCGTTTACGAAGGGCCCCACGGAGTGAGCTGGCGCGCCTGCCCGAAAGCTCTTGACGCTTTCCTGGAGCCGCTTCTGCCTTCTGCCGGCGGATTCGAAATCACGCGAGTTTCATGAACGATGCCGAGGGCGAAGTTACGCCCGCCTCGCATCCCGCTCGCCCACGAAGTAGCCCATCATCAGCCCGGCCACCAGGCCGCCCAGGTGAGCGCCGTTGGCGACAGGGCCGAGCATGCCCGTGAAGCAAAGCACCATCCAGATGAGAGCCAGCTGCACCGACTGGCCTGAAAGCCGAATGTAGCCCCTCGGGTTGTATTCGCCGTAAGCCCATGCGAAGCCGATCAGGCCATAGACGGCACCAGAGAATCCGCCGAAGAGCACGGAATGCCGCTGCAGGCCATAGATCTGCCAGAAATATTCGGAAAACGCGGCGACCAGGTGCGTGACCAGGACCACGGCCAAAAGCATGCGTGAGCCCCGTTCCCGTTCGATCACGCCGCCCAGCCCGCTGAGCCAGCTCATGTTGAAGAACAGGTGCAAAATACTCAGGTGCCAGAACATCGGCGCGATCAGCCGCCACGGTTCCGGGCCCAGGGCTTTGTCGAGCGAGTCGAGCACCGGGCCGTGGTCCGGGTCGAACCGGGGCGAAGCGAGGTTGACGTGATCGACGACCCGGCCGATACGTTTGTCGAAGTTCGTCCAGAGGCTCATGGCGACCGAAGCGGCGATAAGAATCGTGACCACGGGCGTGCGTCTCAATGTGCCGCCGGCCCCATAGACACGGCCGGCGTCGGTCACGCTCTTGCGATAAGCCTTTTCCTTGCGGGCCTCTTCCTTGCGGATTTCGCCGGCCTTGCGGGCCAGGGTCGCGAATTCCGGATCGTCCGGATTGGCCCTGAATCGCTCCAGAACCGTTCGGGCTTCGTTCATGCGGTCTTCGTCGACCACCCAGATCGCCACATCGGCCGGGTTCGCGACGCTGGGCCGCATTTCGGTCTTGATGCCCCTGGCCAGCATATAATCCGCCAGAATGCCCGCGGGGCGAGCGGCGATCGTGCCAAGTTCACGCATAACTTCGACCGGCTCCGCTTCGTTTCCGCCATGAGTCCGACCCGTCACGTCAGGGGTCGGTCCCCGGCCCGGTCATTATATCCCGGAACATGTCGAATCGCACCCGAAACCCGAGTGCACTCAATTTTCACGAAACTTTCATCATGACGCAACATGCTGATATAAAAGAAGATAGACACGGCCGTCGATTCCTCTTCATAATCTCCCGAACCAGCGAGTTGAAGTCGAAGGAGTGAACTTCGTAGGATAATGACGTGACCTCAAATCCACGCTAACGCACATGTGGATTTGAGGAAGATCCCGTGTACTTTTCGTGAAGGAAACGAAGTGAATCGTCGCAAAGGTTTCACTCTGATCGAGTTGCTCGTCGTGATCGCCATTATCGCCGTGCTGATCAGCCTGCTGTTGCCGGCCGTTCAGTCGGCCCGGGAAGCCGCCCGCAGGGCTCAGTGCGTCAATAACCTGAAGCAGATGGCTTTGGCCATGCACAATTACGAAAGCACCAACAGCGCTTTCCCGATGCAGACGATTCTGATTCCCGCACAGACTGGTGGTCCAGGCACATGGGCCTTCGAATCGTCCTGGAGCGCCTTCGCCCGCAGCGCGCCCTTCATGGAGCAGGCCGCATTTTATTCGTCGATCAATTTCAATTTGACCTATAGCGCCAAAGCCAACACGACGGTGGCCAACATGCCGCTTTCGTTCCTGAATTGCCCGAGCGATCCGGCTTCGAAAGTCGACGACGCCAGCATGGGCGGAACGCTTTACGCTACGACGAGCTACGGCGTTTCGAATGGCGACTGGTACGTCCATTCCACGAACTGGGGTGCCACGAACTCCGTCGGCCCGATGAACAAATCGATGTTCGGCCCGAATTACAGCCGATCGATCGCCATGATCGCCGACGGCACTTCGAACACTCTGATGATCTCTGAAGGTCTCGCTGGCCACGCCCAGTTCCGCAGTTGCATGTCTCCCGGGTCGGTTCCCACGGCCGGCGGAACGGGTCAGTTCTCCCCGACGAACGTTCCTGCCCCGGGCAGCGCGTCCGCGGCCGCTTTGGCCGAACTGGTCGCCGGCTGCGGCACGGGTTCCGGCAAAATCAAGGCCGGTGGCCCGATCGGTCACACCCGCTGGTGCAATGGCGGCGTGTATTACTCGGGCTTCACCACCGCGATGACGCCTAACCATAACGTGAAGGCCCTTAGTCGGGCGACAGGGTTCTCCAACGGCGGCCAGATGGTGCGTGCCGACTGGGACAGCACCGACGAAAACGACGGCGGCCCGACTTACATGTCGCTCTCGGCGACTTCGCGTCACCCCGGCGGCGTCAACGCGGCCTTCGCTGACGGTTCCGTGAAGTTCATCAAGGACACCGTCAACCCCGGCACCTGGCGTGCTCTCGGCACGATCGCCGGCGGCGAAGTGATCTCGGCCGATTCCTATTGATTCCGAGCCCGCGGCGATCGTATTTCGAAGGCTCTCGCCGCAACACGGCGGGAGCCTGTTTTATCGACGGAGAAAATGCCGAGATGACGACCTTTCGCATGATCGGGCAGACTTGCCGATTTCGAAGTTTTGCGGCCACCTTGCTTTTCGTCGCCGGCTGCGGCGGTTCGACGGAACAGGCCGCCACGCTCCTCAAACCCGTACCGGTCAAGGGAAGCGTCCTGTACAAGGGCAAGCCTCTGACGGGCGGCACGGTGCGTTTCGAACCCGAAGACGGGGGCCGCGAAGCCTCAGGCAATATCGAGCCTGACGGAACCTTCACGCTCACGACATTTCAGGCCGCCGATGGGGCCGTGGCGGGCAAGCATCGCGTGGCGGTCGACCCGCCGGCGGACAAGCCGAAGGCACTGCCCGCGAAATACAAAAGCGCAGCGTCTTCCGGAATCGTCCTGGATGTTTCGTCCGACAAGACAGAATATGTCGTCGATTTGAAATGATTCGCTTCGGTTCCGAATTCGCGACCGGTACGAAAATCCCAAAAACCAACCGTCTCGAGGAAAAAATCCCCGAGACGGTGGCGAGAGTGTGATTCGACATATCTCTTGCATTTCCCGAAGGCCAGGCCGAAAGCGATTTCGCTTCGGCCCGGATTTCGGTTTTGCCGACGACCAGGCTCAGGAGCCGCGATAATCGACGCCGGCCCGCGTGCGGATCGGCTGATTCGCGGGCGGCGAGTGCAGCGGGTTCGAAAGCCGGCGGGCGAACACGCCCGAACCGAGCCGACCCAGGGCCGTGCCGCGGCCGTCGTCGTAAGCAAGGCCAGGCCCGTAAATTCCGCCATGAATCGCACCCGGCGAGACTTGATCGGTATCCTGCAGGAAGTCCTGTGTCGTCGTATCCGGAGCATAGCTGGCCGAGATGACCGAATCGACCAGGCTGCCCTTCATCCGCAGGCCACGAATGACCGACGGGCCAGTGACCGGGCTGACACCGGTGACGTACTGGTTGTAGTCGAAGCCCGATGCGATTTCGGAGCGAGACAGATCGCCGTTGATCAGCAGGCCCGTCGCGTTCGACTGAATCCGCTTGCCGAAGTGGTTGATCGCACCGGTATGCACCGGTTTGGTGCCGATCGAACCGCTGGTCGTGATGGCCGCGTTGGTCATCGCCGATCCGGCCCGGGGGAAGTAGTTCGTGACGCCCTGAGTCCGCTGGATGAACTGCGGGCTGTTCGAATACTGCATAACCGTATTGGCCGCGCCGATGTTGATCCGGTTGATCGCACCGGCGTTGATCTGGCCGCCCATGTAACCATAGGCCGGGAAGCCCTTCTGGCCGGCGGTCGTGCCGTAATACTGGGTCGCCGTGGAGGTTCCGTCCGGATCGCCCAGGCCCCGCATCAGTCGCAGGCTGCGGATCGGACCGTTGGACGAGACCGACAGGGCGTCGGCCGTGCCGCCGATGTGGATCAGCCCTGCGTGGTCGAGAGCTGTCGTCGGGCTGATGTTCGTGCCGGTGTTCCTGGCGATGCGGGTGTAATTCACGCCGCCGATCGCCTGAAACTGGCCGATGGAGGTCGTCGCGATCGAAGTCAGCCCCTGGGCACCTGACTTGGGATAGCGTGCTTCGAGGCCGGCGACCGGCATCTGCCGCGTGATCGCATTGGTCGTGATCGCGTGCGTCGGGCCGTAGACTTCGAAAGACACGGTCGGCGACGACTGCGGAATGCTCGTCACTCCCTCGAATTGGGAGTTGTACATCGTGTTGTAGATCGTCCCGACGCGAATGATCGGCGCCTTCTTGAGCGGCGATGCCGCATCGCCCACGACGATCCGCACGGGATTCGTATTATAGACGCCGGAGACGTCGTTATAGGCTTCCACGTCGGCGATCTGCAGAGTCTGCACGCCGCCCGGCAGGAAGATGCCGACGCCCGGCTGAACGACCGAGTTGTCTTCGTTGATCGGCAGCGTCTGTGCCAGAGCGAAGCCGTTGAGAATGATCGAATTGACCCCGTTTTGGGCGATCAACTGCTGGAACCGGACCATGCCGTCGGTCAGAACCCGGTTCGACGACGTCACCTGGGCGGTCACGTAGGTCGTGTGGGGGTTACTTCCGACGATCTGGATCGTATCGATGTCGTCCATGAGGACGCCGTCGTTGGGCGTCACATCGGTCACGACGACTTCGCCGGGGCCGTGCACGGTGATCACGTACTGATCGCCTTCACGGTCTTCGCCGTAAAGCACCCGGTTCGAATTGTCCAGGTACATCAGCCGCTTCGGATCAGCCTCAGCCGCATGATACGGATACTGGAACGAGCCCAGGTGCCACTTCGTCTGAACCGGAATGTCGTGTGTGTTATAGAACTGGAACTGGCTGGACGACAGAGTCGCCATCAGTTCGCGGCCTTCGAGCGATTCGACCGATCGGCCGACATCGTTCTTGGTCCGTTGGACGCGGGGACTGTCCGATCGGCGATTTTGCAGCGGCATGGAGAAGACCTCCTTGACTCCCTTGGGCCGCACGGCTCTACCGCGAACATCGCGGTTCGATTGCCATCGTGCGCTCAAAAAAGGCGCACGAACCGGGCGGCGAGAAGCCCGAATCGTTCGGGTGGGGGCGGAGATCCTCTCCACTTGGTGTCCTGATCGTTGCCGGGCCCATGCCAAGTCAGGGGGGAACGGGGCAGGCTTTCACGGCCCGCGACGTTCCGAACCGGCGCGAGGGCTTATCCGTGCCCCATAACGCCAGCTACCGGCAATCTCATGATGTCTGATCCATCGTCACGCCGCTGGCCCGCGGGTGAACCATGTCCGGGAAATATCTCGATTCGGGCGGGATCCGTACCGGTTTTGACGGTCATGCCGAAGCGATGGCCGCCACGGCAGATGGAACTTCCTCGGACATTTCGAAAAGTTTGTCCAGGCGAAGAATTTTCAGCGAATTGAGGACGTCCGGGTGAACCACGGCGAGAATCAGTCGACGCGAACTGGCATGCACGCTTTTGCGGAGAAGAACCAGAGTGGCCACCGCGGTACTCGTGATCATGTCCACCTTGGACAGATCGAGCACGATGCCCTTTACGTTCTGATGCAGGGCCAGGGTTTCCTGGAGCTTCTTCCGGATTTCTTCCGGAGTGGAGCCATTCAGGCTTTTGGTGTCCTCGATCGACACGACCAGAACGTTCGATTCGATTCGATCGTTAATCGGCTGCACGGACGCATCCTCTCAGGATCGATACCCTGATAGCTTCGCGGAGGAACCAGAATACGGTCACGAGCGCACCGCGATCACCTCGTGGACTGAATTTGCACAAGTCTACCATATCCACCTGCGACGCAAAAGAATCCTGACAAAGTCATCGCACAGGATCGCCCCGGCTGACCTTCGAATTCCGGGCTTCTTGCCTTCACAGGGCCAGTATCTCGCCCCATTTTTCCCTTCGATCGCGAACGAATTCCGCCAAGCGCGTGGATTTCGGAACCGCTGGCGAAATATGCGTCACGGGAATTCTCTCGAAATATCGAAACAAATCCGGAAGCCTTGCCGCGACCGCAGTGCTCAGGCACGCAGATCACGAGATTCGCACGTCGCCCGGCCTTCGACGGATTTCCCCGCCCATCGCGATTGTCCCCCGATCTCGCGAATCATCGTCCAGGCCGTTCATCGAAAGCTGGCCATCCGATTTCGCTGATCCGTCAGAATCGGCCGATATCTCTTTTTCCGTAACGATTTCAGCCATTTCCGAAATCATCCGGAAGACCGCCCCATTCCCGGGCCGGCTTTCGACCTCCAGCCCGGCTCCGATCGCTTGCGCCAAACGTGCCACGATCGCCAGGCCGAGGCCGAGCCCCTCAATCCCACGACGGCGGGCATCGTCCGATCGATAAAACGGCTCGAACACGTGCGAAAGCACTTCCTCGTCCATCCCCGGGCCATGATCAGCCACTTCGATCACGGCTCTGCGGCCTTCGATCCTCAATTTCACTTCGACAGGCTCGCCTGGATCACCGTACTTCAGGGCGTTGTCCAGAAAATTGTCGAGCGCCTGGCCGAGCATGGCCGAATGGGTGCGAATCGTCGCCGGAACACCAGGCTGAGTCTCGATGGAGAGCCGGAGTTCGCCTTGCTCCAAACGATCCGCCCATCCATTCCGCAAATGATCGGGGAGCCAGGCGGCCAGGTCGAGAATTTCCCGCTCCACGATTGGCCCGCTGCCTTCACGGCGAGCCAGAAACAGAAGGGATTCGACGATCTTCTGAAGCCGCTGAGCCGAGCCACGAGAAACTTCGAGCGTGCGGCGATATTCCGGGGCCTCGCGATCGCGCCGCAGGGCGACTTCCATCTGCCCCAGCAGAGCGGCCAGCGGCGTACGCAACTGGTGCGAGGCTTCGCTGACGAAGCGCGTCTGCCGCAGGAAGGCCTCCTCAAGCCTGTCCATCAGGCCGTCAAAGGCAAACGTCAGAGCCTGAAGCTCGTCGGCCGTGCGGCGCTCGGGCAGGCGGAACGAGAGATTCTCGGCATCGATCCTGCGAACCGCCTCGGCCATCTCACTCAAAGGCGATAGAGCCCGTTTGCAATACCAGCGGCCCGCGGCCAGAGCGATCACCCAGGTCGCCAATGAGACAAAGCCGAGAAATCGCAACAGGTTGCGTTTCTGTTCGATGACAGATTTTATCGGCCAGGCCGTCACGAGCGTCAGTGCGGCATATCCGGACTTGCCCCCCGGCGGACGGGACTGCCCCGCCGGCTCCGAATGGACGATCTTGCGCCGATACAAAACCCAGGGGCGATCCAGCCAGCGGATTTCGGACCGGCCCGAATTAAGCCCCTGCCCGGCCCCGACAGTCGCGATCGGAAACGTCAGATCCCGCGACGTCTGCAGGCAGTGGCCTGTGTCGTCGAACACGCCCCAGATCGTCGGCTCACCGTCCGAACCGAACGCGATATCCCAGCTCTCGCCCGTCCATTCCAGCCCAGTGGGCCGCCAGCGGCACTGGGAAGCAAGCGTATCGAGAGTCGCCAGGGCCCTGTCTTCCACCTGCTGGGCGGCATGATCGGCGACCAGCACGTAGACCGCAACCGAAAACCCGCAAAGCACGGCCGCCAGCGCGGCCAGCGAAAAGGCCAGAAGCCTGTCGGTGATGGACATCGATCGCCCCCGGGCCGCATCTGCCGGACTGCCGAAAGATCGTCTCGCCAACGATCGAGACGCAAAAGAGCGTCGAGGGCACCCACACTTGCCCCCGACGCTCCATGATAAACGATCCGCAAAATTCAATCCGCTTCGAGCCTTTCGACCTTCCAGACGTCATTCTCAGGCGCCAGGATCAGCCGGACCTTCGTCGCCTTCGGTTTTTCGATCGCATACACACATTCGGCCAGTTTCATCGGCGGTTTGTCGATCCGCTTGCCTTCCTGGAAATTCGCGGGGTTCTTCAGCGCCGGGTGCGATTTCACGTACCGGCGGAACGAATCGAGCCCCATCAGCGACTTGAATTCGGCCGAGGTTCCGTTCCAGGCCGTATCGACATTGCCCTTGCGGATCTCGTCCAGAAAGGTGTCGGCGATCGGCCGGCCCGTCTCATCCGGCAGGGGCGGTTCGGAGCCGCACCCGGCCGAAAGAACCAGGGCGAAAAGGAGAACCCGGCGCAACCACGGAAGGGCCTTCACCGTCAGGTCCGGTTTCATGGCATCGGTCTCCGCTTCTGATCAATAGGAATCCGCACTGATGACTTCCGCCCCGGCACGCGTGCCGAGCGCCCGCCAGATCGGCTGCGCGATCGTGTTCTTGCCGAATCGCACCGAGCCGTCCATCATCAGGATATTCACTCCGCCGGGGTGATAGCTCCGGGCCGTCACGGCTCCGTAGGTCGGCAGAGTCGTCGATTCGCCGTCCCGCATCGACGTGTAATCGATGTCGACGGGCGTCAGCACACCCGGCGGCTGATACAGGAATTTCGTGTTGGGCGTGAATGTCGTCGTGAAGCCGGTCTCATGCACGTCGGCCTCGACCCACTCCGTATGACCGTTCGAATCGTAAGTGCCCGAGGCCAGCCAGCTCATCAGGTCGGCCGGAGTGCGAGGCGGCAGAACCCCGACAGTCGAAGGCTGCCGCGTATCCCAAACGTTCGGCTGGAATGCCTTGACCTCGGAAGCCCCCAGCGTGTTCGACAAGCCATCCGGAAAAGCCGCCGGCGTATAGGCCTGGTTCACGTGGAACGAGCCGTCGCCCACCTGCCAGCTGACAGGGTCGTAAGAGAACCACGTGCCCTGGTTCAGGCAGTAATTCAGGGGATAATATGTCAGCGTCGCCGTCGGCCGCGAGCGGTCGTTGATCTCGCTCGGGCACATGAAAACGGAGATTCGCAGCGCCGCGACCGTCGGCCCCGACGTGAACTGGTGCTGCACGTTCCAGTTGATCATGTTGTAAATGTTCGTCTGTTCCATATACGGCAGCAGGCGGGCATGAGCCGACCAGGGCTGGAACGTGAAACCGTTCGGAATGGCGGCGAACATCGGAAATGTGTTGTTCGTGGAGAGATAATTATGCATGCCGAGGCCAATCTGCTTGAGATTGTTCACGCACTGGGCCCGCCGGGCCGCTTCACGTGCCGACTGCACGGCCGGCAATAGCAGAGAAATCAGCACGGCGATGATCGCTATGACCACCAGCAGTTCGATCAAGGTGAACCCTCTCGGCCGTGCTCCGGTTCGGGCGTTCCGAAATCGCACGGCGGCAAGGCTTTCGGCCTGATTCGAGACATCAATTACCATCATCGATCTTCTCTCCTTCGAGTACATACCCCTGGCCGCGAACCGTTTTGATCAGCCTGGGCCCTAAAGCCTCCAGCTTGCGTCGAAGTTCCATCACATGAACCTCCAGCGTATTCGAAATCCCGTCGTACCGTTGATCCCATACTTGTTCGTAAATCCTTGTGCGACCCAGCACTTCGCCAGGGCGCCGCATGAAGAACGCCAGCAAGGCGAATTCCCGGCCCGTCATTTCGATCTTCTGCCCTGCCCGCTCGACCTTCTGGCTCGCCAGGTCGATCACGAGATCGCCGAAGCGGATGACCGATGAAGTCCGCCCGTCAGACCTTCGTGTCAAAGAACGCACTCTGGCCAGCATCTCTTCGAACGCAAACGGCTTGCACAGATAATCGTCCGCCCCGGCATCGAGCCCCCGGACCCGCTCCTGAACCGCATCCCGAGCCGTCAGGAACATGACCTTCGTCATGTGTCCGCCCGCTCGAAACCGCCGCAGAAGCTCCAGCCCGTCATAACCCGGCAACCACCAGTCGAGCAGGACCAAGTCCCAGGCTTCCGTCGAGAGCCGGTGCCAGGCTTCCACACCTTCGCGGGCCAGCTCGACGCTGAAGCCTTCTTCCCTCAGGCCTCGCACGATGAAGTCGGCGATCTCCGCCTCGTCCTCGACCAGCAGAATACGCGCCGACATTGCGATTGCCCTCGATGGCCCCGACGGCCTTGACTGACAGGCACGATCTTACGAAAGCACCTTAAAAGCACGATGAATCGAAGATAAGAAATTCCTTATCTTGCCGCTGCCCTTCGGCCTGGACCGATACGAACCGATACGCTCCGCGGCGCACGGTCCGCCAAATTTTCTTCCGCTCGACGTTCGCTCAACCTCCGGCATAAAGCTTCGCGACGCGGCGGGCGTGCTCGTCGTAAGCCGCGTCGAACACTCGCAGGGCTTCCGCCTGCCCCACGATCGCGCCGGCCACCAGGGCATGGGGCGGCTTACCGGCCTCGGTCAGCCGCGCCGCCACTTCGGCCTTGATCGCATTGACCAGCAGACATCCGCCGACCGTCGAACCAGGCGCCACCGGCTCCGTCATACCTTCGATACGTACCATCGCGTCGCCCAGCGGGGCGCCGGTGTCCAGCACCAGGTCGCACACGTCCATGAGCTTGTGCCCGCTCGGATGGCGTGTCTCGCTACCATCCGCATGCGCCCGGCTTACGATCCCGACGACCTTCAGCCCGGCGGCCTTGAAGCCCTCGGCCATTTCGATCGGCACCACGTTGCAGCCGCTGGATGAGATCACCAGCGCCGAATCGAGTGGCGACAGCCGGAAATTCCGCAGAATCCGGGCCGCCAGCCCTGAGGTGTTCTCCAGAAACATCGCCTGCCGCTGGCCGTTCGCCCCGACGACCTGATTATGGAACGTCATCGAGAGCTCGACGATCGGATGAAAGCCCGCGAACGATCCATACCTCGGCCACATTTCCTCGACCATCATGCGCGAATGCCCAGCGCCGAACATGTGCACCATCCGGTCAGCCAGAATCGAAGCCGCGAAAATGTCGGCCGCCTGACGGATCAGGGGCAACTGGCCGCGAACGGTGTCGAGAAGCCCCTGAGATGCGTTCAGATACTCTTCGGCCGGACTGACGCTCATGAATCGGATCTCCTGACCAGGTTTACCGGAATCATGGCCGGATTCGAACTCGCGCGTCAACGATCGAGCACGGCCCCGACCGCGGCCTGAATGCGCCGAACGGCTGTGACCACCTGGAGATCCAGCCCGAGCCCGGGATGCACTTCGGTGATCAGCACCTGGGCTTCGAGCGAAAGGCGATAAAGCGATCTGGCGACTCGCCGGTCAAGCGTCGTTTCGGCCGACACATCGCCCGCGTAAAGCTCAATGCGGCGGGCAAGCCGTTCCGTATCTTCGCCTGAGGGCCGCCGGCCTTCACGCAGGGCATTCAGAAAGGCATCGCCCAGTGTTTCGATGGCGATTTCACTGACGGAAGATTCCTGTTCATCCTCGACCCCTGCCGGCTCGTTACTCGCATCGGCGACCCATTCGCCCTGAATTTCGACGGGCGGCGGCCCCGGCAATGCCGGCTGCGGGTCTTCGATCCCGGCCCATTCGCGCAAGAATTGCGGATCGTCAGGGATATCCAGCTCGGCTTCCAGTTCCGCCGCCGAAACCGTCGGCTTATGCCGCACCACGGGGAACATCGTGCCGGGTACGCCGCCAGAATCGTCGAGCCGGTCGATGATCGCTCGCAGAGTCGCCTGGCACCAGGCCTGCAGATCGCCCAGGCCCGATTCGACCGCCTCCCGTTCCGCCCGATCCGCCTGCCGGTTCTTGAGGAACACCGTCACCCGGAATTCGTCGCCGAGCGGGTCGACCGCGCGCGGAGCATCCTGCCCAAGACGCCACACTTGGGGCATGCGCTTGAATCGGGAATGTTTCAGCGGATCGTTCCGCCGGTCGTCGTCCGGCACTTGCGGGCTCCTGAGCGGTTTCGCCGCGTTTTCGGACGCATATCCGCTTCATAATCTTCCCACAATCGCGCGTTCTCCGCAATCGCGAACGCGTCTAGCGCAGGGCCGTTCGAATCTCTTTCCGCGAAAAAATGGAAAGGCTCGAAAAAAGGGGCAGGTCGTTTCAGGCCTCAAGATGGACTTGCCTTCTGGTTGTGGACAAAGTGAAATCATGACATGGAGGACCATGCAACGATGCGATTCCGAAGTATGACGAAACGGCGGGCGATCGCGGCGATCGCGTTCCTGATTCCGGCTCTGATCGGCGGATGGCTGCTTATTCGGCGATGGGAGTATCTCGACCGCGCATACGAACACCAGAATCGACTCAGGACGATGCTCGCCGTCCCGGGCGGTGAGGAATATTGGGAGCGGCGCTGGACAATGATGCGGGAAGGGAAGAAAGCCTCATACCCCTGGCCCGACGGACCGCCTTTCGTGCCTGTACTGAGCGAATATCACAAGAAAATGCAGGCCAAGTGGGAGCAAGCCGCTTCGAACCCATGGATGACTGTCGAGCCGGATCCGCTGAGCCCTCAAAACGAATGAAAGACTCATCAGGAATTTCCGTGGTCTTTTCACCGAGAAACCCGCGATCGATCTCATGAACGGAAGCGACTCGCACCTGAATCGGCAATATCGGAATCAATGGCGTATCGCTCTGCCTGCCTCTGATTCGACCTGAAAGGGCGAAAGGTCAATAGCCCCGGGTGAAACCCGGGGGATGCGGAACGTGTCAGGGCAAATCCGATTCGATTCCAGCTTCGAATCCTATTCGGGTCAGCGGAACTCCCAATAGACTTCACGATCTTCCGGTTCAGGGTCCGGCAACCCGAAAGCCTCGACCCGATCAGGCGATATCTGTTTTTTGTAACAATCGAAATCGATCGATTTCGTTTGCCCCGGAAGTATGTCAGTGACCGGCAGATAAGCTCCACCTTGCAGGAATCCATCCTTGCCTCGAATTCCGATCGACAGAAACGGAAGCGACATTTCCGATCCGTTCGTGACTTCGAATCGAAGGTCACCACTTTCGGACACGCCCACGATCGTCCAACGAAATAGTCGCCTGGCCTCACGAATTCGTATTTCATGAGGAGAGAAAGGAGGGGGTCCATCGACGATCCACTGCCACTGCGCCTTGCGATAACGCTTACGGGCCGAAGCACATATCGACTTCAGCCAATCCTCGAAACCATTGGCCGCGCGAAGGATACCTTGACGATACCGCCATTCGTAAATGACGGATTCAGCCCCTGGCAGCATATCCACATCCTTGAAATAGGCAAGAGATCTATCCGTCCTGCCGAAATGTCAGAAGACATCGCCTTCTTGCGTTTCGAATTCGATCGGAACCGCGAAAACCTGAACCATGTGGCCGATGCCGCTTCGATAGAGCTTCGCGTTGCCGAATTTGATGACGAATTCCTTGTAAGAACCCGGTACGGAAATCTCCGAATCCTCGACGAGCTTTCTGTTTTCAGGCGAAAGAGGACCATCGACAAGATGAAACTTGTTCATTTTGATCCTGTCAATTTCATCTTGAAGCCATTCGAACATGATTCGTTCGCCAAGCGAATTCACCCGATCCGGTCCAGAATCACACCCAGCGGCGGCACGCCCGGCTCCGGCGTGATTTCGATCGCGGCTTCGGCAAGTTCCAGGGCATGTGCCAGTCGCATTTCGTTATTGACGTGCAGCACGGCCAGCGTTTCGCCCGCGGCCACCGGGTCGCCCACTTTCTTTTCGAATTGAATTCCCACGGCCGGATCGATGTGCGAATCCATCCGCTCACGTCCTGCACCCAGAAGCATGATCGCCTGGCCGATATCCCGGGCCTTGATCGCGGCCACCGAGCCGCCTGATTTCGCCACGATCGGCACCATTCTGCGGGCCTGGGGCAGCACGCGCAGGGGGTCGTCGCACACGGCCGGATCGCCGCCCTGCGCGGCGATGACCTGCCGGAACCGCTCCAGGGCCGAACCGTCTTCGATCGTGCGAACGGCCCGCTTGCGCGCGGCCTCGATCGTCGGTTCGATGCCGGCCATCAGGATCATTTCCGCCGCCAACTCGATCGACAGTTCGGCCAGATCCTGCGGGCCCCTGCCCTTGAGCGTTTCGACCGATTCGTAAATCTCCAGCGCGTTACCGGCCATCCGGCCCAGCGGCTGTTCCATGTTCGTGAGCAGGGCCACGCACTGTTTGCCCAGCGATCGTCCGATACCGATCATCGTCGCCGCCAGTTCGCGGGCTTTCGCTTCGTCCGGCAGAAATGCGCCATGGCCGCATTTCACGTCGAGCACCAGACCGTCGATACCCTCGGCGAGCTTCTTGGACATGATCGAGGCCGAGATCAGGGGGATCGATTCGACGGTCGCCGTGGCGTCTCTCATGGCGTAAAGGAACTTGTCGGCCGGGGCGATTTCGGGCGTCTGGCCGATCAGTACCAGGCCGCAGCGGGCCAGCACTTCGCGATATTCGGTCAAGTCGAGATTGACGTCGAAGCCCGGGATCGATTCCAGCTTGTCCAGCGTGCCGCCCGTGTGGCCCAGGCCCCGACCCGAGACCATCGGCACCATCACGCCCGCGGCGGCCGCGATCGGGGCCAGGATCAGGCTCGTCTTGTCGCCCACGCCGCCTGTGGAGTGCTTGTCGACCTTGGCCCCGGTGATGGCCGAAAGATCGACGACCTCGCCGGATCGCATCATGGCGTCGCACAGGGCGGCGGTTTCGGCCTTGTCCATGCCGCGCCAGACGATGGCCATGAGCAGCGCCGACCACTGATAATCAGCCACATGGCCCGATTCGATACCACCGACGAGAAACGAAATCTCGTCGGCCGTCAAGCTGCCGCCATCCCGCTTTTTCCGAATCAGATCGACGGCTCGCATTGTGTGAATCCGCACTTTCCGCGTTTGCGTTCTGGTCTTCGAAATGCGATCGGTCCCGATTCAGGTCGATTCGCATTTGTCTTGCATCAACCGAATGTATTGAACAGCCGATCACCCGCGTCGCCAAGCCCGGGCACGATATAGCCGATGTCATTGAGATGACTGTCCACGGCCGCAGTGTAAATCGGCACGCCCGGCATCTCTTCCTGATATTTGCGGATGCCTTCCGGGGCCGATAGCAGGCACAGCATGCGCAAATCGACGGCGCCGCGTTCCTTGAGAATTTTGCTCGCCCGCACCGCCGAACCCGCTGTGGCCAGCATTGGGTCGAGTACGATGCAGATCGACTCCGGGGCGAGGTGCGGAATCTTATTGTAATATTCCACGGGTTCGAGCGTCGCCTCGTTCCGATAGAGCCCCACATGCCAGACGGTCGCGTCGGGCACGAAGTCCAGGATCGGGTCGACGAGCCCGAGCCCGGCCCGCAGGATCGGCACCAGCACGACCGGCACGGCGGGCTCCAGGCCAAGGCATGCACCCATCGGCGTCGTCACGGAACTTTGTCGCGTGGGCAGGTCGGCCAGGGCTTCCATGGCGAGCCCGGTCGCGATCCGGCGTGCCTGACGGCGAAATTCCTCAGGCCCCGTGCCGACATCCCGCAGCCGTGTAAGTGCGACCTGAACGATCGGGTGACGACAGACATGCAGAGTGGACATCGTGGATGATTTCCGGGTTTCGAAGCGGCCGGCCGCACGATGCGAATCGCCGCGGGATGCGCGTGCCGGGTCCGATTGGCGATAGTGTCCCGATCCGCGGACTCTGCGTCAAGTGTCACGACGTTGCCGGAATGCGGTCGACCGGTTATTCTGTGACGGCCAGGCGAATCGCACGTGAAGATTTGCCCACGGTTCGCCGGCCGTTCACTGACTTCGAACGCGGCCAGTGACTCGATTCATGGAAGGAACGGACCCGCCATGCCGATCCGGTTCGCCACCCTCGCCAGCGGCTCGAAGGGCAATTGCGCGCTCGTCGAACACGCGGGCCGGCTTCTCATGATCGACATCGGTCTGGCCCCGAATTCGCTGCTGGGAAGGTTCCGCAAGATCGGCCTCGACATCTCGGCCGTGAGCGAAGTCCTGCTCACCCACACACACGGCGACCACATCAACGATCGTTCGCTGGAAATCCTTGCGGCGCAAGGCATTCCGCTGCGCTGCCACGCCTCGCACGCCGATGCGCTGGCGGCCAAATCAGGCTTTGCGGAACTTGCCGCCCGGTCGCTGGTCTTGCATTACGAGGAATCGCCGTTCCCGACTTTCAGCGGTCTGCACGTGCACCCGCTGCGAGTCCGCCACGGCTCTGGCCGCACTTACGGCTTCCGGATCACGCGCCACGACCAGGCCCGGGAGCAGCGCACGGACATCGCCTACGTAGCCGACCTCGGCTGCTGGAACGATCGCACGGCCGCTCACTTTCGAAACTGCGCGATTCTGGCCGTGGAATTCAATCACGACGTCCGCATGACGCTCGAAAGTCGCCGCCATTTCATGGTGAAGCAGCGGAATCTCTCGAACGACGGCCACCTTTCGAACGTGCAGGCCCGCGACCTCGTGACCGCCATCGTCACGAAGTCGGATCTCACTCGGCCTGAGCACCTGGTGCTTTTGCATATTTCCGAAGATTGCAATACGCATGATCTCGCGATCGATGCCGCACGCGACGCCCTGGGGTGTTCTGGCGCCATCGGCACGGCCGTGCTGGCCGCTCCGCAGCGGGAAGCTCTCGAATGGCTGATGCCCGTGCCGGCATCGGCACGTGTGCTGGCTCAGTCGTTGGCCGCTGTTTCGGATCGTTCGAACCACGGCGATTCCTCACTGGAGAAAGCTCCCGACAATACGCTGTCGCAACTGGAATTTCGATTCCCGGTCTGAGATCCCCCCCACTGTGTCACTCTACTTCACCAGCGATCAACATATCTGCCTGACGCATCCTGAACGGGGCCGCCGATTCGCCCGGTTTCTCGATCTGCTTGACCCGCGGTCGGACAGCCTCGTCATCGCGGGCGACCTTTGCGATTTCTGGTTCGTTTCGCGCGAATGCCAGCGGCCTGAGGCAGCCTCCGAACCGGGGCTGGTCGCTCTCCGGAAATTCATCGACGCCGGCGGGATCGTGACACTGCTGCCCGGCAACCACGACATGCATCTGGAAGACTTTTATCGCAAGATTCTCGGCCTCGGATTTTCCGGCGATCTGACGCTCGAAATGAACCCTGAGCATCAGGCGGGTAAGCCTTCGAAAACGCGCGTCGTTCACGGGCACCTACTGGGCGGTCGTTCGAAATGGAAGGGCCTGATGGAAGGACGGGGCTTCCTGAAAAGCTTCGAATTGCTCCCGGCGATTTTGGCGGACAGGCTCGCCGGCTTGCTCCAGAAATACAATTCACGAAATCGTCACGAAGACAACCTGCGCCATTTTCGAGTTTACGAATCGCATGTCCGCAATGCGAAGACTGAGGCCGGATCGCATTACGACATTTACGTGCTCGGTCATGTGCATCAGACGATCTGCACGGAAGTCCGTGTGGCCGGCGGCGAGGATGCGGACGCGAGCGAATCCACCCTGATGGTCGTTCTGGGTCACTGGTTCCATCGTGCGAGCTGGTTCCGCATCGATCCGGACCTCTCCTGGAGCTTCTGGTTCTGGAACGACGACGCACCGGAGCCCGAACTGGTCAGGGATCATCGAATCGAACCGCCAAGGTAAGTTGGGCTCGATCCCGGCCTAATTCCGGATTTCATTTCCGGCCAATCGTGCCCGAATGGTATGCCTGAACACTTCGGCCAGCTTGCGAAACCCGTCGGATGTCGGGTGCAGTTCGTTGATCCAGTCCTTTCGGTAATCCTCGTAAGGGGGCCGGGGCAGAAAGGCTCGCAGATCGACATGATGCACGCGGCCGTCGTGCTCGGCGTAATCGGCCGCCAGCTTCGCCAGCATCGCGTTGAAGCGGTCGATCAGCCGGATCATGATTTCGTAACGCGCCTCGACCGGGATGCCGTGTTCCTTGAAGGCCGGTTCCAGCCAGGGGCCTTCGAAATCGAATTCGATCGGCATCTTCGGGCTCCGCACACCGCGGCCGTCTGGCACGGGATAGGCATAACCGTGCAGAAAGATGGGAACGGTGGCGTCGACATCACGTACGTTCGAAATCAGCCGATCGAAATCGCGGCGGAAATCGACGTCGATCGCGTGAAACGCCGTGGCTTCGTCCAGCCCATCGGCCTTGAGGAATTTCGTGAGCCGAACGCCGTGGTTGCCCGACATGTCGTTGCCGCCGCCGGAAAGAAGGACGAATTTCGGCCGGAATCGTTCCTGGCCGATCCAGCTGTCCAGCGTCCGGAGCAGATTCAGAACTTCCCGGACGTTCGAAAGCTGGGGCTCGCTGGCCATGTCCTTGAGCGTATCGCCCGCGAAACTCAATCGCAGAATATTGAATTCGCCGCCACGGGAAAGGTGTCCGATGAGGTCAGGACCGTCGAAATGAACGAACCGGGAAATGAATTCGTAATCGAACCAGGAATCGCCCTCCGCCAGACCGACGATCGCGTTCGGATATCGGATGGTGTTGTCGAAGAACAGGTTGTTCGTCGCCAGGGGCCAGTATTTCGAATTTTTCAGATGCGACTCGGCCCACGACTTCAATTCTTCGTAGATCGTTTTCATACTGAACCTACAGTGTGTACGTACGGGGGGTGTGCGGAAATATCCCGCATCAAATGAATTTAGCGATTTCGACGAAGATTCGCACTCAAAAAAACCTGCTTGTCGAACCGGACAGACGTTGCGAGCCGACCGGCCGTCACAAGATTCAGGCCGGACTCCGCCGAACTTTGCGTATCTCGCGGAGCTTTCTTCAGCCATGCCGCCAAGTTGGAATTCGGGAAACCGGGCCGTCGTCCGGCATTTCGGCATCAAGCCGGCATGCATCGATCCATGCGTGAGTCAGCTCATGACGCGGGGGTGCAGGTCGGCTTTACGCAGCTCTTCGACAACGGCTTTGACCGATTCCGGCCGAACCAGAAGCGTACGTTCGTCGAGCCGCCCCAGGATGCTGTCGCCCATCGTTTTCAGGCTCGAGACTTCCAGGGCCGTCGCGGAGTCCGTGCAGCGGATCAGGCTCACGTTGCGGTGGATCTTGACCGGGATGCGGCGGTTTGGGGTTTGATGATCCGACATGTCCGGTCAGTCCTCGACGATCTTCTTTTTTCGCGGGCGTTTCGTCTTCGGCGCGACCAGTTCGAGGATCGCCCGAACTTCCGGCGAAAGCGATTCGGGATCGGCAGGCGTCATCGGATCTTCGTCGATCGTCGATTCGTCGATGATGTCATAGCCATAGCCCTGCTCGGTCAGGAAAAGCTGGCGATGCTGGGCGAAGTCCATTTCCCGGGTGTCGCGGCTGACGAGGCTGTAGAAGGCCGCCGTTTCGCCTTCGGACTTGGGACGAAGAATCCGGCCCAGACGCTGTGCCTCTTCCTGGCGGCTGCCGAAGCTGCCCGAGATCTGGATCATGCAGTTCGCATCAGGCAGATCGACGGCGAAATTTCCGACCTTCGAAAGCACCAGGCGGCGGATGACGCCCTTGCGGAAGGCGTCGTAAATCAGCTCTCGCACGGAGTTCGGCGTCGCGCCGGTGATGATCGGCATTTTGTAGGCCGCGGCCACCCGTTCGAGCTGGTCCAGATATTGACCGATCACCAGGACCCGGTCGTTGGGGCGGTCGTGCCGGGCCAGCAACTGGCCGACGATCTCGTCCTTTCGCGGATTTTCGGCCGCCAGTCGGTATTTGTCCTTCAGCTCGGCCACGGCGTATTCCACGCGATGGTCCGCCGGCATGGCGATGCGCACCTCGTGGCAGATCGCCTGGGCGATCCAGCCCTTTTTCTCGAGCACTCGCCAGGGAACGTCGAACTTCTTCGGGCCGATCAGGCTGAAGACGTCGCCTTCGCGATGGTCTTCCCGCACGAGCGTCGCCGTGAGCCCGAGCCGCCGGCGGGCCTGCAGATCAGCAGTCACGCGGAACACCGGCGCTGGCAGAAGGTGCACTTCGTCGTAGATCACCAGGCCCCAGTCGTTCTTTTCGAACAGGCCGAAATGGGGGAATTCGGCACCCTTGTCGGGTCGCCACGTGAGGATCTGGTAGGTCGCCAGCGTCACCGGCTTGATGGCTTTTTCGTAGCCGGTGTAGATGGCCACGTCATCGGGCTTCAAGTCGGTCTTGTCGAGAATCTCGCGCCGCCACTGCTCGACGGAAGTCGTGCTGGTGGTAAGCACGAGCGTCTTCTTCGACAGCTTCGCCATGGCCGCCAGGCCGACGATCGTCTTGCCCGCGCCACAGGGCAGAACGATGACGCCCGAACCGCCCCTGGGGCCGCCGTCGGCGTGAAACGCTTCGACCGCCTGCTTCTGATATTCACGCAGATGGAACGTGACGCCGCTGCCGCAGACTTCGCGCATGGCGATCGGCAGGTCGGCGCCTTCGGTATATCCGGCCAGATCTTCGGCCGGATATCCGGCGGCGATGAGCCCCTGTTTGAGCAGGCCGCGAAACGCGTCGGAGACGTCGTAGGCAGTTTCGCCTGATTTGTCGCCCAGATACTCTCGAACGCCCTTGATCCGGGCCAGTTCCCCGAACAGAGGAGCTTCGTCGCATTCCAGCCGAAGCGTGCCGGATTCCTCGCTGCGAACGAGCCGTACCTTGCCGTAGCGGGCGACCATATCGCGGATGTCGATCGGCACGTTCGGCGGGATCGGGAACTTGGTGAACCTCTCGAGGTTCTCGATCATCGCGTCGGCCGTCATCCCCGCCGCGGCAGCATTCCACAGGGAAAGCGGCGTGATGCGGTATGTGTGGATGTGTTCCGGGCTCTTTTCCAGTTCCGCGAACGGCGCGATAGCGTCGCGGGCCGATTCGAACAGGGGCGAATCGACTTCCAGAAAGATCGTACGGTCACCCTGAACGATCAGAGGATTGGCAGGCGCGTAGCTCAAACGTGATTTTCCCGCAGCGAAACGGATCGGCCAGGGTTCAGGCCGATCAGGCCGAATTTCGAATGCGAAGGCATTGGGACGATCCGGATCCTCGATTCGGTGGGACGGACGGAGCGATGCGGACCGGGCCAGGTCATGTCGGCCCGATCCCGGTGAGGATTAGGGTCAGACGTCGCTGTTGGCGCCTTTGAGATCGGCCTCGGAAACGCCCATATGCTTGGCGATCGCCGAAAGCTGGTTCTGGATTTCGAACATGCCGGCCGGGCGATGGTCGGGATTGGAAGTCATGCACTTCATGATGAGGTCGTTCAGCGAGCCGGGGATCTTCGGGTTGATCTCGATCGGCTGCTTGAGCTTCTTACTGGCGCTCGGCACCACGCCCGTGAAGAGCTTGTACATCGTGGCGCCGAGGTTATAAACGTCCGTGCGCTCGTTCACGACCTTCTCGGCGATCTGCTCGGGAGCCATGTATTGCGGCGTGCCCTGAATCCGGTTCTTCTTCTCGCCCTTGATCCAGCATGTGCCCAGGTCGATCAGCTTCACCTTGCCGGAATCGCTCAGCATGATGTTCGAAGGCTTCAGGTCGCCGTGATAGACGCCCCGGCGGTGCATGTGGGCCATGGCGGCAGCCACCTGGATGAAGATCAGCACGAGCTGGTCGTGCTTGAGCAGCTCCACTTCGTCGATCGTCTTGCCCTTCACGTATTCCATCAGAAGCCGGCCTTCGACCGGCTTGAACAGGCCCATCACGCCCTTCTTCTCGGCGTAATCGTAGATCTTCACGATAACCGGATGATTCAGCTTCTGAGCGGCTTCGAACTCGCGGCGGGTCTGGTCGATGTACTTCGTCGGATTGTCGTCCTCGTCGTCCCGCTTGGCGATCTTCAGGGCATAACGCTGACCGGTCGTGCGGTCGCTGATCAAAAGCACCTGACTGCCCGCCCCGTTGCCCAGCGGATTGACGACGATGGAATCCAGGGTTGCGATCTTGGGTGCCGGTGTGTCTTTGCTCATCGGTGCCGTTTCGAGTCAGGAGTCAAAAGGAAGTTCGGACCATCCGGCGGATCGACCGGGACGTAGGTGGCCGCAATCGCTGGCAAGACCTTATTTGACACGAACGAACGTCAGGGGTCAAGTGGTCCGGCGCCACGAAAAATAGCTCCGGCGACCATTCCGTCGGACTCGCCCGCCGAACCCTCCGGAACGCCCCCGAGAGTCGCAGCCAGAAGCCTCGAAAAATTGGCCCTGAATGCCGGTCGCACCACCTTCAGCGACACTCACCAGCGCCAGAGGATCGTGCCCCAGTTCAGGCCCGCTCCGAAGCCCGAGGTCAGAATCAGGTCGCCGCGCTCGATCTTGCCCTGTTCGACAAGTTCGTTCATGGCGATCGGAATCGAGCCGGCAGAAGTGTTGCCGTACTTTTCGAGATTCTTGAACACCCGTTCACGCGGGAAGCCCATCACGTCGCTGGCCGAGTGAATGATCCGGATATTCGCCTGGTGCGGGATGAACCAGCGGATGTCCGACACCGTCGCGCCGGCGTTGCCGAGAACTTCATGCGACGTGTCCGTCAGGATCCGCACCGCCCACTTGAACACGGCCCGGCCGTCCATCGTCAGAAAATGCAGGCCGTTTTCGAGCGCCTCGATCGAAGGCGGGATCCGGCTGCCGCAGGCAGGCCGGCTCAGCAGGTCGCCGCCTGATCCGTCGGACCCGAGCTGATAGGCCACCATGCCCTGCTCCGGCGAGCCGGGTGCGAGGATGACAGCCCCGGCGCCGTCGCCGAACAGCGGGAAACTCTTCTGGTCGCCGGGGTTGATGATCCTGCTGTTGCAGTCGCCGCCGATCACCAGGGCCAGTTTGCTGTTGCCCGTCGCCACGAACTGGCATGCCGTGGCCAGTGCGAACGCGAACCCCGCGCAGGCCGCCTGCACGTCGAACGCCGGGCACGTCAGCCCGAGCTGATCCTGCACCTGACAGGCGACGGAAGGCGTGCTCATGTCAGGCGTAAACGTACCTACGATCAATAGATCGATATCGGATGGATCGCACCCGACCTTTTCGATCACCTGACGGGCCGCCCGCAGACACAGATCACTCGTCGCGTGATGCGGCGGCGCGAACCGGCGTTCGAGGATCCCGGTACGGTTGTAAATCCAGTCCGGATCGAAACCGTAAATCCGCTGCAGATCCTCATTCGTGAAGACTTCTTCAGGAACGTAGTGCCCGGTGTCGAGAATCTGGACGCCCGTGAGACGTCTTGTCTTGGCCGCGATACGCTGGGACTCGGCTTCGTTCATACGTCGCTGCTGCCGCTCCTCGACTGCTGCGGGCGATCGCTCCTCACCGCAACGGTTTCCACTCCCCAAATTCACGCAATGCGTAATATAGTGGTTCTGGCCGATTTCGTACAGTCCAATCCGGGAAGGCCCCGGCCCTGTCGACCACGCCGCTTTGTGAACCGATCGATGAACGAACCGCACAAAATCCGCCTTCGTGGCGGCTGGTCCATCGGACCGCTCGACGCCGCCGAACTTTGGTCACTCCCTTGCCAGGGCGAAGCTTTCTTGCCCCGTGGCAGCCTCGTCACGCTCACCCGGCGCTTCAATCACCCGCCCGTGCGGTCCGAAACGCAAGTCTGCCGGCTCGTGCTGCGCCGTGTCTCGGGCGTGACCGAAGTGGATATCGACGGCCAGAAGTTCGCTCCGGCGATGCCCGTCATTGACCATCCGGAAGCCGGTTTCGACTTCGAACTCCCCCTCGCCCCTGGCCATCGGGTCGCACTGACCGTCGACACCGCCGCCGCGGCCGAAGCCCCGGAATGGGGCCACATCTGGCTGGAGATCGAAGAAAATCCGGAAATCACCTGAAACGGCGGCTTCGAATTCGGCCGGATGCCACTGGACTCGCCCTTCCCGTTCGTCGAGAATCGGTTCGATTTCACTGTAACTCGAGGCTGTCGAAGGGGCTGGTCCCCTGCGGCCTCTTCACACCGGATCCTTACGCTCTCGTCGATCTCGTGGAGCCTGATGCTTTGTCGATGCCACCGAATCGAAGACGACTTGCGGATGGCGATTCCGGCACAGGGCAGGATTCTGGCGGAGAAGGCCGGAAGACACCGGACGTGGCCTCGGTCAAGAACGCCGGAGACCATGCCTCGGAGACTGTTCCGGAGTCGAACCTGGCCGGCGTGACGACCGTCAGCGACAGTCCCACCTATCAGGCGGCAGGGGCCGGTAACCCGAGCGGCACGGAAGCCGGAAAAACATTTGCGGATGAACGCTATCGGGTCATCGGCCTGCATGCGCGGGGCGGCATCGGGCAGGTATTGCTGGCCGTCGATTCCGAACTGAGCCGCGAAGTCGCCCTGAAGGAAATCCTGCCCGGTCTGGCCGACGACGAAGCCAGCCGCCGCCGGTTTCTGCTGGAGGCCGAAATCACCGGCCGGCTCGAACATCCGGGCGTGGTGCCGGTCTATGCCCTCGGCAAAAGTGCTGACGACCGGCCATTTTACGTCATGCGATTCATTCGCGGCGAAAGCCTCAAGGAAGCCATCGAGGCCTTTCATCTCGAACGTCGGGAAAAGTCGCCGGGGCAGCCGTTCCGGTCGCTGGCGTTTCGCCAGTTGCTGCACCGGTTCATGGACGTGTGCGATACGATCGCCTATGCCCACAGCCGAGGCATTCTGCATCGGGATCTGAAGCCCTCGAACGTGATGCTGGGTAACTATGGCGAAACGCTTGTGGTGGACTGGGGCCTCGCCAAAGTCATCGGCCGGCAGGATCCTTCGATCGCCAGCGAGGCCACGCTCCGTCCGCAGTCCGGCTCGGGTTTCAGCGAGACCCAGGCCGGCATCGCCATCGGAACGCCCGCGTTCATGAGCCCGGAGCAGGCCGATGGCCGGCTCGACGCGATCGGCACGGCGTCCGACATCTACGGTCTGGGGGCGACACTTTACGCGATCCTGACCGGCAAACCGCCGTTCACGGAATTGACGCTCGACCGGCTTCTCGCCAAGGTTCGAACAGGCGATTTCGCACCGCCCCGGAATGTCGAACCCGGCGTGCCCCACGCGCTCGACGCGATTTGTCGCAAGGCGATGTCACTCTCGCCGGTCGCACGGTACGAGAAGGCCGACGACCTCGCGCGGGAAATCGAACACTGGCTGGCCGACGAGCCAGTCGGATGCTATCGGGAACCGTTTTTGACGCGGGCTTCCAGGTGGGGGCGGCGGCATAAGACCGGGGTCGCCGCTTCGGTCATCTTCCTTACGATGGCGACTCTCATGCTGGGCGCGGGTACGATCCTGCTGACCCAGGCCAACGGCCGCATCGCGGAGGAGCGCCGGCTGGCTGACATGCAGAAGGTGATCGCCCAGCGACAGCGCGACCTTGCCCGCGAGAACTTCGACAAGGCCCGCGGTGCCGTGAATTCCTACCTGACGCTCGTCAAGGACGAACCTCTTCTGAACCGGCCCGGATTGGAATCAGTCCGGCAAAACCTGCTACGCTCGGCGCTGCCGTATTACGAAGACTTCATCAGACAGCGCGGGGACGATCCGTCACTGCGGCTGGAACTGGCTGAAGCCTACAGGCTGACCGGCGAGATTACAGGGCAGATCGACACGAGAGCCAACGCACGCAAACGGCTCGAACGATCCGTCCAGCTATTCGAACAGATCCTGGCGAGCGACCCGAACGCGAAGCAGACTGAAATCGGGCTTGCCCGGGCGCTGGTTTCGATCGCCTATTTCGAAGTTTTCGACGACGATCGTCAAAAGGCGGAATCTTCGACCGACCGGGCCATCGTGCTTCTCGAAAAACTGACGGCCCAGGAAGGATCATCCGCCGAATTCGGTCGGCTGCTTGGCCGGGCGTTTGACCTCAAGTCCATCAATCGATCGCTGGAAGGCGATCTGGCCAGTGCAGTGGAAATATCCGAAAAAGCCATCGACCGGTTGGAATCGACAGCCCGGGCTTTCCCCAACGATGGTCAGACGAAGCGAATTCTCGCCCGCACGCTGAACAATAACGCCGCGACTCAGCTTCTCATCGGCAGTCTCGACAATAGCCTCAAAGCTTTCGAACGATCCGCGGCGATGCTGAAAACGCTCCTTGCCGAGGACCCCGAAGACGTAATCGCGACCGTGAGCCTGGCACGCGTGATGACGAACATCGCTCGTGTACACATCTCACTGGGGCGATTTTCGCTCTCGCTCGTACCCACCGGTGAGGCCATGACGCATGTACGAAAACTGCTGTCCAACAGCCCGGAAATGAACGAATACATTGGCCTGGATGTCGATCTCGAGGACCGTGCCGCCCTTTGCCTGGCCGAACTGGGCCGCACGAAACAGGCCCGCGAACGGGTCCGCAAATGTTTGGGCCGCGAGGCCGAAATCACCGCCAAAGGCGTCTTGAACGACGACCTGCGCGAAACCTTCGCCGACGCATGGTGGACACAGGCCCTGATCGAAGCCCGCGACGGCGACGACATGGCCGCAGAAATCTCGTTCGACAAAGCCGACAGCTACTTCGAAAAACTCCTTTCGGACGCGACCAACCACAATTTCGCCTCGCAACGTTCCGGCCTTCATGAGGATCGAATCCGTTATCGCACCACCCCGGCTGATCCTCAAGCGGCGGAGACCCGTATCGCTCAGCTCCGCGCGATCGTCGCAGACCGCGAATCCCGCCTCGCTGCCGGAACGGACCCTGACTCACGCAGAACGGAACTCGCCCGTGGCCTCGTGACTCTCTCGGAAGCCCTCATGGCCCGCGACGGCCCGAAGTTCGATCCCGCCTCGCTTGCCCGGGCACTCAAGCTCATCGACCAGGTCGCTGGCTCCAGGCCGAATTCCCTCGAAATACGCCGGATTGAGGCCAGGGCTCGCTCGCTGCTCGCACGGCACCTCGCTACGATCGGCAAAGCGAAAGATTCCGAATCCGAAATCGACCTGGCGATCGAGATCGCATCTCGGGCAGCTGACGAAGATCCGGCATATCTCTACGATCTCGCAAGTATGCACGCCGCAGCGGCTGCACTTCGTGCCGATAACGAAGCCGCCGACGCGGATTCTCACAAGTCACGGGCCATTGCGGCACTCAAGAAGGCCGTCGATTCGGGTTACGACGATATTGCCCGACTTCGTGTCGATCCCGGTATGGCCCCGATCCGCGACGTTCCGGCATTCCAAAACCTGCTCAATTCATCTGCCAATTGAACGGAAACGAAAAACCCCGGACTTGAAAGCCGGGGCGAATGCTATCGGTGTTCAAGATTCGTTTCGCAGCTCAGACCAGGCGGCGTTTGCGGCGTGCCGCCACGATCATCCCGCCCGTGGCAAGACCGCCGAGGATCAAGGTGGAAGGCTCGGGCACGGGGATGAAAGGCGCGAGCACGCTGTATTTCTGCGGCAGGGCCGTGGAATACGACGAAAGCACGACGGGCACGGGTGCTTCGATCAGGTGCCAGTTCGTCACCGGGGGATTCCCGTCGCGAGTGTAGTAGTACATCCCTCGGGCATCATAAAAGGCAGCACTCAGATAAGCATTCAGATTGCTCGTGGGTGCCGTGAAGACCGTATCGACGGCGTAATTCACGCCGATCAACTCCCAGCGTGAGTCGACGTCGTCGAACGCGAAGATCGCCCCGCCCGAATCGCCGGTCGAAAAAATGCCGTTGGTGTCCTCGGATGTCGGAACCGATTCGTTCGGAAAGAACGGCATCTGAAGATAGTCGTTGCCCGAGTCGTTGACGATGTCGAAAACGTTGCCCGTGCCGTAACTGAGCGGATCGCTGCCTGTCCAGCTCGCCCAGTTCCAGCCGCCAGGCTGAGAATTGCCGTTATCGATGGGTGATCCGCGGTTCGTGCCGCGGCCGTACATATAAACGTCCAGCGAGCCCTCCACGACCCGATCCACCAGGGTCGTCGTATCGTTCCACACCGGAGCCCATTCCTTGAAGTCAGGCTGGGCGGCGTCCAGCTGGAACACGGCCAGGTCTCCGCTCGTGGCGACACGTGTCGAAGCGTAATCGGTCGCGACGGTCGTCCCCGCGTTATCGTAGCGGATCGTCCCCGTCGCACCTGACACGTGCGTCGCCGTGACCCAGGCCCTGGGCCCGATCGGAATGCCCGTGAAACTGCCGTAAGTGCCGATATACTGCCAGCCCGGTTTGACGCTGCCGCTGAGAGTCGGCATAGTCGTCAGTCTACCAGGGTCGGCGTAGACGATCACCGCATGAGCCGGCATGACGGCCAGAGCCAGAACGCCGACAACCGAGAGACCGAATCGCCAAGCGCTCGCTCGCATCTTTTGCCACTCCCTCAACTTGTCACGCGATCCGGCGGATCGTCACACATCCCTCTATCGTCCTTCGCTACCCAGTGCTTGACGATTTCTTCGGCGCTTTGCCGGAAAAATCATCATTTCCGTCATTGTCGCCGTGCCTTCGACTGGAATCCAGCATGTTGCCGGAAATTGGGCCCGTTTCGGAAATCCAGCCCCATCAGCCTGTCACGAAAAGCCTTGCAGTCGCCTTCGGCGAAGCTCGACACGGGGTTCACGGCGGCCACGATCGCCGTTCACGCCTGACTTTCGTGGCTTTCGAAAACGGCCTCCGGATTCCGGTCCCGTGGAACGGGCTTCGCAGCCATTCCCGCACTTCGTCCTTCGACTGTTCGAAACCGAACGGCCACGCTAGAATACGGATTCGCCCATGGCCAGTTCGATCCCTGAAGCTCCTACGACATATGACCGATTCCGTGACATCCGCCGCCGAAATCGCCCTGGCAAGACATTCGCCCGCATCGCTTCGGGACCTCGCCACGACACTCGGCTCTTACGTTCCGCCAGGCGGAAACTCTCACGAGGAATGGGTCCGCAGGGTCGCCTCGGTCTGGAACGAACCGGCCTCGGCCATGCGGCTCGCCGGGGGACTGTCCGAGCCGACACGCAACCTCCTCTCCCTGCTCGCCTGGGGCCCGCTCGACGAACCCGTCGCCGCGCACGATCTGGCCCGCATCGCCCGTTCTTTCGGCTATGAACCCGCCGAAACGATCGCCGCCGCCGTCGCCTTCGGCGCCATCGTGCCCACAGCCTTGAACGCCGAATCGCTGCCTCTCGCCACTCGCAAAAAACTGGCCGAATCGGGCGAGTGCGAGAACGTCGGATTCGTCCTCTGGCCCGCTCTGGCCGACCGGCTCCCCGCTCCTGAGGTCAATCTCACCGGGGGTCGTCATGTCGCGCCCGAACCGGTTCGCCCGTCAACCCCCGCCGATATGGCCGAATGGGCCGTGAGGCTGACCGCCCTCTGGCAATCGGCCATGATCTCGCCGTTGAGACGCACCCAATCCGGTGGGCTCCACAAGAAGGACAGAGACCTGCTCCTGCGCGATCCTGTTCTGGCTGAGGCCCCCGCCGACTGGCCTGGCGGTGCCGCTGGCTGGGCGAACTGGTCCGTCGAGAAGCTCTTGCCCATCGCCGTGCGGCTCGGGCTTTTGACCGAAGAGACCGACTCGATCCGCCCCGTGCCCGTCGCGGGCTGGGCGGATGAATCGATCCACCTGCAGGAACGCTTCTCGCGAGCCGTCACCGCTTCGCTCTCCGCTCCGCACTTAGCCCCGGACGAAACCGAAACGCCTGAAGAACTCATCGGCCCCGCGCCCTGGCTGCCAGTCCTTCTGCTCACCGATCTCGCCCTCCGGCCCACTGGCGAATGGGCTTGCCTCGAACTCCTTCTGGACGATTTCTCGGCCCATTTCGCCGGCCCCGACCGCGCGTCCGAAAACGCCATTTCCGTCGACGATATCGATTCGAACGACACCGTCATCGTCCGCACCCGCAGCCGCAAAAAGATCGAACCGGTCGAAACGCTCAAAAAATCCGGCTCTTGCGCCGCGGCACTGCGTTACTGGCTACTCGGCCCCGCGCGCCTCGCCGGGCTCGTCGATCTCGGCACCGCCGCCGATGGCGCGATCGTCGTTCAGGCGACCGCTCAGGCCAGGTTCCTTACCGGCCAGGGGCCGCCTCCGCCTCCTCAGCAGGTCATCGATAAAGCCCTGTTCCTTCAGCCGAATCTCGAAGGCATCCTCTATCGCCAGGCCGTCACGGGCCAGACGCTGCCGCGAATCGCCACCCTGCTCCGCTTCGCCGGCATCGGCCCGGTGCTGCAGATCCGGCTCGACGAAACCTGGTCGCGGCTCATGTTCGGCGCTGGCCTCGCACGTGAAGAAGCCCAGGCTCGCCTGGCGGAGATGTCCGCCGTCGAACTTTCCCGAACCGTGCTGGAAACCTATCGCACCTGGGCGGGCAAGTCCGATCGTGTGCGCGTATATGGCACGCTCACGCTGCTGGAAACCCAGTCCGCCGAAGACCGGGCCGCCCTTGTGGAGCTTGCCGCCAGCCGCAACCTCCGTGCCTTTCCGATCGGCGACCTGATCCTCGCCATCGAAGACGCCGACGCCATCCCCTTCGACGCCCTGCGCCTTCTGGCCCAACAGGATCAAACCCAGAAACCGGCCATCTGCGTGCGATCGATCGAGGACGGCACCCTTCTGGAAGTCGACACGGCACGCTCTGACCTGGCCCTCGACCCTGAACTGGCCCGCTTCGCCCGCCCGGTTTCCGACCCGGCCGCAGCGTCCCCCTGGTCCGCGGCGTCCCGGCTCTATCGGATCGACCGCGAAACGCTGGCCTCTGCCCGAAACGCCGGCGTGACCGAAACCTGGCTAAGCCGATTCTTCGAACGCCGCACCGGCGAACCGATGCCGCCGGCCTTGAAACTCTTGTGGACATGCACCTGCCCGGGCGTCGACATGGCGAACCAGACGGCGATCCGCATCAAGCAGTCGTGCATCCTGCAGACCGAAAGCGAATCGATCCTGGACGGCCTGATGTGCCTGGAATCGACCTCGCCCCTGATCACCGCCCGCCTCGGCCCCACCGCAGCCGAAGTCGAGCCGGGGAATGTCGACAAGCTCGCCGAAATCGCGCAAGACCTGGGAATCGTCTTGAAAAGCTGACGGCCCGGCAGCTCACTTGAAATGGAACTCGCGTCCAAACGCCGATAAAGGGGACGGGGGTCATTTCTTGGAAATGACCCCCGTCCCCTTTATCGTTTCCGGCTCGTGTCGCTCTTGCGTCGCTCATTTCCGATCCGGGCGAAGATGTAGCGTCCGGGCACGGTCTGGCTGTATATTGGTCGCTTAAGACGTGCCGATCACTGACCACCCCAAAACCGGAGACCCCCGACCGCCATGCCTGCACGCCAACTGATCAGTTCCGGATCGCCCTGGGAACCGAAAATGGGCTACTCGCGCGCCGTGAAGGTGGGCGACGTCGTCCACGTCAGCGGTACGGCCGCGGCCAATCCGCCCGGCGACCCCGGCGGGCAGACGAAGGCGATCCTCGAAATCATCACCAAGGCCCTGGCCGATGCCGGCGCCAGCCTGAAGGATGTCGTGCGCACAAGGATTTACGTCACAGACATTTCCCGCTGGCAGGAAGTGGCCGAGGTGCACGGCAGCGTTTTCAGCGAAATCCGCCCCGCCACGGCTATCGTCGAAGTGTCGAAGCTCATTGACCCGAACATGGTCGTCGAAATCGAGGCCGAAGCCATCATCGGCTCCGGGATCTGAGAATCAAGGCACTTCGCCGCTATGCCCCGGCCTCATCCGAATCGGCCGGGGGCTTTCCGCACGATTCACCGGAACGATTCCACGATGCTCGCCATTTTCGACCACGACGGCGTTCTCGTCGACAGCCTCGACTTCCACACTCAGGCCTGGATCGAACTTGGCCGCCGCGAAAACCTGCCCATCGACGCCGAATTCATCCGCGAGACGTTCGGCCTGACCAATTTCATGATCTTCGATCGACTGTTCGGCGGCGCTCTGCCGCATGAGCAGGCTCTGGCCCTGGGCAACGCCAAGGAACAGTGCTATCGCGACATCGCCCGCGGGCAGATCGAACTGATGGCCGGCGTGCGCGACCTCATCGAAAACCTCTCGGCCCACGATTTCGGCCTGGCCATCGGTTCGTCCGGCCCCCGGCCCAACCTTTTCCTCACCATCGAAAGCTGCGGTCTCGACGGCCGCTTCCGTTCGGTCGTCGGCCTCGAAGACATCCACCGGGGCAAGCCCGATCCGGAAGTGTTCCTGAAAGCCGCTGATCAGGCTGGCGTCGACCCGCGCCAGTGCGTCGTATTCGAAGATGCCGTCTTCGGCGTCGAAGCCGCCAAGGCCGCCGGCATGTACGCCGTGGCCGTCGGCACGACCAACCCGCTCGACGCTCTGATGGACGCCGGTGCCGACATCGCCGTGCCCACCCTCGAGAAATTCCCCGTCGCCGATCTGGTCCGAATCCTTCACGGCCGATGAATCACGCCACAACGTAAAAAGAACGGCTTACGCTCCACATAAGCCGACTACGCACCAAGCATGCCCGAACCCCGTATCGCCCTGGTTCTGAACGAATTGCCGCTGCCGACGATGTCCGCGGCCGCCCGGTCGTACCACGCGATGCTGCGGGAATTCGCCCGGCGGGGCACGGATTTCGAAGTCCTCGCTTCGGCCGTCGAAACGCCGGAAGTTCGGGCCGCCCTCGCATCGACGTATCCCGAGGTCCACGATCGCATCCGGCTCTTCCCGCCAGGACACCCGTTCAGGATTTACGGCCGAATCCGCAACTTCATGCGGCCGATGTCGTTCCTCACCGGCAAAGCCCTCCAAACCGAATTGCGAAAAATCCAAGACGCACGCACGTTCGACATCGTCCACCTGGAACATCCCTGGACTGCCCATGCCCTGCCCGCCCAGTTCCGTTCGATTCCCTCGATCCTCGGCTGCCATTACTTTCTGAAAACCGACTTCGACGCCGCCGGCCCGCCCGTTTCCCTGAAAGATCGTATCCACCGCAAGCGGCTTGTGAAGGCCGAGGCCGCCCTCATCCGCCGGTTCGACCACGTGCGCGTCCTGTCGCCCGAAATGGCCGAAACGCTTGCCACGATCCACCCTCAGGCCACCGCTCACATCGTCCCTCTGGCCATCGACCCGGCCGATTACCCTTTCGAAGAGCCACTGCGCCCGTTGCAGGACGACCCGATCGTCACCATGATCGGCTCCATGTTCTGGCCACCTTCGAAGGCTGCCGCCGAGAGGCTCGTCAAAAGGCTCTGGCCCGGCATTCGAGCGCAGCATCCCGAGGCACGCCTGCGCATCGTCGGCCGGGATGCCCGCCGCTACTTCGGCGATTTCGACGGCTACGACCGTATCGACGTCTTCGAAAACGTGCCCGACATTCTGCCGTTCTTCCGGGAAGCCTCCGTTCTGCTTTACGCGCCGCCCGCCGGCAGCGGAACCAAGGTGAAAATCCAGGAAGCCATGCTCCTGGGCCTGCCCGTCGTCACGAATCGATCCGGCGCCGAAGGCCTGGGCCTGCGCCACGGCTTCGAAGCGATGCTGGGCGACAGCGACGCCGAACTCGTCCAGGCTGCCGTCTCCCTGCTTTCCGATGTCCAGCTCGGTCACCGCCTGGCCATGGGGGCCCGCAAACTCGTCGAAGCCCGCTGCAGCCCCGAGCCGGTCGTCGATTCGCTCATGGAAACCTACGCCAGGGTCATCGATTCCCATCAAGGGAAGGTCCGCACGTGACGCTCAAAATCGCTATCAATGCCCGCCTGCTCGCCGACGGCTCCATGCGTGGCTGGAACCGCTACGCCGTCAACCTGATCCGCGGCCTGGCCGACTCCGGCGAGGCCGAAATCCTGCTCCTCACCGATCGCCCGGTAGCCGCCGAACACCGAGCCATCTTCGAAGCCTGCGAAGGCCGCGGCCGCATCCGCGAGATCGCCTCGGGCCCCATGTTCTACCCACTCTGGCAGGAACGCTGGCAAACCGGCGTCTGCCGCACCGAAGGCGTGCACGTCCTCCACACTCCTTACCATTACGGCCTGCCGTATCGCTCGCCCTGCCCGACCGTCGCCACCCTGCACGACGCCATCGACGTTCTCACGCCCCGCCCATTCAGCGAGAAACTCAGCCTGACCGGAATACTCTCGGCCTTTTACCTGAAACAGACACGCAAAACCGCGGACCGGATCATCACGGTCAGCCGCTCCTCAGCCTGGGATCTCGTCCGCAAGCTCCGTGTCCTGCCCGACAAGATCGAAATCATTCCTGAAGCGGCCGACGCCTCGTTTCATCGCCATATCGACCCGGCCGCCATCGAATCGACACTCGCGACTTACGCCCTTGCAGGCAGGCCTTACGTCTTTTACGTCGGCGGTTTCGAGGCTCGTAAAAATCTGCCGATGGTGTTCGATGCCCTGGCCCGCTGCAAAAACGCCGAGACGCTTCAGGTCGTTTTCGGCGGCAAAACCGGGCCGGAGTCTGATGCGATCACGGCCCACGCCCGCTCGCTGGGGCTGGAAGGCCGTCTCCACTGGCTCGGCCGAGTGCCCGACGAAGTCCTGCCGCCACTTTACGCCGGCGCTCTGGCACTGGTTTATCCCTCGATCTGGGAAGGTTTCGGGCTCCAGGTGGTCGAGGCAATGGCCGTCGGCTGCCCCGTGCTGGCCGCCAATGCCACTAGCCTGCCGGAAGTGGTCGGCGAAGGGGGCGCTCTGTTCGACCCCAAAAATCCCGACGAACTGGCCGGGTTGCTCGACCGCCTCATGGCCGACGAAACCTGGCGATCGGAACTGCACGGCATGTCGAAAATTCGCGGCGGCGAATTCTCCTGGGACAAAACGGCCCGGCTGACGCTGGAACTTTATCGCAAGCTGGCGAATTGAATTCGAAGGCGTTACGAATTCCCCTCGAATCGCAATTTTTCGTTTCGAACGCTACAGCCGAAATTCAAAGCCCATACAGCCAACGCTGAACCTGCAGAAAAATCGACGGCTCGCCTGCTTTCAGTGACGGCCGCGGGAAGAAGAATGCATCTTCCCGGAATGCCGGCGTTTCGACGAGAAGCTGCAATCGCTCGATCGCGGCCTTGTTGTCGCGATGATCCCGCAGAATTCTCCAGATTTCGGCCCCGGCAGGCCAGCCACAGGCTTCGGACGCCTCGATCCATTGCTCGGCAAGCGGATTCATTTCGGCGGGATCGGGCCGGACGATTCGGATTTCGCCTTCGATTGCGCCATTCGAAATGACCATATTGGAGCCGCTCCGGCGTCGATCTTTCACATAAAGGGCTGCCTTCGAAGCTTCCCGCAACTTCGCCCGAGCGTCGTCGATCCTTACGACGAACGCCTCCGCCGCGCTGGCACCCGGCAAGTCTCCGCCCCGCCGTTTCGCTCGTGCCAGACTCACCCACGCATTCCGCTCGAACGGATGAAGACGCACGGCACGTTCAGCCGATGCGACGGCTTGCGAATCCTGCCCGAGCCGTTCGTAAAGCGACGCAAGCCAGGCCAGGCGTTTCGCCTCCTGCGTTCGAAAATGGGGATGATCCTGCGAGATTTCTCCCATCACCGATTCGGGTTCGAAATCCATGCCCAGAACCTGCATGCAACTGCCCCAGGCGAACCGGCCCAGCGGATCGTTTTCGAACAACCCTGCCGCACGCCTCAATTCCATTTCCGCAGCCTCATATTGCCCCCTTCGCCACAGCGAAAGCCCATGGGCCCGAATCACGAACGGATTTTTCGCGTCATTCCGAACGAATCGCTCCGTCACTTGATCCTGATTCCACGGGTTCGAAATAAACGGGTCAGGCTCGCCTGTCAGTGCGTAAGCCACGATTTCATGCATCCGGTCATACGACGCACTTTTCCGAACTTCCTGCTTCATGAGATCGACCGCCTCGCCGATCCTCAATTGCCGCTGGTAGATCGAGCAGCGCAGCGAATCGGCGATCGAATCCGGTGCGCTGAACGAATATCCTGACCGCGCTTCGTTCATTTCGCCATCTTCAAGAAGGCCGAACGTCTCTTCCGGTTCGTCTTCCGGCGGATACCAGGCCTGGTACCTTTCGAGTGCCTTTGCGATCTCATCGATCGCGGCCAGCGCCAACCTCGGATGATCGTACAATGACTGATCTTCATCATCCGCGGTTTCGGCCACTTCGACCCAGAACTGCACCGGCCAGGAGGCTTCTTGGTGAGCGACTGCACTCCGGTAATCCAGATAATGCGGCAGAAATCCGAATCCGAACGATTTCCAATACATTTTCCATACCGGAAACCAGGAGGGATTTGTCCAGCCTTCCGTGCCGCAAAATTCGAATCCGTCACGTACACCGGGAGGCCAGGTGGAGCGTTTCAGATAATCGTCTCGAAGGATTCGTAGAAACGCGAATCGATGGTTCGACTTGACGGCCTCTTCGTATTCCTGATCGATCCTGTAAATGTCACGAGCTGGTGTGTTCTTCCAGGCAAATCGCCAGAAATGAAACGCAAGGCCAAGAAAAACGAAAGTCACGCCAAGGCCCAGCAGAGTCACTCGCTTCGTTCGATTTCGAATCCGATCGGTCAATCGACTCAACATCGTTCTGAGCCTCCCGAATCATCATGCGGCAACCGAACCTGTCAGCGAAACCACTTTCCTTCGTCGCCATCCTGCCATTATCGGTACGAAGCTTGTCTTCGAAATCTGCCCCTTTCGAAGTCAGGGAAGTTCGATCCGGCGATATCCGCCAGGCTCGCGCTGACTGGCATCGAGCGAAATCACCTTCATTTCGGCTTTGTCCGGAAAGCGAATCGTCACGCTCTCGACCTGCTCCGCCGCACCCAGCCCGAAAACCAACCGGGAGTCGCTGTGCGAAAGATATCCCGTGCCACCCGCGACATGCCGCACCTGCTTTTTCCCGCCCGCCTGCAATTCGACCACGGTACCGGCCGGAGGCAATCCTCCATTTTTCGATCGAATTTCGAACCCGATCCAGTTCCCGGCATTCGTCGACACGTTCCGCAGCAGTTCCACAGGTGCATCGCGATGCACGATTACCAGGTCCAACAGCCCGTCGTCGTCGAAATCGCCCGCCGCCATGCCCCGGCCCACGACCGGTTTCGAAAGGTAAGGAAATGCCGACTCGGGCAACAGCGAAAACCCTTTCGCCCCGGCTCCTCGATAAAACAGCGGCTTCTGGGCCATCGACACACCGATCCAGGGCTGATTGTCCAGATGGCCGTTAGCGATGAACAGATCCAGAAATCCGTCCCGGTCCGCGTCGGCCGCGATCGCGCCGAAGCCGGTTTTCGAAAGGCTCGATGCACTCAGGCCCATCGCCAGCGTCGTGTCCTGAAACAGACCGCCGCCCAGGTTCTTTCGAAACGTGTTCGACTCGTTCAGGAAGTTCGTATGGAAAATGTCCGGCCGGCCATCGGCGTCCATGTCTTCGGCCACCACGCCCATGCTGGCTGTCGGCCGGCCTGAACCGTCCACGGCAAGGCCGGCTTCATCCGCCGATTCCCGGAATTTCAACCCGCCTTCGTTGCGGAAGAAAAAGTTCGGCGAGGCATCGTTCGCCACGAAAAGGTCCAGCCGGCCGTCGTCGTCCAGGTCGATCACGGCCAGGCCCAGGCCACGCCCACGCGGGGCCGCGGCGATTCCGGAAGATTTCGAAACGTCCGCGAATGTGCCGTCGCCCAGATTTTCCCAAAGCTTGTCTGGCTGTGCCTCGAAACGACCTGGAGAACAATGAATCATCCGTCCTGAATCATCCATGCATATTTCCGGGAGATCGAGACGTGAATCCACATATGTCACAGCGAACAGATCCTGGTCGCCATCTCCGTCCAGGTCGGCGAACGCAGCAGCCGTCGTCCACGAATCGCAAGAAACGCCGGATTTGTCCGTGACATCTTCGAAAGTGCCATCGCCCCGGTTTCGAAACAGCGTCGCATTTCCGAAGCCGGTCACGAAGAGATCCGGCTTGCCTTCGCCGTCGTAATCGCCCACGGCCACGCCCATTCCGTAGCCCCGACCCGCGACTCCGGCCTTATCGGTGACGTCTTCGAATCTCCACCCGCCGAGATTCCGGAACAAGCGGTTTCCGCCTTTGGCATCGGGCTTGCCAATTTCCTCGAATGGGCAGCCCTGAGGGAAGAAAATGTCGACCCGGCCGTCACCGTCATAGTCAAAAACAGCCACGCCGCCGCCCATGACGTCCGCCACGCGAAATGACTTGCCTGCGAACGAAGCGTAAGCAAATTGCAATCCGCTCCGCTCGGACGGAACCGATTCGAATACGATCGATCCTTCCGAGTTCGTCTCGGATTTGCCGGTCGACTCATCCAGCCAGAGCCACTCCGCCGGATTTCGTGGAAGGTCGATCGACCTCGGCCGGGCAGCGAAGAAAAGCTCGGGATCGGGGGCCGACTCCGGTATTTTCGAATCGGGCATGCGGCGAAAAGCTCGCCAGGCCGCGATCACGGCATCGAATCGGGCGTCATCGGCCTGAACGACGGCCTGGAGGACCGCCTCTGGCTTGCGATCGCCCCGGCGATAGGTTTCATGGGCCTTGCGTATCGCCGTTTCGACCGCTTCCAGCGACTCGGCTCGTTCCCTCGCCTGTTTCGCGCCTTCAGCCTCTCCGGCCGCGGCTCTCACCGAAGCCAGCCGGTACCACGCTTCACGTTCCCATGGATTGATTTTCACGGACTTTTCGAGCGATTCCTTCGCACGTTGCGAATCTCCGCCGGTTTCGAACAGCTTCGCCAGAAGGACAAGCCGCCGACCTTCCTGAGTGCGATAATTGGGATTGTCCTGCGAAATGGAACCCATCAGCTTTTCGGCATCCATCGGCAGGCCAAGCTCGCGCCGCGATTCCGCCCAGGCGAAACGGCCAAGGGGGTCGTCATCGAGCTGCATCGCCGCCGAACGCAAAAGCGGCTCGGCATCGGCGAACCGGCCCTGGCTCCAGCGCAGAAGGCCCATGGCACGCTGAACTTCGAAATTGCCCGGTTCGGCTTTCGAATAACCGCTCAACGTCTTTTCGAGGCCTCGAAAGTCGGGGCTGGGCTCCATCGACTTCACCACCCAGTCGCACAGGGCATCCGGCGAATCGTAATACGCCGCCACTCGCCACAATTCGTCCAAAGCGTCGCCCGTCCGCAACAGAGTATCGAAAAGCTTCATCCGTTTTTCATGAACCTGGCCTGTTTCACTGCGTTCGACCGTTACACCCAGCGATTCTCGCTCTTTACGAAACCATTCTTCCTGTCCGATGGTTGCTTCGATCAATCTCGGATATTCGATGACTTGAGATGAACTCGTCATCTTCGACCATTGAAATTGTGCGAGCCGAGCACGCATGGACTTCTGAGCTCGCACATCCTCCCATGCAGCCTGAATTCCATCATCGATGGCGATTCGAAAAATGCGCCGTGACAGACCCTGCCAGCCCGGTTCGGGCAAGGCTGTGCGGCGGAACCAGTATTCGTTCTGAAGTGCGACGAAAGCGTCGACATCGCCGGAGTCAATCGCGGCTTTCGTGAGCGTTCGAGCTTCAGCCTCAGGCATTTCCGGGTCGAAGCGGCCACCGGGTAACGCAAACTTCACGAAAACCAGGGTAGCCACGAGAACCGCTGCGACGAACAGAAACCGGCGCAGCCACTTGCGTCGCCGCCTCGATGAGTGAGGCTGGGCCGGTAAAGCGTTCGTGGATTCAGCGGATTCGGCGGATGGTGGCATCGGTCGGCTTCGTTGGGATGACCTGACTCGCGATCGACCTGGATGGCTCGGCCGCACTCTCCTCGATCGCCTTATGAACATCATAATCGCGAAGGCGGTCGGGATGCCAATTCCTAACTTTCGGCACAGCCGAAGCCCCGATCATTTCGAAGCCGTCAAAGCGTCCGGAATGCTCTTCGGAACCGGCCGGGGACAAAAGACCCGGTCCGGCAATGAGGGATTCAATTCCGGGCTCGTCCTGTCGAAGAACATTCGGTCGAACCAGGCCTGGTCGGCCATCATCAGGGTGGCAGCCGGGCGTGCCGAATCGGCATCTATCATGGCCGAAATAAGGTCGAGCCTTGCGATCGCCTCGGCATGGGCCGACATCGTTCGCGGCGGGTCATTACGTTCGAGATAAAGGCGGACGGCATTGAACAGCCGTGTTTCGACGCGATCGAGCGCGCGTGCGTGCGACTCCGCGACTTTCGCTCGCACGAACTGGCCCGATTCCCAGGACATTTGGGCGACGAGGGACCAGGCGTTTCGAAATCGGGGGTCGAGCCTGATCGCCGCTTCGGCATCCTGCAGGGCCAATTCGGTGTCGCCCGTTTTCATGAATAGCTGCGCCCGGCAGAAAAGCCGCATCGCTTCCTGCGTTTCGAAATGAATCGAATGCCGGCAAGGCGGGCCCATGATCGATTCCGAATCGACCGGCATTTTCAGAGCCAGGCGAGTTTCGGCCCAGGCGAAGCGACCTTCGGGGTCGTCCGTGAAAGCGTCGGCCGCACGTGCCAGAAGCGGCTCGGCCTTTTCGAACTGGCCGGCATGCCTATGAGCGATACCGACGAACCGGACGAGCCAGAGATCATCGGGCAATTTATCCGAAATCGATTCGAGGTATTTTCGAATGTCCGCGTCGCGGTCGAATTCGCTGACGAGCTCACTGACGCGCAGGAACTCCTCGAAGTCGGACTGCTGCAGGGCGGCCAGCCATGCGTACCAGCGCTGGTCGGCTGCTTCGCCCACACGGCCTTGCATTTCGTAATGAGCCGCCAGCAGCGAGTTCGGATCGCGGCCGAGGATTTCCGGCGAGGGATGAGGCGTGAAACCCGTATGACGCAGAAGTTCGGCGCTTCGTTTCGCGGCGGCTTCGACAATGCGGGGCCTGTATCGATCCACGATCGACTCGGCGGCGGAATGAAGCTTGCTCGAATGCAGCGAGGCACGGGCCGATCGTGTCAATTCGTATGTTCGAATGCCATTTCGGATCGAGCCCGTCTGCTGAATGAAGTCGAGAAGATCCCAGACGGTCAACGAACCCTCGGTGGACTGTTTGATCAGAACTTCTTCCTGAATCGCCAGCCACGTTTCGGCGTCGTCGGCTTTTTCGGCCTCACGGCGAATGATAAGTGCATCCTTCAATGGCATTTTCGAGTCGAAGCGAACGGTTGGCCTCGAATCGACGAACGCAGCGGTTCCTATCGCAACAATGGCCAGAATGAGCGAAGCGTAGATTCGACGAACACGACGTTTCGAAGTTCGCGGTTTCGATGCATTTTCGATCGATGTCAGTTCCCTCGCGGGTTTCATAACCTCACGCCACCCAGACCCCGGGATTCGGGCGTTTCGGATCGCAGGACCGGGCGGGGCTGGAAGAATTGGTCAGGGATGCCGGGCTGGAGTTCCGGAAGCTTGCGGAATGCCGGATAGCCGATTTCTCCTGTGGCGATTTTCCGTGCCGATTTCAACGCTTCGGCCGCGTGCGGCCAATCCAGTTGCTGCAAGGCCTCGATCAAGGGTTCGACGGTTCCGCCGTCGTCGCGCATTCGCCGATCATTTATTCGGGTTTCTTCGACGCGCATCGCGAACGATTTCAGCGCGGTTTTCAGGTGATTTTTCTTCTCCGACCAGTTTCGAGCCTCCTGTTCGGCGAAATGCGATCGATCGGTGTCGCCCGATTTTTTCGCGATTCCGGCCAGCGTTTCCCAGCCTTCGACGCTTCGCGGATCGAGCTTCACAGCGGCTTCGGCGTCCTGACGGGCGGCTTCGAGCTTGCCCTGTTTTTCGTGAATTTGTGCTCGAAACGTCAGGCGCATCGCTTCCTGAGTTTCGAAATGGATCGATTTGCGGCACGGCGGGCCCATGATCGATTCGGCGTCGACAGGCAGATTCAACGCGAGCCGGGCTTCGGCCCAGGCGTGTCGGCCTTCAGGGTCGTCGGCGAAGAGCTCGGCCGATTTCGCCAGAAGGGGCTCGGCTTCAGCGTATTTGCCGTCGCGGCTGCGGATGACGCCGGCCATACGCACGAGCCAGTTGTCGTCGGGATGCTTTTCGTACCGTTTCTCGAGGCTTTTCCGGATGGAAGGCTCCTGCAGAAAATAGCTGCCCGACGATTGCAGCCGAAGCCATCTTACGAAAACCTCGTTCGAGAACGATTCCAGGAATGCGAGCCAGGTTTGGTCGGTCGCATCTCCGAGCCGGGCCTGACGTTCGACGAACACGCTGAGGCGGTTGTTCAGCGATTGGCCGATCATGTGCGGCACGGTCTGCTTATCCTGATAGGTTTCCTTCAGGATTTCGGCCATCTTGTCGACACAGGCCTGCGTGATTCGAGGCTTGTATTCGCGATCGATCATGCCCAATGCCCGGCCATAAAATTCGACTCGTTCGGTTTCGACGAGGAACCGGTCGTACTCGAGGACCTCCATCGCTTTCGAAATGGATCGGCGTTTGATGATCAGACCTGGAAGGGCCTTCCAGCTGGTATTCAGGGATTCGATGTGACGTGGCCAAAGGATTTCTTTATGGATGGCGATCCAGGTCTCAGCGTCGTCGGTCTCGGCGGCATTGTCTCGGAGGATCTCAGCCGCGACCGTCGTCATGCCCGGGTCGAAGCGGCGCGCGGAACGGCTTTCGAATACCGCGTAGACAATTGCGATCACCGAACCGACAGCAACGACCGAGAAAATTACGAGAGAATTGCGAAGAAACCGTCGATTCCGGTTTCGCCAACGCTCGACGGGTTCCATTTCCAGGTCCGGGTGTGGCATGGGCAAACTCTCGTTAATGCAAACAGATTTCGTTCCCGCGCTGACGCTTCCGGCTCGTCAGAAATCATCCGTCGCTGACGCTTCCGGCTCGTTTTTGGGCTCCGCCTCACTTTCTCGGATCGATCTTCGGATTTATGCCCCGGCGTGGTGGCCCGGGTGGGCTTTTTCCAGGCAGCCGCAGCCGTAGGGGATGAGTTTCAGGGGGCTGCAGCGGTTCTCTGGATTGAACACGTCGCGGACGGAGGCCATGGCTTCGAGCGATTCGGCGCTGAAGAGTTTGTCCATGAATTCCATTTTCTCCACGCCGATGCCGTGCTCTCCCGTCACCGAGCCGCCGCAGGCGATGCATTCCGATAGAATCTCGTGGCTGGCCGCGAGCACGGTTTTCACCTGTTCAGGCTTGGTTTCGTCGAACATCAGGATCGGGTGAATGTTGCCGTCGCCAGCGTGGAACACGTTCGCGATGCGAATGCCGTATTTTTCGCCCGTCTTCTGAATGAAATGCAAAATATGCGGCAGCTTGGTGCGGGGGACCACGCCGTCCTGCGTGCAGAACGTGGGCGACAGGCGGCCGATGGCGCCGAAGGCCGACTTGCGGCTCTTCCAGATCGCCATGTATTCGGGTTCCTTGCGTGTGCGCCAGGGGATTTTCTTCTGGACGGAGCCGCCGTTTTTCAGGACGACGGTCTCGATGGCGGCTGCCTGATCCTCGAGGCCGGCCTCCAGGCCGTCGGTTTCGATGATCAGAACGGCGCCGGCGTCGGTGGGGAAGCCGAAGCGGAAGGCTTCCTCGACGGCCCGGATCATCAGGTTATCGAGCATTTCCAGGGCTGCGGGCACGATCCCGGCGGCGATGATGTCCGAGACGGTTTTGGTGCAGCTTTCGATAGAGTCGAACACGCCGAGGAAGGTGCGGCCGGCTTCCGGGTCGCGGGTCAGGCGCACGATGGCCTTCGTCACAATCCCGAAGGTGCCTTCGTGGCCGACGATCAGGCCGGTCATGTCCAGGCCCGGCGTTTCTTCGCAGGGGCCGCCGAATTCGACGATCGAGCCGTCGGGCATGACCATTTCCACGCCCAGCACGTGATTGACCGTCACGCCGTATTTGAGGGTATGGGGCCCGCCGGAATTGGTGGCCACGTTGCCGCCGATGGTGCAGGCGGTCTGGCTGGAAGGGTCCGGCGCGTAATGAAAACCGCTGCCGGACAGGGCCCTGGTGAGCCATACGTTCACGACGCCTGGCTCGACCACGGCGTAGCGATCGCGGTGATTGATCTCGAGGATCCGCTTCATGCGGGTCAGGGCGATCATCACGCCGCCGCCGACGGCCAGGGTGCCGCCGGCCAGAGATGTGCCCGCGCCCCGTGGCACGAAGGGGATGGCGTATTTGTTGCAGAGCTTGACGATCTCGACGACGTGATCCCGGCAGGTGGGGAAGACGACGACGTCCGGCAGGTTCTTTTCGATGACGTAACCATCGCACTCATAGACGATTCGCTCGTCGTGGTGGGTGATCAGGTTGTCGTCGCCGAGGGCCATACGCAGGGCTTCGATCAGGGCCGAAAGGGCGGCCGGATCGACGCGTGGCACTCCGGCATGACCAGAGTCATGGGCCATGGCGGACGACGTTTGGGGGGCGTGTGCGATGCTCATCGGGATGGACCGGTTCGGACATTGCGGGGTTGCTGCGCGGTGCGCAGGGCAATTCGTTCTGCGATGACGGGCGAAAAGCATGATAACGAATCACCGGCCGCATGTGGCAGTGCCCTTCGTCGAATTTCCGGCCGCGCGGGAATCCCTCTCACCGGTCTTGTCTCATGGAGAGGAACGGGATAGAAACCCTGCCGGTTCCTTACACGAATCGCCAAAATTCCCGTTTTTCGCGCCATACTACCCTTTTTCGAATTCGGACCTCCTACGTATAATATCGCGACGTTCAGTGACATACCGTCACCTCTCCAATCGACGACGATTCAAGCGGAAATCCAGCGACACCGCGAAAGCCTGACGTCTATGCAGCGTCCTGCGAAGGTTGACGATTGCTTGCGGATTCTCGACGAATCGATCCGGATCCTCTCGGATCTCGACGATTTTCCGTCGGGCGTCGAGAGGTTGCTCGCATCGATCGGCGTGCGGCTCGGGTTTCGGATCGGCGAATTCTGGGAATTCGATGCCGGCTCCGGGGCATTCGAGCGGCATGCCCCGGCGTGGTTTTCCGATGTCTCACCGGCAGATTTCGGCGCCAGTGCATTCGGTGATTCGTCCAAGCCGGGCGACTGCGTTTCGGAATACTTAACGCGTGCCCGGCAAGACATGCGGGTCGTGACGATCGAACTTGCCGGGCATTGCCCGGGACTCGAAAACCCGCACGAGCCCGGGCTAATTTCGGGTGTGGTTTTTCCCGTTCACGATGGTGGCGACACGCTCGGTGTGATGGTGTTTTACGGCCCCGATCGCCAGATCGCCGATGCCGATCTCGAATCGCTGCTCTCGACGCTCGGGCGCCAGATCGGCCTTGAAGGCCGTCGAATCAGGGCCGGGAAAATCGCCAGAGCACGAGAGACGCTCCTGAACGAAGTGATCGACCAATTGCCGGTCGAAGTGTTCGTCAAGGATCGCTCGGGCCGATATCGGCTCGTCAATCGCAAGCACCTGGAGAATACAGGGCTGTCCGCAGCTGAGATTCTCGGCAAAACGGACGCGGAGATTTCCCCCCTCGAGATCGCGACGGATTACGCGGCCATTGACCGCACCGTGCTCGATTCGGGCATCGCGAACGATGCCAGGCAGACGGCCAGCGAAAGTCAAAGCACGCGTCAGGTGCTGACTCACGAGTTTCGGCTCGAAGGCCATGCCCTTGAAGGATTTGACATTTGCGGGGTGACGTCGGACATCACACAGCACGAGCGGATGGAAGCGGAACTCAGAAAAAGCGAGCTTCGTTATCGCCAGGTTCTGGAAGCCATCCAGGAGGCCGTTTGGGAATGCGATTTACGTTCGGGCGAAGTGATCGCCAACGATCTCTGGTTTCGCCAGATCGGTCATGAGCCAGGCGAAGTGCCCGCGACGCTGGCGACTTGGGAATGCTCGATCCATCCCGACGACCGGGCGGGCCTCCTTCAGATTCGCGACGAATTCATCGGCGGCGGCGAAGTGAACACTGCCGAACACCGGATCGTCACCTCCGCCGGAGAAACGCGCTGGATCCGCACCACCGGCCGGATCGTCGAGCGCGATGCCGCCGGGAATCCGGTCAGGATGGTCGGTTCGAATCTCGACATTACGGACCACAAGAGGGCGGAGGAGATGCTCTCCCGCAGCGAACGGCGCCTCCGCCAGGCGATGGATGCCGCAAAGGAAGCCGTCTGGGACTGGAACGTCGCCACAGGCGATATCGCGGGCAATGATCACTGGTATCGCCAGATCGGCTACGAGCCCGGCGAGATTCCGGCAAATCTCGAACGGTGGCTGCAGATGGTCCATCCCGACGACATCGCCGAGACGATGCGAACCCTGACCGAATACATGGAAGGCCGCAGCACGATCAACTGGGTCGAGCACCGGATGGTGACCCGATCCGGTGAAGTACGGTGGCTGCGCACGAGCGGCTCGATCGTCGAATGGGGCCCCCATGGCGAACCGCTGCGCGTCGTGGGTACGAATCTCGACATTACCGACCGCAAGCGGGCGGAGGAATCGCTCCATCGAAGCGAAAGACGCTATCGCCAGGCGCTGGAGGCCGCGCAGGAATCGGTCTGGGAGCTCGATCTGCGCACGAAGGAAGTCGAAGTGAGCGACTTGTGGTATCGCCAGTTGGGTTACGAGCCCGGCGAAATTCACGCGACGTTCGAAACATGGCTCAATGCGGTACATCCGGACGACTTGACCGAATTGCACGCGACTCACATCGATTTCGTCCAGTCCGGCGGCATTTCATCCACCGAGCACCGGATCATCACGAAATCGGGCGAAATCCGCTGGATTCGCTCCTTCGTGACGATCACGGAAAGGGACGTCGACGGCAGACCCGTCCGCATGCTCGGGACGAACCTGGACGTCACCGATCGGAAACGGACGCAGGAAGCCCTTCAGCGCAGCGAGGCCCGGCTTCGCCTCGCCCTGGAGGCCGCTCAGGAATCGGTCTGGGAATGGGATGCCGCCACGGGGCTTGTCGTCGCCAATGATCTCTGGTACCGGCAGCTCGGCTTCGAAACTGGCGAAGTTCAGCCTTCCGCCGAAATCTGGGACAGCATGATTCACCCGGACGACCGGGAAAGGGTGCGCCTGGAACGTGAATCTTTCCTGACCGGCCAGGGAGACAACGGCACGGAACATCGCATCGTGACGAAGTCCGGCGAAGTGCGCTGGGTGAAGTCGAGCGGCATAGTCGTCGAGCGCGACGAAGCCGGGCTACCGCTGCGGATCGTCGGCACGACGCTCGACATCACCGCCCGCAAGAAGGCCGAAGCGGCACTTCAGCAGCGGGAAACGTTTCAGAGGGCCGTCCTGGAAAGCGCTGGCGAGGCCATCATCGTCGCCTCGTCGACGGGCGTGATCACGCTTTTCAATCGAGCCGCCGAACGGCTGCTGGGTTATTCGGCGGAAGAAATGGTCGGGAATACGACGCCCGTGAATTTTCACGAGCCCGCCGAAGTCTCGCACCGTGCCGAATTACTGAGCGCGGCTCTGGGCCGTAAGGTCGAGCCTGGATTCGAAGTCTTCGTGGCCCGGCCGCGGCTGGAAATGACCGAAACGAGTGAGTGGACGTATATCCACAAGGATGGTCATCGTATTCCGGTTCTTCTTACCGTCAGTGCGCTGATGGAGCCTAGTGGAGAGTTAACCGGATTTCTCGGCATCGTCCGGGACATCAGCGTACTGAAGAAAGCCGAAGCGGATTTGCGCGCGAGCGAGCTGCACCTTTCGATCGCGCTGAAGCTCGCGAAGGCCGGCCAATGGTCCTACGACATCGATACCGATCTCTTCACTTTCACCGATAATTTTTATGCCATTTTCCGCTCGACAGCCGAAGCCCAGGGTGGGTACACGATGTCATCCGCGGAATACGCCCGCAGATTCCTGCCGCCGGAGGTACGGTCGCTGGTGGGCGAGGAAATCCGCACTGCGATCGAATCGCCGGATCCCGATTACGCTTGCGACCTTGAGCACGAATTCCTGTATGCCGATGGCGAATCCGGTCACCTGGCCGTGCGTTACATCGTCAGGAAAAACGCGTCCGGCCGCATTGAGCAGATGATCGGGGTCAATCAGGACATCACCGAGCGGAAATCGGCTCAGGTGGCCCTGGAACGAAGCCATATGCTCCATCAACTGGCCATGAAAGCCGCCAGGGAAGCCATCTGGGAATGGGACATGCGAACCGGCGTCGGCACCGCCGACGATCTCTGGTTCGAACTGCTCGGTTATCGGCCCGGCGAAATTCCACTCACTGTGGAAGGCTGGAAAGCCGTGCTATACGCGGAAGACCGGGATTTCACGACCGACCAGCTCAACGACTACCTGGAAGGACGAACCGCCGAGTACGTCTGCGAGCACCGAGTCAACGTGAAAACGGGCAACGTGCACTGGCACCGCAGCACGGCCATGATCGTCGAACGCGATGCCGAAGGTCGGCCCGTCCGCCTGATCGGCACTTCGATGGACATCACGGACCGCAAAATTGCCGAATTGAAGCTGATTACGACTCTCAAACGCCTAACCATGGCCACCGGAGCGGCTCAGATCGGCATCTGGGCCTGGAATTTCGCGGACGACTCCCTGGAATGGGATGACCGCATGTTCGAAATCTACGGCCTCGATCCTCACGATTTCCGGAACGGAATCAAATACGAAACCTGGCTGAATGCGGTCCATCCCGACGACAAGACCAAAGCCGTCGACGAACTTATGGCCACCATCGGTGCCAACGAGCCGCTCTATCGCGAATTCCGTATCGTACGACCGGACGGTTCCGTGCGGCACGTCCAGGCCGCCAGCGTCGTCGAATTCGACGGCAGCGGCAAAGCCGTGCAACTGATCGGCATCAACCGCGACGTCACCGATCAGCGCGACCTGGAACAGAGCCTGCGCGACGCGAAAATCGCCGCCGAAGCCGCCAATCTCGCCAAAAGCCAGTTCCTGGCCCAGATGAGCCACGAAGTCCGCACGCCCCTCACCGCCGTGCTCGGTTATGCCGACATGATCTCCGAATCCGGTATGTCGGCCGAAGAAATCTCCGACGCCGTCAGTGCCATTCGCCGCAACGGCTCGCATTTGCTGACGATCCTCGACGATGTCCTCGACCTGTCCAAAATCGAAGCCGGCAAGATGGCCTTCGAATCCATCCCGGCTTCCCCCTGGCAAATCGCTCTCGACGCGGCCACCCTGCTCAAAATTCGTGCCGACGAGAAACAGGTCCGCCTGACCACCGAACCCGCCACGAATCTGCCGGCCGCTTGCCTCATGGATCCGACTCGAGTCCGCCAGGTGCTCGTCAACCTTCTGAGCAACTCGGTCAAATTCACCGAATCCGGCGGGGCAATCATGATACGAGTCAGTGCCCTGCCCGATACCCTCGCGTTCGAAGTCTCTGACACCGGCATCGGCATGACGCCAGAACAGCTGGCCACCATCTTCGAACCGTTCCGGCAGGCCGACACCTCGACAACCCGGAAGTTCGGCGGAACCGGGCTGGGGCTGACCATCACCAGCAAGCTCGTCGAAGCCATGAACGGCTCCGTCTCCGCACGCAGCGAACCCGGCAGGGGCAGCTCCTTCATCGTGCGTCTGCCGCTGAAAATTCCGGCGAACTCCGCAGAAACCGCATGGATCAGCCCCCGTGATTCGCTCGAGTTCGCGCTTACCAAACAAGGCACGAAAGCCGCTCCGGGCATCCTCCGGCTCGAAGGCCGCCTCCTCCTCGCCGACGACAGTGAGGACAACCGTCGCGTGATCGTCCACCTGCTCAAACGCCATGGCCTGAAAGCCGATATCGCAGTCAACGGCATCGAAGCCGTCTCTGCGGCTCGAAACGCCGACTACGACGTGATCCTCATGGACATGCAGATGCCCGAGATGGACGGCTATCAGGCCACGCGAACCCTGCGGGACGCCGGCTATGTACGCCCGATTATCGCCCTGACCGCATCGACCATGAGCGACGACCGGAAAAAAGCCATCGACGCCGGCTGCTCCGACTTCATCTCCAAACCCGTCGAATCCCGCGTTTTTCAGGAAACCCTTGCCCGATATCTCAAACATGCATCGTATCGATGATCAGGCCCCGGGAAACGCCCGTGCTCAAGACTCCGGATTCGAATCCAGCGAATCATCCCAACGGCCCGCATACTTCCGCCAGTTTCCGCTCGTGATCGGTAACAGACCGGCCAGCGGGCCACGAAAGAAATAGGTCCATGCCCTGCGGGGCTGGCCTTGGGAAATGACATCGACCAGGGTTCTTCGGAATTTCGGAAACAACGAAACGGCTGTCACTTCTTCGATAAAAGTCCGAGTCGCGGCTGAGGCTTCGTCGACGGAGAGCTTTTGATCCAGCTTCACGAGCGCGATTCTTCTGAGACCGTCGATCATGGGCCGCCCGTCGTTTTCGATCGCATCGAGCCTGGGGAACAATTTCGAAAGCGACTCGGCGTTCGCCCCGTCGGCCCGGTACGTCCACAAATCGCCCGTGACACGCTGTGCCTCGCTCGGCGCCGGGTCCGCTTCGAGCAGGCACGGATACGCTCCGCTGGAATGCCGACAGAGCGCTACGCTCTGCATCTCGGCGATCGAGACATCCGCGAGCGGCCCCGTTCGCATGACCCGGGCCCGGCTTTCGCCCCGGCAAAGTGTGCCGTATGTGAAGATCGCGAACCGGTCGCCCCCGAACCCGTGCGGCTCGTCGATCGCAGCCAGTTCGAGGTCATGACAACGGATGCCGAGCGATTCTCGCCCCTGCCTGCAGATTCGCAAATAGGCGTCGCCCGGCTTGACGAACCCCTCAGGCCTCGCCGAGACCCAGCTCTGGGCGATCTCATGGCGGAAAATACCGGTGCGTGGGTCGCGGATCAGAACCGGCAGGCTGATCCGGAGGTTATGGCCGTTCCGCACGCCCTCTTTCGCGTCAAGCTCGTTCCAGTCCTTCATTTCGAATAACATGCCATCCACGAATCCGCCGGGAAAATCTTCCAGACTCAGCACGCCTCCCTGGCGACTTTGTGAATACCGGTCGAAAACGAGGGCGGCGTCCGGAATGCACGCGGGGCAAATCGCATTCAGCGCCGTTCGGCCTTCGCACGCGTAATCTTCGGCATTGAGATTCGCACCGTACCCGAAATACAGCAGCCCCTGTCGGGACAAGCCGCGAATCCGTTCGAAATCAGGTGCCGATTCTGGCGGATTCATTTCGAAACTCATCCCGAGGTGGTAAGAGTCGCTCTTTGGCCCGGATGCATTTTTCGTATCCGAGACGCATGCCGAAGCCTGTTGACGGAACGCGAAACCCGGCCCGCGATGGGGCCGGGTTTCGAAATCGATGCGGTCCTTCGAAAGCCGAAATCGGCTTCAATTCGCTGCCTTCGCCGCGGCTTCCTTGGCCAGGACGCTGTGATGGCGGCCGTAGACGATGTAAATGATCGCCCCCAGGCCGAGCCACACGAACAGACGCAGCCAGTTTTCGCTGGGCAGGCTGAACATCAGCAGGCCGCAGATGCCGATACCGGCCAGCGGCACGAAGGGATACAGCGGTGCCTTGAACGGGCGCTCGGCGTCGGGGTTCGTCTGTCGCATGATCAGCACAGCCACGCACACGATCACGAACGCCATGAGCGTACCGATCGAAACCAGCTCGGCCAGAATCCGCAAGGGAAGAAAGCCGGAAAGCATGGCCACGAAAAAGCCGGTCAGGATCGTGCTCTTGTACGGCGTGCGGAATTTCTCGTGAATCGCGCCGAAGAACGAATCAGGCAGCAGGCCGTCGCGGGCCATCGCCAGCAGCACCCGCGGCTGGCTGAGCATCGTCACCAGCAGAACCGACGTAATGCCAGTGAGAGCCCCGAATGCGATCAGGAACTCGGCCCACCAGATGCCACGCTGGGCGAAAGCGTCGGAGACCGGGGCGTCGATCTTGATGTCCTTGTACGAGACCATGCCCGTGAGCACGGCCGCAACCGCGATGTAAAGAATGGTGCAGATCAGGAGCGAAGACACGATGCCGATGGGGACGTCGCGTTTCGGGTTCTTGGCCTCTTCGGCGTGGGTGGAAATCGAGTCGAAGCCGATGTAGGCGAAAAATATGATGGCCGAGGCCGAGAGCATGCCCAGCGGCTTGCCGCCCGCGTCCGTCTGCCCGTGGATCGTTTCGCCGAACAGGCTGATGCCCGTGTAGCCGAACGGAGCGAACGGCGACCAGTTGGCCGTGTCGATGTAAAAGACGCCGACGCCGATCACGAACAGAACCACGGCCAGTTTGATGATCACCATGATGTTATTGAAGCGGGCCGATTCCTTGATCCCGATGACGAGAATCGTCGTGATGGCAGCCGTGATCAGCATGGCCGGCAGGTCAAACCACGCCCCCGTCGCGACGATCCGGCCCTTCTCAGGGTCATAGTCCATCGGGGCCATGTTCAGAAATTCGGGGATTTTCACCGCCCCGCGCGTCGTCAGGTCCAATAATTCATTGAAATATTTGGACCACCCCACAGCCACGGCTGAGCTGGAGACGGCATATTCGAGCACAAGGTCCCAGCCGATGATCCAGGCGAACATCTCACCCAGTGTGGCATAGGCGTAAGTGTAGGCCGAACCTGCGACGGGAGCCATCGAGGCGAATTCGGCATAGCACAGACCCGCGAAGGCACAGGCGAGCCCGGCCACCACGAACGACAGCATCACCGCCGGCCCGGCCTGGTCGTGCGCGGCCTTGCCGATGAGCACGAAAATCCCCGTCCCGATGATCGCGCCGACACCCAGACTCGTCAGCCCCACGGGCCCCAGCACCCGCTTGAGCCGGTTATCGCCTTCGGCTTCCTCGAGAAGTCGGCCCAGGGTCTTTTTCTGCCAGATCTGTTGCAAGAAATTCATCGGGGCTGCTGGCCTCCAGAACGGCGTTTCAGGATGAGATGAAGGAAGTATCGAGCCCCAGGCGCTGGAGCTCGGGGCATTTCGCACTTTCGGCATCGATGCGAAAGAGCTTTTCGATGCATACGATAGACCATCGGACGCAAGGATTCCAGTGTTTTGCCGGTCGTCGGGCAAATCTCCGCGGACAGTTACGTGAGTCGTCCGGATCTTTCCGGTCGGGACGCTCGAAACCAGAGGACCGGCCAGGATCGTGAAATCCTGACCGGCCCCTGGGAGTCCCGATTCGTACGACCGTTTCGAGACGTCGTGATTTCAGCGTGAACCAGCCCGGGCCGGGCCGGCACGCCTGTTTCTTACTCTCAGGCCGGGTGGGCTTCGATCCCCTCCGACGTGCCCAGAAGGTCACCCATGATGTAGCCCCGTTCGCCGTGCTGCGAAAGGTCCAGACCGGCATCCTCGTCTTCGGCCGAAACCCGCATGCCGATCGTGGCGTTCACGATCAGAGCCAGCAAGGCGCTCACCACCAGGCTGTAACCGCCGGCGGCCAGGACAGAAATCACCTGAGGCATCATCTGGGCGGCGTTGCCGTTGATCAGGCCGTTGACGTCGTTGGTGATGCCCGCCTGGGCGAACACGCCAGTCAGAATGGCCCCGAGAAAGCCGCCCGCTCCGTGGATGCCGACGACATCCAGCGAATCGTCATAGCCCAGCTTGTTCTTCATCATGATCGCCGAGTAGCAGAAGACGGTCACGATCAAGCCCATGATCAGGGCCGACATCGGTGCCACGAACCCGGCCGCCGGCGTGATCACCACCAGGCCGGCCACAGCACCAGAGCAAGCGCCCAGCACCGTGCCCTTGCCCTTGAGGATCCATTCCAGAGCCACCCAGCCGATCGTGGCCGAGGCCGCAGCGATATTGGTGTTCACGAATGCGGCTACGGCTGACTTGTTCGCCGCCAGGGCGCTGCCCGCGTTGAAGCCGAACCAGCCGAACCACAGCAGGCCCGTGCCCAGAGCCGTCATCGTAAGGTTATGCGGGTGCATTTCCACCTTGCCGTGACCGCTCCGGCGGCCGACGATGATGCAGCACACCAGTGCCGCCACGCCCGAAATCAGGTGCACCACCAGGCCACCCGCGAAGTCCAGAGCACCCATCTGGCCGATCCAGCCGCCACCCCAGACCCAGTGTGCCACGGGAGAGTAGACGAAAGTCGCCCAGAGCAGTGAGAAGACAAGATAGCCGGAGAACTTGATCCGCTCGGCGAAGGCACCGGAGATCAGTGCCGGCGTGATTACGGCGAACATGCACTGAAAGATCATGAAAAGCTGGTGCGGAATCGTCGGGCCATAGACCGGGTGCGGATCCAGCCCGACGTTATTGAGGAACACATAATCCAGGCCGCCGATCAGGCCGCCGAGCTGGTCACTGCCGAAGGCCAGCGAATAGCCGATCGTGACCCACTGCACCGCCATCGCGCCCATCAGCACGAAGCTTTGCTGAAACGTCGAAAGCACGTTCTTCCGGTGCACCATGCCGCCATAGAACAGGCCCAGGCCAGGTGTCATCAGGAGCACCATCGCGGCACAGATCATGATGAAGGCCGTGTCCGCCTCCTTCAGCCCGGGGCCCGCCGTCGGGGCGGTCGCCACGGTGACGGTTTCCTGAGCCGGGAACGTACCAGGAGCCGGAGCCGCGGCAGCGGGCGGATTCTGGGGCGGTTGTGCCTGCCAGGCCGAGGCTGTCGTCGCGAACATGCAGAGTGCGAGGGCTGTCATCAAACCGAATCTTGCGGTCTTGCGGAGACTGCACATAGGAATACTCATCATTCAGGGTTTACGTAGGGGGGGGACTCGTTTTTGCGGGGTTCCGGCAGAAGTGCGGAACGTCGTCCGACTCTTCGTCGAAGCCCGCTCCGATCTCACGGGCGGGCTTCGAAACGAAGTTCGGGTTTCAGATCGAGGCCGGGTCGCTTATTGCCACCCGGCTCTTGTAGCCGCTGAAGGTCGCCGTCGCCGGAGAATTGTCCGACATGCCGGCCACCAGTTCGTCAGCCACGAACATCGGCGGATAAGCCAGCGAGCCATGCTCGTGAATGTCCAGGCCCTCGATCTCTTCCTCGGCAGTCACTCTCAAGCCGACCGTGTATTTGATCGCCTGGAAGATCACCATGCTGACCGAGAACGACCAGAGAAACGCGGAACCGACACCATAAAGCTGAGGCAGGAGCTGCGTCATGCCGCCTCCCATCAGCAGGCCGGCCTTGCCGTCCACGATGCCTTCCTTCATGAACAGGCCGACCGCGATCGTGCCGAAGGCGCCGCAGCAGCCGTGAACGCCGATGGCACCCACCGGATCGTCGATCCCGGCCCGGTCGATGAGCGTACACGCCACGACCACAAGAACGCCGGCGATCGAACCGATGATGAATGCCGAAGGCACGCTCACGCAGTCGCAGCCGGCCGTGATCGCCACCAGGCCGGCCAGAACGCCGTTGCCCGTGTAGGAAACGTCAGGCTTGCCGAACCAAAGCCAGGTCGTGAGCATCGCGGTCAAAGCACCTGCTGCACCCGCGGCGTTCGTCGTGACGGCGATATAGGCGAAGCTGCCGCCCTTGATCGCTGTCGTGCTGCCCGGATTGAACCCGAACCAGCCCAGCCAGAGGATGAACACGCCCAGAAGTGCCATCGGCAAGCTGTGGCCAGGGATCGGCCGGGGCTTGCCGTCAATGTACTTGCCGATCCGAGGACCGACCGTCAGGGCTCCGGCCAGTGCCGCCCAGCCGCCGATCGAGTGCACGACCGTCGATCCGGCGAAGTCCCGGAAGCCGAGGCCTTCCAGCCACCCGGCACCGCCCGACTTGGCCAGACCGTTCCATACCCAGCTCCCGAAGATCGGATAGACGATGAGCGTCAGGCCCACCGAATAGATCAGATAGCTGGAAAACTTCGTTCGCTCGGCCATCGCCCCCGAAACGATCGTCGCCGATGTGGCGCAGAAGACCGTCTGGAAGATGAAAAAGCCCCACTGGAACGAATCGGTCGTGTCATAGAGAAAACTGGTCGTGCCGATATAGCCCGACGAATTGAGGCCGAACATCAACCCGAAGCCCAGCGCCCAGAACGTCACCGTTCCGATGCAGAAGTCCATCAGGTTCTTCATGCAGATATTGCCTGCGTTTTTGGCACGCGTCAGGCCCGTTTCGACAAGAGCGAAACCGGCCTGCATCCAGAACACCAGGAACGCGGCAAGGCAAACCCAGAGAGTATCGACATCGACCAATGAGGCCGGCTCAGGGGTGGCCGCTGGAGCAGCGGCAGGAGCGACGGGCGGTGCCGCCTCCTGGGCCATCGCGCCCGCCGACATCGCGACGAGAATCGCAAGCGATACCCCAAGTGTCCAAAGCACTTTTCGATTCATCGTAGTAGGGACTCCTCAAGCTCGCACAAAGGGCTTGTTCGAAATTCCGGCAGTGATCAGGTGGGACTCTGCAAGGTGCTGACCGTTCTTTGTGCAGCGAACAATAAAGCAACCGCCATGCCAATCGCGCCGGTGCGGCTGGCAGAAGTCTCCCCATCACTGCGGATTCCACCCTCCGGTCATGGACTCCGGTCCACCGAACCGCCACAATATGGCCACGGACGAATCGGCTTTAACCCGGTGCTCGAACCACGTTCGCCCCGGGTTTGCCGCTCGACACGCCAACCGCTTCGCTCACTCCCCGGAGAACTTCGATGCCACCCCGAATTCCGACACTCGCATCCGCACTGTTCGCACTTCTGTTCGTCGCGACGGCACACTCCGCCGAGCCGATCAAGGCCCTCATCATCACCGGCGACAACGTCGGTGCCCATGACTGGAAGGGCACCACCGCGGCCCTCAAGGAAATCCTCGCCA
>CAZSQA010000004.1:0-34594 GCA_964608915.1 uncultured Isosphaeraceae bacterium
GAATTATCGAATCCAACCAGCCTATCGGTTGGATGGTATCGCGTAAGTCCTAACACTTTGAACTTGGGCTTTTTCAGCAGTCTCCGATCGGGATGATCGGTTCCCGTGAACCGATCAGGCCATTGATACTGATCGCAGGAGGATCGATGATTTCGATCGAAAACGTGAGATCGATGGTCGTCGAGCCGGCGGCGCCGGGGCCGGGTGGAGTCGGCGGGGGCGGGTCGGTCGATTCCAGGATCGCCTTCACGGTCGTCGTCGAAGTCGCGTCGTCCACATTCACGACAAGCATCGCGGGGTTCAGGGTGAACGATCGGAGGCTATCGGTGGGCGGTTCGAGGCAATAGACTTTCAATTTCGTTTTGGTGGAGTCCTTGACCGTCGACTCATACACCTTCGGGGAAGTCTTCCAGTCGATCTTCCAATGAACGTACACCTGATGCAGGATTGCGCCGGACGCCAACTTGCGTTTGAACCGGGCTCCTGAGACGAATTCGACAGGCATCGAAACTCCTCGGCACGTTTGTGCCTCTGGTGAACATCGTGAACGGTCAAAAACGCTGAATCAGGTAAGGGAAGCCCCACATCCGAATTTCGCGGACGTTTCGCTTCGCGACGCATGAGTTGAGCATATCTTCAAGCATCACAAACCTTACCGCATATTCATCCTACGAGAATCCACAGGTGATTCGAACGATCCACTCGGAAAAAATCGGAATTCCACCAGGATTTTTCTGCGATGACGCGTCCGGCTTGCGTAACATGCTTTAAATCATGCATTTAAGCTGTGATCAGTCCGATCGCCGTGGCGGCTCGGCACGCTTCCGGCGCGTATGAGGGATTTCGGCTCGAAAGCGGATCGTTCGCATCCAAAGATCCTGATGGCACGAATGAAGCCGTCATCACCGATCCCAGGCTTTCGAGCAAAATCAAGATCCGCCCGAAAAGGCTGAGAGGATAGCTTCCGGGATGCTCCGACATTCCCGGCTTTCGGCGAGTTGACAGCTTAAGCATAATCGTGAAAATGTTCGTGATGGCGGTGAATCTCTATGTCGGAGGCGAGATTGAAATCCAGTAACCTGCGTAAATATGTAGCCGATACGGTCTCTGAGCAATGGCGTGACTATTTCGCCGCTCTGGCGGACCCGGAAGCCGAGCCGCCTCGGCCCGCGCCTGACGATCACGCAGGTTGGTCAGCCCTGCACGCCGAATTCGAAAATCAGCGGAAGGCGATGTGCGACAAGGCCGTCGAACGCACGGGCGTGAAGCTCACGCCGATGACGCTCGGCGGCGTGCCTGTCCTGGAAGTCATCCCGAAAGGCTGGGTCGACGACGGCAAAGTTCTTGTCTATTGCCATGGCGGGGCTTACACGTTTTTCACGGCAAAGTCGACACTTACGTCGAGTGCCACAGCTGCCGCTGCCACCGGCATGCGTGTCCTTTCGATCGATTATACGAATCCGCCGAAAGCCAGGTGGCCGGAAGTGACGGACGAAGTCGTCGCCGTGTTCGACACGCTCGAAAGACAAGGGTATGAAGGGCGGCAGATCGCGGCTTACGGGGATTCCGCCGGAGCAGCGCTCGTCGCCGGCTCGATGCTGAAGATGCGCGATGCGGGCCGCGCTCTGCCCGCGGCTCTGGTTCTCTGGTCGCCCTGGGCCGATATCACCGAAACGGGCGAGACCTATCAAACTCTCAAACACGCTGAACCAGCCTATACTTACGACCGTCTTCTCGGGCCTGCCGCCGCGGCCTATGCCGATCCGGCCGATCAGAAACATCCCTATGTCTCGCCGGTTTACGGCGACTTTTCCGGTGGATTCGCCCCGACCCTGATTCAAGGCGGCACTCGCGAGATCTTTCTGAGCAACTTCGTACGCTTGTACCGGGCCCTGGATGCTGCCGGATGTCATGCAGTACTGGACCTTTACGAAGGCATGCCCCACGTCTTTCAGAACAAACTGCCCGAAACGACCGAAGCGGCGACTGCCCTGGCCGTGATGAATCGCTTCCTGAAACGGCATCTGGGCAGTTGATTCATTACGAGCGTTTTAGCATCGACTTACGACGATGATTGAAACCGATGCTCCATTTTTGGACGTGTCGGAATGCTGTCGATCGATTACGCTTGGAAATGAGTCTGTTATGAACAGCCTTGCAGCACACGAAAGATGTGCTTTCGAGAATTCGACGAACATTGTTCCTGAAATGATGCGGAGTAGTCGTATGATGTCGGACGAACGAAATGAAGATCTTGACTTTGCCGATGAACGTGAAATGGCGATGGAAGGTTTCGGCGACTCTCAGAATTCGAAGTCGGAAACCGGGCCATTTCGACCATTCCTTTCGATCTGGACTCAGCCGCGGGCGACGATCCGCCGTATCGTTCGCGAAGATTCTGAGCGATATGTGATGATTCTGGCGATGTGCTCGGGGATAGCTCAAACCCTGGACAGGGCATCCAGCCGAAATGCCGGTGACGTTTTGCCGTTATTGGCGATCCTGGCCATCGCTGTGATCTTAGGTTCGCTTGGCGGTATGTTCGCGCTCTGGCTGACCTCGCATTTGACCAGGATCACAGGTGGCTGGATCGGCGGTGTGGCGAGCCTTAGTCAACTGAAAGCCGCGTTGGCGTGGTCCAGAGTTCCCTCGATCGTGGAGCTCGCGCTCTGGGCGATCTTTATCGCTTTGTTCGGAAAGAATTCATTCACCACGGACATTCCGCAAATCGACGAAAATCCATTGGTCACAATCACTGCTACGGCGATCGGTATCGGTTTCATCGTCATTTCGATATGGAAGATGGTGCTCACGTGCAAATGCATCGCTGAAGTTCAAGGGTTCAGGTCGGCCTGGCGTGGCTTATGGAATGTGTTTCTATCCTTCATGATCGTGATCGGCGTGATCGTACTCGCAGTGATCCCGCTGATCATTATCTCCGTGCTGATGAAAGACGGCGGCGCTTGAGCGAGGATTTCGTCATGGTGACAGCTTCGGAATCCCGATCGGCATTGACCGATTCGGGATTTCGGATACCCTGCGACCGAACGAACGGAATCGTCAGGATCACGGAAGATCAGGTGCAATGGAACTTCGAGAGACACCTCAGATCGAGCGTCCGTCGCAATCGTATCGACCGGAATCCGATCGAGATCATTGCACGATCGATCGCCGCAAGGCGAACCGCCGTAAGGTGTTGCTTGGCATGATCGGCTTCGGTGCCGCGACGACGGCGGCCGTCCAGTTTCGAGACGATTTCGTTCCGAAACGGTTCGCCGAGATCATACCGGGCGAGCTTTACCGGGGAGCATGGCAGCGTCCTAGGCAGATCCGGGCGATCGTCGACCGGTACGCGATCCGTTCGATTCTCAGCCTTTCCGTCATGGGCCAGCACGACGAGAAATACCGGAGTTATGCGGAAGTCGTCCGGTCGAGATCGATCGAATGGGTGCTGATGCCGATCGTCGGTTCCTACATGACGCTCGATCGCATGGCGGAGGCGGCCGATTGGGTTGCCGCACTGCCCCGTCCCTTGCTTTTTCATTGCGTCGCGGGTCATCATCGTACGACTCAGGCACACACAGCCTGGCGAATGAGGCATCAGGGATGGTCGTTCGACAGGGCCTGGGCCGATGTGGCACAATACGGCTGGACCAGCGCCGCTCGCGACAAGCGCGATTATGCCCTGATCCGGCAATTCTCCGAATCCCGATTCATCGACAAGGAGGTCGGCTATGAACCGATGGCGCTCGATGCGCTGGCTGGTCCGGGCCACATTCGCCGTGTCCGCGCTTAGCGTCGGCACGTTCTGGGGCTGGCGCAGCTCGGTCGACAATTTCGGCGTGGTTCTGACTGCGGGGGACTCCCCCGGCGGGGCTGTTTACCGGTCAGACCAGATGCGGCCTGACGATTTGGAGAAGACGATTCGTGAACTCGGCATTCGAACCGTCCTGAACCTTCGTGGCCCGAACCCGGGCGAAGCCTGGTACGACGCCGAAAGGTCGGCCGTGGTCGGGGCAGGTGCCGAACTCGTCGATATGTCCCTGTCCAGCAGCGAATGGATGAGCCGGCAGCAGGCCATCGCCCTGTCCAAAGTGATCAAGGAATCGCCACGGCCGTTGCTTATCCACTGCTATCACGGCTCGGAACGCACGGGGCTGGCATCGGCGATGACGCATCTTCTGACGCCGGGAGAGAGCGTCGAATCGGCAGGCAGGGAATTTTCCTGGCACTATCTCTATTTCGGCCTCGGAGACGGCGTGACGACTTTCGCACAGTTCGACTCCTATCGCCGATGGCTCGCCTCGAACGGGAAATCGCATACGCCGGACATGTTCGAGCGATGGCTGGAAACCGGCTTTACGCCGAAATGGCCCAGCCGGGAACAGTGGCCGTATGACCCATATCCTCTGGTCGTAAAGAGTTCGCCCCCTGAGGCTCCCGTAACCGGGCATCTCGATTTGCGAGGGATGACGACGAAATGAGCGCGACGCCGGTCTCTCCACCTCCGCTGAACAGCGGCGAACCGTATTTCGATATGCAGATTCGTGTGCGGTATGCCGAGACGGACCGCATGGGGCTGCTGCACCACGCCAACTATTTCGTTTACTTCGAAATGGGCAGAGTCGAGTTCTTGCGGCATAAAGGCTATTCCTATAAGGATATGGAGGACGAAGGCAGCCTGATCGTGCTTTCCGACCTCGGCTGCAAGTACAAACGCCCGGCGTTCTATGACGACCTTCTTACGCTGCGGACGATCGTCGAACGCACGACGCACGTAAAAATCGTGCACAGGTACGAGGTCTATCGCGGGACGGATCTGCTGGCCATCGGGCATTCCACCGTGGCATGCGTCGACCGCGACATGCGTCCCAAGCGTCTGCCCGAAGCACTCTCAGAAGACCGCCCGCCTCGTGAAGGGCATGATACTCAGCCAGCCGTGGCCCCCTGAACGTTCGAGCTCGGAGAGGGCGAAACTGCCTTCGCCTGACGGCCGAGAGACCGCTCACGGCCGGTTCAAGCACCTTTGATCTTGCCTGCGAAGATTGCCTCGGCTTCCTTCACGATTTCGGCGGTCAATTGCGATGCCATTTCGTCCGGCAGGCCGAGAACGGTCTTGAGTTCTTCCAGATAAATGTGCTCGGCCTGGGTGATTTCCTTATCGGCGACCACATGCCGAACCGCACTTCGGAAGGCCTCCCGCGCGGTCTCGTAGATTCCTTCCGGCGAAAGCCCCAGCGCGTGGGATTCGTTCCAGATCTCGGAAAGATGTTCGAAAAAGCGATCGCGGGAAATCTCAGCCGGATCCGCGACGGTCCGGACGATTTTCTTGCGCCACATCTGCTGATCATAAGTCGTACCGGTCGGGTCCGTCGCTTCGCGCTGCACTTCGGCGGAATCCAGAACCGGGTCGGACGGATCGAGCCCCCAGGCCTGGCGCAAGGCTTCCCGTTCCTGTTCGGAAATCTCTTCGCCGTTCGTATCTCGGGATTTGAGCAAGCCCAGAATGGTCGCGAAAAGACTCATGGCCGTGGCCTTTCGAAAAGCACGAATGTGTGAGTTCGTCGGTATCGAAGTGATTCGGACATTATACTGTTCATATCACGTTTCGAAGACATCGGACCGGGAGTTCTTTCGTCCTGGTGGCGAACCGGACCGCCCGGCGGGATTTTTCGGACGGTCGTACGCTGCCGCCCATCGCGAAAACGAGGAGATTGCCGAACCGACATGAATTCGAACGGTAGCGACGACGCGGAACGTGTCGAGGCGGAAAACTTCCTCTACGGTAGGCTCAATTACGAACGCCAGGGCCTGCCTGGCGGCTCGCAGGGGCTGGGACTGCGCCGTATGCGCCGGCTGATGCGGGCGCTGGGCGATCCGCACGACGCTATGCGTTTCGTCCACGTGGCGGGATCCAAAGGAAAAGGTTCCACATGCACCATGCTTTCCGCAGGGCTTTCGTCCGCCGGATTCCGCACGGGGCTGTTCTGTTCGCCACATCTGCACACGATTCGTGAACGGTACCGCATCGATGGCGAAATGATCCATGACCGCACCTTTCTGGAACTGACGCAAGAACTTCGGCCGTTCGTCGAACGGATCGACCGGGACGACCCGGACGGAGTGCCCCTGACGTTTTTCGAAATCACGACCGCGATGGGAATCGTGCATTTCGCCCGGCGAAATTGCGACGTCGTCGTTCTGGAGGTCGGCATGGGTGGCCGGCTCGATTCGACGAACATCGTGCGTCCCGTCGTCAGCGTCATTACGTCGATTTCGCTCGAACACACGCGTCAGCTCGGACCGACGACTTATCTGATCGCCGGCGAAAAGGCCGGTATCGTCAAACGCCGGGGGCACGTCGTCAGTGGAGTGCGCGACTCCGATGCCCGCCAGCGCATTCGCGAAGTCGCCTCAGCGAGAGATGCCGATCTGAAGGAAGTCGATCGAGATTACAGGTTTAAGGAGACGATCGAGCCGTCGGCACGCGATGGATTTTGGCGTGCTCTGATCGATGTCCGCACCTGGCGAACCTCATGGGAAAATGTGCGTGTGCCGTTTCTCGGGCCCCATCAGGCGGAAAACGCGGCGCTTGCCATCGCAACCTTCGACCGGCTCACGGAACTCGGTTTGCATGTCACACAAAACGATGTCGACCGAGGCTGGGATGCGCTTCGATTGCCCGCCAGAGTCGAAGTGCGGAAAATCGGCGGGACGACCGTGATCGTGGATGGCGCACACAGCCCGGCCTCGGCGGAAGCGCTCGCGGCGACGCTCGAACGCCATTTCCCTGAACCGGAAGGCCCCCAGGTCCTCATTTTCGGAACGACTCGCGAAAAAGACATGCCCGGGCAACTGAGGGCACTCCTGCCGAAGTTCGACGCCGTGATCGTGACACGATATCTGTCGAATCCCAGATTCAGGCCGATCGACGAAACCTGTCAGGCCGTGACCGAACTCGGGTATCGTGTGAGTCAAGTGGCGAACGACCCGGCGTCGGCTCTGAGAGCCGCGCTGAATATCGCTGGGCCGAACGGTCGAATCGTCGTGACCGGCAGCCTGTTCCTGGCGGCGGAAGCGAGAGAGTCGATCGCACCGTGGCAAGATACGTTACCGCAAGATCCGATTTCATGAGGAATTCTGGAACATGAGCGTCAAAATGAATCCCGGTCTGATCTTCCGCACAGGCGTGATCCTCCTCGCGACCGGAATCGCGGCAGGTGCGTTCGGAGCGCATGGCCTGAAGGACACGGTCTCCGCGGACCGGCTCATCACCTTCGAAATCGGTGTGCGATACCAGATGTACGGAGGCCTCGGTCTGATGGCAGCGGCGGCCTGGTTCAAGACCACGGGGCGTTGCTCGTCGTGTGCGGCACTCGTCGTCGCCGTCGGGGTGCTTATTTTCAGCGGAACGCTGTATGGGATCGTGCTTGGCGGGCCGAAGTGGCTCGGAGCGATCACGCCGATCGGCGGCACGTTGCAGATCGTCGGATGGGCCATCATCGCGGCCAGGTCGTTCGATTCCAGTGATTCGAATCCCTGAAATGCCGAGATAGCGGCGGATCGGGTCACCAGACAATGTCGCCAGGGAGTCGGAACGAACGACCATGAGCTTTCGGATTCATTGCCCGGAATGCGACATCATGTTCGAACCGCCCGCTGGCGTGTGGGCCGCGCAGTGCCCGTTCTGCGGAAAACAGGTGGAAGTCCCGCAGATGCGCGCCGGCTCCGCCCAGCCCGAATTCCGAAAAAGGGTACGAAAAGGGCCAGGCTGGTGGCCGGTCGTGCGATCGCATTTGCCTGGTTGGACGAATCTTGCGCTTTCGGCGGTTTTCTTGATGCTTTTGACTTCGGCATTGATCCAGGCCTGGCTGGCCGCGCATGAGAAACGCACTTCCGATGCTTTCGAGCGTGCCGTGGAATCGTGGAACAAGGCGATCGCGGGCGGAAACGCCGCCGAAACGGTCAAGTCCGCTGACCGCCTGCTCCTGATGCTGAAAACCGATTCCGCGCGCGAACTGGCCGCTGCCCGGGGCTTGCAGGAGACGGATGTCGCGACCAGGCGGAAAACCGCGGCCAGGGCCGATTGGGAACGCCGATTCGAGGCCGCCATTGAGTTGTCTCCTGAAGCGTCTTTCGCAGACTTGTCGGACTTGTTCGGGCTCGCGAAATCCGACCCGGATCTGTCCTCTCAAGCCCCGCTCGCAGCCGAAGCATGGGCGAAGAGACGGGCTGAAGTCATGCGGACGGCGATGGCGCAAGTCGCAGCGGCTTTGGAAAAAGGCGAAAGCGCGTCGGCCTGGAAGTCCCTGAAAACGGCCGAGAGCTTTCTGGTTCGAACGATGGACCAGAATTCGGCCGAAGACCCTTTCCGTGCAGAGATTTCCCAAGCTGTCGAACGTATCGCGGGGCGATTCGGTATGACTTTCGTGCTGAGTACGAAAGCGACGGTGTTCGTCTCGGAGAACGCCGCACGCGAACGCGTGGTTCCCATTCTCCAGGAACGAATGGGCAAAATGGGGTATCTGTTCGACGATCTGACGGACCCGGAGTTCGTCAAACGCTTTCGGCAAGCCGCCAGATTTCGCATGGAAATCGGCGTGACCGAAAAATACGGAAAACCGTTCGAAGATACGCCGCACAGGACCACGGCCATCGAGTTCGATTTCGTTCTCAAAAGTGCGGGTATGAACGACGAACGTCGCAACGTCGTCGTGAGGACCCCGCGCATCCCCGCGAAAACCGCGATCGGGATGTCCAGGCTGCAGCTGGCCAAAAATTCGGACGAACGCATCGAACGCACCCTTCAGCAGGCCGCCTGGGATTCGATCGCCGGGCCAGTTTCCCAGACCGTCGGATCTTTTCCCGCCCCGCACTGACCCCCGAGCGATTCCGCCGTTCCGAAAATTCGGGTCGATCAGGATGAAGTGATCGGACCGATCGATCCGATAATGAGGCCGACGGCGTTGGCGAGTTCGACGAATCGTCCGCCTTGGACGACCAATCGGCCCGTCTACATCGAAACGGAGCGGAAGGCATGCAGGAAGACCGGATTCCGGAACAGCTACGGTGGCTCGAGATGCCCGGATCAGGGCCGATCCTGCCGAGCCGTGGCCAGGCTCTGAGCGGCCTCGCGGATGTCTGGGCGACCGGAGGTGCGGAATTCCGCTTCCTGACTGGGGCTCCGGGGTCCGGCAAATCCTGGCTCTGGCGAATGGCAGTGGAACGCACAAGGTCCGTCCGCAGTGACTTGCGATGGGTCTGGTGCCCGCACTGGCCGGGAGCGAAACCCTCCGACCTGGTTCGGGCCCTCCTTGGGGCCATCGAAGGATCGGGGATCAGCGAGAAGATGTCGCTGGAACGCATGTACGTTCGTGCGGAACGGAGAATCCGGGAATTTCGCGAAGACGGCTTCGGCCTCCGGATCGTCGTCGAAGAGGCCCATCATCTGGGAACCGGAGGGTTCGAATCGATTCGCATTTTCACCGAGAGACTGAAGCCGGTGGGTATCGATCTGAACTTCCTTTTCGTGGGCCGGACGACACTCCTTCCCAGGGTATGTCAAGTCACAGGTGAAGTTCACCCTTCAGGCTGGCATCTTTCGCACGTGACATTGCCGGAAACGATCGAGCTACTCAAGTGGTTCGGCGGTAGCGAAAAATCCTGGACAAGGGCGGAAGCGGACTGGATTCATCGAGAGGCTTTGGGTAACCCCCGCAGAATTATCCGATGGGCTGAAACCGTTCCTGAGGCACCCTTAAAATCGGACAAACCGACGATCAAGCCGGGGTTCGGCTACGAGGCGGCCTCATGGAATCCGGGTGAGCCTCGAGCCACTCTTCTGGCTGAGCCGCTCATACCCACACGCCCGCCGCTGGCAGAAGCTGAAGGGGTCATCGAAGTCGGTTACGAAGACGACGATACGTCGACATACTCCGAACTCGGTTCAGGCGACTTCGACGAATCAGAAATCTCCGCGGAAGCGAAATCGCAGCCTGAAACCGCCGCGGAATTCACTTCGAAAACGACGCGCTATCGGCTGGAATCGGGCGAAAAGTTCGCCCCCTACGGTCTGGGGGCGAGCAGAATCGAAACGACCCCAGAAACTCCGCCGGAGTGAACCCGATCGGAATAATCGTGCGAACCGGACCGATCGATCCGGGCCTCCGAATTCGATCGGTTTTCAGAGACGAACCATGAGCCGCAAAGACGATAGAAAGCTCAGTTTCGAGCGGCTCGAGAATTGGCGATTGACGGCCGTACGCCTTTTCGAGATCCCCGGGACTCATGACGGATGTCGCCGATGGTCAAATCGGTGCTCCTGTCACGTCGGCCTTTCCCGAGGTCGGCGAACCATGGTTCGGAACGGAGTCTAACCGCATCCGGTACGAACGAGTGGCGACATCCGTCATTTTTTTCGCTATTCTGCCAGCCTCACCCGATCAGCCGTTTCGCCATCGGAAAAGCGAAGGCCGCATCCGGGTCGATACATCCTGGGAAATCGCGCTGATTCGGCCCGAAAGTCCCTGGTTTCGGCTTTCCAGTTCCTGTGTGTACATCGACAGAACGCGATTCAAAAAGGCGATTTGGGTCGGGTCGGTCGCGTTGTCCAGGCGTTTGTCGGTTTCCTCGATCTGATCCGCGAGATAGACGACGAGCTGGGCCAGGCCGCGAAGTTCACCAAGGTTCTGGTAGATCTTGCGGATATATTCTTCGGAAACGCCCTGAGCGGGGTTGACGGTGACGGAACTCATCAGATTCGGCCTCCTGAGAGATTCATGGCATCCACGGTCGCGTTGATCAATTCCTGAACGCTCATGGCTTCGCCGGAAGGAGCTTCAGGCCGAGGGGCCATGCCGCCCGCGAGCCACTGGTTCACGGCGTCCATGAATTCGCCGATCGCCCCGGAGTCTCCTCCGTTGAGCTTCAAGTGATTCATGTGCATGCGAATGAGTTGCTCCAGGAAGATACGCGTGCCGGCGTCCGTCTCTTCCTGATGACGTTCCAGATCCGACATGACCGCCCTGACCAGGAAGTCCATGAACTGAAGCTGGCCACGGATTTCCGGAACGAAATCCTTCAGCACCTCAAGGATCGCAGCGCGATCGAGAGTCCCGTCTTCTGCGGACATTCGTCATATCTCCTTAAATGACATATCCGTAGCGATATTGCAGCCCTCCGGCCGAATGTCGAACGGCGGAATACCTCTCCGCACATCGATCCGATCGACTGGAATTGCCGGGCAATGCCGCGTCAGGAATGGTCGAGCGAAAAGTCATGAGATTCTGTCATGGCGTGAATCGGCGGATTCGTTCCGCCTGTGTCCGCGCAGATTAAACGAGATCCCCCATCTTGACAAGACTTGTCGTTAAAATTTTACGATCTTATCGATTATGCCGATCGTTCGCATCTTTCCCCATTGAAGGATCGAGCGCATTCGCTCGACTCGGCAAAGAGTTCCGCCACAGAATCAGGATTGCGTTTCTGCCCGGTTTTTTCAGGTGTCCCGTTCGAGCCGCTTGCGGATGGTTCTGACATCAAGCCGGATTCCTGTACCAGGGGAGCATGTTCCTGGAGCGAATCGAACCGATTTCGTTCGATGACCGGAAAACCACGTCAAAGTGTCTCGAACGGATAATTTGGTTATGATATTCGAATCATTTCCGTAGACATGCTGTCATCGCGATTCGCCAGGATCTGATTCGGGATCGGTCGGACCTTCCTCGATTCCCGGATTCGAAGATGGTCCGGAATTCGGCTGGAGTCCGGCAACCGACAGGCAAGCGATTTCGGACCCGGTCCATCGAAACGCGTGCTTCGGAACCGGACGTACGCGGACTGACCTGGAAATGAGACGACCGAACCCGTGAAGACTGGTCGCGAGCGACCTCAGAGCGACGAACCGAGCGGATTTCGGGAATTGACGGAATTCGTGAAACGCACGCCGGATCGATGGAGTTTCGGAGCGTCCCGGCGGTAGACCAGCGACAGTCAGCATCGTGCCCGTTCCCCTAAGAAATCAAGTATTCCGGATCTGGAGTTCAGTGCCCATGAAAGGGATCGTCTTCTGCGAATTTCTTGAGATGGTCGAATCGCAGGATGGAATCGGGATGGTCGATGAATTGATCGAAACCTCGCAGGTGCCGAGCGGCGGTTCTTATACCGCGGTAGGAAGTTACGACCATTCGGAGCTCGTCTCTCTGCTCGTCGCTTACTCAAGACGCAAGAACGTGGCTGTCCCGGATTTGCTGAAAGCATTCGGGAAACACCTGTTCGCACGTTTCGTCGTGCTTTATCCCGTCTTTTTCGTGAACAAGAAGTCCGCTTACGACTTTCTGTCGCACATCGATAGCTATATTCACGTCGAAGTGCGTAAATTGTATCCGGATGCGGAGTTGCCGACGTTCACGCACCGAATCATCGACGCCGATCGGCTGGAACTGGTCTACACCTCGGCAAAGCACTTGCCCGATTTTGCGGAAGGCCTGATGCGTGGCTGCATCGACCATTTCGGCGAAACCATCGAACTGCATCGACAGGCGGTCGACATCGACGGTGTGCTGAGCGAAAGGTTCACACTCATCAGAAGTTAGGAAGACGGTGATGTCCGGGACCGAGGAGATCTGGCAAAAGCGACTCGAACGCGAACGTGCCGCGCGCAAGCAGGCGGAGGCGCTCCTCGAACGCAAGAGCCTCGAACTTTACGAGTCGAACCAGAGCCTTCAGGCGTCCTATGACGAGCTAGAGGCGCGGGTCGCCTCGCGTACCGCGGAGCTTTCCCAAGCGAATACGCGGCTTCAGAAAGAGATCGCCGAACGTCTGAAAATCGAACGGTCGCTGCGGGCCAGCGAGTCGCAGGCCCGTACCCTGGCGCTTGTCGCGAGCCGAACCGTCAACGCGGTCGTCATTACGGGAGCCGATGGTCGGATCGAATGGGTCAATTCCGGATTCGAGCGGATCACGGGTTATCGCAGCGAGGAGGTCATCGGGCGCACTCCGGGTTCGTTCCTTCAGGGGCCCGAGACGGATCGCGAGACGATTCGTTATATGAAAGAACGGATTCGTCAGGGACTGATGTTCGAATGCGACATTCTGAATTATCACAAATCGGGCCGAAAGTACTGGCTCCACATCGAGGCCCAGCCCCTTTTCGACGAATCGGGCCGCCTGACCCACTTCATGGCGATGGAAACCGATATCACGGAAAGGCTTGAGTCCGAGCAAATCCTCCGCGAGAGCGAAGAGCGATTCCGGACTCTCGCCGATTCCGCGCCGGTCCTGATCTGGATGACGGATTACGAAGGGCATTTTTTTTACTTCAATTCGACCTGGCTGCGTTTCGTTGGGAACGCTCTCGATTCAGAAATCGGTCAAGGTTGGTTCGAAGGTGTCCATGCCGAGGATCGGGACCGAGTCGAACGCGAATTCCGCAAGGCATTCGAGGAGCGGTCTCCCATTCGTATCGAGTTTCGTCTCAGGCATCACGACGGTCTGGATCGCTGGATTCTCAACACGGGGGTTCCACGGCTCACGCAGGACGGCCGTTACGAAGGTTATGTGGGGTCCGCGATCGACATACACGAGTTGAAACAGAAAACGGCGGCTCTCGCGGAAAGGATCACCCAGGCGGCTCTCGAAACGGAGATCGGCTACGCCGTCACACAGTTCGGTTCTCTGGAAGCGATCCTGGATCGTTGCGCTACGGCGATTGCCAAACATCTCGGCACGGCGTTGACCCGTATCTGGGCTGTCTCCTCGGAATCCGCCTCAGACGATGCCGCGCTCGAATTGAAGGCATCCGTGGGCGATTGTTCGCTGCCTCCGATTTCCGAGAAACGTGTCGCCGTCGGTGAGTTCAAGATCGAAAAAATCGCCCGCGAGCGTCAGCCGGTCTGGATCGACGGCATCGAAAAACATTCGAGGCTGATCGATAAATCCTGGGCTCGAGCGGAGGGGCTGAGGTCGTTCGTCGGCTTTCCTCTGGTCGTCGAAGACCGGCTCGTGGGAGTACTTGTGGCTTACAGCCGTCTGGCATTTCCCGAATCGATCCTGATCGATCTGAAGTCGGTCGCCGATGCGATTTCCGTCGGTATCGAGCGTAAAAACGCCGAACAGGCGCTCGTCAGGGCGAAGATCGAGGCCGAGGAATCCAGCAGGTCCAAAAGCGAGTTTCTGGCCAACATGAGCCATGAAGTCCGTACGCCACTGGGGGCGATCCTCGGATATAACGAACTGCTCACGGACTCGTCGATCGATTACGCCTATCGTGTCGAGATTCATCAGCGCATCCGGACCAACGGGCAGCATCTCCTGCAAATTCTCAGCGACATTCTCGATTTATCGAAAATCGAGGCCGGTCGGCTTTATCTGGAGAAGCTTCAGTTCGATCCCGCTGTGGTCATGGCTGAAACGGTCGCCAATCTGCGTCTCAGGGCCGAGGAGAAAGGCGTCGGGATCGAGCTGAAGCACGACGGCCCGATACCCCGAAGGATCATGTCGGACCCGACCCGGTTGCGGCAGATTCTCTTCAATTTGCTGGGAAATGCCGTCAAATTCACCCCGGGCGGCAAGAAGATCGTCGTCGGAATCGAATCCAGGACTGAAAAGGACCAACTCGTCTTCTTCGTGGATGACGAAGGCATCGGCATCACGACCGAACAGCAGAAAAAACTGTTCGCCCCCTTCGAGCAGGGAGACAGCTCGACCACCCGTCAGTTCGGGGGAACCGGCCTCGGGTTGAGCATCAGCAAGCGGCTGGCCGACATGATGGGGGGGCAGATGGAAGTTGAGAGCGAGGCAGGCGTCGGGAGCCGGTTCGCCTTCACTCTGCCGCTTTCGACCGTAGCGGTCTCGAAATGGTCGATCCAGTCCGAGCAGGTTCGAATCTCCCGCGAAACCAAGCCGGCGGAAGAACTGTCTCAGAGTTCGCAAGCGAACGATCCCGACCTGATCCATGGCTCAAGAGTCCTGTTGTGCGAGGACAATCCGGACAATCAAAGGGTCATTCGGTTTTTTCTCGGGAAATCCGGATTCGAAGTCGATCTCGCGGAGAACGGCAGAATCGCGATCGAAATGGCCCGGTCCGAGCGTTACGACCTGATTCTGATGGATATGCAGATGCCGGAACTGGATGGCTATGCCACGACGCGTACTTTGAGAAGCTTCGGATTCGACATGCCGATCGTGGCCGTCACCGCGAACGCAATGCGCGAAGACAGCGAAAAATGTCTAGCCGCTGGATGCGACGACTACCTGCCGAAGCCGATCGACCCGAATCGCCTGATCAGTACCGTGCGAAGGCAGATTCTGCGCAGGCGCGGGCCGCTCGGCTCTTCATCCACCGGTTGAATCCGGACCGCTCCAGGGGGCGCTGGGGCCGCCTTATCGAATCGCTGTTGTGATCGAGCCGAGACGCCCCGGAAATGGCGAGACTTGCGGTGTGTCTGCCGATCGGAACCACTCGAGATGCCCCTTACGAACGCGTGATTCAGGGCGTTCCAGGCTCCGGATCGGCGAACGGGTCGCCGGCGGCCGGGTCGATGGTCCGGTTGACGCCGAGATTCCGGCACAAATAGGCGATGATCACGTGCTTCGAGATGTTCAGGCCGACGATTCCCCAAAAAATACCCTGCCGGAACAGCCAGAAGTTCAGCGCCACGCAGGCGACGAGGATCATCAGGAAGGTGAGACTGAACTGGGCTTGCCGTATCGCCATGACGCGAGTGGTCCTGATCCTCGTTCGGTTTTGCCGATCGGTCGGCGGGAACCTATGGCAAAATCGTGCGTGACTGTCTACCTTATGGTAGTACTTCCGCACGTGGAATCCATAGCGCTTTCGAAGAGTCCTGGAATGAGCGTACAGAGCACCGTTCGACCCGAGTGGACAGTCGTCATCGATCCGGTCCTTCAGAAGGAGCTGGAACAGCACATATTCGTGACCAACTGGCCGAAATTGCTGGAGATGATCGACACGGTTTACAACTGGGGCCGCCGATCGAGCCTCTGGCCGCTTGGCTTTGGCCTCGCGTGCTGTGCCATCGAGATGATCTGTTCGGCATGCAGCCGTTTCGACATTTCCCGATTCGGCGCCGAAGTCTTCCGGGGCTCGCCCCGTCAGGCGGACGTCATGATCGTCTCCGGCACGGTCACCAAGACCATGATGCCGATGATCGCGCGTCTGTACGATCAGATGCCCGAACCGAAGTACGTCATCTCCATGGGGGCCTGCGCTTCCGGCGGCGGTCCTTTCAAGGAAGGCTATAACGTCGTTTCGGGTATCGACAAATACCTGCCCGTCGACGTCTACGTTCCCGGCTGCCCGCCGACGCCCCAGGCGCTGCTCAACGGTCTGATCGCTCTGCAGAAGAAGATCGACGGCGAAAGCCTGGCCGATGCGGTCTGGTACAAGCCTGAAGTGGAACGGGACATCCCCGTGCCCGTGCTCGGCCCCGACCTGATCGACGTGCGGTTCCTCGAAATCACGGCCGAGAAGACCGCTCAGGGCGTGCTTGACGCGATTCAGGCCGATATGCCCAAGCCGCTGATCATTCCAGCTCCGCAGCCGGAAAAGACGGAAGAACCCCCTGCCGCGGCGGCCCCTGCGGCCGCAGCGCCGATGTCCGCCGCCGAAAAGCTCAGGGCAAAAATGGCTGGAGCGAAGCCCGCCGAAGCCACCGCCGCCGAGGCCTCCAAACCTGCCGCCAAGCCAGCTGCCCCTGCCAAAAAAATCAAGAAAGCCGAAGCGAGGCCAAGTCTCGTCTGGCTCGGGAACGACAAGCTCAAGGCCCTCAGCGAGCGTCTCAACGGCGAGTTCGGCGCGGGCACGAGCACGATCCTCGAAGCCGGCCTGCTGATTCCGGTCGATCGGCTCAAGGCGGTCTGCAAATTCCTGCGTGACGACCGTTCGACCCGCTACGATTACCTCGCCAGCCTGCAGAGCGTGCATTACGAAGACTGTATCGAGGTCAACTATCACCTCGATTCGACGGTCCAGCCCGGCACGTTGATCGAGTTGCGAGTCCGAACCGCCGAAGCCGAAGGCAAGGGCGAAGTTCCGAGCGTGACGGGCATCTGGCCCGGAGCTGATTTTCAGGAGCGGGAAGTTTTCGACATGATGGGGGTCCGGTTTACGGACCACCCGAATCTGACGCGAATCCTGATGTGGGAAGGCTACGCCTATTACCCGCTTCGCAAGGATTTCCTTGAGCCGTATTACGAAGGCCCGACGAAGGTTTTCGACAGTCGCGTGGAAGAAGGGCACGGCCACCACTTCCGTTCCGAGGAACTCAATCCCTACGGCACGAACCTGAAAATCCCGCGTGGCTACGAAGACTGGGACAAACTCTCTTCGAACGACGACGTGAAGGGCAAGAATCTCCTGCCCGGCGGTGTGCAGATCAGCGAGCTGGAAACCGATCAGTTCGTGGTGAGCATGGGGCCTCAGCACCCGTCCACGCACGGCGTTTTCCGGATGAACCTGCGGGTGGACGGCGAAACGGTCGTCGGTCTGAAACCGGTCATGGGCTACATGCACCGGAATCATGAGAAGATCGGCGAGCGTAACACGTATCTGATGAACTTCCCGTTCACGGACCGACTCGATTACCTGACGAGCATGGGCAACAACTTCGGATATGCCCTGGCCGTCGAGCAGTTGATGGGCGACGACGCCAAGGTGCCGGAGCGGGCCGAGTACATTCGCGTGATCATGGCCGAGCTGACCCGCGTGGCCAGCCATATGTGGGCCATCGGCTTCTTCCTGAACGACATCGGCGCGTTCTTCACGCCGGCTCTCTATGCGATCGAGGAGCGGGAACTGATCCTCGACCTCTTCGAATGGGCCAGCGGCAGCCGGATGATGTGCAATTACTTCCGCTTCGGCGGCGTGGCCTTCGACCTGCCGAAGGGCTGGAAGGAACGGTGTCACAAGTTCGTTTACGACCGGCTGGACGGCAAGATCGACGAGCTGGACAAGCTACTCACCGGTAACGAAATCCTTCTGGACCGCTGCAAGGGGATCGGTGCTCTCACAGCGGAACAGGCCATCGCCTGGTCGACGGCCGGCCCTGTTCTGCGTGCCTCCGGAGTCAATTACGATATCCGCCGCGCCGCGCCTTATTCGATTTACGACCGGTTCGACTTCAACGTGATCGTCGGCAAGAACGGCGACCTGTTCGACCGTTACTATGTGCGGCTTCAGGAGATGCGGGAATCGGTCAAGATCCTCAAGCAGGCTGTGCGTGATTTGCCCGAGGGGCCGATTCTGCCAGGCAAAAAGTCGTATCAGATCAAAGTGCCAGTCGGCGAGGCCTATTCGCGGGTCGAGAATCCGAAGGGCGAACTGGGCTACTACGTGGTTTCGGACGGTTCGGCGACGGCGTACCGGTACCATGTCCGGAGTCCTTCGTTCATCAATTTGACGGCGCTGGAGACGATGTGCGTCGGTGCCACGGTGGCCGACGTCGTGGGGATCCTCGGCAGTCTGGACATCGTTCTGGGCGAAGTGGATCGCTGACGGTGAATCGAATGCCGGTCCGGGCCGGGCGAGTCCTCAGGGCGACCCCGGCCACTTTCCGGACCGACTTCGTGCGAGATTTCCCGAAGTGACGGCCTCGGTACGACAAGCTCAATTGGACCGCTGCGAAAACAAGGAACGAAAATGGCACTCGGCAAAGGCATTCTGATCGGTCACATGGTGACTCTTCGGCGGTTTCTGCTGACATTCACGCATGACATTCGTACGGGCAGGGCGCTCAAGCGGCGCGGGGGCGGCGATCTTCCCGTCGATCTTTTCGAACGGCCCAAAACGCTGCCAGTCGTTCAGCAGGACACGGAGACCGAGGGGATCTTCACGGTCGAATATCCGGACGAAAGGCTCCCGACGTACGAGCGGTTCCGGGTTCTGCCGGTCCTGGTCTATGATCAGGAGGACGGCAATGTCCGCTGCACTTGCTGCAACATCTGCGCCAAGGTTTGTCCGCCCCAGTGCATCTGGATGAGTCAGGCTCACAGCCCGGACGGCAAGCCGGTCACGCTGCCTGAAGAATACTACATCGACATGGATGTGTGTATGAACTGCGGGATGTGTTCGGAATATTGCCCGTTCGACGCGATCAAGATGGACCACAACTTCGAGATTTCGAACTACGAACGCCATCAGACGCACATCTACTCGCTGCAGGATCTGCTCATTTCGAGCGAATACTACGCGAAGACCCATCCGGACGCGTTCGCCAGCCCCGAGCAGGTGACCGAGCGGGGCAAGGTCGCGAAAAAGAAGGATCAGCGGCTGCAGAAAGCGCTTCAGCTTTCCCGCGGCTGACCGCATCGGATTTTCGAAAGCGCGGAGACCATGGGCGAGACGACCGACGGTAACGAAATCTGGGACCCTGCCATGCGGCGTGCGATCGAGCTGGCTGCCGACTCGCACGCCCCGTTCGGGGCCGTGATTTCCCGCATCGATCGTCCGGAGGTCGTGGTCTTCGAAGGCGTGAACCGCAGCGGTGCCGACCCGACAGGCCATGCCGAAACGAACGCGATTCGCGCGATGGCGAAAGCCGGTTTCGCCGGTTCCGCTCGTGATTATGCCCTGGTGACGACCGCGGAACCATGCCCCATGTGTGCCGCGGCGAGCTGGTGGGCGGAGTTGGGTCTGGTGGTCTACGGTACGCCGATTTCCGAACTGTCCCGGTTCGGCTGGCGTCAGATCGGAATTTCCGCCCGCTCCGTGTTCTCGCACGGAGCCGGAACGCTGGCCCCCGAAGTCGTCGGTCCATGGCGATCGGAATGGACGGATCCGCTTTACCGGAACCACGGAAAGAGCGGGCAAACCCTTGTGAATCCTGTACGGGAACTGTAGGATGTGGCCGATCCGAGATACTGATCAGGTGCATTCCCTCCCGGTTCCGGAATTGAGTTCGGAGAGCTTGAAATGATTCCCAGGCCGCAGACGATCGAGCCGACTTACGCTGCCGGATCGCGCGTTCGCGTGACCCAGCATGTCCGTGTCGGCCACCGGCAATGGACGACGGCGTTCGAAGGCACGGTGATTTCCGAGTCGCTTCGTCCGATCGGCGGCATGGAGATGGGCGCGAAGGCCGCGGCCCTGAATCAGCCGACGTTGCGAGTCCGCGGCGTGGATGGGGAAGTGACGGTCGTGGCCGTGGACGGCGGCACGACGATCGAAGTCCTGAACTGAAGGATTCCGGCTGGCGACGAAAGGCAAGTGCATCGATGGTTTACAACTACATCTTCATCGGGCTGCTGATTCTGGTGGCTGCCGCGTTCGCGGCGGGGCCACTGGTGGCTGTCGCCCTGCTTTCGCCGAGGAAGCGTTCGGCGACGAAGTCGGAAACGTACGAATGCGGCGTTCTTACCGTCGGCGAAAGCTGGGTGAAGTTCCGCATGCAGTACTATCTCTACGCCATCCTTTTCGTGCTCTTCGACGTCGAAACCGTGTTCCTCTACCCGTGGGCCGTGAGCTACGGCGGGCTCGGCTTTTTCGCACTCGTCGAAATGATCATTTTCGTCGTCATGCTGCTCGTCGGCCTGGCCTATGCCTGGGCCCGTGGTGCATTACGCTGGATGTGAGCCCGACAGCTACGGTGGAACGCCGCTCCTGACCGGCATCTCGTGACGAATTGAACCTGAGGATCGATCCGTGTCCCCCTTCGAAATGACCATGACGCCGGAAACGAATCTCATGCTCGCTCAGAGCATCTACTACGACAAGGTCGATCTCTGGCTCTGGATCCGCTGGGGGCTTTACCTTTTCGGCGGTTTCTTCGGAGTGTTCCCGTTGATCGTCGCCTATACGGTGCTGGCCGAACGGAAGCTCGCCGCCCGGTTTCAGGACAGGATCGGCCCGAACCGGGTCGGACCATTCGGGCTACTTCAGCCGTTCGCGGACCTCATCAAGCTGATCATCAAGGAATCGATCGTGCCCAAAGGCGCGAACAGCTTCGTGCACCTCCTCGCCCCGATGCTGACGCTGATTTCGGCGTTTCTTGTGCTGGCCGTGATCCCGTTCGGGGTCGGGCTGGCACCTGTCGATCTGCCCAGCGGCGTTCTTTATATGGTGTCTGTATCTTCGATCGCGGCCCTGTCGATCTTCCTGGCCGGCTGGTCGAGCCGGAACAAATACTCCCTGCTCGGAGCGATGCGTGGCGTCGCCCAGTTGGTGAGCTACGAAATTCCGCAGGTGATGTCGATCCTGCCCGTGATCCTTTGGGCCGGCAGCTTGAGCATGGTGTCGATCGTTCAGGCCCAGCAGTACGACCAGGGCTGGTTCATCTTCAGTCCGCCAGGGATTCTCGGTTTCTTCCTCCTGCTGATCGCCAGCATCGCGGAAGTGAACCGGGCCCCGTTCGACCTTCCCGAAGCCGAGTCGGAAATTATCGCCGGTTTCCATACCGAGTATTCCGGCATGCGGTTCGGCCTGTTCTTCCTGGGCGAATACCTCAACGTGTTCGCCGTCTGCTGTCTCACGACGACACTTTTCCTGGGCGGCGGCAGTCTCCCGTTCCAGGGTTATTTCGCGGGCCGGGCTGAGCACATGCTGGCCGCACCTTTCGACGCTTCGAAGGATCAGGTTCTCAAGCTCAACGCACACCACGAATTCCCGCTCAATCCCGGCAGTGGTTTCCGAATCGAGATCACGAACGAAGCGGGGCGGACGGAGGCCTTCCAGGTTTCCCACCGAACCGGTGACGACCTCTACCTCCTGGCAAACAGGCCGGTCGATTTTCAGGCGGGCGCGAACGCCCGCGTATCGGCCGCCGCTCGGCCTGACTTCGCGAGCCCGTGGCATTTTTCGAATCTCATCATGATTCCGGTATTCTTCGCGAAGGTATTCTTCCTGATTTTCGTGATGTTCTGGATTCGTGCCACCCTGCCGCGGATGCGTGCCGACCGGTTGATGGCATTCGCGTGGAAAACGATGGTCCCCCTCGCCATCGCGAACGTCTTCCTGAGCGCGATCTGGTACGAAATCGTGATCCGTCCCGCGGGCGGATTCGGTCACAAGGCGATCGGCTGGGCCGTGACGGCACCTCTGACGATTGCCGCGGTGGCCCTTGTCTTCCGTATCAATCGAAACTCGTACAAGGCGAACGATCCGGAGCGCCGTCCGACTCTGATCAGCCGTTCCGGCGAGTCGCTACTCGCCGCGACGACTCAAGGACAATGACGGCGCATCGCGAAATCGCGCCTTCGGGCGTGTCATCCGAAGCCACTTCGAACAGCGTGACATTCTGAGAGGACAGTTCCCGTGATTCAAGCCTTGTTCATCGCCCTGTCGGCCTTCGGGCTCCTGATGGCACTGGGCACGGTATTCGCCAGAAATCTCGTGAATGCAGCCCTTTTTCTGGTGGCATTCTTCTTCGTGATCGCTTGCCAGTTCGTTCTTCTGGAAGCGGAATTCATGGCGGCCATTCAGGTTCTGATCTATATCGGTGCCGTGACGGTGATTCTGATGTTCGGGATCATGCTGACCCGGAACATTCAGGGCGACGAGACGACGACGGTCACCAAAAGCTGGAGGCTCCTCGGCATCGGCGCTTTCGGGACGGTCTGCACGGTTCTGATTCTCGGGATCAATGCTTACCAGCCCTGGACCGACCTGGCCGTGCGGCCTGAATTTCCTGTCAAGAAGGATTCGACGACTCCGAGGGGCCAGGCGATTCTTTCGATGACTCCGACGGTCGGGCGGGAGATGATGACACGTTACGTCGTGGCATTCGAACTCGCCGGACTCCTGCTGACGGCCGCCCTGGTCGGCGCGGTCGTTCTGGCGCAACATGATTCGACCGACATTCTCAATGCCCAGTCCGAAAAGACTGGCACCGAGCCGGCGGTCACGGGTTCCTGAACCGGTTTCGGCACGTTCGTCCGCAAGCATTCCGTATCGAGAGTCCGAACGCCCATGTCTCAGCAAATTCCTCTCACATGGTTCCTGTATTTCGCGGCCGCATCCTTCTCCATTGGCCTGATGGGCGTATTGATGCGTCGCAACGCCATCGGCGTGCTGATGGCGATCGAGATCATGCTGAACGCCGCCAACGTGAATTTCGTGGCTTTCTGGCGTTACGGTCCGGCTCCGGCCGGCGAAGGGCCGATCAGCGGCGTGATGATGGCTCTGTTCGTCGTGACCGTGGCGGCCGCTGAGGTGGCGGTAGGCGTCGGTCTGATTCTGTTGTGCTATCGCCGATGGCGGGCCGCGGACGTGGACGAACTGGATTCGCTTTCGGGCTGACCGGCCGCTGCTCTCCCCGGACACGACTCACGAGACGACACTTCTCATCCCTATCACGACGAATTCGAGACGACCATGGCTGCCGGTTTTTCTCTTCAGGACTTCATTCTGTTCAGCCCGGTGATTCTGCTGACAGCCTGGGGCCTGCTGACACTGATACTCGATCTCACGGTCCTCGCGAGCATGAGCGACACGGACCGGAATCGGGCTCTGGGCCTGTGGACCATCGCCGGCCTCGTCAGTTCCGTGGTTCTGTGTCAGTTCCTGGCTTTCGAATTCGTCGGCAACGTTTCCGGGCAGGACAATCTCATCTTCTTCGACACGCTCAACGGTGGCGTGCTCTACACCCAGTTCGCGGCACTCGTGCTTCTGTTCGCGATTCTCGTGACGTGTCTGTCCATGGTCTGGAATTTCACGAGCCACTGGGGCGAATATTACGCCCTTCTGACATGGTCCGCCGTGTCGATGATCGTCCTGATCGCGTCCGAAGATCTGATCACGCTCTTTCTGTCGCTCGAAACGATGACCATCTGCCTCTATCTTCTTACGGCGATGGAGAAGTCGAAGAAACGCTCGGCGGAAGCCGGTTTGAAGTATTTCGTCTATGGCTCGGTCTCTTCCGCCTTGTTTCTCTTCGGCCTCAGCCTGGTCTACGGTCAGACGGGCAGCACGAGTATCGACATGATCGGTCAAATCCTCTCAGGAGCTGAACGGCCGGGCCTGTCGGGCAACGTGGCCGGCGGCGTGGCCGTTTTGATGATCATGGTTGGTTTCGGGTTCAAGATTTCGGCTGTACCTTTTCATCAGTGGGCGCCTGACGCTTACGAAGGAGCCCCTGCTCCGGTCGCGGCCTGGCTCGCATCCGGCTCGAAGCTCGCCAGTCTTGTGGCGATGGTCAAAGTGATGGGCGGCGCTCTGGGAAGCTGGTCCACGACGACCAGCCCGACCTCACCTGGCTGGGTGGGTCTGATGGCACTGATTTCGGCCGCCACGATGACCTACGGCAATTTCGCGGCTCTCGGGCAGACCAACCTGAAGCGGCTTCTGGCTTACTCGTCGATCGCGCATGCCGGATACATGCTCGTCGGGGTGATCGCGGTCGGGATCAGCACGCGTCGCGAGGAAGCGGCCGCGGCCCTGTTCTTCTACCTGGTGATTTACGGGCTGACGACGATCGCCGGCTTCGCTCTGGCGGCCTGGCTCGATCGGGACCGGGGAACGGAAGATGTGGACGATCTCAATGGCCTGGGACGCCGCCACCCTTACGTGGGCGTCGCGGTGTGTGTCCTGATGCTCTCGATGATCGGCATTCCGCCGACCGCCGGCTTCTTCGGCAAGCTCTACATGTTCATGGAAGCCCTGAACGTCGGCGGCCAGGACAAGGTCACGATGATCGGCCTCGTCGCTCTCGGATTGTTCAACTCGGTCGTGTCGGCCTTTTACTATGTCCGCATTCTGAAAGCCATCTTCCTGCGAGAGAGCGATCGCAAGCCGCTGCAGAACATGGGCCCCGAAGTTTCCCTGCCGCTTGCCGTCGGCGCGGGTCTCGCGCTGTTTTTCGGGTTCCAGCCCGCGGCTTTGCTCGAAGATATGGAAGTCGTTTCCCGCAGCGGACTTCGATTCGCGGAGCGACCAGTCGCGAGTGAAGAACGTGGAGTGGTGAGAACGATCCTGCCTGTTCCCGCACCCACGACCGAAGCGGCCCCTGCCCCGGCCGCGGAAGCCCCTAAACCCTGATCCGGAAGTCACGATCGACCGAGACCGCTCTCGAAGATTCGACGCACAAAGACTGAGGCGAAACGTACATGGCCATCATCAACAACCTGCAGAAATGTCTCGAAAGCCCCTATCTTTTCGAGGATTCCGACGCCCCTTCGCGAGTTCCGGGCCTTCTGAACATGGCGGCCGACCGGCTCGAAGCCGCGACCAACATCCATTCGTATCAGAAGGGCGACAAGGCTGACATCATTTTCCTCAGCTACGAAGCCATGTTCGCTTGCATTCGAGCCCTGGTTTACACCAAGGGTTTACGGGAATATGGCCTGCGCTGCCTGCTCGTGGCCGTCGATGTCCAGTACGTCAAGCCGGGGCTGCTTGACGCCCGGCTGATCCAGAAGTTTCAGACGATTCAGGAACTCAAGAGTTCGCCCGAAGAGGCGATCGAACTGGCTTCGGCGTTGGTGAAGCGAACGCTCGAAATCCTGACTTCAGCGCAAGCCGCCAAATCGGCCTGACCATCATTGCCGCGAGCTGAGTTTCCGATCGAACCGTTCGTCCGTACCGAATTCCGGATTCCAGCGAGTCTGCCGCTGCCATGACGCATCCGAATTCGGCGATGAACGGTGGCTTCCGGGCATTTCATGTGCCAGGTTTCTCTCGTTATTGGTTCGGCTCGGCGTTCGCGATACTCGGTCAGCAGATGGTCGCCGTCGCGATCGGCTGGGAACTCTACGAGCTGACTGGCTCGGCGACGGTCCTCGGGCTGGTCGGGTTGGCTCAAGTACTTCCTGTCCTTGTGCTTGCGCTGTGGTCCGGGTCGCTCGCCGACACTTTCGACCGTCGCGTGATCGTCCTGATCGCGCAAGCTCTAATGGCGGCTTCCGCCTGTTCTCTGGGGGCTTTCAGCGCCGGCCTGGTGCGATTGCCCGATCATTCGCTGATCCGGCATTCGAATCATGCCGTCGAGTGGCTTATCGGTACGCTCGGCGAAACTGGCACACGAGTCGATGACCCACGTGTCTCGACATATCTGATTCTTCTCGCCTGCATGGGTTTGGCGAAGGTTCTGAACAATCCTTCGAGGGTCGCCATCCTGCCGCGGCTCGTCCCGGGGGATTCGCTCACCAACGCCATCACATGGAATTCGTCCGCCATGCACCTGGCGGCGACGGTCGGGCCTGCTCTCGGTGCATTGATCGTCAGTCTCGCCGGCGCGACCAGGTTCCGTTACGCGGCAGTCTACTGGGCGGATGCGTGCTGTGCTCTCACGATGTTCTGCTGTTTCCTGTCGCTGCCGCGAGGCATCGGCAAACCTCTGAGAAGTCCTGTCGCCAGTGCGGGGCATGATTCCGGCCATTGGCTGGACGGATTGCGCCACGTGGTGCGTGACCGCGTGATCCTCGGCGCGATTTCCCTCGACATGTTCGCCGTGTTTTTCGGGGGCTGCACGGCCTTGCTGCCGATGTTCGCTCGTGACATCCTGCACGTCGGTGTCATCGGATATAGCTGGCTCAGGGCGGCCCCGCCGATCGGGGCTTTCGCGATGGGGCTTTTTCTGGCGTATCACCCGCCGCGAAATGACATCGGCCGCTTGCTGATTCTCTCCGTCATCGCTTTCGGCGTGGCGACATTGGGCTTCGGACTGTCGCGTCATTTCGCTCTTTCCATGTTGATGCTCGGGCTTCTCGGAGCGTTCGATAACGTCAGTGTGGTCATCCGACACAACCTGGTCCAGCTCCGCACGCCTGACGTTCTACGAGGGCGGGTGGCCGCCGTGAACGGGCTTTTCATCGGCTCATCGAATGAGCTGGGGGCTTTGGAATCGGGGCTGACGGCTGCAATGTGGGGGCCGGTGGGCAGTGTACTGGTGGGAGGAACGGCGACGATTCTCGTCGTGATCGCCATCGCTCGCATGTGTCCGCAACTGGCGAGACTGGCGACGCTGGATCAGGCGGCGGAAGCTGGCTAGGATAAGCGAAACCCTTGCCACCGCAAGGTGATTCGTTCGTTCACGGCGAAAGCCGGACCTGGGGGGAGAGGCTTGCGATGAAGCTGGGATTCGTATCCGCGATCGTGCCGGAACTTTCGCTGGAAGACGTCCTGAAAACGGCTTCCGAATTGGGCTATTCGTGTGTCGAGGCGATGTGCTGGCCAGTCGGCAAGGCGGAACGCCGCTATGCGGGGGTCACGCATATCGACGTTTCCCGGCTGGATGCCGCCGAAATCGCCAGAATTCATGAACTGATCGATCGTTATGGCGTGACTCTTTCCGGCCTCGGCTATTATCCGAACCCGCTCGCTCGGGACGACGCCGAATCCCGCGCGGCTGTGGATCAGATCCGCCGGGTGATCGATGCGGCGAACGCCCTTGGGGTAAACGTGGCCAATACGTTCGTGGGGCGTGACCCTTCGAAGTCGATCGATGACCAGTGGCCCCGGTTTCTGGAGACGTGGCGGCCGATCGTCGCGCATGCCGAACAGGCGGGGGTGCGAATCGGAATCGAGAACTGCCCGATGTCGTTCGGGGCTGACGAATGGCCTGGCGGCAAGAATCTGGCCGTTTCGCCCGCGGTCTGGAGAAGGATGTACGCCGACATTCCCAGCCTGAGCTGGGGGCTGAATTTTGACCCCAGCCACTTCGTGCTGCAGATGATGGACTATGTCGGCGTGCTGCACGAATTCCGGGATCGCCTGGTTCATGTCCATGCGAAAGATGTACGGATCGACCGCGCCCGCCTGAACGAACACGGCGTCTTTTCGTATCCGAAGTTATGGCATTCGCCCAAGTTACCCGGCATGGGCGACGTCCGCTGGGGAGAGTTTCTGGGAACTCTGGCGGACACCGGCTACGATGGCCCCCTGGTGGTCGAAGTCGAAGACAGGGCCTTCGAAGGGACTCTCGCGAAACGGATCGAGTCATTGGCCATAAGCCGACGCTATCTGAGCCAGTTCGTGGGCGGATAAGCGTAACAGGGTGTGCGTATGCGAGCGAACGGGACGTAAGATGCCTCAGATCAGCGGAAAGCGAACGGATCTTTCGATCATCATCCCCGTTTACAACGAGGAAGACAACGTCGCCCCACTACATGCCGAAATCCATGCAGCACTTCGCGATTCGGGCTATACGTTCGAAATCCTCTTCGTCGATGACGGCTCTCGTGACGCAACGCGCAAAGTGCTTCGCACGCTTCAGGCGGCTGATCCCGCCCATACGCGTCTTGTCCTTCTCAGACGCAATTGCGGCCAGACAGCGGCTCTATCCGCGGGGCTCGACCAGGCCCGGGGCGACGTACTGATCCCGATGGACGGCGACCGGCAGAATGACCCGGCCGATATCCCCCGCCTGCGCGCGATGCTGGACGAAGGGTTCGACGTCGTCTCAGGTTGGCGCAAAAACCGTCAGGACAAATATTTGAACCGCCGATTGCCGTCGAAGGCCGCGAACAGGATCATCGCCAGGCTTTCGGGTGTCGGTATTCACGACTTCGGCTGCACGATGAAGGCCTATCGTCGAGAAGTTCTCGAAGGCGTCAGGCTTTACGGTGAGATGCACAGGTTCGTGCCGATTTTCGCCTCCTGGCAGGGCGGCAAAGTCACGGAAATGGTCGTGAACCACCGGCCCCGTACAGCCGGTGTGACGAAGTATGGTATCGGACGTACCTGGAACGTGATTCTCGACCTGATTCTGATTCGCTTCCAGCAGCGTTATTCGCAGCGGCCGATTCACTTTTTCGGCCGACTGGGGCTCTATGCGATCCTCATGTCGCTTGCCATGTTCGCTCTGATGCTCTACTACAAATTCCTCCACAAACCGCTCACGGGCTTCGGGCCGAAGAGTTTCATCGAAACTCCGCTGCCGCTGCTTTCCGTGATGTTCTTTCTGACCGGGGTTCAAAGCGTGATGCTGGGCCTGGTGGCCGAGATGGTCATGCGCACCTACTACGAGTCTCAGGACAAGAAGACTTACGTCATTGGTGAAGTCGTGCAGGAGACTTCGGGCGATGACGTTTCTGCCGTATCTTGAAGTCGTCTCTTGGCTCATGGATCAAACAGGGAGATATTGCGAATGGCACTGATCGAGCACCCGAACGGCGATTATCGATTTCTTCCCGGAATCGCACCTTACTCATGTGGAGTCGTGGCTCGCCCGGGTTTCGAAATCGTGCACTGCGTTTTCGAACGGGCTTTGCCTTATCGGGAGGGGCTGGACCGGATTTCCGGCGAACTGCGACGCATCGGACGTCCGCTCGCATCGCTGTGCGGCATCGAATTGCGTTCGCCCTCTCCTTTCACGTTCGAAGGCTTCGCGGAACTGAATCGCGAATATGCGGCGATTCTCGAATCCTGGGGCATTTTCGTCGATGGCGTCAATCCTGTCGCTCGTACTAACGTCGCGCCGGTTTACGGTGCGCCGCATGAGGTCGTTCTGCATGGTTTTTCGTGCACACGCCCCACGGTCGAACATTCACGCCGAACTTTCGTGGTCGCGGGTGGCGGCGAATTGCCTGAGGGCAAGCTCGACGCCGAGTCGATCATCGCCCGGGGCGATGTCACGGCCGAAGGGCTCGAGAAAAAAGCGGCCTTCGTGCTCGGTTTGATGCATCACCGCATGCGTGCGCTGGGGGGCGACTGGCCGCTGGTGACTTCCGTCGACGTCTACACGCGTCATTCGCTCGACGGAATCATCCGTAACGTCTTCGCCGAGCAGCTTTCCAGCGCATGGCAGAGAGGCCTGAGCTGGTACGTGACCGATCCGCCGGTACGTGAAATCGAATTCGAAATGGACTTACGTGGAATCGTCCACGAGATCGTTCTGACCTGACGGCGTTCGCGGCCGCTCAGAAATCCTCAGCGGCGGCCGGAACCCGGTCGAATGTCAGACGGCCACTTCGTCCCTGAGGGCTTCTTCGGTGAAGTGTTCGGTGTGAACTCGGCCTTTTCCGCTTCGGATCTTCATCGCTACGAAGAGTTTGCGGCGTGTCTGGCGGTATGGCATCGCGACTGCCCGGTGGAGTCGGATCCACCATGGCCGGCGAATTTCGATGGCATTGGCCTGGTCTGCCGGCAGCGACTTTCGACGCAGTTTTTCGAGATGATACAGATCGCTTTTCTGAAGAATGGACAGGAGCCATTTCGACGGAAAAAGGTAGCGGACGAGCCCCTGAGGGGAAGAGTAGCTGATCTGGAAGTCGATCAAATAGGGCAGCCCGTCGTCGCCGACCAGCACGTTTTCCCGTTTGTGAAGGTCGACATATGCCAGCTCGCGGGCGTGCATCAGGTCAAGCAGCGAGCGGAGCCGGGGGAAGAATTCCTCGTGCACGGCTTCGCGGTGGCCAAGCGGGTGGCCTTCGACGAATTTGCGAGCGATCGCCGTCGGCATGACGTGTCCGTCGGCACGCACTTCGCCGAGGATCAATGGAACCTGCCCGGTGTCGGCCAGCCGTTTGAGGATGCGAGATTCGTTGCCGGCAAGAATGCGGCCTAGCCAGGACATGGGAATCGGGCCGATTCCCTGACATCGATTGAACTTGCAGATGACCTGGCCGTGTTTCTCGCTGGAATAGAGCGCCGTGGCGGCCCAGGAGTCGTGTTTGAAGATCCGGACGCGCTGGTAAATCGCGCCACGGATATCGACCGATTCCGGTGGATCGTTCTTTCCGAGGGCTCGAAAGACCGCCGGGCGAGGCTTGACGCCTGAAGTCACGAGCGGCCGGCTGCTCACGGAGGGGTGAGAAATCCGCTTGTGGGCGGGGTCATGTCTGTCCATTCGGTCAATCCATTTCCCTGTACGGACATGGCCTGAGCGGTTCGATCTGACGGATTCGCTTTCGGATGGAAGCCGCGTCCTGTACTTCCCATCGACATTCCGTGAGCTTTCGAATCATGCACTTCGATTCGCTTCTGTCCGGATTCTTCGGATTATGCCGCACAGGCGGAGAAGCGTCAAAGCCAGTCTCGGAAATTTCCCGTCCTGCGTGTCGCTTTCCGGCGACATTTCCGCAATTCGATATCGAGGGATCGCGTGGCCCGTTTCGTGGTGGAAATTGAGCGTCTTCGGCGTTGGCCGGTTTCGATGACTTGCCAGGATTGATATGATAATGCTGTCTCTTCGAAGATGCGTCGAAGATGCGATGCGAGCGAAACGCCAGTCTGATCGGCTGGCGTTCGGTCGAAGGTTCGCGTCGAGGGGCGTATCGAAACGAATGTCGTGCGGAAAGATAGCGGCAATCACGCCGCGCCGAGAGAGGTGTTCGGGAAAGTGGCCGAAAAGTCGATCGTCAAAGTCGGTGCGATTCAAATGCGCTGTGTTTCCGAACCTCGGAAGAACATGGCTCATGCCGTGGAGATGGTGCGTCAGGCGGCATCCGAGGGGGCCGAAGTGATCTGCCTGCCGGAGCTGTTCCGATCGCTCTATTTCTGCCAGACGCACGATATCGAACTTTTCGACCTGGCGGAACCGATCCCGGGCCTCACGACGGACGAACTCGGAAAATTGGCCCGTGAGCTGAACGTCACTATTGTCGCGAGCCTTTTCGAAAAGCGCGCGCCCGGGCTTTATCACAATACTTCGGTGATCCTGCTGCCCAGCGGCCAGTTGACGGGCTTGTACCGGAAGAGCCATATTCCGCACGACCCGCTGTTTTTCGAAAAATACTATTTCGCACCGGGTGACACGGGCTTCCATGCCAGCCACACTCCCAATGCGGAGATAGGTGTTCTCGTCTGCTGGGACCAATGGTATCCGGAAGCCGCCCGGGCGACGGCGCTCGACGGTGCCCAGCTCCTTTTCTATCCGACGGCGATCGGCTGGCACCCTGGAGAAAAAGCCGAATTCGGCGAAGCTCAATATGATGCCTGGCGGACGATTCAGCGATCGCACGCGATCGCGAACGGGCTCTACGTCATCAGCGTAAATCGCGTAGGGCACGAAGGTCCGGCGGATGGCGGCCTGGAATTCTGGGGCGGTTCGTTCGTGGCGGATCCGTTCGGCCGGCTGCTGGCGACCGCGTCTCATACGGAAGAGGCCATTCTGATCGTCGATTGCGATCTTGAAGCGATCGAGCAGACTCGGCGCAACTGGCCGTTTCTCCGGGACCGGAGAACCGATCTTTACGGCGTTCTCACAAGGCGCTTCGGCAAATGAAACGCTCCGCACGGTCGGACAGACCGAAATCTGAAGAGACGATGAAACACGAACGCATTGACCATATCGCGGACGAACCCTTTGAGGCGGTCGACGCCGCTGCCGAAGCGGCAGCCGGGGACGTTCGTCCCACCCCGGCCGAGTTGAACTTTCGCCACCCCGCGGAATGGGAAGCGCATGAGTCCACCTGGATCGCGTGGCCTCATCAGGAAGAAGACTGGCCCGGCAAGTTCGGCCCGATTCCCTGGGTTTTCGCTGAGATCGTCAGGCATTTGAGCCGGTCCGAACGTGTCGACCTGATCGTGCCTTCCCGCAAGCGGCTGGACGACGTCGCGGAGACGCTCACCCGTGCGGGAGCGGATCTGGACAGGATCGTCTTTCACGAGTGGCGGACCGACCGGGGCTGGCTGCGTGACAGCCTGCCGTCATTCCTCGTTCGCCAGGGGGTCGAGGATTCGGACGACGATCCACTGGGTTCCCGCCGTGCGGCAGTCTGCTGGAAGTTCAATGCATGGGCCAAGTACGACAACTACGCCAGAGACGCCAAACTGCCGAGGCACGTAGCCCGCGCGTACGGCATCGATCGGTTCAAACCGTTCGTGCATGTCGGTGAAGACCGCCACCGGGTGGTTCTCGAAGGTGGAGCGATCGACACCAACGGCCAGGGTGTTCTGCTGACGACGGAAGAATGCCTGCTCTCCGAAACGCAGTGCCGGAACCCTGGCCTGACCCGGGAAGATTACGACCGCCTTTTTGCCGAAACGCTCGGGATCGACGACGTCATCTGGCTCGGCCAGGGGATCGCCGGTGACGACACGCACGGGCATGTCGATGATCTGGCCCGGTTCGTCACTGCCGACACCGTCGTGACTGTCGTCGAATCTTCCCGTGCGGACGTGAATTACGAGCCCCTCGCCGACAACGCCAGGCGGCTGAAAGCCGCGCGGCCGGGCGGCCGGCGCCTGAACGTCATCGAACTGCCGATGCCCAGGCCCGTCGAGTTCGAAGGTCAGCGATTGCCGGCAAGCTACGCGAACTTTTACGTGGCGAATAAGGTCGTTCTCGCGCCGACTTTCAACGATCCCGCGGATCGCACGGCTTTGTCCATACTGGCAGACTGCTTCCCTGGTCGAGAAGTCACGGGCATTCACGCCGTGGACCTTGTCTGGGGCTTCGGCACCCTGCACTGCCTGGCTCACGAAATGCCCGAGATACCGGAACCGAAGCCAGCCGAACTCACCGGCGCGGAAACACCTCCGAAATCGTCGCAGGGCCGCTCCGCTGGTTCGAAATCGAGGCCGCGAAAAAAGCTGGCGGACTGACGTGTTACCGCCTGGATAAGCTGCGGGGCCTGTATTGCCCGCGGCCCGGCCGAACAGGCCGGAAACCGATCGAACGATTCAAGTGAAGAAGTGCGAAGTGCATCCGGCGAGGATGCAGAAAGACGATTCGAAAGATGGCCCGCCCCCGTTCCGACCGACCTGGATCACCCGATCCCAAACGCCGCCCGAAATCGGCCCGACCTGGCTCTTCCGGGCCCCCGAAGCGTGAAACCTCGCGCACCGCGACCCCAAAGCCCCGAACGCCTCGGGCATCGAAGCCGGATACCGAGACATCTTCCGGCGGCGATCGGCTGCATAAGGTGCTGGCTCAGGCAGGTATCGGTTCGCGCAGGGCTTGCGAACTCCTGATACTGGAAGGCCGGGTGACGGTCGATGGCGAGGTCATTCGTGAACTCGGCACGAAGGTCGATCCCGCGGCTGCGAAAATCACGGTGGACGGCCAGCGCATCAAACCTGAGCCGCACGTGCATTATCTGGTCTACAAGCCGAAGGGTTATGTAAGCACGTCGGAGGACCCATCCGGCCGGCCGCTCGTCCTGGATCTCGTTCCCAAGGCACGTGAACGCATCTTCATCGTCGGCCGGCTCGACCGGCACAGTGAAGGCCTGATGCTTCTGACCAATGACGGTGCTCTGGCTCAGCGGCTCACGCATCCGAGCTACGGTGTCGAAAAGACTTATCGCGTTACGGTCGCTGGAGATGCGGGCCAGGAGGTCATCGACAAGCTGACCGAAGGGGTCTGGCTGGCTGAGGGCAAAGTCCGGGCCAGGCGCGCACGGATCGTCGCACGCCGTGGAAATGTGACGGTCCTCGAAGTCGTTCTCGCGGAAGGCAAGAATCGCGAAATTCGCCGCATGCTTGCCCGGCTCGAACATAAAGTGCTTTCGCTACTTCGCGTCGCCATCGGCCCGTTGCAGTTGAAGGGCTTGAGCGAAGGCAACTGGCGGACGCTCACGGAAGCGGAAGTCGACCACCTGAGAACCTCGACCTCCGCAGGCGCCGCCGAGGACGATCGGCCGCGAAGAGCGCCTGGCAGACCTGCGCCGAGGCCGCGTGGCGAAGAGAGACCCGGGCCGAGAGGCAGGTCGGAAGGCGAAAGACCCGGGACACGTAAGCCAGGTCGATTCGTTCGCGGTG
>CAZSQA010000004.1:34694-258660 GCA_964608915.1 uncultured Isosphaeraceae bacterium
AAGACGGCGGCGATTCGTCGAGACCGGCAGATCGTAAGCCAGGTCGATTCGTTCGGCGCGAAGACGGCGGCGATTCGTCGAGACCGGCAGATCGTAAGCCAGGTCGATTCGTTCGACGCGAAGACGGCGGCGATTCTTCGAGGCCGGCAGAACGTAAGCCGGGTCGATTCGTGCGCGGTGAAGATGGCGGCGATTCGTCGAGACCGGCCGCACGTAAGCCAGGTCGATTCGGTCGGGATACGGAACGCCCGGCCAGAAGCAGGCCAGGTGCCGACGCCGGCCCCGGCAGACCCGCTGCGCGAAGAAGGCCTGAACCGCCCCCACGCATTGTCGAGGAAGAAGAACTGGTCTTCACGGACCGCATGGATCTGGGCGACCGGCCGGCTCGGCCTGAGCCGCGGGGCGACTCCCGTGGTACGCGTGGCGATCGTCCACCCCGCCCGTCGAACCGCGAAGGCCGGCCTCCTGCTCGCCCAGGCGGGGCGAAGTCAGCCGGGAAAGGACGTCCAGGAATTTCGCGGGACGATCGACCCGAAAAACCGAACCGAACTGTCATGGGTACTTCTGGCGAGCCAGGCACGGCGAACCCCAAACGCCGGGGCGGCCCCAGCCGAAGTTTGCCGCCGCGTCGCCGGCGACCGAAGGGCTGATCACGTTCGGGCGAAAATCGAATGGCCGCGATTCGAATGAACGACAATTTTACGAAGATGCAGACGGATGCCGTGATTCTGGAAAATCACGAATACCGGCCGTGGTTATTTCGTATGCGAATCGCTGCACCAGCGATCGCCGCGAAAATTCGCCCAGGCCAATTCGTGATGATCCGGTCCGCCTGGGGGAATGACCCTCTGCTGGGCCGCCCGCTGGCCGTTTACGACGTCCAGCGAGACTCCGCCGATCAGGCCGTTTCTCTCGACGTCATCTACCAGATTTTCGGCCGGGGCACGAAGCGGCTTTCGCAGTTGCCGATCGGTGAATCGGTGAGGATCTGGGGGCCTCTGGGCCACTCGTTCGATGAAGCCCCTGGCGCGCGTCGCGTTTGGTTCATCGCTGGTGGAATCGGTTACACGCCGTTTCTGGCTCTGGCGAAGTGGTGGACGGGGCGCTCGCCGTTCGGCGGCATAACCTTAGAGCCGACCGCAGGATCCTCGATCCGAATGATCTATGGCGCCAGGTCGAAGTCATGGATCCCGCCCCTGGACGATTTTCGCGATCAGGGGATCGACGTCAAGCTCTGTACCGACGACGGAAGCGTGGGTGCTGCGGGGCGAGTGACGGATCTCATGACCGATTCATGGGCGAACTTGCCGGCAACCGACCGGCCGGATTTGATCGTCACATGCGGGCCGGAGCCGATGCTCGCCGCAGTGGCCGCCTGGGCCGCCGAAAGGCAAGTGCGTTGCCTGGTCTCGCTCGAAAATCAGATGGCCTGCGGTTTCGGCGCGTGTTTCAGTTGCGTGGCCCCGATTCGTCAGCCGGATGGCTCCACCGACCTCAAACGCGTGTGCATCGAAGGCCCGATTTTCGAAGCCTCGGATGTCGCCTGGGGGCATCGATAAAACCGATTGGCCTGACCCGGCACTCGGTCCGCACGGCCGTCAGTCGTTCGATTCGCCAGGCATCGCTTGAGGCCGGCTCGTTTGAGATGTCTTGATCAGATCTCCCAAGGCCGGCGGGAGTATGAACATCGAACTTCCGCCGTTCTTTTCGATCGTCTGCAAGAGCCGCAAGTAGCTGAGATTCGGGTTGTTTTCCATCGCTCTGGCGGCATTGGCGAGATTGCGTATTGCGGCGGATTCCCCCCGGGCTCGCTCCAGAGCCGCCAGCCCCTCCTGCTTCGCTTCGGCGACCTTGGCGTAAATCTGCTTCAGGTTGCCGGGCAGCATGCAGTCGCGAACCGTGAGAGAAACGATTTCGATCCCGTATCGACCGGCGTTTTCCTTCACCTGGGCCTCAACTTTCGAGCCGATCGCAGCCCGATTGGCCAGAATTTCGTCGCCCGTCATGGCTTCGACGACGGCCCGCGAAGCCGCGTGAATATCGGCGTAAAGCGTGACGAAATAGTTCGCTACGACCGATTGGGATTTGACCGGATCGGCGATGCGGTAGTTCGCCTGGAGAGAGATTTTGAACCCGAGCGAGTCTGCGCTCAGAATTTCCTGGCCGGGGACGACGACCGTCTGCTCTCGCATGTCGACCATCACAAGCTCGGTCTTCGCCGCGCGGTATCGGAACTGCCCTGGTTCAACGACACCCGCGAGCTTGCCTTCGACGTAACGAACGGCCCGCTCATATTCGTGAATCGTAATGAGCGGGTAGATCGAATCCAGCCAACGATAGACCCGCATCCCGATCGCCAGGAGAGAAGCCAGCGCAAGGGTCGCGATGATGACGTAAACGCCAGTCGGGAAGGAGTCTTCCATGCGGGTGTTCTTTGTGGATCCTGAGTGGCCTTCGTTCGCCATGCGAACGGTCGTATGAGAGGATTTCGCCGGGCGTTCCGAACCGTTTCAGCGGGGGCGTTCATCGAGCTGGAATCCGGCGACGAAACCCGCAAGGCGTCACGGATCTGACCCAAGGCGCAAGCCTTTTCGTGAAAGGCCCGGCGAAACCAGGAGCGAGGAATCGAACCTCAACGACCCTTTGGGGGTCGTCCGACCTAATGAGAGGAAATACGGATACGAAGCTTCCCGGCCTGATGGTCCGGGACATGCCGCATAAATTCCCTCGAACGCATCCTAAAGTGGTGCCTCGCTCAAGTCAACGACTCCGGAAAATCGAAGCGGGCGAATCGTCGCGGGCTCGGCGTCGTCATGGGTTCGGTGGATCGAAACGTGCCGTTGGTGCGCGTGCGACCTGAACCAGGTATTCTTGATTCCTTCCTCCGAATCGTTATGATAGACGACTTGTCTTATCGCCTGGCGTCCCGCTCCAGGGCGAGCGAGTGACGGCAACGCCTTCGACGTTGGGTTGCCGAGTCCGGACAGCGATTCGGGAAGGAACTGAAAGTATGGCTCGTAAAGTTCAGAACCGTCGTGAGTTGCGGCGACAGTACGAAGCGGCGGAACAGCCTGATCCGATGGAAGTCGATGCCGATCCGATCGAAGGCGACGTCGATGAGGAAGTCGAAGTTAAGCCCAAATCGCGAGCGAAGGCCAAGGCGGTGCGGGTTCCGAAGGTCAAAGCCGTCAAGCCTGCCGCACGCAAGCGCGTTGTCTGGGTAGTGATGAACGATTCGTTCAAACCGATCGCCCAATTCGACTTCAACCAGAAGGAAGAAGCCGAAAAGAAGGTGAAGGAACTGAACGAGAAGGGCAAAGGCAACCATTTCATTCAGAAGCAGAAGATCGAAATTCCGCCGGACGCGCCGGGTCTTGGGGCCTCGATTCCCAAGCCTGAGATCGTCGAGCTGGAAGACGTGATTCTGTCAGTGGACGAGTCTGGCGAAGCCGAAGTCGAAGACGACGGCGACGACGAGGATTACGGCGATATCGACGAGGAAGACTGATCCTCGGGCACGATGCCGGGCCGTAGCGGAACGATCGACGCGATCGTCGATCGTGAGGTGCCCTTCCCGTTCCCGAATCTTCGATGATCGAATTCAGTGAGAAGGAGGCCAATTCTGGCCTCCTTTTTTTCTTGTCCGGCAATGCCATCTGGCAACTGAGCCCGGGATCCATGCACTCCAGCTCGGGAGGATTTTCTCGAAGTTCGGAATGCATGGGTTCGATCGTTGGCGTTCCGGAGATGTGCACCGCGGCAGGATGCCGCAGACACTGTTGTGATGATTGTGGCGTCGGCATCCAGCCGGTGTCTGCGTTCGGGGCGAATCTTCGAAACGATCGTTCGAAGTGAATTGGTGAAAACGACGGCATTCCGGTCGTGTGCACCGCGGCAGGATGCCGCAGCCACTCTTTTTCAAGGCCGGCTTGATCGTAAGCCCTGAGCTTCAGTGCAGATATGTCTTTGGCGAAGTTCGCAGCGCAGCCTGGAAATCGATGAATACGAAAACGACCCGGGCTGGGGCTCAGGGATCCCGGGGTGTCGAAACCTCTGAGATTCGTGGCTCCTGCAGACCGTGCCGCCCTGAAAAAAAAACGCGACGCAGGTGCGTCGCGTGAAAAAGTGAATGGGCGCACGAGGATTCGAACCTCGGACCTCACCCTTATCAGGGGTGCGCTCTAGCCAACTGAGCTATGCGCCCGTCACATGTAGAGCAATTTAGTGGTATTTCGCTTCGAAGTCAAGTTCCCAGAGACGGAAAATCGTGGATCGAAAACGGAGCGGGTCGGCGCGACCGAAATGACGACAAACGTGGCGAATGGCGCAGTTGTCGATCACGGAACTATTTCGGTGAGGATTTCTCCGCAGGATTCGCTGGGGAATCCCTTGTCTGAGTGTCATGGAATCGGGTAAATTTTATGGATAACGCGGCAGGAATTCGTAAGGAATGCGAAGTCAGGATATGAGCGAAGCGACAGAAGGCACGAACCACCGGCCCAAATTGTTCGTCGACACCGTTGGCTGTCAGATGAACGTTCTGGACAGCGAGCTGGTCATCGCCAGATTGCGCTCTCAGGGCTATGAACTGACGGACGATCCGCTTTCGGCGGACACGATACTGTTCAACACCTGTTCCGTGCGACAGCATGCCGAAGACAAGATCTATTCGGCCCTGGGCAGATTCAAGTCGCTCAAGAAGAAACGGCCGAACGTGGCGATCGGCGTGCTGGGATGCATGGCCCAGAAGGATCAGGACGAAATTCTCAAGCGGGCGCCGTTCGTCGATATCGTCGTCGGGCCAGGCCAGCTTGCCCGGGTGCCGGAATTGCTCGAAAAAGCCCGGTCGGAAAAAACGCCGCAGCTGGCCGTGAGCAAGGCACGCACTGGCGGTACGAAGCTGGAAGTCGTGGACAGCTTCGAGGAATTCGACCCGATTCGCGAACAGGCGATGCGTACGAGCCCGTATCAGGCGTTCGTTCGCATCATGATGGGTTGCGACAAGTTCTGCACTTACTGCGTGGTACCGGCGACTCGTGGCCCGGAACAGAGCCGTGACCCGGCGGAAATCATCGAGGAAGCCCGCCTGCTGGTCGATCAGGGCGTTTCCGAGATCACGCTTCTTGGGCAAACGGTCAACAGCTATAAATTCCGCACGGGCGACGGCCGGCATTGGCGGCTTTCCGACCTTCTGAACGATCTGAGCGAAATCGCGGATCTGCGGCGCATCAAGTTCATCACGAGTTTCCCGAAAGACATGACCGACGACCTCCTTCAGGCCGTTCGCGACCTCCCGAAGGTCTTCCGGTATCTGCATGTACCTGCCCAGAGCGGGTGCGACGAAATGTTGCGACGGATGAAGCGTCTCTACACCGTGGCACAGTACGACGAAATGATGGCCCGGATTCGCGAGACCGTGCCCGACTGTGCCGTTTCCAGCGATTTTATCGTCGGCTTCTGCGGCGAGACCGAGGATTCGTTCGAAAAATCGGTGGAACTGGTGAAGCGGAGCCGGTTCAAGAACAGTTTCATCTTCAAATATAGCCCCCGCCCTGGCACGAAAGCGTTCGAGCTTTACGCCGACGACGTTCCGGAAGAGGTCAAGAAACGTCGCAATAACGATCTTCTTGCCGTTCAGTCCGCGATCAGCCAGGCCGATAACCAGGCGTTCGTCGGCCAGGAATTCGAGGTGCTGGTGGAAGGGCCGTCAAAGGCCTTCACTGGCGATATCGCGTCGGTTTCCGGGCCAGTGCAGATGACTGGCCGGACGATCACGGACCGCATTTGCGTTTTCGAAGGCAATTCACGCCTGATCGGAACGTATTCGAAGGTCAGAGTCGTCTCGGCTTCGGCCGTGACGATGTTCGCCGAAGTCGTGACGGACCGCGTCACGCATAGTCGCCCCGCTGCCTGGTCTTTGCCCGTCATTCCCTGACGCTCAGTTGCGATCTCGATTCGACCGCCCCATCATGACGATGTCTCGTACCATGTCAGTCCGGCAAAGCCTGGAATCCGTCCTTGACCGATGGCGATCGGCCGTCGCGTCAGGTGGCGATTCCGTCGGGCTCCACGAGGGGGCTGCATTTCGTTCGATCGAGTTCGGCCCCCCTGTTTCCGAATCGGCACTTGCGCAATGGGAGTCGACGCACGGCTTTCGGCTCCCGTTCGGGCTCAAGGAGTGGTTAAAGATCTCCGACGGCCTGATGGTCGACGACGTGCGATGGATCCACCCCTTACGCTGCATCGGCCCCACGGTGCGGTTTTCGCCAGGTCCTGTCCTGTTGCAGCAGCCGGCATCCTGGTACGAATTCGGAAACCCGAACGATTCGCCGGTGAATATGGACCTGATCGTCGATCAGGACGGATTCGACGGAAACACGCCGATCTTCGCCAGTTTTTCCGAAGCCGACGATTCGTTCCGCGTGATCGCCGCGAATTTCACGCAATGGTTCCTGCGCGTGATCGCGTCAGGTTTCACGCCATTCTGGAATTTTGACGATCAGGGCGAAAGAGCCGATCCCGTCGCTTTGCATTATGCGAGCCTTAAGCCGCCGAAGCTGCCGCCGAAGCTCTGCCTGTTGTGTCTTTCGGTGGGTGATCAGTTGCGCGGCGGCACCGACGAACGCGAATTGATGAAAAAACATGATTTGAACCGAAACGAACTGGAAATGATCATTTCGGCGTATCAGTATCGCCAGCAGAAGTCGCTGAGTCGATGACGGAACATGATCCCAGATTCGGGGTTATCGATGCGGGGCGATGAGGATTCCGACGGCCAGTGGCTCGATCGTCTGAGCCTCCGTTACGGTTTTCGTGATAAATCGACGCTCCTGCGGGATCTTCGCGACATCCGGCGGAGGATCCTGGACGTTTCGATCGCGGATCGCTTTCTGGACCTCGTCGCGAGACGGATCGGCGAAACGAACGTGCCTGCGCTGGCACTTACATCGCTCGATCGCCTGATCGGCACAGCGCCGAATCCGGATCGCCTCGTGGAGGAATGGTCCAAAGACCCGGAAGGGTTTCTGGAACTTCTGAAGCTGATGGGCACGACGCCGTTCGTCGCCAAACTCGTAGTGGCGCATCATGCGGCCTTTCGAACGATCGCGACAGGCGAATTTCCGCATCGGGATGTGCTCGTCGACATGGTGTGGGACGAACTTCATTCGCTGGATTCGGAAAAATCGGTCGCCACGGCCCTGCACCGGATTCGCGGGTTGTGGACTTTGCGGATCGCGGCCGACGATCTCCTCAGGGCGTTCGACGTTCGCACGATTACGGCCAGAATCACCGACCTGGACGACGCCTGTCTGAGCGGGGCGCTGCGATGGTCCGTCAATCGGCGCGGCGTCATGACGGGCGAGCCCCGCAAAGCCACAGGCGAGCCCTGCCGAATCGCTGCCATGGCTCTCGGCAAACTGGGCGGCAGCGAGATCAATTACAGTTCGGACGTCGACCTGATTTTCGTTTATGACGATGAAGGTCGAACGGATCGCGGCCCTTCGATATCGGCCGTCGACCATTTCGGGCGCGTCATCGGCGACTTTCTGAAAATCATGGCCGGGGCGGGATGCTCACCCGTGATTTTGCGTGTGGACTTGAGACTTCGGCCCGAGGGTTCGCAGGGGCCGATCCTGATGTCGCTGGATCAGACTCTGAATTATTATGACTCGGCCGGGCGGACGTGGGAGAGACAGGCTCTCATCAAAATGAGGCCCTGTGCCGGGGATCTCGATCTCGGGGCGTCCTTCGTCAGATTGATCGAGCCGTTCGTCTATCGGCGGTACCTCAGCGCAGTGGAAATCGCCGAAATTCAGGCGATGAAGCGGCGGATCGAAAACCGGGCGAAGTCGGAAGGAGTCTCGTTGCGGGATGTGAAAACGGGATACGGCGGCATTCGGGACGTCGAATTCGTCGTTCAGTTTCTTCAGTTGCTTAACGGATGCACGTTGCCTGCCGTGCGAGGAGCCAATACGATCCGGTCGCTGCACGCTCTCAAATCGGCTGGCTGTCTGACTCCTGTCGAGCATGAAGCGCTCCTTCGGAATTACGAATTTCTTCGGAAAACGGAGCACCGGCTTCAACTCGAGGAAGACCGCCAGACGCACCGGATTCCGGAACGCCCGGAAAGCCGGCGGACACTGGCCCTGTTGATGGGCTTCAGCCCTCTGAATGCCTGGGAAAGCCCTGAAGGACCGTTCGAACGGTTCCTGTCTCAATACGTGAAATCGACGGACGAAAACAACGGCGTACTGAACCGCCTGCTGCATGACGCATTCCGAACTGACGAATCGACGCGTGCCGACCCGGTCTCCGACCTGATCCTCGACCCGGAAATGCCGCCCGACGTTCAGACCAGGATTCTCGATTCGTTCGGCCTGGTAGACAAACCCCGCGCGATCCGTCATCTCGAATGCATGGCTCGAGAGGAAAAGCCCTATTTCTCGACGCCCAGATGCCGCCATTTCTTCGCCGCGATCGCACCGAAACTGCTTCAGAAAGTCGCGACGACGCCTGACCCCGACGGATCTTTGGCACATATCGATTCGATCTCGAAAGCTCTGCCCGTGAAGGCTTTGCTTTGGGAGTCACTCAGTTCCAGCACGATGGCTCTGGAGGCCTTCGCACGCATCGCCAGCGACAATCGTTTCGTCGCGGATCTGATTCTGGCTCGGCCGCGGGCCTGGGAGCATTGGTACAGAAATATCGAGAACGAAGCGACGGATCACGTCGACCAGCTCGCACCCGGCCACTCTGCGACGCTGCCGATCACGCCGCAGCGGCTCGCAGCCTTGCGCGATCAACGGGATGACTGCTGGCTTGCCATCGCGGCCAGGCATCCCCTGCCCCTGACCGTCGAATCGGTACGTTCGATGTGCCGCCAGGTGAGCGATGTCGCAGATCGAATCATTCATGCCATCGCGCAGGCCCTGTGGAACGAACCCCTGCCACGTGCTATTGCCGGAAATTCGTCGCCACCGGGCTCCTGGGCCATCCTGGCGCTCGGAAAATCGGGGGCCCGGTCACTGGGGTTTCACAGTGACCTGGATCTTGTCTTCGTGCACAGGATCGACGACCCGGCGATCACACCTAAGGAATCGATCGCGGCTGAACGGTTTTTCGAAGACCTGGCGGGAAGATTCGTCCGGCTGACGAGCGAGCGAGGCCCGGGGTTTCTCTATCGTGTCGACACCCGACTTCGCCCCTTCGGTGCCGCCGGATCACTCTCGGTTCCCTTCGAAAAGCTCAAGGACTATTATCGCTCCGGTGAAGCCAGAGTGTGGGAACGACTGGCATTGCTGCGCGCCCGGCCCGTGTTCGTGCAGGGGTTCGACTCGGATCATTTGCGGGCGGAACTGGTTCGGCTGGCGCTGGACGGGCGGCCGGACGAAAGTCGCATTTGGGACGACCTGGCCACGGTTCGGGCAAGATCCTTGCGAGCGATCGAAAACAGCCAGGACGATCTGAAAAAGGGCGAAGGTGGTTCCCAGGCCATCGAGCTGTTTTTACAGGCACTTCAATTGATCCATTCGACAGCGGAGTCGACCGCCATCGAACAGGACGAATGGAACGTGATACGCCAGATGGAAACCTCCGGGCTGTTGTCGACCGCAGAGGCGGCAACACTTTCGGAAGCCTACGGCCTGTATCGTCAGCTCGATTGTGCATTGAGGCTCTACCGGAACCGATCGCCGGAACAATTGCGCGTCGAGACGAAAGAACTGCCCTTCCTTGCACGGATGATCGACAGAGCGGATCGGTCATCCGAGACGGATTCGCTTTCGGAATACCTCACCGCTCTAAGATGCCGGGTTCAGGAGTCGATCGACTTCTATCTCAAGGATGTATCTTGAATCTTTCGATCAGAAACGAGGGGCTTTCGCGATGAATTCTTCGACCGCGGCCTTGGCATCGCGAAGCCCGAGACCGGTTTCTTCGCGATAAATTTTGATCGCTTCGATTTTCCTCGAAGGATCGAGTGCAGCTTCCTTGCATCGATCAGAAAAGCGGCGGCAGCGATTCAGGCCTGACCGATCGATGTTTCGGAACTGCCCCGATCAACAACGGACCGAGGTTCACGATCGCCAGAAACAGAAGGAAAAAATCCAATCCCGTTTTCGACGGTGTTTTCAGGATCATGATCAGGATCACGACCCATGCGGCGACGAGCGAACTGCGGATTGCGTCGAATGAATTCGAATCGGAACCGCTCGGGATTTCAGTCGACATCAGAATACTCCGGTTCTGAAAGTTCTCCGTACGCTTGTTCGTCTGGCAGCGGACATTATCGCCGGCCATTCGTCGTAATTCTCAATCGCGAAAAAAATCGTGAGACGCCGGATTCGAATCCGGCGTCTGAAAACCGTCACGAAGAATGCTGCGAAGATTCCGATGGTTCGTTCACTTCTTCGGCTGATCTTCCGGAAATCCGGCTTCGATGAGATCTGCGAACCCGGGTTTCAGGGCGCGAACGTCGTAGCCCTTTTCCTTGAGCATCGTGGCGGCACGAAGCGCACGGCCGCCTGCCCCGCAATGGGTGTAAATGACTTTGGATTTGTCCAGATTGAGCTTGAGGAAAGATTCTCCGGCCGTTTTTTCGAGGTCCGAGATCGGTGAGAATACGGCACCCTTGACGTGGCCGGCATCCCATTCGTCCTGGCTGCGGACGTCAAGCAGAACGGCCTTGCCGGAATCGACCGCGGCTTTGACCGTCGCAAGGTCGTCTTTCGTGTGAGCAGGCTTGGCGGCTGGTTTCTCTGTCGGAAAGCCTGCCGCAGCCAGCTCGGCGAAACCGGGTTTCAAAGCCCGCGCGTCGTAACCTTTCGCCTTGAACATCGTCGCGGCCTTCAGCGATCGGATTCCGATGTGACAGTAGGTGTAGACGATCTTGGACTTGTCCAGCTTCAGCTTGTCGAAATCGGCGCCATTCGTCTTTTCGAGGTCAAGCCAGGGCAGAAACGGCGCGCCTTTGATGTGCCCTGCCTCCCATTCCTTCGGGCTGCGGACGTCGAGCAGAACGGCCTTGCCGGATTCGACAGCGGCCTTGACCGTCGCAAGGTCATCTTTCGTGTGCGTCGGGGCGGCCGTCTCCTGAGCTTGTCCTGAAATTGCCATGCCGCACGCGAGCGCCAGACTGGCGAACGCTTGATTCCAGATCGAAAGTCGCATCGTTCGAACTCCTCGGATCGATTCAGAGATTCAGGAAACAGGGATGGTTCGGAAATGATCGCCACAGGTCACGCGGGCGCCGCGTGCCCACTCGATAGCCGGAAGTGGCTTGCGGCCTTCGGTTTGAATGATCTTCGGTGCGATCGTGCCGCCACCGCCGCAAGCGACGAGCAGGCGGGATTTCGAAACTTCGACGACCTGTCCCGGCTCAGCCCCGGCCGGGGCAGGGTCCGGAGTTAACCTTGAATCGAGCAAAAGGACGTTCGTGATCTCCCGTCCGTCCGCAGGTTCGAAGCAGGTGCGCGCCAGCGGCCAGGGGTTCATGGCCCGGATGAATCGGTCTACGGTAAACGCCGATGCTCGCCAGTCGATCCCTGCATCAGCCTTCAAGAGCTTTGGCGCTTTCGTGGCGGCGTCGACTTCCTGCAATTTCGGCTTCGCGCGCCCCGCGAGAAAATCGTCGAGCGTCGCCGCCAACAGCGGTGCACCGATCAGGGCGAGCCTCGCTTCCAGCGTCAGAGCGGTGTCGTCCGGGCCGATCGGCGTCGCATGCGAAGACAGCATCCCGCCGGCATCCACCTGCGGAGACATGCAAATCACTGTGACACCCGTCTCCATCTCGCCTTTTTCGATCGCCCTGGCGACTGGCGCGGCCCCGCGATATTTCGGCAACAGCGAGCCGTGCAGGTTGACCCCTCCGAAGGGGGCGGCTGCCAGAATGAAAGGCTTGAGAATCTGGCCGTAAGCGACGGTCACGAGCACGTCGGGCCGAAGCGATTCGAGTGATTCGCGTCCGGCATCGGTGTTGATCGATTCGGGCTGAAGGACGGGAATGCCTCTATTTTCCGCCGCCTGTCGGATTCGTGTCGCGACGATTTCCTGCTTCCTGCCCTTGGGCTTGTCAGGCTGGGTGACAAGGGCGACGACATGCCGGCCTTGGTCGCAAAGGGTTTCGAAAGCTGGTACGGCGAAATCCTTCGTGCCGAGGAAAACGATCCTGGCCTGTCTCGGATCCGACAGAGGCGTGGGCGAAGGCGACGAAGTCACGTAAGTTCCTGCCTCGCTTCGGACGGGCGTTCCGCCGCAGCCGGAAGCCGGGGCGGCAGGATCGGCTCAGGTACGCCCTGCCCCTTGCGGATCTCGTCGACGAATGCCTGAAGGGATTCGGTCGATGCGAGCAGCCCGGCGGTTTGAGCGGCGGAATACTCTTTCTCGAAATGACGAATCCGGCTGGCGACTTTGGCTCGGGTCAGAAGTCCCAGATAGTCGATGAAAAGCTTGCCGTCCAGATGGTCAATTTCGTGCTGTATGGCCCGGGCCAGCAATCCTTCGGCTTCGGTCTCGACCAGATTCCCTTCGAGGTCGTAGGACTTCGTGCGGATGCGCTTGGCTCGCTGCACCGGTGCGTAAAGCCCGGGCAGGCTCAGGCATCCCTCCTCGGCTTCGTCTGAGGAGTGTCGTTTGACGATCTCCGGATTGATGAAGACCTGCTCGTGCTCAGGTTGCTCCGGATCGGCCGTGAGATTCAGAACGAAAAACCGGAACGGAAGGCCCACCTGATTGGCCGCCAGGCCTATGCCCCGGGCGGCGTACATGAGTTCGAACATCCCCCGCACGGTTCGACGCAGGTTTTCGTCCAGCAGTTCGACAGAGCGGCTGCGCGTTCTCAGTACAGGGTGCGGATAATGAACGATGTGCAGAGGTTCGGACAAGGTAGTGTGATGCTCCCGGGTCGAAGTGAGTTCGTATGAGATTGGGTAATTCTCGGAACCGGCCGATACGTCAGATCCCCAGAAATTCGACCGCCGAACGTTCGAGCGAGTCCGTCAGCAAGTCCTGAATGCGGTTTTCGTGCAGGTGATCGATCTCGACCGCCTGCACGAACCCTTGTGCGACGCCGTAACGAACGGCCTGAAAGTTCGCGTAGAGCCATTCCACGTTCGGCGCGAGGCTCACGAATCCGATCGCCTTGCCGATCGGCACGACCTGCAGACGTTCGATCGCTTCGCTGGCGATCAGCGAGGTTTCGAATGTCGATTCGGAAAAACCGGCGAGTGCGAGATTCGCGTGCGAAGCCGCCAGATGATGCACATGACGCGCGAAATCGCGGGCATAATCGGTCAGCACGATTTTCGCCCCGGGGAACGCCTTCGCGAGCCGGGAGATCGAGGCCGGGCAACCGTAAGGCTGATGCGGCGATCGCCCCAGCCCCTGGAGGACGATCGAGCACCGATTTTCATGAGCCCAGGCGAAAATGGCCGAGCCGACGGCGCTGGCGATCTGGTCCGTTTCGTCGTCCGTCAACGGAACGCCGCCGGCTTCCCGGGCCAGCAGCGTGTCGATCGCATGGGAGTCGGCAGGTTCCAGGCGGATTTTCGTCGAAATCCGTGCACTCAGGAAGCGAACCTGTCCGGTGATCGTACGGTCCAGATAGTCATTAATGCCGCGATTCAAAGCTTCGAGCGAGCCTGGTCGCTGGCCGATCGTCGCTTCGAGCGTTTTCGAATATGCTGGCCGGGTCACATGCCGCGCGGCATTTTTAGAAGGATGCTCGACGCTCAACAGCCCCGTCGCGTTCCAGTGGTAACTGACGCCGACGCCGAGAGCGTCTTCGGCCGTCGACGGATTCACCCCTTTCGAACGGCCTGACAAGTCGCAAGCGATCCGGTCGATCCGGCAACGGTCGCTCAGAATCTGTCGCGCCCATTGAGGGTCGAACGATGCGGCCGACACCCTGGCATCCAGCGCATCTACGTCCGATTCGAGAATCTCGGGGGTCGTGTAATCGTACAGGTCGTTGAGAATCCGCATCAACCGCCAGAACGTGCCTGTATTCCTGATCTTGCGCAAATAGGGAAGACGTTCGCGAACTACGGCCGCCGAGCGTTCGGCATTCACCGGTTCGAGAATCGATTCGGGAGCTCCCACGGATCGGAGCGAACGAATCACCGATGGATAATCCGTCAATTCACCGAGACAGCGCACTCCGGGAGAATCGAGTGAGATCCGGCAAATACCGTCCGAAATCCGGGTTTCGTCGATGCGGCGAGCGAGACGCTCGATCAGAAGCGGCGGGTCAGTGAACATGAATTCGGAGCTTTCGAGATTCCGGGCTTGGGAGCTTGGGTGCACGCTCAGGTGCACCTTCGAAACGGCATGTGCGAGAACGCCTCATGAACACGCATTATAAGTTCGCGACGTTCCGGAATCCAATATGAACGCTTTCGACTCATGAACGGCAGCGCACGGATTTCGCCACATCATCGTGCCAGTGAACGATCGGCGATTCGGAACCTTGGCCCGGAAAATGAATTCGGAAAAAGGTCCTCGTGAATGACTCCGGCCTGGAGCCCGCTTCTGCAGACGAGTCTATGCGTTTTCTCGATCCCTGACCGACCTGGCGCGGCCGAACGTCAAAAAGGCGATGGTCATCGCCATCGCGATCAGGCCTCTCGAAAGTCTGCTTTCCCGATTCGTGCGATTCGAATCGTCTTCTCGCAAGTCTTTGAGGAATTGAGCCAATCGACCTGGGTCGTAACGAAAGAAATTCCATCGGCCAGGTTCCGAGAGCAATCGCTGGTCGATCGCCAGGCTCGAAAACCTGACCGGGACTGATTCGATGTCCTGACCGCTTTTCGAAACGCTTGCCGGTTCGTTCCGGGATTCGGCCAGGTTCTCGTTCGACGAAGCGAAGTCGGACTGCTGGAATCGTCGAATTCGATCGCGAGCCGCACCTTCGGAAACCCGCGACCCTTCTTCAGGCGTGCCGCTGGTGATCCATTCGATCAGCTGTGCTTTCGTTCCAGGTGCCGCTTCAGGAGAGCGGTCGCCGTGCCGCATCGCGAAAACGATGCCCTTCGAAGAAATTCCGGGCGGGTGGCCCTGAATCGTTCTGAAAAAGTCTGGTAAGCGGTCGACTCCGAATCGGCCGGCAAGTGTGACCTCGCTGTCGAAATGCTGACTTTCCTGCCCGGAAATGGAAACCTTTCCCTCTTTTCGATCCACCTGCAATGGCTGATTCGCAGACCCTGAGACCTGTATCGTTCCCATGGAGTCAGCGAAAGGAAGCCCTTCATCGAAGAGTTGCGCGGAATCGATCGTGGCATACCACAATACATTCCCGTCATCCGTGAATTCGAATGCGAGATTTCGGATTCTTGCCAGGTTTTCAGGTGGTGGAGTTTTCTGAACGGGATCCGACCCACCGGTCGCATTTCCGAAACGAAGGCTCAAGGACGCGTCGGTCGACCGAAATCTCCAACTTCGAAAAGTTCCGATTTCGTTCGAAACGGAATGAGGCGGCTGTGATTCCACGAGACCTCGTGATTCGACCTCGAACGAAGAAACGCTCGGCGAAGTTCGCGATCTCAGCATCACGGATTTGTCCACTTTGCCATGCCCGAGAGGAGTGACGTCGGGTAATGAAAACCGGTTCTTCCGGCGCGCCACCGAACCCTCACGAATTCGCAGTGTCGATCGACCGAAATGGGGCGTATTCGAACGCAATCGGAACCGGGTCTTGCCGGTCTCCGGAAATTGATCGACTTTCCAGAATTCCGGATCGTCGGGCTCCACGATCGGTTCGAAATCACTGTCGTGTTCGATTTCGAAAAGTATCGTCGAAAGCGGGCCATCCATCGGCGTGTAATTCATGCGGCATTGCCATCGGGGAATGTCGCCGACGACATCGATTTCGTGTTCGACCTGAACATGGCTGAAAACGCCAGGCAATTGCCAGCTCACGAGCGGCGGTTCGGCGGATCCGCGGAACGAATAAAGCCAATGGCGAAGGTTGGCAGGCGTCTCCGGGGTACGGATTTCGCCCCGGCTTTCGATCGGCGCATTCTCGAGCCGCATCGGGCTCGATCGGAATGTCGAATCCGGATCGATGCGACGTTCGACGATCAACTTGCCGGCTTCGAGAGAATTCGAGCCGAATCGTGGCCAGGGCACGGGCGATCTGGACTCCGGCGACGACGGTTCTCCGACACGTGAAGGATGAACCTTCGTGCGTGTACGGATTTCGAATCGGGCGACACCGTCAGAACCCGCGCGAAACTCGATATCTCTGGCATTCGTGTTCCCGGCTGCGGCCATTTCGCCGATCAGGTCCGCTCCGGTGACGGCCGTGACGATCGTTCCGGGGTCGAACGAAACGATGGCGTGTCGCACGATCGACGATCCCTCCGGCGCGGAAATTCGAATGTCGAAACTGCCGAGTATTTCGTCGTCTTCCAGCCTGAGCTTACCTTCGATCTCCGGCTTCGGCTCGCTTTTCCTGTCAGCGAATCGCAAATGTGCCGTGCTCCAGTCAGAAACTTCGAAGGATGCGTCGATCGTCGCTTCCGCTTCGGAATTCGCGGATTCGAGTTCGAACGGATCCTCGTCGATTCGCCTCGAATCGGAGAGGATAGACCAATCTCCGACTACGTCCGAACCGGCGGCGATTCGAATGATCGATTTCGAAGACGGCAAAGGTGGTGAGATTTCGAGGATCTTTCCGAATGCGATGTCCGTCTCATTTTGCGGGATCCAGAATCGGATCCGAATCGATTTCTGTAACGGCACGACCCGGATCCGGCTTTTTCCGCCTGCTTCCTTCGACAGGATCGTCACATCGCAATCCGAAGCGTCCAGAAACCTGACGGAGTCGGAGAAAGCCAGGCTGCGAGCCACCATGGAATCGTCGTTCAGGCGTACGATGACGACGTATCCGATCGAGCTGCGAACCGTCGTGAACCAAGTCCGAATATCGTTCGTCTCGGCTTCTGCCGAATTCGAATTGCTGAAAAGCAGCATCAATTCGTCAGCCAGATCGAATCGCATTTCCGTGCCGGGTTCGATCGTCCCATTGCGTTTGCCGATTCGGACCTGGGCACGCAGGCCAGAAGCCCCGTTCGCCGATGTGGCATTCGTTATCGACGATCCGATCGCAGGAAAAATCCGGATCTTCGACCCTGCGCCTGCCCTGGGGGTCAGAAACGTCTTTTGGATCGTCAGTTCTCCAGCGGGAAATTTGTCGAATTGCAGCTCGACGATTCCGCTTGCCCGATCCACACGAACAGGCAAATCAATGCCGTCAAGCGATGCTCGCACCTGGATCGCGTCGTCCGAAGCGAGCGGAACGACGATCGGCCTTTCCGGATTCGAAGGCGTGGTACTCGTGCCGAGAGAGACTTTGTATTTCGATACGATTTGCAGCGAATCTCCTTCGACCGGCTGAATCGTATGTTTCGCTTCTGTCGAAAACAATTTCGAAACGATCGGACCGCGGCCTGATTCATCCGCCAGTTCACGCAGCTTTCGCAGGTCCGATCGAGCGAGGATCGCTCTCCGAGGCTGTTCGAAAGCGTTCTCGATCTTATCGTAAGGTATCGCGACCCGAACGATAGGATCGATCGATCCGACCTGGGCCACACACTCGGGAGCCAGGGCGATGGTGAGGAAAGCGAGAAACCCCGTTCGGATCCAGGGCAACGATGCGGATCGCTTCGAAACGACGATCGAAAAGATGCAGGCCAGCGTACCGGCAAAAACGGATAATGCAGGCGTTCCTGGCAGGAACGCGGCTGTGAACGTCACCGCCGTGAAGACGCAGAACGGAATCGGCGAGCGGAAGATTCGATTCGAGTACCTTCGAAAAAGAAATGCGATCATGGACCATAAAACGATGGCGATCGCGAAGTTCGAAACGTTCGTTGCCGATGATTCCGGACTTTTCCGGACGATTCTGAGCTTCCGCAACTCCCCGAAAGTCGTTCGGAACGGTCTTGAACCGTCTGGTTGAACGTCGAGTGACCAACGATTCCCGTCGGAGAGAATCATCCATGTGGTCAAAACGTCCGCGAATGGAATCTCGATAGGAAACCCGGATTCGAGAATGCCGGCTTCGGTCGAGAACTTCAGTTCGAACGCTCCGGGGCCTTCCTTCTTATCGAGGATCACGCCGGTGATTCTGCCGGATTCGTTCATTTCCAGCGGAAGCGATGCGTCATCTATGCGCGCACTGACGATCACGCATCCTTCTTTGGGCACGATTCGGATTTCGGCTTCCATCGGATTCGAAAGTTTCGTCAAGAGCGAGTGGTTCGCACTTCCGTCCGCCGCGATTTCGGATTTCAATGTGACCGGGCCCGACGCGATCTGCTCCGATGAAGTCGACGACCCGTTCGCCGCGATTTCGGATGAAAATCGTTCCGCGAGTCCTGCGAGTTTCGCTGGACCGATTATGGAAACCCGTGTCCTGCCAGAATGCCCGAATCGATTCGGCAACCATCGGTTCGCCTTGAGAAAATCGATCGAAGCGGCTGCGACGGCTTCTTCGCCGCGATTTTCGGCATCGGCGATCCTGGACTGACTGAAGAGTTTGTCGAGCTGCGGCGATTTCTCGTAAACCAGAAGAATCCCCGTGCTCGATGTGCCCCCATCGGCTGACACTTCCTTCATCTTTTGCTCCAGCTCAAGGCTGGAGTAAGTTTCATATTCGTAATTCCATGGACTCGAAAGTTCGGGGTCCTTCGGATTTCGTTGAATCCGGGATTCAGCGAATCGACCGGTCATCGCACGAGATAGAGCTTCGTTCGTCAGAACGCGAAAACCTGGCTTTTTCGAAACTCCATTTTCGAATCGAATCGAGTGAACGCTTCGATTTTCCCGGTCCGCGATCAGAACGATCATCGATTTGCCGCCGGCGTTCGCGGATCGAAAGCGAACATGATCGGGAACGAGTTCGGGGGCGGCATCGCCTTCGGACCACCAGGTCGCAAGCGGTTTCGCCGTGGGTGCGATTTCCTGAATTCCCGGCAATTTCGCCTGTGCATCCCCTGCTGTATTGGGAAGCCAGCGGGTGGAACTCGAAGTTCTGACGTTCAGTCTTAAATTCGGATCTTCCGATAGAATCGACCATTTCGAATTCAGGAATCGTCCGGATGCGAAACTGACCTTGGGTAATCGGATCGGACCGGTGGCTTCGGTCTCATCGAAATTTTGAGAAAGCAGAATGTCGAAATGCAGGGTGCCTCGGGCAGGATCGGACGGAAGCGCGCTGACGGAAAATCCGCCTTCGAATGGTTCCGTTTCGAAATCGCAAGGAGTTTTCGCGGATACGCCCGATGTGCGGTACGATTCGATACGAATCGGCCGCATCTTCGTTTCGATTCGGAGTCGCCCTTCGGAAAGCGGATCGAAACGCATCAGGGCGATCCGAAGAGAAGCGAATGCGGCTTTCTCGCGAAGCAGGTACTCTCCGGAGAAATCTTCCTCCTGTTGACGCTGGAGAGTCGAGGACCTTAATTTGACGTTCGCCCCAGGGGCACTCAAGGCGAATCGCAGTCGAGTGGGACCTGATCCATTCGCCGGCGGAGACTCGATCGTCACGGGAATGAGCTTCCCGCTGGCATCGACGGCCTCCACGAATGGTGCCTTTCGTGAATCAAGGACACTCGCTCGAACGAGAAACCATCGTCCCGAAAGAGGTTGCAGAGTCGGCAATTCGGCTTCCCGTTCCCTCGTCGCCGGGCGTTTCATTTCGATCCGAACCGTGACCAGGCAGCCGGGCGATGCATCGACAGGTACGATCAGAGCGTTTTCGACGCGCTGGAACCTGGTGTCTTCGCCGTTGACTTGACATGCAGTGACGATGACGTCGGCGGGGACTTTCGCCTTGAAGGTTTCGATCGCGCTGGAACTTCGCAGCGTCGCCGCGAACGATCCGGCCCAGATGTCATCGTTGATCGACCATTCGGTCAGGCTGTCCCCATCGAAATCTTCCGTCGTTTTCGTGGCGATCTCGGGGCGCTCTGCGATTCGGATCCATGTCGGCGTGGCGAATCCGGAATGAACCCAGGAGCGTCGCGGCGAGGTTGCATCGAAATCGGACGCCGGCATCCACACGCCGACATCACTCGACGGAATACCGAGCCGATTCGAATGCAATCGGATTCGACTGACCAAACCCGGAGGAAATCGAACGGGAAAGCGAAGATCCCCACCGGTGTCCAAGGAGGGAACGCCCCAGCGGACGACCGTCTCATTCGTCACGAAATCGAGCGAGAGTTCGCCATCACTGTCGATATGTAGATCGGGGCCCGACGACTTCCAGCCTGACCTCAAGAGGAATTCGGCATCCAGCCAGCCTGGCACTTTACGAAGTGACTGGCGTTTCGTTTCGTCGGACGGCGAAACGAAACGCGATACGCCAAGCAGCGTGTTTCCCTGAAGTTCGAGGTCGTGATCGACCGAACCGTCGAATTTCAAGGAATCCGAAGCATCGAACGATTTCGAAAAAACAGGATCGAGGATTTTTATGAAATCTTCGAAGCGGATCGATTCGAGATCGGTGCCAGGCGGAAACATTCGAGTCACGGAATCGAAAGGGACTCGATAGGTTCGAATCTCCGGAACGAAACGACTGGCTTTCGCGACTGGTGTTACGTCGTCGGCAACCGTTTCGGAAACGTGGCCGAAAGAAATGGCCGTTGCCGCGATGAGCCCGGAAATGACGCCGCGGGCATCGAGTCTGAAGAGGTTCCGAAAATGACCATGGATCATGATCGACCTTCCGGGGCGTCATGTTTTCCCGTCGAACCCCGTGAACTCGAGGGGCTGGTTCCCGCCTCGAGAACCAGGGACCATCGCGACGGTTCGCCGCTCGGCGTTCGCTCGATTTCGGCATCGGAATCGCTGGCCGCCGGTTCCAGCCGATTCATTTCCTGCGAACCGGTACGTTTCAGAACGGTCGATGGCTCTTTCGAGACGACCTTCGCGGGCGAGCTTGCGCTCTGCGAAGATACGCCTGTTTTCGATCCCGCCACTTTCGAAATCGATGATTGCATTCTGGGCGGATTCGAATTTCCGGATTTCACGGAACCGAAGCGAAATGCGATCGTGCCGAGGAGGATGCCGAGAGTCGTGCCGGCAGCCCAGATCGGTCCGGTCATGCCGGAAGCCACGAGAGCCGCGACCATGACCAGAGCGACAGCCGGGATCTCCGATCGCATACCCGTGAGGATCAGGTTGGCGAAAGCGACGCCGGCGCTCGAAACGATGATCGTACCGAGAATCAGGAGGATCAGAGGAATGCGCCGGATCGGCAGAGCGAGCCCGGGATCGTCAGTCACGTATCGAACGCCCGGAGCGGTGGCGGCCGCTCGATCGAATCCGAGATCCTCGAAATCAGGAATGGGTGACCCGGCGGCGAAGTGCCATCCCGAGCGCCATGGAGGAAACAGCCGCTCCATCGGAGAATGAAGGACGTGGAGTCGAGTCGGAATCCGAATCGGTCCGGCGATTTTCGGCGGGACGGGAATCCGGGCGTTCGAGCCAGGATCGTCGAACCGGTACTTCACGATGAGATTGCCGAGAGCCGGAGCGGCAGGTATCGGGACGGTCCAGAATTCACCGTTCGCAACGACGGAGACAGGAGTTCCGTCGAAAGAGGCGGATTCGATCGACAGGCCTCGAATCCGGCCGAGCTGAAGCCGCCGCACGCTCGGTGCGAGCCGATAAGCGACATTCAGCCTTTGATCCGGTTCGATTTTCGTCATCGCGTGGATTTCCCGGATCGGAGAATCGTTCGCCGGGCGGGCTGGCGCGGCGAGCGGCAGCGTCCGGATCGATGGCCATGCGCTGGCGGCGTTCGCGGCGGTCCATGTCCTAATCGTTCCCGCGGCGGTGTGCGTCGCACTGGAACCGCTCACCCAGCCTTGCTGACGTTCTTCGAGTTCGGAGACGGATTCGTCGGTGTCTTCGATCGAGAACTGACGTTGCAGCAGATTGGCATCCGCGATCGAGAAATCGAATTTCGAAGCGACGAAAGGGGTTTCAGGGAAGGCTGAATCCACTTTGGGCACTGCGGATTCCGGTCGATCAGGCCATGCGAGAACCGTCTCGAGCGTGAGATTGAACCGTCGCGAGACGTCGTTCGACAAGGGGATTTCGAATCCTCCGTCCTGGATGATCAAATTCCCGGACTGATCGGCGCCTTCATGACTGAGCGAATAACGAAGATTCCGAATCGGATTCTCTTTCGAAGGATTCACGACGATTCGGTCGAAGGTGCCTTTATCGATGGAACATTCGAAAACGTGACGAATTCCGATCGCTTCGCGAGTCGGCCTGAGCGCCAGCTTTTGAATGCAATCCAGCGAAGCGGGCCGCACCAGGGTCCGAAATGAGGTATCCTTTTCTCCCGGGCTCGTAAGGCGGAAAAACGCGCCGTCCAGGTCGCCCGCGTTTCGCGGCTTGATCCATTTGTCATCGTCGCCGACGGATTGTTCGAGCAGGTTCGTGAAAACCGCGATTTCCTGAGGCGGCAATTTCCGGCGAATCGTCTGGGCAGGATCGATCGGTTCGATCACGATCGACGGCTCAGGTAGCAGCCACGTTCGGTAGGATTCGCCGGTGGAATCCACGAAACGGGGCAGACAAATCGAAAAAGCGTCCGGACTGTCGGCCCTGCGCAGGTAGCGGATTCTCAGGGTAGCCGCGGTTTCCGGTTTCAGAGACCGGTTCGGGGTCAGCCGCAATCTTCGGAACTTCCGGTCGCCGCTGACCGATTCTCCTGCGATTTCGTAACGCTCCCAGACATCGCGCGGGCCGATGAACAATGGGCGAGCGGTTCGATCGAGTTCGATCTCGTATTCTCTTAACGGATCGATCTCGCCCTGGATGACGATGTCGGATACGTACTCGGTCTGCGATCGCCGCACGATCCCGATCGTCCGAACATCGGTAAAAAGAGGGGGCCTGCGTCTTCGGATCCGAAAAGTGCGTTCCGCACGCGGAACGGAAAAACGAAAAGCAGCCTGATTCGTCGATTTTCGCAGTCGGTCGGAAAGGTCGCGGAGGTCGACCGGTTCGAAGCGACTTTCCGGGTCGGCCGTAAGTACCCAGCGATCAGGCATTTCCAGCGCGATGATACCCGTGACGATTTCGCCGTGCATCCAGTGCGGAGCACGCCAGAGGAACTCTCGGCTCGCGGCCTGGGTCTCCGACGTTTTCGCGGGGTATGTCAGGCGAGTGACCAGTTCGACCGAGATCGGTTCGGAATTCGGTCCTTTCGAAAGCGATGGCGTGTCGAGACGGACCACGGCGTTGCCTTTTTCGTCCTTTTCGAATTTCGGCCGGGTCGCCTGACCATCGAGAAAGACATCGATCAGAGTCTCGTCCGGGGGCAATTCGAAACTCAGGGTCGAAGGAAGGCCGGTCAGCGATCGAATCTGCCAGAGCTGCCGGGTCGATACGGCATCCAGATCCATCCGAACGGAGACCTGGCCCCGGCATTCCAGGCGAATTCTGTCTTCGTTTCGAATCAGCGACTGGGCCAGCCATCTCAGTTCGATCCGGGTTCGCGGCGTCAGAAGTCCGGTGATCGAATAGACGTTCCGGCCAGCGTCGAAGCGAGTCTGAAGGCTGTCGCGGGCATTCGTCGTCGCGAACAGAACCTGTTCGGGGACTTCGATCGCGAGTTCCGTGCTCGCGGCCTCGGGAATCGACAAAGCCAGACGCCGCGTCGTACGGTCCGAGGTAATTTCCGTACCCAATTCGATTTCGATTTTGTGGGTGCCCGCAGTCTCCGTCCGCACCTGCCAGGGGCCGCCCGGGCGAGGGACCGAGGCTGGTACCGGTGTATTCCCGGAGCGAATCGCTCTCAATACGAGTCCGTCCAGGCCGATCGAAGTCCAGGCGGTTCCCGCCTTCGATTGCTGGATTTCCATGACGATCGTGAGATCCGCGATCGTGCCGATCGCTTTGCCCCGGATCGCGACCGACTTCACGAAGGCGTCCGGAGCCGTCTTTCCGGATTTTTCCGAGGTCGACTTTTCGGAGCGAATGATCTGAAAGTCCGGAATGTCGAGACGCTGGAACAGTTCGCCGAGACGGTCCGGATCCTCGACGATCACGAAGGGCGATTTGTCGAGAATTGATGCTGCCGGTGATTCCTGACGGTTTCCGCTGCTTCGGTCGTCCGCTTTCGGAGAGGCCTGTGCATTCGCGGAATGAGTGAACGCCATGAGGAAAACGGCGAAGCACATCAGCGAGCGAGCGAAGCGAAACACGGCTGAGCACCCGAAACGAGACCGATCGGCTGCACGAATCGGGGCGGGGAAGCGATCATGAATCATGGCCGCGGGCCCTGGGTATCCATGCCGATCCACGCACGCCAGGCCTCGATTCCTTTGACCGTCGGTTCGTCCGGGTCGAAGCCCATCGAATCACGGCCTGAAACCTTCATCAACCGATCGAGCGCGAGCTGGCGGATCAGCCTGGCGTCATGTTCGAGGGCGTAGACGAGCTTTTTCTTGCGATCGGCCGACTCTTCGACAGCCGGTACGATCAGAAGCGATTTCAGAAGCTCGGCATCGGCATCGGTCAGGGCAAGTTCCGTAACGCAACCTTCGATGGCACGCTGAGCTGAGTCCTCGCCTCGGGCGGCAGCTCGTTTCACCGCGGCGATGGCCAACTTTCGTAGTTCCGGATTTTCGAGGTCCGTGAGGACGCCTGTCACGATGTCGTCGCGATCGATCCAGAGCGCGATTTGCAGGGCCAGCCCTCGCACAGCAGGCAGATCGTCCGACTCGGCGTCGATGATCGAAGTCGCCAGGGGGCGGTTCGTGCCCAGGTAACGTCGCATCATTCGATTTTCGAGGTCTGCAGCTTTTTGAGCGGCCTCGATCGGTTCGCGCGTTGTCGGCCCTTCATCGACTTCCGATGGCGGACCGCTGGTTTCGATCTTGAGAGAACGATTCTCCGGAAGTTCGGTCGTCGTTCGGCCGGTGGTTACGGAAATCGTGCCTTTGAGCGATCGAATGACAAACCTGGTCTCGGCCTGCCGAGCTTCGGCTTGTCTCTCGATACCCGGGACGCTCTGCGATTCGATCCGGAAGATCGCTTCGTCAGGGAAAGTCACCTGGATATCCCGCCCTGAAGCCGTGCGCAGTCTCATCTGGCCGGCAGCGTTCGCGGTGGCATCGGCGCGACCCGCCAACCATTTCGGCGGCCCGTCCTCGGGCAGTTCCAGAAGTGCGCCTGGTTCGACGGCGAATTTCAGCGAACCAGAGACGAAGCTGGCCGAATCGGCACCGGCGAATCTCACGTAGCTCGGCAAATTCGGCACGTTTTTCCAGAAACTCCACGACTTCGTCGGAGAGGCGTCTTTCGGGGCCGTAAACAGAATCGTCGATTCCGCGATGGCCGCGATCGCCGTCAAGGAAATCTCGCCCTTATCCGGGCCTGCATCGGACGCAGCCGGCGGAGGATTCACGGCTTTCGGAACGCTCGCCTCGGCCGATTCGGATTTGGCGGTTTTCGTCGCGCCCTCGCGAGTTTCCGTCGGAACCGGTTTCGTGTTTTCGGTCGCGGTTTTCGCAGCGAGAACTCCCGTCTTCGCCGGTTCGGCCACCGCGGGTTCCGCCGGTTCTTTGGCGGGCTCGATCATCCGATTCACCGGCTGAGATTCAGTGACAGCCGCTTCTTCCGGTTTTGCAGCGTCGTCAGCATTGTCCGTTTCGGACTCAGCGACGGAACCCCTGAATCCTCCGGAAATCGACGAAACCGGAGCATGGGGGCCGACGATCCGGTCCAGCGCGATGCCGGAAAAAGCGAGTATCGAACCTAGCAAAACACAGGCGGCGATGAACCTTCGCGAATTCCGAGCGAATGGCGGAATGGGCCAGTCGGGGGTCGTGTCCCGTAAGCCACCGTTTGCGGAATTCATCGAGAAAACCGGTTCCCGAGCGGTGCGGGACGGCGGCAACCTGTCGGACGGGATCCGGGCTTCAGCAGCCTTCACGATCCGGTACATCGTGGCATAGGTTTCCGGCTCGATCGAGGCAGGCTGATCGAGCACGCTCAGAATCTGGTGCGAGGCCGCCACTTCTGACAGGTGCACGTCGCTGTTCAGGCACAGGCTTTCGTAAGTGTTCGTCGCTTCGCCAGGCAGGTTGTTATCGAGGTAAGCCGCGACGATGTTCGCATCGACCGGCTGATTGGAACCCATGCCGGGCACGGTCAGGCGTCGCTGGCGCACGACCCGCCGAATGCGCCGACTCAGATCTTGCGAGAACTTCGATTCCTCGAGCTGACGCCCGATCCTCCGGACATCCTTGGGAGGAAGGGTGTCGTCCATCCAGGCCATCAAGGTGCGCAACGTCAGTCTCATGGCTGTGGCTCGCGTTCCCAAGTGTCTATCCACTAAATTATGGACGCGAAGCCGCGGCCTGTCCAGTTTTTGCGTAATCCGCCATGGACTATCCCGGTGCGATCGCTCGATTTCGCTCGTCGAATTCGACTTTCGCGGGCTATACTCGGCGCGGAAAAACTGCGAGCCACTCGAGCGGTCCTGCAGACCGTTCGCCTCGGCCGATCGATTCCCGAGTCTTCGAAGAACCGTCGGCAACACCCGGATCGTGATGACAATCGGGAATTTGGGGATAACCCATCGTCCCACGAAATTCAGCGAAGGAGCAAGGCGGTGCATGAATCTGGAGAGGATCCGCGGGATATTACGGACGAACGGAAGCCGCTCCAGGCGCTACCCAAGGGCCTGATCGACCGTCTGCTCCGGCCGGTCCACAGGTTTCTGCACGTCGAAGCGTCCAGCGGCGTCGTGCTTCTTTTCTGCACCATTTCGGCCCTGTTCCTGGCGAACTCGTCGTTTGCCGAGTCATATCACAGGCTCTGGGACTTGCCGGTTTCCCTTTCCGTCGGCTCATTCAAGCTGGCGTACCCGATCAGAACGATCGTGATCAACGATGCCCTGATGACGATTTTCTTTTTCGTCGTCGGGCTCGAGATCAAGCGTGAAATCGTTTCGGGCGAATTGTCCGATCCTCGCAAGGCGGTTCTGCCGGTACTGGCGGCCCTGGGGGGCATGATCGTGCCGGCGCTGGTCTATTCCGTTCTCCAGATCGGTCAGCCCGGGCTTCGTGGCTGGGCGATCCCCATGGCGACGGACATCGCCTTCGTTGTCGGTTTTCTGGCGCTGCTGGGCAAGGGCGTTCCGTTCGGGCTCAAGATTTTCCTGTTGTCCCTGGCCATTGCGGATGACCTTGGGGCTGTCCTGATCATCGCCCTGGTTTTTTCGGACAAACTGGAATGGCTCTGGGTCTGGGGTGCGACCGCCGGCTTTTTCGTCACGTATCTGCTGAACTTGAGCGGAGTCCGGAAGGTCGGTGTCTACGTCCTCGTCGGAGGTGCCATCTGGCTCTGTTTCCTCAAATCCGGCATCCATCCCACGGTGGCAGGCGTTCTTTTGGGGTTGCTGACGCCTTTCCGGGCCTGGGTGCCTGACAGCACCTTCACGGCCTGGCTCGAAGAGTTCTGGAGCCGAACGCACGAGTCAGGGCTTTCGCCGGAAAAGCGGTTCGAAGAACTTTCCAGGTTGCAATTCATCGCAAGGGAAAGCGTTTCGCCGCTCCAGCGGCTCGAAAATGCGCTGCACCCGTGGGTCGCGTTCGGCATCATGCCGCTGTTCGCTCTCGCCAACGCCGGGGTCAGGCTCGATCCTGAACGCATGACGGATTCGGTCGCGATCGCGGTCGCTGCCGGTCTCGTCATCGGCAAGCCTCTGGGAATTTTGCTCTTCTGTCGAATCGCTTTACGGCTGAAGGTGGCTGCCCTGCCCGATGGCGTCAATCTGCCGATGCTCTTCGGCGGTGCCTGCCTGGCCGGAATCGGCTTTACTATGTCACTTTTCATCAATGGCCTCGCGTTTGCCGGCGACGAGTTCGTGAATGCCAGCGAAGCCGGCAAAATCGGCACGCTGATGGGATCGGCCCTGAGCGCCGTGATCGGGGCGTCCATTCTGATCGTGACTCTGCTTCGGAATCCGGATTCTCGAAACCCTGGGGACGTCGGCTGAAAACTGGGCTCGACAATTTTCTTCGATCCGCTATTTTCCGGTGAGCGTTCGTCGATGGCGCGTCAGGATCGATTCGCCATCATCAGGCAAGGAAGCCAGGAACACACAAATGGCCAGTCATGATGACGCCCGTACCGTGAGCACCAGAAACCGGCGGAAATTTCAGCCGATCGTCGAGCCGACGCTCGAGCGGCGGGAAGTGATGACCGCCACTCCCCTGCCCGTCGAAGGCGTGCCTGACGTCGCACCCATGATCGCGACGGATTCCACGACATCCGAAACGGCGGCCACCGCAACGGATATCTCGAGTACGACGACGAACCCGGAAGTGACGACCACCTCCGTCGAGACGCCGGTCGCGTCGCCTTATGGCGATATCGCGACGACCTCCGTGGGTGGCGTTACGCCGGTCACGAACGAAATGGTGACCACCGGAGCGGTCAAGCGGGGCCCCGGCCGTTCCAGCGCTTCCACCGACTGGTCCTCCATGGCCGGATGGTCATGGTTGGGCGGAGCGTGGAAGTCGAACACGAAAATCGATTTCATGCAGACATTGGCGCGAACCATGGGGGCGAAGAACGTCCGCTTTCCATCGATTCCGAGCGTCGATACATGGATCGTCGGTACGGACAGCTACGTCGGGCGAACCGCCCTGGCCGCTCAACAACAGGCGATGCCGCTGGATGGCCTGGTGATCAAGCCCGGGGGCACGAGCGGCAAGACGACTTTGTCGATGACTTCCGCGGATGGAACGCCGCCCGTGGAATTGCCGCTGACGAGCGTCAAAGGCAGCACGGCGACATTCACGGGATCGACTCCCATTTTCGAATCCACGACCGATGCGAACGGACAGGAATCGACGACCACGACCGACGGCGCGCCAGTTCGTGTGAACGTGACTCGCCGTAATGCAAGTTCCATGCGGATCACGTCCGAAATGCTGACAGGCGGCAAGTGGATTCGCATGTTCACTTATACCGCCACGAAAATGCGCGGCGGCACCGTCTGAGCAGCTGCCGCGGCGAATCGTAACGCACGACGCATTACGCCCCGGCGCGAGTTTTGTCTCGTGCCGGAGCGTTCGTCTTTCGTTGCAGAGATTCTCGAGTCGATCTCACTTCAGCCGTTCGAGATGTTTCGCGCCTCGTGGCCAGTTCAGGTGCTTCGCCAGAAATTCGAACGTGGCGGTGCCGTCGATCTCATGGCCCCTATTGAAATAGGCAATTTGCGCATTTTCGCCGGCGCCGAGCAAGTCGTAAGTGCGCTTGAGCTTGGCGAATTCGTAGCCGATCCATTCGTCAGGGGCGACGCCGTCGAAATGGCCACGCTCGACCATGAACGGCCTGGGCGCGATCAGGGCCGCCATCTCCGCGTAATTGAATTTCGAAGCCAGATCCCATTCGTACATGTCGTACTCGATCGTGAACATGTAAGAATATTGCCTGTCGGTATTCGTGCATTTGATGACCCACTCGTCGAAATCGGCGGAGCAGATCGAAAGGCAGTAGCGCGTCAGTGCCGCGGGAATTCGCATGGCCGATTTGCCGCCGTAGGAAAGCCCGTAAAAGGCGATGCGGTCCTTGTCGACGTTTTCCAGTGTTTCGAGCCAGTCGAGTATCCGTTCATGCTGGCGGATGATCACGGCGAACAGCGATTGACCGAGCGGCCAGGCCTTGCGCTGGATCGTGCGGAACCGCTCCTGGCCGATATATGGGTTTTGCGGGGCGAAGACGATATAGCCCCGGTCCGCCAGGGCGGCTCCGTAAGCGTGATAGACGGATTTCTTCTTCGGGTCGACGATGTCGTCCGGCCGCCCTTCCAGGCCGTGCTGGCAGACGACCACGGGCCGCTTCTCGCCCGGTTTGAGATCCCGGGGCAACAGCAGCACGCCATAAGCGTAAACGTCGGCATAGACAGGGATTTTCACCGCATAGCCGCGAAAGCCGGGTTCGTCGTAAACCAGTTTCGATTCCGCGACCATCGGTTCGGACGGGGCCGGCATTTTGCCCATGAGGTCGTTCCAGAAGACCTGACGAAGACGATCTCGCTCAGCTGCGAAGACTTCCGGCTTCTGTGGGTCGGCGGCTTTCCAGAATTCGAACCGGCGAAGCTCCGACGTTCGCACCAGGTTCTGCGTGAAATCAGCCCAGGTGCGGAAGTTACGGCGAATCGCATCGGTTTTCGCAGGTTCCGCGATTTGCGAAGGGCTCGCGGAGGTCCGCTCCGGCAAGCCCACGCCCAGCAGATCGGCGACCTGGGAGATCGCGGCTGATCGGTCTCCGGCTTCGAGAATTCGCATCGCATCTGGCCCGGCTAACTGCCTTGCCCTGGCCAGTTCGCGGTCAATCTCCGCGGCGGTCGCTGGCCGAAGCGCGCCGTCAGCGGCGTCGTCCCGGCCGTTCCGTGGGGGCAGAGATTCCGCCAGTGTCGGTCCATCCGTTCGGTCGACAAGAATCCTGGTGCCAGGGTTCTCGACGGCCATCGCGACGAGTTCGGCATCCTGGAATTCCAGTGCCCTTCGCCAGATGGTCCTGTCGATCGGTTCGAGCCACTGCGTCGTATCGCGGGCCTGAAAATAGCCGCTGATCCAGAACACAGAAGCGTCGGTGCCGAGATTCGCCGCCAAAAGTGCCACCTGGCCGCCGTCGCCATGGCCGTAAACGACGCTCGGGACACTCTTCGAAGCATTCTGCTCTTTGCGCAAAGATTCCATACCGGCGATCACGCCCGAAACTTCATAACCCAGTGGTGATTTGCCCGTTTCCCAGGCCATGCGCCAGATCCATTCACGGTGCGACAGGTTCGTGAATCTCACTTTGGGGTCGCCCGACCAGGTGTCCTTGCGATCCAGCAGGGCCGGCACCAGAATCAGGCCGCCGGCCTCGGCCAGACGAACGGCGATTCGAAGGCCATCGTCAGGACCATCACTTCCTGTGCCATTGTCCAGAACGATCCCGAGGAAGCGGATCGTGCCCGATTCTTCGACATTCTCGAGGCGATTCGGGCGAACCAGATGCCCCTGCATCCAGACATCCGAAGCGACTTCCCAGCGAACGGAGTCGATTCTGGTTCGATTCGTGCCGATTTTCGGATTCGGCTCGCCGATCGGCCCTGCCGAGACGTATTCGAATCGGCCTTTCGAAGCTGAGGTACGTTCGCCAGGGGCGATGCCCAGGTGCCTGCGTAACCGTTCGCGCCGCTCGGCCAGCGAATTCTGGTCCGTCCGACTTTTTCGCCAGGCGACGTCGCGTGTCTTGACGCTCTCGGCCAGCATTTTGTCGAAGTGGCGATGAATGCCTTCGACCATTTCGGCGGCCGGGTCCGTCGGCAACGTCCATGACTTCGTGCCGGGAAGTACGGAGCCGGGAGTCGATTGAGCGACGCAAATCGAGCTGAAGCAACCGATCGCCACGATCGCCGCAATTGTTCGACCGATCCGGCTTCCTGCACATGCACTCATGGGTGGATGATCCTTCCGGATCGTGAACCGGGCGAATCCGGTTCGTTGACTTGAGAGGATTTGGGGCGAGCGTGAATGGCCTGGCCTGTTCGGGCGTGGCCGAGCATTCAGCATACGGCCAGCGTACGTGAAATCAAGGGGCATGAAAAATCACCGGGGGGCCGAGGATCGGGCAGGATTGTCCGGATTGGACTTGGCCGGAATGGCCGGAAGGTTATGATATGCGGGACGTACGACCATCGTCGAAGCACAACGGCCCTGAAATTCGAATCGATCGAACTCCCCGGGCACGATTTGCGAACGGGCATCTCGAGGACCGACTCGCCCGGTACGGCACGACGAGCGTCAGGAAGGACCCGCCCGCGATGGATCTGCTGGCACTCGTCGAATCACCTGGACATGTCTGCTGCCGATACCGCATCGCGGCGTTCGAGCCATATCTGCGTTATTTCGGCGTGAACGTCACTTATCAGGCGATCGCTCATTCGGTCCCCGCCCGCCTGGCGCAAATGCATGCCGTCGCTCGGTTTGACGCTGTCGTGCTACAGCGCAAGCTGCTCGATTCCGTCAGCCTCGCGGCCCTGCGGCGGTCCGCGAAATTTCTGGCGTTCGACTTCGACGATGCCGTCGTTTATCGCGACAGTTATTCGCCCAAGGGCCACCATTGCCCGCGCCGGAAGGTGCGGTTTTCGAACGTGGTGCGCTGTGCTGACCAGATTCTGGCGGGCAACACGTTTCTCGCTCAACTGGCGGAAGACCATGGGGCCAGGTCGCAGAAAGTCCGGTACATGCCGACTTGCGTCGATCTCGAACGTTACGAAACGACGCGGGCGGAAGCGGAGAAACGACGCGCCGGCGCCCCGTTCGTGATGGTCTGGGTCGGGTCGTCGAGCACACTTCAGGGGCTGGAGGCGACGCGCGGCCTCTGGAACGGAATCGGCGAACATGTACCTTCCGCGGTCCTCCGCGTGGTCTGCGACCGGTTCCCTGAATTCGAAAGGTTGCCGGTCGAGCCGGTCGCGTGGTCGGAAGAGACGGAGATCGAATGGATCGTCGCTTCCGACGCGGGCGTGAGTCACGTGCCCAATGACTTGTGGAGTCGGGGCAAATGCGGGCTCAAAGTCTTGCAATATATGGCCGCGGGGCTGCCCGTGCTGACCAACCCGGTCGGTGTGCATGTCGAGATGATCCGGTCTGGCCGCAACGGGTTTCTGCTGCAGGAACCACGCGAATGGATCGAGGCCGTGCGCTGGCTCGCCGCGAATCGTGACAGGGCCGCCGCCATGGGCCGGGTCGCTATGGACGACATCCGCCGTGGTTATGACATCGCCGACTGGGGGCCGTTTTTCGTCGATTGGGTCATGCCGGGGGCAGTGGCGGGTACTTCTGCCAGCGAGCAGCGTTCGGACGCCAGCCATGGCCGGTCGTGGGCCATCGATTCGGGAACCAGTCAGAACACGGTGCGCGGGCCACATCAGGACAGCAAGATCGACATCAGGCCGGGGCTGCATGCATGAAAGTGGCGAATTCCATCCGCAAGAAGTATCACCGAAGGCATTATGACCGGAAACGCCTGTTCGGAATGACCGGATGGACGTGGTTCCAGCTCGACGAAGTCGGCTGGTGGATCCGCGAGGAATGGTTCGATCGGCTCGCCGGCCCGCATGGTCTGAAGTGGCAGGAATGGCGGAAGTCGAATCGGCTGAAAGTCGTCAAGGACGGCCCACACCGGACGGTGTATCACGTCGATCTGGGCGAGACCGGCGTTTATGTCAAACACTATCGCGTACCGGATTTCCGGGCCCGGTGGCGGCAATGGCTCCGTCGTGGCAAGGCCAGGAACGAAGGCAGCAAGGCACTGAGGCTGGCCTCGATCGGTGTGCGGACATTTACGCCGCTTGCGCTTGGTGAACAGCGAAAGCGGGGATTTCTTTACGAGAATTATCTCGTGACGGAAGAAATCCCCAACGTCGAGCCACTCGATACGTATCTGGAAAAGATACTACCCACGGAAGATAGCGGCAGGCAGAGGAAGATCCGTCTGGCGATCGGAGACGCTCTGGCCCGGCTCTGTTCTTGCCTCCATGAGGCCGGTTACGTCCATGGCGATTTCCATCCTGGCAACATTCTGATCCGCCTTATGGAAAACGACGAGCCGCGACTGTATCTGATCGATCTTGACGCGGTCCGGCAGCGGGGCGAAGGGCTCTCCGTCCGCGAAATTCGGGACAATCTGGCACAGCTCAACAATTATTTCTTCTCACGATCGAGCCGAGCCGAGCGTCTTCGCTTTCTGGAAGCGTACCTGAAATACAGGGGGCGTCATAACCCTATATCTCCAATGGAGATGGGTGGGTTCGCCCGACAGATCGAAAAAGCCACGCGTGCCTGGGCCGAACGGCTCTGGCGGCGCTGGGCGAAGCGCGGTCTGGGTACGAACAAGTATTTCAAGACGTTTCGGGACAGGAGCACCTGGGGCGTTTTCAGCCGTGTCTTCGAACGTGAGCACGTGCGTGAGATCGTCGAGGATCCGGAACGGCTGCTGTATGACGAAGGCTCGCGTATCATCAAGCATTCGCGGTCGTCCACGGTCGCCGAGGTGACGGTCCGCACGTCGGAAGGCCCCCGGCGCGTGATCGTCAAAAAGATACCGACGTACAAGCCTCGCGACTTCTGGTTCGGCTGGCTTCGTAAGCCACGTTGCCTGCGAGCCTGGAAAGCCGCCGGGCACTTGGTGGCCCGCGACGTGCCGACGCCGCGGCCGCTTGGCTATCTCGTCAAGGGATGGCCCGGCTTGCCCGGGTTTCTGACCCGACGATACCCGGCCGTGACCTACACGATCATGGACCGGCCGGAAGGCATGGTTCAGCTGGAAGATCACATGCGTTACATCCTGGCCGAAGTGCCGGAGGAGCATCGCAAAAGCGTCGTCGAGCGATCGGCTGCCGCTCTCGCTTCCGCCGTGCGGAAATTGCACGCCAAATCCCTTTCGCATCGCGACATGAAAGCCGCCAATATCCTGGTTCAACCCAGGGCTGACGGTTCGTTCGACGATGTTTCGTGGATTGACCTGGTCGGCGTGACGCTGGAGCACCCCCTTCCCTACCGAAACAGGGTGCAGAATCTGGCCCGGCTCGCCATCTCGGTTCAATCCAAGAACCTGCTCACGAACGCCACGGCTCTGAAATTCCTGAAAAGCTACCTGCCGCTCGCTTTCCTGCCCCGCAATGCATGGAAAAAACTATGGCGGGACGTGCTCGCGGAAATGCGACAAAAACAGGATCGGAACATCCGGATCGGAAGGCCTTTGAGCTGATATCTCCCGCGCCTGGACGCAGGCAGGACGCCGGAAGGCCTTGTCGAAAGCCGAAAGATCGATGAATACGACGAAATTCGGAAAATCGTGGGTGATTCTGGCCGGCTTCCTGGCATTTCAAACCTGCCTCAGCGGCTGTGCGGCCATGAATCGCAGGCCAGAATCGCTTTTGCCGGATCGGTACACGTTCCGCACCGGCCCTTTCCGGATTCGGACGCACAAACCGATCAAGGCGAGCGATCCGCTCGTCGCCGAACTCGATTCGCTGTCACGCGGCGTTTCGAATGCGATCGGTCAGCCCATCCGACCCGGGCACGAGCATGTCGACGTCTATCTGCTGAAGGACGAACCCAGCTTCCGGCATTACCTGAAATACTTTCATCCGGAATTGCCGCCGCGCCGCGCGTATTTCATCGCCACGGAAAATTCACGCACGATCTTTACGTTTCTCGGCGACCACCTGATGGAAGATCTCCGCCACGAATCGACGCACGCTCTGGTGAATCTCTCCCACCCGGCGCTTCCCTTGTGGCTTGACGAGGGCCTTGCCGAGGCCTTCGAACATCCCGACGGTTCCACGGATCGGGACATGCACCTCGACAAATTCCTGGCCGACGTCAAAGCCGGGGTGACCCCGGATCTGGTCAGGCTCGAAAAGATCACGGACGTTCGCGAAATGACGCCTCGAGATTATCGCGAATCCTGGGCCTGGGTCCGATGGGGGCTCGCGGGGCCGGAGCCGGTCCGGGCCGCCTTCGCTCGGTACATCAGGGACTCGAGCGGCACGAATTCCGCCGCAACCGGCGAATCCCGAAGCCTCGCGGCCATGTGGAACCAGGTCGCTCCACAACTGAATCCGCAAGGCACACCCATGGTCGCCTGGTTAAGCCGCCAGGTCGAACCGGCTCGAGGCGATCTTGCCGCGGCAAAGGTGGACTCCGGTATCCAGCGAGCGCGACTTCAGGACGCTGAACCGGCCATCGACTCACCTGCAGCCACTGGTGAATCGAAGGAAACGGCTGCAGGCGGCGCGAGAAAAAAAGGCCTGCTGCGTCGACTTTTCGGATATTGATTCGCCTCTGTCCCCGAGAGGAATTCGGGCCGGCACGACGATCCGGTCATCGCACCGGAATTTCGACGCGCGGCTGGTGCGGATCGTTCGTTTCGAGCACGATCGAACGACTGGCTGCCGCTTTACCGACGGATTCCGCCTGAGGCCGTAGTTCGGTGACGGTCACCTGATAGAGTTTGCCTTCCATGATCGGTTTCGATTCGACGCGCAGTGTTTCGTCGGCGGACGAAGCTTTGACGATCTGCACCGGACCGCTGGCGGAGCGCACGATCAGTGAGCCTTTTTTGCTTCCCCGAGCTTGCCCGAGGGCCGGTATGAGTTTCAACTCCCGTGGAGAGACGATCAGGCCTTTTTCGAGTTTGAGAGAGATCGGCACGCTTTTTTCGAATTCCGCGTCGGTCATGAGCGTGATCGCGACAGGCTGGCTACCCGCGGGGACATCGATCGGAAATTCGAACTTAAGCTCGTAAGTTCCCGTTTCTGTCTTTTCGATCTTCGGTTTCATCGCTGGATCCGTCGTCGCGGCATCCAGTAGAGCGACGCCGTTCGCTGTTTTGACGATGAATTCCCTGGCCGTGGTCTCGGTCCATTTCAACTCGACCGGAAGATTCGGATCAGGGCTGACCTGGAGAGCCGGAATCGATTCTCCGCGCATTTCGAGCACGAATTCCGGCAGGGTCGAGTCATTGGTCTCGACATCGACGGTTTTGCGGAAGGCCCCGATCAGGGCGTTCGTTTTGAGTTCGACGCTAAACTTGCCCGTTCCGCCTGGCGGAATCGTCTTGTCGTAACTCGCCACGGTGCAGCCGCAATTGGCTCTTGCGCTGATCTGTAGCGGCTCGGTTCCGGTATTTTGGATTCGGAATTCGCGAACGACCGGCTTGCCTCGAGGTAACGCTCCGAGATTTTCGACCGTGCCGGAAACGACGGCTTTCGGGCCGTCAGTCGCGAAGGAGATCGACGGATTAACCGCCGCGGAAAGAAACCAAAGACTCAGGGAGAACGCCGAAGCACGACGGCGAATCGACGCCCCGATACGTCGAACTTCAGATGATCGATGCGTGAGAGTTATACGATTCATTTCACCTGCCGCCTTCGAACCCGATGGCCAGTATCCGGAGTTCCGCTGCCTTTCGATTCCCATGACTCACAGTACAGGATAACCATGTACGAAAACAATCGTACCCTGCCCGATGGCGCAATTCGAATCAGGTTTTCCGTATCGATCCCGAATCACCGCACTGGGCGAAACTTCGAATCGGGTCAGTTTCGAAAATATGAAAACTCGCCCGAGTTGAGCGAGTCTTGCGAAAACGAGGACGACGGGGCTCGAACCCGCAACCTCCGGCGTGACAGGCCGGTGCTCTAACCAGTTGAGCTACGTCCCCTGAGGCGAAGAGGCGTTCACTTGCGTTCACGGCCCGTTCGACATGCGTATAATAACCCATCAAGCCGGGAAGTCAAGAATCTACCTCTTTCCGATTGGCGAAAGATGCCTGAAACTCTGACCTGTAAAGGACCTTCGACCTTGATTTTGACGAACGACGACGGATATCACGCCCCCGGAATCGCCGCCTTGAGACTAGCCGTCGAAAGTCTCGGACTCGAACACGCTGTCATTGCTCCGGCCGACGCCGTATCCGGGTGCGGGCATGCCGTCACGACTCATGCTCCGTTGCGGTCCTGGCCTGAAGAATCCGGCGGCTGGTCCGTTTCCGGAACGCCCGCGGACTGCGTGCGTCTGGCCCTGCACCGCTTCGCGCCGGACGCGAAATGGGTGGTTTCGGGCATTAACGCCGGCGGAAATCTGGGTGTCGACCTGTTTCACTCAGGCACGGTCGCCGCGGTGCGTGAAGCCGTGTTCCATGGTCATAAGGGCATTGCGCTGTCCCACTACGTCGCGAAAGATTTCCGGATCGACTGGAAGCGGGCCGCCGTATGGACGGCCAGGATCCTGCCTGACCTGTTCGCCCGCGACTTGCCGCCGGGCTCGTTCTGGAACGTGAACTACCCATGCGTCGAGCCGTCGTCTCCGATGCCGGAAGTCGTCTTCTGCCCGTGGGATCGGTCTCCCCTGCCGCTGCGCTATCGCTACGACGGGAGCGAAGCGAGCTACGATGGCGTCTATCATGAACGGTCACGCGAGCCCGGACACGACGTCAGCGTCTGCTTCGGTGGCAGGATCGCCGTAAGTCTCGTCACCCTCTGATTCGATATTCGCGAATACGCCGCAAGAGGTGATCGTCGTGAATCCGAGGGCTCCCGGTCGATTTCCTCAAGCGGCCCGATCTGGTCAACCGCAGAGAAATCGGACATAATTTCCGTCATGAGATTGATCAAGTCGATCCGCTCGATCGAGTTCGAACCGCGAGGAAGCCTCATGTATTTCGGTCGTAAGTGCGCTCTGTCGGTCTTCACCTTCGTCGTCGCTGGGTGTGGGGCCCCTCCGCAGATCGTTCCCACGGTGCCCCCCGGCGCCGAGGTGCGTGAAGTGCCGCCCGCCGATCTCTTGACCGAACCCGCGGTCGCTGTGGGAGAGAGCATCACGGCTTCCAAGAAAGAAGCCCTGGCCAGCGTCGAAGGCATGGATCCGAACGCGCCGCCTTCGATCACGGTGGACGATGCCAAAAAGCAGGGCCTGATCGTCGATACCGACGGCAAGGGCAAAGGCGACGGTGCCCAGGTCGGCAAGAGCGTCAGCGTCCATTACACGGGCAGGCTGAAGGACGGCACCGAGTTCGACAGTTCGATCAAACGTGGCGTGCCTTTCACTTTCATCCTGGGCCGCGGGCAGGTCATCAAGGGCTGGGACGCTGGCCTTCAGGGCATGAAAGTCGGCGAAAAACGGAAGCTGACGATTCCCCCGGAACTGGCTTACGGCGACCGCTCGACCGGGAAAATTCCGGCCAAGTCGACACTGATGTTCGACGTCGAGATGATCGCGATCGACTGATCTCGACCAGTAGCTCAATGCGAAGCCGTCGGGCGAACATGATGGCCGATCGAATCGATGCGATCAGGCCAGAATGTTCGCTTTTTCTATTGCCCACAGTACTTGTAACGGGAATCGTGTGCATGGACGGCAGGGGCGCCAGAATTCGCATTCGTGACCGGTTACGGAATGACTCGGCCTGAATATGGCGTCGTGCTGCCCTGCCCTTTCGATATCTCTTTCGTGATCATTCCGCGGGATTCCCGGACCAGTGTGCGATAAGGATCTCCATTGAAGCAGATTTCACCGAAAAACGCCCAGACCGATGAGTCCTTGTTCACGAACATGGGAGCGAGAGATCCGGCTGTCGTCGTATAGCTGAAACCCCCGAGAATTTCGGTTCGCCCACCATTCCGTGTATCGACCAAAGTTCCGCCCCGTTCGGTTTTGAAGCCAAGAATCCAAAGATCGCCGCCATCGTTCGTCAGGTGTGTCCCTTCGTTTTCGATGTTCAATTGGCGGGCCCACAGTTTCTGGCCTTGGATCAGCAGATTGTGCGTCACGACGTCTTCGAAAAACCACCTGGCCCCATGTGCGTTGCGCGTCGCGGCGAAATCGCAGTCCGACACGCTCTTTACGACGAGCGTTCGGCTCGTGTCCACTTCCAGACCGCCGCCGACGTGTGCCAGATGTTCGAAGAACACGGCACGCGCTTCGCCATCCGAAAGACGGAACGAAGGGACGGCATCTCTCCCGTAATTGATCTGGCCGCCCAGGCCGAGAATCCGTCGCACGTTTCCGCCGATCTTGACTGTCGAATCCAGTCGATAACTTCCTGGCAGAAAAATCGTCGTCGCGCCTGATTCGATCGCCTTGCGAAAGGCTGCCGCCGAATCTCGTTCGCCTTTCGGATCCGCTCCGAATGCGTCCACGATCGCCCAGGTATTCGGGTCGTCGATTGGCGACTCCGGCGTTTCTTCGACGACTGAACGCATCGATTGCGGGTGTGACGGGAACGGGCTCGTCACAGGATGCGATCGATACTCGGCAACGTTCGGTCCCGCGCTGCCAGGCTTGTCTTCGCCCTCGATCCGAAAAGCCGCTGCGATGTCGGGCGTATGTGAAACGTCGCTCAGGGCACGCCGGAATCCTTGCGTGGCGACATCCCGCAAAAACAATCGGCCACCGTTGTAATTCACGATCCCCGGGCTGTCGATGGCTTCGCCGGTACCGGTGATCCTGGCATCGACAAGACAAAGAGACCCATAACTGAAAACCGCGGGGACCGAACTTTCGCTGACCAATCCTCTCAAACTGACGGACTGGCCCTGATTGGTCAGCCCGACTTGTGTCTGTCGTTGCAGAACGATATTTTCGAAAACCTGGCCGTTGACTGCGTTGGCAGTCGCGATACCCCGGCGGAATCCGATGACCTCGCAATTTTTCACGATCAGCGGACCGTTCATGTCGCGATGGCTCAGATCGAGCCCTGTGTGTGCCTGCCCCGAAGCGTCCCGGAACCGGCAATGACGCACAGCGCCCGAATTGTTCGAATAAAACTGCAACGCCACCGCTCCGGGATTCCCCTTTCCGGTGTCGAAGGTCAAGTTTTCCACATAGTTGTGAAACCAGTCGGCGGACCCGAAACCACCGCACCACATGATGGCCACCGGCTCATCCGGGTCGGTCGCGGTCGAATCCATCAGGCGGATTTGCGTCGTCTCGCGCGATTCGCCTGCCATGAACGTATTGCCCCAGTTGTCGCGCCCGTCAAAGCGCTTCGGCCACTTCAGCGTTCGTCGCACGAGATACGTCCCGCTCGGCAGATAAATCAGCCGATGTCGGCCGACGTGCTCGTCGATGGCCCTCTGAAGCGCGGCCGTGTCATCGGTCACGCCGTCACCCTTTGCGAAATATGGGCCCTTGCGGACATTCACGACGTTCGGATGTTCCGGATAGACCGAATCGGCACCGAATGCCGTTTCCATCGGACCGTTGACCAGATTCACGAGCAGGAACGCAGCACAGACGGATCGAATCATGTTCATCTCGAGTCCCCGATGGTCGTAACCGCAGGTCGAATCCGAAGCGATGGAAATGAAATCGGGGGTTGATCCCGATCGAAACGGTCTTACGCCGTGAGGAGAACCAGCCGGTCGATGTCGGGCAAATCGACTGCTCGATTCTCGCGACCTGGTGGGATCAGGTCAATGAGCGAGCCGGCTGAGTTCATGCACCGAAGCCCGGTCCTCATTCTTCGGCGGAGTCAGTCAACGCCGTATTCGCATGGACAATTTCGCCGATGTCGTTATGATCCCATCGATCCCGAAAGAGCCGAACCATTCGGGAAAAGAAACGCAGCCATGGAAGCGCGCCATGACCCACCGGCATGAAGCCAGTTACCGGAACTCTCCGCACCTGTTGCCCGGGGTCTCCGAGCACAACGCAGCCAGCGACATGCGCGTGGCGCTCGTACACGACTGGCTCACTGGCCTGCGTGGCGGCGAGAAGTGCCTGGAAAGGCTCTGTCGGATTTTTCCGAATGCGACGATTCATACGCTCATCCACGACGCTGGCAAATGCGGGCCTGTGATCGAATCCATGAAGATCCGGACTTCGCCGCTGCAGCGCATTCCCGGTATCACGCGGCATTATCGCAAGCTCTTGCCGCTCATGCCCTGGGCGATCGGGCGAATCGACATCGGCGAGCCGGATCTCGTGATCAGCCTTTCGCACTGCGTGGCCAAAGCCGTGCGAGTGCCTGAAGGCACGCCGCATGTGTGCTATTGCTTCACGCCGATGCGCTATGCCTGGGACGGTCGAAATGCCTATCTGAACCGGTGGCCGGAAGGCAGCGCGAAGCGAATCGTCGCGGAAAAACTGCTCGATCGACTGGCACGCTGGGATGCCTCGACGGCCCGGGGCGTTTCACGCTTCATCGCCATTTCCAGAACGATTCAGGAACGGATTCGAAACAATTACGGGCGAGAGAGCGTGATCGTCGCCCCGCCTGTCGACACCGATTTCTACCGGCCCGAACCCCGGGCTTCTCGCGAAGACTTCTATCTGGCGGCCTCGGCTCTGGTTCCGTACAAGAGAATCGATCACGCGGTCGAAGCCTGCCGTCGACTTGGCAAAAAGCTCGTGGTGATCGGCCAGGGGCCTGAATTGCCGAGACTCCAGACGCTGGCCAGCGAGAATATCCGGTTTCTCGGCCACTGTTCCGACGAAGTTCTGCGCGATCACATGAGGCGCTGCCGGGCTTTGCTCTTTCCAGGCGACGAGGATTTCGGAATCCTGCCGATCGAGGCTCTTGCGTGCGGCACGCAGGTCATCGCGCTAGATTCAGGCGGTGTCGCCGAAACCGTCGACGCTTCCGTCGGCAGGCTATTCCCCGAGCCTAGCGTCGAAAGCCTGTGCCAGGCCATCGTCGAATTCGAAAGCGAATCGACCGATAAGTTCGATCCTCAAGTCGCCCGGGCAAAAGCCGTTCGATTCTCGGGCGACCGGTTCGATGCCGGAGTGCTCGCGGTGCTCCGCCAGGTCGTGGCGGAGCATGAGCGAGTGCGATCGACCCCGAATCGGGCTGTGATTACGCCCGTTTCGAATTGACCTCTTTCGCCTTTTCGAGCACTTCCGCGAGGGTGACGTGTGCCCCTCCACGCCGCTTCGACTCGTCCGCGGCCTCCATGAAGGCGAACATTTCGATCGTCTCGTTCGCGGGAACCGGCGGTTTGCCGTCGTGGAAGAACTGACAGATTTTTTCGACCAGCGGCTGATAGCCCGAATAACCGCCAGCGTGATAGATGTTCTTGGATCCGAAGGCAGTTACGCCATAGTCGGCCTTGCCCTTGCGGATGCCTCGGAAGGTGCCGATTCGGCCGTCTTCCCAAAGCCCTGTGACGACGTCGTGATCCGGCGAATGGGTTCGCGTGACGCTTTTACAGCCAGTGCCCATCACCGTGAAAAGCGACTCGACGCCATGGACGCCGTACCAGAAAAGGTCAGGGTGGTGTTCTTCCAGCGAACACGGGCTGTAGGCGACGGCGCCCAGAACGTCGCCCACGGTAGACTTGTCACGTGCACCCATCGTCGAATTCGAATAACGCAGCGAGCTGGACGAAAAGATGGGCACTCCGGCAGCCGCGGCGAGTTCATAAATCTTGACGGCATCCGCGAGAGTGCCAGCGACCGGCTTGTCGATAAAGACCGGCTTTTTGGCTGCGATCACAGGGCGGATCTGCTCCAGGTGCGGGCGGCCGTCGACCGATTCCAGAAACACGACATCGACATCGGGCAGCATCGCCTCGATCGAATCGTACATCTTGACGCCGTGCTTGTCGCGCAGCGTTTCGGTGTAGCCGGCGACACGGTCGATGCTTGAGGGGATGTCCTTCGAACCGCCGGGAAACGCCGCCGTCACCTTGACCGTGCCGAGAATGCCTTTCGCCTTGGCCGGATCGTTCAGAAGCCCAGCGAAAGCCACGACATGCGACGTGTCCAGGCCGATCATGCCGGCACGCAAGGGCGCATCGGCGAACGGTGTCAGGGCTTCAAGTTCTTCGGCGTAAAGCGATGAAGCGAATTGCATGGTGGCTCCCATTCCGGCGACCATCGATTTGAGCGATTGACGACGATTCGGATCGGTCATGGCGGGTGACTCCAGGCTCGGTTGGCGGGGAGGGATGGCTCTCAGGATGGTTCGGCAAGGATGGGCAATATCGTCCCTCGGCCGACTTGACTGAGCTTAGCTGACCTGTAGGCCGAAGAAAAGAGCTTGCCGAACTTGCCTGCACAGATTTTAATCGACCAGCCGCCCTGACGGCACGAAGCCCCGCCGCGCGGTTCCGGCGACCGATTCTCATCAAGCTGCGACACAAGATCGGAAAACCATTCATGCCGTTCGATTTCGGACACCGAAGAGTCTTCGTCACCGGGGGCTCATCTGGCATCGGCCGCGCGATCGCGGAAGCCTTCGCCAGGGCTGGTGCGCAGGTGATCGCCGCCGGAATCGACCAGGCGGATCTCGCCGCGTCGGCGGCCTCGGCCGAGTGGCCGGAATCTGTCCGCCTTTGCGAGCTGGACGTCACCAGTGACCGGTCGGTCGAAGCCGTTTTCGGAGCCCTGGATGCGCTCGACGTTCTGGTGAACGCGGCCGGCATCATCCAGCGAGAGGGGGTCGAACATAAACCGGCCGGCTTCGCGCGGACGATCGACGTCAATCTCAACGGCATGATGCGAACCTGCCTGGCCGCGCGATCGAAGCTGGCCGCCAGTTCGCAGGCCGGCGGCGGGGCGGTCGTCAATATCGCGAGCATGCTGAGCTATTTCGGCTCGGCATTCGTGCCAGGATATTCGGCGTCCAAGGGCGGAGTCGTGCAACTCACGAAAAGTCTTGCCGCGGCCTGGGCCGCCGATGGAATTCGCGTGAATGCCATCGCCCCGGGCTGGATCCGGACGCCGCTCACGGCGGCCCTCCAGGCCGACGAGAATCGGGCCAGGCCCATCCTGGACCGCACGCCGATGAGGCGCTGGGGGCTGCCGGAGGAAGTCGCACCGGCAGTCATGTTCCTGAGTTCGCCCGAGGCCGCGTTCGTCACCGGTGCGGTTTTGAATGTCGACGGCGGGTATTCCGCGAGTTGAATCTCCGGTTCGTCGTATGAAGAGCCGGCGTCATTCGCCCGGGCCTGGCGGTTTTGTTACGATGCATCGATCGAAGAAGGCGGGTTCTACCCTGCCTTTGACGTCTCTCCGCAACGCCGCGACGGCACGAAAACACGAGGTCAAACGCGCATGAGCACCACCGTCGAATTCCCGGCCCCTTGTACGATTCCCATGCCCCCGGACGCTCAAGCGGATATCGTCGAGAAAGCCATACCCGACGACGCGCGGATCTGGGTTCCACAAGCCGATCGCGTGTATTTCCGCCCCCTGTTCTTCAATACGACGAACGGTCAATGGTGCAATCTACTGAAAGTCACCAGGGCCGGCTTTCTGTCCCGGCATCGGCACCCGGCGCCCGTGCACGGTTACGTCATCAAGGGCAAATGGCGATATCTCGAACACGACTGGGTCGCCACTGCGGGTTCTTATGTCTTCGAGCCGCCGGGTGAGATTCACACGCTTGTCGTCGACGAAGATTGCGACGAAATGATCACGTTCTTCAACATCTCCGGTGCGATGATCTACGTAGACGAATCCGGCCGAACGACCGCTTACGAAGATGTCCACACGAAAATCGAAATGTGTCGAAGGCATTATATAAGCATCGGCCTGGGAGAGGATTACGTCAAGCGGTTCATTCGTTGAACATGAATGCCGGTACGGATGAAAACGCACGACCGGCCTCGATGCCGTAGCATGGGCCGGTCGTTCGCTCCGAAGGAATCGCCTTGGAGGAAGCGGATCGATCACTTCCCGGGTCGGGGCGTTTCGAATTTCGCTCCCGTGAGGCTGATCGTCAGTTCGGCAGGCGTAATACCGGTGTCGTCATACACGATCGACACGGAGAGTTCGCCTTGTGTCATGGCGATCGAACCGGCGATGTTTTCGACGACTTCCGCCGTGATCTCCCAGCCGGCTTTTTTCAAATCGTTGCGGATCGACTCCGCGGCTTTCCGGGCCTCGCCCATGCGCGTGACCGCTTCGATCCGGCGATCCGATACATTCCAGGTTTCGATGCCATCGGACGGCGGCTCGATGCGCAAGAATCGATCCGCTTTCGTTTTCGACATCGCCTTTCGGGCGGCGATTTCCGCCTTGCGGCTTTCTTCTTCGACTTCTCCGGCGGTCATGAACTTCGCGAGGATGCGCGTCCCCTCGCCGATTTTTCTGATCTTGAGGTCAAGCATCTCTTTCCGCTCGTTCCGAAAGATCCAGAAATATTCGAAATTGTCCTGAATCGGCTTTTCCGTCGTCGGCTTCCAGCCCTTCGCCGCAAGGATTTTCGCATAGTCCTCAGCCGTGGCATCGAGGTTCCGATTCGTGTCGACATCGAGCGATTTCGTCGACTCGGCATAGGCGATGCGAGTCGCGCCGGACGGTGCATCGATATCGGCCGACATCATTTGCGTCTGATAATCGAATACCGTTTTGCCACCTTGCCCCGGCGCGGCCACGATCATGGTTCGCAACTGGAGCGGGCCTTTTTTGAAGGACAAGATCGGTCCGGCCTCACCATACTGCTGCCAGCCGTCCGCGGTCAGGCTCACGCTTACGGATTCGCGTGTTTCGTCGACCGTCTTGCCCGTGACGTACTGGATGCTCGAAGGCCCTGAGAAGAGTTCTTTCGCGCCGGCGGGAACCGGTAATTTGGCGAGTTCGACGGCCCCCTGATTCGAAACCGTAACCGTCACGCCCTTATCGCCGCCCGGAAAAATCATGACGGCGATCCGGTCACCTTTGTCCTGGAATTGAAATACGCCCGATGCGTATTGTTCCGTCACGGCGGCTCCTGCCTTCGGCACGAATTCCCGAGCCTTGAGCTGCTTTTCGAGTGACGCGTACGCCGCCGCGACGGTCGACCCGCTCGTGTACGAAAGCTCGGCGCGATTCCTGACGGTCGTGCCGATCGGTTCGAGCAGATCCAATTTCGAAAGGTCGATGGAACCGGCAGCCGAGCGATCTCGTTCTTGAGCAGCGACGCCTGGGGCCGATGCACAGACGGCCGAAAAGATCATGCCCAGAATCGCCGCTTTCCCGAATCTCTCGAATCGCATGGAACTTCGCTCCGGAAGGGTCATTTTCGTCGCACGTATCCCGCCTTGCCTGTACGTTACGCCATAGTTCATGAAGTGTGACCTGAATTCAGCGAATGCCCGGTCCGGAAATGCGGCTCATGCACTGCCGGCTCAATTTACCGCATTTGACACGGTTGTTTTCGCAAATCGTCGATCCGATCGAAATCGGTCGATGTTCCGATCGTATTCACGAACTGGCTGGATACCGTGTGCGTGGCAAATATGCCGAAAAGGTGATTGATGCATTGCGACGCTTTCGGACACGGTTCGCTCGAACTCGTCCGAACGAAACGCGATCGATTTCCCTGTCTCCGAATCGAAATTGGATGAATTCTCGGGCTTCGTGCTGTATCGTCGGTTGCGGGCTGATTGTCGGTGACGGGTATTGCCCCGGGCCTTTCGTCATCGTAAGGCCTCTCGGAATGTGGCCGAAGTTTGTACATCCGTATATCACAGGAGAACGCTCGAATGGAATTCGATCGACGCGAAGCCCTCTGGCTGGCATCTTCCGTCTGGACGACTACGCTGCTCCTCTCTCGCCAAGCGCCGGCGGAAGCATCCCGCGCGGATCGTTCGCTGCGTTTCGGGTTGATCACCGATCTGCATTATGCGGACAAACCCGCTGCGGGAACGCGTCATTATCGGGATACGCTGAGCAAACTCAAGGAAGCGATCGACGCCTTTTCCCGTCTCGATGCGCCGAATGACTTCGTGGTGGAACTCGGCGATTTCATCGACGCCGCCGAATCGGTCGAAACCGAACGGAAGTATCTCGCGACTGTCGACGAACTGTACCGAACGCTTGGCCCGGAAAGATATTACGTGCTCGGGAATCATTGTGTCGGCACTTTGACGAGCGACGAATTCCTGAGCGATGTCGGGCAAAAGTCGTCTTTTTTTTCGTTCGATCGAAATGGGCGACATTTCGTGATCCTCGACGCCTGTTTTCGCAAGGATGGCGTCGCATACGGCAGGGGCAATTTCGATTGGTCGGAATCGCTCGTCCCGGATCACGAGCTGAAATTCCTCGAAGACGACCTGAAATCGACACGAAACGAAACGGTCGTGTTCGTGCATCAGCGTCTGGATGTCGAGCCTCCATATGGAGTTCTGAACGCAGGCAAGGTGCGGGAGATTCTCGAAAAATCGGGAAGGGTTCGAGCCGTGTTTCAGGGGCACAGTCACAAAAACGATCACCGCACGATCGGCGGAATCGATTACGTCACTCTCGTCGCGATGGTGGAAGGACCGGCACCAGAGAGCAGCGGTTATTCCAGGGTGATCTGGCACGAGGATGGCCCGATCGAAATTCAGGGCTTTCGTCGCCAGGCAAGTCGAAGCTTGCCGGAATGAACCGAATCTTTGTCATAAACCTCGACAGAAAAGCGAGTGTCGACACTTCGTGCATCGTGTAAGAAGAAGGGGCGAAATGCTCCAGGTTGATCTTACATCACTTGCGTGATAGTATACCTGCACGCACCCGTAGCTCAGCCTGGATAGAGCGTTTGCCTCCGGAGCAAAAGGTCAGAGGTTCGAATCCTCTCGGGTGTATTTGCCACAACATGCTACTCTTTAAGAAGTTGTAATGTAATTCGAAACGGATGCGGCATCTGCTTCTGACGGATCGGACTTGGGGGATTCCCCAAGTTTCGCCACCTTCGCACAAGCATATTCGTCTCCCACAGAAACATCGTCAAACGGGCAAATACGCACAAGCCATACTCATCGGGCGTGAAGTTCGACGTGCCTTGTACGAGAGTCCGGAATCCCGGTTTCAGTACGACCAAGTAGTTGCTGAATGGCTATAAGAATGGCCGTCGGTAACCCCTTCCGAAGAGGGAATTCGATCGTCCACAGTCGAATCGTTCCGTTACCCCTCGACCGTCACGATCGTCGAGTGAGTGATGTGCTTCGTGCCACCGTAAAGCATTCAGGCAATTTTAACGGGTCAGGTACGAAGGAACGACGAAGCCCGGGCGAATTCGAATCGGGGCGATGTGACTCTGGCTTTCAGCCTCAGTAAGCGAACTTCATGTGCGGTTGGGCTGGATCGGATTTTTTTTCGGAAAGATTGTCTCGATCGATTCCGGGCTGTCAGTACTGATAGGTAGGCCCGTCCGAGGGGAGGAACGCCCGTCCTGAATCCTGGTGTCCGGGATTCGCCTGAAGCCACGATTCGAGCAGGGCGATTCCGAGCCGGGACGAGAAGGTTCGCGATGAAGACCAGAGATTTCCAGGGATTGCAATCGATCGACCTGTTTCGCCGCACGATCGCCGAAATCAACCGATCGAAGTCCCATTCCTGATCGTGCTATGCGTCCGATCTTCCCGTCCGGAAAGGAGGACTTCGAAGCCTGAAGTCGAGGCTGTTTAGTCTGAGACGCTCCGGAGCCTCCCGACTTCGAGCGTAAGCGATCCATGTGACGAATGCTCGATGTTGAACTTTTCGAAGAATGTAGGCAGGACATCATGACGATAGCCGCTTCACTTACCGAACCGATGCCAGACTCTGACCTCTCCGTGCCGGATGCCGCGACACAACTGCGGGCGGTGCACACATCGAACTTCCCTGCGATACTGCGCCATGTCGGCGCCTCGCTGCTGGTGACCACCTATCAGGCCGGCAAGCTCGTGATGGTCCGCGACGAGGGGGACCAACTCAACGCGCACTTTCGCGGCTTCCAGTCACCGATGGGCATGGCCTTATCCGGAAACCGTCTGGCCATCGGCACGAAGAATCAGGTCTGGGAATTCGTTGACGTCCCGGCCGTGTCGGCGAAGCTGGAACCGCCCGGGCGGCACGATGCCTGTTTTCTGCCCCGCTCCTCGCACTTCACGGGCAATATCCAGATCCACGAGATGGCCTGGGGCAGCGGCGAGGAACTCTGGACCGTCAACACCCGGTTCTCTTGCCTTTGCACGATCGATAAGTCCGCCAGCTTCACGCCCCGTTGGCGGCCGTCGTTCGTTTCGGCCCTCGAGCCAACCGACCGCTGTCATTTGAACGGGCTGGGGATGGTCGACGGCAAGCCGCGCTACGTTACGGCGCTGGGCGAGACCGACACGCCGGCCGGATGGCGCGAGAACAAGGCCAGGGGCGGCATCGTGATCGATATCGACTCGGGCGAAATCATCACGCGAGGCCTTTCGATGCCCCATTCGCCGCGATGGTACGGCGGAAGGCTCTGGGTGTGCGAATCGGGCGCCGGGAGCTTCGGCACCATCGACCTCAGGACCGGCAAGTACGAGCCGATCGCCGAGATGCCGGGCTTCACTCGCGGAGTGGACTTCGCCGGGAACTTCGCTTTTATCGGACTCTCCCAGGTGCGAGAGAGCGCCGTCTTCAGCGGCATTCCGATCACCGAGCGGCTGACTGAGGAAGAAAGGACCTGCGGCGTTTGCGTGATTGACCTGACGACCGGGCGAGTCGTCGCGCTCTTGCGTTTCGAGACGGCGGTGCAAGAAGTCTTCGCCGTGACAGTGCTGCCGGGCCGGCGGTTTCCGGACTTGATCAATGACGACGAGATAATCCTGGAAAACTCGTTCGTCGTCCCCGACGCGGCGCTGGCCGATGTCTCGCCGGCGCTGCGGGAGCCGCACGTGAGCGGGCGAGACCAGAAATCCGCGATTTCCTAGTTCTCAAGGCATGCTTCGAATCACCGATTCTGTCGGCGGGTCGTCCCGCCCTTCATTGGAGATCGCACTTCCCCGCCAGTCGGTTCATGGTTCGTAAGGGCTTGGGAGAGGCTGTCGGTCACAGGTCGTTTACCACAAACATCAGAGAGACAGCAGCATGAATTACTTCAGAACGGGCGATCGGCGACGATTCGGGCGCGGCACGGTCAAGGCCCGAAGGGGCCAACGGCTGGGGCTGCGGCCGAACTTTGTGGCGCTGGAAGAACGCACGCTGCTCTCCACATTCGCGGTTTACAATACGACGGACGATCGGAACCCTGGATCGCTACGGTGGGCCATCGGCCAGGCGAATTCGAACCCGGGCGCTGACACGATCATCTTTGACAGCACGGTGTTCGCCACCCCGAAGACGATCTACCTGTCGGGCTCCCAGATCGATCTGACCGACACGACGGGGGCCACGGCGATCATCGGCCCCGCGGCGGGTGTCTCGGTGAACGGCAACCAGCTGAGCCGCGTGTTCCAGGTCAACCAGAACGTGACGGCGTCGATCTCGGGCATGACGATCGCCGGAGGCCTCGTCGCAGGCAACGGCGGCGGCGTGGACAACCAGGGCACGCTCACGCTCACCAATTCTTCGGTCAGCGGCAACTCCGGCATTGACGGTGGCGGCTTGTTCAACCGCGGCACATTGGCACTTTTCGATACCACGGTGGGCAGCAACACGGCCGGCAAGGACGGCGGCGGCGTGTACAACCTCGGCACGCTCTCCGTGACCAGGGGCTCGGTCAGCGGCAATTCCGCGAAAGACGGCGGCGGCCTGATCAACAGGGGTACGGCAACGCTGACGGGCAGTACCGTGAGCGTCAATTCCGCGCTGAACGGCGCAGGCACTTTCAATGATGGCGGCTCGCTGACGATGACCAACTGCACCGTCAGCAGCAACTTTTACCTCGATCCCGGCGTGGCGGGGGTGCCGAGCGTCAGTACGGCGGGCTCCGGCGACGGTTTTTCCGTTTCCTCATCCGATCTGCTTCAGACGAACCTGAGCAGCACGAACGTCGTCGGCAACAGCTTCAATATCTCCAACTCGGAAAGTCTCCACCCGGGCGGCATTGCCGCGCTGAAAAACGGCCAATTCGGTCCGGCCGGCCTGACCGAAAACCCCGGGCCGAACCCTGATCTCGTGATCCTCATCACTGGGGAGCAAATCACCTACAACCTGGATACGGGCGCCAACCCGCTGGGTTACGACATCACGAACATCGACACGTATACCGGCTGGCGTGATTCGAGCCGTAGCCGGCAGGATTACATCGTGCTTTATTCCACGGTGCTTGACCCGAACACGTTCCGAGTGCTGTCGAACGTCAACGGGAATGAATTCGAAGGAACCCCCAGCGACACGGCCGTGCATCTCACCAGCAGCACGGGGATTCTGGCCAGCCACGTGGCATCGATTCGATTCTCCTTCCCGACGCCTCAAAATTCATACGTTGGTTACCGCGAAATCGACGTCAAGGGAGCCCCCTCAACCGGCGCGGCCCCTTCCAAGGGGAGTGGCTTATACAACGCCTCGGGCAATGCCGCGCTGGTGAATTGCACATTCGCCGGCAACACCGGTACGACCGGTGCCGGCTTGTATGTCGCTGGCGGCACGACCACGATGACGAACTCGATCGTCGCCGGCAATACCACCGACATCTCGGGCACGGTCACTGGTTCTCACAACCTGATCGGCACCGGGGGCTCGGGTGGTCTGAGCAACGGAACCAACGGCAACATCGTCGGCGTCGCAAACCCTGGACTGGCGACTCTGGGATCCTACGGTGGACCGACCCAGACCATGCCGCTCTTGCCCGGCAGCCCGGCCATCGGCAAGGGAACCGGCAGCGGTGTCACAAACGATCAGCGCGGTTTCGCGCTGGACGGCACGATCGACATGGGAGCCTTCCAGGTTCAAACCGGTCCGCTCGTCGTCAACACGGTCGTCGATGGCCCGGCCGCCTCGGGCCGGCTGAGTCTGCGCCAGGCGGTCAACCTGGCCAATGCCATCAGCGGAAACCAGTCGATCACGTTCGACCCGAGCGTCTTCGCCACCCCGCGGAAGATCACCCTGAGCGGCACCCTGCTCGAGTTGAGCGACACGACCGGGACCGTGACGATCACGGGCCCGGCGGAGGGTGTCACGGTCGACGCCAACGGGAAGAGTCGTGTCTTCCAAATCGACCCGAACGTCAAGGCGTCCATCTCGGGGCTGAGCATCACCGGCGGCAACGCGGGCTCCGGCGGCTATGCGGCAGGTTACAACGGGGACTCGCCGCAGAACTATTCGGGCAATTACAATGGCGGCGGCCTGCTCAACCAGGGCACGCTCGCGCTGACCAACTGCACCGTCAGCGGCAACTCCGCCCTTTCCGGAGGTGGCCTGTACAACTCCGGCACGGCCACGCTGACCAACTGCACCTTCAGCACCAGTAACGTTCGCTCCAGCGATGGCGGCGGCGGCGTTTACAACGCCGGAACGGCTTCGCTGACCAACACCATCGTCGCCGGTAACTTCGTGTTCGGCTACGGCTTAAGCGATCCCACCGACGTCGGCGGTTCGGTCGGCGGCTCGTACAACCTGATCGGCAACGCGGGCAGCAGTGGCGGGCTGACGGACGGCGTCGACGGCAATATCGTCGGACGCTCGCTGTCCACGATCTTCGCGACCGACGCCGGCGGCAATCCCGTGCTCGGCAGCTACGGCGCCACGGGACAGACATTCGCGCTTCTGCCGGGGAGCCCGGCGATCGACGCCGGAACGAGCGGCGCGGGCGTGCCCACCACCGACGAGCGCGGGAAGGCCAGGGTCGGCGCCGTCGACATCGGCGCCTTCGAAAGTCAGGGCTTCATCGTCAAGCCGGCGGCGGGCAGCACCCCGCAGAGTGCCGATATCGGCACGTCGTTCGCCAACCCGCTCGCCCTTACGGTGACGGCCAACAACCCGGTCGAGCCGGTCGAAGGCGGCATCGTCAACTTCGTGGCCAACCTCGTCAATGGTGCCACGGCGTATCTCTCGGCCGCTTCGCCCGTGATCTCAGGGGGCAAGGTCTCGGTCACCGCGGCGCCCAACAACGCCCTGGGCAGCTACACAGTGGTCACGTCGCTCGCGGGTTCGGCCCCCGTGTCGTTCGAACTGACCAACACCGGCACGGTCTTCACCCAATTCGTCGTGAATACGACCCTGGATACGCTCACCCCGAGCTCAGGCCTCATGAGCTTGCGTAAGGCCATTTCATTATACAACCTCGATACCACGGGCATTGCGAGCATCACCTTCGATTCGACCGTCTTCTCGACGCATCAGACGATCACCTTGAGCGGAACCGAGCTCGTGTTGACCAACACGACCCAGACGGAGACGATCATCGGCCCGGCGGCAGGCTTGACGATCAGCGGCGGCGGCCAGAGCCGTGTATTTCGGATCGACCCGAATGTCACCGCGTCGATCTCTGGGCTAACCATCACGGGTGGCTCAACCGGCCGGTATGGTGGCGGCGTGTACAACCTGGGCACCGCCTCGCTGACCAATTGCACCATCACGGGCAACTCCACGAACTACGGCGCCGGCGCAGTGTGCACTGGGAGCTTCGGCCAGCCAATCGGAACGACCACGCTGACTAACTGCACAGTCAGCGGCAATTCGACCGGTGTATCCAACTACGGCACGACCACGCTTTTCAACACCATTGTCGCCGGCCAGACCTCAGGAACTGACAGCGGCATCGCCGGTACCCTTTCGGGCTCGAACAATCTGATCGGCAAAGGAGATTCGGGGGGGCTGATCAACGGTGTGAATGGCAATATCGTCGGGGTGGCCAACCCGGGGCTGGCCCCTCTCGGCGATTACGGGGGCACGACCCTGACGATCGCGCTCCTGCCCGGCAGCCCGGCGATCGGCGCCGGAACCAGCGGCGCGGGCATCCCCACCACTGACCAACGCGGCCTGATCAGGGTTGGGGCCGTCGATATCGGCGCTTTCGAGAGCCAGGGATTCACGCTCTTGCCATTTGCTGGAAGCAACCCGCAGAGCGCGGATATCGGCACTTCGTTCGCGAACCCGCTGGCCCTGACGGTGACGGCCAACAACCCGGTCGAGCCGGTCGAAGGCGGTGTGATCACCTTCACCGGCAGCTCCGTCAATGGTGCCTCGGCGGCCCTCTCGGCCTCCTCGATCGTCATCTCCGGCGGTCAGGCCTCCGTCAACGGGGGGCCCAACAACGTTCTCGGAAGTTACGATCTCGCTGCATCGGCCGGTGGTTCGTTTACGACCTCGTTCGCGTTAACCAACACGGGCACGTCCTTCGCGTCGCTGATCGTGAATACGACGATTGACTCCCTCTCCCCGGGCGCGGGCCTTCTTAGCCTGCGTGAGGCCATCACCTTCGCCAACTTCGATTTCACCGGCAACGCGAGCATTACTTTCGATCCGACCGTTTTCGCCACACCACAGACGATCACCTTGAACGGAACCCAGCTCGAGTTGATCAATACGCGCGAGACGGTGACGATCACGGGGCCAGCAGGGGGCGTGACGATCAGCGGCGGCGGGCTGAGCCGGGTGTTCCAGGTCGATAGCGGGGTGACGGCCTCGCTCGTCGGATTGACCATCTCGGATGGTTCGACCAGCGAGAATGGCGGGGGCATATACAACCTCGGCACCACCACACTGACCGACTGCACCATCAGCGGCAACTCCGCCAATCAGGGCGGGGGATTGGACAATCTCGGCACGGTCACGCTCGCAAAATGCACGATCAGCGGTGGTTATGCCTACTCCGGCGGCGGCCTGTACAACACCGGAACAGCCACGCTGACCGACTGCACTATCAGCGGTAACACCGCCTCGGGCGACGGCGGCGGCGTAGCCAACACTCCCGGCACGGTCACTCTGACCAATTGCACCATCAGCGGTAACTCCGCCTCGGGCAAAGGCGGCGGCCTGTTCGCTCTCCCCGGCTACGGCACGACCACGCTGGCCAACTGCACCGTCAGCGGCAACACCGGCCAGTATGGCGGCGGCATTTACAACCGATACAGTACCTTCTCTTTGGCCAACTGCACCGTCAGCGGCAACTCCGTCGAGGGCGGCGGCGGGGGCGGCGGCGTGCTCTCCCGCGGCACGACGATGCTGACGAGCACCATCATCGCCGGCAATCACGTCCCTGGTTCACAGACCTATGGTCTCGATGTCAACGGAAGCTTCGTCTCCGCCGGCCACAACCTGATCGGCGAACCTCTGGGCTCCTGGGGCAGCGACTGGTTCCTTGACTCCGACTTGAGAGGCACCGACGACGTACCTCTGAATGCCCTGCTGGCTCCACTGGGCAACTACGGCGGGCCGACGCGGACGATGCCCCTCCTGCCCGGCAGTCTGGCGATCGACGCCGGTACGAGCGGGGCAGGCATAGCCGCGACCGACCAGCGAGGCAAGGCCAGGGTCGGCGCTGTGGACATCGGCGCGTTCGAGTCTTACGGGTTCGCCATCACCCTCACCTCAGGCAGCGGCCAGTCGTCCAGCGGCGAGTTTTCCGCCCCGCTCGTCGTGACCGTCACGGCGAACGATCCGAACGAGCCCGTGGCAGGGGGTTTGGTGACCTTCACCGCGCCGACCGGCGGCGCGTCGGCGACGTTCACGGGAAACCCGGCATTCATCGGCGACGACGGCACTGCGAGCGCGATGGCCGCATCCAACTTCATCAGCGGCAGCTACACCATCCTGGCGACGGGCTTCGGTATCGCGGGAGCGGCATCCTTCGGCCTGACGAACTACGGTGTCGTGTCGATCGCGGTGACCCCCGGCAATCAGTCACTGGCACAGGGCGTGACCGCGCAGTTCATCGCGACGGGAACCTTCACGGACGGGTTGATCAAAGACATTACCAATGCCGTCTCCTGGGCGTCGGGGACGCCGTCGGTGGCGGCGTTCAGCGGCTCCACGGTCATCGGAGTGGCCGTGGGGATAAGCACGATCACCGCGTCCCTGGGGAGTGTCACCAGCCCGGGCGAAACCTTGACTGTGATCGCTCCCAGCTTCGTGGTCAATACGACCGCCGACTCTTTTGGCTTCTATGACGGGACGACCAGCCTGCGCCAGGCGATCGCGAGTGCCAACGTGGTTCCAGGGCAGACGATTACCTTCGACCCGACGGTTTTCACGGACGGTCAGACGATCACGTTGACCGGAACCCAGCTTGAGTTGAACGGCAAGACCGGGACGGTGACGATTACGGGTCCGGCGGCGGGCGTGACGGTCAGCGGCGGCGGGCGGAGCCGGGTGTTTCAGATCGATGCAGGGGCGACGGCCTTTTTCAGCGGTCTGACCATCACGGGCGGCTCGATCACTGGAAATGGCGGCGGCCTGCTCAACAACGGCACGGCTACACTGACCAACTGCACCGTGACCGGCAATTCCGCCACCAGTCTGGGGGGCGGTGTGGAGAACGGCGGTACGATCACGCTGACCAACTGCACCATCAGCGGTAACTCCGCCTTTCTCGGGGGCGGCATGGATACCGGAGGCGGGAAGGCCGTGCTTACCAACTGCACCATCAGCGGCAACAGGGCCACCAGGGATGCAGGCGGTTTCAGTACCTTCCGAGGCACGACGACACTGACCAACTGCACCATCAGCGGCAACAGCGCCTCTCGGAACGCCGGCGGCATCAGGAAATATTACGGCACGTTAACGATGACCGGCTGCACCATCAGCGGAAACACTGCCGGCGGCGACGGCGGCGCCCTGAAGGTCTTCGACGGTCAGTTCGGGTACGATAACGCCAGCGTGACCACGCTGACCGGTTGCACAATCAGCGGCAACACTGCCAAAAACAAGGGCGGCGGCGTCTACACGGTCCGCGCGGGGCTTCAGTTTTTTACGGACTGCACGATCAGCGGCAACTCCGCCCGGTTCGGCGGCGGCGTGTACAACTTCTCGCGCATGTCGTTGACCAATTGCTCCGTGAGCGGGAACTCTGCCGGCGCTGATGGCGGTAGCATCTTTAACCGCAGGCTTATCAACCTGACCACCTGTACCATCAGCGGAAACACCGCCGTCAACAACGGCGGCGGCGTTTTTAACCGCTCCAGAACTTACCTGACCAACTGTATCGTCACCGAGAACTCCGCCGCATCCGGCGGCGGCCTTTTCAGAATCGGCGGCAAGCAGACGCTGCTCAACACCGTCGTCGCCGGGAACAAGGCTGTCGGGGTAGTCGGCGGAACTTCTCCGGGAACGGCTCCCGACGTTTTCGACAGCTTCGTGACGTCGCTGGGCCGCAACCTGATCGGCGTGAGCGACGGCAGCGCGGGCTGGTTCCCCTCGGACTTCATCGGCACGAGTACCCACCCCGTGGTGTACTGGACCGGCTATGGCGGCAACGCCGACTGGGACACCCCGAGCAACTGGGTGGGCAACGCCGTCCCGGGCCAAAACCCCCTTGTGATCCCCAAGGTCGTGATCCCGAACGGTGTCACAGTGCATCACGCCGGGAATACCACCGAGACGATCGACAGCCTGAGCGTCGGCAGCGGGGCGACAGTCATCACATCGGCCGGCAAATTCACGTTCGATGCCATGAGTGGGCAGGAGACGGCCACCTTCCTCACGAACCTGATCATGTCCGGCACCGGCTCCGTCGTCGTGAGCGGCGGATCGCTGACCGGTTCCGGCCTGATCCGGGGCAATGTCACGAGCTCTGCCCGGGTCAATCCGACGGGCTCGATCGTCATCGGCGGCAGCTTCACCCAGACCACGACCGGAACGATCGAAATCTCCCTGGCAGGCACGGTCGGCGGCGTCGACTATGGCCAGCTTTACGTGAACGGAGCTGCCACGCTGAACGGCATTTTCAACGTGGCGTTGGCCGCGGGGTTCGCTCCAGGCGTCAATGACGCGTTCGTGCCGCTTTCGTTCGGTTCGATCGCCGGTGACTTCAGTTCCAAGTTTCTGCCGGGCGGCCTCGGCTTCCTTTTCAACGCCAACACTCTGATCCTTCTTCCGTCGGTTGCCGCCACGACCACGTCCGGCGACGCGACGCAGCAGACCGTGCCCCAGGCGACCGTAACGGTTCCCTCGAACGCCGCGAGGCTGAATCTGGGGAGCCTGCCCGTCGGAGCGACGGTCACTATCAACAGTAACCCTGACGAATCGGCCGTGACCGGCCCGAATCAGAACTTCACGGCCATCATTCCCCAGAGTGCGCGGTTCGCGAACCTGGTCGTCAACGGCGGTGCCGCGAGCAATACGAATATCGTCAACGGCTACCTGGGTGCCCTGACTCTGAACCCCGCGGGCACAGACAACACGTTCATCGCACTCAACACCCAACCGGTGTCCGTACCGACGACGACCGGCGGGAAGATCACCAGCGACACGTTCGTGGTGAACCTGAACACGCCAAACGTCGTTCAAACCCCTCTGGGCGTGCCGGGGAGCACCGACCCCAAGGCACTGCTTGACCCCAGCCTGCTCGTGACGGGGGCGCTTGCCACGCTCGTGCTCGGTGGCCGGTTTCAGAAAGCGGTCGTAGGCAACGGAGTGACTTTGTATGCCGCCCCCGCAGTGGTGAGCGGTGGTACGACCGTTCCGGGCACCCGTGTCTTGCTTGTCGGGACCGGCAACAAGGTTTACGGCGCCGCGGGGGCGCTCGTCCAGGCCTACAGCGGCGGCAACACGGTGATCCAAAGCTCCGATTCCGCCATCACCTCGATTGTCAACGCCTATGTGGCCACCACCGGGCCCCAGGCACAGAATTATCTCAACAGCGTCCCTGTCGCCCAGCAGGCGTTTCTCCAGGCGAACGCTGCGGGAATCGCCAAATTCCTGGCAGGCGACGCCTTGAGCCTGGCGGCTTTCCTCCGCAGCAATCCAACAGCATTTTCGCAGTACCTCGCACTCAACAGCACCGCGCAGCAGGCATTCCTGGCAGGAAACTCGGCCGCCGTCGCGCAGTATCTGGCGACGAACACCGCGGCGGCATCCGCATACCTCTCCGCCAACTCCGCGGCCGTGACCGCGTTCATCGCCGCAGACCCGGACGCTCAGCAGGCGTTCCTCCGCCAAAACAGCGCGAGCGTCGCGGCTTACATCGCCAGCGATTCGACGGCACTGGCTGCCTTTCTGAACGCTGACTCGGGCGGCATCAGCGCGTACATCGCTTCGAACAGTACGGCGCTCGCTGCATTCTTGCAGGCGAACCCTTCAGCCCCGAACGGTGGTGCCGAACTCCAGGCCTACCTTCGGCAGAACCCGACGCTCCTCAGCTCCTTCCTCACCAGCAATCCGACGACACTTCAGACGTATCTGGCCGGAAACTCAACCGCGCTTCTGTCGTACCTCACCGCGAACCCCAGCGCGCTTTCGGCCTACCTGCGATCCAACGCGGCGGCGGTCGCTCAATACCTCGCCACCAATCCGGCCGCGCGGCAGGCCTATCTTCAGCAGGCAGGAGCGGAGATTGCGGCCTATCTGGCGAGCACTCCGGCAGCGAGGCAGGCCTTCCTCTCCGCCGACCCGGCTGGCGTGAGTGCTTACCTCGTATCGGCCTCCTCGCAGAACACGATCGATGCGTTCCTCGCGACCAACCCGGCCGCGCGATCAGCGTACCTCAACGGCGGCAGCGCCTCGCTTCAGGCTTTCCTGATCGGCGACGGCAGTGCCCTTACGGCCTTTCTCGATGCAGCCCCGGGTGGCCTGGGTGCATATCTGGCTTCCAGCCCATCCGCGCTCCAGTCCTACCTGTCGGGCAACCCTTCGGCGCTTCAATCCTACATCACACAGAACTCGACCGCGATCGGCGCGTACATCGTGGGCAATCCGACAAGCGTTCAGGCCTATCTCTCTGCCGACGTAATTGGCGTCAGTACATACATCGTCTCGAACCCGAATGCCGTCAGCGCCTATCTGAGAGCGAACCCGGGAGCCACGCAAGCTTATCTTGAGGGAGGAACCACCGGGCTCCTCGCCTTCCTGCAGGTGAACGCAAGCTCGCTTCAACAGTACATCGCGAGCAACCTTGCGGTCCTCCAGCGGTACCTGGCAAGTGCCCCGGCCGGGCTCCAGCAATACCTCGCCGCGAACCCGACGGTACTGTCGGGTTACCTCGCCAGTTCTTCCACTGCCTTGCAACAGTACTTGACCAGCGACCCGACGACGCTTCAGACGTACCTGGCATCGAACGCCACTGCTCTTCAGAGGTATCTGACCGCAAACATCGCCGTACTTCAGCAATACCTCACGGCCAATGCGACGGTGATCGAGCAATACATCGCCGCGAATCCGACCGCTCTCCAGACGTATCTGACCGCCAACAGCGCGGCCCTTCAGACGTATCTCGCTTCGAATCCGGCGGCTCTGCAGCGATACCTCAACAGCAGCCCAGCGGTCCTGCAGCAATATCTTTCGAGCTCGCCCGCCGCACTCCAGGGCTATCTTCGTCAGAACAGCGCCGCCGTGGTGCAGTACCTTGCCGGGAGTGCCTCGGCTCAGGCCGCGTTCCTCCGGCAGAACGCCGCGGGCGTTGCGGCCTATCTCTCAGCGAACTCGACGGCCATCTCGGCGTTCCTGGCGGCAGACTCGGCCGGGATCAGCGCGTATATCGCTTCGAACTCGGCCGTGGCCAGCGCCTTCATCGCAAGTAACCCAGCCGCGAGCTCTTCCTATGGCAGCGGAAACGCGGCGGGCCAGGCAGCCCTTCAGTCCTATCTTCGAGCGAATTCCGCTCTCCTGAGCGGCTTCCTCGTGAGTAACCCGACTACACTCCAGACATACCTGACGTCGAGCCCCGCCGTCCTTCAGTCGTATTTCTCGTCGAACCCGGCCGGACTCGCGGCGTACCTGGCTCAAGTCCCCGCAGTCGTCGCTCAGTACATTGCGAACGACTCCACAGCGCTACAGGCTTTCCTGCTGTCGAACCCGACCGGCATCGCGGCTTACCTCGCAGGCAGTCCAGCCGCTGTGCAGTCATTCCTCCGGCAAAACGCAACCGGCGTCGCGGCCTACATCGCCAGCAATTCGACGGCATTGTCGGCTTTCCTGAACGCCGACGCGGGCGGCATCAGCGCGTACATCGCCTCGAACAGTACGGCCCTCGCCGCATTCCTGCAGGCGAATCCGAACGCCCCGAATGGCGGCGCCGAACTCCAGGCCTATCTCCGGCAGAACCCCACGCTCCTAAGCGCTTTCCTCACGGCAAATCCGGACGTTCTCGGGACTTACCTGGCCGCGAGCCCGGCCTCTCTGGCCCAGTATCTTCAGGCAAACGCATCGGCCCTGCAGAGCTACCTGGGGCAGAACGCAACGGCGATCGCGCAGTACATCGTCAGCAACCCGGTGGGCCTGCAAGCCTATCTGGCGGCCGATGCTGCGGGCTTCAGCGCGTTTTTCATTGGCGAAAGCACACTACTGAGCGCTTATCTGGCCAGCAGTGCGTTCACGGGCGATCCCGGGGCAGTCGCCGCGAACGGCTCGGGGACTCTCCAGGCCTATCTGGCGACCAACCCTTCAAGCATGCAGGTTTACGTCGCGAGCAACCCGGCGATTCTCCAGCAATACATCCGGGCCAACCCGACCGGGCTCCAGAGATACTTGACCGGCAATAGCGGCATCCTGGCGGCTTACCTCGCCAGCTCGTCTGCTTCACAGCAGGCTTATCTTGCAGTCAACGCCACGGGCATCAGCGCTTATCTGACGTCGAACAGCAGCCTCTTGAGCGCGTTCCTGAGTTGGGACACCCTCAGCGGAAACGGTCGAGCCAATGCAGTCTATCAGAGCGGCGGCTCAGTCGGGTTGCAGACGTACCTGACTGCCGATCCCAGCGACTTGCAGGCTTACATCGCTTGGCAAGGGACGACGAACAATCTGCTGCAGCAGTATCTGGCGAGCTGCCCCACCGGTCTGGCGCAGTACCTGTCGAGTGCCTCGACTTTCCTCTCGCAGTACATCAGCGCCAACCCGGCGGCTTTGTCGACATTCCTGACCGACAATCCGGCGATTCTGGTCCAGTACATCCTGGCGAACCCCGCGAGGCTCCAGCAGTATCTGACGGCCAACCCGGCGGTCCTCCAGACCTACCTCACCGCCAACCCGAGCGTTCTTCAACAATTCCTGGCGAGCGACAGCACGCTCCTTCAGCAATATCTCGCCGGCAATCCGGCAGCGCTGTCCCAGTATCTCGTCAGCAACGCCGCCGCACTCCAGACGTATCTCGAAGGGAACCCGACCGCGCTACTCGAATACCTGCAGAGTTCCCCGACAGCGCTGGCGCAGTACCTGACCGCCAATCCCGGCGTGCTCCAACTTTTCCTTCAGAATCATCCCGCATTGCTCGGACAGTTCCTCGCCACCGATTCCTCGCTGCTCCAGCAGTTCCTCCAGACGAACCCGGCGATCCTCGAGCAGTTCCTTCACACCGAGGGTGCCACCGGTGCCGCGCGGATCCTCACGGGCTCGCTCCTGAGCAACTTCCGGCTCACCGTCACGCTGCCGGGGAGCGGTAACCAGGCGACGGGCGGACCACTCTCGACGTTCGACATCGGTACCGACAGCCTCTTCATCGAGTCGATCAATGCGAGCCAGCTGGCGATGGTGACGCAGGGGATCGCCAGCGGCCTCGCGGCTTCGGCCTTCCGTGTGAGCGTTACCGCGCAGGGGTCGAACAACACTTTGATAGGCGGAGTGCTCTCCAATTTCACGGTCAGGGGATCGGAAGGCGGTAACACATTCATCATCGAAGACTCCAGCCTGATTGGTCTCCCGTCCGGAACGGTCATTCCCTCCTCGCTCACCGCGAATTTCAACAGCAACGGCCCCGACGACACGTTCCACTTCGTCGGCGGAGCCTCGGGAAACAGCTTCGGCAGTATCGTCCTGAACGTGCCGGCCGGTGTGACCGGCGACACGCTCGACTTTTCGAACTTCCAGGGCGGCGGAATCAAGCTCAACCTGGCCGACACCGGCTCACAGATGGTCAACACGAATGCGAAGCTTCAGCTGACTCTGCCGAATAGCAATGCCTTCATGAAAGTGATCGGCACACCCGCAGGCGACAGCATCACGGGTGGGGGCATCTCGACCAGGATCAGCCATGGCTCTGCGAACGACCCCAATCCCAACGCATTGCCGGCCGTCTCCCCCGCGAGCGTGAACATTCAGTACGTTGTGCTTAACTTCACCAGGTTCGCCCCCACTGTGGTCAGCCCAAGCCAGATTTTCCACAACGGCAACGGATTCTATTCGGCGGCCGAGCAGCAGGCGGTCCTCGCAGGGATCGAGAACATCTACGGCCAGTTCAGTTCGTTCGTCAAATTCACGCTGGATCCGGCCGAGATCACCCAGCTTCAGGGCATGAGTCCGGCACAGCTTGCCCAGATCAACCTGACCCCCGAAGACGTCACGACGCTGGCGAGTCTCGTAGACCCTGTATTCCAAAGCTCCGTGTACAATAATGGAGCGGGCAGCTACGAGACGATCTATTTCAATGACACGCCCGTATTCAACACCGGCGTGGGCGCCAATGGCGTGAGCGCGAGCGCCACGGCCGTCCTCTCCCAGGGGGCCGTCACCGGGTTCAATATCAGTGGCGGCTCGGGTTATACGTCGCCGCCGCCAGTCACCCTGGTCAGCGGTGCCGGGGCGGCAGCTTCGGCCATCGTTTCGGGCGGTGCGATCACGGGCATCGCAATCACCAGCACCGGCGCGGGTTATACGTCAGCCCCGAAAGTCTCGATCAGCGGTGGCGGCGGCTCAGGTGCGACAGCGACCGCAGTGGTCACTGACGGGCAAGTGACCGCGATCAAGATCATCAGCGCGGGCACGGGCTACACCTCCGCCCCGACCATCACGCTGATCAGTGGTTCGGGTGCGACTGCGACCGCGGTTTTGGGCGTTTCCAATGTGGTCATCGCCAACCCCGGCTCCGGCTACAACTCGGCACCGACCGTCACCATCAGTGGCGGAGGCGGTACAGGCGCGGTAGCGACCGCGGTCATCTCCGGCGGGCGCGTCACCTCGATCAACATCACCAACCCGGGTACGGGCTACACTTCGCCCCCCACCATCACGCTCACCGGTGGCGGCTACACTTCCGTCGCGGCTGCGACGCCGGTCCTCACGGTGACGGGGCTCATCGTCACTTCGCCTGGTTCCGGGTACACATCGGAACCCACAGTCATCTTCGGCACCCCCTCGGCCGGCGGCTTCTCTAACGAAGTGGACTTCGGCAACTTGAACCAGACAACGACGATGCTACTCGATGTGAACGGGTTCCTGGGTTCGGCGTCGGGACTGATTACCGACTCGTCCGATCTTTCCTTCAACGGGCTGTCCAATTTCGTCAACATGTCTGTCACGATCGCGGCACACGAACTGGGGCACACGCTCGGTCTGGAGCACTCGGGCTCGCTTGGCCCCATCGGATTCGGGATCGCCAACCCGCCGGGATCGAGCGCCTATTACCCAGCTTACGCGGGCAAAACCGGCGCCTTCACGACGCAGGGGGACTTGATGGCGTCACCAGCATCGGTGGGATCGAGTCTGGCCAACGCGGCTGCCGGGATGGCGCAACTCGGTGCACGAGACGCGATCAACCTGGCGTTCATCACCGGCGGGACCACGGTGGCCTCGAACTCCACTGACCCATCGAACCCGAATTGGAACGGCATGCCCACGCCGACAGTCGCAGCGGCCCCGGCAGTGACGAGCCCTGTCACGCTTTCAGGCGTGGGGACGGTGACCGCCCAGCCGGTGAATCTCTACACCCTTGACGTACCGAACCCGATCACCACCGGCTTCGACGCCAACAAGACATTCGATGTCTCCGCCGTCAACATCGTCGGGTATCTCGGCGGTTCGGCGCCCGTGCTCGACGGTAACGGCAACCCGATCGTCAACCCCGCCACGGGCAAACCTTACACGGCGACCACAGCCAATTACTACACGTTCACGGGCGCGGCTGGCCAGCTCATGAGCTTCCATGTGAAGTCGGCCTCGATCTCGTCGATCAAGAACCCTGTCGACGCGACGCTGAGGATTTTCGGGCCGAACGGTGAGGTAATCGCCTTCAACGATGATCAGTTCGAGCCCTCCGATTCGTCGATCTTCGACCTGACTCTGCCTTCGACCGGCACCTACACCGTGGAGGTGGACTCATTCCACACCACCGACGCAACATTCAATGACAGCAGCTCGCAGAACTACAACCCGGCCGCTTACTACCATGCACTGCACGGCTCATACGAGCTGTTCATGTACACTTTCTCGGCCTTCAATTCCCTGGAACCCGCGACCGAGACCAACAGCACGACGGCCACATTGCACCTGCCTGTGACGCCGCCCGGCTCGACCAAGACCGTCTATCTCAATTCCCAGCCCGTCGCCACCCTGGCTTCGGGTGCGACATGGTTCACGGTTCGGAACCTGAACGACGGGTCGAACTCCATTAAGGTGAACGACGATAACGGCAGCAACCTGCTGACCTACAACGTGATTGTCGACACGCTCGCACCCACTGTCACAATCAACACCAGCCCACCCTCGCAGACCACCGCGACGACGGCCAGGTTCACGTTCGCAGGGAGCGATTCCGTCACCGATTCAACCCAGCTCATCTACCTGGCAAGCCTGGACGGAGCACGTTTCGGCACCGTGACCAACCCTGCAGCGTTCGCCAACTTGAGCGTCGGTTCCCACACTCTCGAGGTCAAGGCCATGGACCTGGCGGGCAATGTCAGCACAACCGTCTCGTTCACATGGACGGTCGAGCCGACGGTGAGCACGACGACGGTACTGACATCCACGGCCCTCGACAACACGTCGGTCTACGGTCAGGAGGTGAATCTCAAGGCGTACGTCGGCCAGATCACACTGAGCCCCAACAGCCCTCTGGGCGAAGTCGTTTTCTACGCCGGCTCCACAAGGCTCGGCAGCGCTGGATTGACCAACGGCCAGATCTTCGTCTCGATCCCGGTCGTACTCCACGCCGGCACTTACACGATCACGGCGACGTACGCCGGCGACGGCACGAATCTGCCGAGCACATCGAGCACGTACACTTTGATCGTGAACCCTGCTCCGCTGACGATCACGTCCGAAGACCTGAGCAAGGTCTACGGGCAGCCCATGCCGACTTTCGTCGCATCGTACCAGGGCTTCGCGCCGGGTGACGATGCAAGCGTCCTCACGGGCTCGCTGAAGTTCGCCACGATGGCGGCCACGGGAAGTTCCGTCGGTTCCTACCCGGTCGCAATGAGCGGGTTGTCCTCCACCGACTACACGATCAATTTCGTCGGGGGTGTCGTCCGCGTCACTCCGGCGGTATTGACGGTGTCGGCGAACGACGCCGTCAAGTTATTCGGATTGCCGGTGCCGAGCTTGACGGCCGTCTATTCGGGCTTCGTGAATGGCGACACGGCCGCGAGTTTGACCACGCCGGCGAAGTTGAGCACGATGGCGACGCCTTCCAGCCCCGTCGGCAGCTACGCGATCACTCCCTCGGGCGCGTCGGCCAGCAACTATACGATTCGGTTCGTGCCGGGAGCCCTCGACGTCAAGCCGAACGATGGACCTGTCGCGTTCGTGAACTCGCTTTACAAGCTATCCATAGGCCGGCTGCCTGAACCCGCAGGCCTCTCCGAATGGCTTACGCGACTTTCGAACGGCGAATCGCAAGGGGCTGTGGCGCGGCAGATCTACTATTCCAGGGAGGCCAGATTGGCCCGGGCTCGTCACAGGGTCGTCCAGCTTAAGCCATTGACCGTGTACCGCATTGCAAAAAGGGCCGAAGCAAAAGCTTGAGCCAATCACCGAACGGTTCGAGCGGGTGGCATCGAGTCACTCCGCTCGGCCTTACTGAATGGGCTCGCAGGTCAGGAAAGGCTCATGCGGATCTTGAGTGGGCCGGATTCGAAAACCGGACCACTTCGTTCTGTACGGAGTGATGTCGATCAAGGCGCTTTCGGCTTCGCCGGGGCCGCTAACTCTTCCAACAAAGCCTTGAAATCCGCCCTTGTCAGAAGCTCCGGGCTGAGCGATGCCTCGGCACGGAACTCTCCCAAATCGCGGAAGCCCTGCTCAGAAGCTTTGCGAAGCAAATCCATAGCCTTATCCAGCTGACCTTTCGCCTCCGTCGCCTTAATGCTTGAGCCGGGCAAACCGGCAAGTTTGGCCAGAGCGATGTGACAGCAGGCGGTTTGAAACAATTCGAAACCGTCGGGTTCGGTCTTCGCTTCCCACATGGTCAGGGACCGCCGCACGTCGGACTCGGCACCGGCTGCATCTTTCGAACCAAGACGCGCAATCGCTCGGCCGCGAAGACCGTACGCCAGGTACATCGAGAATTCGCCATTCCCGGGTTTCTTTTCCAGGACCGATTCGATCTGCCCAAGGGCCAGGTCATACGCTCGACGCGACTCCTGAAAATCGTCTTGCTTTCGAAGAAACTCCGCGAAATTGATGGATGTCGTGACAAGTTCGGACTGAAAGGCGAAGAACGTGGGATTCGCCCCCACGAGCTTTTCCTTGATTTCCAATCCCTTACGAAAAGAGTCCTTGGCGCCTGCATTGTCGCCATTCGAAGTCTGGGCGACGGCCAAGGCACCCAGGGTATTGGCCAGGTCCTGCTGAAAGTGAGTGACGGTCGGGTTATCGTCGACGAGCTTTTCCTGAATCTTGACTGCGGCTTTGCACTCTTCGATTGCCGCAGCATTGTCACCAAGTTCTTTCAACCTGGCGCCGCAATTGTGGTGGAACATGGCCAAACTGCGCTGATAATCGGTCACGCTCGGATTTTCCCGAATCAGTTTGTCCAGGATCGCCAGGCCACGGCGTCCCTGATCGAGCGACTCACGCGTTTTCCCCATATTGGAAAGCATGAGCTGGAGGTTCGAAATCGTATCCGCCAGATCTTTCCTGAACCGCGGGGCATTCGGGTTGGAATCCGCGAGTTTCTGATAAATCGCTTCGGCCTTACGGTAGGAATCGACAGCCTCGACTCTTCTCGCCAGACCGGAAAGATTCAAACCTATATTGTTATAAGTGTTCGCCAACTCGGATTTGAGCTGGCTATCATCGGGATGTGCATCAGCCAGTTTCTGCCGGATTGCGACAACCTGGTCATTGAGCGCGAGCGCGCCGGCGTGATCTCCGGAATCTTCGAGCACCGTGCCATAATAATGCTGCGACATACCGGCAACTCGCTGGGCTTCCTCGTTTCCCGTCGCCTCATTGGCGGCCTGTTTCGCCAGACGCATTCCTTCCTCAAGCGTCACTTTCGCCCCAGGCACGTCGCCGGACCTTTTCTGTAACATGCCAATCGCTTTGAGGCTTCTCGCCATGTCGAGCTTAATGACAACATCCGCGTCCGGCAACGACGACAATTCTCGACGAACGGCCAGCGCCTTGCGATGCATTTCAAGCGCGGCCGCCTGGTCGCTGATTTTTTCCGTCAGCTCGCCAAGCTGAAAATAGGCGTCTCCCAAGGCTTTGCGAGACGCCACGTCCGGTTGATCCTTGAGCAGTTCTTCAAGCTTGGTATAGAAGGCGGCCGCATTCCGAAGCAGTCGATCACGCAGTGGCTTGAATTGATCTTCCTTGAGAATCAGGTCGTCGCCCACTTCGCCTTCGAACAGCCTGATGGCGTCATTCGCAAGTTCGAAGCGTTGCTTGACTCGTTCATTGGCGGCGAACAGATTGGAGTTTGCCGTAGTGATCCGTAAGTTGGCGAGGCTCAAATCGTCGTTCTTGCGCAAGAGAGCCTGGTTCGCACGGGCCTGGACGGCAATCACCGCCGTGATTCCGCAAACGGAAGCCAGCACGGCAGTCGCGGCCAATCCCGCCACGGTCGGCTTACGTTTGCACCAGAGCCAGGCACGCTCGGTCGCACTCACCCGGCGGGCGGAAATAGGTCGCGAATTGAGCCAGTTCTTGAGGTCATCAGCCATCGACTGCGCAGAGGAATAGCGTCGCCGCGGGTCTTTCTCCAGGCACTTGAGCGCGATCGTTTCCAGATCGCGCGGAATCTGGGCATTGTATTGCGTCGGACGGTCAGGCGTTCGAGCTCGAACCGCGTCGAGCGTTTCGATCACAGTTTCGCCGGTAAACGGAGCTTTCCCGGTGAGAAGGGCATAGAAAATCGCACCAAGGCCATAGACGTCGGTCGCCGTGGTGATCGAGCCTTTGCGTCCCGACGCTTGCTCGGGTGAGAGATACGCGGGCGTTCCCATGACTTGCCCGGTCGCCGTCATCTCAAGGTCGTCTTCGATCCGCTTGGCGAGACCGAAGTCGGTGATATGCGGATGTCCACTGGAATCGATCAGTACGTTTGCCGGTTTTAAGTCGCGATGCAATATCCCTCGGGTGTGGGCGTGCTGCACGGCCTCGGCGATTTCGACCAAGAGAGTTGCGGTGGCCTGGGGATCGTCCTTGAACTGCGCCAGTTCTTCGGCGAGATTGCCGCCGTCGATCAGCCTCATGCTGAAATAACGCTGGCCATCGTGATCGCCGACTTCGTATACCGGCACAATTCCCGGGTGATCGAGCAAAGCGACGGCTTCGGCTTCATTTTGGAACCGGCGCAACTCGGACTCATCGGCCAGGACTCCGGCCTTGATCATCTTGAGCGCGACGGGTCGATTCAGGCTGACTTGCCTGGCTTTGTAAACGACCCCCATACCGCCACGACCAAGTTCTTTTTCGATTTCGTAGTCGCCGAAATAGCGCAACACTTTGCCGATCGGACGATCGTGCGACCCTCGCTTGTCGTCCGCAACGGTCGTCTTGTCGGCATTCGAGGACCACTTACCGGTGGCGGCCGACATTTGATTGACATCGGTGTCTTGCGTTCGGATCGAGACCGTTTGGGTTAAATCCGTGATCGTCTCAAGAGAAGAATTCGATGCTCCGAGTCCCGATGGCGGAACCAGAGTTCGGCACTGAGAACAAACCTTCTCGACCTCGGCAGAATCCACAGGGATTCGTGCACCACAGTTCGGGCACAGTTTCGCGTCGGCCATTGATGCGACTCTCCATAAGACTTGTGACGATCTTACTATTCTCGACGTTTTTGAGGGATGACAAAACGTAAAAAAATAAGAGAGGAGTTCGGTTTACGCGAGCGCCTCCATACTCGACTTGGTCATGGGCTGGCGAACGGAATCGAGAAGAGGGAAGGATGTGGGGTTTTGGGTGCGGGAACTGGGCCCATTGTCGCGCACTCATCATGGCCCGACACAGTCAAGCAAGTCATCAAGTGAGGGTTACCGAACGATCGAGCAAGCAAGTACCGGACGAACCAAAATTCAGAACATGTCGGAAAATGCCCGCTGAATTCTTACGCAGGGCGGATCCGAAAAATTTGGACAGGATTGTCGCGTCTGCCTTGTGGTCGGCAGTAAACGCTTATTACCATTGGCGATATGCCATCTCCTCCAAGCCAGGTTCCTGACATCGTTGCCCGCGCCGCTGCTGGCGATCGCGAGGCGATCGTCGAGTTGCTCGGTCATTATCGCGACCGCCTGAAGCGAATGGTGGAATTACGCCTGGACCCGCGGTTGCAGGGCCGAGTCGATGCTTCGGACGTGATCCAGGAAGGGTATCTGGATGCCATCAGGCGGGTGGAGGAATACATCCGCGATCCTTCCGTCCCGTTCTACATCTGGTTGCGATTTCTCGTCGGTCAGCGCGTGGCGGAGCACCAACGGCGTTATCTGGGAAGACCCGGCCGCAATGTCGATCGCGAGGTCTCGATCTACGGAGGTGCCATTCCAGGAGTCAGCACCGGGGCCCTGGCAGCCCGGCTGCTGGGCAAATTGACCAGTCCCATTCAGGCGGCGGTGCGGGCCGAGCGGAAGCAGCAATTGCAGGAGGCTCTCAACAGTATGGATCCGATCGACCGGGAGATCCTGGTGCTGCGCCACTACGAGCAAATGACCAACGTCGACGCCGCCGCTGCGCTCGGGATCGAAAAAGCGGCAGCGAGCAAGCGTTATACGCGGGCACTTGAGCGGCTCAGGGAACTCCTGGCCGATCTTCCGGGGGGTGTCGACGGAGACCTTTGATGAGTGCTGAGACTTCCGATCTCGACCCATTCGAGGTCCTCGCCGAGTCCTTCCTGGCGAGATACCGCTCCGGAGAGCGGCCAAGCATCGATGAACTGGCGGCCCGCCATCCAGAACTGGCTGGCCCGATTCGCGAGCTGCTGCCAGCACTTTTGAGGCTCGAACGAGACATGTCGCACGATGTCGCGGCCCGGCCCTTACCGCGACTGCCTGAGATCGACAAGCGGCTGGGTGACTACCGTCTCCTCCGCGAAATCGGCAGGGGCGGGATGGGGGTGGTCTACGAGGCCGAACAGATCAGCCTGGGCCGTCGCGTGGCCCTTAAGGTCCTGCCTGACAATGTCTCAGGCGATCGTGAGGCCTTGGCACGATTCCGCCATGAAGCGAAAGCTGCCGCGCGGCTGCACCACACCAACATCGTCCCGGTTTACGAGGTCGGCCGCGACGGTGAGATCGCCTACTATGCAATGCAGTTCATCGAGGGCCAGGGGCTCGACAAGGTGATCGATGAACTTGTCCGGCTACGCGATCCCGGGCGAAAGACGGAGGTGGTGGAAGGCCCTGGGCCGTCCGCGGTCGGTGGTGCCAGTGTTCATCAACCTGAGATCGGACCGGTCGCCCGGTCGCTCCTGACTGGCCAGTTCGCGATTCTGGGGGAGACCCCGTCGAGCGGAATCCAGCCGTCCGCAGAGTTCGCCCCAAACGCGATCGAGCGATTCACCCAAGACGCGATTCTCACTTCGACATTCGATCTCTCGGATCATGAGCCGACGAGGCGCAAGCCACCCACACCCCCGTGCCCCACGGATTTCTTGACGGGGGGAAGTCAAGCCTCGACGTCGCTGCTTTCGGGCCGCCTCGTTACCTTCTACCGGAGCGTGGCCGACATTGGCCGACAGGCAGCTCAAGGTCTGGCCTACGCACATGTCAATGGCATCGTCCACCGTGACATCAAGCCGAGCAATCTCCTGCTGGACCAAGCGGGGGTCGTCTGGATCGCTGACTTCGGCCTGGCCAAGGGGGAGGACGACGGACTGACCCGCACCGGCGATATCCTCGGCACGTTTCGCTACATGCCACCGTGCCGGTTCCAGGGGCAAGGCGACCACCGGGCCGACATTTACGCGCTCGGGATGACACTCTACGAAATGCTGACCCTCCGGCCAGCCTTCAATGAGTCGGACCGGCTGAAGCTGATCGAACGGATCAAGAATGAGGAGCCGCCCCGACCTCGTACGCTCGACAGCCGCATCCCGCGCGACCTGGAGACGATCGTCCTGAAGGCGATCGAAAAGGACCGTGAACGCCGCTACCCGTCGGCTGAGGCGATGGCCGAGGACCTCCGCCGGTTTCTGGCCGACGAGCCGATCCGAGCCCGGCAGGTCAGCGCTCCGGAGCGCTACTGGCGGTGGGCCAGGCGCAACCCGGCAATCGCGATGCTCGGCGGCGTATTGATGGTGTTGCTGGTCGCGACGACCATAGGCTCGATCGTGGCGGCTTCGTACTTCCGGGATCTTGCCGGAGCAGCCGTCCTTGCCCAACGAGATGCCACCATAGAGCGTGACAGGGCTCAGCGAAATGAGAATGCCGAACGCAGAGGGCGCTACCGTTCGGACATTGCCGCTGCGTCCGGCTCTTTGCAGCTTCAGAACAGCGGTGCCGCGCGTTTCGCGCTCGAAGATGCGCCGGAGGAGCACCGCAACTGGGAATGGCAGTACCTCCATAGTCAGCTCGACGGGGCCTCGTTCGTGCTGCCCGTACCGGGGGGCAAGATCAGATCTCTCGTTCTGAGCCCGTCGGGTCGACAGTTCGCCGTCTGTTGCTTCGAGCACAACGAGGTTTATCTGTACGACGTGGCCGACGGCAGTCTCGACGCTGTCCTGCGGGGTCACTCAGCTACGGCGACATCCGTGGCCTACCGTCCCGACGGCGAGCAGGTCGCGACCATTGGCAACGACCAGACGATCCGCCTCTGGGAACCGGCGACGGGCCGACAAACTGCGGTCCTCAAGGCAGAAGCCGCCCCAACTCACCCGGATCGTTACTCCCTCGTGGCCTACAACTCAGACGGCAGCCGGATCGCTTCGTCTCCTGGATTGGAGTCAAGCCTGTTGGATCCGTACTCGGTGGCCGGGGCCGGCACGAGCCGGTTGTGGGACGCCGCCACCGGTATGCAGATCGCCATCCTGGCAGAATGGCAGGACGGCACCCGTCCGGTCGCCTTTAGCCCCGATGGCAAGCGGTTGGCCGTCGGTTTCAGGGAATACGTTCATCTTTGCGACGCCGTCACAGGCCGCCGACTGGCGACTCTGGGTCCTCATTCGAAACCGGTCGAGTACATCGCTTATAGTCCGGATGGGAAACGGATTGCATCCTCGGCCGCCGATTCCAACGCAATTCATCTCTGGGATGGCGAGAGTGGCAAAGAAGTCGCCGTGTTGCGCGGCCACACCGCCGATATCCGTTCGGTGCAATTCAGTCCTGACGGGGCGCGGCTGGTTTCCGGGAGCATTTTCCCGGATGACACGGCACGCCTGTGGGACGCGGCCACCGGCCAGCTGCTGGCTGTCCTCGCCGGACACCAGAATCGCATTCAAGCCGTCCTTTTCCGCCCTGACAGCAAGCGATTGGTCACGGCCTCGATGGACAAAACGGCGCGGCTCTGGGACGGGAGAACCGGTCAGTTTCTCGCAGTCCTCGGGGGGCATACGGACCAGGTTTTCCACGTCCGCTTCAGCGCGAACGGGACGCGCATGGTCACCGTCTCGAACGACGCGACTCTACGCCTCTGGAATGCCCAGACCGACGAATTCATTGGCCTGCTTCGCGGACACGCGGATGGCTTCAACTCCACGCCGGTCTTCACTCCCGACGGCTCCCGGCTTGTATCCGGATCCGTCGATGGCACGGTGCGTATCTGGGACGTGAGCCTGGCGGAACGGAACAGCATTCTGCGAGGGCACGAGAGCTTCGTCTACGATGTCGCCTTCAGCCCCGACGGCGAGCAGGTGGCGTCGGCGGCGTGGGACGGCACGGCACGCCTTTGGGACGCCTCGACCGGCCGTCAAACCGGCCTGCTGAAGCACGAGACAGGGGTCGTCCTGTCGGTGGCTTATCGCCGGGACGGCAGCCAAATGGCCACGGTTGAGAGGGACCGGGGCGTCACCCTCTGGGATGTGGCCTCCAGGAAGGCGGTGAGCGAATGGAGCACACCGGCCGGCGAGACTCTCACTGACCAGCGCGCCTCCTTGAGCCCCGATGGAACACTGCTCGCGGCGGCGTCCGACGAGGGACCCGTGAAACTCTGGAACGTGGCCACTGGGCGGGAGATCGCTCGACTTAATGGGCACGAGAAGACGTCCCTCGATGTGGATTTTCATCCTGAGGGCGGCCTGCTCGCCGCCTCTGGAAGAGACGGGACGATCCGTCTCTGGGATGTGACGACCCTGGCCTCGGTCGCCGTCCTGCGCGGTCACACCGCAAGCGTCCTGCGCGTGGACTTCAGCACCGACGGCAAAATGCTGGCCTCGGGCTCCGACGACAAGACTATCCGCCTCTGGGATGCCCTGACCCATGAACAGCTCGCCGTCCTGCCGGTGGGGACTGTCGTATTCAGCGTGGCCTTCAGTCCCGACGGCACGCGCCTGGCGGCCGGCTGCCGCGACAATACCATCCGGCTTTTCGACGTCGCGAGCCGTCTCCAGGTCGCCGAACTGCGCGGCCACACCGATTACGTCCACTCCGTCGCCTGGAGCCCCGACGGCACACGGATCGTGTCCGGCTCCGGCGACTTTACGGTCCGCCTCTGGGACGCCCTGACGCCGGCCGCCCGGGCCCAACGGGCCGACGCCTTGCGCTCGCCCCGCTAGCACTCGCTGAAAAGATCTCGGATTGGTCGACTGCGGAATCGGGCGGAAATCGCAAGAATCGGGCCCGCGATCGAGACTCGCCCCCACCAGCCTCTTTTCTCGCGACCGGCCTTCCCTTTGGGAGGTTACCAGAGATGAAGCTTCACAGTCTCGGACAGATTGCGATCGCTCGCGACGGTTTACGACCTGCTGCACAAACTTGGCTATTCATGCCTGAAGCCGCGACCGAAGCATCGAAAGTCTGATCCCGTGCGGCAAGCGGCAATTCTGCAGGAGCTGCCGCAGAAACTCATGAAGATAGCGACGGACAACCCTGGCAGGCGGTTAAGGATCGACTTCGAAGACGAACCAGTCTTGCCCCTTTCGCGGAATCTCCCGGCTTCGAAAGTCATCAGCCGCTTGTCGCGAAATGCGAATGCGATCCGATTACGGCACAGCCCTTAGCCGATGCAGGCCTCCAGCATCGACGCATCGCACGCTCTACGATGCGTTCGGATGGATGGGCCTTGGTCCTTGCGCGTTTTGGCGCGTCATTCGAAGGACCAGTAGACGAACAGGTAAGGGTCGAATGCGATCGTGCCGCTCGGATAGAGGTAATATTCGGGATCCCAAGGGTCCTGATAGAGGGGCGCGGTCGACGAGTTCGACATCTGTGGGCCGATCGGGTCGGTCACCGAACTTCCGTTCAATCGAAAACTGACGGGTGCGGAACCACCCAGGACGGACAATTCGGCACGATATTCGCCCGGGGCAAGGAAGCCCGTGACGCTGCTGAGCGTGTCACCGGTCATGCCGAGCATGGAGAAGGCCTCATTCCCCTGGAGGTCGAAAATCGAGAAACGAACGCGAACGCCGGCCGGCCCGGCGGCAGTCAGTGAGAAGCCGAATACCTGGGTTTCCGCGATGTAGAGAGTCGTGGCCAGATCATTGCCGGCGGGGATGACTCCTTCGGCGAACGTCGTAAGCCGGGTTGCGCGCTGGCTGAACGACAAGTCGAGGAGATAATTGCCGACTTCGCCATCGCCGATGCGGACATAGTAATCGTCATTAGGCGCGAGTCCGGTGGCCTGGATCGTAAACGTGCCGTTGCCGTTCGCCAGAATCGTCACAGGGATCGGGGACTGATGCGAATCGAAAAGCGTGATGCGCTGTACGGCACCGCTCGGATCGACAGCGCGGACAGTGCCCGACAAAACGACCGGAGCCCCGTTTGCGGTGCTGGGGGCCCTGAATTTGTAATGATCGACGTCGGAATTATCGCCCTTGCTCGCGGTGACTCGATAGTGCGAGTTCTGAGCGAAGCCCGGGGTGGATGACAACGCCGTCGCCGTTCCGAAGGTGTCGTTGGTCTTGACGTCGTCATTGAATTTCGCGGAATCAGGGCGGAGCATGAGGTCCGCGATATCGCGAGGGCTGAGGCTATCGTAAGGCCCCGTCATGACTTCCTGAATGCGCGATTCGTCGACCTTCAGCACGTTGTCGAAGCTCACGGCGAGACCGAAGCGACCGGTTGCGAACGACGTTCCCGGAGCCGCTTCGACCTTCAGATAATATTTCTCGGAAGGATGGACGTTCGAAAGTCTCAGAGCGATCGAGCCGCCCTGTATATTCGAGGCAGAGACGGTTCCGACGAGAGACCCCTTGATGTCGAAGACGCTCAATCGCGGCGTGAGCAGGCTGATGCCCTTCGTCTGAAGCCGGATCGTCATCGGGCCGGAATATGTGTCGAGCACGGGGACGTAGAAAAAGTCGGCATCCGTGCGTGTCGTGACATCGCCGAAGATGACGAGTGGCGCCGAGCCGTCGAAATCACTGTTGAATTTGATTCGCGTCGCATTCTTGATGTTGTCGTTGCCGGTTCTTCCCTCGTTGGCGTCGGGGGAACGAGAGCCGTACAGGTTTCGGATTTCGACGATATCCGAGGCGCTCAGCGAAGTGTGCACGTCGTATGGTTCGTGCATGACGGACTGAGGATCGTCGCTGGCATCGAGGCCAAGAGCGTGACCGATTTCATGAAGCGCGATGGCGTAAAGGGAAACGGGGTCGAATCCGGAATGGGAATTCAGGAATATGTCGCCGGCAAGGGAATCGACGATCGTCGGGTCAGGCGGAATGGCTTCAGCGAGCACGTCATCCATGGGCAAGGCACCGATGCGAATGTCGCCGATCCGGTGGTCACCCTGGGGAAGCCCCGGCGAACCGAATGCCACACCGTTGTCATCGACGAGCGCGAAATTGACGTTCGCGACTTCCGACCAGGTTTCGAAGGCATGAAGCAGAACGGTCTGCCATTCGGATCGCGGCATCTGGGCATCGAGCGATCCGTAAAGCGTGCTGGGTTCGTTGAGAGCCGACGTCCCGTCAGGCGCGAAACTGACGGTGAGGTGTGCAGGATCGATCCAGGGCACTCCGAACTGGGCTGGAGTCGCGCGGTCTTCGAGGCATTCGGCCGCCAGGCGGAATTTTCGGATTTTTCTCGTCATCGTCGTTCTCTCAAGGGCATGGCGAATGGCCTGGCGAGTCAGTCTGGCTCAGCCGTCGTCCAAAGTCGTTTCGATACTGTCCTGAATCACTTCATTGCTGGCATCTCATTCGGTTCTCGACAGCGCGATGGCGGCTTCCGTCATTTCGTGGAACCGGGGGTCAGCTTGCACGGTCTTCAGATCATCGTCCGTTCGCATCGTCCTGGCCCAGGAGGGTTCATGTCGGAGTGCGAGCCTCAGTAGATTCAACCCGCGGGTGATGTCCCCGGGGGCCGTCGCGCCGATCAGATACCCGCAAGCGGCTTGATAAAGGATCAGGCCGTTCGTGCTTCGTGCGCACGCTTCGGCGTCGGCACGTGCTTCGGTTTTTTGCCCCAGCCTCGCATGGAGAACCGACCGGCCGGCACGGTCCGCGACCGAATCCGGGACGAGTTCGACGATGCGATCGAGCGCTCTGAGAGCGTCTGCCGGCCGTCCCAGATTTTCGGCCAGCACGGAGGCCTTGTCGCGCCAGGCAGGCAGGAATTCAGGGTCGCGTTCCAGCGCGTTTTCGAAGTCCGCCAGGGCCTCCGTCGCGGCGTTCGGCCGGTTCCTGAGCCTTTCCTCGCCGCGTATCGCAAGTCCCCGGGCGTCTTCTGGCACTGAGCTGAGCACCTTTGTCAGGTCGGCTTCAGCGCCAGTGGTGTCACCCATCCGGCGTTTTGTCTGACCACGAACGGCATAGAGCCTGATGTGGCGGAAACCGAGCCGTTCGGACTCGTCGAAATCGGAGATGGCTCCTGCCAGATCCGCCGAAGCCTGACGAGCGATGCCCCGATTGAAGAACCCTTCGGCACTGCCGGGGCGCAAAGCCAGGAACCGGTCGAAATCCGCGATGGCCAGCCGGTTTTCCGAAAGTTCGATACGGGCCACCCCTCGATGGAACCATGGCCAAGGGGCGGACGGATCCAGGCCGATGGCTGAAGAGTAGGCCTCGACGGCTTCGTGATTCTGGCCGAGTCTCGATTGGATCGAACCGAGCGTCATCCACGATGCGATGCGGGTTGCCCCTTCACGGGTCGAATCGATGAGTGCTTTGGCCTTGTCAGGCAATTTTTTGCCAGCGATCGCGTTCCAGACGGAATCGCCGCCCAGGCCAGCGGTCACGTAGGTGACTTCTTCGCGCCGTCGACGTCTTTCTTTCGAATCAGGGGCCAATTCGGCCGCGATCGTCAGCGATTCGGCCAGATCCTTGAGAATCGCATCGCGATCCTCGCGGGAAACCAGCCGCATCATGGGCCCCTGCTTCCAGGTGGCCTGGCGTATGCCGTAATGCGCGGTGACTTCGTCGATCCGCTTCAGCAGGTCCGCGGCCTCTTCGGACGAAGCGTCAGCCCGATACGCAGCGGATGCCACCTCATGCAGCGAATCTCGTAACCTTAAGGCTTCGAGCTTTGTCGCATGACGTTTCGTGGAATACCAGCCGGCCAGGACGATCAAAAGCAAAACCGCGGCGATCGTACCGATGGAGCTGCCGGAAACCAGTTTCGGGTGCCGCCGGATCCATTTCCCCAGACGTTCTCGTGGCGAAGGATCAGGGGCGTAAAGCAGCTTCCGATCTTCGAGTTGCCGGCGCAAATCTTCCTGCAACTGCCTTGCGGATTCGTATCGCAGGGAGGGATTCGGGGCGATGCATTTCGCGACGATCGATGCGATCGCGGGCGAAGGTGCATCCGGCCACCAGCCTTTGCCGAGAGGACGCGACCGGTCAGCCAGGGTCTCGGCGATCGGGAGCGATTGGGAAGCGTCCCGGTCGGGCCATGGCAACCGGCCAGTCATCGCTTCGAAAAGCAGAAGACCGAGTGCATAGAGATCGGATCGTGCCGAAGCTGCATCGCTGCGGGTATCGAGCTGCGCCATGCACTCCGGCGCCATGTATCGGAAAGTTCCGCCGATGCCGGCGTCGGAGGCGAGAGCGGAATCAGCCGCCAGGTTGAAATCCAGCAGCATCGGAGCAGCGTCGTCCGAAATCAGCACGTTCGCGGGCTTCAGGTCGCGATGCAGCACACCCATTTCATGTGCATGGGCGAGACCGTCGGCGAGCTCCGCTACGAGCGTCAAAACGGCTGTGGGAAATGACATCGCCGTGAATTTCGCGGCAGGGTTCACGACGGAAGGCGAGCCGCCGTCTATGGACACCGACCCTGGACCGCTCGGTAACAGGCCTGAAACGAGACTGCCGGAAGCCTCTTTGCCCCGGTTCCGTTTCACGGTGTCGATGAGGTCTTCGAACGTGTTGCGTCCCAGATACGGCATCACGATCGCTTGAAACGGGCCGACCTGATGCAGTGAATAAATCGGAACGATGTGCGTGTGCTGAAGCCTGGCGAGAGTCTGGGCTTCGCCGATGAATCGCGACGAGAGTTTGACGGCCACTCGCCGATGTGCCAGGTCGCTCTGTCGAGCAAGATACACCCGGCCGAACGCGCCGGAACCGAGTTCGGATTCGAGCACGAATCCGGGCGGGATCGTCGTGCCGACGGCGGGGAAATCCTGCGAGGGGAGATCGCCGGTCACGATGCCGTTCGTGCCGGAAGCCTGCCGCAGTCGCGATTCTTCGACGACAAGCGCGTTCACGGCAGCCTGGTCGTCGAATACGTCAGGATACCGCGAACGATAGTGGTCGAGCCCCCGTCGTTCGCCACGCTCCCAGGAAAGTTCCATGTCGACTCGCAGCAGTTCGACGAGAACTTCCTGGCGTCTCGGGTGTTCACGTGGCGGCAGATAGTCGGAAGGATCCGCGAAGCCACGGGATGAGGCCCTCTCGAAGGATTCGATGTACGAATCCAGCTCCGGTTCGAACCCGGATTCGAGCGCGATCGCCAGTGATGTCAGCGGATTGGGACTAAGCCTCATGGATCAGCCCGTGCAGTTTGCGCTGAATTTCATGCAGAATCCGTTCGACCGAGCGTTTCGATCGGCCAGTCTTTTCGGCGATTTCGGCGACTTCGTGGCGTTCGATGCGCAGCATGACGATCTCCCGATAGCTCGGCGGCATCGGTGCGAGCAGTTCGTCGATCGTCATCCGGAGCGCCGTCAGGGCGATGTCTTCCTGGCCGCCCGAGGCGCGATCCACGACATCGCCGCCATTCGTCACGCGCAAGTCACGCTTGCCGGCGTAATGATGATTCGCGACTTCACGGATCTTGTTCAGGCCGATCACCAGGAACAACTTCCACAACTCCTCGCCATCCGGAGCTTCGTACTGGCCAAGTGCCGCCCGCCGGAAAAAGGTCCGAAAGACGGACTGGACGATATCTTCCGGGTCGACCCGCTGCTTGAGATCCGGCGAAACCCGCGTCGACGCCAGATTGAAGATCCGATGCGCGTAGCGTTTGTACAACTCCGTCGCGGCATCGTCCTCACCTTGCCGAAATCGACGCAGAAGCGTCGTATCGGTCGAGTCGATATCGGCATTCTCGTCTTGGGGCATCACGACTCGCCTGTGAGCATCGATTTCGGCGGCTCCATCCGCCAGTTTTTTTCGGAAATCCGCAAGTCATTCGGTTTCCGACAGTTATGGCTCGGCTTTTCCGGGGCCTCGAGATCGGACCAGGTCGGTTCGGTACGAATTGGAATCGAGACAGCGGAGAAGTGGTCGATCAAGCCATCCTATCCGCAATATTCTTCGAAAGCAATTCTTGACGAACGATGCACACGCACGTGGGCGCGCGTCATGGGCGATCGACATGCCTGTTCGGGAAGCAGGATTCCGTCAGGGGTTTCAGGCAGGCGGCGATAGCGCTTTTCGAACACGAATCGAAATGACCTATCAGGTCTTTGCCGGCGATCGTGCAGGTTGCGACTTGAGTCGAAGCGAGCTTTCGAAGAATTTTGGCGGATGAGAGTGAGCGAATCGAATTCTCCTGCTGTCATCATCATTCCATTCATCAGGAGGCTTCGCCATGTCCGCACAATGGTTCCGCAATCGATTCCGCAACACGGCCCGTCGCCGCAACCTCCGTTCCTTCGGGCCTTCGCTGGATTGCGAGAAGCTTGACTTCCGTATCGTTCCGACATATCTGCCGCCCGTCAGTTTCCCGGTGGGTGCGAATCCGGCCGGAATCGCAGTCGGAGATTTCAATAACGACGGCAAGGACGATCTCGGCGTCGTCAATCAGACCCTTGCCGGATCGGTCAGCGTGCTGCTCAGCTCAGGTAATGGCGCATTCCTCCCGAAGATCGATTACGGTGCGGGTGCTTCTTCGTTCGACGGTGCGGCTGGCGACCTGAACGGCGACGGCAAGCTCGATCTCGTCGTCGTCGGTTCCGGCGTTAGCGTTCTGCTGGGCAATGGCGACGGCACCTTCAACGCACCTGTTTCTTATTCTCCTGGCTTGAACGCCCATTCGGTGAAGCTCGGCGATTTCGACAACGACGGCCGCCTGGACGTTGCCACGATGAACTCCGGTACGACGAGCGTGCTCCGGGGCAATGGCGACGGCACGCTGCAAGCCCCCGTCCTCTCACCGGTCAGCGGCAATTCGATCAACCTCGTCACGGGCGATTTCGACCACGACGGCAATCTCGACGTGGCCACTTCCGACACGACGAGCATCGGCACGGTGAACGTGCTCAAAGGCCGTGGCGACGGCAGTTTCGCACCGATGGTCAGCTATTACGCCTTCTCGGCCCCCGTGTATCTGGCCACGGGAGATTTCAATAATGACGGTTACGAAGACTTCGCCTGCCCGAACTCATACGCCGCCAGTGCCATGACGATCCTGCTCAATAATGGAGACGGGACCTACGGAGCACCGCACACGTATCCCATCGGCCAGACCGGATACGAAATCGAGGTCGAGGATTTCGACGGCGACGGCAACGACGACTACGCCGTTCGCGGCGGCAGTTCGTACATGGTTCATTACGGCAAGGGCGATGGCACATTCTATCCGGAAGTGGTCTACTCCACGCCCGCCGGACGCTTCGAGGCTGGCACGCATGGCGATTTCGACCACGACGGTTCCGTCGACTTCGCCTATCCCAGCACGAATGGCGTGACGGTCGTCATGAACGCACACGACGATCTTTCGAACAAAGCGACAGCGGTGTCATTCCGTATCACGGCACCCGCTTCGACGACTTCCGGATCATCGGTTCCCCTGACGATCTCGGCCGTCGACGCGGACGGCAACGTCGTCCCGAATTTCCTCGGGACGGTGTATCTGACGAGCGACGACGCCGCCGCGAATTCCAGCGCATCCTATCGATTCACGGCCGCTGACGCCGGTACGCATGTCTTCGCCAGTTCCGTCAAGCTCGTGACGCAGGGCTCGCATGCGATCACCGCGGCGGCGCCGATGATGGGCACCGTTTCGACCGCGATCGAAGTCACGCCCGCGATCAGCAATCTGGCCGTCATCGCACCCGCGACGACCGGGGCAGGCGACACGTTCACGATTACGGTGTCCGCTCGCGACACGCTCGGCAACGTGGCGACCGGCTACGGCAGCACGATCCATTTCACGAGTTCCGACGCCCTGGCAGGCTTGCCGGCCGACTACACCTTTACGCCGGAAGATGCAGGCACGCACACGTTCGCCGTCACTCTGAAATCCGCCGGAGCGAGGTTCCTGAGCATCCGTGAACTTGGCGGAACGGCGAGCGGCGGAGCCACGGTGAACGTGACAGCCGGGGCCGTCGCTTCGCTGGCATTGGCCGGCGGCAGCGGTGCGATCGGTGTGGCCAGGCCGATTACGATCGTGGCCCGCGACAATTACGGCAACAATATCAGTGCCTATACCGGAACCGTTCATATCACGAGTTCCGACCCCGCCGCCGTCTTGCCGGCGGATGTCGCACTGGTGAGCGGCACCGCGAGCGTCAACGTCACGCTCATGACCGTCGGCACGCAAACGATCACGGCGACTGATGTCGCTGACGCGACCGTCACGGGTTCGATCTCGAGCGACGCGACTCCACCGGTTCCGGCCCGGTTCGTGGTCGAAGGATTCCCGTCGACCACGGCGGGCCTTGCCCAGAACTTCACGGTGACCGTGCGCGACACGATCGGCCAATTGGCGACGGGCTTCACGGGTACGGTCTATTTCTCCAGTTCCGACCTCCAGGCCGGCCTGCCCGCCAGCTACACTTTCACCACAGCCGATTCAGGGCATCACACTTTCGCGGCGAGCCTGAAAACCGCGGGGGCCCAGACGCTTTCGGTGCGTGACGTGACCGGTTCGCTCACGGGAGCCCAGTCGGGCATTCAGGTGACAGCCGCCGCGTTCGCCAGTTATCGCCTGTCGGTGCCGAATCTGCCTGACAGCAAGGGGCATATCCTTGTCACGGCAGGTGACGACATCGCTCTGACCGTTCGTGCGACCGATGCTTACGGCAACACCGTGACGAACTATCGGGGTAAGGCGAAATTCACCAGCACCGATACGAAAGCCACCGTGCCGACGGACTATGCCTTCACAGCTGCCGATGCGGGTGTGCATACGTTTAACGTCGCATTGAAGACCGTGACTCCGAATGGCGTCGTCTGGTCCTACAGCGTCGTGGACGCGTCTCTTTCGACCGCGACCACCACGATCACCAATTTCGAAGTGAACAACGCCGCCGCATCGTCATTCGTGGTCTCGGTTCCTTCGAGCATTACCGCAGGTACGCCGTTCGACCTGAAAGTCACGGTTCAGGACGCCTTCGGCAACCGCGTGAAGAATTACTTCGGCACGATCCACTTCTCCAACACTGCCGGAACGACCGGACTGCCGCAGGATTACACCTTCACCATCGACGACAACGGCACGCATATCTTCTCTGTGACTCTGAATACGACGAGCACACAGACCATTACGATCTTCGACGTATTGACTCCGACGCTGAACTCCAGCGTTCAGGTCACACCGAAAGCCGTGAAGACCGGTGGCGGAGGCGGTGGCGGTGGCGGTGGCGGTGGCGGTGGCGGGAAGGGCAAATAAAATACTCGCCCGGCGGCTTCGCCGTGCGACCGGTCCCAGGCGATCCGTCCGGATCGCCTGGGATTTCGGCATTTGAGGGGATGAAGTCCGCAATCTTGACATTTCCGCCGATTTCGAACGTACGAAGGCATTCCAGTAAACCATCGAAATGCTTCGAACTCGGACGATCATTCGCTTTCGTTCCTGAATTCGGAAGAATGCAGTCGATCCGCCGAATTTGCCGATCTTGATCATCCGAAATTCAGGCAGAATGCGGCCGGGTCGGAAAGTGCCAGGGCGATATCTCTCAGAAATGCCGCTGCCGGGGCACCGTCAACGGCCGCATGATCGAACGTCAGGCTCAAGGTCATCCTCTGGCGAGCGATGACACGGTCATCCGGCATGAAGACTGGCTCGCGACGAATCGCACCCAGGCCGAGGATGGCGATTTCAGGGTAATTGATCACAGGGGTGAAGGCATCGATTCCGAACGCCCCCAGGTTCGTGATCGTGAACGTGCCGGAGTTCATCGCCGCGCCCGGGAGAATGCCTGAGCGTGCCAGTTCGATCAACCGGCGCGACTCCGCCGTAATTTCGTTCAGGGTTCTGGAGCTGACATTCCTGATGACGGGCACGAGCAAGCCATCGGGCGTATCGACGGCGATGCCGATGTGAATCTCTTCCGGCGGAATCGGATTGAGGCCCTGGTGCGATTCGTCCCACACCAAGGCCATCGCCGGGTGGGCCTTGAACACACGTGGCAGCAGGGCCGTGACGAGATCCGTATAAGCTGGCGTCACTTTCCCGTTCGCGGCTTTCAGGCGATCACGCAAGGCGACAAGCTCGCTGACGTCGACCGTCGTATGAAGCGTGACGGGCACAGTCAGTTCCTGGCTGCGCCTGAGCCGGTCGGCGATTGCCCGGCGACGTGGCGAGAGCTTAAGGCCCTTCGAGCTCGTCGAAGAGACATGCGCCACGGTTCGATTCCGGCTGGCCGACAGAATGTCGGCCTCGCGAATCCTTCCGTTTCGTCCGGATCCCTTCAGCCCTCGCCAATCCAGGGCCAGAGACTGTGCCGCGCGTCTGGCGCGTGGTGTCGCGACGATTCTGCCGCTCGGTGCCGTATCGATGTCATTCCGGGTGCTTCGATTCGACCGCGATTCGGCCGCGGCGGATACGTCGTCCTTGGTGATCAGGCCGGAACGTCCCGAACCGGTGATCGATTCCAGCTCGATGCCCAGTTCCGCGGCCATACGTCGTGCCGCGGGCCCGGCCGCGACGTATTTCGTCTCTTCGGCAGTTACTGGCGACATCACGGGCGAGCCTTCAGACGGCTTCTCGCCGACGGCAAGAAGATAGCCCAGAAGCGTGCCGACTTCCACGCGGGTTCCAGCTGCTGGTGCATTTTCGGGGATATGCAGCGAGCCGGCCTCGACAGCCTCGATCTCCTGCACATTCTTGTCGCCTTCGAGTTCGAAGAGCGCATCGCCGCGCTGGACGGATTCGCCCTGGCCTTTCAGCCAGCGGACGAACGTCCCTTCCTCCATCGACCAGCCCAGTCGCGGGATTCTGATTTCATGCATGACGTGTCGCAGGTGCCTCCGGATGGCGTTCTGACGGGCGGACTTCGTCGTTCATTCCAGGCACAGCTCGCGGATCGCCGCCGCGACCTGAGAAGCCTTCGGCACGACTTCGGCATCGAGCGACGGGGCGTAAGGTGTCGGGCAAAACACGCCGGTGAGCCGCCGGATCGGAGCGTCGAGATCGTCGAAGCCCGCGTCCGCCACGGTCGCGGCGATTTCGGCGGAGAAACCATACTGAGCGGGCGGTTCGTCCACGATCAGGAGCCGGCCCGTTTTGGCGACGGATTTCAGGATCAGGTTCGTGTCCAGCGGCGAAACGGTACGCGGATCGATCAATTCGACCGAAATGCCTTCCTTTTCGAGTTCTTCGCACACGGACGCGACCACGTGCACCATGCGTGCCACGGCGACGACGGTCGCATGTATCCCCTCGCGCACGATCCGGCCGACGCCGAAGGGGATTTCGAAATCGCCTTCGGGAACAGGCCCCTTCGCCTGGAGGATTTCCCGGTGTTCGAGAAACACGACCGGGTCATCGCACCTCAGGGCATGCTTGAGCAGCCCCTTGGCGTCGGCCGGCGAAGAAGGCACGACGACTCGCAGGCCCGGCACCTGTCCGAACAGGGCGTAATAGCTGCCGGAGTGGTGGGTCGCCGCGCTGTGGCCGATCCCGATGCAGCCACGCAAAAGCACCGGCATTTTCAATCTGCCGCTTGACATATATTGCATTTTGGCGATCTGGTTCACGATTTCGCCGATGCCGTCGAGGACGAAGTCGGCGAACATGAAATCGATCACGGGGCGAGTGCCGGTCATGCCGGCCCCGCAGGCCAGGCCGACGAAACCGCGCTCGCAGATCGGCGTATCGCACAGCCGTGCGGGGCCGTAAAGGTCATAAAGGCCTTTCGTGGTCGTGAAATTCCCGCCCCGCTTGCCGATGCCTTCGCCCATGACCCAGATTTTCGGGTTCAAGGCCATTTCTTCGGAAAGAGCTTCGAGCGTGGCCTGGCTGAACGTGATCGTTCGCGCCGAGCTTGGCGCAGGTTCATGAACGCTTCGTGGCGGCTCAGCATACACATGGCGCGTTGCCGACTCGGGTTCGGGCACGGGGCTGGCTTCAGCGAATTCCCGAGCCTGACGAACGATGGAAGAAATCTCGGCGTCGATCGCGTCAAAGTCTTTGTCCAGCCCCGCCGTCATCCGCAGACGCAAGATCGGGCTCTTCTTTTTCCAGTCCTCGACGTCCTCTTTCGTTCGGTAAGTGAAATCGCCCATGCCTTCGGCGTGCGCTCTGGTGCGATACGTTTTGCATTCGAGAAGCGTCGGGCCGCCGCCGGAACGAGCCCGAGCGACCGCTTCGCCCGCGACCCGCCAGATTTCGAGCACGTCGTTGCCGTCGAGTTCATGCCCCGGCATGCCATAGGCCGCGCCCCGGTTGCCGACGGAAGGATTGCCGCTGGAATAGGAAAACGGCACCTCTGTCGCGAACTGGTTGTTTTCGCAGACGAACAACACCGGCAGCTTCCAGATCGAGGCCATATTCAGCCCCTCATGAAAAGCTCCGTTGTTCACGGCCCCGTCGCCGAAGAACGCCACCGCCACCGTGCCGTTATTCAGGATCTTCGAGCTGTATCCACCGCCGCAGGCCTGCAGTATGCAAGGGCCGACGATGCCGGAAGTGCCCATCATTCCGATCTCGGGCGAGAACAGGTGCATGCTGCCCCCCCTGCCCTGCGAGCACCCCGTGCTGCGGCCGAAAAGCTCGGCCATCAATTCCTTCGGTGGCATCCCCTTTGCCAGAGCGTGGCCGTGCCCCCGGTGCGTGCTGAAAACCACGTCCGCGGGCGAGAGATGCGCGCAGACTCCCGTGGCGATCGCCTCCTGCCCGACATAGGTGTGGCACGCCCCATGCACCAGGCCGGCCTGGTGGCAACGCGCCAGTTCCTCTTCGGTCTGGCGGATGATCTGCATCGTCCGATACAGGCGTTTCGAAAGCTCGGGGTCCGGTTTCGCCGGTTTGCCAGCCATGTTTCAATTTCCTTTCGACTCGGACCGGAAAGACTGCACGGCATGCCCTTCGTGGCCAGGGGTGCCGCCGGCGTTCATGGCCATGTTGCCGCCGTCCAGCGGAATGATCGCACCGGTGATCCAGGCGGAAGCGTCCGAAGCCAGCAGTAACGCCAGGCCGCCGATATCATGAGGCTGACCGAGCCGCCCCGCGGGGATGCCACGCAGGAATCGGCCTTCGAGTGTCGGATCCTGATCCATCCGTGCCGCCAGGCTTGGGTTGACGACCTGTGCCGGCGTCACGCAATTCACACGGACGCCCCGATAAGCCCATTCGGTCGAAAGCTCACGCGTCATCTGCACCACGGCCCCCATGGCCATGCTGTAAGCGATGTGCCCCCGGCCCAGGGCCGTCGAGCTGGCGAGCGAGCCGATATTCATGATCGACCCCGAGCCACGGGCAAGCATGCGCCGGCCCGCCTCCTGGCACATGGCGAATCGGCCGACGACCAGATTCTGCAGGACTTTGTGCAAATCCGCGATCGTCAGTTCTTCAGGCTTCGCCAGGATCCCGTCGCCAGCGATATTGCCGAGAAAGTCGATCCGGCCGAAGGTTGCGTCGACCGATCGAAACAGCCCCGCGATGGCGTCAGGGTCCGAGACGTCCGTGTCATGCACTGCGGCAAGACGTCCGAAGCCTCTGGCCGCCGCCGCCGTGGATTCGGCGCCTTCACGGTTGCGGTCCACCAGGACGATGTCCGCCCCGGCTTCGGCGAGAGCCAGTGCCGAAGCTCGGCCCAGCCCCTGGGCCGCACCGGAGACGACGGCCACCCGTCCAGTCATGTCGAACGATCGCATCAGGGCCTCAGCGAAGAAACAGGTCGGATTCGTGATTCGTGTGTCGGTTGCATCATGATATCGTCTGATGGCTGGTTTGGCTGCCGGCCTACAAGTTCTGCATCATCGTCGGCCAGATCTTGAAGACGAAAACCAGGGTGGTGAGCCCCAGGTAGAACAGACCGCAGGCGAGTATGCCGGCGACCTGATACCAGCGCGGTCGAATGGCCGCGGGCAGGAGCCGAAGATTGATCCAGAGCACCTGGAAGGATGTGACGCCCAGCGCGAGATTATTGAAATTCGCGATGAAATCGGTCATGAGCTTCGGCGCATTGCTGAAACACCAGGCGAAAATGAAGGACCAGGTCACATACACGGACAGAATCCCGTAGTAGATGTATTTCACCTGATTCGGTTTCATGCCGGATCGCACGCGGCGGGAGGCCGTCCAGATGCTGTCCGTCCAGCGGCGGCTGAAATCGTCTACGATCGACATCTGGCTCGGCAGCATCACCATCAGCCCCGTGAACAGCGCCACGATCCACAAAACCTGGGAAATTACCGGCAGGAACCCCGCATTTCGAAGTCCGTCGGCCGTGATGATCGCCTGGGCCACGGCGGTTTGCTCCGGCGTGATCGTCGAATATCGCACGAACTGCATCGAAAGCAGCGCCGGCAGGGCCATGCCCATGAAGCAACCGGGCATCCAGACGACGAGCTGGTCCGTCAGCACGTATCTCCACCAGCCTTTCCATCGGCTCATGTTTTCAGCGGTCAGCTCGAACACCTTGCCGACGTGGCTCAGCGTAATGTCATGGCCCCCGATCGCGCTGGGAATGGCACCGACCTGGCTGCCCATGCCCCAGCCCTTATCGCGCACGAAGTTCGAATAGGTCGAATTGGCCAGTCCGCCGCCACCGGCATAGCCAGCGAAAGCACCGAGCATGACGATCGAAGCCGTGGAGACGACGGGCCACTCGCCTGTCTGCCATTTCTGGGCGAACGCGTTGGCGACGACTTCGCCCCCCTGACCGTCGCTGACCGGCACGTTACCGAACTTTACGAAGCCGCTGAACACGTTCCACCAGTTTTCGGGGCTCACGCAGGTCACGCCCAGGATCAGGCAAAATCCGAGTACCACGAACACCTTGGCCGTCATCACCACCTGCAGAACGTTGTAAACCTTGCGCCCGACGAGCACGGGAACCACGACGGCGAAGAGGCAGGCGTAAGCCAGCGGCGTGATCAGCCAGCGATCGTCGAGCGTCGGCGGCCGACCCAGATACAGCGATGCGATCATCGCCGCTCCGTGCGTGGAAAGGCCAGGCACCAGGGCCGACGAATTCAGAAGGATCATCAGCCCGACCCAGAACATCGGCCCGGGGCTGCAGCGCATGAAGCCCGTGAAAACCGGCTCGCCGCAATACAGGGCATACCGGCCGCATTCGACGTTATAGAACACCTGTAGAATTATGGCCACCGTCGCGAGCCACATCAGGCCGCCGCCGTATTTCGCAGTGACGGAAGGGCCCAGCAGCCATTCGCCGCCACCGATCTGAATGCCCATCATGACGATGCCGGGGCCGATGAAGCTCGTCCAGCGCCGCCAGCGGATCGGCTCCGGCTCCGGCAATTCGCCGATCGTCCAGGGCGGAATGCGATTGCGTGATTCACTGACTGGCTCTGTCGTCGTCATGCGCTCGGTCCTCGATCTCGATCGGCAAAATTCAATCGAGCACCAGTGCGATCGCCCGGCCCGGTCCGCCATGGCAATCCCGCACCTTCAAAGCAGCGAACAGAAAATGCACATGCTTCCCCGCGGGCAGACTGCCCAGATTGTGCAAAAATTCGACGCCCGCCATTTCGGACGAGCCGAGAGCCCAGTACGTCATCGCCGCACGTTTCGGGGCGACGCCGCCCAGGTCGGGGGCATCCGTCGCCACGCACCGAACGCCCTTCGATTTCAAATATCGAATGGTATCCGGCCCCGGCGCGGGCCAGCCTTCCGCCTTGCCTGCCAGAGGATCGGCCCAGACCCCCTTGTCGTCAGGGGCGGGCTTCAAGTGAGTGTCCAGATGCCCGGTTCGGAAGACGATCACCTGGTCAGGGCCGATCGGACCATGGGCGGCCTCGTCGGCCCTGATGGCTTCGACCGTGATTTCCGGCGACACTGGCCACGATGACCGCTGTGTCGAACCCACGAGCTTGCGGACGTCAACGACCCGCAGCTTGCCTGATGTCCATTCCAGCGGAACCTGCTCGGCCGTCATCGCCGAAGTGCCGCGCGGGCCATGCTTCGATTCGTATTCCGCAAGCCAGCCCCGAACTTCGTCGGAAACCTGGACGTTCTCTCCCGGCCGGGGAAGCGAATACGCCGGCGGGATGAGGTGTGTCCCCGCGGTGCTGTCCATCAAGTGGGCATGGTGCCACATGTCCAGATAGTCATTATAGAGAAAGTCGATCTTCAGATAGGGCTGGCGATGCTGCCCTGTGGCCGAACCCGGCGAAGTGAGCGGCATTTTCGGCGAGTTCACCGGCGAGAGGTCGATGACTTTTCTGGCTTTGCAGGCCTGAATCAATTTCGCCGGCAATTCGCCGCCGACGATCGAAAACGCCCGGCCTTCGCCGTAAGGGCCCCCTTCGAACTTCGGGCCCAGAATGCAATAGAAGGCACCTGTCGAAGGCAAAGCGCCCAGGTTCGTCGCCGACTCGGTCCAGATCATGCCGTACTTCAAACCGGCGAAGTGGGTGTCCTCAGCCATGTCGGGCATCGGGCCCATGCTGGCGCTGTCGGTGCCCAGGGCCATCACGCCACGCTTGCCGAGGAAATCCATGCAGTCCGGGTCGGGGTCGGGATACCCGGGGGCTTTTTTGTCGACCACTTCGGCGATGAACCGGTTACCGGCCGGCAACGGGCGATAGTATTTGTCGGAATAGTCGCTCCTAAACAGTACGACGTCCCCGAATCCGATCCTTCGGTGCGACTTTTCGAATCGCTCCACATGAGCCGCTTTCACGAGCGGGCTGACGCCCGGCGGCGCCTGATCGAGCAGGTCGCGCACATCGACGACACACGCCTCACCCCCGAATTGCCAGGGTTCGATCTTGTCCGTATAAGCCAGGCCCAGCGGGCCGCTTTTCGGCCGGTTCAATTCCGGGCGGGCGACCGAATGAGGCGGCACGTCAAGCTGCGTGCCCGTGTTGCCGTCGATCAAAAGCACATCGATATTGAAATTCGAAGTCTGGCCGATTTTCCTCTCGTGCATGATCTTGAATTTCGGAAACGGAAAACTCGGCCAGGTGCAGGGATACTCCGGCGCGATCAGAAGCGAATGATCCACGAACCGCGGCGCCGGTTCCTGCTGGCCCAGCGCCGAAACGCTCGAAAGCGCCAGCAACGAACAGCCGAAAATCCGGTGGATCGCTCGCATCGTTCATTCCTTCTTTCGAATGACTCTCGGGAAACCTTCCGCTGCAATTGACATGACCGGAACGCCGGCCCGGTCAGGCGTCGACGGGGGGGGCAATTCCCCTCAGACCGATTCGTCGATCACCGGGTTCGTGAGCTTGCCGATGCGGTCGATCTCGATCGTCACGGTGTCGCCGTGTTTCAGGAAGACCGGTGGTTTGCGGGCCGCGCCCACGCCATGCGGAGTGCCCGTCAGAATGACCGTTCCTGGAACCAGAACCGTACTGCCGCTGAGGAACTCGATCAGCGTGGGGACGTCGAAGATCATGTCGTCTGTGTTCCAGTCCTGCATCGTTTCGCCGTTGAGGACGGTGCGAATCCCCAGCGCGTTCGGGTCGGGAATTTCGTCGGCTGTCACCAGAACCGGGCCGAGCGGGCAGAATGTCGCGAAAGTCTTGCCGCGGCACCATTGAGAACCGCCGTATTTCATTTGCCAGTCGCGGGCCGAGACGTCATTGGCGCAGGTATAGCCGAGAACGTGCTTCAGGGCGTCCGCACGCGAAACGTTGTGACAACGCTTGCCGATCACGACGGCCAGTTCGCATTCGTAATCGACGGCATCGCTTTGCAACTTTCGGGGCAGAACGATCGGATCGCCCGGATTCTGCAGAGTACCGCTGTTTTTCATGAACACCACCGGGAATTCCGGAATCGGCTGACCACCCTCGGCCGCATGTTTCCGGTAATTCAGACCGATGCAGATGATGTCCCTCGGCTCGATCGGAGAAAGCCGCTTGCCGGCTTCGAGTGTCTCGCCCGTATCCGCGAAATCGCCGAAAAGCGAGCCTTCGATGCGTGTCACTCTGCCGTCCGCGTGCTCGACACCTTGCCGCACGATGCCTGATTTGTCCTGAATTCGCACGATTCGCATGTTCGGTTCCAGTTTCGGATTCGACGGGAAAGGAGATTCGCGGATCACTAAGCCATTCGGAATGCGCTGGACACGGTTCCAGCCGGTCCCGGCAAGACTGCCTCAAGGCGCGGGTACGCCGGTCAGCGTCGCGGCTTCGTCAAGTTTGGCGATGACGTCGGGTGGAAAGGCGATGCCCTCTCGTGCGGACGTGCGATAATTCGCCCATTCGCGTTCGCCCGGCAGCAGAACCTTTTCGACACCTTCAGCAGGAGGTGCATGGTGAATTTCCTCGATCAGCCTGGCCAGTCTTGCGTCGAAATCGCTTCGCGAAGAGATCATGCCGACGTCGTACAGAGTGATCGAAGCGTTATGCCATGAAGGCCGCTCCGCCGGGTCGAAAATCCAGCTGCCGACTTGCCACGTCGACCTGCCGCCAGGCAGGATCGCCGAGAGAATTTCGCACCAGAGACCGAAGCCATAGCCTTTATGGCCCGCCATCGGGGCCAGCGCGACATGATCCGGATACAGAGACCCATCCGTCGTCGGATGGCCGTCCGGGCCGATGAGCCACGTCGGCGGAATCGGCTCGGACCTCTGAATCGCGGCGTAGACCTTGCCGCCCGCCACGGCCGCCGTCGCGATATCGAGCAGAACAGGATCCTGCCCTGAAACCGGCACGGCCAGGGCGATCGGGTTACTGCCCAGCACGGCTTTGCGCGATCCCGGCGCAGCCACGCTGGGAATGTCGTTGCCCGTGATCATGGCGATGAAGCCCTGCCGAGCCGCCGCCGCCGCGAAATACCCCGCCGCGCCGATGTGCCCCGTACCGATCAGCCCCACATAGGCCAGACCGGTCAGGCGGGCTTTTTCGATCGCGAGCTTCGTGGCGAAATCGCACCCGACCTGCCCCAGGCACGAGTGCCCCTCGACCACGGCCCACGCTGGCCCCTGCCTCAGGATTTCCGGTACCGCGGCTGCATCGTAACCGCCCCCGCCGAGTTTCTTCAGGTATCCGGCAAGCAGCTTCGTGCCGTGCGTGAACACGCCCATGGCGTCGGTCGTCACGAGCGCATCGGCCGTGATCGCCGCGTCGGCGGTGCTCACACCCTTGCTCACAAGTGCCGCGACGACGAAATCGTTCAGCCTCTGAATCGAGATCCGGACGCTCATGATCGGTCGACACCATTGACGACGTTCGGCAACTTCTCGCCCCGAAGTGCCGCGGCCGCGATCGCCGCCGCGGTCTCACGCAGCGTACGCACCGCTTTCGGGCTTGCGGACGCAATATGCGATGCACAAACGACCTGCGGCATTTTCCGTAGCGGGCTGTCGGCCGGTATCGGTTCCGGGTCGCACACATCCAGAGCGGCGGCGGAAATGTGCCCGGATTCGAGCGCCGCGATCAGGGCCGCCGTATCGACCAGATCGCCCCGGGCAAGATTGACGACGATCGCCCCCGGCTTCATTCGAGCGATCGAGCCGGCGGCAAGGAGTTTGCGTGTCTGGGCGGTCGACGGGCAATGCAGGGTGACGATGTCGGCGGCGGGCAGAAGCTCCTCGAGCGTGACCGCTTCGCACCCGGCAGCCTGAATCGCTTCAGGGGGAACGACCGGATCGAAGACGAGACAGCGAGCCTTGAAGGATTTCAGCCGCGATGCCACCTCGCGGCCGATTCTGCCGAAGCCGACGATGCCGACTGTCTGGTCACGAAGTGTCCGAAGTTGGTCAAGAGGCGTCGCGAGCCCCCATTTCCCGTCGCGAATGTGCATGGTGTTCGGCACGACCTGGCGGGTCACCGAAAGGATGAACGCCAGCGTGTGGTCGGCGACTTCGTCGATGCAGTAATCCGGCACGTTGCAGACTGGAATGCCGGCGGACCGCGCGGCGACGAGGTCGACATTATCGACCCCGATGCCGTAACGCACGATCACCCGGGCTTTTGGCATCGCGGCGATGACTTCCGCCGTCACCGGCGCGAACTGCGTGATCACGGCATCGGCATCGGCCACGGCCGGAATCAGTGATTCGACCGATTTGGCCTGAAACCCGGTAAGTTCATGCCCGTGGGATTTGAGGATACTTTCCTCGATCTCGAGCGACGGAAAGGTGTAGTCGGTGACGACGACTCTGGCCACGAGAGACCTCTTCGGATCGGATTTTTGTGCGATGGAACGACGTTTGAGGTGGGACGTTCGCAAGCACGATATCAGAACGGTGGCCATGACGACATGCCGCAGCGGGGATTTTTTTCCAGACCGGCACAGCCGGCTGAATCGCAAGCCCGGGCTCCCCGAGCTCCAGCTCGGGATATCTCTCTCGACGTTCGTATCGAGCCCGGGAATTCGACGCTTACGATAACCCCGAACTGGAGCTCGGGAGGCCCGGAAACTGATCCCTGGCTGCGATTCGTGCCTTTTGCCGATTTTGCCGGCCTGTTTGTTTTTTGCGTTTTCGAACGCTTTCAAGAGAAAGGCGTGCATCAGCCCGAAACGATTCGGCGGGGTGACTGGCACGGTCTGGTTCACTCTCTTGGCGAGAAGCGGACGAAATCGCGTCGCACCCGAGCAGGCTGCCCTGATCGGGTGCGAGAGCCCGATTCGTCGGCCGATTGCGATGTATCTGCCGAAAGCGATTTCGAGGATTTTCGAGGCCGATACATTCGCCCGGCAAGCCGAAGGTCAGCAATCAGGCCAGTTCGATGCTGGCGAAATCTTCCAGGGGGACTCTGTCCCCGGGCTGGCCAGGTGCGAACGAGACACCTGGCCGCCGCTTGACGTCGCCCAGCCGGAGCCGCCCGAAATCGAGGCCCGTCAATCGTTCGATCTCCGCGACCGTCGTCTGAAACGTTTCCGCCGCGGAGGCCGCTTTCGTGCCTTCGGACCTTACGACCGGATCGATCAGTTTCGCCTGACTCACCAGAAAGGCCGCGGAGACGAGACCGGCTTCAGGCTTCACGTAAGCGGCGATCTTCCAGTATTCGCGTGGTATTCGGAAGTTCCGGTAATCTGGGTCGTCGTCGCGGAAAATCGGGCCCGTGAAGATCGTCATCCGGCTTTTCTGAGCGCCGGCCTTGTTCAGCAAATGATCTTCGAGCCCGGCCCAGAGGTTCTTGCCGCGGTTGAACAGTTCATGCTGGGGGCTGCAATTCGTGAAATGAAACGTGTCGTCGTTGGCCAGTCTGGCCTGCTTTTCCGATTTGCCCCATGCCGGGTCGAGTCTGCGAACCAGGTGCCCCAGGTCGAATTCGTTCGTTTCGTAGAGCTCCAGGCCCGCCTGAGCGTTTCGAGGAAGCCGGGGATCGAAGATCCACTTGTCATCGTCCCGCTTCAGAGCCATGCGTGTCGAGCCGTCGATATTCACCGCAGTGCAAATCGCCAGCTTTCGGCTGGCTTCGAAGATCAGGCTGAAATGATGGTATGCGAAAACGGCCGGGTCTTCCTCTTTGCGGGCTCGTGAGTTCACAGCCGCGCGACTGCGCAGTTTCGCGGACATTTTCGGCAGAGGGACGACGCTCTTGCCGGATCCGAGAAATTTCGAATCGTACCCGGCCCGGGTTTCGTATTCCGGATCGATGCTGATCGCTTCCTGAAGGTTCTTCCGCACGACCGGGGAGTCGTCGAGTGCCGCACCGTTCGAAACCGCTCCCAGGCTCAGCGTAATCCGCAACGGAATTTCGAATGAGACTTCGCCGTCCTGCGCTGGACCAGGATGGACGATCCATGATCCCTGATCGAATTTCGGTACGAGGGCGATCGAACCGAGCGGATGAGTCGGGGCATCCGACGATCGATCGTTGCGACCTGTGATTCCTTTGCCCGCAATTTTCTTGCCTTCCGTACGGTTCGCAAGTGACTCGTCCCGGAATTTCCGAAACGTGTCGGGCAGTTTCGCGTCATTCAGGCACGCAAGAATGCGCTCGATGCGCACGCCTTCGTTCGCGATCCAGTCGATCGCCGCGTCGCCCATCCGTTTCTCCCACAACTGGCCGTCGGGCGTCAGGATTCGGCCGTTCGCGTCGCTGCGCGGAATGCCCGAATGATGCAGGGCGACCATCTCCCATTGATCCGTGAAGACGGGTGAACCGGAAGATCCTGGTTGCGTGTCGGCCCGATAATGCAGGAAGTCGGGCAGGACGTCGATCACCTGATTGTCCCGAATCGCAAGCTGTTTCGGCTGCCCGTTCGGATGTTGAACGATGTTCACGAATTCGCCGATCAGGACGGAACCGTCCTGAAAGTCGACCATCGGCAGCCAGCCGAAATCATCCAGCCCTCCCTCGCCGGGATCGATTGCGACCAGGGTAAAATCCAGAACGATGTCCGTCAGGAAGAACATGTCCGGCGCGAACCTGAAAGACTGGCCCTGGCGCAAGCGTCCGTCGGTATCCGTTTCGAAGCCGAATTCGACGGTGCTGACAGCCGCGATTTCGCGCGTTTCGATCACATGGTTGTTCGTCAGGAAAAGCCGGGGCGCGACCATGCATCCCGTGCCGTAGCCCGTCAAACGCCGCGCCGGATTTTTGACGGAGATGCGGCCAATCGCGCGTGCCGCTTTCGAAGCCGATTCCAGAAAATCGACGCCGATGAGGTCATTTCGGCCCAGAATCCGTTCCAGAGCCAGCGAAGGAGTGTCGCGGGGGGCGTCGTTCGAAGAGATCGGAGCGAACGAACGCGGGCGGTCGCGAATGGCGTTCGCAATGGCCTCACTCGAAAGCCCGAGCCTTTCGAGCCTTTTGCGAACGGCGACCGGCGCGTTTCTTCCTGCCACTGTCGTGGCGGAAGTTCCACTGGATTTTGTCCCGCGGGGGACCGAGAAGCTGGCTGGGGGCCGGTCGTAAAGAACGTCCTCAAGTTTCTTGCGGTCCTCGAATCTGCGGACGGTCTCTGTCAGACGGTCGAGAAAAGGGGCATTCGTCGCTGATTCTTCCAGCGTCGTGGTTGACGAGATTCGTGTATCGTCGGGCCCGGAATCGGAAGCCATCGTCCCGCTCGCTTTCTCGTCTGCCATGGGCCGCTCGTGGCGTGCTGGCAAATTTGCTGATGTGCCGAAACGTTACGCAAGACGCAAGCAATATGGCATGAACCAGATCCGCGTTCAAGCGGACCGTTCCGTACGCTGAATGGTCGAGCGAGCGAAATCAAACCTGAGTGAAGCGTTGATCGGTTTGACCGACAACGAATAATCGAACGAACGATGACGAAAGCGCAAGGACGTTATCAGAAAGCGAATCAATAAAAATCGCCACGTGGCAAGGATGCACGTGGCGATGCGAATCCGATGAGTTAACGGCTGTCTCGATCTGGAGATCAGGGAGTCGGGCGACCGGAATTGCGCGAGGTTCCGCTCGTGCCGGGGCGAATCTTTTCGCTGAACCGGCGGCCGCGTTCGGTGAGGGAACTCTCGCGATCGCTCGATTTCGTGCCTGAGTCGGAGTCGAGATCCTCACGCGAACTGAGAATGCCGCGCGGCGTTCGATTCCCTGTCGCCGTGCCGGAACGCCGGGTTCCGAGAATGCCCGAGGAACGTGAATCGTCCGCCGATTTCGCTCGTGAACTATCGGAACCCGTGCCGAGAAGACCGGTTCGGTCGCTGGCCCGCGAAGTCTTGCGTTTGTCCGCGGCTTTGGTCTCTTCCGGTTTCGAGTCGTCGCGGATGGCGGCCAAATCCTCGCCTTTTTCGAACGCTTTCATCAGGTCGGCACGCTTTCGGGGGTCCTTCTCGCGAAATGCTTTGAAATAGACCGATTCCCGAGACGAACGCCGTTCGTTATAAGCCTGGTCCACGTTCATGTTCGGGCGATATAGCCGGTCGAATTCCTCGTCATACTTACGGAAGGCGTTGTAATAGCGCTGCTTGTCACGCGACAGCCCGCTGGACGTTTCCCGGCCGCCGAAGAGTTTGTCCATCTCCTGCTGATAAGTACTGCTCTGCGAGCGGTTGCCGGACATCGATTCGAAAGGGTTCGACCCGCCCGGGCGGGAAAAATTGCGGAACTGGCTCGAATTCAATTCGTAGGGATTGTACGCCGACTGACCGAGGGCGACGCTGGAGCAGACCAACGCCGCCAGGCCCGAAACAGGCAGGAATCGTGCGAAGAAAGTGCGGAATCTCGGATGTTTCGAAGATCGCATCGATTCGACTCCTCGTCAATCTGACTGGGAATTGCGGAACAGATCACCTCCGTCGCATCTGTCCGATGAGACTGATACCTGATTATAAGATCGGTCGTGATCGAAGTCTACTGAACGCGATTCTTCGAGCGACGACCCAATTTCCCGAATCCGTTCGAGCTGCGGGGCACTATCCGCTTGTGCCGACGCGCATATCGTCTACTCGCAAGGGTTTCGTGACACGCACCCAGTCAGACGACGCACGTCTCAGTCGCAGCGAATTCGGCACGCTCGACCACAACGCTGCCCGTCGTGGCCAATCTACATATCGAGCACACGGGGGGCCGACGGGTGCTTGGTCGATTCGTGGCAGGACCGATACGACCCGTTGAATCGGTTCGCCTTCGCGGTTATCGTGATGAGCGTCAGACCAGCCTCGTCCGCTTTCGGGATCCCGGAATCCCGTCACCACGCTATACCCGCATCTCTCAAAACATCGTCGTCATGGAGCCGCCGGCATGATTTCGCGCAGGATCTCGTTCGTATTCGCCCTCGTTTCCGCCTTCGGCACGGCATCGTCCGCCGCGGAACCTGCCGAGCCCGTTCGCATGGGCTGTGGCCATATGACGTTCGACACCGTGCCCGGCTGGGCTCTGGACGCCTCCGGCAAATCGGTTCTCGGGCCGACACACGGCGGTGTCGCGATCGACAAATCGGGCAATATATACACCAGTGCCCACGCGGGGGTTTTCGTCTTCTCGCCCGAAGGCAAGCTCGTTCGAAGCTTCCCCGGCGATCAATACGCGGACATGCACGATATCGAATATCGTGACGAACCCGGCGGCGAGTTCATCTATGCGGCTCGCAACACGAAAGCCGAAGGCCTCAAGTTCAATGCCCTGACAGGCGAAATCGTTCTCCGGCTGCCGTTTCCCAAGGAATCGGGACTGGATCTCAAAAAATTCAACCCGACGGCGATCACCGTCGCACCCAACGGCGATATCTTTCTTGCCGACGGCTACGCCAGCGACCACATCTTCAAATTCGACAAAACCGGCAAGTACCTGAAGCATTTCGGCAAGAAAGGCAACGGTCTCAAGGAGTTCAACACGGCTCACGGGATGACGCTGGACACGCGCTACGAACCGCCGCGGCTGTTGATCTGCGATCGGAATCATGAGCCGAAAGGCCGTCTGCTGCATTACGATCTGGAAGGCAACTTCATCGACGAGGTCGTCACAGGGCTGGGCATGCCGACCTCGGCGAACGTTCAGGGGGATTACGTCTCCGTGCCGGACCTTCACGGCAGGCTCGTCATCCTGGACAAATCCAACACGATCATCGCGGTGCTCGGGCATAACGACGATCCGAAAGCCAGGGCGAACTTCAACGTGCCCCAGGACAAATGGATCGAAGGCATCTTCTCCGGGACGCATGGTTCTTCGTGGGACAAGGCCGGGAACCTGTACATTCAGGACTGGAACGTCTCGGGACGCCTCATGAAACTCATTCGGGCGAAGCCCGGTAAATGACGATTCGGCCAGCGGATGCGTTCGAGCCGGCGTGTGTAACGCTCGCCGCTCGAACGTGACCGCAGGTGACCGTAGCACCGCCTGGACACGGCGGCGTTCCAGGTGGTGCTCAGTCGATCGCGACTTTCGGATACGCGTAGTCGGAAAGACTCTGACATCGTATCGATGCCTTCTCCCGATCGCGACTTTAAGCCTATGGGTAGTCTTTCGTTGAGGAGTGCCGTGAATTCCAGGAATGCCGGTTGCGCCTGATTTGACCGAAATGCGATGGCACGTGATACGGAACGAAAAGGAAGGCGATCCAAGGGGTTGCCAAACGAATCACGTTCTGTGAAAATATGCGGCACTTGCCCATGACGATTGTCTGATCCGGATTTCTGCCCTGCATAATCAGGTGGCGAAAGCCCGTTCAGCCGGATCTGACTTTTCGCCAGGTCGAACGATGCACTCTCCGGCAACATCTGTCGATTCCAATCGAACGTCCGTCCCTGCTTCCTTTTCGAATCGCGCGAGCGGATCGAAGAGAGGCACCGTCTCGGCCCCTTGCGGGCTGAATTCGGTCGCGGATTCATACGTCATGTCATTCGATACGTACGAGCGGAATTCGGCTGGTAAGACACAATCGGATTCTCAACAGGAGTGGCTTCCATGAGTCGTAACGACAACGATCGGTCGATCGAGCGTCCGGGCCTTCGTGGCCTCAGGGTACGAGCGAACGATTCCCGAAGACGTCCGGTTCGCAGCTTGATCCATCCGGAATCGCTCGAACGACGCGTCGTGATGACGATGCCGGGAGCGGATCTCGGAATGTTTCCGAAACTCGAGTCGAAGATCGATCCGATCACGATCGCCGCGGCTCCGATCGTGGCCGAACCGCCCCCCGTCGAACCGCCGGCGCCTCCCGTGGGGCCCATAGGCGGGCAGCCGCTGCCTCCGAAGCCAGGTAACGATCCTTCCGAACCGGTGCCGAGCCGTACCGAAGTGGTCGTGGCGGTGCCGGTCGGTCAGGGATACGATGCGCTCGTGAGCTGGGCGACTTCGACCGAGCAGGGTACGAAATACGTCGACTGGGCCGGTTCGTTCAGACTTTTCGATCAGGGGCAGGATCGGATCGTCGTACTCAAGCTGAAAGTCGAACAGAACCCGCAGCCTGTTCTGAACGCACTTCAGAGCAAGACATTCGTCTCCTGGGCCGCGCCGAATCTCGTCTACCCGGCCGATTCCGGATTCGATCCCAGGGATTTCGTTCCGAACGACCCACTTTACGGCATCCAGTGGCATCATCCTCTCATGGGGAACACCCAGGCGTGGGATTCCGCGACGACGATGGGCAGCGGCGTGACGATCGCGATCCTGGACGACGGCGTGCGGCTCAATCACGAAGACCTCGCCGCGAATATCTGGCGGAACACGGGCGAAATTCCTGGCAACGGTGTCGACGATGACGGCAACGGCTATGCCGACGACGTCAACGGCTGGAATTTCGTGGCGAACACCAACAACCCCAACCCGACCAATTTCGGATCGCACGGGACTCCGGTCGCCGGCTCGGCCGCGGCTGTGACGAACAATTCCGTCGGGGTGGCCGGCGTCGCGGGTAAGGCCACAATTTTGCCGGTGAAGTTTTATGACTACGGCGCCTGGACGAGCGTCATGATCGCCCAGAGCTATGCTTACGCCGTGAATAACGGCGCGAAGATCATGAACGTTTCGTACAACATCGACGGTTTCGCTGCCGATCCGATTTATGCCGCCGCCTCGAATTACGTTTACGACGCCGGCGTGCTTTACACGAACTCGGCGGGCAACAACGGCCAGCTGAATCCGGCACGGACGGTTTACGATCAGGCCCTGTTCGTCGTCGCCACCGGCACGACCGACGGCAAGATGAGTTATTCGAATTATGGTGTCGCCGTCGATATCTCGGCACCCGCCGACCCGCTCTACACGACGAGCGACGCGACCGCCGGGGGCGGCTACGAGGCCTTCAACGGAACTTCCGCGGCGACCCCAGTCGCCTCGGGCGCGTTCGCTCTGGTCTGGGGCCAGCATCCGACCTGGACTCGCGAGCAGGTCGTCGCGCAGGTGCTCGGCACGGCCGACAATATCGACGCCGCCAATCCTGGTCTTGCTGGGCTTCTGGGCTACGGCCGCATCAATACCTATAAGGCTTTGACGCAAGCGATCGCCGCGCCCAAATTCGGGGCGATCACCGGGCTTCCGTCCGAGGGCGGCATTTCGACCCGGCCGATCGGCGGTTTCACGATGCGGACGGCTTCGATCTACGACCCGTCGACCATCGCCGCCGGCAGTTTTCAGATGCAGTCCGCCGGGCCTGACCGCGTCTTCGGAAACGGCGATGACGTTTATCTGCCCGTCGCCGTCGAGGCTCTCAATGGCGGCACTTACAAGATCGGCACGAACGATCTCAAGTTCTCCGTCGGCGGTTCGATGGTCCCCGGTCTTTATCGATTCATCGCGAAAAGCGGTCCGGGCGGGGTAACGGATCCGTTCGGGCAGTACCTCGACGGCAACCGCGACGGCACGGCGGGCGACGACTTCGTGCGGAACTTCGAAGTCGTCTATCAGGCGGGCGGGGTGGTTTATCGTGAAGACAATCGCGACGGTGCCCGTCAGGCGACCGAGCCGGGGCTGGGCGGCTGGATCGTCATGGCCGACGGCAACGGCGACGGCCTCGTGTCGACGACGAATTACCCTTTGCAGACCTCGCCGAACGTCCCCGTCGGCATCACGGACAATACCACGGTCGGTTCGAATCTGGCGGTCGCGGGTGTCACGGCACCGATTCTCAGTGTGCGAGTGAAGATCAATCTCACGCACACATGGAACAGCGACATGATCATCTCGCTGGTCGCACCTTCGGGCACCAGAGTGCAACTGGCCAACCGCCGAGGCGGCAGCAACGATAATTACACCGATACGATCTTCGACGATTCGGCGGCTCTGTCGATCGCTCAGGGGGCCGCGCCGTTCACCGGCTCGTTCCGCCCCGAACAGTCGCTTTCGGCTCTTTTCGGTCAATCGGCGAACGGCACGTGGCGTCTTGAAGTTCAGGATGTCGCCAGCGGTGACGTCGGTCAGATCGTTTCCTGGGGGATCGAGCTTTCGACGTCTTTCGATCGCGTCGTGACGACGACCGCCGCGGACGGTTCCTGGGTCGCGAGCGGTTTGCCCACGGGCAACCATGTTTTCGGCGTCATTCTGCCCAACGCCAACTGGTCATTCGGCTCTCCGGTCGATGGTATGCACTCGTTCAGCCTTCCGACGATCTCTTCGACCGCCGGAGGTATCGACTATGGCGTGATCGGCAGGCCGACACTTTCGGCCTCGGTCGACGGCGGTACTTTCTCCACCGGCGACACGATGTACTTCACAGCGATCTGGGGCCAGTCTTCGGCGCTCAAGACGGTGACGATCACGAACGCCGGCCCGGGCACGGCTCTTTTCGGCGGCGCCACCTTGCCACCGGAATTCCGGATCATCGGAACGCTTCCGACCATGCTCCTGCCGGGCAAATCCGCCAGCTTTCAGATGATCTATGACGGAACGAACCCGCTCGACGTCAACGGCGAACTTCGTCTCGCGTATCTGGACGGTCAGACTCCGGCCGATTATGTCTTCAAGCTTGCCGGGGACACGATCGCTCCCTCGTTCAGCGGGAGTTTCATGGCGGATCTCAACGCCAACGGAACGCTCGACACGGGTGAGAGAGCCTTCTCCGGCGTCAAACTCTATGCCGACCTGAACAATAATGGGTCTTACACGGCAGGCACGCCATCCGGATTCGCCGCGACCGGCTTGCCAGGCAATCTGGTCGACAGCGGGGTCTACACGAAATCCATTAGCGTGAGCGGCGTGAACGGACTGATCGAAAAGGTCACCGTCGGCGTCAATCTGACTCACACCTACATTTCGGACCTTTACATCACCCTGATTTCACCGACCGGTGTTCGCACGGTCCTGTTCAATCAGCGCGGCGGCAGCAGCGCCAACATGACCAACACGGTCTACGACGATGCCGCGGCACTGGCGATCGGTTCTGGGACACCTCCGTATACGGGCACGTTCCGTCCGGAGGAACCGCTCTCACGCTACAACGGAACGCAGGCGAACGGCACCTGGACTCTGGAAGTGAGTGACCTTGCCGCGCTCGACACCGGCCAGTTGCTGAATTTCTCACTCTCGTTCGTCACGGGCGGCGAACCGATCGCCACGACGGATGCGCAGGGGCATTACGAGTTTTACGATCTCCCATCGGGTAATCCGTTGAGCGTTCGTATCCTGTCCGGCATGCCGGCCGGCCACACGGTCATCAACCCCGTCGGGGGCGTTTACTCGACGACCCTGAACCCCAGCCAGTATGTGCCGCTGAATTACGTCACGTTGCCGACCAACTCGATCTCCGGGCAAGTGACGGCTCTCGATACGGGAAGCGGCGTCGGCCGGGTCCGAATTTACGACGACGTGAACGGCAACGGCCAGTTCGATTTCACCCCCGTTCAGCCCGTGTCCACGGCGACGCCCGTCCGCATCCGCGACATGGGCACCGTGAGCAAGACCGTCTCGGTGAGCGGTTCCTCGCTTCCCGTTCAGGGTGTCGAAGTGACCGTCAATATCGCTCACTCGCATGTCGGCGATCTGCGCATCACGCTGATCTCGCCTGGCGGCACTCAGGTGCAGCTCCTGAACCGTCAGGGAAGCAACGCCCAGAACCTCGTGAATACCGTCTTCGACGAATACGCCGCCGGCGCGGTTCCGTCCGGCGTCAGCCTCAGCGGTGGCCGTTACACGCCCTCCCAGTCGCTGTCGTCCCTGTTCCGAACCAACCCGAACGGTACGTGGACCTTGAGGGTCGAGGACCTGGCATACGGCGATGTCGGCACGTTCAACAGCTTCTCGCTGCGTCTGATCACCAGCAACGAAGCCACGACCGTCACCAACGCTCTGGGCTTCTATACGCTGGCTTCGGCCGCGGCAGGGGCTTACAACTTGCGGCCCGCCCCGATCGATCCGGGCTGGACGATCGTCAATCCTGTCGGCGGAATCCGGACTCCGTCGCTCGTCTCCGGCTCGGCCGTGAACGGCCAGAACTTCGTACTCGAACGTGCGGCAATCGAATCGGCCACGCGAAGCGTACCTGTCACGATCGCGTCGTCCAGCGGCGGCCGGACCGATTCCTTCGGCGTATCCTACGGGATCATCGCCGTACCGCCGCCTGACCTGGTGAACGACGTCGCCCTATCCAGCCAGAACGGCAGCCGGGCTTCGAACCGTCGCATCGTCAACATGTGAAAACGCACGCGAATCGCGGGCTCGACCCGAGCGATTCGATTGCATCTCAGACTTTCGAAACGAAGGGGAAGAACGATGGTTCTTCCCCTTCGTTTCATATTTGCGATACCGGCGTTTCATCGATTCGACGCGTCGTCGAAACCCTGGTTCATCCTGAGCTTATCGGCGTTTGAGCGCGAATTTGTACTGATCAGGCAGCAGGTTTCGAGGTTCCTCGACGTTCAGCGCGATCGCCGCGTGATACGGCCAGTAGGGATCCGCCAGCATGGCCCTGGCCAGCAGCACGAGATCGGCCTGGCCTTCGCGAATGATGGCATCGGCTTGCTCGGGCTTGTCGATCATCCAGCCGACAGCGGCCGGGATGTTCGCCTCGCGCCGGATCCGTTTGGCGATCGGGGCCATGAACGCCGGCCCCCACGGCACGTGGCTGATATCCGGCGTGACGAAGCCCTGGCTGACGTCGATCATGTCCAGCCCTTCCCGCTTCAGACGCTTCACCAGTTCGATCGACTCTTCCACGGTCACGCCGCCGGGAATCCAGTCCGAAACCGACAGTCGCACCGTCAGCGGCAATCTCTCGGGCCAAACCTGGCGAACCGCCGCGAAAGCTTCGATCAGAAATCGAATGCGTCCTTCGAAACTGCCGCCGTATTCGTCCTGCCTGAAATTCGCCAGCGGCGAGAAAAAGCTGTGTGCCAGATAACCATGGGCGAAGTGCAGCTCCAGCCATTCCATCCCTGCCGCCAGGGCCCGTTCGGCACCGTCCACGAAGCATTGGCGGATGCGGGCGATGTCTTCCCGCGTCATTTCCTGAGGCGCGACTGGCAGGTTCGCGCCGAAAGCGACCGCCGACGGTGCGATCGTCGGCCAGGCGCCCTCCTCCGGAGTCAGCGATTTGTCTCCTTCCCACGGCCGATGCGAGCTGGCCTTTCGCCCTGCATGAGCCAACTGAATGCCGGGGACGGCACCATGGGCTTTCGCGAATCGAGCGATGTGGGAATAGGGTTCGACGTGTGCGTCCGACCAGATACCTGTGCATTGGGGGCTGATCCGGCCTTCAGGCGAAACGGCAGTGGCTTCGACGATGACCAGGCCTGCTCCGCCCACGGCCCGGGAGCCCAGGTGCACCAGGTGCCACTCGTTGGGGAATCCGTCTTCGGCCGAATACTGGCACATCGGGGCGACGCCGATGCGATTTCTGAGGGTCACGTCCTTGAGACGGTAACTGTCGAACAATCCTGCCATCCGCAATCCTCCTAAAGTCATTACCCGTGGCCCTGGCAAGGCATCTGCGCACGGACTTCGGTCCGCCTGACCAATGCGAGCTCCACGAATCCGACTAATATAGTCTGCACCCTGCCCGCCGTGGAACCGCTTCGATGAGCGAAGCCGTGCCTACCGACCTTGTAAGATCATGCCGGGCAACGGACCGGCGTCGAACGGAACAGAATCTCGGCAGTGACCCAACCTCCGGCGCCGAAAGCGTTGGCCACATACCGCGTACCCGCGGTGTGATTGCGGTTCGGCACATTTTCTTCGGTCCAGTCAGCTTACTGACGTCCCTCATGTGGTGCCCTGGGCCTGAGCCCGTAAATAGTGAGTCGAAGATATCGCCCGATCGAAAATCTCCGGAAATCTCGTAAGAACCCGTTTTCGCCCAGCGCGGATGCTGCCCGTCAGCTCTTCCCGATTGGGGAAAAGGGGGCAGGAGCCTCACGGATCGATTGGGCAGCGTCATCCTGGCGTCCACGGATTTCTCGCGGCCGAGTTGGGTCCTGACCAATTCATCCGCATCAGGAAAAAGATCCGACTAATCCGTCATTCCGGCTTTCTGCCGAATTTTGAGCAAGATTTCCAGTCGTTTCTCGTCAAGATCGGCTTCGTTCACACCGGCAAGCAGGCGTTTCAGGCTCTCCGTGTCTTTCTTCGCCAGATAAAGCCGGCCGAGAATCAGTTGCAAATCCTGTTTGTTCTCATCGAAATTATTGACATGATACTCCACGAACGGCAGGGCCTTATCGTATCGTTTCTCGGCCAGCAGGCCTTGAATCAGCCGAAACAAGTCAGGCTGTCGCCAGTCCAGGCCTTCGTTCCGCTTCTCGGCAGCTTCGAAGTCTGCGATCGCTTCGTCGAATTGCCTGGCCTCGATGAGTTTCGAAACCTCGTTCAGTTGCCTGGTTACGTTGGAAATCCGCTCGGATTGCGCTTTGAGTTCACGAAAATAAGGCTGATCTTCGTAGGAACTTGCCGATTTCGAATTCGTCGATGCCGAAACCTTCTTTCTCTTCTTTTTCTTCCCATTCGTGGCCTGCCCGAGGCCGGTGTAACTGAACAAATCCCAGCCTTCACAATCCACCCAATGATTTTTCACCATGAGCGCGCCCAGCGGAAACCCGAGGAAAAAACCGGTCGCGTGCAGCAGTTCCGAACTCATGCGAAACTCGCGGAGATAGAGAAATATCAGTTCTTTGCCGATGAACAAGCCGCCGAACAGAAGGATCGGAACGTCGATTACCCGTCTTCCCGTAAATACCGTAAATTCATTCGCGGGAGCCCACACCACACAAAGTGCCAAAAGCCCGAATATTACCGCAGAAGCCCCAAGTGCAATTCCCTGGTTACCGAACCATAGGCTCCCCAACTGGATCAGCATTCCATAAACGATGCCTATGCCGAGATAAATCCCCACAAGCGCCGCATGGCCCACCTTCCCTTCCACCACCAGTCCGAACGCCCAGAGGAAAATCATATTGCCGAGAAGATGTTCGAAATTGGCATGCATGAAATTCGTGGTCAGCCATTGCCAGGGCCGGACTTTCCCGAATTCCACCGAAAGCGCGTTCATCGACGTTCGGCCCGCCGAGACGCCGTTTCGCTTGAGGATTTCTTCGAATTCGGCCGCCGCCTCCGGGTCCGAGGCTCTCAGATCTTCGATCGATACCTGTTTTCCCTGCTCGTCCACCAGTACGATGGGCCGGCTCGGGGCGGCCGGATGCCGGCAAAACGAGAGAAACATCACCACATTCACGGCAATCAGCACAAAAGTCGCAACCGGCCTGTGGTATAGCGGTGCGTCCGTCGAGATCGGGATCATTCGTCAGCCTCCGCTGATGCGGCAATTCAATTTACGCGTCAATGAGATTCCGGTTGCCAATCAATCTTGTTCGAATATGACACATACTCGATGAAGATTCAACATGACAGTAGATGAAGATTCAACATGCCAGTAAACGAATCGAGAGGTATCGATCCGGGAAAGTGATTCGTTCGCTCGGACGTAATCGATGCAGGGCTCGTAACGAGGAAAACCGGGGCTGGCACAAGCCCTTGCGGCGTTAAGTCCTGTGGTTTTCATGATTTTCTGCTGTCGAACTCTTGTGAGTCGATAATCGTTTGGGAGAACGTGAGTACACGTAAACGAATTCGGCATTGAGATCGTCGGAATCGAGAACACGTCCGCCGGGAAAGAACGGATGACTCGGAAAGAAATCACCTCAAGGCAGCGGGAAAATGTGAGCAGGAGCATGTTTTTGGCTCCATATGTCGTCGTTTACCCGCGATTCGCGAAACGGACAGGCACAAGGCCTTTTCCCAAGATGCGTATTCTTACTCGAGACGGTGGCGGGTCGGGGACATTTGGGTCAGGAGCGAATGGATATGACTTTATCCGTAAGCGACGCCTGGAGGTCGGTCACGCGACGTCCTCGCCGATGTTCATTTCCGTGTAGCTGTGGTTTCAGACGACGCATACAGCGAAGGGCTCGACCCGTCCTGCCTCCAGTTCGAGCCCTATGTCATTTTATAGCAGTGAGTTGCCGCTTGAGTTCGTGCCATTCGGGGCAAGTGCCTCGAATTGGTTTCGACGATCGTGTTTCGAGGCCGAAATGCCGTCAGGCTTTCAAGGCCACGACATCCTCGATCGTCGGCAGGTTCGAATCACCGTGAAACAGAGTGCCTTCCACTTCGACGACCCGGTTGCGATAGTCATCGCTGAGCCTCTTGAGCGTCTCGTGGGCTTCTTCCAGCGCGTAATGGGGAATGGCCGGATACATATGGTGCGGCGTATGAAGATCCTGCCCGTGCACGAAAACGGCCCAGCGGGTGAAAGGATCCACGCGGAAAACACGCGTGTTGGTGATCCGGTCCTTGTCCGTATTGCCGTGCTGGTAGATTTCGCGCAGAAGCATGTAATACATGAACGTCGTCAGCAGCGGCAGAACCCAGAGGCCGAAGAACAGGACCGTGCTGCGTCCGCCCGTCCATGCCCGCAAAGTATTGAGCGTCAGCAAGCCGCCGATCAGAAACGTCAGCCGCATGGCCGAAGCCACTCGAACGGGATAAGGCTCCCGAAAGGGCGATACGTAAATCCAGCGGTTCGGCAACGCGAACGCACCGCCGACGGCGACCAGGATACCGATCGCGGCCGAAGCGAGGACAAGATCGAGCCTCCCGGCGCGTTCTGACAGAATCATTCCCAGATCGGTCAGAATCAGCCACACGACCGCCAGAATCGGTCCCGGCCTCATTCGGGTCGAGGCCGGCGGCACGATGCCGATCTTGCGAAGATAAAAACTGTCGACCGCCGCGAAGACGTTGTTCAGGACATAATCCGTGCCGTATCGCAAAACGCTCAAAGGTGCCAGCAGGGGCCGCAGGTAAGTATCGGTCAGGAAGCCCCACCGGCCCTTCGGCAAACGGCCGTTCCAGAACCGCTCCATGTTCCGGTAGTCCGGGTCGAAGGTCGGATCGTTCACGAACTGGTGGTGGCCCATGTGGTTCAGGCGATACAACTGCACGCTCGACATTAGCGGAAACAGGCAAAGCCAGTCGCCGATCAGGTCGTTGACGACTTTGTTCTTCGTCAGCGTGTAGTGCGAGGCTTCATGCGCGATCGCCGCCAGCCTGTGCTGTGCACCACCCATGACGATGGCGCCGAACGCGAAAAACGAAGCCGTCACCCACCACGGCAACCCGTACGTCTGTCGATATTCAAGATAGAACCAGCCCGCGACGAACACGGCGAGGATCGTCAGCCAGTCGATGGCAAGATATCCTAGATTGCGCGGGCCGTCGACGTGCCTCAAGGCCCTCAACGCTTCGGCCAGCTCTTTCTCGCTCGACCTGGCAGTGCCATGGTCGGACTGAGCCCCGGCGCGTGAAGCTTCTCGAATCCGCTGCACCTGTCCCCGAATTTCCGCGGCCGTATCGTGTTGAGAAGCGATCGACATAGCTTGCCCTTCCCGGCTAGATTGCCTTGCTTATTCAATATAACACATGTGGCAAGCACACAAGGCGGCAGGTCGAAGGAAGCCGAACGGCGAATGTGGTACCCATCGCTGACGCACAAGCGGAAAGATCGATCATATCGAAAGTTAAAGAGGCATCGCCCGGAGAATTGCCGGCCCCCTGGCGGGTGGCGAAAGCGGGCTCAGGATTCGGCCGCTCTCCGCAGACTCTCGCGTGTGTACCAGCCCGGTGTTTCTTTCATGGACTCAGCTCCCTGCCGGTTGAACTTCAGGAACGCGTGACCGCAATCCGGGCAGCCGATGAGGAATAGCCCCGCGGCGATCTTCGACGCTTTCGGGCCGCCCTTCGTCATCACGTAAGCCAGAGCCGGGGCAGTCGTCGCGTGCAGTCGGTCCTTGCCGCACTTGGGGCAAGGTTCGTCCAGAAGACCCTGGCAATCCCGGGCATCGAAACCGGTACAAGCGGCACATCGATTGCCGAAAACGTCCCAATGCAGAATGCTGACGCTTCTTTCGCATTTCGGGCAAGTCGGCATTGTCGGCTCCATCAGATCGACCTGGAAATCCGTATTCCGAATGGAACACGAACCTATTCGATCCGAAAAGCGTGCGACGCTCAAGTGGTTTGATTGTCGGAACTTTCGCCAGGCGGATGAGATCCCGGCGGGCTCAGGGCTTTCTGAACGGTTTCGAGAATACGTTCTGCCCGGAACGGCTTGTAAAGCACGACAGGCGAGACTTTTTCGTGCGATTTGACGTTGGGGATCGAATGATGGGGATCATAAGCGAAACCGGTCATCAGAACGATCGGCAATGTCGGATGGATCGCACGCAGGCCGATGAAAATTTCGTAACCATTTTTGTCGGGCAGGAAGATGTCGCAGATGGCCAGGTGATAGTGCGACCCGCGTGCCAGGGCGATCGCCTCGGCGGCGTCTCGCGCGGTTTCGACCGTCGCTCCCCACTGTCCCAGAAGGTGGTGTGCGGCTCGCCGGGTCGCTTCGTCCGCGTCGACGAACAGGATCCGCAGATTCGCCAGCGGCGGAGCCTGGCGTGGCGATCGCGTCCGCATGGCCGTCGATTCGAATTCCTCGATTTCCTTGATTGTCTGACGAATGTCCCGGGCCCGAACGATCATCTGCCGCAACCGTCGGATAATGTCGTCGTCGTGTCCGACGTATCGATCCAGAACGAACGTCGCGTCGCTGACGATTTCGTCGAGATGCAGGGCGATCGAACGCTGTACCTTGCGGATCGAGTCGTGATAGCCCATCAGGCTGACGGCTTCCAGCAGGTTCAGAACGTGCAGGGCCTGTGCCAGATTATGAGCGTAGACGTCCAGAAACTGCCGGTCGCTGACGGTGAACGCGTCCATGCGGTCCGATTCCACGTTCAGCGTGCCGATGACCTGGTCCTGGTCCACCAGCGGAATCGTGTACGAGCTTTTGGCGTCGGCCGCGCCGAGGAGATAAAGCGAGTCGACCGAGGTGTCGCGGCACAGGTAGCTTTTGCCGGTGGCCGCGACGTGCCCCGTGACGCCCTGGCCGCTTTCGGCCACGCGCAGGTCACGCGTTTCGGCGATCGGCGTCATCCCCTCGGAGAGCAGCGGCACCAGGCGGTCCGTGCCCGAATCGATGAGGCGGATCTCCACGTTCCTGACGCCCAGAAGTTCCTTCAAGTCCCGAATGATATTGTATTTGAGCAGATCGATCCGCTCCTGCGGATCCATTTCGTGAATTTCGTTGTCCGACAAATCCGACAGCTTCTCGCCGGCTTCGTAGATCGCCTTAAGCTTTTGCTCCTGCTGAATTTCCCGGGTGACGTCACGCAGAAGCACGATGAACCGCGTAATTTCGCCGGTTTCTTCCGCGATCGGCGTGGCGTTCATGCTCAGGTATTTGTTCGCCTCGACCCGAAGCACGCCTTCTTCGGGGATTCTCGACGTTCGGCCGGCCTCCAGCGGGCAGTCATCCCGCTCAAGAATTTCCGGAGCGCCGAACAACCGGTAAAATTTCGACCCGATCGGTTCCAGGCCCGGTTCCGAAAGCTCTCTCAGCGCGGGGTTGCACCAGATCACCCGTTCGTCATTGTCGACGACCGCGATCCCTTCCGAAAGGGAATTGATGATTTCGTCCGACGTGATCATGCTTCGGATTCCACCTGGATCTTACCGCGTCGGAAGGATCGGCCCGCTCACCGGCGGCCATTTCCCCATGGCGCTCGACACATTTCGCCTGACGGTTCGTGAGAGTATACTATCAAATCCCGAACGAAAGGGAACGAACGATACCCTGCCCCAAAACGTACGCTGTTCTTCACGCGTCGTTCCTTCGCCGGCTCCTTGATACCGATGGATCGCCCAGCCCATGCACGTGGCCCGAACTTTCGCCGCCCCTGAAGTCCAGATTCTCGTCGTCGACGTTCAGCAGCGGCTGATCGGGTCGATCCGCGACGCGCAGGCCATCTGCCGCCAGGTCGAACGTCTCATCGATGCCGCGCGATCGCTCGAAATTCCCATCCACGCCACCGAGCAATATCCCAAAGGTCTCGGACCCACGATCGAACCGATCGCCGCCCGGCTCACCGGGCCGCCCGTGACCAAAATGCGCTTCAGCGCCTGCGTACCCGAAATTCAGGCCAGGCTCGACATCGCTCGTGCCGTCGTTCTCGTCGGGATCGAAACGCACGTCTGCATCGCGCAGACCGCCGCGGATCTGGTCTCCGCCGGCTTCCGGGTCCTGCTGCCACGCGACGCAGTTTCGGCCCGGCACTCGCTCGATCACGAAACCGCCCTCGCCCGCATGGCCGGCTTCGGCGTGACCGTGACCACTTGCGAAGCCCTGCTCTTCGAATGGATCGCCTCCGCCGAGCACCCTCAGTTCAAGGCGATCAGCAAGCTCGTCAAGGATTTCGTCGCCGATTCGCCGGCAGTCAGGCCGACGGACTGATTCGGCAGGTTCGCCAAGCCACCCGCTTCGAAGTCCGCGCCGCATCTCCCTTTTCTCCGGCCGTACCTTCGATTACGATGAATTCTTCGATGTCGGCCGGATTCGTCACGAAGGACGACGGCCGGCCTGTCTTTCAGCCGCTCGAAACGCCACGGATCGTCTCATGAGTTCCACTGTCGAAGCGTACCCACCTTTGCGAGTCAAAGACCGCGTCCTCATGGGCCCCGGGCCCAGCCCGGTCCATCCTCGCGTGCTCGAGGCGATGAGCCTGCCGCTTTACGGCCACCTCGACCCGGAATTCGTCAAGCTCATGGACGAAACCCAGAACCGGCTCCGCCAGGTGTTCCGTACCGGGAACAAACTCACGATCGCCGTTTCCGGCACCGGCTCGGCGGGTATGGAAGCCGTCGTCGTGAACCTGATCGAACCTGGCGACAAGATGCTCGTCTGCGTCAACGGCGTCTTCGGCGAGCGAATGTGCGACGTGGCCGACCGGGCCCGGGCCGAAGTCGTCCGCATCGACCGCCCCTACGGCGAAGCCTTCACGCCCGAAGAAGTCGAAAAGGCGATCAAGGCCCACAAACCGGCCGTCGTCGGTATCGTCCATGCCGAAACGTCCACCGGTGTGTGGCAGCCTGTCGAGGAGATCGCCCGTATCGCCCACGAAAACGGCGCTCTCATCGCCATCGATACCGTCACCAGCCTGGCCGGCGTGCCGGTGGAGATCGACGCCTGGGATATCGACGCCGTCTATTCCGGCACGCAGAAGTGCCTCTCCTGCCCCCCCGGGCTCGCCCCCGTTTCGTTCGGCGAACGGGCCATGGCCAAGCTGCGGGCCCGTAAAACCAAGGTTCAGAGCTGGTACCTCGATCTGACCATGATCGAAAAATACTGGGACTCCGACCGGTTCTATCATCACACCGCCCCGATCAGCATGAACTATGCCCTTTACGAAGCCCTCGGCCTCGTTCTGGACGAAGGCCTGGAAGCCCGCCACGCCCGCCATATGCTGAATCACAAAGCCCTGGCCGCCGGGATCGATGCCCTCGGCATGCGTTATTTCACGCAGGAAGGCTTCAGGTTGCCGCAGCTCAATTGCGTCGTCATCCCCGACGGCGTCGAAGACATGCCCGTCCGCAAGCGTCTGCTCGAAGAATGGGGCATCGAAGTCGGCGGCGGCCTCGGGCCCGTCAAGGGCAAGGCCTGGCGGATCGGCCTCATGGGCCATGGCTCCTGCCCTGAAAACGTCCGGCTCGTCCTGGCGGCCCTCGAAACCTGTCTGCGTGATCTGGGAGCGGTCAAATCGAGTGGCGAAGCCGTGGCCGCGGCCGACGCGGTTTATGAATCCGCCTGACCAGGCCTCGCAAACCCACTGCCTGGCTGACGCTCCGAACTGACTCGACTCGTATCCGGCGGCGTTCCGAAGTATTCCTGACGGAGGCTTGACTGCGATGACCCGAACGGATCGAATCCTCAATGGGGCACGCCGGCGCATCGTCGGCCAGCGCTGGCTTGACGCCGCCGTCTGGTGCGTGGCCATCGGCGTGGCCGTGGCGGCAGTCCTGCTGGCCGTTCCGAAGATCGAAACCCGCTTCCCGGCCTTCGAGCCCGCTCGCACACTCGCGATCGGTGCGGGTGCCGGGCTTCTGCTGGCTTTCCTTCTGGCTTTCTGGCGGCGGCCGGACCGATTGCGCACGGCTGTCGAAGTCGATCACGCCTTCGGCTTGAAGGACCGCCTGGGCAGCACCGTGGCCCTGCCGGAAGATCTGGCCGGCACGCCCGCGGGGCAATGCCTGGTGCGTGAAACGGAAAAGGCGATCGAATCGATCGACCTTGCCGCCGGCCTGGCCTTCCGCCGGCCCCGCCGCCTGTGGATGCCGCTGGTCCCCCTGGCCGTCGCCATCGGCGTGATCATACTGCCTGAAACCGTCACTCGGGGCACGCAGGCACGGGCTTCGTCTACGACCGACACAGACGACCGGGTCGCCAAAAAGTCGGACGCTCTCGCGAAAAAAATCGCCGAACAGCGCAAGGCTCAGGCCGATAATCTCTCCGCACCCACGGCCCAGCTTATGGCCGAATTGCAAAAGGCCGCCGAAGACCTGGCCAAATCGCCGCCGGCCGAAAAATCCGAAGCCCTCGCCGCACTCAACCAGCTCTCCGAATCGGTCCGCGAACGGCAGAAACAGCTTGGCAGCACCGAGAAAATGGCATCGCAGCTCCAGCAGCTCAAACAGATGGCCAGCGAAGGCCCGGCCGACGACTTCGCCAAGGACCTTGCCAAGGGTCGCTTCGACCAGGCCGCCGACGACTTGAAGTCGCTTGCCGAGAAGGCCAAGAACGGCGCACTATCTGACGCCGACAAGGACAAGCTCCAGAAGCAACTGGGCGAAATGTCCAAACAGCTCGAAAAAATGGCGAGCCTGGATCAGAAAAAGAAGCAGCTTGAAGACGCCCTCAAAAACGGCGGGCTGACCAAAGAGCAGTTTCAGGAAGAGATTACCAAGCTGAACCAGCAGGCGGCCAACATGAAGCAGATTCAGCAACTGGCCCAGCAATTGCAACAGGCCCAGAAGGCCATGCAGCAGGGCAATTCGCAGCAGGCCAGCGAAAACCTCGCCCAGGCCCAGCAGCAGCTTCAGCAGATGGCCCAGCAGATGCAGGAAACGCAGTCGCTCGACGAAGCCCTCGCCCAGCTTCAGGAAGCCAAGGACGCCATGGCCGGCGACAGCGACCTGGCCAACCAGCTCGGCGACATGATGCAGGGCGGCAATGCCCTGGGCGACATGCTCGGCAACCAGCCGAACCCGAACGGCATGGGCCGGGGCCGTGGTCAGGGCGACCGTGAAGAGGCCCCCGATAAAACCGCTTCATACGACACCCGCGTGAAAATGGAGCTGGGCAAGGGCAAGTATCAATTGAAAGGCTTCGGCCAGCCTGGCGAACAAACGAAGGGCAAAAGCGTGATCGACGGCGGCAACGTCGAAGCCGCTGTCTCCGAAGCCTCGGCCGACGCCCTAAGCAACCAGCGCATCCCGCGCAAATTGCAAAAAGATGTCCGCGAATACTTCGACCGGATTCGCCAGCCAGAGTGATTCTTCGCTTGCCGGGTGTTGGTTTGCCACACCCGGTTATTGGCAGTTCGATCAAGATTGAAATGATCTCAGATTTTCCAGAACTCGCACGAATTTGTCGTTCTGGTATCTCTATAATCCATGCACGCATGCAGGGCTGACTTGTGAAACCAATCTCCACGGTTCATTACACCCGCAGGGATGCCGCTCGAATCGCCGCCGCATCGGGCCTGATTCTGCCCGGCATGCTCCGTGCCGACGATTCCGGTTCCCCTCTGAAACTCACCGCCCCCCTGCCGCGCCAGATTATTCAGCGCACCGGTTTCGAACCGGCCCTGGCCCATGACCACGCACCCGGCGGCCCGAAGCTCGGTCAGGCCAGCCTGACGATCGCCGGACAATGGTCCGGCAAGGCCCCTGCCCGCCTGCAGGCCCGGGCCATTCTGCACGAAGGCTGCACCGGCAAGGCCGTCGATTGGACCGATCTCGGCGAAATCGCCCCGGCCGCCGATTTCGACAAGCGGCTGACTCTGCCCGCCGGCGGCTGGTATCGGCTGGAAGTGCGGGCCTTGGGCGGCGACGGTCAGTCGCTGGCTCAGGCCACCGTCGAGGCCGTCGGCTGTGGCGAGGTGTTTCTCATCTCGGGCCAATCTTACGCCGCCGGGGCGAATGACGAGCATTTGAAAATCGACGACGCGCTGGGCCGGTCGGTGAAATACGACTGGGTCGAAAAGAAGTGGACCACGGCCGACGACCCCTTCCCCCATGTGGACACCGGCGGGACGATCTGGCCCGCGTTCGCCAACCTGATTCAGCCCCTCGTGCGTGTGCCGGTCGGCCTGACCAACGTGGCCGTGGGCGGCACGGCCAGCCGCCAGTGGCTGCCGGGCGAGGCCCTTTATGACCGCTTTCTGCAGGGCGGCCTTGCGCTGGGGCGGTTCCGGTGCGTGCTCTGGCAGCAGGGCGAAAGCGACGTGATCGAAAACACGCCGACGCAGACTTACGTCGACAGGTTGAAACTCATCCGCGCAAGTCTCTGTAAACAATGGGGTTTCGAGCCGCCGTGGCTGCTGGCCAAAAGCACCGTCCACCCGACCGTTTACGACCGGCCCGAAGCCGAAAACCGGATCCGCGAGGCGATCGGCCAGCTCTGGCGAACCCCCGGTTTTGCCCCCGGCCCCGACACCGACATTCTCACCGGCGAAAACCGCGGCGGCCCAACCTCCCGCCGCCATTTCTCCCCGATCGGTCAGCGCAGGGCCGGCGCGATGTGGTTCGCGAGCGTGTGGAATGCCATCAATCAGCCGCAGGGTTGAAAACGGCGGACGGTCCTTCGGCGGAACCGACGATCGCCTTAGTCTTCAAGAAGTCTGCCCGCGCCGACTTCTCTGTCGATGGCACTTTGTCCCACATGCCGTCGCAGGTCACTTCCGGCGCATCGGTACGCCAGTAGATTTCCGACACGAACGCCTTCGCGGCACCGAGTCCGAGCGACAGTATCAGGATCGCGATCAGATAGTCTTTGATCAGAATCGGAGACTTCTTCGAGTCGCACTGATCGTCCAGCATGATTTCCGTGCCTCAGTCACCCCACATTGAGAAACCGATCGACTACAGAACGTCCCGAAACCATCGAATCAGGCCCGCTCGAAACCGCCACTTTCGCAAGAGAGAAAATGCCATTAGAGTTCATTATGGCATGTCCTCTCGTTCAATGACCAGCCCGCTCCACCTTGATCCATTCGATTTCCATTTTGAAGGGGCCGGGTTTCTTGTCGCCCAGCAGAAAGCCGATCGAGTTGACTTCCTTCGGGTTGACCGGCCCGGCTTCTTTCATGGTGCGTCCGAAAAACGTCGCGACCATTTCCTCGATCGGGATCTTGACCTCAATCCACTCGTCTTTCTTCGTTTTGAGCGGAGCACGGTACGAATAGGCGAACTGGGGGCGATTGAGGTACAGGTTCAGCGAATACTCCCGCCCATCGCCTTTGATTTTGACGACCAGGATATCGCCTTTCTCGAGACTCAGCATTTTGCCCATGGACCGTACGGAAGCGAACCCGCCGTTATTTTCCAGAGAAAGGATGCCGTAGAATTTCATCGTTTTGGCGTCGGTGATCTTGAAATTCCCATCGGAAACGCCGCCCATCACACCGTCATTGACCGTCTGCCAACGTTCGGCGGTTTCGGTTCCTGCGAAGTCGAAGAGAGGTTTGGGCGTTTCCTGAGCCAGGGCGAACGTGCCCATCGCGAACATCAAGAGAATCGCCAGCATTTTTCGGAACATCGACAACCCCATGTCAAGATCGAGCCGGAACGCAAGAGCGAAGGCGTTCGAGTCGCTCGATCTCACTCGGAACTTGAGCCATAGGCAGCCACCGGAAGTCCAGCATCGGAGACACCTCAGCCCTCTGTATCGTAGACCGAAGATTCATTTCGCCCAGCCCCGCCGGCGGCTGAAATAGGCTCGTGGCACACTATTGCATTTACTTTTCCGGTGAAGCCTGTTTACGATCTTTCGTTTCTTCTTTTCGTAAACGATCGACGCCGTCCTTGACTCCACTTGCCAGCCGAATTACCCTCGCGTCAAGACGCTCTCGAGATTTCTCATCATTCCGCCATCCCGAGCGACACCATGTACCGATCACTCATTGCCGCATTGCTTTTCGGGCTCGCCTCCGCCACTCCACTCGCCCACGCCGACCAATTCGTCCTCTTCGACGTCACGTTCACCTACACCAAGGCCGATGCCGATAACTCGAAGCCGAGCAAGTCGCACTATTATGTGAAGGGGGATCTGATCAACAAGGACCGGCCGAAGGATTGGACGGCGCCGGTCGATTATCGCAACGGTACGGCACATATCCGGCTCGAGGTGCTCGACAAGCCACCCGGTGACGCTCCGACCACCTGGACGATCTGCTACATCCCCAACAAGGGCAAAGGGAACGGCTACGGCTGCATGGGCACCGGGCTTTACGACAAGCCGGGCGTTTATGAGCGCGACGTGCCGATGACCGAGTTCTGGGAGAACAAGTCGATCCTGTGGGAACACGGGATCAAGCAGATGGACCTGGTGATCAAGGACGACAGCGGCGGCCAGGGGCACGCCCATAAGCGGAAAGACGCCGAGCGGTACTTCCCGACCCGCGTGCGGATGACCGTCGTGCAGGTTTCGGCCGGCTCGAAATATGACCCGAAGCTGGTGCCGGGTTTGCCCACCACGGCGGAGGCCAAGTCGGCCGGGACGGCTGCGACCGTTTCGAAATGCTGCCTGGAATGTGGCGGGAAGAACGGCGAGTGACCGGAACGCCCCGGCCTTTCATTCATGGATGAGCGAAATCGATCGGAGTTCTTTCGCGGCGAACGCAACATCGCTGCTTGCCTTTGACGCATTGGCGGGCGTAGAGTGAAACCGTAAAGGGGCTTTCCATCTTGGTTTCGGCGATGGGCGGCGTCCATTCCCTCATGCCTGTGACCCGGGCCGACCGAATTCAGCGAGAAGAGAACATGAAACGCGGATTGCTGGCAGCGGCGTTCGGATTCGCCGTCGGGTTGACGTTCTGGCCCGACGCCTCGGCACAGTCGCCGCAGCCGCCGGCGCCTTCGAAGGGGGTTCCCGCGGCCACGGCTCCGGAACGCTCAGGGCAGGATGTCGAAGTGGCCCGGACCGGCGCCGATGCCCAGGCTGTGGCGGATGACTCAGCGCCGCCGCTGGAGAAACTGGCCTGGATGGTGGGCGAATGGGTGGACGAGGACGAGAACTCCCGCGTCGAAACTTCAGTGGCCTGGACGAAGAACCGCAAGTTCCTGCGCCGGATGTTCCGGGTCACGCCCCGTGAGGGCGAACCGCACAACGGCATGCAGATCATCGGCTGGGACGCTGCCGAAAAGGCCGTACGATCATGGACCTATGACTCCGACGGCGGTTTCGGCGAGGAACGCTGGCGGGAGTCGGGCGACCGCTGGATCATCCGGACCAGTTACACGCTGCCGGACGGCGAGAAGGCGAGCGCCACGAACATCATGAAACGCCTGGACGACGACCGTTTCACGTTCCGGTCGGTCAATAGGACGATCGGTGGATCATTCCAGCCTGACATCGACGAAGTGACGATCGTCAGAAAGAGCGAGGAAGCTGACCTGCCAAAGCCGGATGAGAAGCCTGCGGCCGCTGAATCGACCGAACCGGTCAAATCCGCCCCGGCCCCGGCACCCGAGAGCCCCCAACAGGAGCAGAAGCCATGAAGTTTCGAGCAAGTGTTTCCCTGATGTTCGGCTTCGTGCTGGTCGGCTCGCTGTTGACCGGCCAGGTCCTGGCCCAGCGTGGCCGTGGTGGTCCGGGCGGCGGTGCCGGTGGCGGCCGCTCGGCAGGTCATCAATCCGGCGGTGCCGGGCGGCAGTCGAATCGAAGCCCCTCGATGAGCAGGCCAGGCGGCGGGGCTCAGGGTGGCATGCAGCGTCCTGGCGGAAACGGCATGCAACGCCCCGGCGGTAATGCGGGCTTCGAGCGTCCCGGCGGTAATGCGGGCTTCGAGCGTCCCGGCGGTAATGCGGGCTTCGAGCGACCCGGCGGTAATGCGGGTTTCGAACGACCCGGCGGTAATGCGAGCTTCGAGCGACCGGGGCAAGGTGGTCAGCGGCCTGGCGGTGCGGCCGGGATACAGCGGCCTGGTGGGGGCGACGCTGGTTTTCAGCGCCCGGAAGGTGGATTCGCGGGAGGCCGCCAGGATGCGACTTCCGACCAGCTCAGCGATTTCTTCGGCGGTCAGGGTGCAGGCCGGCCTGGAATGCAGCGTCCCGGTAACCAGCCTGGAATCGGCGAGCGTGGTAACATCGGGGACCGAACGAATATCGGCAACCGTACCAACGTAGGCAACCGGACAAACGTCGGGGACCGTACGAACGTCGGAAATCGGACGAATGTCGGGGATGCGACGAACGTCGGAAATCGGACGAATGTCGGCGACCGTACGAACGTCGGAAATCGGACGAATATCGGGGATACGACGAACGTCGGAAATCGCACGAATGTTGGCGACCGTACGAACATTGCGAATCAGGCGAATGTCGGAGACCGGACGACCAACGTCAATGTGGGCGACGTGAACGTCGGCAATCGCACGAATTACGTCGACAACAGCCAGGCGTGGGTTTCGCAAAGGAACGACTGGGGCAATGATGTCCGTGGCAACGTCGGGAATCGATACGGTAATGTCTTCAACGACTCCTGGTATCGTCGTCCCTATACGGGGGCGGGCTACAATTACTGGGGTGGCTGGGCGAACCGCGGACCGAACTATGCCTGGTCGCCGGCGGCATGGGCCGGTGTCGGGGCCTTCATGGGGGGCGCGATGGCCAGCGCACAGCCCATATATTATGGTTACGGCACAGGCGGGAACGTCTACTACGAAAACAACTCCGTGTACGTGAACGGTCAGCCTTCCGGCACGCCGCAGCAGTATTATCAGCAGACTCAGGCGATCGCGGCCGCGGCTCCGCCTGTCGATCAGGTGAACGCTCAAGAGGAATGGCTGCCTCTGGGCGTCTACGCCGTGACTTCGGAGGACGCTCCTGAATCTTCAGCCGTGCTTCAGCTTGCGGTCAACAAGCAGGGCGTCCTGGCTGGCACTTTGCATGACGATCACAGCCAGACGGACCGCCCGGTACAGGGCAAGGTCGACCAGCAGAGCCAGCGGGCCGTGATGACGTTCGGAGACGGCAAGAACTCCGATGTCATTCTCGAAACCGGAATCTATAACTTGACGAAGGATGAGGCACCGGCCCTGCTCCACTTCGGAGCCGATCAGTCGCAGCCGAAGCTGCTCGTCAGGCTGAAGCCGCCGGAGGATCCAGCGGCTCCGGCTTCACCGGCACCGCCAGCTGAATAAAGCTTCGAGGCCCGTCCGGCACAACCGGACGGGCTTTTTTCGATGGAAAAATCACGAAATCGTCGTCGGGTATCGGAATTTCGTTCGTTCTGCAGGGCCACGATTCGATTTACGTACGCAACGTTCATGGGATATCCTTCCCGGCAAGATTGACGCGCAATCATCGCGCGACGATTTATGATTCGGTTCTCAGCGTCAGTCCAACTGGCAGACTCTCGCCCAGGGCCTGGCTGGAGAGGTCGGCGCCGATCGGTTCGTATTCGAGAATCGCCCCGGTGTCATCGGCAGGGAAGCCAAGTGCTGAGAGTCGGTCGAAGGCCTGTTGGCGGAGTGTGGCGTCCAGGTCGAAAGAGCGGTCGTTATCCTTACGGGCCGTCATCAGCAGGCACCATTTCAGAAGGTCTTTCGTCCGCTCGTTTTCCGGGGCGATTTCGAGAATGCGCCGCACCCAGGGCTCGACGGATATCGCCGGGATCACGCTGCTGAGTGGCCCATAAAGCGGCTGGCGTGCCCCAAGGCGGCCGATGGACCAGAGAGCGACGGGCAAAATTCCCGAATCCCGGCCGATCTTTTTGACGAGCGATTCGCCGATGGACAGTTTCACCGCGGGCGTAAGCCGTTCGAGCGAAGCGGCCAGGCGGGTCATCTCGTTGATCTCCTGCGGGCTCAGCTTCCGGTCCGGCTTTTTGCCGCCGCCGAGAATGGCCGGCTGAAGCCGCTTCCAGAGTTCTTCCTGCCAGGATCGGTTCAGACCTGGGGCGACACGCCGCCACATGACCCACCACTCCGTCCACACGTGGGCTTCTTTGGCGTGAACCGGACCGGTTCCGAAGAGGCTCCAGAGGAATTTCATACGGGCTTCGTCACCCCCTTGCCCTGTGCCGGGGCGGAGTGAGAAACCGGCAAGATTCGTCCAGCGGGCTTCGTGTTCGGCCGATTTTTTCCGGACGTCGTTCAGGTCGCGCAACGCATCGAAAACATGGCGGCAGACGGAAGCCGGCCAGTCCGTGCGGCGGGCGTCCAGGGCTTCTTCCAGCGTCTTCACGAGCCGCGCTGGGCCTGATGAAGTGTCTGTGGGCGGCTTGGCGAACGCTTCGCGGATCTTTTCGCTGGCGATCTGAAGCGTGGCTTCGTCGACGATGCCGGACGATTCGGGCATGTGGCGTTCGGCGATGATGGCTGTGGCGCCGTCGGCCTTTTTCGCGTCGGCGGCCTTGAAGCCGATTTCGAGCAGCCAGCGGCGTGGGTCCGCCAGCGAAACGCACCAGAGATCGACAGTTCCGATCGGGTTGACACGAGCTTCGAGCCGCACGGGCACTTCAGTGGCCTTCGCCTTGCGTCCGACCTTGATTTCGGCTTCGAGGGCCGGCAGGTGCCGCAGCCCGCGAGCGTCGTCAGCGATGCGTTCGCCCGGTTTGTCTTGCGGCCGGATCGAGCTGGTGGCCAGGGGGAAAGCGACTTTGCGGCCTGCCAGAAGCGAAAGATCCGGGCCGGCGATGGCGTAAGGCTCGCCCTCCTGGGCGTCGCGCTCGACGACGCACAGCCACGGCGCGGCGGTCTGGCCAGCCATGCCGACGTAAAGCGAGCGGGCCAGGCCGCTTTTGAGGCGTACGCCGGCCGCTCCGTGGCGAATGGCCCCGTAATAGGCGGCGCCGCGGGCGACGGCGAGGTCGAGATCCGGATTTTCGAGCACGCGCAGCACCGCCGGATTGCGGCCAGCCTCGCCCAGCCAGTTGCGCAGGATCGTGACGATGCGTTCGCGAACGACGGCCGGCTTGAGCGCGCCGCCATTGAACAGAATGGCGCTGGGAAGCGAATCAGGCGGCAGATGGCCGAGAAAGCCCGCGAGATGGCGCGTGACGGCGGCGTCGGACTCGAACGGCAGCCCGAATTCCTGAAAGCCCGAGCGCGACGATTCGGCCGGCCGCGTGCCCAGGCCACAGACGGGAAAGAAGCCGTCCAGGATGGTGTCGATCACCTGCTTGCCGGTGATTTTCGTGGACATCGACCCGCCGACGACACGTGAACCCTTGCCCGTGATGGCGATCGGCAACGCATCGGGCGGATCATCGGCCAGCAGTCGTTCCTTGGCGGCCCGCGCTTGCGCTCGCAGGCTCGTCCACTGGTCGACCGAAAGCCTTTGGCCCATCGCGGCTTCGGCCATGTGGGCAAGGGCCAGGTCCATATTGTCGCCGCCGAGCATCAGGTGGTCGCCGACGGCCACCCGTTCGAACCCCGGGCCGTTTTCGTCTTCGGTGGCGGCGATGAGCGAAAAGTCCGTCGTGCCGCCGCCGACGTCGCAGACCAGGATCGTCTCACCGGCGCGGAGTTGGCCTTGCCAGTCGGCGGGGTGGTCGGCGATCCAGGCGTAAAACGCGGCCTGTGGTTCCTCCAGCAGAGTAAGCCGTTCGCCCAGCCCGGCGGCGCGGGCGGCTTCGACGGTCAGGCGGCGGGCCGATTCGTCGAACGAAGCCGGCACCGTCAAAATCAGCGGTAATGAGCTGAGAGGGACGGCCGGATGGGCATGATCCCAGCAGTGCCGGAGGTGGTCGAGAACGAGCGTGGAGGCCATGACGGGCGACAGCTTACGGGCATCGGCCGGCGCGCCCCAGGGGAGAATTTCGGCCGTGCGGTCGATCCGGTCATGACACAGCCAGCTTTTGGCGGAAGTGACGAACCGGCCCGGGATTTTGGGGCCGAGCCTTCGGGCGGCCTCGCCCACGATGGTGAGCGGGTTCGAGGGCCAGGGCAAGCGAGTCGATTCGGCCGCCAGCTCACCTTCGGCGGCCAGATAGATGGCTGAAGGCAGCATGTTCGAAGCGCGAATTTCGCCCGGGTCGACGATTTGATCGATCGCCTGGATCGCCGGCCTGACGGTCGCCCGGTCGGCCGCCAGCTCCGCCGTGGCCAGCGCGCTGTTGGTCGTTCCCAGGTCGATTCCGGCGGCAAGATGGCGATGCATCGTGTTTCTGAGCCTTTCCGATAGACGATCTTCGGCGCGACCGGGCGATGTGTCACCGGAGGCGGCCGATCCAGATATCGCCGAGCGGCTGACAGGAAAGCGCCGGTCGCAGGGGTCGCAACGGGTTTGCCTTCGTGATCGCTCACCGATACACTAGGCCGGACGGGTGAAACCCTGACCCCAAACCATCGCCGAACGACCTGAGAGACGAACCATGAATCGCCTGAATGCCGCCGCGATCGCTCTATTATGCATGATGGGCGCAATATCGGCACGAGCCGGTGCGGAAGACACCCTGGGAGCAGTGCCGCCCGAAGGGGCCGTCGTTCTGCTGGGCAAGAGCGCCGAATCGGCCGAAGCCTGGACGACCCAGAACGGCAAACCGATCGGCTGGACGTTCGAAGACGGCGTTCTGACCGTCAAGGGCGGCACCGGCAACATCATGACGAAAAAGCAATTTCGCGACTACAACATGCACGTCGAGTTCCGCACGCCGTACATGCCTGAAGCGAAGGGGCAGGCTCGCGGCAACAGCGGGGTCTATCAGGTCGGCCGATATGAGCTTCAAGTGCTCGATTCGTATGGCCTGGATTCGAAAGACAACGACTGCGGCGCCATTTACAAACAATACGCCCCGGCCGTGAACGCCTGCAAAAAGCCGATGGAATGGCAGACGTACGACATCACGTTCAAGTCAGCGAAAGTCGTGGACGGCAAAGTGGCCGAAAAGGCCCGGATTACCGTTTATCAGAACGGCAAGTTGATTCTGGACGACAAGCCGATCGAAGTCACGCCCGGCGGCATCGACATGGATCCCGGCAAGGACGGACCGATCCTGCTGCAGGATCACGGCAATGCCGTTTCGTTCCGCAATATGTGGCTCAAGCCTCTCTGATCGAACGAGGAAATCGTTGCGGCGGCTTCGGGATTTCCGTGCCGCCGTCCGATTTCCCGCGTCATTCCGATCGATCGTCCATCACACGGTTTTCCGGTCGTTTTCGTATTGCAAGGTCACAAATGTCCGCACTCAGACCCGGCGAATTGGTAGCGTCTTCCGAGCTTTGCCGCTCGCCTCACCGGTTCGATCTTTCCGAGGAAGGCTGCCACGCGCGCCGTTCCCGTCTGTTTTCGAAACTCGAGCCGCAGCCCGACCTGATCCTCCTCGGTGGTGTGGACCATCTGGTCTCTTTAGCCAATTTTTTCGTGCCGGATTACGTCTTTCAAGCCAACGATGCCTCGGCTTATCTCGTTCTGACCGAAGAAGAATCGATCCTGATTCACGACAACCTGCTTGACGGATTCGCGGCCTCCGCGTTCGTGGATTCCCGCAAGAGCGTCACCTGGTATCGCGGTCAGGAACCGGCCACGGACAGACAGGGGCTCGTGCTTGAGCAAGTGCGAGAGGTCGTCGAGGCTCACAAGCCGAAGCGAATCGGCGTTTCGCTGGCCCGCATGCCGGGCACGGCGATCTGGAGCACGGCCGACAAATCGGGCCGGGGGGCGATACTGGACGTCGACCCGGTCATCCGCCGCATGCGGGTGCAGAAGGACGTCGACGAAATCGAACTGCTGCGCACCTGCGGGGCGGTCGTCAGCCGCGTGATGGAAGCCGCTTGGAAGCACGTTCGCCCGGGGATGACCGAGCTGGAGCTTTTCCGGTTCATGCGCTCTGAGGCTGACCGCATCGTCGGCCATCCGGTCCGTCTCTATGGCGATGTCGTTTCAGGGCCGCGCTGCGAGGGCATCGGCGGCCCGCCCACGAATCGTCAGATTCAAGCCGACGAACTGGTTCTGCTCGATTTCTCGGTCGTCATTCACGGCTACCGCTGCGACATCGCCGATACGAAATACACGGGCCGCAAACCGCCGGTTGAGCTGGAAATTCGCCACAAGGCCTGCGTGGAAGCACTCGAAAACGCCGCCGCGATGCTGCGGCCCGGAACAGGCGCGGCGGCCGTCGAACAGGCCGTGAAGCGCACGATCACGGATGCCGGATTCGGCGGGGCGATGCCCGGGCACGCTGGCCACGGTGTAGGCCTGATGCATCCGGAGGCCCCGTTTTTCGTCGCCCGCAGCCCCGAAACGCTGCTGGGCCGAGAGGTCGTCACCATTGAGCCTGGCATTTACGAAAAAGGTGTCTGCGGCATACGAGTCGAGCATAACTACGTCGTGACCGAAGCTGGTCATGAGCGTATCACGAACCACGACGTGACAAGGCTGACGATTTGAACTTCAGGCATCGCAAGTTCGGTCCGATTCGAGCTGCCCGATTCGATCTGTCGATATGGAATCAGCAATGTCGGATCACTGGATCGTTCTGATACCTGAAAAGCCATGCGATGTTCCTGCAAAACAACTCCAGGAACGAGCCCGCGTGCGGTTCGTAGAGATCGCCCCAAATGCCGATGCGTTCGAGGTAAGAATCAGCGAAAAGATCGAATTCGTCGATTGTGGCGGCAACTTCGAATCCGTTAGCTGTCCTGCCTGCGGCAATGAGATCCCGATCGATTGGTGGGCAGATCGAATGGACGAGGATCATTCGGAGGCGGGTTATCGTCTCACTCACTTTCCGATGCCCTGTTGCGGCTCGGAAAGGAGTCTCAACGACTTGCATTACATCTGGCCGCAGGGATTCGCTCGTTTCGCGTTGGAAGCGATGAATCCGAATATCGGTATGCTTGACGACGTTTTCAAATTGGAATTCGAAGAGATCCTCGGCACGAAAATCCGAATCATCTACCGGCATATCTGACCGGTCGATTCGAAATCGAACCGGAGTCGATCGACACGATCTTTCCGGTTCGAATCGCATCGAGTCACTCAAGCCTCAAGAGCTTCCTTCACGCTCATCGGCGCGGCGATCACGGCCACGCAGTCGCCCTGGTTCGTCAGGCAGGGGACACGGCAGCACACGAGATAACCTGCCGTTTTCGCCACGATCGGTTCGGGCGTTCGATCCGGGCGTTCCAGGTCGTGAATATAGCCGACCGTGTCGCCAGGTTTCACTTCGGAACCCAGGTCGAATGCGATTTCGAAGATGCCCGATTCCGGGGCCAGCAGATAATCGTCCCTGTGCAGCGCCTGCACCAGTACCGATGCCGGCTTGCCCTGGCCTTCCCGAGTGGTTTCGGAACCCTTGAGCACTCCGACATGGATCAGGACGTTCTTCAAGCCGGACTGGGCGATCCGGTGCACGCTGGCGGGAACCCCCTCGCCACCGCCGAGTTCGGTCGTCACGACCGTTTTGCCCTGATTTTCCGCCTCGACCGGCAAAAGCCCGCTGCCGGCGATATCGGCATAGAGGAAACAGAAATCCGTGCCCCAGGCCAGCATGGCCTTGAGCATCCGCTCGCGCTGGGCCTTGTCGGCGACCAGATGCATATGCGAGCAGGGGACGAAATCCATGCTGCGGCCGCCGGAATGGATGTCGATGACGACATCGCTCATCGGGAAAAGCGTGTTCGTGAGAAAATGGGCGACCTGGCTGGTGACCGGCCCTTCCGGCTGGCCCGGGAATGCGCGGTTCATGTTCATGCCGTCCAGCGGCGAAAGCCGTGTGGCGGCCTTCGCGGCCGGAAAATTCAGCGAAGGAATCAGAATGATCCGGCCTGAGACCATCTCCGGCGTCAGTTCACGGGCCAGCTTCATGGCCGCGACCTGGCCCTGATACTCGTCGCCGTGATTTCCGCCCAGAACGAGAGCCGTCGGCCCGTCGCCCCCCTTCACCACCGTGCAGGGTATCATAACGTTCGCCCAACCGCCCAGGTTGTGCGAGTAAGGCACCTGCAGGAATCCCTGCTGCTTGCCGGGGCGTTCGAAATCGAGCTTCGTGAAGAGCATTTCCGGAGTTCTCAGCGGGGAATGGCGAACGGATATGGTATCGAACGATCGATGCGATCGGATTCGAAATTCAGGACTTCGGTTTTTCGAAGATCACCATGTAGTTTTCCTTGAGAAGGTCCGGGATTTCCTTCACCTTCCGGAAACCGACCTTGGCGATTTCGGCTTCGAAGACTTCCTGGCCAGCCCGAACGTGCTTGAGAGAAAATTCGGAGCTTTTGCCCTCGATCCGGTGAAATTCGACGAGAACGACTTTTCCGCCAGGCTTCACGGCATCGAAAAGCGATTTCATCGACTTCTCGGGAAATTCGAAATGGTGGTAGACGTCACAAATGTAAGCGACGTCGACGGTGTTCGCCGCCAGGCCAGTCGAGTCGGCCGTGCAAAGCTGTGTCGAAACGTTCTTCTGGCCAAGCTCGCCACTGATTTTTTCGATATGATCCAGGAAACTCTTCGCGATGTCGACGGCGATGACCTTACCGTCAGGGCCGACCTTTTCCGCGAAAATCCTTGTGAAAAGCCCGGTGCCGGCTCCGATGTCCGCTACGGTTTGACCGGGAACGATCGGGCAGGCTTCGGCGATTTCCTTTCGCTTCGCGAAAACCTCGCGGCTTTCCGTCTCGAAACGCTCGACGAATTGTTTGGCGTTCGGGTTCTTGAAATTGTCGTTGATCCCGGGCCGCACGCTCTTCTCTTGTGCCGATAGGTCGCTCGTCCAGCCGACGAGAGCCATAGTTGAGCAGAAGGCGACTGCAGTGATCCAGCGATTCTTCGTCATTCGTACATCTCCCGGAATACGGACAGATTCGGCGTGCATGTATTCTTGTGCGGTTATGCAGTCTAGCGGAATCGAATCCGTGAAGAAAGAAGCCTGACCGGGTTCCGATCGATTCGCCGATCGGCATCGGCGCAGCCTCCGGAATGGCCTCTGTGTCATATGTGCTTATGCGATTGCATCTTGTGGATTCGAGTGGGAGACATGGACGATCCGTTCGCCGCCGAAGGTTCATGAGAATCGAGGAATTTTTGGCAGGTTCTTGATCGACGGAGAGACGTCGGACAGAATCGGGTGAGTCCCTCAGATACGATTCGATTCGCTTTCGCATCCCAACCGGACCTGCTTATGAACCGTCGATGCCTGCTTGCCGGTCTTCTCCGGACTTGCTCGATTCTGCAACTCGTCATGTGGTCGAGCCTTTCGGAAACGCGCGGGCAAGACGCGCTGCGATACCGATTCGCTCAGGACGCTCGCGTCGTTTACGACGTCAAAATTTCGGCGGTTCTTGGCGACATCCGTGAGGTGCGTGAGGGCACGTTAACGCTCGAAACCGTCGAAACGACCGACCAGCAGACGACGCTCAAGGCTTCCGGGAACCTGAATTTGCGACGGCAGTCACGAGACGGTTCGCCCGTGATGGTCATGCCGGATTTCCGGTTCGGGCCTCCCTCGGGCGAATTCGTGAACATTCGCCCTGCCCCGTTCTCGATCGATCGATCCGGGAATCTGGTCGATATCGAGGTGCAGACCTCCTTGCCCTATATGCTCGGCGATTATGAGCAGCTCGTCCTCGACGAATTGCCGAAATCGGCTCGGGATACGGCATGGAAGCGGGAGCGTGAGGTGAGCGTGATCAAGAACGTGCGATCGTCGCCTTTTCCGCGAATGATCCGTCCGCCAGGTTTCGGGCCGCCACGTGGTTTCGGGCCTCCGCGTGGTTTCGGGCCGCCCGGGGCCGATGACGAGGACGCGGATCCTCGAAGCGCGACGGAAACCGTGAACTGGAAAGTCGAATCGCGTGAGGATGGCGGCGTTCAGGTTTCGAAATCGTATCTGCTGAAAACGGACGACAAGGTGAACGGCCGGCCGCGGCGACAGATGACGGGCGAGGGCGAAATGACGTTCGACCCCGCCAGGGGGTTGTGGCGTAGCGGGCTGATGCGTTACGAGATCGAAATTCATGAGGACGGCGTTTCCGCCACTTTCCCCGTGACCGTCACGTTTCGGACATTGACGGAGGCCGAGGCCGCGAAACGAGCCGCGGCAGCCGAAGCCGCGAAAGCGAGCGCCGAAGCGGCCATGAAAAAGGCCGCCGAAGACGCGATGCCCAAGCCGCTCGCGGCCGACGAACGCAAAAAACTTCTGGCGGATCTCAGGACGGGCGATGAACGTACGATTCAGCAGGCCGGCGACCGGTTGTCGAAGGCTGTCGCGCCTGAAGGGGGTGATCCCGAAATCGCCAAAGCCCTGGCTGCCACGGCTGCGACCACGACGGGCTTTCCACGAGCTTCGGTAGCCAAGGCGCTCGCCGTCTGGGCGACGCCGAATCAGGAAAAAGATCTGATCAGGCTCCTGTCGACCGGTGACTTCATGGTTCGCGGGCCGGCGATTCAGGGGCTCGCCAGGTGCCCGACGAAATCCGCTGCGAAAGTCCTGGTGATGGAGATCAAGGAACTCTCCTCAAGGGCGGAGGCTGCGAAGGCACTCAAATCGATGAAGCCCGAGCATGTCGAATCCGAGATCATTCCGCTCTTGTCGGATAAAGATGTCTTCACTCGGGGCGAAGCCGCCAAAATTCTTCAGGAGATCGGCACGATGAACGCGCTGCCGGCATTGACCAGGCTGCGCGATAGCGGCCAGCCTTTCGCGGAAAATGCCGCCAAAGATGCCATCCGGGCCATCGAATTGCGGCAGGAAGCGAAATGAAACCCGAATTCCGGTCGATTCGGATTCGCGACATGCGTTTTGGCCGATTTCGCCGTATACGCGTCGAGTTCGTTTCGCGGTGGTCGCTATGTTGTCTCGCTCTCGCCGCCATCTCGGTCTCGTGTCCGGATTCGGCCGCTTTCGAAATCGGCCCGACGAAACCATCGGGTTCGTCGAACGATGGCCAATCGAAGAGAGTCCGTGTCGCGGCCATTTCGTTCGAGCCTCAAAAGCTGGACCTGCAAGGCAACGCCCGCCGGCTTGCCGAAGCTTTCGAAAAAGCCGCGGCGGGAGGGGCCCGGATCGCTGTCGCTCCTGAGGGAATTCTCGAAGGCTACATCGTCAACGAGATCATCGCCGGGAAAATTCCGGCTCGACGGATGAAGGAAGTCGCCATTCCGGTCGATCATGCGATCATGGGCGAATTTCGCGCACTCGCCGATCGTCTGAATCTGTGCATCGTATTCGGTTTCGCCGAGGCAATCGGGGATGATGTTTTCAACTCCGCGATTTTCATTGACGACTCCGGCGTCATTCGCGGCAAGTACCACAAAATGCAACTGGCGGAAGGCTGTCACCCCGACTGGTGGTTCGACCGGCTCGGGACTGAGGCACGTGCCTTCGACACCCCTCTCGGCCGCTGCGGCATTCTGATCTGCAACGACCGCTGGAATCCCTTGCTGGCAGGCATCCTGAAAGCGGACGGGGCCCAGTTTCTGGCGATTCCGTCGTACGGATCGACGAGCCGGGCCCAGGACGAAGCCGTTCTGGCTCGATCGAACGAGAACGGGATACCGGTGATCGAAGCGAACGTCGGTGTCACTCTGGTCGCCTCAGGCGGAAAAATCGTCGCAATCGAACGTGAAAAAAAGACGATCACCTGGGGCGAGATCGAAATCCCTTCACCAACCGAAATCGAAACGACGCGGCGTGATCAGCTCGAGATCCGGTTCATCCGGGAACGGATGCGGGAAATGCCCAGACGCTATCTGCGGACGGTTGAGAAAAGAAATCCGGCGGGGTGAATGACCGGTCGCCACGTGCGTGTCGGCCGCATGCGATCTGGCCCGTGACGATGCGCCGTGAAGCCGTTCCGTCGGTCTTCGCGATCGCTCACTTTGCAACGTCCCGAGGCAACTTGCCCGATTTCCCGTTGTGCCGGACCCTGTACTTCCGATAAAAAGAGTGATTCGGCGGCAAAGGGCGCTGCCGCGACGACCGCCAGGACACTCGCCCGACTCTTTCGACCGGCATGGCTCATGATCCTCCTTTCCGCCAGGGACCTCGGCCGGCATATCGCCGGCGATCCGATCTTTCAGGGTCTCGAATTCGAATTGCGCACAGGGGAGCGTGTCGGTCTGGTCGGCCCCAATGGCGTCGGCAAGACGACGCTGCTGAAAGTTCTGACCGGGCAGGACAAACCTGATTATGGCCAGCTTTATGTGCGGCCTGGCGTTCAGGTGTCTCTTCTGCGGCAGCAGCCGGATTTCGGCCCGGCGATGACTTTGCGGGAAGTCGCCCGGTCGGCTCTGGCGGGTCTCGTTCGGCTTCAGGAGCAATTGCATGAAGCCGCTGAGGAGATCGCCGGGGCTGATACCGATGCCGAGCGTGAAGCCGCCACGGCCCGGTACGCCCAGATCCATGACCAGCTCGAGCACCACGACGCTTTCGCGATCGAGCACAGGATCGAGGAAGTCCTTTTCGGGCTTGGTTTTACGCCGGTCGATCTGGACCGCCCGGCGGCCACGTTCTCGGGCGGTCAGCAATCGCGCATCATGCTGGCGAAGCTATTGCTGGAAAATCCGGACGTGATGCTTCTGGACGAGCCTTCGAACCACCTCGATCTCGAAACGGTGGAATGGCTCGAAGCGTTCCTGGCGCGGCAGTCGGCGGCCATGATCGTCGTCAGTCACGACCGCCAGTTTCTGGACCGGGTCGTGAACACCACATGGGAGCTGCATCGCAGCCGGATGACGGCCTATCCCGGCAATTTCAGCAAATACTGGAAATTGCGACAGGAACGCATGGAGCAGCTCGAAAAGCAATACGAGCGGCAGCAGGACTACATCGCGGAAACCGAAGCCTTCATCCGCAAGAACATGGCGGGCCAAAAGACGAAACAGGCGCAGGACCGGCAGAAGAAACTCGCGAGGCTCGATCGCATCGAGAAAATGTCCGAGATCGTCGGCCCGGTGATGGGCTTCGACGAAGTGACCAGGTCCGGTGATGTCGTCATCGATGCGGCCAATGTTTCGAAGTCGTACGAGAAAACGCTGTTCGACAAATTCACGGGTTCGATCCTGCGCGGGCAATGCGTCGGGGTGATCGGCCCCAACGGCGCGGGCAAATCGACGCTGGTGAAAATTCTGATCGGGAAGGTTACGCCCGATTCCGGCACGGTGCGTCTGGGGGCGCATGTCAGGGTCGGCTATTACGATCAGGGGCTGGGCAGCCTGCCGCCTGAAACGACGCTCATTCGAGCCGTCTGGCCTGAGGATGACCTGACCTGGATCGAGAACGACGTTCGTGACCTGATCGCCCGGTTCGGACTGACCGGTGATATGGCATTTCAAAAAGTCGGGCAGCTTTCAGGAGGCGAAAAAGGCAAGGCCGCGCTGGCCAGGCTCTGTGCCACGAACGCGAATTTGTTCGTTCTGGACGAACCGACGAACCACCTGGATATCTGGAGCTGCGAGTCGCTGGAACGCTCGATACAGGAATTCGAGGGAACCGTGATCGTCGTGAGCCACGACCGTTATTTTCTCAACCAGGTGGCGGACCGGCTGATCGTCGTGGCCGACGGCAAGGCCCGGCTTTTCGAAGGCAATTACGAAGCCTGGGAAGAGCATGTCGCCCTGGAAAAGGCCCGCGAGGAAGAGCGGCAAGCGAGGGTGGCGGCAGCGGCCGTTTCGAAATCAGGCGCTTCGGGGGCGATATCTGCTGCAACCGGCGCTCAACCGAAGAAAAAACGCAAGTTTCCGTTCCGCAAGACAGCCGACCTGGAAGCCGACATCGCTAAGGCAGAGGCGCTGAAGACGAAACTCGAAGCTGACATGGCCGACCCGGCGACCTATCGCGACGAAGCGAAGGCCCGCAAGGTGCGCGAGGATTTCGAATCGGCCGAAGCGAAACTGGCCCAGTTGTATGAGCATTGGGAAGAGGCGGTGGAGTGGAATTCGTAATTCGATATCCTTCGAATTCCGAAGCTTCGGTGAGGCCCGGTTTCTTGTACATGTACTTGACGGAATTTCGTGCGGCAACCGCGATCACTGCCCGCTGTCCATTACGGAATCTCGCCAACGCGGGCGGTTCGAATGGATTGCGGTCAAAGTCATCGATTCGATCCGTTCTTGCCGAATCCGGACGAAAATTCGAAATTTCCTGTCCGAACTCGGTTCATTCGTCGCTGTTCAGCGGCAATTGCCGGAACCCTGCCGGCAATCTCGAACCCTGGGGGCTGACCAGTTTGGAAAGGACCCGGCCGGCGATGTCCTCCCGAATGACTCGCACGGACCCATCGACCATGCAGACATTCACGATTCCGCCGGAGTGCTGACTTGAAAGGAAGGGCGAATAACCCGTTTCGGCTTCGTGGTCGCTGTTTATGCCTTCCTTGTGCTCGCGGTCGTTCGCGAGGTCCCAGCCGGGCCATTCTTCGTCGGGACTTCTCTTGCCGCCGGATTCGCATATGCCGCTGGTTCCGCAGATATTGTCGGAAACGACGAATCCGACGAAATGGGGATGCGGGCAGCCCCAGTTCGACTCGTTCCCATCGAAAACTTCCTTTTTGTCCGTGTAGCCAGCGTGCTCGTTTTCGCCGAGCATGATGGTATTCGATGTCCCGTCGACGACCGTGGCGATTGTGGCTTTCGAATTCCAGGGGCGGTCATACTTCGAGTAATATCGAAACAGACCGAGTTTCATGTTGATTTCGAACGTATTCGCACCCCAGTTCGTAAACGTTCGCAAGTGCTTTTTCGTCATTCCGTCCCAATGGTGCGGAACGATCGCCGGCGATTTGTCCGTCGCGAAAGGCTGATAGTAATGGAACCGGGAGTGGCCCAGATTGGCCACGTACGAGAGATTGCCTTTCCCCAGTTCGTTCGAGGGATCGTCCGGGCAGACGAGAAGGCTGATCGATGTGTTCGAGAGATGCCTGTTCGAAGGAAAGGTGCCGTTAGGCATGGCACTGTAATAGGACGTGGAGAAATCCCAGGCATCGTAAATATCCTGATTGCCGATGTAGGGAAGGATTTCAGCGACCCAGGAATTCAGGCTGTTGTTGGGGAAATTGGGGTCTCGGAACCCCGTCCAGATGTAGGGCAGCGGATCTTCCCCGAGTCCTGAAGAGCCCGGGATGTCTTTCGCAGCGCATGCCGCTGGCAGCGCATTTTTGACGTTCACGTAGCCCAATACACCCATGCCGACCTGACGGATGTTGTTGACGCACTGGGCTCTTCTCGCGGCGCCACGTGCAGCCGAGACGGCCGAGAGGACAAGCCCGGCCATCACACCGATGATGGTGATGACGACGAGTAGTTCGATGAGCGTGAATCCACGCCGGGGGCGATGCGAAATGGGCATGAGACTCCCTCCCGGAATCGATCGGACGATCGATATCGATAAATTGGTCAGGAAATTTCACACGTGATCGGCCGAAACCCGTTGGCGAAAGGCCTAGAAACGGACCCGCAAGGGAGGTTCGGACGAGCCACGAAACGCTGAGGATGGACCGAACCGAAAGACAGCCACGAACAGGTGTCAGGATGACGTGGGCAGAAACAGAAGTGCCGTGAATGCCGATCGATTGCATGCATGATAACAAGCTTGCAGACGGATGCAAGTCGGCTTTTCAGGAAATGGTTCGGTGTCGAACCTGATACCGCTTTCAGGCTCGAAACGTAGCGTGGAGGCTTCGAACTTCGCAATGGATTTGGGCCATCATTTCGTTTCGTCGATTCGACCGGTGCCTTCCATGATCCCTTCCGTCACCGCCTTCGTAACCGCCTTCACACCCGGGCCGATCCCCTCACCCAGGTCGTTGATCGCATCGCGAGCCACGGGCGTGGTTTCCGCGGCCACGTAGCGGTAAATCGCCCCCAGATATCCCAGTTTTGATATCACCAACCCGACCATGAGCAGTGGCATGCCGACGAACGCGCACCAGAAGTACCGAGGCGGTTCGAACGTGCCGAAGGCGGCAAAAAAGCTGCCGAGGCCGATGCCGGTGAACACGAGCCCGACCAGGAAAAGGAATGGTCCTGTGATTCGCAGGAAGGTACGGATCGTGTCGTGCGAGGCTGATTTCGTTCGCGAGTCGTTCATGGCCATGACCTCCGAGGATCGCGTCTGCGGCGGCTGATTCCTTCCCTGATCGATCGTGCCCGATGCGGCATCGCACCGCAAGGGGCTGGAATCGGCCGTGCAGCGGGAACCGCCATTGCCCTGCGCAGGAGTATTCGATGCGAGTGTTGCGTTATTCGCCGGTGGTTCCGGCCAGGAACGACGAATCGAAAGGGCCGGTTGCGGCAGCCAGCGGCGGAAGATGCTCAAGGCAAGTGGAAGGGGCTTGAGTATCACAGGGAGACGGCGTAATCTGTCGGCGTTGCGGACGCCGAGTCGTCCCTCCCGCCGGGCGATTCACCGCGGGCGGAAGGTCGAATTCCGGGGCATCCGTCGTCGTCACACACCAGGAAACACTACCAATGTCCGCCAATCAACCCGTTCGCGTGGCTATCATCGGCCTCGGTTTCGGCGCCGAGTTCATCCCGATTTATCAGAACTACCCCGGCGTGGAAATGTACGCCATTTGCCGCCGCGATCAGAAGGGGCTCGATGAGGCCGGTGAGAAATACGGCATCCCTGCCCGTTACACCGATTATCACGAACTGCTGAAAGACCCGAACATCGACGCGGTGCACATCAACAGCCCGATTCCGGACCACGGCTGGATGAGCGTGGCCGCGCTGAAGGCCGGCAAGCACGTCGCCTGCACGGTGCCGATGGGCACGACGGTGGAGGAGTGCCGCGCGATCGTGGAGGCCCAGAAGGCCTCGGGCAAAGTCTACATGATGATGGAAACCGTCGTTTACGCCCGCGAATATCTCTTCGTGAAAGAGCTTTACGACAAGGGCGTGCTGGGCCGCTTGCAATTCCTGCGCGGCAGCCACATGCAGGACATGGACGGCTGGCCCAGCTACTGGCCGGGCCTGCCGCCGATGTGGTACGCCACGCACTGCGTCTCGCCCTGCCTGGCGATTCTTTCGGAACCCGGCAAGCCGGCCCTTGCCGAAAGCGTCGTGTGCCATGGTTCAGGCAAGATTCGCGACGACCTGGTGAAGCACTACGGCAGCCCGTTCGCGATCGAGTCGGCCACGTTCAAGATCAAGGGATCGGACGTCGTCGCCGAAGTGACGCGAAGCCTGTTCGACACGGCCCGGCAATATCGCGAAAGCTTCGACGCTTATGGCTCGAAGGCTTCTTTCGAATGGCAACTGGCCGAACATCAGAAGCCGCTGATTCACACCAAGAGCAGCGAGGCGAACCCGATCCCGGAGCCGGAAATCGCCAAAGAAACCGAAGTGCCCGATTACGCCCGGCTGCTGCCGGAGGGCATTCAGAAATTCACGATGCCGGCGGCGATTCAGGATGCCGAGCACCTTTCCTTCCTGCAGGGCGGTGGCCACGGCGGCAGCCACCCGCACCTGGTGAACGCCTTCCTGCAGGCCGTCGCAGGCAAGAAGCCAGCCTTCCCGGACGCCCCGACTTCGGCCAACTGGACGATGGTCGGCATCTGTGCCCATGAGTCGGCCATGAAGGGCGGCGACAGGGTGACGATTCCGATCTTCTGATCTTCATTCCCATACGATCGACCTTACCGGGCGGAAATGAAATGGAATCATTTCCGCCCATTCCCGTTATTCGCATCGCCCTGTTATTATCGCTTCGGGGGCGTCTCGATTTCGGGCGTGGTGTCCTGCTTCGCCAATTCGCCTTTCACGAACTTCCGTTCCGGCGATTTGTCGTCGATCTTCGAAAGCGTCCCCGAAAATGACTCGACGCGGCCGTCGTGCTTGATGCGCACCTTCCAGGTCGTCTTCCGCACCCGGCCACCCGTTCCGCCATAATAATGCACCCACCAGACGTATTCGCCTTCGGGGCCGATGCCTTTTTTCCAGAAGACGTTCTCAGGGCCCTGGCCGTCTACATCGTCCACATCCAGCTCGCCCCCTTTTTTGCCGGTTCGATGTTCCCAGTAAATATGAGCCCCGCCGGGTTCGATGACGTGCAGGTCGAGGTCGGCGTCGGTATCCCAGATCAGGGTGAACTGTGGGTCGCCGATCTTCACCGAGACCCCCTGCACCGATTCCGAAATGCCCTCGAACTGCGACGTGCCGAAGCCTTCGATCTCAGGGGCGGGCCGGGCGATTTCTGTGCGGTCGAGCGCCACTTCGGCGATCGTCATTTTCGGCAGTTGGGGGTTAAGGACCGGTTCGGGCTCGATCCGTTCGAGCCGGGTCACGTCGACGGCCGGCATGTCGAGCGGCTCGTCGAGGCCGTTGTCCACGACGAGCGGCTGACCGCCGGAATTCGCGTCGTCACCCACTTTCAGAAACAGCGAAAGGCCCTGTTTCTTTTCGATTCCGTAGCTGAACGCCAGAAGCAGCAGCATCAGGAAGACGTGCACGAGAAACGAAATGGCGGTCGGCCCGAGCCGCTCCTGGAGGTGATCCTGCTGGATCACGGCGGGCGGATCGGTGTCCGCATGGCGATTGTTGGTTTCGGGGCCGATCGGTCGTGCCATTCGATGTTCAACTCATCTCGTCAAATCGTGAACCTCTATGTTAGGATACGCCGGGTCGTCTTGCGGCGTCCATGGTCGATCGCGAATCCGGCGTTCGTGGCTGGGTACACCGGGTCGGATCCGAAACTGGCGAGCGATCCCGCCGTTTTCCCCGGCTGAAATGCCCGGCCTTCGAAGTTTCATGTGGTGAAGAGGTCCGACAGTGCTGGATCAAGCCAAACTCCTCGAGCTGCTCACCGAAGTCCGCAATGGCCAGCTCGCACCGTCCGAAGCACTCAGCCGCATTCGGTGGTCGCCTTTCGAGAATCTCGAAGGTGTCGCGAATGTCGATCATCACCGGCGGCTCCGCTGCGGATATCCCGAAGTCGTCTTCGGCCAGGGCAAAACGGCCGACCAGATTCTGGCGATTCTCGAAGTGCAGATGCAGCATGGCGACGCCAGTCTGGTGACACGCGTTTCGCCGGAAGTGGGTCAGGTGCTCGCGAATCATTTTTCTCGCGGGCAATACAACGTTCTGGGCCGCACATTCCGCATTCCGCCCGTGGAAGATCCTGGGCCGAAGCTGGGCCGCGTCGTGGTGGTGACCGCCGGAACCAGCGACCTGCCTGTGGCAGAAGAGGCTCGCGTCACGGCAGAATCGTGGAACTGCGACGTTCAACTGCTCAGCGATGTCGGCGTCGCCGGCATTCACCGGCTGCTCAGCCGGCTGCACCGGTTCGAAAACGCCGATGCGATCGTCGCCGTGGCCGGTATGGAAGGCGCTCTGCCGAGCGTTCTGGGCGGTCTGACCGATTGCCCCGTGATCGCCGTGCCGACTTCCATCGGATATGGTGCCCACCTGCATGGCCTGGCTCCGCTGCTGACGATGCTCAACAGCTGCGCGTCGAACGTCGTCGTCGTGAATATCGACAGCGGCTTCAACGGCGGGCACGTGGCGGGACTGATCGCCCGTCGTGCCGGTCTGGCCAGACAACATGGCGATACGGCGAAAAACGCGCCGAAGGAGCCATCGAGCGGCGTGACGGACACTCAGGTTTTCGAGGGCTTCGGCCCCTGACCGGTGCGAATCCGGCCATCGGGCAGTTTTCAGGAAACGGACACGACAGGAAGTTCGCAAAATGCAGAAGATCAACGCCATCCCGCCGCTGCAGCCACGCAAGGCGGATTCCCATAAAGGAACATACGGCCACGTACTCGTCGTCGCGGGCAGCCGCGGAATGGCCGGGGCGGCCGCTCTCGCCGGGCTCGCGGCCCTGCGCAGCGGCGCGGGGCTGGTGCGGGTCGCCTCGCCGCACGAAATCCAGCCGACCGTCGCCGGGTTCGACCCTTCGTTCATGACGTGGCCTCTGCCCCAGACCAGTCTGGGCGCTGTTGACGGCTCAGCCGCCTGGTACGAACTCCTGCCTTTGACGCACGATGCCACCGTGATCGCCGCCGGCCCTGGCCTGGGGCGTTCCAGAGGCGTTCATGACCTGATCTGCGAACTGTTGCGGCACACCAACAAGCCGCTGGTTCTGGATGCCGACGCGCTCAATACCTTCGCACCCCTGAAAACTTGCGGTAACGCTCTCAAAACGCATCATTCGACCGTCGTCGCCACGCCCCATCCGGGCGAGGCCGCTCGCCTGCTGGGCGTCACCACGGCCGAAATTCAGCGTGACCGTATCGGGTCGGCGCTCGCGATCCGGGCCCATATGCCGGCCAATTCGGTCGTCATACTCAAAGGCCACGAGACGGTCGTTACCGACGGCGATGCCCTCTACGTCAACACATCAGGCAACCCCGGCATGGCCACCGGCGGCTGCGGCGACGTGCTGACCGGTGTCGTGTCAGCGTTTCTGGCGCAAGGTTACAGCCCGATGGATGCCTGTGTGCTTGCAACGTATGTACATGGCCTGGCCGGCGATATGGCCAGGGACGAAAGCGGCGTCACGGGCATGATCGCCAGCGACATCGTCGATTCTCTCGGCGACGTATTCCGCAACCTCGATCCGATGCCCGGTTGTGACGACTGAGCCCTCTATGCCGCCTGGATTCATGAATTCATGGTGGACAAACCGGGCCGGGCATCTATGATGATTTTAGAGGGCGATCGGCGACTGTGGCGATCGTTCTGACCGACGTCGGAGGTACCTGATGTCCACGCCCGATCGAAGTGCACAACCGCCCTGGACATACAGCATGGAGGTCACGCCAGCCGGGCAGTCGCAATCGGCTGCCCAGTTGCCCGCCGGACCGGTCCCTGCCGATCCTGCAGCGCTCTTTCAGATGATGCTGCAGATGCAGTCCAACACGAACGAAATGCTACGGCAGCTGGTCGATCAGAATCGAACGCTCCTTGAACTGACCCGCGAAACGGTGCAAGCGTCGCGTGATCAGCGAGCCCGGCAAATGCAGGAACTGGAGCGCTGGCAGACCAGCCACCAGGCTGTCCTGTTCGAGACTCGTGGCGTTCTGAAAACGCTGGAACAAGTGCACGGGCAAATCATGGAACAGCTCGTGACGTTCGTCCACGAAAACGAATCCGAGCTGATGGAAGGCGAGTTTACCCTGGCGGATTTCACCGACCGTTTCGGCCCGCGTCTTGGACACCTGAATACGATTCTTTCCGTCCTTCGCCCGCTTGCGGCACTGGCTCAGCATGCCCAGTCCGAGGCCCGCAACAAGCCCCGCGAAGAATCCCAGTGAGTTCACGGCGATCCGGAGTTTCATCCGGGGCACTCTGACACCGGCCATTCCCAATGACCCGGCGATTCCTTTCGAGAATCGCCGGGTCATTCGTTCTCGGGGGGATGACGATCGACTCGTACTGTCGCATGGTAACCTTACGGATTCCGCATGTTGCATGCTGGACGAACGTCGGCGGGCGAGATCCGTCGCCGCCACGATACGAGACATTTGCAGGACCGTAATCATGAGTTTCGACACGATTCGAGCCGTCGCCTTCGATGCCGTGGGCACGCTTATCGAACCCTGGCCGACCGTCTCCCAGGCCTATCGGATGGCTGCCGCGGAACTGGGTGTGGAAGTGTCGGACGATGTCGTTCGAGGGAGATTCGGCATGGCGTTTTCGCGAGACGAATCCATCGGCGGTTATCGAACCGACGAGGCGAACGAGCGTGAACGGTGGCGCCGGATCGTGGGCGATTGTCTGCCTGAGCTTTCCAGGTCACAAGCGGACGAGGCCTTCGAACGCCTCTGGGAGCACTTTGCCACGCCCGAAAACTGGCGGCTTTTCACGGACGTCGAACCGGTCATCACCCGTCTGGCTCAGGCGGGGCTGAAGCTTTGCATCGCTTCGAATTTCGATGGCCGACTCAGGCAGGTCTGGGCCGGGCTCGCCGATCCCGACCTGCCTCTTCGCACGTTCGTCATCTCTTCGGAAGTCGGGGCACGCAAACCCGGTGGGCCGTTTTACGATGCCGTGCTTTCCAGTCTCGGGCATCCGGCCTCCGAAACGCTCTTCGTCGGCGACGACCCGGCCAACGATTTTCGAGTGCCGCGAGAATTGGGCTTCCATGCGGTTCTGATCGATCGCCGCCGCCGCGTCGAATTGCCCGACAGCATCGAACGTTTGACTGATCTGCTGGCGATGTTCGATTCGGCCGAGGGAATTCGTCACAGGTGAATCGGGTGTCGTTTGCGTCGAAAATTCTCCGTGATCGTGCGTTGAATCTTGATCAGTGATCCCCCCAGGTGTTCTATTGATAGGGGCTTTTCGGATCCATGCCGGCCATATCCGGGGACTTTTCGCCTCTGTTGCCGGCGGTCGCTTGTGACGAATTCGCTCACGATGAAACACGACTCGACGATCGACCCGCTCGAAATTCTCAAGAGAGTCTTCGGTTACGACTCGTTTCGACCGCTTCAGCGCGAAATCATCGAAGCCACCCTGTCGAGCCGGGACACGGTTGCCGTTCTTCCCACCGGGGCGGGCAAAAGCCTGTGTTATCAGTTGCCGGCGATCATGCGCCCGGGTTTGACGATCGTCGTCTCGCCACTGATCGCCCTGATGAAAGATCAGGTCGATCAGATGCTCGCCGCGGGAGTCGCCGCGGGGCTGCTCAATTCGTCACAGAGCGCTGCAGATTCTCGAGAAACGTTCGTCGCGCTGGAAAAGGGGCTGCTGGATCTGCTCTATGTCGCCCCGGAACGGCTGATGACGGAAGACTTTTTGTCGAAGCTCGGCGGCTGGAACGCCGGTGCTCTTGTCGTGGACGAAGCCCACTGCATCAGCGAATGGGGCCATGACTTCAGGCCTGAGTATCGCATGCTCGGCGATTTGCGCGACTGGCTGCCCGCCGTACCGATTCTGGCCCTGACGGCGACAGCCACGCCCCGCGTGCGGCAGGATATCGCATCGCAACTCCGCATGGCCGACCCGGCGATGTTCCTTTCCAGCTTCAACCGGGCGAACCTCAGCTATCGTGTCGTGCCGAAAAGTGACGGGTTGAGGCAAGTCAGCGAATTCGTCGCGGCGCGGCCGGACGAATCAGGCATCGTTTACTGCCTTTCCCGCAAGAATGCCGAGTCGATGGCCCATGAACTGAAATCCTCTGGCATTGAGGCGCTGGCATATCATGCCGGGATGGATCATGAAACGCGCACGGCGAACCAGGAGGCTTTCATTCGCGACAGGGCTCGGGTGATCTGCGCGACGATCGCGTTCGGCATGGGGATCAACAAGCCCGACGTACGCTGGGTGGTTCACGCCGATCTGCCGAAGAATGTAGAGGGGTATTACCAGCAGACCGGCCGGGCCGGACGGGACGGAATGCCCTCGGAGTGCTTGCTGTTGTTCTCGCGCGGCGACGCCGTGATGCTCAACAAGTTCATCGAACAGTCAGAAGACCAACAGGCCCAGGCGATCGGCCGTGCCCAGCTCGAGCGGATGCTTGCCTATGCCGAATCAGCGGATTGTCGCCGGGCTGATCTGCTCAGGCATTTCGGCGAGGAATGGACCGGCGGCAATTGCGGCAATTGCGATAATTGCCTGGAACCCCGAGAAACCTGGGACGCCACGCTAGAAGCCCAGAAGATTCTCAGTTGCATTTACCGGGTCGTTGAGAAAAGCGGCTTCGCGGTCGGATGGAAGCATATCGCCGAAGTGCTCGTCGGTGCCCAGACCGCGAAAATTCAGCAGTGGGGGCACGACCGGCTGACGACCTACGGCATCGGCAAGGACCGCGCGCGGCAGGAATGGATCGACCTGGGCAGGCAGCTGGCGCGTAAAGGTTACGTGGCCATGAGCGAAGGCAAATTCGTGACCGCTTCCCTGACGCAGCAGGGGCTCGATACGCTCAAGAACCGCGAACCTGTGCTGCTGAGCCGGAGCTGGCCTGGCGAAAACGGCGTTTCCGCAGGTGCTCGAAGGCGAACGAAAGTCGAAAACGAGGCCTGCGACGAAGGGCTTTTCGAAGTTCTCCGGAAGTGGCGGCGTAACCTGGCCGACCAGCGCGATGTGCCGGCATACGTGATTTGCGGCGATGCGACCCTAAGGCATGTCGCTCGGACGTATCCTTTGACGAATGCGAGTCTTGCGAAGGTTCCTGGAATCGGTGAGCGTAAGCAGGCTGACTTTGGCGAGGAAATCGTCGAAATCGTCGACGATTGGCTCAAGGATCATCCGCAGCTGCATTTCGAGGATGGCGACTTGCCTGCACGCCCTGCTGAAAAGTCAAAAAAATCAGGGTCGTCCGTCAAAGAAACGATCGACCTTTTCCAGGCGGGGATGACCATCGAGACCATCGCCCAAAAACGGGGGCTGCATCCCACCACGATCTACAGTCATCTTGCGTCAGCGATCGAAAGCCCGGCATCCGGTAAGTTGATGCAATTATCCGATTTCTTCGATCCAGCCGAAGCCGCGAAGATTCAGGCGGCATTCGAAGAAACGGGCTGGATCACGCTCACGCCGGCGTTCGTCAGGCTGGATGGCACTGTCGAATATAACCGGCTGAAGATTTTTCGTGCTTTCTGCCGCCGCGACGGTATCGCGGACGGATGAGGCGATCTCCCGGGCCGCGCTTGATCGCCGATACGACCGCGACGATCGCTCAGAAATTTCGTACGAGGCGGCTGGGAGACGATGCCTGAATCGAGAAAAACCATGCCTGAAAGGAAGGGCAATCGACTGATCGTTCACGGAAAGCAGGGCGAAAGCCGGTTCAAGTCACCTAGCCTTGCCAGGATCGGACGTTCTTGGTACAAACCGGTCGAATGAATCAGGCGCATTGTGGAACTTGAGTCCGGAATGCCGATACGAAGATGGGGCGTCAGGAATCGCCCGGCAGTGAATTCACGGAGGAATGCTGATGGCATCGACCACGCTCGAACAGCTCGCATCCATCGTCAACGGTCGAATCGTCGGCAACGGGTCGGTTGCGATCGCCGATGCCAGGCCGGTCGAAATCGCCGGCCCCGGCGACATCACGTTCATCGCGGACGATCGCGTCGCTCGTGCCCTTCGTGCCTGTCCGGCTTCCGCGGCCCTGGTCGGTCCTCATTTCCGCACAAGGGCTCAGGTCATCGCGCCTGACCTGCCGCTGGTCGAAGTCGAAGATCCGCTAGACGCCTTCGTGAAAGTCCGAACGCACCTTCGTGGCGGCGAACCGCCCCGCTGGGTCGGAATTCATCCGAAAGCTTACATTGCGGCGACGGCCAAGATCGGCCGGAACGTCGCCATCCACCCATTCGCATATGTGGGCGAATACGCCGAGATCGGTGACGGCTCGACGTTGTTTCCTGGCGCGGTGGTGCAGTCCCACTGCGTTGTCGGTAAGGACTGCGTTCTGCACGCGAATGTCGTCCTGTACGACGAAACGACTCTCGGCGACCGAGCTGAAGTGCATTCCGGCACGGTGATCGGCAGCGACGGTTTCGGTTATCGCCTCAAGGAAGGCCGCCACGTCAAGATTCCCCAGACCGGGACGGTCGAAATCGCCGACGATGTCGAAATCGGGGCGAATTGCACGATCGACCGTGGCACGTTCGAAGCGACGACGATCGGCGAAGGCACGAAGATCGATAACCTGGTGATGATCGGCCACAACAACCAGATCGGCCAGCACAATATGATCTGCGGTCAGGTCGGGCTTGCCGGCAGCTGCAAGACGGGTGATTACGTCGTTCTTGCCGGTCAGGTCGGCGTAAAGGATCACACGGAAATCGGCGATAAGGTCATTATCGGAGCCCAGGCGGGTGTGCACAGGAACGTGCCCAGCGGTCAACAATTGCTCGGCTCGCCAGCCATGCCGATCCGCGAGCAGCGGCGCATCTTCCAGATGATCGCCCGCCTGCCTGAAATGCACCAGCAAGTGCGGGAACTGGTCGCCGCGATGGAGCGGATCAAGATTCTGGCCGCCCAGGCCGGCGTCTCGCTGGCTCCGATGGAGTCGAACTCGCTTGAGGAAACCTCCTGACCGGTCAGCCCCGTTTCGGTCTCGATCGGTACGGACCCGCTCGACTCACCTGATATCGAAGCTGATGCCATGACGGATTCTCAAGATACTTCCGCAATTCCCCCACGCCAGTTCGAGCGTCCTTCAGCAAGGTTTCGAACCAGGCTCGAACCGCCGCCGCCCGGCTCCAGAGTCGGTCTGCTGGCAGGAAGCGGCAGGTTTCCGATCCTGTTCGCTGAAGGTGCCCGGCGTCAGGGTTATGAAGTCCATTGCGTGGGCATTCGTTACGAGGCCCCGGAAGAGCTGCGAACGATCTGCGACGATTTCCGCTGGCGGGGCGTCACGAAGCTCGGCGGCATGATACGCGACTTCGAACGGATGGGCGTTCGTAACGTCGTCATGGCCGGCAAGATCACCAAAAGCGTCATGCACACGCCTCTGCGCGTGGTCCGGCTGATGCCGGATCTGGCGATGTTCGAACTCTGGTACAGGATCTGCCGTGCCGACAAGCGGGACGACACGATTCTGTTGGGCGTCATCGAAATGTTCGAACGCCGGGGCCTGCATTTCGCCTCGGCCCTGGACTATTGCCCGGAGTTGCTCGTGAAAGAAGGCATTCTCACCAAAAAGTCGCCGTCCAAATCACAGTGGGACGACATCGATTTCGGATGGACTCTTGCCAAGCACATGGGCGGTCTGGACGTTGGCCAGTCGGTCGCCGTGAAGGAACGCTCGGCTCTGGCTGTGGAGGCGATCGAGGGCACCGACCGCTGTATCGAGCGTGCCGGGCAACTTTGCCCCGCCGGCGGCTGGACGCTCGTGAAAGTGGCTAAACCCGATCAGGATATGAGGTTCGACGTTCCCACGATCGGCCTGAGGACTATCGAAAACCTGCACAAGGCTCGCGCGAAAGTGCTGGCCGTCGAGGCCGATCGCACGATTTTCGTCGATCAGGACAAAGTCATCGAACTTGCGAACCGGTATGGCATTATCATCGTCTCTCTCAGACGCGTGGAAGAACCGGCCCGGCCCGCCTTCGAAGGCGGACTGAAAATCCACGCGTGAAACGGGCGAGACTCGCCGAAACGGCGCACCTGATCATGCCTTCGATCCGATTACGTTCTGGTCGAGTGCGTTTCTGACGCTCGATCACCGTATTCGGGTCACTGCGTTTTCCGCATCCACAGACTCGCCCCGCCTTTGCCCATTTCGAGCCCGACGCTTTCCTGGTTCACGAGGAATTCCGGGAACCGTTCACGAAAGATTTCAGGGCATTCCCGAGCCATGAACGCGTTGAAGGCGATCACTTCGTAAGCCCGATTCCCTGTGAGGAAGGCACGAAGCATGATCGATTCGTTCCATGCCCTGCCCTGTTTCAGCCAGCTCGAAGGATACGATTCGGGATAGAAAATATCGTGCACGTGCACGAGCACGCCAGGCTTCAGGCGCGGCAGCACGCGCAGCAGGAGAAAGACGACATCGCTGCCGACTTTCGCCACGTGCGACGAATCGATGAACAGGATGTCATCGGCTCCGAGATCGTCGAACGTCTCGACCGGCACTTCCTGGACTCGTTTTTCGATCAGCCTCGTTCGCTGCCGATCGGCTGGCGACAGCAGGTATTTCAGCCTCTCCGCATGCGGTTCGATGAAGGTCATCTCGGGCTGGATTCCGTAGCGGTCGCATGTGTCGAGCATCACCGCGGAAGAGAATCCCGAGCCGACTTCGATCACGCGTTGCGGCTTCGCCTCGCGAATCAAGGCGGAAAGCGTGAAAGCGTCTGGCAGGCTGAACATCTCGTTTCCGCTGAAATATCGCCAGCCTTCCGTTGCCTGTGCCGGAAACTCCGGCCAGGGGTGTTTTTCGATGAGCCCGAGGTAAAAAGCCTTCATTCGTTCGAGAGAAAGGCCGGCCGTCTGCCAGTATTCCGGGCCGTCGAACGTGAGTTCTGATCCCGGCAGCCCGAAGGATTCGATGTCCAGAAGTGGGGAATAATAATGCCCGGGAGGATACAGCAAGACGCCGTATTCGTTCGGTCGCGGACCGTATTTCCAGCGTCGATACGCACGGACGAGTTTTCGGACGATGGCCGGAGACTTCGCAAGTTCGTCATTCATGTCGCGGATCGGGCACTTTCCAGGTACTGGGAACTTCGAAGCCTGGCGATCGACCTGTCGAAACAGCCCTGCGATCGATCGGCGAATCGATGGCCCAGGCGTGGTCGCCACAGGCGAACGACGGGCGCAGGCGCGAAATGACATGCGGGCGAATCGGACTTCAGGTACCGGACTTCAGGCAGGTCGTACTGCCAGAAAAATTTAGCACATGGTGGATCGTCTTGAATGAGGATTCTTTGAGACACGGCATCTCGCCAGCGTGCATGACGCGTTCTGCGGCAAAGCTGTTGCCCCGACCGCAATCACGTCGCGCCAGTTGCGGTCATTTCCCGAGCCGGTCCAGAATGTTCTTCGTGATCCGCTCGACGATCGGGTCGTTGCCGCGAAGGCCGTGGGCCCAGTCGGTCGAACCGCTCGTGATGACCGTCCCGCCCGCCGGGGACTGATACGTTCCCAGCACGGCGGCCCCCAGGCGGCCGTGTTCGAATTTCTCGTACCACCAGGCGTCGTCCTTGTGCCATTGTGCCGGTGCGGTGCCCAGGATGACGAAGTTCTTGGGCGTGCCGTCGTTGCCTGTCGGGGCAGGCAGGCCATCGCTGCCGATGATCATCTCGCAACCGTCGCATTCGTAACCGACGATCGTATCCGCAGCGCCCAGCAGATCGCCCTGTCGGATGCCCGTGCCTTCGAAAATCCAGTGCTTCGGCCGATGCACCGTGTATCCGCCCGAACCGCCCATGAAGTGGCCGTGGCTTTTGTGATAGCCGCCGAACAGGAAACCGACGCCCGTCAGCTTATTTTCTGGCCGGCCGATCAGGTGATGGCTCCACAGTGTCGCCAGTGTGCCGAACTCGCCGGTCTGAAACTGGGGGTCGGCATAGGTGTTCTGTTTCCAGCTCGTCAGGGCCGAGCCGTCTTTTTCCGCCCGTACTTGCCAGCAAACCGAATTCCCGCTGAAAAATGCGACATGACCGCCTTTGGCGATATAGGCCTCGAGATGGTCTCGCATCGGTGCCGACCAGTATTCGTCATGACCGACCGACAGCACCAGCTTATAGGCCGAAAGAATTTCGGGATGGAATTCCAGGTCCTCGTTCGTGGCGAAGTCCAGCACGTAGCCGTTCTTTTCCGCCCATCGCACGAACGGCCATTCCCAGTTCGAATACTGGCTGGAAGGCGGCCGCTGGAAACTCACTTTGTTGCCCTGGAGATTCGCCCTGCCGTTATAGGCATAAAGGCTCGAACCTCCCCAATTGTTGTAAGCGTTATAAGTGTTCGTCGACAGCTGAAGCAGCATGCGGGAGGATTTGCCAGCCTCGGCTGCCCGCACGACGAAATAGCACGTCGAAGAAGCCGAACGCACGCCGCGATGCGTGTAAGTGCCGCCATTGTCGCGGGCGGTCAGGCGAACTTCGTAATACCCTGAAGGCCAGTCCCCGGGGATCGTCAGCTTCTGGCTCACCGGCCAGCCGCATCCGTCCGCGGAGGCCTTCTCGGGGATGGGCTGTTCCTGGCCCGGCGCGGTTCGGGTCGCCGAAGCGTCCGTGGCCGCCAGCTTCATCGGCCGCGCTTCCGCGCCGAGTCTCACGATTTCGTACTGATACTGCGGCTCCGAAGTCGAAACGTGCAGGCCCACCTCTTCTCCAGGCTTGACCGATATCGGCCAGGCGTAACCTTCCACGAAGAGTGCGGGAGGCTCGTCAGCGAAAGTGACCGGCTTAGATCCCGGAAGCATCGCGAGACAAATCGACGCGCACAAAAGACGAATGCCGCCGAAGTGGCCAGCCATTGCGAAAACGCTCCTGAAGTTCGAATTCGTGGATATGCGGAAGTTCATGGCATGCACCAGGATGGACGAGTGGCACAGAGCCGGAGGAGGAGAGCTGACTGGGGCGAACTCGCCGCGCAGGCTGATCGCATCGTCAGTCATTCGACCAAGTCGGCCGGCGTGGGGCAAGAGTCTGGCGATCACGACGACCCGATCGATCTCCGGTGTATCGCGCTTCCAGCTGAATTTCGGGCGCTCGGCACGTTCGCGGGAACCATGCCTTACGGCACGATTCCCGCCCCATAATTTCATGATCTTCCGCATGTGTTATACTTTACCCAAAACTCCCGCAGGTCCGAGACGATCCGGAGCAGAACGAGACGATGACTTCCAATTCGGAATCCGCTCACAGAAGCCCTCGTGCTCGCGTCGTCATTGCATGGATACTCACGATCCTGCTGGCTGCAGCGGGTTTCCGGTGGTGGTTGAACGCTTCGGTTCAGCCGATCAAGGTCGGACTGTTGCATTCCCGCACCGGCGCGATGGCGATCAGCGAATCGTCCATGATCGATGCCGAAATTCTGGCGATCGAGCAGATCAACGCCGCCGGGGGGCTCCTGGGGCGGCCTGTCGAATACATCGTCGCGGACGGCAAGTCGGACTGGCCGACATTCGCCCGCGAAGCCGAGCGGCTGATCCGCGACGAAAAGGTGGCCGTCATTTTCGGGTGCTGGACATCCGCCAGCCGGAAGACCGTCCTGCCCGTGATCGAATCGAACGATCACCTGCTGATCTACCCGATGGCTTACGAAGGGCTGGAGTACTCGCAGCACGTGATCTGCACCGGGGCCGCGCCGAATCAGCAGATCACGCCCTCGATCTCCTGGGCGATTCGCAACCTGGGCGCGAAACGGTTTTATCTGGTCGGTTCCGACTACATCTGGCCTCACTGCGTCAACGAGATCTCCAAGGACATCCTCAAATCCGTCGGCGCGGATCTGGCCGGCGAAAGTTATCTGCTGTTCGGAACCGACGACGTGAAAGATGTCGTCGCGGATATCGTTAAGTCCTCTCCGGACGTCATCATTTCGACCGTCGTGGGCGACACGAACCGCTACTTTTATCAGGAACTCGGCAAGGCCGGCATCCGGGCCGACAAGATCCCGGTCATCTCCTTCGCGATCGCCGAGGACGAGCTCAGGGCTCTTCTCAAGAACGTCCCCGCCGAGGATCTCGTGGGGCATTACTCGGCCTGGAACTATTTCCAGACGGTCGACACCCCGGCCAACAAGGTCTATCTCGAAGCGCTTCGAGCCAGATACGGGCCCGATAAAGTGGCCAATGACGTCATGACGGCCTCCTACAACAGCGTCAAGCTCTGGGCACAGGCGGTCGGCGAGGCCGAATCGACGGACGTCGACGACGTCGTGAACGCGATCGGCCGACAAAGCCTGGCGGCCCCAGAAGGAATCGTAACGGTCGACTCGTGGACGAATCACACCTGGCGGCCCGTGTATATCGCCAAAGCCCGCTCCGACGCCCTTTTCGACATCGTCTGGAGCAGCGGCGATTCGATCCGCCCCGTGCCTTTCCCAAGCACGCGTTCGCAACGGGACTGGGAGCAGCTCCTGCAGGATCTCTATTCGGCATGGGGGAATTCATGGGCGAATCCCGGCGGCCGCGAAATTCCTCCGATCAAGAGCAAACGCCCCTGGGTCGACAACGAAACGCCCGTTCAACTCGCGCCTGCCGTTCCTCCCACCGGGAAACCTGTCACGGAGCAGCCGGGCGTTAAGCCCGGCACGCCGCCGCAGCCGCCCGCTCCCCCGGCGGCCAGTCCAGCCGCCCCGGCGACACCGCCTGTCTTGCCGCCGCGATATCCGGACGAACGCCCGGCCAAACCCGACCCCAAAGAACCCGTGATCGATGAGACGCAACTGTCGGCGATCGATCGGAGGAACGTCCGCCGATGAACGTTTTTCGATTGATTCGCAAGTCGATCCTGCGGCAGCAGATGGCCAGTTTTCTGACCATCGCTCTCGTGCCGACCGTCATTCTTACGCTCGTGGCGACACGCATGGCCATGCTCTCCGTGGAAGAGAGCGTCCGGCGCAATCTCATCGTTCTCGGCAACGCCAAGGCCTCGGCACTCGAAACCTACGCCAACGCACGAATTCGCGAAGTCAATCTGGCTGCTCAAAACCGGACGATCAACGACGCACTGCATCTGTGCAAAAAAAACACGGCAGCCGCTGCCGGGGATGCATCGAAAACGAAGCCACTCGCGGAAGTCGATCCCAAGCTCTTCGCGGAACTGGCTTTCATGACCGAGTCGCTGAATTTCGAGAATCTGATCCTGCTCGACATGAATCAGCAGATCCTGTTCAGCCTTCAGCCGCCTTACGCCGCCGGCGAGAAACTCGATGAGGGCAGCTACCGGAACACTCGCTTCGCGGACTCCGTCGAGCAGGTCTTGACGCTTCTGCAGACCACATTTTCGGAATTCGAGATTCTCGACCATCGTCGCACTCCGCTGTCGTATGTCGTCAGCCCGATCGTCGACGACGGCGAAATCGCTGGCCTGCTCGCGTTCGAACTCGAACAGACGGACATCCTGGACGTCGTGACCGACTACACCGGCATGGGCAAAAGCGGCCAGGTGCTCGTGGGGAAAGATGTCGAGGGCGTCAAGGACGAAGCGATCCTCGTCGCTCCGACCAAGCACGACCCCGACGCCGCGTTCGTAAAACGGATCCGAAAACACAAGAACGAAGTTTCGCCGATGATTTCGGCGATCTCCGGTGGTCAGGGCTACGCCTGGACGCATGACGAATCGAACCGTCCGATCGTGGCCGCCTGGTTCTACGTCCCTTCGTTCCGCTGGGGGATCGTGATCGAACAGCAATTTTCCGAGGCCTTCGCCCTGGGCGAACGCATCCGCCTGGTCAGCACGGCTTTGCTGATCGCGACCGCGATTCTCACGGTGATCGTCGCCCGCTGGCTGGCGCTGCGACAATCACGCAGGATCGTCGATGTGGCCGAGGCCGCGGGCGAACTTGCCGAGGGACATCTGGCGGCTCGTGCCCCGGTGCGGGGCGAAGACGAACTGGCACGGCTGGCGACTTCGTTCAACGGCATGGCGCAGCAACTCGAAACTTCGGACCGCTTGCGCAACAGAAATATGGCCGAACTGGAACGCAACGCCGCCGCCCTCGCGGCGGCATCGGAAGTCGAATCCCGCACGAGGGTTACGCTTCAGGAGACCGCGAGAAACCTTTCGAATGCCGGCCAGAAGCTTGTCGATACGTCGAACGACGGTTACCAGACGGCGACGGAACAGGCTTCTTCCGTGAACGAAGTGGTCGCCACTGTCGAAGAGATCCGGGCCACCGCCGAGCAGAATTCGTCCAAGGCCGAGTCCGTCGCCCATTTGACGAACGAATCGGCTCAGGCCCTGCAGGAAGGTGCCGCCGCGGTTCGCCAGATCATCCAGTCCATGGGGCAGTTACGAGAAATCGTCAACGACTACGCCCAGGAGATCGCCACGCTGGCCGACCGCACTCGCCAGATCGATCAGATCACGTCCTCCGTGAACGAAATCGCCGACCAGTCGAAACTTCTGGCGCTCAACGCCACGATCGAAGCCGCCAAGGCCGGCGAACAGGGTAAAGGCTTCGCGGTCGTCGCGGCCGAAGTCCGGAACCTGGCGGAGCAGTCCAAAACGGCGAACACCCGCATCCGCCATATGCTCAGCGAGATCCGCAAAGCTGCTGAAGCCACGGTGCTCGCCACCGACAAGGGGGTCTCGGGCGTCGACAACACCCTCGAGCTGACACGTTCCGCCGGCGACGTGATCGACCGGATCAACGAATCGCTCGGTCAGGCCGCATCGGCCGTAGCCCAGATTTCGAACGCCACGCGCCAGCAATATGTGGGCATCGACCAGATCAACCAGGCCATGCGCGAGTTCCAGCAGACCACGCGGCAGCTTTCAGGCAATGCGAGACAAACGCAGGAAGCCTCGGAACTGCTCAGCGATCTTTCGCAGGAACTCCTCAAGCTGACGAGCGATAACGCGACGACTTGCAACGAGATCTGACGGGTCCACGCTCCGCCTGAGTTTCGGTCAGGCACGCAGTTTTCGATCATCCCGGCCAGGATCCGGCGCTCGGGCCCGTTTCGTCCGAGCCTTTCGAATCGACGATTAAGGCCCGAGAATGACGTTGGCCCGATACGGCAGAAACGGGACGAATCCGGAACGTCATTCTCTGCCGCATCGGCATGATTTCGTGGATCCAGCCGAATCGATCGAACCGCTTCATTCTTCGTATCTCGATTCGACGGAAAACGGGACGGAATCCATATTCTCCCCGTGGTCGTTGCATTCGTATCGCCTGCCGAGGGGATTCGAACGGACTCGAACCGTCTCGATTCTTGAATCTCTCGATCGGCTTGCGACGAATGTTCCGTTTGCCCATAAGTCCATGAATTCGAATCTCTTAACGCTCGATTGCGAAACGGAATCTCCGATCGGAGATTTTCTTGCGGCGAAATCGTTCGAAATGACGCAACATCATGCCTTATCGAGGCGAAGGATCGTTTTGCGAAACGGAATCGGCTGGTCAGCCGCTGAGAGCTGAACTGGCATTGGGGCACGAACAGGAAACGCCCGGGCGGATTTCCAGATCGAGTAGCGATCAGCTCTAGACGTTTCCTCTCGCACGTCGATCGCAAGGGGCGTGGATGAGCTTCAATTCATTGCACCGGAATCATTTAGGATCCGATTACGAAACGAAATGCAAAGCTTCGGCGTTCGGATTTCGTTCGCTCACCAGTTCTCCGGAGCAGTTTTGCGGGATAGTGCTTGAGGGCACAGCAAGTTTGGGCGTTCCGCAAGTTCCGCGGCAATTCGCTGCGGTGAAAAGGCGCTTGGCCGGCTCCGTCGCGGTCAAGGGCCGGAATCGTTCGTCGCGGCAGCCGGGTTTGGCGTATAATGTCGGTATCGGACTCGCTGTCGCTCGACGCACTGGTGGGCGTGCCGCCGGAACACGAATTCCTGCGGTCGCAGCGGTTTCCTGGCCATTTCCGTTCATGGCGATTCGTCATCATGCCCGACGCTGCCCGCGTTCTTGCCACGATTCGCCAGGCCATTCGCGTCTTCCGGGAAAGCCCCGGCAGGCAAGGCTCTCAGGTCATTCTGGACGACGCTGAGGAAGTGATCGTCGTCGGCGACCTTCACGGCAACATTCCGGCCCTGCGTCAGGTGTTCGAATATGCCGACCTGGATAACCACAAGAAGCGGCATCTGGTCCTGCAGGAATTGATCCACGGGCCGCGGATGTATCCCGACGACGGCGGCGACCGGTCGCATCAGCTCGTCGATCTGGTCTGCGGATTGAAGTGCCGTTACGCGCGCCGGGTGCACGTGATTCTGGGGAATCACGAACTTTCCGAAATCACCGGGCGTGCCATCGCCAAGAACGGCGTGCCCCTCAACGCGCTTTATCATATTGGCGTGAAAACGGCTTACGGCGATATGGCTGAGGAAATCTGCGAAGCCTATCGCGAACTTTTCCGGGCCTATCCCCTTGCCGTTCGAACGCCGAATCGGGTCTTGATCTGCCACACGATGCCCGACGGCCACTGGCTCGATCAGTTCGATCCCGAAATTCTGCAGGCGACGGACTGGACGCCGCCCCAGATGGCGCGCGGCGGATCGGTGTACATGCTGACCTGGGGCCGGGATATCGCACCGGAGACAGCGGACCGGTTCCTCGGCATGATGGACGCGGACTGGCTGATCACGGGCCACCAGCCGTGCGACGAAGGCTTTTCCGTGGCGAATCACAGGCAGATCATCATCGACGGGACCGACCCGTTCCCCACGTTCCTGCACTTCGATGCCCGAGAGCCGATGACTCAAGAGAAGCTGAAGGCTGGAATTCACGTTCTTCGGCATGGCGATTCCTTGCCGACGGAAAGTGACTGAATCTGGGGATGATGTAACCTGTCTGGAAGACGAATCAAATTGACTGCGGTTTGTTGTTTCGAACACTTGAGTGGATTAGATTGTTGCCTTGCGTCGAGAGAGCGAACGCCCGGGTTCGCCGATTTCCTCGAACTTCGAACACCGAACGGAAAGACCTGATGCGTAAGTCGCTGATCATCTTCGTTTTAGCTGCCATGACGATCTCCGGAATCGCGGCGTCGTCCGCAATCGCCTGCACCCGGTGTCTCTATAAGGGGCCGGCTGGTTCGGTCCTGGTAGCACGGTCCATGGACTGGGAAGAAGATCCTGGCACGGAAATCTACGTCTTTCCCCGAGGCATGAGCCGCGACGGCGCCGCTTCGGCCGATACTCTGGCCTGGAAGAGCAAATACGGATCTCTGGTCTGTTCGTTCTATGGCGTCGCGTCGGTGGACGGAATCAACGAGAAGGGCCTTGTCTGCAATGTCCTTTACCTTGCCGAAAGCGATTACGGCTCGAAAATCGCCGGGCGGCCGAACATTTCGATCGCCACCTGGTGCCAGTATGTTCTGGACAAGTTTGCGACGGTCGCCGAAACGGTCGAAGCCCTGAAAAAAGAGCCATTCACGGTCGTGGCGCCCGTTCTGCCCAACGGGGCGAACGGCACGGGCCACATGGCGATCTCCGACCCGAGTGGCGATTCGGCCATTTTCGAATACGTGAAAGGCAAGCTGGTGATTCACCACGACGCCAAATATAAGGTCATGACGAACAGCCCGACCTTCGACGAACAGCTCGCTCTGAACAAATACTGGGAGCAAATCGGCGGCAACGTCATGCTGCCCGGAACGAGCCGTGCGGCGGACCGGTTCGTCCGGGCCTCGTTTCTGCTCGGTTCGTTACCGCAGACGGACGAAGAGCATAAGTCGATCGCGAGCTTGTTGAGCGTCATTCGCTCGGTTTCGGTTCCGCTGGGGACATCCACGCCTGGCGCTCCGAACATTTCGAGCACCGTCTGGCGAACGATTTATGACCAGAAGCGGATGGTCATGTATTTCGATTCGGCGATCAGCCCGACGGTCTTCTGGGTTCCGGTCGCCGATGTCGATTTCACCGAAGGGGCGGGGGTGAAGCGACTGGCGCTCAAGAAAGGCGAATCGTATTCAGGCAATGCGGCGGCGAAATTCTCGCCCTCTCAGCCATTCGAATTTCTCAAGGCGGACCCGAAATGAGATCGGCCAGCCGGACTGCCCGGGCCTGGTCGCCCGGGCAGAAGCGACCACCAGGTTCAAGGGCGTTTCCGTTTTTCCTTGAACGGAATCAGGTCGATTTTGGCGGCAAGAATGAAGTCGTTTTCGCTCAGGCCGCCGATCGCGTGGGTCATGATCTCCACGGTGACCTGCCGATAGCCCGTCAGGTGCAGATCCGGGTGGTGGCCCTCTTCCTCAGCCAGTTTGGCGACTTCGTCGAAGAACCGGATGGCCTCCATGAAGTCTTGAGCCACCCAGGTTCTGCGCATTTTCGTGGCGTCTTCGCTGAGGGTCCAGTTCGGCAATTCCGCCAGCAGCGGGCGGCATTCGTCGCGTGTCAGACGAGGCACTCCGCCTTCGCAGGGCACACATTTGCGCTTGGAGAGCGGTTGATCGATAAGGCTCATGGTCCGCGTCCTTTCCGAAAACTCGCGCCGGTGGAACGCCGGCGGGATCAGTGGAACGATTCTTCAGGAGATGGAAACGTCCGTGTGCGGACATCCGCGGAGTACCGTTTGACGGAATCCCGGACACGTTCTTTGAGGTCGTCGTAGGCCCGAACGAACTTCGGCCTGTGACCGTCGTAAAGCCCAAGCAGGTCATGACCTACGAGAACCTGCCCATCGCAGTGCGGGCCAGCGCCGATGCCGATCGTCGGGATTTTGATCGTTTCGGTGACTTTGCGTGCCAGATCGACCGGAAGGCACTCGAGCACGACGGAAAAAGCGCCGGATTCCGCGACGGCCTGGGCGTCGTCGATGACTTTGCGTTCGTCCCGCTGCACCTTGTATCCGCCCAGGGCGTGCACACTCTGGGGCATCAGGCCGACGTGCCCCATTACGGGAATGCCGCAGGCGACCAGGGCCGCGATCGTCTTCGCGAAGTGCTGCCCGCCTTCGAGTTTGACAGCCGTACAGCCCGTTTCCTTGAGGATCCGGGCGGCGGCGCGGATCGCCTGCTCAGGGGATTCGTGGTAGGTGCCGAACGGCAGGTCGGCGACGATCAGGGCACGCTGAGAGCCCCTCACGACCATTTCCGTATGGTAGATCATCTGATCCAGCGTCACCGCCAGGGTCGTCGGCCGCCCCTGAACGACCGTACCCAGTGAATCGCCGACGAGAAGCGAATCGACAACGCCCGTCCCATCCATCAGGCGGGCCATCGTGAAGTCCGCCGCCGTGATCACGACGATCGGTTCGCCCCCCTTGCGGGCCAGAAATTCAGGAACGGTCACGGGACGAGGGCGGTTCATGGGCGTTCGTTCGGGGCCATTGGTTCAGTCAAATTGTAGAGTACCAGACGACCGGAACGTTGGACAATCCGCCTTTCGTCGAGAATCGCTCCCAGAGCTTTGGCCTGCCGCTCCCATTCCGGGTCGGTCTCGATCGCCAGAAACCACGCCGCACCCTGTTTCATGTAAAATCGCAGCAGTGCTTCAGGCGAAGGGCCTTCCAGATTCGCGCCGAAAGCCGCTGCGGCTCGTCGCTGGGCCGGTTCGGACCATTCCCAGCGGAATCCGGGGCGATCGAAGGCATAAATCGCGGCTTCGTGACCGACGAACGGCCTTCCGGGCGTCGAGTTCAGCCAGGCCCGCACCCGCGAAATCTCCCCGGCGAGCGGCTTCCACTCCGGCGGTGTTTCGTAGGTGTCCGCAGCCATGAGGATCGAAAGTGCCGCCATCAAAGCACCTCCGACAAAGCCGAGGTGCCTTACAGATAATCGATAGAACAGCGTCGAGCTGCCATGTTCGGAATCGATTCGGGCCATGAACCAACCGCCCAGAATCGCCAGAAACGGCGTCGGCACAAGCCAGTAATAGCTGTGGTGGGCCTTGCCGCCGACGATCACGAGCCAGCAGGCCAGCGCGATCGCCCATTGGCGAACCGCCCGATCACGCCGCCACAGCACCGGAACCAGCAGCCAAAGGAACGCTCCCGCTGGCGTCCAGGCACTGGCGAACAAGTTTCGGGCAATGGCTTCGAGGTTCGTGATCGAAAAGAGCGATAGCGGGCCAGGCGCATTGAGCCAGAATGCGAACCCGTCCGCGGAATGGCCTGCGGAATGCCCGGAGGACGAAAAGGTCAGCCACATGGCCCAGACATACCATGCCGCCGCAGGAACAAGCGTCGAGGCGAGAAAGCGGCGATTCGAATGTTGCGGTTTGCCCGGAGTTCGCGGATACGCCAGCCCGATCAGCAGTGGGGCCATCGTGGCCTTCGCAGCGATCGAACCGGCGAGAGCTGCCCAGGCGAGTGTCGGGTAAATATCGTCTTCACGTCCGGCGTCGATGGATTCGTCGGCCCGTCTTCGAAAGGCGACCCCTATCAGAAAGAGCCCGAGTGCGAACATGTCCGGCTGAAACGCGCGGGCGTAGCGGCACGTCACAGGCCAGGTGACGAAAAAGATCATGGCCCAGCCCGCGGCGGCGAGGCCGGAACGCCGGCGCGTGAGGTCGCCGATCGCCACAGCGCCGGCCAGCATGGCGGCCAGGGAGACGATACGGCCGCATCGTTCCAGGGGGAAGTCGCTGATCTGTTCGATCGTGGCCACGACCTGGGCGTAGATCGGCGGTTCGATCAGAAACCAGCTCGGAAACGGCCCGGTCTGCAGCCTCGGGTAGAGAAACGAACCGTCGCGGGTCAGGTCGCGGGCCACCATGGCGGTCGGAATCTGGCGGCCGATGTAGCCATCGAAGATCGGCTGGTCGATGTTCGAGACCTCCTGCCGGGCACGCACGAGGAGAACGGCGATCAGCAGAATCGCCGTCGACACGCCGAAAATTCGTGACCCAGGCATGGCGTCGTTCGGTCGGTTCGATTCTTCAGTTTCGTTGCCTTCCTTCATGCGATATTACCCAGAGGCGGCTTGCCCATGACTCATGAAAGGCTGGCGAAGAGTTTTCGAGACGAGGGATGTACGGATTCTCGCGAAACCGGGGGCAATTTCCAACGAAATTTGATACCTTTTCGAAACGCGATCGAACCGACGGCAGCGCCGCCCGGATTTCGCACCCTCCACCGAATCAGGATGCCTTCGCCCATGCCCAAACCTCATCACGCCCCCGTTCGTGTCGCCATCATCGGAGCTGGCCAGGTCAGCGATTTCCATCACGTACCGGGCCTGAAACTCGACCCCCGCGCCGAAGTGGCCGCTATCTGCGATCCGAACGCCGCCCTGCTCGCCCAGCGTGCGCAGCAATGGGGCATCGCCAAAACGACGACCGACTACAAGACGATCGTCGAAGACCCGAACATCGACGCCGTCGTCATCGCCACGCCGAATTTCACCCACCTGGAAATCTCCAACGCCGCCGCACGGGCCGGCAAGCACGTCATGTGCGAAAAGCCGCTGGCCCTGAACGCCGGCGAAGTGCGTGAAATGTACGAAACGGCCAGGGCCGCTGATGTCGTGCATATGACGGCCTTTACGTATCGTTTCGCCCCATCGATGCGCTACATGCGACATCTCGTCAAATCCGGTGCTCTGGGCACCCCGCGACATTTCCGTTCGCAGCGGTTCCTCGACCTTCCAGAAACCAGCTGGGGCTGGCGGCAATACAAGGACAAAGCCGGCGCCGGCGACCTGTTCGACATGACTATCCACCGCATCGACTTCGCCATGGACCTGCTCGGGCCGATCAAGTCGATCTCAGGGGCACTGGCAACGTTCGCACCCCGCACTGCCACGCCTGACGGCGGATCCTGCCCTCCTTCGGATATCGACGACTGGTCCGCCCTGCTCGGCCTGTTCGAAAACGGAACCACAGGCGTCTGGGAAGGCACCGTTCTGGCCAAGGGGCACTATAAGGACGGCACTCACCACGAATGGGCCGAAGTCAACGGCTCGGAAGGTTCGGCCGTCTATCGCATGCACGACCCGAACCACATCCTGCTGGGCAGCCATAAGCACGACCTTCAGCCCGTGTCCGTACCGAAGGAATTCATGAAGCCCGAAGGCAGCCCCCGCGACGTTCACGCCGGTTTGCCGTCGACCGTGTTTCGGTATGACCTCGTCTTCGAATTCGTCAGTGCGATCGTCGAAGGCCGCGATGCCATGCCCGATTACCTGGACGGCTGGAAGGCCCAGGTCGTCGCCGACGCCACCATAAAAAGCTTCGACGAACGCCGCTGGGTCGACGTCGCGTTCTGATCGGATGCGTTCACTTTCGTTCCTGTTCGGCCGGGGGACGCACGCGGCGAAACAGCGTCAGCTTGAGAGGCGGCTGAATTGCGTAGTCCTTCGGCTCGAACTGCGAACGAATCGTGCGATCCATCTCCGGAAACTTGGCCAGCATCGACTCTTCGACGCCGACGACGATCAGTTCCGACCGATCGATCGTCTGCCGCCATGCCCTCAACATCGGCTCGAACTCGTCGCCCGGCGTCATGGCCCAGAGCGGCGGAGGGTAGAAGGGCTCGCCCAGCACACCGGCACCGTAGCCGAACATGAATCCGATCAGGGTCGGACGATCGCCGATTTCCGCCCGGAGCTTGCCCCAGGCTTCGGCAAGATCCGGCGGGCCGTAAAGTCCGTATCGTGATTCGACGGCCACATAGCGTGGGAGCACTTTCGTCGCCCTGTCGAAGTCGGCGTAATTGCCCAGAAGAGAGAGCCCCGAGAGCACGATCGCCAGGCCGGCGACCGCTTTCGGGCGGCCGCAGTATAGGCCCAGCCATGTCATTCCTGCCATCATGGCCATCCAGAACAGCCAGGCGTAGTACGTCCAGCCCCAGGCCAGGCCGTAGAAGAAGCAGACGAAGGCCGTATGAGCGGCGACGAGCATGACGACCAGTTCGCCCAGCCGATCGCGGAACGCATGGTCATGCATCCAGTTTTTCAGCCACCGGACGGCGATGACGAGTGAAAGAACGATCAGAAGGGCATTGATCGTGAGCCACGATGCGGACTGAGTGCCCAGGTAATATCCGGCCGTCGCACCCGGCATGTGCCAGATCTGTGAGCCCTGGCCACGAAAAAAGCCGAAATTCAGAGACTTGTAGACGTTCGTGCCCTGGCGCGGCAGCAGCAAGGTCGATGCGCTTTCCCAACCGAGCCAGGCGACGGTGACGCCGAAGCAGACGACGCCGGTCAGAGAAGCCGTGGCGACGACCTTCAGGACATTTCGCACCCATGATCGCAAGTCGTGGCTGTCGAGCAGGATCCAGACAGCGAAGCTCGTCGCCATGATCAGGGCCATCGAAGGTTTCACGAACCACGTGATGACCGAAAGGCTCAAAGCCAGCGACAAACGCCCGGACGTTCCGGCCAGCACGGCCGCGGCGAGGAGCACCGGTTCGATCGCGTGCGAAGAACTGAGGAAATTCGTGCGATGGGTCGAAATGATCCAGCAGCAACCCACCGCCCAGGCCGCCGCCGGTGCGCCGATCCTGCGGGCGAAAAAGAACATGCATGTGGCCAGCAAAACGACCGAAACCACGCCGAAGCGATAGATTCCGACCGGCGATTCGCCGAGCAAGCCAAGAGCGGCCTGAAAAATGCCGATCGAAAGAGCCCCATACTGGAACACATAATCGATTCCGGGCATCTTTCCGGCCCGAATCAGATCGATCGCGTGCCAGCTCGCACCGATATCGCCGAAGACGTAGCTCATGAAGTTGTAGTCGAACGGTCGATTGGCCAGCAAACCAAGGGCTGTAAGCCCGGCGAACACGCATGGGCCGGCGATTTTCGACCAGCGAGCAGTTTGCGAGTTCTGTGATTCGACCGTCATAAGTTATCGACCCCGGGGAAATGCTGCGGTTGGACCGGCCTCCTGTGCTTCCTCGGGCGATACGAGCCGAGCCGGACCGATGAACGACGAACACGTGACGAACTGGGCACCCTAACCGTAGCACATTTTCGGGCAATGCAGCAAAGGGCATGACTTGAGGATGCGGTCTGTTCCACGTGCTGGTATGACTGGGAACGACAATCGAACGTTCCGTGACTCATTGCGACTCATCAGCCGTCGTATGCGAAAGGAGAGTCAGAGTCACATGCAACGAAAGAAGGCGATGGATCCGGTAATGACGAATCTGGTTCTTGATGGAATTGTGTGGGTTCGGTTGGCGTTCCGCTTTCGGCCGTTCATTTACTCCGGTGCGTAACGACCCAATCGTTGGCAACGCCCACGGAGATGCACAGCGACTCGAAATGTCCTGTCGGAGGTCGCAAATCTCATTCTGGGCATCGCTTGCGAGAACGCCGACCGTTGGTCCGGGGCTGAAATCGCTCGGGCCGTTGGCTCTTGATATCCGATGGCCTCAAGAAAGACGAATATGGATCCAGGCACGGAATCACCTACGAAATTCCATGAAGATCCATAAATCTCGAAGCCATGACATGCTTCCCCCCCCCCCCGTGAATCCTGGTCGAATGGCGTAAATGTTGTCAGCCAGTTCGTTCGAAGCATTCCTGGATTCACCTGCGAAGGCGACATAACAGTTGCCGTTGTCGGATAATCCGGACATTATCGTGACCCATCCAGCTTCGCCGGTTGCGACAGTTCGAGCCAGTGTCGCAAAGTTGAAGAAATTGCTGAGGCCCTGACGAGTCTCTCATCTTTCGACCATTGCAGAACTTCGGCGAGCCCCTCGCATTTCGCGACCCAGTCGAGGCAGAAGGAGTCGCTGTTCCAAAGTTTTGTACGAGAAATCGACCAGATTGCGAATCGAACGACACACGCGGCTTGCTGGCATCGGCTTCATAGGGCTGATCGCGGGCAATCTCCGGATATGTCAGCTTTCGAAGGTGCCCGACTTGATCCGGTGCGAGCGTTAAAGCTGCCGACACACTTGAGGAATGCCGTTGTCGCGAAGCTCGATCGAACCGGTCGTACCGGACTTCGTGCGTGACGAATCCAGGCGACGGCGATCAGGAAAGCGGTGCGTCTTATTGGTTCTCGCTCATGAACGTGAACTTGCGTCTCACAAGTTCACGAATCATAATTCTGGGGTCGCAAGCACACCGAAGCCTGTGCCGAAGCCTTGAAGATCCATCGGCGACCGAGGGGGAATTCTCAGGCGGATCGTTCCGACTTCGGGACGAAACGTCTCAGAGGAGCGGTGTGTCTTCACAAGTACTGCGACATCCGTGCGAGAAGCCCTCAGGACATTATCGGAATTTTTTCCATGACCGCCCCAATCTCACGAATGAGCCCGTCGCCGGAAGAACGTTCCGAGAAAAATTCGGAAAAAGCGGAAAGGGATTGGAGCAAGTTCATCGCAGTCTATGAAGCACTGCGTGATGCGGCACGTCGCCGCATGAGCGGACCGAACGACGAACTTTCGCTCGGGGCGACCGGGCTGGTGCACGAAGTCTTCCTAAAGCTGGAGAAAGTTCCGAAGGTCATCGATCACCCCGACCCGTCGTTTCTGTTCGCCTCCGGCTTACGGGCCATGCGGGAGATTCTCATCGACCGGGCGAAAGCTCGAGGGCGGCTCAAGCGGGGTGGCGGGCACGTCAAGGTTTTCCTGGATGAGGCGATCGAATACATCGAAGCTTCCGATTTCGACGTCCTGGAGATTCACGAAGCCCTGGGGCGACTGGAACGACTCGATCAGCGGCAGGCCATCATCGTTACCTTGCGGTACTTTCTGCGAATGACGAACGTCGAGGTCGCTGCCCTGTTGGATGTTTCGGTTTCGACCGTGGAAAACGACCTGCGTTTTGCCCGGGCCTGGCTTCGACTGGAACTCAAAGACTTCGCTACGGAGCCGCCTTCAGGTCGATGAGGCTCCTGCGAAAAAACGGCAGAAAGCGACACGACCATGAATCAGCGATGGCGGCGAATCCGCGAAGCCTTCGAAAGTCTGATGGATTTGTCCGAGGATGAACGTCGAGCCGAACTCGAGAAAATCGCCGCTTACGATTCGGATCTGGCCAGAGATGTCGCGATTCTGCTCGAAGAGGATGGCGCCGGTGGCTTCATGCCGCCACCGGACCCCATCCTGCCTTACGATTCGCTCGGCAAGCTCGCTCCGGGAACTCGTATCGGAAATTATAAAATTGGCCAGGTTCTGGGCGAAGGTTCGGCAGCTACCGTTTACCTGGCATCGAGGATCAAGGATTACGACAAGATCGTCGCAATCAAGGTGCTTCATGCTCATCTCGACGGAAATTCGTTCGTTCGATTCGAACTCGAACTGAAGGCTCTGGCATTGCTGGAGCATCCGAATATCGTGCGGCTCCTGGATGGCGGAACGGCGGATTCGGGTTTGCTCTACCTGGTCACCGAATACATCGATGGCGAAAAACTCACCACGTATTGCGACAATCGTAAACTTCCGATCACGGAACGGGTCCGATTGATCGCCTCAGCGGCACGCGCGATCGGCTATGCGCATGACAACAACGCATTGCATCGGGATCTCTGCCCTTCCAACGTGATGGTCACCCGCGACGGAACAGTGAAGGTCATCGACTTCGGACTCGTTCACTTACTGAAGCCGGATTCGAAGACGATCCAGACGACTCAGGGCATCACGATCGGAACGGCGGGATTCATCGCTCCGGAGCAGATTCTCGGCCTGGGAAGCCGGAACGGGTTCGCCGTCGATTGCTACGGAATGGGGGCGATCCTCTACCGGCTCATTACGGGCCGACTCACGTTCGACGGGAATTCGCCGTACGAAATCTGCCATGCGGCGACCACGAAAGAGCCCATTTCGCCACGAAAGATCAATCCGAAGATACCGAAGGATCTGGAAACGATCGTTCTGAAGGCATTGGCGAAGGATCCCGCGGAACGGTTCGCCACGATGGAAGCCTTGGCCGAACAGCTCGATCGCTTTCTGGAAGGCAAGCCGCTCACGATCCAGCCGCCGACCGCCCGAAAAAAGCTCGAAAAATGGGCGATCCGTCACCGCAAGTCCGTCGCGGCCTGGGCTGCGATCCTTGCGTCTCTGATGTTTCTGCTCCTGGGAATCCTCGTGTCGGCGAATTACCGCGTGAATCGATCGCTTGAGGAGGCACGAATTGACAGGGAACGTGCCGAAAGAACGACGAACGTCATCAGGGCATTCCTGCGGGATATGACTTTAGCGTCCGTCAGCTTGACGGAGTCGCTGCCATTGGGATCGAGCCGAACGCATGACTATCTGCAACGCATGGTCGATATCGCCGATCGAGCGAGCGTCGAGATACCGGCGAATCGAGAGGACCCGGAGTTTCTTTACCGGGCGGGCATCGCACATCATCATCTGGCTCGGTCCTTCGACGCCAGCAACGGGGAAGCGAATCGCCCGCTGACCCTTCAGCATTATGACCGTGCCGTCGATCTGTTCGGAACGGCCGCCCGATTACGCCCTGACAAAGAATGGTTTCGATACAACCTCGCACGTAGCCTGGCGTTTCGGGCCTATGTGCATTTTGCGAACCGCGACCCGGAAAAAGCGGAAGCGGACGCACGCGAAGCTTCGAAAACGGCCGAAGCCTTGAACCGGGATTTTCCGGGCGACCCGGATTGGACCGATGCATTGGCATTTCATCACAACACATTGGCCGGGTTTCTCTACGGCCGATCGAAAATCGACGAAAGCCGACGTGAGGCTGAAGAAGGACTGAGAATCGCGCGTGATTTGATTTCGAGATTTCCGGACAAACCTGTCTTTCTGGCGAACGAATACCGGGCACTGACGATGCTGGCGGATATCGCGAACCGGGAGGAACGGCTGAAGGATGCTGCGAAATTGATTTCCGAAGCGATCATAGTCAACGAAATTCAAAAGCGGAAGGCGCCGGAGGATGGACATTACCATGAAGCCGCGAACATCTCGCTGCTCTCGAAACAAGCTGAGATCAGCCGACGGATGGGCGAGATCAAAGATGCGGAGGACCAATATCAGGCAGCCATCGAAAGAGCGGACCGGATTTCGATTCGTCATCCCCAATTCGACATTTATGTCTTTCTGCCCCATCGGCTCAGAATCTCGAAAGGAAATCTGCATTTCGAGAATGGAGACGTCGAGCGAGCCGAAGCCATCTTTCGCGAAACGATCGATGCGATCGAAAAGCTCCATCAAGACCGGCCGGACCTGATCGAAGCCCGGACGATATTAGCGGAACTCTACGAATCGTGCCCCGTAATGACATTGCGGAATCCGGAACGGGCTCGTCTTCTGAAATCGAAGTAACCCGTTCCACGCCTGGATCGAGCCTCGCGGGAAAAATCCTCTCGCGCTCGTTTCGAAGCCGGAGGAGCACGGTCGTTCGATTTGCGATCCTTGAGACGGTTCTTCAGGGATTTCCGTGGGTTGTCGAGCGTCACATTCATGATCGATCTCATGGATGGATGCAAATTGCTGTCGGTATTTCGGTTCGATCGGTTCGCATGACGTATGCGCCAGCTTGCCGGGTTTCGCCGCTTTCAGGCCGATTGCGATGATCGAAGCTTAAAACGCGATCGCCTTGGTTGGTTGTCCTGCACCGGATAGCTTTTTCATGAGACGATGCGACCCGATCCTGACCGATTCCGAAATGGAGATTCACCCACGAAAATCTCTGGAGATTCGCCATTTCTTGTCATCTCCTCGATGCGATCTCTTGACTTCGTCGAGTGACGATCCGCGACAGTGAGAACTGGCACGTGCCTGGGGAAATTCGATTCCGGCCTCAGATCGCGTATTCGTCCCGACCCCCAATGTCACGAGAGACAGACCCTGATGCGATGCTCGCGTCGAACGGTCTGGCGATGATGGGATCGCCGTCGCGAAGCGATATCGATCCGGGTTATGATGATCAACGGTTCGGTTTTTCACGATAGACGTCATTCTCTGGAGCGAGTCGCATGAAGCACATCTTGTTCGCTACCGTGTTGATCTGGCTCGCACCTGGCCGAAGCCATTCCGCGGATCCGGTCGTCCGGGACGTTTCCGGTCTGCTCGTTCCCGTCATTCAGAAGAACGACGTTCCCGGAATGTCGGTCGTCGTCGTTCGTCACGGCCAGACGGTCGCCAGCGGTTTCGCGGGCGTGAGATCTCGAGGCAAGGCGGAGAAAATCGCCGCCGACGATCGTTTCCATATCGGCTCCGACACCAAGGCCATGACGGCCATGCTTTGCGGCATTCTCGTCGACGAGGGAAAGTTGAAGTGGGATCAGACACTCGGCGAGACCTTCCCCGAACTCAGGAAATCGATGAATCCCGAGTATCAGGCCGTCACGCTCGAACAGCTTCTGACGCATCGTGGCGGTGCCCCTGGCCAGCTCGAAAATGGGCCTGTCTGGGGAAAGCTCTGGAAGCACAAGGGCACACCCACAAGTGCCCGTAAGCTGGTACTCACGAGTGTCACCTCTGCAAAGCCCGAAGCGACCCCTGGGACGAAATTCATCTATTCGAACGCGGGCTACGCGATCGCCGGGCACATGGCCGAGAAAGTGACCGGCAAATCCTGGGAAAGCCTGATGCGCGAAAAGGTGTTCGCTCCGCTGGGTATGAAGACCGCCGGATTCGGCGCGCCTGGAGTCGCCGGGAAAAACGATCACCCTCGTGGCCACGGCGTGGCGGGATCCCCTGTCGAACCTGGCCCTGGTGCCGACAATCCCGTCGCCATCGGTCCTGCCGGAATTGTCCACTGTTCGGTCGAAGACTGGGCCAAATTCGTCGCTGCCAACCTTCCTGGCTCAAAGAACGAACTCGTCAAACCCGAAACGCTGAAAAAACTGCACACTCCCGCCGAAGGCGAGCCGAAATATGCGATGGGCTGGGGGATCGCGGACAACCAGCCCTGGGCGGGCGGCCCAGCTTTGACCCACGCGGGCAGCAACACGATGTGGTACGCAGTGGCCTGGCTCGCGCCGGCGAAAGACTTCGCCGTGCTCGTCGCCTGCAACACGGCCAACCCCAAAGCCTGTAACGACGCCGTCCTCGCACTCATTTCCGATGAGTTCAAGGCCGGCGGGAAATAATCGACCGATCTTGCCATCAGGGTGGAAAGTGCGCGGACGAACCGCGTCGATCGCGCACATCATTCGGCCGGACGATTTCACCGGTCCGATCGCGATGGGATCGAATCGGTGTCACCCGGAGATCGTGTCCTCGGACAGGTGCGAAATTCGAAGTCTCCCTGTCCAGGATCACTCGATCATTATCCCAGTCCCAACCTCTTCCGGTGGTACGCCAGCCGCTCGACCGCCGACATCTTCGCGAAGTCGGGGTAAACCGATTGGGCGACGGCCACCGGGGCCAGTTCGAAGGCTTTCGGCGCGGGTTTCGGGGCGCATGTGCCAGCGCCTGCACAGCCGCAGCCGCAGTCTTTTTTGACCGCAGGGGCGTTCGAAGTCGCGGTCGACGCTGATGTCGGCGTCAACCTGCCCGACGGAACCGGCACGCTGGCCGTCGATTTCGTTCCGGCGTATGACGATGCCGTATCCGTGCGCTGAAGGTCCTGCTCCAGCGGGCGATGCGGGCGGATGCCCAGCTTGCCCAGTACTGCGTGATAGGCCTTGACGGCTTCGGCTGGGGCGATCAGGCCGTCGGCGATGAGCCGCAGGAACTGAATGAACGCCAGTTGATTCTCGGCGTTGTTGATCTTTCGGCCGTAAAGGGCGACCTTCGCACCGGCCTGTTTCGCGTCCCAGAGCATGTCGAAGGCATCGAACGTCGTGCCGGCCGAACCGCCAAGAATGCCGACGACGAGCGAACTGTCGTAGTTGCGCAGCTCTTCGACCGCTTTGCGGCCATGATATACGATTTTGAGAAACTGTGGCCGGCCTGCCGGAGCGACGCCCGCGAGCATCCGGGCGATCATGTCGTTCAGGTATCCGGGCAGTACGTCGCCTGGAATCCGGCCGGGCACGTTCGGGTCAAAAACTTCCAGGAAGTAGTGGAAACCCTTGCGTTCGGCTTCTTCGCGGAAGCGGTGGAAAGCTTCCAGAGTCGGCAAATCGTCGTTGAGCGTATTATTGAACGTGACGGAATAGAGCCCGAGATTCGCCCCAAGCGAACGCTCTTCCGGCGCACAATCCAGGTGGCCGCACTGTGCGTGGTCCAGGCTCGCCGTTCGGAACGGCCGGGCGGCCTCTTTCGCATAGGTCGAACCACGTGCCAGGTGGACGTCGGTCGTGTCGTTGGCACGAATCGCGGGGGTAACGTGCGAGTGCTCGAACATGCGTTCTTCGAGCGTCAACCGGTGATTGGAGCTGACGGACATCAGCATGATATCGACCAGGCCCTGATGCGTAATGCGCCGCATGAGGTCGCGGTATTCTTCCAGCGAACGGAAGCGGGCTTCGCCGGCGTGCGTTTCGGGGCTCTTGCCAGGCGAGCCGATGCCGAAGGCCATGTCGGCATCCTTGGCGTCGGCCAGGATGAAGACGTCGGCATCAGGATTGGCCGACAGCTGGGCGAGCTTCTGGTCGAGAGACTTAACGGCCACTGATGGTGCCTCCGCCTGAGATCGTGACGCGTGGCTTGTTGCCGGCCGGGCCGGACTGAGTCACACGCGGGCCGGACGAAGCGTCCGTTGACGACTTCGCAGCGACGACGGCCGAGCCGGAAATCGGCTTGCGGGCATCCGGGAAGGTCTTGAGCACTTCGGCGATCGTGCCCTTGAGGACTTCGCCGGAGGCCTTCAGGGCCGTCAGCTCACGTGGTGTCAGGTCGATTTCGACGACACCTCGAACTCCGCCAGCGCCGACGATCGAAGGCACGCTCAAGGCGACGTCCGAGATCCCGTAGGCGCCGTTCAGAACGGTCGCGACGGGCAGAATACGTCGGCTGTCCAAAGCCACGGCCTGCACGACTTCGCGGATCGAGATGCCGACGGCGAAACCTGCCCCGCCCTTCAGCTTGATCACTTCCGCGCCGCTGCCGCGTGTGCGTTTGAAAAGCTCTTCGGCCTTTTGATTGCACCAGCCGGGGTATTTGTCCAGCGGCAATCCGGCGGCCTGAGCGACGGACCAGGCGGGTACCATGCTGTCGCCATGCTCGCCGTAAATCGTGGCCGTCACTTGCGTCGGTGGCAGATTCAAATCAGCCGCGATCAGGCTGCGGAACCGGGCCGAATCGAGCATCGTGCCCAGGCCGATCACCTGCGCCGGCGGCAGGTTCAGACGCTTCTGGGCAAAATAGGTGAGCACATCGACCGGGTTCGACACGACGACGACGACCGCGCCGGGTTTGATGCCCGCCGAATGCACCTGGCCAAGGATGTTCAGGAACAGTTCGGTGTTGCGGTTGATCAGATCCAGCCGGGATTCGTCGGGTTTGCGTCTCAGGCCCGCAGTGATGACGATGATATCTGACTGGGCCACGGCTTCGTATCCGCTGGCGCGGATGCGCTGATCGGCGACCAGCGAAGAGCCGTGCAGGATGTCGAGCGCCTCGCCCTTGACCTTGTCGCCGATGTCGATGAGCGTGATGTCGCTGACCACGCCGCCGCACTGCAGGGCAAAGGCCGTGCTTGACCCGACCAATCCGCCGCCGCCGATAATGCTCACATGCATCGCCTGGTTCTCCCTTCGAATGTCACTTCGGTCGGCTTATTTCGTCGCGGCCAGGGCCGCCAGCACTTGATCGGTCACGGTATGGACGAGCTTGTCGAACTGATCCGGGCTCAGGTTCGCGGCCGGAGCAGGAGCGGAAGCCGCCCCGCCGCCCGAAATGGCCTTCACGACAGCGTCGACCAGGGCGCTGGTATTGGCGTCGCAAGCCGGGGCCGTGCTGCCCAGTTCCGCCTGCTGACGCGGGTGAAGGAAGGCATGGGGCTGGGGTTCGAAATCGGTATAGCCCTTCTGGAACAGGCTATTGGCGCACAGGTCGCAGTTTTCCAGGCCCTTCTCCAGGCGGACGTCACGAATGCCGAGGTTCGGCTTGATCTTGATCAGCTCGGCGGCCTTGGCGTCGGAGTAGTACTGGACCGGCCCCAACTGCCGGGCCAGCAGCAGAATACGGCAATAGGCGTCGATAATTTCTGTTTTGAAGTAGGCGTCCTGAAGGTCGGAGCCGGCCGTCACTGTGCCGTGGTTGGCCAGCAGGATCGTGTCCGTATCCTTCACATAGGGGATGATCGTATCAGCGAACGTTTGCGTGCCGGGGGTTTCGTAGGGCGCGATGGCCACTTCGCCCAGAAACACTTCGAATTCCGGCATGGTGCACTTGGGGATCGGCTCATGGGCGACAGCGAAGGCCGTGGCGTGGGGCGGATGGCAGTGGACGACCGAACGGACGTCGGGCCGGGTCTTCATGATCGTCAGGTGCAGTAGAATTTCGCTGGACCGCTTCTTCTTGCCTGAAACCTGCTTGCCGTCGAGGTCGACGATACAGAGATCATCGGGCTTCATGTAGCCCTTGCTCACCCGCGTGGGCGTGCACAGAACGCGGTTTTCGTCGAGCCGGAAGGAAATGTTGCCGTCGTTGGCGGCCGCGAAGCCCTTGGCATAGACGCGGCGACCGATTTCGCACATTTCCTCGCGCAGTTTCCATTCGTTGAACTGTCCGCTTGCGTAAGCCATGGTCTCGTTCTCCTCGTGCTATGGCCTTCGTATCGGCCGGATTCCTGTGTGATCTTGTGTTTCGCGGATTCGTCGGAGATTCTTGTCAGAGATGAAGGTCGTCCAGAATGCAGGCGCAGTAGGCGTCGATCGGCGTCTTGACCTTTCCGAAGGGATTGGCCGCCTCGCGACCTTCGGAAAGGCCGATCAGGTCGCCCGGCCGTGCACCCAGAGGGTCGAAAACGACCAGCTCCTCGCCACGCGTGGCGGAGCCTTCGATCAACGCGGCTTTCGTCATGGGGCGGACGATGATCCAGGCCCCGGGCTTGAGTGACGGATGGGCGCTGGCCAGTGTCACGCGGCCGACGACTTCGGCGATCCTCATGACCGGGCCTCCTTCACGAAGTACGGTGAATCCGTCGCAATCGATTTCGATGGCTGTACACCCAGGGCCCGCCAGGCACGATAGATCTGGCGGCTTTCATGGATCGGCAGCCGGGCCGGTTCGATCACCAGACACCGCGGGGCGAATTCGGACACGATGCGTTCGACATCGGCAGATGCCTGAACCTGGGCCGCTCGAACCCCCTGGCGAATGAGCCACCAGAGAGCATGAGCCGCCGACTGCGCCAACACGGCCAGATGGCCTGCAGGCTGCGTTTCGATCCATCCGGCAGCTGCTTCGGCAGCCGCGTCGAAGCCGATCCAGCCTTCACCCCCGCGGCCGATGAGCATGCTCTCGAGCGACTGAGCCTGAGGACTGTCGCAAAGCCTTACCACGGCCCATTCACCCGCGATGACGGGGTTCGGCGAACCCATGCTGGAGGCGTTGGAAATACGGACGGCGACACCGCGCTTACGCAGAATCTCACGTGCCAGGGGCGTGACGACCGTCGAGGGCGTCGTGACGATCTGGCGGGTCGATTCAGGCAACGAAACGGCATGACGTTCCAGCAGCAGTTTGCCGGGGAAGGCGACGATCGAATCGTCCTTGACTGTGCCAATTCCCTGCAATGAACCGATCCGCGAACCGATCCGCATTCCGTCAGAATGCAGGGCCGAAGGGCGAACTGCCGGCTGGGCAGCGGATCCCGCCATTTCACGAAGTACCGCCATGACGGCCGCTGAAACATCGGCGGCGGATGGGTCGGAAATTCCGGTGAATTGCGGGGTTGCCGAAGCACGGCTCATGGGCGATCGTCAGGCAACGCCATGACGCTCCATCGGCCGGGGGTGGTTCGCCCGAGTTCGGTCTGCAGCAGAGCACCGTCTGAGGTCAACAGGACGACTTGCCCGCGACCGGCACCAAGACGGTCGAAGGCGAGGACCGGTTCGCCGTCGTCTTTGCCTTCGCGGTTGATGGGCTGGACGACGAGCAGCCGCTGCCCTTCGAAGGAAGGGTGCTTCACCGTCGCCGTCGCTGAACCCAACACCAGACCCAACTGCATGATTCGACTCGATGGATACCCGGTTACGTTTCTGTGTCACAAAGCAGGCGACCGCGGATCAGATGAACCGCATCGCCCCGACGATCGTCGAACGCCGCCTTCGCGTGAACGTGCGGGGCACGGTGATGCCTTCGCCCGTGGGGCCTGCGATCGAAAACGACGCCTGCCCTGCCCCGCCCAGGCCGAGGCCGTCGGTGCTCGGGCCATTGACGACGAAGATCGTGCATTCCATGACTTTGCCCATCCGGCTCATCACTTCGGTATCGCGAGAGTGCAGGATCGCCGTGTGGCCGTAGCCGTGCTCGCTGGACTTCGCCAGGGCGATCGCCCGGTCGACGTCGGCCACCCGCACGAACGGCAGGAACGGCATCATCTGCTCCGTCTGCACAAAGGGGTGGTTTTCGTCTGTCTCTCCATACAGCACCTGCGTGCCGGCAGGAACGGTGAACCCGGCGGCCTTGGCGAGAACGGCGGCATCGCGGCCGATCAGGTCCTTGTTCAAGTGGGGCTTGCCGTCGGATCCGACCGGGAAAGCAGCGGCCGTGAGCGCCTGAACCTGCTGATGGCTCAGGCGGAAGCCGCCGTGCCGGCTCATGGCGTCCATCAGCTTGTCGAAGATTTCGGCCACGGCGAAGACCTGCTTTTCGCCGATGCACAGGAGGTTATTGTCATACGATGCCCCCTTCACGATCGCGGCAGCGGCTTTGTCGAGATCGGCCGTGGCGTCGACCACGACGGGCGGATTGCCCGGCCCGGCGACGATCGCCCGCTTCTTGCTGGCAAGTGCCGCCCTGGCCACGAACGGGCCGCCAGTGACGACCAGCAGCGAAACGCCACGATGGTCGAACAGAGCCTGAGCCGATTCGAGCGTCGGCGGATCGATGATCGTCAGCAGGTTGTCGATTCCGATCGCCTTGCGGATCGCGGCATTGAAACGACGAACACCTTCAGCGGCGATCTTCGCCCCCGAAGGGTGGGCATTGAACACGACGGCGTTCCCGGCGGCCAGCATGTTGATGGCATTGCAGGCCAGCGTGGGCAAGCTGTGCGTAACGGGCGTGATCGCGCCGATGACGCCGAATGGGGCGTGATCGGTCAGGGCCACGCCCAGGTCGCCGGTCTCGATGTCGGTTTTGATGTCTTCCACGCCCTGAACGAACTGGAGCACGACGGCGAGCTTCTCGATCTTGTGATCCAGCCGGCCGATACCTGTCTCTTCAAGTTCGGCTTTGCCGAGTTCTTCAGCTTGATCCTTGCACATTCTGCGAATCAGCTCGACGGCGGTTTTGCGATCGCCCAGCGGTCTCTTCTTGAACTGGGAGAATGCTTCTGTCGCAGCGGTGACAGCTTCGTCGACCGTAGCGAAAACGCCGAGCCGGTCTGGCCGATTCGGCGGCACGATCGCAGCCCCGGGGCCGGCCGGGCCCATCTGGGACAAGACTTCCTGGACCACGCTGCGAATGAGTTCGGGATTGATTTGCATGATCCGATTCGCTTTCCGTCAGGTTCCGTCAAATGGGACGAGAGATTTCGATGGGATTCGAGCGGTCAGCCCGGGCCGGACGCGTCGTCGCGGAAGATTACCTGGCCTTCGACATCCACCTGGTCGACGAGTCCGATGATGACCGCGTCGATCGGCAGCTTGTCGGTCTCGGGCGTGAGCCGGGCGCTGGAGCCCTGGCACAACAGGACCATCTGGCCGACTCCGGCGCCGAGTGGATCGACCGTCACGAACGTCCTGCCGGTCGGCACGAGTTTGCTCCGATCGGCGGGATCGATCCGATACGGCTCGACCAGCAGCAGCTTATGGCCGGTCATCGACGCGACTTTCTGCGTGGCGACGATGGAACCGATGACTTTGGCCACGAACATTCCGATAGGTCCTTTTCCGATTCAGGCTCAGTCGCTCTTGTCAGCGGCTGGCCAGAAGGTCGCGCGTCTGTCGGGCGACGATCAGTTCTTCGTTCGTCGGAACCGTCCAGATCTGGACCCGCGACGAACCGGCCGAGATCAGGCTTTCGCCCTTCGCCGTCAGGTTCTTCGTGGCGTCCAGCTCGATACCGAACCAGCCGAGATCACGGCAGACGCCGTCGCGGATGACTTTGGAATTCTCACCGATGCCGCCGGTGAAAACGATCGCGTCGGCACCGCCGAGGGTGACGAGAAACGCGCCGAGGTAACGGCGAATGTCGGTCACGAAGACGTCCAGAGCGAGCTTCGCGGCCGTTTCGCCTATTTCGGCGGCGGTTTCGATGTCGCGCAAGTCCTTCAGGCCGCAAATTCCTTCGAGACCGGATTTCTCGGCCAGAATGTGCAGGACTTCCTCGATCGACTTGCCGGTTTCCTTGAGGACGACCGGCAATGCGAACACGTCGAAGTCGCCCACGCGGTTATTGTGCGGCAGGCCCGTCTGAGGGCTCATGCCCAGGCTGCACCCGAGGCTTTTGAGACCTGAGATCGCACACAGGCTGGACGAACCGCCCAGGTGGCACGAAATGATCTTCGCATCGTGGCGTCCGAGGATTTCGGACATCCGTGTTGCGATGTATCGGTGGCTGGCGCCATGAAAACCGTATCGCTTGATGCCGAGTTCCGTGGCCCATGACTCGGGAATGGCATACCGCTTGGCAGGTTCGGGGATCGACTGGTGAAAGTCGGTTTCGAACGCGGCGACGAGCGGAATCTCCGGCAGCTTTTCGGACAAAAGCCGCATCGCCTTGATGTAAGGCGGGTTATGAGCCGGGCAGACGTCCGAATAAGCTTCCATCGCTGAAAGCACGGACGCATCGACCCGCTGGACGCCGCTGAGGTGTTTGGCGTGTACGGCCTTGAAGCCGATGGCCGCGACCTCGCCGGCGCTTTTGAGGACGCCCGTCGCCGGATCGGTGAGCTGTTCCAGGCACATCCGCACCGCTACGCCGTGATCCGGCACCGGCACTTCGCGGGTTTGAGGCCCGCTCGGCAAGTGCACGGTACAGGGCGACGAAGCCGCGCCGATACGCTCTACGGCTCCTCTGGCCAGAACCGGTTCGGCCGGGTCGGCCAGATCGAACAGCCGATATTTGAAGCTGGTCGAACCGAGGTTGGCGACGAGTACTTTCACGACTTCGAAGCTCCCAGAAACACGGGCAGCAGGGCATCGTCCGGGCGGGGAATGACGTGGGCGGCCTTCAGCTCGCCCAGGCGGGCGGCGGCTTCGGCTGCGGCTTCGACCGCGGCGCGGACGCTGGAAACGTCGCCCGAGATCATGATGGCCACGATGCCGCCGTCCAGCTTCATCACGCCGCTGATCGTTTTCACGTTCGCGGATTTCAGGGCTGCGTCCACGGCATAAAGCAGCGGCACCAGCCCGAGGGTTTCGATCAGACCGATCGCGGGGTTCATTGAGTCGGCTCCTTTGGGCTATCAGCCGACGTACATCTTGATCACGGCCGGATCGGGCCGCGGGATCACGTGAGCGCTCATCAGTTCGCCGACGCGTGAGGCCGCTTCAGCCCCGGCTTCGACGGCCGCGCGCACGCTGCCGACGTCGCCCTGGACCAGAGTGGCGACGAATCCGCCGCCGACCTGGACCCGGCCCACGATCGACACATTGGCGGCCTTGAGCATCGCGTCCGTGCCTTCGAGCACGCCGACGAGCCCCTTGGTTTCGATGATTCCCAGAGCTTCGCCGCTGACCGGCTTGGCTGTCTTCTTTTCAGGTGCGGTGGCCATGTGCTTTGCGGCTCCCTCTCAGGATTTCTTGAAAGGCAGAACGGCGGAAAGATCGCCGTGCGGGCGAGGAATCACCTGCACGCTCACCACTTCGCCGATGCGGCCCGCGGCTGATGCGCCGGCGTCGACGGCTGCCTTCACGGCGGCGACGTCACCGACGACGAAGGCCGTCACCAGGCCGCTGCCGACCTTGTCCCAGCCGACCAGCTCGACGTTGGCCGCCTTGAGCATGGCGTCGCTGGCTTCCACAAGAGCGACGAAGCCCTTGCATTCGATCATTCCCAAAGCTTCCATCGATGGCGTGGCCATGGTTTTCTTCTCCCAGGTTCACGAAAAAGGCCGTAGACGTTACTTCGTCGAATCGGCCCGGCGGATCACGTTTCCGCCAGGCACCTGCCCGCACGCGGCTGCGTCAGGGCTTGATCAGATAGACTTTGCTGGCGTTCGAAAGGTTCGAGGCATTCCCCTCGTCCGTGTCGATATGCACTTCCAGCTTCCAGCTCGGGTTGATCCGCACGAGCAGGCCTTCGAGAGTCGTCGGACAATCGCTTTCGATCCGCAAATGCATGCGATCGCCGGCTTTCACGCCGTAGTAGGCGGCGTCCTTGTCGGACATGTGCACGTGCCGCTCCGCGCGGATGACGCCTTCCGGCAGCTCGATACTCCCTTTCGGACCGACCATCAGGCAGCCGGGCGTGCCCTTGATGTTGCCCGACATGCGGACCGGGGCATCGATGCCCAGGCTGATCGCATCGGTGAACGCCAGTTCGAGCTGGTTGAAATCGCGGCAAGGGCCGAGGATGCGCACGTTCGGCAAAAGCCGCTGCCGGGGCCCGACGATCGAAACCGTCTCGTTGGCGGCGAAGTCGGTGTCCTGATAGAGCTTCTTCATCGGCGAAAGCTTGTAGCCAGAACCGAACAGAATGTTCACGGCATCCTGGTTCAGGTGGCAATGGCGAGCCGAGATGTTCACGACCAGATTGGGCGTGTGGCCAGCAGGGCCGGCACCACTGCCGAATCGCCGCGAGAGACTCTCCCGAACCAGCCGTTCCACCTGGTCGCGTGCGATCGTTCCCGTACTCATGCAGTTCCCCTCATCGTCAAGCCCAGCGGCTCAGTGACGTCGGCACGGGCCGTGATCAGCTCCGCACCCACACGCCGGATCATCGCCCGCTGTTCGTCCGCCAGACCGGAATCGGTCACGATACGACTGATTTCGTTCAACCCGCATAATCGCGAAAGCGATGGCTTGCCGAACTTGGTCCTGTCGGCGAGGACGACCACGTTCAGAGCGACTTTCATCATCTGTCGCTGCGTGTCCACGAGAATCGTGTTCGAGTTGTAAATGCCGTCAGGCATGATGCCCGCAGCCCCCAGAAACACATGATGCACACGCAGTTCCGCCAGCGCCGTGATCGCCATCGGCCCCATCGCCACGCCCGTTCGCGGATAGACGTATCCGCCGACCAGGACCAGGTCGGTTCCGGAATGCCCGGTCAATAGCGATGCGATCGGAAGGCTGTTCGTCACCACCTGGATCGGCCGGCCTACCAGCGTCCTGGCCAGTTCGAGCGTCGTCGTACCGCCGTCGATCAAAACGCTTTCGCCATCGGAAACCAGCGACGCGGCCACCTGTCCGATCGCTCGCTTCTCGAGCGTCATCGAGCCGGCGCGATCTTCCAGCGCAGGCATCGAACGCAGTTCGGCCGAACAGATCGCGCCGCCATGCGTTCGCCGGGCAAGCCCCGCCTGATCGAGAGCTTCCAGATCCCGCCGGACGGTTGACTCGGAAACGCCAAGATCGGTCACCAGCTCGGAAAGGGTCGCGAAACCCCGCCGGTTGATCGTTTCCAGTAAGCGTTGCCGACGTTTCTCGATCATCGACCGGGACGATGCTCCTGATTGATTCCTGTCAAAATCTATCACGTGATGACCGGTTTCGGCAACCGGTCACCGCGAAGATTTTTCCGAAATTGAGCGAATTGCCCAAACCGCCGTGTCGGGCCTCCTTGAGAGAGACTGTGGCCCGCATCTTGCGGGCAGACTGTCCCTCAATGGAGAATATCGGCGCGTCGTATCGGAAAGGATCAATCAGAAATGCCCGAATTGCCGGAAGTGGAAACGATGGTGCGGGGGCTGCGGCCCGTGCTGGCGGGCGCGATCGTTCGCGGCACCGAGGTGATCGACCCCTTTCTGCTGCGTGAAACGACGGGCGAAGCGATCGATCGGGCCTTCGCCGGGGCACGCATTTCCGAAATCCGCAGACGCGGCAAATGGGTGGCGATCGTCTCGGAGCGCGGGCCGGTGCTGGTGATCGAACCTCGAATGACCGGCGGGTTTCGGATCGTCGAACACAATCGTCCGGACCACGTCAGGTTTCTCTTTCGGATCGATCGAGCCCCTGGGTTCGTGAGCTTTTGCGATACGCGAAGACTGGGCCGGATCCGGCTTTTTCCGGACATGGAGGCCGCCGTGGCGAAAATTGCCGAGTCGCTGGCTGAAGATGCACTCGAGATCAGGTGCGAAGTTCTGTCAGAGCGGCTCACACGTACGAATCGCCCGATCAAGCCGGCACTGATGGACCAGAAAGTGGTCGCCGGAATCGGAAATATTTACGCCGACGAAATCCTCTTCGAAGCGCGGGTGCACCCGGAGCGGCCCGCATCGAAATTGCGAAAGAAGGAGATCGAGGCCATTTTCTCGGCGATCGGCAGGGTTCTCAACTTGGCGATCGAGGCGGAAGGGTCGAGCTTCGATGTGGAATACCGGACGGTCATGGGTGGCGAAGGTGGATTTCTGGCCATCAACGCCATGTACGGACATGAGGGCGAGCCATGCCCTGTCTGCGAAACCCCTGTGGTGAAGATGCGTATCACCGGACTGGCGAACCGGCCGACGCATTATTGCCCGACTTGCCAGAAGTTGCCGGGGCGTCGGGCTGGCCGTTGAAGCCGAATCCCGGGCAACGTCGACTGTACGAAACGCCCGTTTTGTTGTAGGTTTACGGTAGAGCGATCGGACGATTCGGACACAGGGCGGAAACGGGATGCCGGATCGGAATCAGGGAGAGGGGCTCGCCGATGTCTTACAGAACCTTCAAGCACTTGCTGGGCGAGACCAGCCTGGAACGCAAGTGCCGGTTCATTTTCGGCGGCGGCATTCTGATCCTGGTCACGCTGAGCTTCTATTTTTATGGTCAAAAGACGGAAAATCTCGTGCTCGGGCAGAACACCCAGGCGGCGAGGATGCTGGTCAACCCTGTCGTGGTGAACCTGCATGCCAGATATTGGGTCGGGAGCGATTTCGTGCCAGTGATGGACGCACTCTCGAGCGAGCTGGCTCCCGAGCCGCAGCGGAGCCTTTCGTCCTACTATCCGAAGGTTTTCAACCCCTATTCCGCGAAAAGCGAAGGGCCCAGTGACGCGTTCGAGACCCGTGTGCTGCGGAAATTCGTGGAAGCGGCGGCGAATCGCGACCGGTCGGCCGACGCCGGCGCCCAGGACGGGGCGATGCGCTTCCCCAACGGCCAGAGCCTGTACGAAGAACGCATCGTCCAGAACAAACGTGAATATCAGTACATGCAGGCCGTACTGTTCCAGCCGGGCTGCCTGGTCGACTGCCATCAGGGTTCGACCACGTTCAATCACATGATGCGCGAAGAGAACGGCAAATTCGTGCCCGTTCGAGCAGGCGATCTTGCCGGCGTCGTTTCGATTACGCTGTCGATGGACCAGACTCAGAAGGCGATCAACCGGAACCGGGCGATCCTCATCACCGCGGCCCTGGTGACGGCCATCCTGGCGATGGTCGCCAGTTACGTGATCGTCCGGTACATCGTGGTGAAACCACTGAAGCACCTTCAGGACGTTTCCAACGCGATCGCGGCGGGCGTGCTTCATATCCGCAGCCAGATTCAGACAGGCGACGAATTCGAGGAGCTTTCGCACGCGTTCAACCGGATGCTCCACAACCTGGTGGCGATGCAACAGGCGCTGCGCGAAGTCAACGGCGACCTGGATCGCAAGGTGGACGAACTGGCACAGGCGAATCTTTCGCTGCATGAGCTGAACCGCGTGAAGAGCGACTTCCTGGCCACCGTCAGCCATGAACTCCGCACGCCGCTCAATTCGATCATCGGGTTTTCGGAAATCTTGAGTGAGGCCCCCGAGCTGCAGGAGAAGCACCGAAAGTTCGTGGCGAATATCCAGACGTCCGGCAGGATGCTGCTGGGTATGATCAACGACATTCTGGATATGGCGAAGATCGAAAGCGGGCGAATGACGATCCACACCGAGGAATTTTCGATCTACGACCTGATCGACGTCGTTCGGAACCAACTCCGGCCGATGGCTGAGAAAAAGAAGATCGACTTTCAGGCCGAACTTGCCCCGAGCATGCCGCTATTGCATCAGGACCAGATGAAATTGCGACAAGTCATTTTCAACCTGCTTTCGAATGCGATCAAATTTACCTATGACCGCGGAATCGTGACGTTGCATGTCGCCTGCGAAGGCCCGAATCTGGTGATCCGGGTCGTCGACAACGGCATGGGCATCGCGGCGGAGGATCAGGAAATGATCTTCGAGAAATTCCGTCAGGGTCGCCGGGCTTCGAAGGAAAGCGTGCTGACGCGCGAACACGAAGGCACGGGCCTTGGCCTTTCGATCGTCCGGGAATTCTGCAGGCTGATGGGTGGCGAAGTGAGTCTCGAAAGCCGCTTGGGCGAAGGCTCCACGTTCACGGTCTGCCTGCCGGTCCATCACAGGGATCTCGAAAAGTCCGACCAGCTCAGCCGCTCTTACGTGCGACAGGATATCCCCCGAGCCGATGGGAAGGACCCAAGGGCACTGACTTCGCAAGCGATGAAATTCGGGCTGACTCGACCATGACGTCCGCCCCGGGCGAGCCTGGGAAGAGTTTACCGAGATCATCGCATTGACCCGCGGGTGCTCGTTCTTTCGAACTTCCCGCACCGGTTCGGCCGGCCTCAGGTTCAATCGGTGACAGCCAGTTCCCGTGCGAGTTGTTCATGAATGCGGGCCAAGTCTTCCTGGCCTGACTTACGGCTCACTCGCGCGATCGCTTCATGAAGACGCGGGTTTTTCGGATCGGCTTCGACCGCGAGACGATAATCTTCGAGCGATCCCTCAATCTGGCCATTCTCTTCACGAATTCTGCCACGGATTTCGATCGCGCCAGGACGATCCGGAGCGACGCGAAGTACGGAATCGACCAGTTCGAGCGCTTTCGTAAAATTGGCCTGACTTTGAGAATCTCGCGGGCTTTTCGTGGTCAGAAGGCGTGCCAGCGTTTCGCGGCAATCGAGATCTTCGGGGAACCTTGTCCGAATCGATTCGAGCAGCTTTTCGGCGAATTCCGTCTCATCAGCACGTATCGCTTTACGGGCGAGTGAGTTCAGAAATGATGCCGGGCAATTCCTGGAGAAAGCGATCGCGTCTCTTTCCGTGATGGCCTTGTCTCGCGTCGGGCTTCCCTTGGCGCTGAGTTTGAGGATCGGTTCGATCCAAACTTCCGAGCAAGGAAGCCGGTTATAGTGACGCTGAATTTCTTCGAGAGCATTCCATAGCCGCAAGCTGCCTGATCGAAACTCCCGATCGATGAGAGCCCTGGCTGCCTCGGTCCGGATTTTGTCAGCGACGTCAGGAGCGACAGGCACGGAAGGCTCGTCGAGCGTTTCGAGCACGATCGATTCCTGATTCATCAGGATGAGCGCTTCGGCGGACGATTCGATGTCCGCCTGGGATTTCGGGGCGAGCCATCGTTCCCGCCATCGCACGAGATAAGGCGCGAGAGTCGTGGGGATATCGCTGAACTGGCCTTGAGCATGGCGCAGCAGTGCCAGTTCGAGACAGCCCTGTTCCGTCGCCCGGATCGGCTCGAGAATGGACTCGCTCGCACGATATTGGCCCGTTTGTCGGTAGAATCGGCCCAATAGCGCCCGGGCGCGATCGGCGGTCGACGGGTCCGCGACGGCGATAACCAGTCGGCTCTCGTATTCCTGTTTCGAAAGTTCGTCCTCGAGCCCGGCTTTCGAGATCGCCGATGCCGCGTTCAATTGCAGCTCGCCGGAACGTTCGCTGCCGTCGAACGGAATCGAACGGACGAACCGACGTGCCGTGGCGTAACTCCCGGAATCGATCAGATGCCTGGTATAGCGCGATCGGGCGTCGCTCTGATTCGCGTCAGGAAAGCTGAGCCGTTTCAGCAGGATCAATTCGACCGCTTCCGGATTCGCGGCTTCCGTCGCGTTTAAGTACGCTTCCTCGTAACGGGCCTGGCTTGACGATGCGGAGAAAAAAGTACTGATGACCTGGGTCATGCAGACGCTGAACATCAAGACGGCGGGCAGGCAGAAAGGGACAGCGATCAGGGACGCGACGAATGCCGTGAGTGATCCCTTGCGGTCGGGCAGGGTGTCGTTTCGCTTGCCCGTGATCCGCTGCGTGGCATTTCTTTCGTCGAGTTCTTTCGCCGCGAGCGAAACGTCCTTCAAGAGGGCGGCCATCGCGTTCGACACACTCGGGGGAGGCGTCGTATCGTTTCTTTTCGACCAGCCCCTCAGCAGTGCATAGATGTCACGTAGTTTACGTGGCTTTTCGTCTTTTTTGCGATCGTCGACGACGCGTCTGGTCCTGGCGGAACCTTTGACTTCCCGCCGTTTTCGGCCGAACCAGTTAGCGAGTAGGGATTTGCGTCGTCTGGAAGGCATTGCGGCAACGAATCTCGGTATCGAATGTCAGGATTCGTCCGTCCCAGGCGCTTTCGACACTTGGGATTCCGGCCTGGACTTGAGTTCTTCGAATCTTTTCTGGTGTGCATCGGCGAGTTCGGCATTCCCGATTTTCCGATAGCATCTGGCGAGCGTTTCGTGGATCTCCGGAACGTTGGGGAAGGCTTCGAGCGATTTCACAAGATCTGCGATGGCTTCCTCATCCCGGCCGAGTTTCGCCAGAACTTGCCCACGCGTTTCGAGGAACGTCGGCACTTTCGGATTCCTTTTCAGGACCGATTCGCAAAGCGAAAGGGCCCGGTCCAGGTCGACGGGTTCGAGCTTGTAGAGCAAATTCGCCAGGTTGTTCGAAGCGATATCGTTTTCCGGAGAGAGTTTCACGGCTCGATCCAGAAATTCACGGGCCTCGTCATTCTGCTGATTCTGCCGGAGGATCGATGCCCAGAAGACGTAATCGTCCGAGTCGAACGTGTCTTTCCGAGTCGCGAAGAGGTTGCGGCAGAGTTTCAGCAATGCCGGCCGAAGTGGCCCCTTGCGTAACAACTGGCGCTTGACGGCCGCTTCGAAACTCTGGCTCAGATCTTCGGCTTCCAGAAGCGACCCAAGCACTTCGATGTCTTGGTCCGAATCGTTCGGGAATTCGTTGATGCGTGTGATGATGCGGATCAGGTCGATTTTTTCCGTCAGCGACTTATGTAAGTCATCGTTTCCGGGTGTCACCGTCAGTTGACGGACAAAGGATTCGGCCTCGGAGAATTCACCCGCCAAGGCGAGCGAAATCGCGAACCGGATCCTGAATTTCTGGTCCGCCTCGAGTTCGGCCGGAGTACTGCGGAAATGACGAACCATCGCGAGTGCATGGGTTTTCTGAAGTTCGTCGTCGCCCTTCCCGAATGCCACCTGGGCAAGATAGAAATGGCCATGGGGCCAAAATTCGAGAGTCGGGATCAGCAATCCCGACAGCGATCGATCTTCCCCGATCAGCATAAGCCCTTCCGCAAGGCGTTCCAGGAGGTCATAGCGATTCGGAGACCGCTCGAATCCGGTGCGAAGCTCCGAAAGGTAACGGTAGAACAGATTTCTGTTGGAGTTGGGATCGTGCTCGACCTGACGAAGGATTTCGTCCGCGATGAACAGGTGGGCGTCAGCCTGATTTCCGCCGGCCGTCGACGCAAGGTAACGGATCAACCTGTACCCGCGCGCCATCTCCGTTCGATCTTTGGATTTGGAAAAGAGTCTGGCGGCATTGTATCGGTTGTCGGGGGTCGCGTTTTCGAAGCAGGAACGCATCGCGGCGATCAAAGCCGCGTCCGTTTCGCCTGCCTTGTCGAACCGCCGAGATTCGTTCAGAAACGAAACGTAGGTTTCGAATTTGTCGATGTCCGAATTCCGGCTGATCATGAACGCCATGACCGTCAGTGTCGCGACGGCCGGAATCGCGGCCAGTAGCGGCTCGATTTTCAGCCGACGCTGTTCGAACAGATCCCCTTCCGCGTTCATGCACCTCTTCGGAATCGTCAGAAACCAGAAGAGGATCCGCGAAACGAGGCTGCGCGCGGATCTGGCCCGAACGGCTGAGGAAACCGCATCCGATTCCAGCGGGACACCGACCTCCAGAGGCTCGTCATGATCTTCTTTGGTTCCGGCATAACCGGAATTTTCCAGAAGTTCATGAAGCCGACCCGAAAGTGAGTTCGCCTGAGTGAGCGGCTCATCGACATGAGAACCCGGTGCCTCGGCCGATCCAGACGGATTTCCCGAACTTTCGAATTCGTAAGCGGCTGCCGCGGAACCGGCTGACGATTCGGTTTTGGTGCGAAAAAACGGGCTAGCCTTCCGATTCCTGGAGACGACGGGATCATCGTCGGCGGATTCGACGGAATCAGCCGGCAACTCTTTCGAGTCAAAAATACCGGTGTCCGAAACTTTCCGCGCGATCGAACTCGTGCCGATTTTCAATTCGTCGGTGTCCGACAGGGATCGAGCGTCGGCAAGCGCCTTGCCGAACTGGGCTCCACCTGGCGTTTCCGGGGATTCCTTGCGGACGCGCAAAACTTTTCGCTTGCTGGCGACGGCGAAATCATCGGTGATATCGCCCTGAATCTTTCTCCGCGTGAGCCTTGTGGCCATCCAGCGGAATGGCGCGAACGGCAACACCAGTATATCGATCCAACTCAGTCGATTCGCGTCCAGTGTCCTGTCCGCAATGATGACTTCGTCGTTTTCGAGATGACCGTTATCGATCATCTCTTCGATCCGCTCGGCGTAGATCCTGTTTCGAGCTTCCGGCGCTCCCCCGTCGGGTTCCTGATTTTGAGCCGTCGACGCGTCTGGCCAACCGCGGTCATACACGGGGCTAGGTAACGACGAAACCCGGTTCTCGCCACGTTCGATGCGGGAATCGACGACCTTGGTCTCGATGAATCGTGGAGGTTTCGGCGTAACACGATCGGATGAATCGTGTCGATCACGAATTTCCGGAGACTGTGCCTCGTCGAATTGCTGATCCGGGTCGACGATCTCGAAACCCGTGTCGGCATGTCCCGGTTTGGCGAACAAGATCGCAAAAAATTGCCTCAGCCGTGAAAAAACGGCTAAGTCCGCTTTTCTCGTTCCCAGCTCAAGTTCGGTACCGACTTCGAAATCTTCGGACCATTTGGATGGGCGTTCCGAATCGTCGGCGGACTCCGACTCTTCATCAAAGTCGGAGCGGTCAACGATTTCGAAATCGTCTGGCGATTCGCCCATCAGTTTCGCATCCTCCGGTCCGAATGATCGATGCTCCGTCACGGAAGCGTTGGCTTTCGGAGCGATGGCCAGCGACAGTGACGGATGTCATCGAATCGGCCAAGTGCGAGTCAGTCGGTCGTACGCAGCTTCGAGGGAGGCCTGATTTCGAAAGCGGTCCGAACCAGTTCGTCCAGCGACTGGGACTCCGCGGGAGAGATCGGCCCGAAGCTCTCCAGTGCAACCTCAGTAATATAGTAGCCCTTTTGCCAAGGCTTGCGGAAGAACATACCCTGGAAAAACTCCCAGAGTAGACTTTCCTGAACAGAACGAGCCGATGCTGGCAACAGAGGGTTCTCGCGATCGTCCAGAGCCGAAATCTGATAAATCAGTGTGCAGTGCTCGCCGGTAGGCAGGGCGAAATCGTTCACGACGTAGGACAAGCCCCGTGCCGGATCATTCACGACTTTCTGCGACCTGGAATTCCAGCCGGCTAGCTGGAAATCCTGATACCGGTCGAACCAGCTCGCATACGTGCCCAGAAATGCGACACGTGCAAGATTTTCGCCGTTCGTGTAGTACGAGTTGACGATCTGGGCGTCCCGACCAGGAACCAGCGTATTCATCAGGGATTTCTGTTCGGTTTTCGCCCAGCGACCGATGCGATCGGGCAAAAAGCTCCTGTCGGCCGATTCGGCAACGGAATTCCATGCCGTCTGAAGTTTGGCGTCCTTGCCATGACGGCTGAAACAGAGTCCGGCATCGAGGACCGCAACGACCAACGCGGCAACGCCTATTCCCGCGAACAGGGCGCCAGGCAAAACTCTCGGCGGCGCTTCTTCTTCCTCATCGGCCTGAACCTGATCGGTTTCCGCATTCTTGACTTCCTGATTCCGGGCGGCTCGTTTCCGGTCGCGAGCGAACCAGGCGAACGGGTTGAAGATTCCGAGCACCAGCCAGAGCTGGTCCGTGCTCACGATGAGTATCAATCCGATCAGCAGCACGAAAACGGGGTACGCCCACAGATTCTCCAGAAAACCGCCCGAATTCTGTTTCGACACGACGCCGTAATAGTGAAAGCCGGAGAGCGTTGCGGCCCAGAACCAGCCGGACACGGCCATCAGCACGACATGCAGCATGTTGCGTTTCAGGTAAACGGCGAGTGCCGTACCCAGAATCGCACCCAGCCTGAGAGCAGGCAACCTGCCGTCCGGTAAACCGACGTTGACCTGCCCGCCGAGAGTGCGGATCTCACGACCCTGAGGCACGTTCAGCACCGAGTGCGTATCGAGCCGGTCGCTGGCGAGTCGCGCCAGGTAAACGCTCAGGCGATTCTCGAACCTGGACGTCAGGTTATCGTCGACAGGCCAGAGGCAAAGCGTGGCCGCCAGTGCCACGAACAGACTTCGCAAAGGTTTGCGGGGCGAAATCAGCAGATTCGAGAGCACGAACGCCAGAGCGAACGCGACTGCCGCAGGCCAGCGTGTCGGTGAAAGCAACAGAAGCACGAGACTCAACGTCGCCGCCGTCAACGTCAAGGCGACCGCGGTATCGCTGGGGCCGGCGTAGACAGATGATGACCAGGAACCGACTTCGTCCGGGCTCATCCGCTCGACCCTGCGACGCTCACGCCGCCAGTGCAGAACCGGACATGCCACGAGCGATACGACCGCCAGCGCGTAAGCGATCTGATAGGGCCGGGTAACATGCCCGAAAGACAGATTCACGCTGATGGCTGCCGCCGTCAAGGTCAGCAGCGTTCCCGCAATGGTCTTGGTTCGAAACATAGGATGAGATTACGCGTGGTGAGATGGTCACGTTCGCAGATGGAACGGAGGAGGAGGGATTCGAACCCTCGGTACGGAGTGAACCGTACACCGGTTTTCGAAACCGGCCCTTTCAACCACTCAGGCACCCCTCCGACACCCAGATCCTATACGGAACCACGGCTCTTTTGCAACCTGAGATGGCGAAAAAATTCGTTCAGCATTTCGCCGCTATCTTTTCCCATCAAACCTTCCCTGATCTGGAGTCTGTGGTTCAGACGAAAATCGTCCGCGATACGGTAAACGCTCCTGCATCCCCCGAAGCGGGAGTCACGCGCCGCGAACACGAGCGATTCGACCCGGGCCGCGACCAATGCCCCCGCGCACATCACGCATGGCTCGAGCGTGACATAAAGCGTCGTCGCTTCGAAACCGTGACGGCCGAGCAGGATCGATGCCTGCGTCAAAACGATCGTTTCGGCATGGGCCAGGGCGGAACCTCGAGATTCGACTTCGTTGCCGGCGGAAAAAACGATTCGCCCCTCCTTGGCCAGAACGGCTCCGACCGGCACCTCTCCCTGGTTTGCGGCCGACTTTGCCAGCCGTAACGCTTCCTGCATGCAGTGGCGGTCGAAATCGTCCCACATGGTTATGCTCGAGCGGTTCGGGACATTTCACGACGATTCGGTCCGAATCGCGGCGTGAGCGATCCGGCGAAGCCATCAACGAAACGATGCAAGATTTACGATACACGCCTTGGGCCCGCCAGGACAAGAAATACGGCCTGAGAGCCTGAAACTTCGCGTCGTTCGAGGTGTCACGATGCCAGGCTTTCGGGCGCGCCGGGGCTAAGGAATCCGGAATTTCGCGGAAGATATGTCCGGCGATGCCTTGATCCGGTCTTTGGCGACCTGTTTAATCAGGCGAGTCCGTACCCGTTTCGTGGTTTTCGGATTCCCGAACGAGATCGCGCCCGACAAAATCCGAATGTGGAGGCCGCAAGTCATGGCGGATACACGAAACAAATTCGTGTTCAACGGCGTCAATGGATCGACTGGCCAATACTTCACTCCGCCCATGACGATCGATCAGCTGGCCGAAGTCGCCCGGTCAAGCTTTTTGCCGCCCGATGAACAGGCCCGGAAATTCCTGCGCGAGCGTGCCAAAAAGCCGGGTTACTTCCGGCCCATCGGCGGTATCGATCCGAAAAAGATCGCGGAATCGGGCTGGGGAGTGATTTTTCCGCAAAAGTGCGATCCCGCGATCGTCGAGGCCTTGAAGCCTCTGCTCGATCATCGCAAGGCCGAAGCTGGCGACCTGTACCGGATCTTTCAGAGCTCCGACGGTTATGCGACAGGTACGGGGGAAACCAACGTCGATTTTCTGCGCCGGTTCGATGCCCCCTGGGCTGGCCTGGTTCAGCCGGAAAGAATGCCCTATTATCTGCTCCTGGTCGGCGGGCCTGAAGAGATCCCGTTTTCGTTTCAGTATCAGCTTGACGTCAATCATGCCGTCGGCCGTTTGACGTTCGATCAAGTCGAAGATTACGCGAACTACGCCCGAAGTGTCGTTCGCGCTGAGACGGAAGGCGTCGGTCGCCGCAAGGCGATGCAGTTTTTCGGCGTAAGGAACGAAGGCGACCCGGCGACCGAATCGAGTGCCGGAATGCTGGTGAAGCCGCTCGTCGAGGAGACGGCCAGTTTCAATGAGCGCAAAAACCTGGGCTGGAATGTGACGGAGTCGTCGGGAAGCCAGTCGACGAAGACGCTGATACGAGAGTCGATCGTCGAATCGGGCGGCCCTGCTTTCGTGTTCACGGCCAGTCACGGCGTCGATTTCGAATTCGGGGATGCCCGGCAATTGCCGTTTCAGGGTGCCCTGCTCTGCCAGGATTGGCCTGGACCTTATCAGTGGTCGGGCGAAATTCCGAACGATTTTTTCCTCTCCGGTGAGGATATCGACGCGAACGCGGACGTTCACGGGCTCATTTCGTTCCATTTCGCCTGTTTCGGGGCCGGCACTCCGGAATTCGACGACTATCTCATGGACGACAAACGGGAGCGTAGCCGCATCGCCCGCAAGTCCTTCGTCGGTGCCCTGCCCAAGCGGCTGCTGTCTCACCCTCGAGGTGGGGCCCTGGCTTGTGTCGGACATATCGACCGGGCCTGGACATTCTCGTTCGAAAGCGACAACGTCCGAAGCATCGCCGCCTTCCGCAACGCGACATATCTGCTCATGGAAGGCACGCCGATCGGCGATGCGATGGAAGGCTTTCAGCTCAACTTCGCTCAGGTCGCCACCGAGATCACCCGCATTCTCGAATCCGATCGAGGCAAGCCGGCATCCGCCCGAACCGACCCCGAGGAGCTGGTCTGGCCCTGGGTTCAGCATAACGATGCGCGCAGCTACATCATTCTGGGCGATCCGGCCGTACGACTGATGCCTGACAAACTTGGGAAAACGGCGGCGAATCACAGGGCCGAACCGGTCGTCATCGTGACGCCCCCGGCCAGTTCTGAAAGTGCTCCCGCGAATGGAAAGGGACGGAAGACGACCGGGAAAAAGCCGGGCGAAGATGTGGCGAAAGATCTTCCCCCGAAATCCGCCGCACCGAAAAAGAAGAAGAAATCGGCTGCGGAAGAGAAACCGCCGGCTGCTCGCAAAGGTAAGAATTCGAAGGATTTCGCGACTTCAGGCTATACGGACATCACCAATTATCTTTTCGTCGATACAGGCACCGGCCGGCGAGTGACGATTACCGTGTCAAGCGGCCCCGAGCCTGAATCATGGCCTTTTCAGGTCGCGTGGAGTCATCTTTCCACGGCGACGAATCTCCTTGCGGCTCGCGATGTTCGCATGGGAGAAGCGACCCGGGAAGGCGACGGACGTCTTTGCCTGACGGCTTCGTACGTCGTCGGCGATGGGGAGGAAATCACGCGCGAGCACTTCGGGATCTTGCGGCTTCCGGAGGGCAGATGCATTCAGGTCAGGCTGAGCGCCGCTCCGGACGATTCGGCCGCCGAACCGGACCTCAGAAAGATCCTGGCCAGCGTGCGCCTGGTTTCGAAGGATGGCCCCGCGGCGTTTTCCGTTCGGCCGTCGCGGGCCGCTGACGGCAAGAGAACCGAAACGATCGGCGGAATTTCGCTGGAGATCGACGGTGATTCGAAACTTCAGGGCACGCACCAGTTTCTCTCAGCCGACGGTCGAAACAGGATCGAAATCGATTTTCATGAACGAGCGACCGGACAGGATGCGATAGCTTTCGGCTTGCACGTGATCGGCTCTCGTTCCCAATTCGTGAAAGTCGAGGAGGTGCCGCGGTTCCTTCGCAGCCCGATCCGGTTCGAGGCGTCCGCCTTTCCCGCGGTCGGACCGCAACCTGGCGCCGTCGCATTCGAAACATCGAAAGCAGGCTCTGGCGTGCTCTCTCAAGAATCGCCGGCCTATGTGACTTCAGTCGAGATTGGCGGGCAACCCGCGGAAATTCGCTGTTTCACGGACGATTCTCAAGATCCATCGAAGGCCAGAACAGAAACGGAAGGCTTCCTCGAAAAGCTGAAGTGAGTTCGCCGCCGTCGACTTGCAGGCGAGCTGCGCCCGGATCCGTCTCACATCCTCGGCCTTCCGATCGGAATTCGAACTTTCCACACGAGAGCGAACTTTCATGTCAAAACCACCCAGCGTCATCTTTTTGCCAGGGATCATGGGGTCACGGCTCTATTTTCCCAACAGCGGCATGTTCTGGGACCCGGACAGCGTGGCCCGGATGGTGGACTGGGTTCCGACTCCTCTTCGATCATCCGGTTATCTCCGAAATCTCGTGCATGTGCGTCAGCCTGCGGGTGTGCTGATCGACCCGATTTCGGTTTCGGCCAAACCGCATCAGTTGGAACATGGCTGGGGGACGGTGTCCTGGAGCTTTTACGGTGACCTGCTCACGGATCTCGAAAAGGAATACGGCCCGTTCGTTCACGCCGTCGGTTACGACTGGCGACAAAGCCTGAGAAGGCTCGGCAATTACGTGAAGGACAAAATCCGCCGGATTCGCGAGACCGAAGGGGCGGATCGGTTCGTTATCGTCACTCACAGCATGGGCGGGCTGGTCGCCAGGGCCGCGTTCGCAGCCGATCCGGAATTTAAGAAATCCGTCGCCGGAGTCGTCTATTGCTGTCAGCCTGCCGTGGGTTCTCCGACGCTTTACCGCCGTATGTTCACCGGGCTCATCCCGGAATTCGATGCGACGCCCGGGGACGCGAATGCCTCGACCTTGGCGAGCATCGGTGCGAATCTTTTCGATCGCATTTTCGCCCTGATTCTCGGTGGCGACCGGGCGGACTTTCTGGGCAAGCTCAGTGGAATGCCCGGGGCGATTTCGCTCTTGCCGAACGACGATTATCCGAAGAACGACGGCGATACGCCGTGGCTGCCCGAGCTGGACGGATCGAAGACGGCTCTGAAGATCTACCGTGAAGCGGCGAGCCCGCCTGGACTGATGCCTGTCGGGTCGGACGTGCTGGCCCCTGTGATCGCTGCGGACCTTGCCGCCCGCATCGATGAATATCTCAGAACGCAGGAGTTCCTGAAATCCCCCGGCGACACCTCGACGCTTCATGAAAATACCTGGCTGATCTATGGCACGGGGCTGCGGACCGAGACAAGAATCAAGAGGCAGGGCAAGAAGTTCGTGCCTGGCAAGACCGATGCCGGTGATGGCACGGTGCCCGTCGCGAGCGCCACAGCCGTGCCGGTTCATGCCTCAAGACGCATTCCGATTCTTGGCCTTGAGCATTCCCAGGCCTTTTCGAAAAAAACCGAGCCAGGGCGAAAGTGCATCGAACGAACGATCGAAATTGTCCGCAACATCTCACGCGAGGATTGCTCAGTCATGGCCAGTTCGAAATCGAAGATCGTCGACCCGCTCGCATCGTTTCAGGTTCTGGGGGCGATGGAAGAAAAGGCCCAGATCGAGAAACTCAAGGAACTTGCACCTTCCAGGCCGCCAAGTGGCGTAAAGGGTGGCCCGAAGGAATTCGGCATTCGTGATACCGTCAGCGACTGGGTGCGTGAAAATCTCACCGGGGATGCAGCCTGGAAGCATACGGACAATCTGATCGGTTTCATTCCGACGCATGAGTCGCCGGAAGGTCCGATCGAAATCAAACCGATGCAGAAGGCACCGAAGTCGCCGGAGCTGAAAAAATCAGGGCTGCGAGTGACGCTCGACAGGCTGTTCGTCGCCGATTACCCAGGCAGCGGAATTCACCATGTCCTGTTCAATTTCTCGACCGTGCACCTGGTCGAAGACAGCAAACAGAAGGAGCAGGTGCATTTCGACGCGACGTATCTGACACGCCAGGGCGAATGTGCCCCGGTTCAGGGGTCGACGGTCTTTCTGAACCTGAAAGTCAGCGAAGAAGGCCTGAACATGAAAGTCAGGACCGTCAATGTCCAGAACGAGGACGACACCAAGCTGATCGCATTTCTCCAGACCGAAACTTTCAAACAGGGGTTGCAACTCGCCAAATCGTTCAACCCCGTCATCGCCCAGGTTTCGGACACAGCGGTGAGCATCTTCAAGTTCTTGTCCGACCCGAGCCGTGAGAAAAACTATCCGGTTCAACAATTCGAACTCGGGCTCGATTTCGGGGATATCGTCACCCACGGCCGGCTGGCGGAAGGATCGTACGTGATCATTCAATATCCAGGCTCGAAAATCCCCGAATGGACGTGGGATTCCGTCGCATACGATCTGGAAAGCGCCAGGATCTATTTCAAGGCCGACAAGAAAAAGCCATTCCCCTTCAATTACGTCATCCTGAGCATCAGTGCCATGGACAAACCCGCCGAAACCTGATCCATGATCGCATCTCAGCGGACTGGACTCGACTTCCGGAATTCCGGATTCCAGGAACGGAGCATCATTCCATCGGGAAAATCCCGGCCAGGCGCAAGTCCATGAGCTTGTGCATCAGGAAGTCGGGTTTACCGATTTCGAACTCGACCTGCCGCGATCCGAATTTCACGGCCTCTTCGAAGGATTTGCCGCCGATCACGGTCGTTTCCAGAAAGGTCCAGCCTTTGAGAATGGCCTGATTCGAATTGTCGTCGCTGTCTACGTCCGTGTTCTGCCAAGCGACGAGCGCATGCCCTGGAAACAGGACAATCGCCGGCTTGAGTGCGGCCGCTTCCAGAAGACTGGCGAAAAGCAGCGTGCCGTCCAGGCAATTGGCCGACATCTGGTCGATCGATTCCCGGGGAAGCCGGGCCCTCTGACTGAAATAGCTCGCCCCTGCTCCGAAATCGATCACGGAATTGATATAAGTGATCTTGTGTTCATTTTTCAAAGTGTCGAAAAGTGCCTTCGCCTGGTCCGTGACGTCTTTGGTCTTGCCGGTCAGATAACCGCTGATGGTTTTGTCATTCGTTTTTTCAGCCGCCTGCCTCAGCAGTTTCAGAATCGGTTCCGCATGAGGGGTGACCCAGGCCCCGTAATAGCGGGTCAAGTCGGTGGTTTTCTTGGTGACGGGGTCGATCATGGCGTTCAGGCCCGAATTTCTGGCCAGCATGCTCACCGTCACCGAATCGTGCAGTTCCGTCGATCCGTCGAGATCCTCCACGATCACGTGCAATGTGGCGCGCTGAACTTCGGTAATGAAGCGAACCTTGTCGGGCAAAAGGGTCGGCAGAAGTCTGATCGATTTCTCCTCGTTCTTTTCCAGCTCGAAGGTTTTGACGTGATTGGCCGAAAGTCCTTCGATATAGGCCTGAACGAAAATCCGGGCGGCCTTGCGTTCACGTGGCAGGGAAACGCACTTCACCGTCACTTCCACCAGCGGATTTTCGTCCGAGTTGAGGAGGTGATAGACGCCAGTCGGCACCGGTGCCATGCGAATGTCGTAGCGGGCATCCAGGCCGGTGGTTTCCGCCCCGAGTTTCGAAGGGCCTGAGTTGCTCCGAACGCTGCGAGTCACGGAATCGGTCCTGATGCCGACCCCTCTGGCGAGTTCGCCGACGGTACGGCCTCCGGATCGGCTCGTCGCGATCCCTTCGAAGCCTGGTCCTTTCGTGATGGCCGAAAAGTCGAAAGCCGATGGCGAGGATCCGCCTCGCGTGGCTGATTTCGGCTTCGCGGGCGGTTTCTTCTTGTCGATCTTGTCCACGGAATCCAGGACGATGGGTTTTGCCTGCAGCTCACTCAGCTTGTTCTCGATCTCGGTCAGTTCGGATCGAAATCTCTCCGCGACCGCTCCTGGATCCGCGGCCAGATTGATCGCCTGCCGCAGGGCCCTGGCACGCAACTCCAGTTGCATATTTTCACGCAGAGCTGCTCGGATGGAATCGTTCGTATCTGGCATGTCAAATTCCTTCGTGATTTCGTTGCGATTGATGGCTGAATTTCCGGGAATCCGGAGATCGAGGCGTCATTGTCCGAAAATGTCGTCCGGCAAAGGGATCGAATTCGAAACCGCGCGTTCGTGTTCGATTTCGATCAATCGACGCACGATGCCGGCGACCCTGGCTTTGTCGTCGTCGCCCAGAATGTCATTCCCGAGGATCGTCTCCAGCGCTTCATCGCACAGCGGCCGGAATGCCAGGAACATCCGGGCGATTCTTTCGGCACGGCGCGATCGGTCCTCGACTTCGTCGACATTCGAATCGAAGAGCGAAATCGATTTCCCCGAAGCGATCGCGAGATTCGTCCCGACCGTCGGCGGATATCCCGGGCCAGCGGAGACGAATTTCGAAGCGTAAACCGGCGATTCGAATTCGACTTTCCGAATTTCCTGCAAGGTTCGAATGTCCCATAACCTGGCAGTGCGGTCGTCGCCGCCGGTCGCGAGCACTTTGCCGTCTGGACTGAAGGCGACGCTTCGCGCGATGTCCTGATGCCCTGAGAACTTGGCGATCGGCTTGCCGGTTGCGAGATCCCAGAGCCTGGCCGATCGGTCCGCGGAACACGATGCGAGGGTCTTGCCGTCAGGGGAATAAGCGACGTCGTAAACGCCGTTCCGGTGCCCCTGAAGAGTACGGATCGTCGCGTGCGTCGTCATGTCCCAAATCCGGATCGAATGATCCAGGGAGCCTGACGCCAGCGTACTGCCGTCAGGCGAAAAAGCGAGACAACGCACCATGTCGGTATGGCCCTTGAGCGTGTCGATCATGTTTCCCGATGCGGAATCCCACAAAATGACAGTCCGGTCCGACGATGCCGAAGCGAGCGTCTTGCCGTCAGGCGAAAATGCCACGTTTCTTACGGCGTCCTCATGGCCAAGCAGCGACGACTTTTCTCTGCCGGTGAGGAGGTCCCAGATTTTGATTTCGAAATCGCCTGAGCCCGACGCCAGTGATTTTCCATCCGGTGTAAATGCCACCGTAAGCACCCAGTCGCCGTGACCAGTCAGTTTTCCGGTTTCCTTGCCGGTCGCGATGTCCCAGAGCCTGATGGTTCGATCCGACGAGCCTGAAGCCAGCGTTCGGCCATCGGGCGAAATCGCGATGGAACCGACTTCGCGAGTGTGCCCGGAAAGTTTTCTGCTCGCGGTCACGGAACTCAGGTTCCAGGACCGGATCGTGCCGTCCTTCGCGACGGAGAGCATCGACTTGCCGTTCGGAGAGATCGCGAGCGAACTGACGGCAGCCGTCAGCCCGGCGTGCGTGCGAAGTTCTTTACCGGTAGCCGAATCCCAGATTCGGATGGATGCGTCTTTCGAGCCTGAGATCAGGTGATTCGATCCGCTCGCGAACGCGATGGACGTGATGCCGCCGAGATGGCCATTGAACACGCGCATTTCTCGACCGGTCGCCGCATTCCAGAGAATGATGGCGGAGTCTTCCGACCCTGAAGCGAGAAATCGGCCGTCGGGCGAAAAGTTCAGCGTGTTGACATCGCCCCGATGACCGAACAGGGATCGCAGCTCCTTGCCGGTATCGAACTTCCAGATTCGGATCGAATCGTCATCGGAACCCGATGCGAGGATTTTCCCTGCCGGGGAAAATGCTAGCGAGGTCACGGCACCGGCATGACTTCCGAACGTGGCCCTGAGCTGACCGGATTTCGAATCCCAGAGCCGGATCTTTTTGTCAGTCGAACCGCTGGCCAGCAAATTGCCGTCGGGCGAGAAGGCGATCGCCAGAATTTTCACGGACGGCTCATGTGACGTGAAAAACGAGCTTCGTTTCGTCAAGTCCCGGAAGAGGATCGAGCCATCGTCATGAGTGGCGGCTAACACGGTTTCGTCAGGGGAAATGGCGATCGCCTGGATTCGCTTCCCTGGAGCATTCGGCGTGCGCGACTCACGCAAGTCCGAATCGTCCCAAAGCGAAAGTTCTCGATCGTTTCCGATCGCGGCGAGCATTCGACCGTTTTTCCAGGAGACTGTCGAAGCGATATCGCCGCTCAGTTTCGAATCGAAATCGACGAAAGCGTTTTTGATCTGATTGCTCAGCATCGCCCAGGGAAAGGTCCGATATTTCCCGTCGACCAGCATCAGCTTCGTCGAAGCCTCCGCATGAAGGCCCTGTTCGTACAGGTTCTGAGCGAGCATCACATTGGCGTTCGCGCTGAGAGTGTTCGCCAGATGCATCTGTTCCATCGCGAGAGCACGTGCCGATTCCGCGTCGTCGCGCTGCTTTCGCATCACTTCCGCGGCCAGATCGGCGCGATTTCTTTCGAACTCCGCGACATCGTTGGCCTGGGCAAGTTCCCTGTTGTTCCACCACATGTACACGCCGCACGAAGCGAGCAGCAGGCAGGCCGTCAGCGACCGGAAGAGAAACTTGTTCCGCAGCTCCCTGCGCCGATCGGCGGCTGCCCAGCGATTGGCGACCGCGCCCAGGGTGTCATGCCCGAGCCGAATCGTCACCTCTTCCGAGTCGTCGCTCCCCGACGTCGAATCCACTCGCAGAAGTCGGGCGCGGGTGGCGAGCTCGAGCGCCGTTTCGAAGTCTTCCGGAGTACCTCGCCAATACTTTCGAAACGCGAACCGCTTCGAAATTTCATCGGTCGTGAGCGAACCGTCAGGCTGACGATGAAACAGCTCCGTCATCATACGTTTGAGGTCGTAGACCCGCGAACTGACCCGAGCCACAATGCCGCGCGAATATCGGGGCATCCAGCGCCCCATGTGGTTCGAAAACCGCTCGAGACCGGTCTGACGCCCACTGGCAGCGATTTCGGCCAGAGCGTCGTCCGCATATTTCTCAAGAATGTTCAGAATGGGAGCGGAGGCATCCGGAGTTTTGACGGATCGCGGATCGTCTTCGAATTCGCGGTTTTTCGGCCTGCCTTGCGAATGCACGGTCTCGAGCGTTTCGACGATCGCGACGGGATCCGGAATGACTTCCGTCAGAAACGCTCCGACACGAACGTCCTGAAGCATCTGTTTCGTGATCGTGGCGGGGGATTGCCCGGCCGGCGTCCCGGCCTTAGCTTCATCGTAGAGCTGGGCACAGACGACCTGTGCGATCGGCAGGACGCTGTCCGTATTTCGTCCGCGAAGCCGGAATATGCCGTCGACGAGCGTGTCGATGACACCCTTTTCGAAAACGAAACCGTATTTCTGACGAGGCGTTTCGAGCCCCGGGATCAGCACTTCATCGAGTGTCGGACGCGCGATGACGGCTTTCAGACGTTCGCGGTTCAAATCCGTGATCAAATAATCGGCCAGGCCGGGAGTGGCGATCGCCCCGGTCCTCAATTCGTCGGTAATTCGACCATGATACTCCGTGCGATAGCTGAGGATCGCTTTCCAGCGGCCCGACCCGGCCAGGCAGCCACGCAACAGCGAGAAAGCTTTCTGGCGGCGCCGCTCGGCGATTCTTGCCTGATCGGGCGAATCTCGTGGCGCCAGCGTGTAAATCTCTTCGGCCTGATCGATCGTGACGACAAGTCTTTCGGGGATCGCGGCCGTGAGCGCGTCGAGGATCTCGCAGAGTAGCGAGTTGCGACTCGGGTCATCCAGGGCGGCTTTCAATTCGTCATGCGTCAGGTCGGATTTCGAATCGTCGACGCAGCGAGCCAGAATCGGCCTCAGGTTCACGGGCGGCTGAGGCGTGCCGTCCGGAGAAGGAGAAAGCGCATAGAGTTCGGCCGTGAAGGACATCAGGTCACCGGCCAGGCGGCCCGTGAAGTCGTTCGAAGGCCGGAAAAACAGGTGAATCTTTTCCGAATCGACCGGTCCGCCGGATCGTCGCTTCGGGAATGCATAGCCGACTGCATGGGCTTCGAGATACGGAATCAGTCCGGCACGAATGACGGACGATTTCCCGGATCCTGAAGTTCCGTGCAACAAGAGAATTCGGACTGAGGGCGAATCGATCGTCAAAGCCAGGCGGGCGGAATCGTCCTCACGACCGGCGAAAAGGTTCTGGTCCGCCAGGGTATAAAAACCGAGCGATGGATATGGCTTTTCCGGCCAGGCCGCCGCAGGCGACACCGGCGGAAGTTCGCTGGTTTTCCGGGGCGATGCAGGTGCCAGCGAAGCGGCGGAGAGTTTTCGCAGCGACTGGCCCAGGTAGTCCGAAATGGCGACCGGTATCGGCGCTGGCGGTGCGGCTTTTCGAGGGTAGGCCAGGCGGATCCCGGGAGGGCAGTAAGTGCCGTAGAGCAACCCCAGGGGCAAGGTTTCGCGGCGCAGGTCACGCAAGATGGTTCCGACGGGCTTCCGTTCGAGGAAAAACGCCGTGAGGAACTTCATGCCGAATTGATGCGCGAAGGCGTCCAGAGTTTCCTGCTCGGTACTGATCAGACCGCTGACCTGATCGAAACGGCTGAACGATCTGAGGAACGAACCCTGCTCGGAGGCCTCGGAAGTCTGACAGCCGTTCAGAAAAGCGATCAATTTGCGCTGGGGGAGCCGTGGCCTGCCGGAATCCTCATCATTTTCCTCCTGCTCGATGCTGAGGATCTGTTCGAGATCGTAGAGCTTCACTTCCTGATACGGCTTGCGGTCGCCCGAATCGACTTCCGCGAATTCCAGATAAAGGGCGTCGGGTTTGGCGTGGCTCAACCAGTAAAGCAGGTTCGGCAGGCCATTTTTCCTTACGTATCGTTTCAGATCGTTGGCGTCATGCAAGACCGTCACGACGGGCGTTTTCGAATCTCTTGCGGCGCAGGCCTCACTCTCGTCGGCCACTGGCATTTCAGGATCCGAAATTTCCTCGATCCGTTTCAGGAGATCCTCGAATGCCTTCCGGGCCGGTTCTTCGGCCAACAGACGGCCGCTGATGACTTCATCCATCACGATCACGGCCCGGGCCGTGCGAGGGTCGATGCGGTGGTCCGCTTTGAGCGGGTTCACGTTCTGGCCGCAACTGAGGTCGAACCGAACGCCCCAGAAGCGAGCCCAGGCGGTCGCGGCATCGGTCTGGAACGCTTCCGTCAGTTCGTCGACATCGACGTAACCGTCATAGACGAGATTCCATGGAACGGCCGGCATGGGGCCGTCCTGGGAAATGTCGCACCGGTCCTCGATCTGAATTTCCAGCGTTTCGATCCGGTCTTCACGCACGAGACCTTTGAGCCACTTCGAGACGATCTCTGCCTGGGGGTCCTTTTTCGCGGGAAATAGAACATTGTGCATTTCGAAACCCGCGGCGGCGAGTGTCGCGAACTGGCGATTCATCGAAGATTCGCCCAGCTCGGCCTGCGCAGGGGCAAGAATGGATTCCGGGTCATCCTGAATCGTCGAAACGATGGCATTGACGAGATCGCGTGACTTGTCGACGGCCGTGACGAGTGCCGATGCGTCGATGGCGTAAGGGGGGAAAAAGCTGCCGCGAAGCGACCAGCGAAGCTCCAGCTTGCCTTCCGTCTTCAGGGGCCTCGTGCGTAGAACCTGACAGACGACATGCGCTGAATCCGGCGGATTTCGATCCCCGCCTGGCTCGGCCGGTGCCTCCGAACGCGAACTGCCTGCCTTGCGTGGATTCGGTTCCGCTTTCGACTGGGATTTTCTGGCCATCGCGAATTTCTCGAACGTGCCGCTGCGGCGTTTGCGCTTCCTTGGCGGAAGCATCGAACAGGCACGATCCCGAGCGATATCACTAATTTAGCGGCAAAAGCCAGCGAGGCAAGGACGACTTCGCCGCGGACCGGCAGAATCGGGCGATCCACTCCGTCAAGGACGGAACAAGCAAGCGATCTTTGGGATTCGAACCGGAAATCCGAGTCAAACGGTATCGATCAGGCGAACTTTTTCGACTGTTCGGCTCGTGGCTGAAAAATCGCTTCGAAACCGTTTCAGAATCGATCATCGTTCATTGCCCCATGCGGTTACGTGAGATATGTTGGATTGCTTCCTGGAGCGCAGGTTCGGAGGCGATTCCCGGCGAAAACGGGATCAGAGTTTTTCGAGTACCGAAGAACGGCATCAGGGCGAACTCGAGACTGATTTCGGAGATGCGAGATGGCGAGAAAAAAAACGACGCGAGCGGTCGAGGTCGCCGAAATCGAAAAGTCTGATACAGCGAAACCCGCACCAGGGCCCAAAAAACCGGCGAAGAAATCCGCGGCTTCCATATCGAAACCGGTCGAAAAGAAAAAAACCGGTCCGGCAGACAACGCCAAATCGAAACCGGCATCGAAAAAGCGCTCGACGTCCGAGCCTTCCCGGGCTAAGAAATCGACGAAGAGTTCGGAAATTCCGCCCTGTTTGCGTGGATTCGGCCCTCCTGCCCTTCAGCCTTCGAAACCGAAACGCTCTGCAGCCGCCAAGCCGTTCTTCATTCCCATTCGAGAAGAATTCCAATGGAAAAAGAAGCTGGTGACGGTGAGCTTCTTCGACCCTGACGCATCCGGAATTCCCGGCATCGCGGATCAGGTGATGAAAATCGCGGAAAAATGGACCGACGATATCCTGCTGAAATTGACGCGTTCGAGAGATAACGATCCTTCCGCCGATATTCGTGTGACGTTTCAGGGTAAGGGGCAGTACTATTCTCTGATCGGAAACCAATCGAAGCAGGGCACGACGCCGTCGATGAATCTGGGCTTCCGGCCCGGCGTCGTGGATTGGGAGAATCCCGACGAACGCCGGCGGCTCGTGCTCCACGAATTCGGCCATGCACTGGGGCTGCACCATGAGCACAAGCACCCTTCGATGGGCCTGATCACGGACCGGGTTCTCGACTACTATTCGCCACGCCTTCCCGGCTACAGCCGCGACCAGATCGCGTTCCAGTTCACGGCTTTGAGCGAAAATGAAATCGATCCGAAGTTCAAGGAATTCTCGAAAGATCCCGACCCGAATTCGATCATGATGTACGAATTCCCGGCGAACCTGAGCGAGAAGTTCCCTCAGGGGGTCAAGGGCGGAAACGAACTTTCGCCGAAAGACCGGGAAGGGATCGTCAAATTGTATGGGGAGGAAGAAAAATTCACCCCTGGCCCGCAGGGGCTCGAGCTGGTCGTCGATTCGCCGGCGAAGCGTGCTTACTGGCTGTTCGGGAAGGACAAGGGGCTCTTTCATTTGCGGATCGACGCTCCGGGTGAATACGAAATTCTCGTTTCATCGGAAACGATGAAAGATGACCCGAAGATCGTGGATCCGTTCGCTGGAATTCCTCTGCCCTTCGAACCGCAGATGGACATTTTCAAGCTGGGTACGCATTTCGATATCTATGCGGCGGACAGCGGTTCGCCGAATTCGAAAGCCAGGGCACCTCTGGCCGGAATGGGGTTCACGGTCGAAACGCCGGACGACATTACCGAAGGAATGGACGATACGGTCTTCAGGAGGGCGGTCAAGTTCGAGAAGAAAGGGCTTTATTTTCTCGAGGTCACCAATGCGACCGCGGACCTGGCCAGAAACGACGTGAGCCGATTCATCGTCAGGGTACGAAAGAAGACCTCTTGATCGACGAAACGAATCGAGCATTGGGGCGAGTCGAGCGCGAAGCGCGGACGCCAGATGACCGGACAACGATCCGCAACAGGAAACTCAGGGCAGTACGAACAGGGACTCATCCATGATTCGCAGTCGTGTCATTCTCGTCGTGTTCGGTTCGACTTCCCTTTTCGCAGCCGATCGAGTGCATGAATCGAACGGCAAGTCGTTCGGTAACCGGCGTATAGAGATCGCGCTGAGGGAAGAAACCGTTCAGGAGAAATCGATCGTCCTTCCTCAGCCAGAGGCGGCTTCGTCCGACGCGGCGAAAGTGCTGTCGGACCATATTCGTTCCAGGCTCAAAAGTTCGCGTGCCTTATGGGGCAAGATCGGCGGTGAGAGTCTGACCCGCATTTCGAAATTCGCGCCGGAATTCGATCTTTCGAGGTACAGAGATCTCATCGAAAGCGCGGTTTCAGGAAGTCTTCCGAACGAGGACGCATTCGCGGAGCTGACGGCGCTTTCGAAGAAGCTCGCGACCAATTCCGAGATTCTCACGTCGCAAGACGAAACGCGTTACGAAGCCCTTCTGACGGCAAGGATCGCACAAATCGTGGCCGATGCGAACGATGCGGCTGCCAGGGGCGTCTCACCCGACAGCGGCGGAATTCGTGCCGGGGCCGCGGATAAGCAACAGCAAGAGAAAGATGGCCCCGAGCGATTCCTCGCCGAGAACAAGGCTTATGACCTGTTCGGAGGTTCGGCCAGGAACGATCTTGCGAAGTTCAAGGCCGCTCAGGCCGTGAAGTATTTTCCCGCAGGAAAGCCACGAACCAAGGACGGATTCGACAAGAAGACGCCCGCTGACCAGATCGGAATCGTCGCGAAGAATTCCAGCGATTACGTCCGCGAGAAAGTCCGGTCAGGGATGAAGAAATCCGGGGCCCCGAAGGACCTAATCGATCTTGTCCTTTCCGACAAGGGTTTCGGCTCGCCGGATTATCAGAAGAATTTCGAACGTCTTGCGACCGAAATCGTCGAAACCGGCGGCAAACCGACCGCCGAGCTGGTGTCGATCGACGGCCTCCCCGATGATCTTCGCCAGGAGCTTCAGGAGAAGCTCAAGGCGGCCAACGACAAGTACGACGCCGGGAAAAATAAGGAAATCGCGCGCGAATCGAAGAATCTGCGTGCCGAGCGGCTTTTCGGTGACGCGAAACGCATCCTGAAGGAAATCGATCCGCTCGAAGCGGAACCGAGCGATGCCACGCTGGCCGCGATTCGTCAATATTGCGATTCCATCGCGGGCTCGTCGACACTTCAGGCCGAAAAACCCGTGGCCTCGCCGGACGATATCGAAAGCTACAAACTGCCCGTCTATCAAAAACTCAGAGAAATTTACAAGGAGATGGGCGGGTTCAGCCGAGTGCTCGGAGTTCTTGGCCTGAAAGGGTATTTCGCCGGCATCATCGCGGACGTACTCGCCCAGAAGCTGGATCGGGTTCTGACCGGCGAGGAACGGCAGAAAATCGACGAATGGGCTGCCTCGCTCGCTTCGGAGCTCCACGATTCGGGAAATGGCGGCGGTACGCCACGGCAAGTGCCGGTCATTCCGTATCCACCGCAGAATCCGATCGGGCAGTGGCGAACGCCCGGTGTCCCCATGATTCCGGTGATCCCTTACGGCGGTTCGCACTCTGGATATAAGTCATGGCACCACAAGCCCGCGGTCTACGCCGTTCCAGGCATGGGCGGCTATCTTGTCGTTCCCCGATAAGTCAAGAACGATGCCCGAAACAATGAAACGGAAATGGGCGAGACCCTTGAAGTCTCGCCCATTTCCGTGGAATACACTCGATAGGATTCGAACCTATAACCTTCGGTTCCGTAGACCGATGCCAGGATGGCATAACTGCTTTGAAATCAAGGGGTTTGCAAATTCCTGCTGATCCGGGTTGCAGTCAGGGTTGCAGTCAAAACTGCCCTCCCTGCTCCAGATCGGGAGACCATTCCCCGGGCCAGGACGTCGATGCAGGTCTGGAACGACTGGCGAACCTGTGGCAGAAACTTCCGCTCGCTGTGCGTGACGCGATCCTAACGCTCGCCATGTCCATCCGGGTCAGCGAGTGAGACGAGACCAATCCCGATCCGGCAAAAGAGTCGATAATACGGGCTTTCGCAAGATCTCGCACAGCGGGGTTCCGAATCCACAAGCATTGAATCGTAACCGATTCAACGACGAATGGACCTGGGAAACCGCCTCCCGTTATTAAACGATTCGGGGCTTTTCTTTAATAGCTTGATACGTTATTAAAGGATCGTTCAACAGGATGAGGGAGCATGATCGCCATGAATCGAGGAATGTCGGGTCGATACGAAGTCACCGTCACAGCAGGCGAAACGGTTCGGGCATTCGTACCTGATTCGCTACCGCCGACACCGGCAATGGACCTGCATCACGATCTCCAACTTCGGCTCGAACAAGCGACGCTGGCTTTGGGACGGCTCGACAGCATTTCGCTTCTCTTGCCGGACCCGAACATCTTTCTCTATTCCTACGTTCGAAAGGAAGCTGTCCTTTCCTCCCAGATCGAAGGAACGCAATCTTCTTTGTCGGACCTGTTGTTATTCGAACTTGATGAAGCCTCGGGCGTTCCTTTCGACGATGTCGTCGAGGTCTCGAGTTACGTGGCGGCCCTGGAACATGGGATGGCTCGCCTGAACGAAGGATTCCCGATCTGCAACCGATTGATTCGTGAGATGCACGGCGTTCTTCTCGCGAAAGGTCGCGGTCAGGAGAAATCCCCTGGCCAGTTCCGTAAGACACAAAACTGGATCGGGGGAACTCGTCCGGGCAACGCTCATTTCGTGCCGCCACCCCCCACCGAAGTCGAGCGGTGCATGACCGAACTGGAATCCTTCGTTCATGACGACTCATCTCCTTATCCTTTTTTGATCAAAGCCGCCCTTGTCCATGTACAGTTCGAGACGATTCACCCGTTTCTGGACGGCAACGGCCGGATCGGTCGCCTCTTGATCGCATTTTTGCTGCACCACGGACGCGTGTTGACTCGGCCCCTGCTCTATCTCAGCCTCTACTTCAAACGGCATCGGACCGAATACTACCGCTTGCTGGATCAGGTACGCACCGAAGGTGACTGGGAATCCTGGGTGTCGTTCTTTCTCGACGGTGTGCAAGAAACCGCATCGAACGCGGTCGAAACGGCAACCGGTCTCGTCGGGCTCATGAACGCTGACGCACGCCGAATTCGTGAGATTGGGCGAAGCTCGTCTACGGCACTACGGGTATTCGACGAACTCTGCCGCCGCCCGATCACGAACGTTACCGATCTTTCCGAAAGAACAGGTCTGTCGTTCCCGACCGTAAAAAAGGCAATCACGCACTTGGAAAGCCTCGGAGTCGTGACGGAGCGTACCGGAAACCGCCGAAACCGCGTCTTCGTTTATGAAGCGTACTTGAGACTGCTCAATGAGGAAGCCTAGCGAATACCGTGGTTTACGTTCAATCGAGGACAAGCTCGAATCGACTGGTCGGTGGAAAAATGGACAGAAATCCGAAAAGATGGATCGAATGCGAAAGGAGAGAAATCGTCAATGAAGCAAAGACCGAAATCGATCGAAGAATGGGAGCTTCTGATACCACGTTATGCATGTGTCGCGGTTCGGAAGGCGTATCGCAAAACGATGGCCTCGGCGGGTTTCGTGATCAAAGTTCAGGATGAATTCCTCGTGAAGTCCTATGCCGACGGTACTTTCGAAAGACTCAAACGACTGGCGGCACCGACGAGCGTCAAGAAGGGCGACCGGGTAAGGATCAAATGAACGAACGCACCAGTACGCCCAAATCTTTTTTTCGAATGACTGGGACCGGGCGATCATCTACGCGTTGCGGCTCTCTTCAACGATTCGTTCGCGGAAGGAGGATTGTCGATCAGATCCAGAAAACGGTCCCGATCCTCATCGTTCAAAGGCTGAACGAAAGACTCGACAAATCGTACTTCTTCCTCCGGGATTACGACGGCCTTGCGGATGCGTATCTCGGAGTCACTCACCTGCTCGATGATGACAACCGAATCGGCAAATTCTTTGGGCAAGCGGATTCGACCTTTCGCGTCAGTAGATCGGGGTTCCATCGAATCTCTCTCTCTTGAAGTTCTTCCAGTATCTTTCAGCGTAAACGACTTGTAAAGTGGCACATGCCGCCATTTTGAATGCGAACGTTCCTGAGCCTCTCCAACCGAAAGGCGAGCCGTTATTAAATGAAAGCCCATTACCCTTTAATAAGGTGAACCCCTATTAAAGGTTCGTTCAATATGGTCCTTAACCCTTTCGGACTGGACACTCTGTTTTGGGGCACTTCTTCGCCGAGCAATCAAAGATCTCCCACAAAGCCGTGGTGAAAATCGTTAAAATCTGTTCCAATACACCGAAACGGCTGGACACTAAGGGTAATCGGACCAAATGGCGAAAAAATCAGCGACGAAAAACGGCACCGGAGCGAATCTCGGTTTCGAGGAAAAGCTCTGGGCTTCTGCGGATAAGCTTCGGGGGCATATCGATGCCGCCGAGTATAAGCACGTTGTGCTCGGTCTGGTCTTCCTGAAGTACGTTTCCGACGCATTCCAGGAACTTCATGACCGCCTTGCAGCCGAACCCGATTCCGACCCGGAAGATCGCGACGAATATCTGGGCGAAAACGTCTTCTGGGTGCCGAAAGCCGCTCGCTGGGCCGTTCTTCAGGCCGACGCGAAAGAGCCGACGATCGGCCAGACCATCGATGAAGCGATGGTCGCCATCGAAAAGGACAATCCTACCCTCAAAGGGGTGCTTCCCAAGGATTACGGGCGGGCATCGCTCGATAAGCAACGCCTCGGCGAACTGGTCGACCTGATCGGCACGATCGGCCTGGGCGACGCCGAAAGCCGGGGAAAAGACGTTCTGGGCAGAGTTTACGAATACTTCCTGGGCAAATTCGCCAACGCCGAAGGCAAAGGCGGCGGGGAATTCTACACGCCGCAGTCCGTTGTCAAACTCCTGGTCGAAATGATCGAACCGTTCAAAGGCCGGATCTATGACCCCTGCTGCGGCTCCGGCGGCATGTTCGTTCAGAGCGAAAAATTCGTGCTCGCCCACGGCGGCCGCATCGGCGATCTGTCCATTTATGGCCAGGAGTCGAACAACACGACTTGGCGGCTGTGCAAAATGAACCTCGCCATTCGCGGCATCGAGAGCAATATCGGCGAGCACAACGCCGACACCTTCCACGACGACCGGCATAAAGACCTGAAGGCCGATTACATCCTCGCCAATCCGCCTTTCAACATCAGCGACTGGGGCGGCGATCGCCTCCGCGAAGATGTCCGGTGGAAGTTCGGCCTGCCGCCGGTCGGCAACGCCAACTTCGCCTGGGTGCAGCACATGTTCCATAAGCTTGCCCCGAGCGGTGTCGCAGGCTTCGTCCTGGCCAACGGATCGATGAGCAGCAATCAGTCCGGCGAAGGCGAAATCCGCCGTCAGCTCGTCGAACAGGATTATGTCGACTGCATGATCGCCCTCCCCGGCCAGCTCTTCTATACGACGCAAATCCCTGTATGCCTTTGGTTTCTCGCCCGAAACAAGAAGAATGGCAAATTCCGCGACCGCCGCGGCGAAACCCTGTTCATCGACGCCCGCAAGCTCGGCTCCCTGGTCGACCGCACGCACCGCGAACTCTCAGAAGACGAAATCGCCCGCATTGCACGCACCTATCACGCCTGGCGGGGGGAATCGGAAGCAGGCGACTACGCCGACACCCCCGGTTTCTGCAAAAGTGCCAAGCTCGAAGAGATCGCCAGCCATGGCTTCGTGCTCACGCCAGGACGCTATGTCGGTGCCGAAGAAACGATCGACGATGACGATATGCCGTTCGACGAACGCATGCAGCAACTTACGGCCAAACTGATCGGCCAGTTCGCCGAATCGGCCCGGCTCGAAAAGGCGATTCTGGCCAATCTGGCCAGCCTCGGTTTCACCGGCAAGGAATCGTCATGACGCAAATCCCTGCCCTATCGGCTGGAGGCTGCCGATGAGCGATTCCAGACCAACCTCTGAAGAATCCGGCGAATTCATCCTCTACCAGACCGAGGACGGGAAAACCCGTCTCGAAGTTCGGCTGATCGATGGCACGCTCTGGCTCTCTCAGCGGCTCATCGCGGAATTGTTCCAGGTCTCCGTAAAGACCGCAAACGAGCATTTGATCAATATTTATGACGATCGCGAACTCGACCCATCGGCAACTATCCGGAAATTCCGGATAGTTCGAACCGAAGGCAGCCGCGAGGTTTCCCGCAATGTCGACCACTATAACCTCGACGCCATTCTGGCCGTCGGTTATCGCGTCCGTTCGCATCGCGGCACGCAGTTCCGCATCTGGGCCACCGAGCGGCTTCGCGAATACCTGGTCAAAGGCTTCGCCATGGACGATGCCCGGCTCAAACAGGCCGGGGGCGGGAATTACTTCGAGGAACTGCTCGCCCGCATCCGCGACATTCGGTCCAGTGAACGGGTATTCTGGCGGAAAGTGCTCGATATTTACGCCACGAGCGTCGATTACGACCCTTCGGCGGAAAGTTCTCAGCTCTTTTTCAAGACGATTCAGAACAAGATGCACTGGGCCGCCCATGGCCACACGGCGGCGGAAGTCATCCATGCCCGGGCCGACGCCTCGCAGCCCAACATGGGCCTGACCGTCTGGGAAGGCGACCGCCCCCGCAAACCGGACGTATCGATCGCCAAAAACTATCTGAATCCCGAAGAAATCGAAGCCCTCAACCGAATCGTGACCGCCTACCTCGAATTTGCGGAACTCCAGGCCCTCAATCGACGTCCGATGACGATGGCCGACTGGATCGTGAAACTCGACGATTTTCTCCGGCTCTCCGGTCGCGAAATCCTGACGAATGCGGGTAAAATCTCTCACGACGCGGCGAAGTCCAAAGCCGAGGCCGAATACGCCCTCTTCCGCCATCAGCAATCCGCCCTGTCGCAGCCGGTCGATGCAGATTTCGAGAATTCGCTGGATGAACTAGGAAAATTCGAAAAACAAGCCCAGCTGCCAAGGCCCACGAAGCCTGCCCGTAAAAAGCGGGAGGATCGATCATGAGCGAATCAACTTCACCTATAATAAATGAGCCTTTACCCGCTGATTCGCCCATTCTTGAATATGCTCGATCAGTACTTGGAGATTTGCCTCCGAACTGGCGATATGCTCGTGTTGGAGAACTTGAGGCGGCGGGAATTATTGAAGAAGTCCAAGATGGAAACCACGGTGAGAAACACCCGAAATCGACGGATTATGTGCCGACGGGTGTACCTTTCGTCATGGCCAAGGATATCATCAACAACCGACTCAACTTAACTGACTGTAATTTTATTACTCGACATCAAGCGGATTCGTTACGAATCGGCTTCGCTCGCCCTGGAGATGTCTTGCTGACACACAAAGCAACAATGGGCCGAGTTGCTGTAGTTCCCGAAGGTCTCGACTATGTAATGCTAACACCTCAAGTGACATATTATCGAATTAAAGACAAACAGAAGCTGGATCCGCTTTACTTGAAATACGCCTTCCTTTCACCACGATTTCAACATCAGCTAAATGCTTCTTCTGACCAGTCAACAAGGAAGTACATAGGAATTACAGCACAAAGAGACTTATGGTTCCCGCTTCCACCTCCGAAGGTTCAGAAGCGAATAGCTGAAATTGTCGGAACGCTGGACGATAAAATCGAACTGAATCGGCAGATGAACGAGACGCTGGAGGCGATGGCCCGGCGATTGTTCAGGAGTTGGTTCGTGGATTTCGACCCGGTGCATGCCAAAGCCGCCGCCCGCCGCGAATTCCCTGGCCTGGACAACGCCGAACTCTCCCGCCGTGCCCTGCCCAACATGTCCCCCGAAATCGCCGAACTCTTCCCCGACACCTTCGAGGAATCCCCCCTCGGTCCGATTCCGAAGGGCTGGATAGCGGGAACCGTTCCAGACGCGATAGACATCAACCCGACTAGAGCCATTCCAAAGGGGAAGAACGTCCCTTGGCTGGAAATGTCGAATATGCCGACACAATCGGCTAGGGCATTGGCTTGGGAATACAGAGAATTCTCATCAGGCATGAAATTCATGAACGGCGACACCTTGGTCGCCAGGATTACCCCATGCCTCGAAAACGGCAAAACCGCCTTCGTGGACTTTCTGGAAGACGGACAAGTCGGAGCGGGTTCGACCGAATATATCGTTTTACGGCCAAAGCCACCTCTTCCGCCGGGATTCGCATACTTTCTGGCCCGAACTGAAGAATTTAGACAGCACTTAATCGCGAATATGACAGGGACGTCGGGAAGACAGCGAGCCCCAGCAGAGAGCCTGAAATCGTTCCCTACAGTGATCCCGAGCAAGGAGCTTTGCAGACCATTCAAGGACGCAATCGATAACATCATAGAGCAAATGAGGAAGGCGGACGATGAATCTATCGAATTGACTGCGATTCGTGACAGGCTTCTGCCGAGTTTACTATCAGGCGAGTTTGACTTAGAACTGGGGTGATATGATGAGCATGGACACCAATCTACAAGGCCGACTTCGCAACACGAAGCTGCGATATTCCAGTGGCTTAATGCCGTTGTACGAAGCCGTCGTGAATTCCATCCATGCTATCGAAGAAGCGGGCATTGGCAATTCGGATGCTTGTATTACGGTTCATATTTTGCGAGGACAACAACAATCGCTTGCATTATTAGATAGTTCCACTGGCAAGTCCTCGACCACTAAAGATGCAATCTTAGGCTTCCGCATAGTGGACAATGGAATTGGATTTAATGATGAGAACATGGCCTCTTTTCGCTTGCTTGACAGTGAACACAAAGTAGAAATTGGTGGAAGAGGAGTGGGGAGGTTATTGTGGCTTAAAGCATTTAAGCGTATCAGTGTCGTAAGCACGTTCAGGGCAAACGATATGTGCATGACTAAGCGTACCTTTTCATTCAATTCAACGAAGGGCGTCTTCGATGAAGCGGATGAAGTTATTGAATCTTGCACAGAAGTTAGTCGGAACACCGAGATTCACCTTGATGGATTCGACAAGCGATATAGGAATGCCACAGCTAAGACAGCTACTTCGATTGCAAACAGCTTGTTTGAACACTGTCTTTGGTATTTCATACGCGATGCAGGGGTTCCTGAAATCATAGTTTGCGATGGTGATGAGACGATCTCACTCTCTCAGGTTTACAAAGACCACATGGCAACAACTGCTAGTTCTGAAACAATCTCAATCAAATCGTATGAGTTCTCTCTAACCCATATACACCTAAAGTCATCCATCCGGTCGCACGCAATAGCCCTCTGTGCCGCAAGCAGGTTGGTTATGGAAGAATCACTATCTGGCAAAATACCTGGACTGTTCGGCAGGTTGGAAGATGGCGATTCTCAGTTCATCTATCTGTGCTTCGTTGCATCAACTTTTCTTGATGATGCTGTGAGAGCGGAACGAACAGGCTTTGATATTTCTGAAGAAACAAGTGAACTATTCGCCGACACTGAGATTTCTCTTGCGGAGATTAAAGCCAGAGTATCTGAGAGAGCCGCTCATCATTTGCAGCAGTACTTAGTTTCTAACATGGAGAAATCAAAGAGAAGAGTTGAAGAGTTTGTAGCCACTAAGGCACCTCGCTATCGCCCGATTCTATCTAGAATTCCCAAAGACAAGCTTGGGATTGATCCCAATATTTCTGATAAGGAGCTTGAAATAACGCTCCATAAACAGCTGGCCGAGATCGAACTAACACATTTAGCAAACGGCCAGGAAATCATGGAGCCAATGGCTGGTGAAGAGCTACCTGATTATCGGAAGAGAATTGATGATTATTTGAAGACGGCAGAGGATATCAAGAAGTCCGATCTTGCAAACTATGTATTTCACCGGAAGGTTATTCTTGATCTATTGAGTAAAGCAATTCAAAAAACTGACGATGGCAAGTATGTTCGCGAAGAATTGATCCATAAACTCATTATGCCGATGCGATGTGATTCTCACAAAGTCAGATCGGATAACTGTAATCTTTGGCTTATTGATGAACGCTTAGCGTTTCATGATTACTTAGGATCGGATAAATCAATCGCTTCGATGCCTATTACCGGATCCTCAGATCCAAAGGAACCGGATATCTGTTCGCTTAAGGTATACGATAATCCAATTCTTGTTTCAGATAGACAAAAGCCGCCGCTTGCTTCTATTGTCGTTGTTGAGATCAAACGGCCCATGCGAAATGATGCTTCCGAAGGAGAAGACAAAGATCCAATTGAACAGGCGTTAGGCTACCTTAACCGTATACGTCAAGGCAAGGTTACAACTTCAAGTGGCCGCCCTATTCCCAATTCTGAACATATTCCAGGATTTTGCTACATTATTTGTGATATTACAGACAGCATTATTGACAGATGTAATATGCATGATGCTGTGAGTACGGACGATAAATTAGGCTTCTTCTACTTTCATAAAAAATTTAACGCTTACGTTGAGATTGTTTCTTTTGATAGGCTCGTCAATGCAGCTCAAGAAAGAAACAGGGCCTTTTTCGATAAGCTTGGCCTGCCGGCAACATAATCATGACCTCGAACGCATTTGTAGGATGATCCTGTCTTTTCGAGAGTGTGACCACAGTAATCTGAAGGACTTACACCAAGGTGCATTCGAACATGCTCGAAGTCTCTCGCCTCCTCCATGTCGGTTCGGAAACCGATTACGAATCGAACGTGCGGTATCTCCAGGACTGGAAAATCGTTCATGCTTGTAAAGAACCATATCATCGGCAAGCTTTGGGATACCGGGGGAAAGCAGCCCCGAAGGAACACCCCGAATATCTGATCGCCCGGCGTGATCATCGCCTGATCCTAAATCTGGTCGACGCCCCGAAACCCGAATACATCCCCAAAGCGATCGTCGACGAAGCGATCGCGTTCATTCACGAATCGGTCACATCGGGTACGAACGTACTGGTTCACTGCAACGAAGGCCGGTCGCGTGGCCCTTCGATCGCCATGATCTATCTTCTCGCTTTCACGGATCGATTGCCTAAGCAAGGCGTCGAGGAAGCGATGCGAGAATTCGCCATGATCTATCCGGGCTATGCCCCGGCAGGTGGAGTCGCAGGCTTCATCCGCAACCACTTCGATCATTACGCAGGAATGAATCGGTCGACATAGGCGTTCCGATTTCGCATGACGGATCGGATCCACTTCGGATTTCGGCTGAACTGATAGTGGCCAGGGGGACGAATCGATGGCGGAAACCTACAATGTCTATCTTGACGAGAGTTGCCACCTCGAAAATGACGGTATATCCGCCATGGCTCTTGGTGCGGTTTGGTGTTCGATGGATAAGACGCCGGAATTCGCTCGCCGGGTGCAGGAAACCAAGTCGCGTCACGGTTTACCGCCGACCTTCGACATCAAATGGACGAAAGTATCCCCAGCCAAAGGGCAATTCTACCGCGATCTCATCGACTTGTTCTTCGATGACGACGACCTGCATTTTCGAGGCGTCGTCATTCCTGACAAGAACAAACTTGACCATTCCAGGTTCGCTCAGGATCACCATCAATGGTATTACAAAATGTGCTTCACACTACTGGAGCCGATCCTCCTTCCCGTCTCGAAATACCGAATCTACCTTGATATCAAGGATACCCACAGCAACGAAAAGTGTCGGCGTCTGCACGACGTGCTCTGCAATAGCCGATACGATTTAGGGAAGCAGATGATCGAGCGAGTCCAGCCCATTCGTTCGGAAGAATCGCCTTTGCTGCAAGTCGCGGACTTGCTTTTGGGGGCATTGAACTATCACGTTCGTGGCCTCAAGACCAGTGAAACAAAACGGTTATTGATCGAGCGGATTCGAAGACGCACGAATGGTTACCCCCTCGGTCAGACGACCTGGCTTCGAGAGACGAAGTTCAACATTCTGAACTGGCGATCGAGAGAGGACCTTTCATGATTTCGTCTCAGTGGCTTCCTCAATTATTGACGCTTTCGGCTTGCGGCGGTGCCTGGCAAGAATACATCGATGCGGTTTATGCCGTTTTCGATCGCGATTTCATCCGAACCGAGTGTTTGCTTCGAGGATATCGTGTCGGGGTTAGACGGCAACCGTCATTCGAAAACAAATGGTTCACGTTCTGGCATTGTGTCTCCGAAGGGGAAGTGGAAGAACAACGGACACCTGATTTGCGTCGTTGCGAACGCATCCCATGGATTCGTCCGATCATCGATCATGAATGCGATTCCGGTGTCGATGTCTGGGAATCGAAGAAAAAGAGAGACGATCGGCTCTACCTTTGGCTATACGAGCAATACCTGATCGTGCTCGGAATTCGCAATGATCACTATCTCCTCATCACGGCGTTTCCGACAAACCAAAACCACACAGTGCGAAAACTGCGGAATGAGCGAGATCGTGCGATCGGCGAAAAAAGCTGACGCCGCACCCGGAGGGCACGGCGTCGGGACTCCTTCTACTCGTGGTAGATGAGCTATATGGTATGTTCGACCGTCAGTACGTGACTGTCAAGAGGTCTTCGAGCCGATGGCCACTTTTCGTACACCCCATCCTTTACAAAACGCACAATCAATGCAGAATTGCTCTTTTGACTACGTCCATCGCAGAGAATCGATTGAGCCCTCACGAGAGATGGTGATCGAATGGTTGAACCGGTGAACCAGATCTTACGATCCGTCGATCGATTCGGAATGTCGAATCGAGAGACATAAAAAGGGCAGATAAAGCGAATGAGCCAAATGTTCACCGAATCCACTGTCGAAGAAGCCGTTCTGGAATGGCTCGCAGGGCTCGATTTCGAGATCGCGAACGGCCCGGAAATCGCTCCGGGAGAACCGGCGGCGATGCGGGAATCGTTTTCGGAAGTCGTTCTGCACGGACGCCTTGAAGATGCCGTGGCCAGGATCAACCCGAAAATCCCGGCCGGGGCCAGGGACGAAGCGATCCGGCGGGTTTTGCGGACCGAGTCGCCGAATCTTCTCGAAAACAACCGCCGGTTCCACAAAATGCTGGTGGATGGTGTCGATGTCGAATACCAGGCCGAAGGCCGGACGATTCACGACAAGGTCTGGCTGATCGATTTCGCCGCCCCTGCCCGCAACGACTAGCTGGCGGTGAACCAGTTCACGGTGGTCGAGGATAAGCATAACCGGCGTCCTGACATCGTATTGTTCGTCAATGGCCTGCCGCTGGTGGTGATCGAGCTGAAGAACGCGGCGGACGAAAACGCCACGACGAAAAAAGCGTTCGACCAGTTGCAGACCTACAAACTCCAACTGCCTGGCCTAATGACCTATAACGTCTGCCTGGTGGCCAGCGACGGGATTTCGGCCCGGGTCGGCACGCTGACCGGCGGCTGGGACAGGTACATGCCCTGGCGAACGACGGACGGCCGGGAGATCGCGGCGAAGGGGCTGCCGGAGCTGGACGTGCTGATCCAGGGGATTTTCGAGCGGTCGCGATTTCTGGATATGGTCCGGCACTTCATCGTGTTCGAGGTCGACGGCAGTTCGATCGTGAAGAAAATGGCCGGCTATCACCAGTTTCACGCGGTGAACAAGGCCGTCGACTGCACGATCCGGGCGGTTTCGCCGCAAGGCGACCGCCGGGTCGGCGTCGTGTGGCATACCCAGGGCAGCGGCAAAAGCCTGACGATGGCGTTTTATGCCGGGAAAGTCATCCGGCATCCGCAAATGGAAAATCCGACGCTCGTCGTGATTACCGACCGGAACGATCTGGACGATCAGCTTTTCGGAACCTTCGCGGGCTGCCATGAACTGCTACGCCAGAAACCGGTCCAGGCGGAGAACCGGGATGAAGTGCGGGAGCTTCTGAAAGTGGCATCGGGTGGCGTCATCTTTACGACGCTCCAGAAATTCGCCCCTGATCCCGGGGCATCCTATCCCGAACTTTCGGCCCGCCGGAATGTCGTGGTGATCGCAGACGAAGCCCACCGGAGCCAGTACGGGCATTATGCCCGGGCGAAGAAAACCGGCGAGATCAGCTATGGCTTCAGCAAGCATTTGCGGGACGCCTTGCCGAACGCCTCTTACCTGGGCTTCACGGGCACGCCGATCGAGCTGGGGGACAAGAGCACAAAGGCTGTTTTCGGCGATTATATCGACATTTACGACATCAGCCGGGCCGTCGAAGACGGTGCGACGGTTCGAATCTACTATGAAGGTCGGCTAGCGAAGCTGGAGCTTGCGGAATCCGAACGGCCGAAGATCGACGTCGAATTCGAGGAATTGACCGAGGGCGAAGAACTTTCGGCGAAGGAACGGCTGAAGTCGAAGTGGGCGGCATTGGAATCGCTGGTCGGTAGCGAGAAGCGGATCAAACTGGTCGCTCAGGACATCGTGAAGCACTGGGAAGAGCGGCAATCCACGATAGACGGCAAGGCCATGATCGTGTGCATGAGCCGCCGGATCTGCGTGGAACTCTACAAGGAATTGATCGCCCTGAAGCCGGAATGGCACAGCGAAAAGGACGAAGAAGGGTCTTTGAAGGTGGTGATGACCGGCCAGGCGAGCGATCCGCTCGACTGGCAACAGCACATTCGCCCGAAGCGGGGACGCGAAGAACTGGCCAAGCGGTTCAAAAAGGCGGAAGACCCGCTCAAACTTGTGATCGTGCGGGATATGTGGCTGACGGGCTTCGACGCTCCCTGCATGAACACGATGTATGTGGACAAGCCGATGGGCGGCCACAACCTGATGCAGGCGATCGCCCGGGTGAACCGGGTGTTCAAAGACAAGCCGGGCGGGCTTGTGGTGGATTATCTGGGCCTGGCTGCGGAACTCAAAAAAGCGTTGGCCCAGTATACGCAGGCAGACAGGGAAGATACGGGAATACCGATCGACGAAGCCCTGGAAGTGCTTCTGGAGAAATACGAAGTCGTTCGCGGGATCATGCACGGCTTCGATTATTCGAAATTCTTTTCGGGCACGGCTTCGGAGCGGATCGCGGTGATTCCGGCGGCGATGGATTTCGTGCTCCAATTGGATAAGGGCCAGCAAAGGCTGATCCAGGCGGTGACCGAGCTGTCGAAGGCATTCGCCCTGGTTGCGACGCATGAGCAGGCGATTCCGCTTCGGGAAGAAGTGGCGTTCTTTCAATGTCTGCGGGCTCAGTTCGCGAAACTGGCAGGCACCGGCGAAGGCAAAGGAATGACGAAAGAGGACCTGGACGCCGCCGTGCGGCAGATCATTTCGAAATCGGTCGCATCGAATGAGGTGATCGACATTTTCGCGGCGGCTGGAATGGACAGGCCGGACATTTCGATCCTGTCAGACGAATTCCTGGCCGAAGTCCGCGACATGCCGCATCGAAACCTGGCATTGGAAGTGTTGCGGAAATTGCTTTCGGACGAAATCAAGTCTCGATCCCGCAAGAACCTGGTGCAATCGCGGTCGTTCGCAGAAATGCTCGAAAACACGATCAACAAATACCGCAACCGTTCGATCGATGCCGCACAGGTGATTTCCGAGCTGGTGGAACTGGCCAAAGACATGCGTGAGGCCAGAAAACGGGGTGAATCATTGGGCTTATCGGAAGATGAAGAAGCCTTTTACGAAGCCCTCGAAGTGAATGACAGTGCCGTGAAAGTCCTGGGGGACAAAGTGCTTTGTTCGATCGCACGGGAGCTGGTGGACACAGTGAGACGGAACGTCACGATCGACTGGACCGTCAAGGATAGCGTGCGGGCGAAACTACGCGTCCTGGTCAAAAAGATCCTGAAAAGACATGGTTATCCACCGGACAAACAGGCCCAGGCAACCGAAACGGTCTTGAAACAGGCAGAGCTTCTTTGTGCCGATTGGGCGAACTGAACATCGTCATCGGCTCATAAGTTCGATAAGCGAATCGGGACGTTCTTCTGTTGCGGACTGGTTCTTCAGGACGGTTCTTTGCCTGATTGTCGTCACTTTCTTGCCGATCGATACGGCGACGGCTGCCGAAGTCATAGGAATCGTCACGCGAGTAACTGACGGTGACACAATCCACGTGAGCGTTGACCGGAAAGTCGAGAAACTCCGCCTGCATGGCATCGACGCCCCAGAGATTGGCCAGGTATTCGGAACCGAGGCCAGGTCTTTTGCTCGGAAGCTAATTGAAGGGCAGAAACTGACGGTAGAGAGAATCAGTTCGGACCGTTATGGAAGGACTCTGGCGATTGTACGATTCCCGGACGGCAGGACGCTCAATGCCGAAATGGTCCGGCAAGGCTATGCCTGGTGGTCCCGGAGGCACGCCCCCGATGCTCTCGAATTGGCCGAAGCGGAGCGAGAAGCCAGGACACGGAGGCGAGGATTATGGCGGCAGGAGGAGCAGATTCCGCCCTGGATTTGGCGGGCTCGTTCGGATAAATTTAGATAGCATAGAATGAAGCACTCCCAAAGCCCGTGTATGCCGCAAGTCATTCTTCCGTCTGCTCCAGACTCTGCGGATTTCCGATGAGTTGGTGCCTCCGGCTACCTGACTTACCAAGATGAGATCTCGAGAACCTGAAGACGATAGTCCGGATATACTTAAAGCTATTGTTATTCCGAACGAAGATACAATCCATAAGCTTTTGCAATCGCCCTTGGACTTTCATTTTGACAGGTCAATCGGATGCGAATACAAGATCAACCACAAATTCTCATGAGGGTTATCATGAATTGGACATGTATTGCGGCATTGGGTTTGGTTTTCCTCGCAGGCTGTACAGAGCAACGTGCCCCGCAGCAAACCTTGTCAGCAAAGTCGATCGCATTGTCTGAAAAGTCGATCGAGCGTTCAGCCGCACGGGATAAGTTGCTCGATGATATCAAGCAAGGTAGAGTGCCAGTAAGGTCTTTGAAGGACTCGGAAAAGCAAGTCATCGAGGCTGTCGTGAAAGACAAGCTAAAAGATCCGGATTCGGCAAAATTCGATTGGCCACCCCTAGTTGGCAAAGAACCCTCGGCATATTGCGGACTTGTGAATGCGAAGAATTCGTTCGGCGGCTACAGCGGGAAAAGACCATACATTGTCGTTCCAATCATCAGGAATGGAATCATACGGACGGCTGTTTTGATTGGCATGGCGACCGTAGATGCAAACAGTTCCGAAAATCAAGCGATAATGACTACATGCAGCTACGACGGCTACATCTTTTAGCCTTTTTGCCCGCGTTATTTCGAGAGAAGAACCCAGAGTCAGATTAACTCATTGATTCTGCTGACGTTGCATTCAAATAGGATACTCCATTTGACTTCTGTATCACGCAAGTGCTTTACCCTCATGCCATGGAATTCTGCCTAGTTTTCTCCTGACCTCGTCTAGGTGCAAACGGCGATCACCCCTCCGAGTGTTTGGCTGAGCGGGTGAATTCAGCTCAACCTATTCACGACCGATTCCAAGCGACAAATTACTCGGACCGTCTCAATCTCGCCAGTTACTCGAAAAGCCACCCAGGAAGCTCGTACAGCAGCGAAAGTCGTTTCGGCATGGTGGGTAGCCGACAAGGGCGAATCCGCACTCCTGAGTCATGCTATGGGCGTTTGGAGTGGGTTCGGAGTCACCCCCTTCTCCCAAGTTCGATCTTCAATGCACTTGTGTCGACCGATTCGGACGCCTGAGGTTCGAGCCGCATGTCCTGACTTCGCTCGTCCCGCTCAGACCGACCGGTTCGATTTCTTCATCTCGACCCTGCACAGATTCGGGAAGCGAATCTACAAGTAAAGTATAAGAACGTACATAGGTTTGAGCGGCCGACCTACCGTGGATATCTTGAACTTACTTGCATTCGCCGCGACTGTCTTACCGTCGGTAAGTTCCATCATGGCTGATCGCGTTCGAGCAGCTTAAGTTAGCCGCACTTTTCAGGCCCTTCGATTCCGACTATTTATGCACAGCCATTTCGACGTTAATTAAGTTATATCATATATCGAAGATATATAGTTAAACAGT
>CAZSQA010000005.1:0-423 GCA_964608915.1 uncultured Isosphaeraceae bacterium
GATTGATGGAAAGCGTCCTCACGCACCCGCCAATAATGAGCCATGCACAGTAGTAGTCGATATTGCAGGTATTGTACGTGCCTTCTGCACATGTCGGTGCGCCAGCGAACGAATAGGCGCATTCTTTCCAATCACCGTTATTTGGAACCCATTCGCTTTTGTCATCGCATTTCGTTTGATTCGAATTACTACAGACCGAGGTGGCAACATAGCACATGGATTTGGATAAGCAGACGTATCCGGGTGATCCGCCGAATGTTGATCTAGCCTCTACATCCGTCAAGGTTGCGTGAAATCGACGAGTTCCAGTGAGCTGCGGCTCCATTGCCAGATTCAATAGAATCCCGGACATCACGGCGAGGATCGTTGCGAATCGCATGGAAAACCTCCGAATCAAGGGTGCTGTAGATAGTCGAACGGATA
>CAZSQA010000005.1:523-227784 GCA_964608915.1 uncultured Isosphaeraceae bacterium
CGATAGTCGAACGGATACGATAGTCGAACGGATACGATAGTCGAACGGATACGATAGTCGAACGGATACGATTCGTCAATGGCAAGTTTGCCGGATTCGCGCAAGTCGCAGGTACGGAGGTGCAATCTCTTGTGTCATGGAAGATTGCAGGAAGGAACTACGCCCGTACCAGCAGGTCAATCTCAGCCATCCGGCGCTGGAGCTTGGCGCGGCCTTCCGGCTCGGCCACGATCTGGCGCCAGCGATCCGGCAGGAATTGCAATGAAGTGCTTTCGAGCACCGCCGCGATTTCCTGCTTTTCCTTTTGCAATCCTTCGGCCGACGGAATGAAATCGGCCAGCGCTTTCGAAAGGTCGTCCTTCGTCGGTTCGGGGCGGTCGGCCACGATCGCAAGGCGGCGGGCGGCCAGTACGATGCTTTCGATATCGGCCCCGCTCAGGCCCCGGTCGACCAGCTTTTCCGGCAGATCTTCCGCCGTCAATTTCAATTTGTTTTTCTTCGCCATGGACAGAACCATGGCATTGACTTCGTCTTCCGTCCTGGGTGCGAAAAGCGGCAAATGCACTTCGGCCCGGCCCTGACGCTTGAGGTCGATCGGCAGCAGGTCGGGGCGGCTGGTCATGAGCATCCACACGAGCTTGCCCCGGTATTTCGTATCGCCCATCTGGCTGGCGAGCTGCGAAAAAACGCGCTGCGACGTACCCGAATCGCCATCGGCCTGGCGATTGCCCAGGGCCGCGTCGGCTTCGTCGATCACGACGACGACGGGCCCCATCACTCGCAGCACGGTCAGAATTCGTTCCAGGTTCGCCTCGGTCTCGCCGACGTACTTGGACCGGAAGTTGCGGAGCTTCACGCACGGGATGCCCACGGAGCCCGCGAAACACTCTGCCAGAAAGGTTTTGCCGGTGCCGACGGGGCCGCAGATGAGGTAACCCATCGGGGCCGCGGAAAGATGGCCGCCCGTAAGGATTTTGACGTCGTCTTCGAGACGCTGGCGGACGGCTTCGTTGCCGACGAAGTTGGCCATCGTCAGGGGCGGCTCGACGAATTCGATCAGGCCCCGGAGCTGGCGTTCGATCAGGTTCTTTTTGAGCGTCTTGAGCCCGGCGGCATCGAGCTTTTTGCCCGATTGTTCGGAAAGGGAGAGCAGGCGATCGATGCTGACGAGATTCAGGCCGCTGGTGAGTTCGGCAAGGCGGTCGGCGTCGAACTCGGAGACGTTGCCGAGCTGGCCGTCGCGGGCGTCGTGGGCCTGGATGAATCGGGCCCGGTCCGGTTTCTCCGGCAATGGGATGGCCAGCGACGAAACGTGGGGGCTGGCGACGAGCCGTTCGTTCAGCTCGGTCACCGGATCCGCCAGCAGGCAGAAGGCGACTTTCTCCTGCTTCAGGTACGGGTTCGAGGCCCAGGACAGATACTGCACCAGGTTGGCCGCCTGGGGCCCGCCGCCGCGGATCAGGTCAGACGATGGGGCAAGATACTGGGCGTATTCGAAAATGACGCCCAGGCTCATGTCCTTGGCCGTGCCTTCGTCGAGCATGATCCGCGTGACCAGTGCGTCGATGAACTTGAGAACGTTTTCCGGGTCGCGAGGCCAGGTGCGGAACTCGCCCCAGATCGGCTCCAGACGCTGGAGCATCTTGCGCCGGCGTTCGCCGTCGGAGCCTGTGTAGACGTCCAGCCCGTGGCTGAGATCATAGCGGAGGACGACGTCATACTTGGCGAACATCCATGTGGCCAGAAATCGCGAAAGGCTGCCGAACTCTCGGCCATCGCCCTGATCGAACAGGTCGTGCACATTGCCGTGCAGGACGAACACGCGCGCCGTGTTCGAACGGTGCTGTTCCAGAAATTCCTTCGCCCAGGGAGGCGGTTCGAAAGCCTGGGCGACCGGGGCTGGTTCAGGGTTCGGCGAGGGCTGGCTCATCGAATGCTCGGTGCCTCGGGAAACAGGCAGCCCGTACGGCCGGGGCACAATGTCCGGCGGTACTCGGATGCTGTCTCATGAACGATTCGGAAAAAGTGAACGGTCGTCGATCAGAGACCGACTTCCGGCAGCGGTTCGAGCTGCTTGGGGGCCTGCTGGGTGGCCGCGGGTTTCGACGCGGTTTCCGGCGTAACGAGGCCGGCTTCACGCTCGAATTCCTTGAGAGCGTCTTCCGCCAGGGTGCTTTCGATGGCCATTTCGCGCTTGACGTCGTCGAGGCCTTCGGCCGAAAGGTCGGCGGCGACACGCACCTTGGCCCTGTTCTTGTCGATCTTGTCCTGGATGATCGATTCCGCCTGGCCGAAATCGGTCGTCACGTTAAAGTCGAACTGGTGAGCCAGTTCCGAAATTTCGGCTTCGGCCTTCGACATTTTCAGATCGGCGTCGTACTTCGCGATCTTGTGCTTCACGTCGTCCAGCTTCTTGACGGCGTGCTTGATCTTCAACAGATTGTTTTCGTACGCGCGTTCGTGCAGTTCGAGCTGCTTCTGGTTTTCGGCCAGGTCGGATTTGGCACGATTCAGCTCCATCGCGAACTTGCCTGCCGTATCGCGATCGCCCGCCTTGAGGAACGTCTTGACCTTGGCTTCCAGCAAGCCGATGTGTTTCTGCTGATCGGCCACCTGACGGCCGACACGTTCCACCAGCGCACGATATTGGGCCAGGCCTTCGCGCCCGGACTTCAGTTCCTCGACGGACTTGTCGTATTCGTAATTCATTTCCGCGATCGGGTCAGAGCCGCGAATCGCGTTGGCGATTTTGTTGAGTTGGGCCAGAAACGATTTCCAGATCTTGCCGACGATCATGAGATGCCTCTCGTGCGATCGATTGTCGATGAAACGAACGGGCGAATGTCTACGGATCGACTTATCATAAAGTGTGCGTGCGGCGGCGTGCCAGACGCTTCGCCACGAAAATGTTCGTCGCAGGCTTCAGACCGTCACGAGGCTGGCCATCGCCTCGGCTCAGCGAGTCCCGAGCGCCACGATCGGCCAGAACGCGTTGCCGGCCGGAAGAGCGGAGGCCGCCAGCCATGCCAGAGCCAGGAACCAGCCCGTCAGGTTCGTCCATGTCCAGCGCGTGGCGGAAGGCCGCGCGAGCAACCCGCCAGCGAGCGTCGCGCCGGCCAGCAATGCCAGTTCGTTCGCCCCGATCGCCGTCACGGCCGATTGCAGGCTCGGCACGCGGCCCTGAACCAGGTTCAACACAAGTGCGATCCACAAGGCGAGCCCGCAGGTCATCCAGACACGGTCACCCACGCCCATGCCGCCGGAGTTCTCTTCGTGGCGGTAGAGGATCCAGGGGCCCGTCAGGGCGATCCAGCCCGCGAACGCCGAGAGGATCGGCCCGATTTGCGAAGGGGGCCAGTCGATCCAGTGGCGGGCGATCGACAGCTTGAGGAATGCACCCAGGCTGATCGCAAGGATCACGAGATTCGCGACCGGCTTCGATGTCGAAGCGGATTTCGTGGAGCGTGTCGAGGTTTGGGAAGTCGCGCGAGTGGCCATCGGTCGAACGGCTCCGAATGCGTCAATGGATGACATCCGGAGCAAGTCTATCGCACGTTCAGGCACGGTGCTTCGCCGGGAGCGAAGATCCGCGAATTCAATATCCGGTCGTATTGGCTGGGAGAGCCAGGTTACTTTCGCCTTCGGCAGCCGGAGCCGGACCAGCGACCAGGGTCTCTTCAGGCTCGGCGGATTCCGCCGTCCGAATTTCCGGATCGTCGGAACCCGGGCGATCGAGCAAAACCACATCGGTCACGAATTCCGGATTGTCCTCGACTTTTTTCAGCTTGCGGAGGACGACATCACCTTCATTGAGACCGGCGATCACTTCCAGGCTTGAGGGGTCGCCTGTCCTGGTGCGAATCTGACGCTTCTCGAACAAGCCGTCCGAACGGCGGACGTAGCAGAATTCCCGCTTGCCGTCGACTTCCACGGCGTCCGGTGAGAGCACGATCGTGTCTTCCACAAGATCCGTCAGAATATCGACTTCGGCGTTCAGGCCGGGACGGATGGCCGTGTCGGAGTCATCGACCCGCACGACGCAGTAATAATTCTTGATGTCGTTCGAAGACCGCCAGCTCGATGGAGGAATCGGAAACTGGGCGATCCGCTCGACCGTACCGGTGTATGTGCGGCCAGTGACCGATTCGACCTCGATCCTGGCCTTCATGCCGGAATTGACCTTCTGCACGACCGATTCGCTCAATCTGGCCATGACCTGCATGCGGCTCAGGTCCGGCAGATAGAACAGGGTTTGCCCCTGACGGACATCGGCGCCTTCTTCGACACGGAAATTGCGGTCCGGGTCATGGGCGTAAACCAGCATGCCGTCGTGTGGGGCTCGAATGGTGCACTTGTCGATCATTTTTTCGTATGTGCGAAGACGATCCACAAAACGCAGCGTGCGTTCCTTTTCGGAGTCGAGCACACGCTGGAGCGACAGAATCCTTGTGCGGAACTGATGTTCGAGCTTCGGCAGCGTGTACTTTTCGAGCGTCTTGAGAGCGTTTTCGGAATTCGAATACTGGATGTCCGAACGCTGCATGGAGAGTTCTTCGGACCGCATCGCCGAACGGGAGAGATAGCCCTTGTCGAACATCTTCCGTGCCCATTCGAGGCGGCTCGTCAGGCGGGTGGCGTCGGTGCGGGCCAAAGCGATCTGCCCCTTGAGCGTCTGGATCTGCTGCTTGGCGGTGCCGTTACGGTATTCGTCGAGGGCGATTCTGGCGACGTCCAGCTCCATCTGGGCCTGAAGTTCTTCGGACTTCGCCCGCTCGACATTGATGCGCTGGGTACGCAGCATTTCGTCGAACTGGGAGCTTTCCAGGGTGCAGATCACATCGCCCTTCTTGACCATCGAACCGTCAGGGGCGAGCGTCAGGATTCTCGTCGAGCCATTGGTTACGATCGAACGACCCTGAACTCGCAGCTCCAGCCGTTCGATCTCGCATTCGACCTTCGTATTGCTGGAACTTTCGATCACGCCTGGTGCGTTCACGGAAACGTCCAGACTGACACGCCGGACCGTTTCGACTTCTTCCGGGGCGATTTCAGGAACTCGCGGGCCCCAGGACGATCTGAGTCGATCGGCACCGAATACGAGAATTCCCAGCGTGATCACGGAAAGGGTCAATTTGCGAAAGAGACCGAACTTGTCGGGTCGGGCGTGCATCGGTAGGCTCCACGGGAATCGCAAGGGCGAAACGATTCTCGATTGTGCGGGGCATCGGTCAATGCCACCACGGAGAGTTGCGAATCGGACAGGCAGGAAGACGATCGCCGATTCGGAAAGCTATCTCTGTCAGGTAATATATCGGCAGGAAGGACCAGCGACAAGAGACGTTCGCAATTCGTTCGCACATATCGGATCACCTGACGTCGCGGCGCACTCGCGAGTGTCCGGCCGAAACAGAAACGCACCTCCCGGATGAGGGGAAGTGCGTGCAGTGACGACGGTTCGGTATGCCCGGTCAATATCCGGCGGAGTCGGAGATCGACCGACCGACGACTTCCAGTTCGTTGACCGTGCCGTTCGCGGGTGAAGCGGTTTGGGTCGCGGCAGACGATTCCGGGGCCAGGTATTGGGCGATCATTTCCTGGAGGTCGCCGACGGGCTTGTTCAGGTAAACGACCGTCTGGCCAGGAGGGTTGCGGTCCAGGAGTTTCTGGGCCGATCGGACGATCGACTCGCCTTGCTCCAGGCCAGCTTCGATCGCGATATGGTCGGCGTCGCATGTCCGCGTGCGGACTTCGCGTTTCTCGATGGCGCCGTCTTCCTTCACGACGTAGCAGAACGACTTGTCGTCTTCCACATGCACCGACTCCGGCGAAACGGCGAGCAGTGGTTCGTCGGCTTCGGTCAGGACCTCCAGCTCAGCCGTCATACCCGGACGGATCAGATCGCTGGGGCTTTCGATATCCACGACGCAATAGTAGTTCTTCACTTCGATGGAGTTACGCCAGCTCGACGGCGGGATCGGGAACTGGGCGACCTGTTGGACGACGCCTTCCAGCGTTTCGCCACTGAGCGACTGAACATGAACCCTGGCCTTCATGCCGGAACGGACACGGTCTACGACCGATTCGCTCAGTCTGGCCAGAACCTGCATGTCCTTAAGATTCGGAATGTAGAACAGATCCTGCTTGTAGCGGACTTCCGAGCCTTCCTCGACACGGCTGTCGCCGTCGTTTTCGTTGGCGTAGATCACGATGCCGTCGTGCGGTGCCCGCACGGTGCAGTTCGCGACCTGAGTCTGGTATTTTTCCAGTTGCTTCTGCTGCGATTCCACGTTTTTGCGGTAGTAGGTCAGCAGCCAGTTCTGGGACAGCATTCGCGACTGGAAACTGTGCTCGGTGCGAGGGTTCGTGTATTTTTCGAAGGTGTCCAGCGCGATCTGGGACCGGCTCATCATGATGTCCGCACGCTGCATGGCGAGCTCCTCGGTCCGGATGGAGCTGCGGGACAGATAGCCCTTATCGAACATTTTGCGAGACCAGGCCAGCCGGCCGGAGCTCCTCATGGAGTCCGACTTCGCGAGAGCCATCTGCTGACGCAAGGACTGGATTTGCCGTTTGGCCGACCCCTGGCGGTATTCTTCCAGCGCGATCCGGGAGACCTCAAGGTCCATCTCGGTATAGTGCTGCATCGCCAGAGCCTGCTCCAGATTGATCTTCTGGAGTCGAACGGCTTCTTCGTAGGTCGAGGCGTCAAGGCTGCATATGACGTCGCCTTTTTTGACCGTCGACCCGTCGGGGATCAGTTTGAGGATGCGCGTCGATGCGCCGCTGAGCATGGCTCGCCCGGCGGCATAGACGTACATGCGTTCGATTTCGCACTCGACGACAGTGTTCGAGGCGCTCTGAATTTCGCCAGCCGCGTTCACGCTCGAGTCCAGGTTGACGAGCTGTACTTCTTCGCGGTCTTCGGCGGGGATTTCGAACTTGGGAGCGGTCCAGAAAGTTGTGGCGCAGACCTCGATCAATCCGAAGGCGACGCCGCAGAAAAGGGCGGGAATCAGAAAACGACGAACGAGTTTCATCGAACTTGCGTTCGACGGGGAGGAAGATTTCATCGGATCCGGTCCAACAGAGCAGAAGCGAGGCGAACCCGAAGGCTCACGCTTCTCTAGGCGGGGAAATTCGAGGGAAACGGCGGAGCCGAAACGCTCGAATCCGATCGGGCCGTGTTTGGAGGGATGAGGCTCCGGCCCGGAAGGTACGACATGAAACTTAGCCGATTCGGAATTGTTTGACAACACGAATTTTGGGAAATCTGACGCAAAATTCTCTCAGGGATCGGTTTGCATGCATTCAGGATTTCCGTCTACAGGCTGGACACTGCTCCGGCAAAGCGGGGCGAAACAGGCTGGCGATCGCTTGACGGAAGTTCATGGCAAGATCATGATTGAGCGATCGCCGTCGCCTTCGACGAAAGCGATTGTCCGCAAGCCTCGACGTGCGTTCCGGACGACGTCGATAAGTAGAGATCCCGATTCGACCCCCTTGAAACGTTCGCGGAACCGGAACGCGAAGGACGTGAAATGCCGCGCAAACTGGAACTGCTGGCACCGGCAGGACACTGGAAGGCCTTGCATGCCGCCATCGAAAACGGCGCGGATGCCGTCTATTTCGGTGTGGATGCCCACAACGCCCGGGCACGTGCCGCGAACTTCCCGCGGGAAGAACTGGCGAGCGTCATGGCCACCCTTCATTCCCAGGGCGTGCTTGGCTACCTGACGCTCAACACGCTGATCTTCCCTTCGGAAATGGACGGCATTGAGGATTTGATCGCCCATGCCGCGGCGTGCGGGACCGATGCCCTGATCGTTCAGGACATCGGCCTGGCCCGGCTGGCACGAGAAATCGCACCCGATCTGCCGGTGCATGCATCGACCCAGATGACGGTCACGAGTGCCTCCGGAGTGCGGGCCGCCGCGGACATCGGCTGCTCGCGCGTCATCTTGGCCCGGGAACTCTCCATCAAGGAAATCCGCCGTATCCACGCCGAAGAGCCCCATGTCGAGCTGGAAACCTTCGTGCATGGGGCACTCTGCGTCGCCTATTCCGGCCAGTGTCTGACAAGCGAAGCCCTGGGGGGCCGATCCGCGAACCGGGGCGAATGCGCGCAGGCATGCCGCATGCCTTACGACGTGATCTGCGACGACCAGCGAGTCGATCTGGGCGATGTCTCGTATCTGCTGAGCCCTCAGGATCTTGCAGCCTACGATCTGGTGCCTGAACTGGCCGCCGCGGGCGTATCGAGCCTGAAGATCGAAGGCCGGCTCAAATCGGCCGAATATGTCGCGGCCGTCACGAGGCATTACCGGCGCGCCATCGACGCCTGGCTTCAGGGGCTCGATCCGCATTGGACACCTGAAGACAAACGGCACCTGGAATTGACGTTCTCACGTGGGCTGACGCACGGATTTCTGGACGGCAACAATCATAAAAGGCTTGTCAGGGGCGATTTTTCCAACAAACGCGGGCCCCATGTCGGGTTCGTCGAGGGTGTCTCGGGCGACGCGCTGATCGCGCGCCTGCATGCGCCCCTGAAAGCCGGCGACGGGATCATGGTCGACGTCGACGACAACGATCAGGAAAATTCTCGCGCTGTCGGCGGCCGAATCTTCGACCTGAAATCACTGCCTTCGACGACCGGCGAGAATCCCCGCGAACGCTCAGGAGACTCAACGGACGGAATCTCGGGGCGGGTTCGCATCGCGATTTTCCGTGGCTCGCTCGATGTTTCCAAAGTCCTTCCCGGGCAATCGATCTGGCAGACGAGCGACCCCCGGTTCGAATCGGAATTGCGTGAGTCGTTCGAAAAAGGCCCCAAGCAGCGGCAAAGACTGGACTTGTGTGTCGTGGCCCGGGTCGGCGAACCACTGCAAGTCTCAGGCGTGACGGAGCTTGGCGCGACTGCGCAGGCGGCGTTCGCGGAACCTGCCCAGGCCGCCACAAAACGACCTGCCGACCAGGCGTGGGTCACGGAACATCTTGGTAAATTGGGGGATACGACATTCGAGCTGGGTGATGTCGAGCTTCTGACCGACGGTTCGACTCTGGCACCGGCGAGCGTGCTCAATCAATTACGGCGCGAATTGGTAGGGAAGCTGGACTCCATGTCGGCGAATCTCGGTCAGGAGCGTTCCGTCGATCGAAACGTGGTCGGACGTTTGCGAGACCGCATGGCTGAAGCCACGCGTGCCGAGGCCCGGGTGGCCGATCCGGAGTTGACCTGCCTGGTACGTGACTCCAGTCAGCTCGCTGAGGCTCTGAAGCTTGGCCTGACGACGGTTTACGCCGATTTTCAGGATATCGGCGAATATCGCGATGCGGCGAAAGCGGCAAGAGAGGCGGGAGTCGATCTCTGGCTGGCGACGCCCCGCATCGAAAAGCCGGGCGAGTACAATCTCTTTCGGTTCCTCGAGAAATGTTCGCCGACGGGTATCCTGGTGCGGAATGCCGGCGGTGTCGAATTCTGCCGGGCCCATGGTTTGAGGTGGCGTGCCGATTTTTCGCTCAACGTGACCAATGCCGAATCGGCCGAACATTTTATGTCCCTGGGTGCACAGCGGTTGACGGCCGGTTTCGACCTGAGTGTTGCGCAACTGGTGGAGCTGTTGAAGAGCGCTCCGGCGGCGTGGTTCGAAGTGGTCGTGCATCAGCGAGTTGCCATGTTTCATATGGAGCATTGCGTCTTCTGCATGACCTTGTCGCCGGGAACGGACAAATCCGACTGCGGGCGGCCGTGCGACACTCACAAGGTAGAGTTGGAAGACCGTGTCGGCCTGCGGCACAGGCTTTTCGCGGACGTCGGCTGCAGAAATACGCTCTTCAATGCGACGCCCCAATCGGCGGCGGAATCGCTGCCTGCTCTGGCCGCGACCGGGGCCGCATCGTTCCGGCTCGAATTCGTCGACGAATCGCCCGCGACGGTCCGCGAGGTCGTCGAGGCATATAGGGATGCCCTGGCCGGCCGGCTGGAGCCCCGAAATCTGTGGCGGCGAGTGAAAGCTTCGAACCAGTATGGCTTGACGAGAGGTTCGCTGCAGATCGTCTCCTGACGGCAAAACATGTCATAATCGATCGACCGCGACTGACGGCACCGGGTCAACTGAACGTATCGGAACAAATCAGGACGGAAGCACCGAAGACGAAGATGAGCGACGAGAAACGGCCGGTACTTGGCGTCGGGCTGCTGGGCCTGGGCACCGTGGGACAGGGAGTCGTCCGGATCCTGGAAGACCGGGCCGCCGATATCGAGGCTCGCCTGGGCCGGCGGCTTTCCGTCGTCGCGGCGCTGGTACGCGATCCGTCGAAAAGCCGTGAACGGGTGCCGGAACATGTGCGCGTGACGACAGACCCGATAAGTGTCCTGACCGACCCTGCCGTCGACATCGTAATGGAAGTCATGGGCGGCATCGAACCCGCAGGGAAACTGATCCGACAGGCCCTGCGGATGGGTAAGCACGTGATCACGGCCAACAAGGCTCTGCTGGCCGATCACGGCTTAGAGATCTTTCAGGCCGCTCGAGAGGCCGACCGGGCCGTCTGTTTCGAGGCTGCCGTCGGGGGCGGCATACCGATCATTCAGGCGTTGCGGGTCGGGCTGGCGGCGAACCGGATCGTCGCGATTTCGGCGATTCTCAACGGCACATGCAACTTCATCCTGACGGCCATGACCCGCGCGGGCCGAGACTACGGCGAAGTGCTCGCCGAAGCTCAAAAACTGGGCTATGCCGAAGCTGACCCGACGCTGGACGTCGACGGCACCGACACGGCCCACAAGCTGGCGGTGCTGGTGCAGGTGGCGTTCGGCCGGAAGGTGACGACGGCCGAGATCTCGCGGCGGGGGATCGACAGGCTCGAGGCGGCCGATATCCGCTTCGCGGGCGAGTTGGGGTATGTCGTCAAACTGCTGGCCCGGGCTCGAGTTCGCCCCGAGGGGCTCGAACTGAGAGTCGCCCCCACGCTCGTGCCTAAGGGCTCGCAACTGGCGGACATTTCGGACGCCTATAATGCGATTCGCGTGGAAGGCGACGCCGTCGGCGAAACGCTTTTCTCAGGCCGGGGTGCCGGCATGCTGCCCACGGCATCGGCCATGGTGTCGGACCTGATCGGCCTGGCAGTCGATCCCCGGTTCCGTGTGCGCCAGACGGAGGAACTCTGGCGGCCCGGATCGAACGCGATACCACTAGTCAGCCCGGACGAATTCCGCATGAGGGCCTATTTGCGGTTCCAGATCCCGGACCGGCCTGGCGAACTGGCCCACCTTGCCCGCATTCTCGGCGAAAACGGCATTTCCATCGCGAGCGTCATCCAGCACGAACCGATGGCTGACGAACGCGAACAGGCCAGCGTGCCCCTGGTGATCATGACCCACGCGGCGACAACCGGCGCCATGCGGCGGGCTCTGGAAGAGATCTCGCGCACGTGCCGCCTGCCTGCGGAGCCGGTCTGCCTGGAAGTGAGCGGCCACACCGGCCGGGATGACTGATCGCCCTCCGTCGATCTGAATTACCGCGATTTCGAAAGTGAGAGAACGATGACGGACAAGACGAAATACGTGATGGTGATCCCCGACGGTGCATCCGACGAGCCCCATCCATCGCTGGGTGGCCGGTCTCCGCTGGAAGCCGCCCGCACGCCGAACATGGACCGCATCGCCCAGGAAGGGATGCTTGGCCTGGCCCGCAACGTGCCCGGCCGGTTCAACCCGGCTTCGGACGTCGCCACGTTGAGCCTGCTGGGTTATGACCCCGAGGTCTATTACACCGGCCGTGCTCCGCTGGAAGCCGCGGCCATGGGCATCCCTCTCGGGCCCGACGACTGGGCCATTCGCTGCAACATCAACACGATCCTCGACGGCCGAATGACGGACTTCACGGCCGGCCACATCACCAGCGAAGAAGGCCGGCCCATCATGGAGGCCCTTCAGGCCGAGCTGGGCAGCGCCAAATACGAATTCCACGCTGGCGTCAGCTACCGCAACCTGATGATCTATCGAGGTTCGCCTGGTGAGGCGCCGTTCGACGACACCACCCATACGACGCCGCCCCATGACGTTCCGGATCAGCCGGCCGCCGACCACCTGCCGAAAGGGAAGGGCTCGGAGCTGCTGCGGGACCTGATGGCCAGAGGCTCGAAAATCGTGGCCGAACATCCGGTATCGTTTACCCGGATTGCCCATAATCCGTCCAATTCGATCTGGCTCTGGGGGCAGGGCCGCAAGCCGAGCCTGAAGCCGTTCGTCGAAATTCACGGCATCGCCGGGGCTATGATCGCGGCCGTTGACCTGGTTCGCGGCGTGGCCCAACTGGCCGGCTGGGCCCGGATCGACGTCCCCGGGGCGACCGGTTATCTCGACACCGACTATGCCGCCAAGGGGCAATACGGCATCAAGGCCCTCGACGACTTCGACTTCGTCTGCGTGCACATCGAAGCGCCTGACGAAGCCAGCCATGAAGGCCGGCCCGAAGCCAAAGTGGAAGCCCTGGAAAGGATCGACGAAGCGATCGTCGGCCCATTGCTGGAGGCCGTGGCGAATTTTCCGAAATGGCGGGCGCTGGTCACCCCGGATCACTCCACGCTGATCCGCACCCGGGCCCACGACCGGGCACCCGTCCCCTGGGCCATGTGCGGCACGGGTATCGCGGCTTCGGGCCTGGCGTACAACGAGAAAGCCGCCCGTGATGCCGGTGTCGAACTGCTCGACCCGGGATTTCGCCTCATGGAACGGTTCCTTGCCTGAATGCGGCCTGGCTGTCATGGGCAGCTCGTATTCGTTAGAATCGTGGTTTCGGGCGATGCGTCGCAACGTGTCGACGTCGTAGAGTCTTCGAAGATTCAGGGTTTACCATGCGCATCATCGCCGGCGAACGTCGCGGAATTCGGATCGAAGGGCCGGTCGACAGCTCGATTCGCCCGACAAGCGACCTGCGCCGCGACGCTATCTTCAACACCCTGGGCGGTCTGATCGAAGATCAGGTCTTCCACGACCTGTTCTCAGGCACCGGGGCGATGGCGCTCGAAGCCATCAGCCGGGGGGCGAAATCGGCCGTGCTCGTAGAGGTGGGAAAAAAGGCTCAGGACCTGATCCGCCGTAATATCGCCCTGGCCCGCTACGAAAAAGAGGCCCGCCTGATACCCACGAACGCCTACCGCTGGATCGAATCGCACCGGCCAGGCGGGCCGGGGATTTACTTCCTCGACCCGCCGTTTCCGGAATACGTTCACCACCCGGACAGGTTCGAAAAGTATCTCAGGGTCTTGCTGGAAAGGGTCAAGCCGGGTTCGATCGTCATCGTCGAATCGCGCTGGAAGATGGACCAGGAAGTCCTGCCAGAGATCGACGACTGGTACCTGCGCCGCTACGGCGAAACCCGCGTGGCCTACTGGGGCCTTGAGGACGACGAAGCGGATGCCGACGACGAAGATTTCGACGATTCTGACGATGATGTCGATGCCGAAGGCGACTCGGTTCCCGAAGATTCCGAAGCCGTGGACGATTCGGAAGACTGAAACTTAAAACCCCTTTCGCTCGCGACCTGTCTCCACCCATTACGTACATTCCACGGGTTGCCGTGCGTCGGTCAGATCGCGGCATGAATTTCGGAATCTCTTGCGAATCGGTGACTTGCGGATGAAAGTGCTCGACAGGATCCCTGAAACGCCCGGCGACCTTCGCCGCAAGTTCGCCCATGACGTCGTCCGCAGGCTGCACGACAACGGCCACAAGGCCCTGATGGCAGGCGGCTGCGTGCGGGATCTGCTGCTCGGCAGGACTCCGAACGATTACGACGTGGCCACCAGCGCCCTGCCGGACCAGGTGCGAGCCCTGTTTCGCCGCACATTGGCCGTCGGGGCGAGCTTCGGCGTGATCGTCGTCCAGGGCACCCCCGAGACCGGCGACATCGAAGTGGCCACGTTCCGGTCCGACGGCGAATACCTCGACGGCCGCAGGCCCGAGACCGTCCGCTTCTCCGAACCGTCGGAAGACGCCCAGCGGAGGGACTTTACGATCAATGGCCTGTTCTATGACCCGATCGAGGATCAGGTCGTCGACTACGTCGGCGGCCAGGCGGACCTGCGCGACGGGCTCCTGCGGGCCATCGGCAACCCCCACGACCGGTTCACCGAAGACAAGCTGCGTCTGCTGCGTGCCGTTCGGTTCGCAGCGAAATTCGGCATGAGAATCGAGTCGGCGACCGCCGAAGCCATTCGGGCCATGGCACATTCGATCCATGTCGTTTCGGCCGAGCGCATCGCTCAGGAAATGCGGAAGATGCTGCCGCATGACAGCCGGGCCGAAGGGCTGCGGATGCTGCGGCAGACCAGGCTGCTTGCCGAAATCCTGCCGGAAGTCGAAGCCACAACAGGAGTTCCGCAGGACAAGCCCGTACTGCCGGGCGGCGATCTGTGGCAACATACGCTCAAGGTGCTGGAAAATCTGCCGGGCGAGCCATCGTTTCCGTTGGCTCTCGCGGCCCTTCTGCACGATGTCGGCAAGCCAGGGTGTCTGCGTGAAGAAGGGGGCCGACGCAGCTTCATCGGCCATGAGGCCGCAGGTGCGCCCATGGCCGAAGCCATCTGCCGCCGCTGGAAGCTCTCGAACGACGAGACCGATCGAGTCGGCTGGCTCGTCCGGCATCATCAGTATCTTGGCTCGGCCACGGGGCTTCGGGAGTCGAAGCTCAAGAAAATCATGGCCCATCCCGGCATCGACGAACTGATCGACCTGCACGAGGCCGATGCCCTGGCGACCGACGGCGACCTGGCCGAAGTCGACTATTGCCGGCATTACCTGACGGACCAGCCCCAAGGGCCGATCGACCCGCCGATGCTCTTCACCGGTCACGACCTGGCCCGGTTGGGCGTGAAGCCGGGCCCGATTTTCAAGACCGTTCTCGACCGGGTCCGAGAGGCCCAGCTCGACCGGGAGATTCACGACAAGGCCGGTGCGTCGGAATTGGCGATCGCCCTGTTGAACGAGTCGAACCCGTCCTGAGCGGGTTTCGTTCGGACCTCCATTCGACTCGAAGTCCCGACTTGACTCGACGCAAGAAATCTCACGTTCGCGGAGGTCGGGCCCGTCCGTGTGAAATTCGTTTCGCAATCGGCACGGAAAGTTCTCGCCAGTAAGAACTTGAGGGTCGAGCGAGATGCTTGGGAATTAACGGGCTCGAATGCCTTTCACGAGCTTGGGGATCCGTTTCGTAATCAGGATCGAAATCGTTTCGGATCCGTCGTTTGCGCTGATCGAACTGCCATTCGATCGAGATGACTGCCGAACTACCGCGATCGCCGCTCGTAATCCGTTTCGTAATCTGGCTGGAACATCATGAAATCAAGTGACTTGTGGCGATTGCTCGATGTTCCGGTTCGACGAGAACGTCGCGAGTACGTTCGGACCCGATCGTTCACGCTGCATTCGAAGCAGGTTCGAGATGATTCGTTTCGTAATCCGGAGATATCTCCCTGTTCCAAAATCACTTGCGGCGAATTGAAGGTCCATGTTCTCGACCCGGCTTCTGTACGTTCGATTTCCGAAGAACCGATTTCATTCGAAGGTTCAGTCGTATGTTCGCGAAGACTCGCGGTCGATCCGTTCCGAATCCGTTTCGCAATTCGTGTGCAAGTCATTGCTGTTCAGGATGCTGAGTACGATCGGGCCTGGGCATTTCGGGGCTCTTTCGCCGCGGCCTCGGGGCATGGCAAGGCCGGATATTCGTCCGAATTGAGAAAGATCCGCCAACCCGGAATCTCTACCCTGTCTTCCCCAAACGGAGAGACCATCGATCGATCCCTGTGATGTCCGAATTACTATCGCTCCTGAGGCCCGGTCTCGCATCGTTCGATCCGAAATACCGAGCGAAGGAGGTACCAGCCATTCTCGCTCGTCTGGGGCATCATCCCGATGCTCGGTCGTTTCGATCCGACCGATGCCACTGCTTTCCTGAGAAAGTTTCGGATTGCTGCAAATCAATGCCCCGCTGAAGCGGCATCCTGCCGTTTCCGCATGACGCAGATGCGAGAACGGATGAAGCGACGAGTGGATTGATCGAATATCAGGAATCGACAACTCGAAGGGCAATCGAACGCGGCAGGATGCCGCGTCCACTTTTGTAGTAGCGGCATCCTGCCGCTTCCGATTTCAGGAGGTAGCTCGAAATCATGTTGTCCCGGGCCGCCTCTTCTGCTTTCGGAACGGAAATGACCCCCGTCCCCTTATTTCACGTCCCCTTATTTCAGGGCGGTTCTCTTATGTCTGCGCATGGCCTCGTAAAATTTGCCCTGAGCTGACAAGCACGGTTCCGCCGGATTCGCGTGCGACGATCAGGCGGCCGGATTCGTCCCAGCCCTGGGCCTGGCCTCGGATCAGGTCTTCACCCTGACGGGCCGTGATGGCGGTGCCGGTCAGGCGGTCGTGGCGGCGGGCTTCGGCGATCCAGCACGAATCGGGGTCGGCCAGACGCTTCAGGCCCTGCGGGAAGGCTTCGAGGAAGCGGGCCAGCAGCGTTTCGGCGGCGTCTTCGCGGTGGGCGTGGGGCGGCAGCAGGTCGGCCAGGGCGATACCGATGCGACGGGCGTCAGCCGGGCCGCTGGTCAGGTCCGTCGTTATGTTGATCCCGATGCCGACGAGCAGCAGGGGCTGATGATCCGGGCCGTGTATGAACTCGGGCAGGATGCCGCCGATCTTGCCGGCGTCGCATTCGATGTCGTTGGGCCAGCGGATGCCCACCTGGCCGATCAGGGGCGGGAACAGGGCTTCGATCGATTCGATCAACGAGCAAGCCGTCAGAAGCCCGATCGGGACGACCTCGGCCAGACCCAGGCCGAATTCGGCGGGGCGGATTCCCAGCGTAAATGTCAGGCTGCCTGAGTCGGAAAACCAGCGATTTTCGCCCCGGCCGCGCCCGGCGGTCTGGCGATCGGTCGAGACGACGATCGGCGTTTCGTGCGGCGGCAATTCGCCGGCCCGCCAGATTCGGGCCAGGTGGGAAGACGTCGAGTCCAGCTCGGCGAAACGGTCGTGGCGGCGGATCCAGGCGGCGGGCATGGTGCGGTCAGCCTTCCGGCGCGATCCGCAGGAGCAGTTCACCGGTCTGGACCTGATGTCCCGCGGACGTGAGGACTTCCGTCACTCGGCCGGCTCGTTCGGCGTAGATCGTGGTTTCCATCTTCATGGCTTCGATGGAAAGGAGCTTCTGGCCCTTGCTGACGGGATCGCCCTTCTGGACTGCGACGCTGACGACCAGGCCGGGCAGGGGGCTGCCGATCTGGGAAGGGTCGCCGGGGTCGGCCTTGACGGCGGCGATGACCGAGCCGACGAGCGAGCGGTCGGTAATGACGACTTCACGAGGCTGGCCGTTGAGTTCGAAGAAGACGGTGCGGGTGCCGTCTTCGGCGTGGGGTTCGCCGATGGTGAGGAGTTTTACGATCAGCGTCTTGCCCGACTCGATTTCCACGGGCGTTTCCACACCGGCCTCGGGGCCGTAGAAGAACACGGGGGTGGGCAGCACGCTGGTGTCGGAATATTGACGCTGGTGGGCGGCCATGTCGGCGAAGACTTTGGGGTAGATGATGGAGCTGAGGGCGTCCTGATCCCCGGCTGGCCGGCCGAGCTGTTCGCTGGCCTTCTGGCGGGCGGCGAGAATGTCTGCAGGGGGCAGATTTTCGCCGGGGCGTTCCGTAAAGGCCTTGCGGCCCTTGAGGATGCGTGTCTGCAGTTCTTTGGGGAAGCCGCCCGGGGGCTGACCGAGCCGGCCTTCGAAGAGTTCGACGACGCTTTCAGGGAAGGCGAGTTCGCGGGATTCGTCGAGACAATCGGGCGGCGTGAGGTTATTGGCCACCATGAAGAGGGCCATGTCGCCGACGACTTTCGAAGTGGGCGTGACTTTGACGATATCGCCGAAGAGCATGTTCACGTCGGCGTAGGTGCGGCAGATATCGGGCCATTTGGGCCCGAGGCCCAGGGCGATCGCCTGCTGATAAAGGTTCGTGTACTGCCCGCCGGGCATTTCGTAGGCATAAACCTCGGCAGAGGAAGACTTCAGGCCCGTTTCGAACGGGGCGTACATCGAGCGGACCTGTTCCCAGTAGCGGTTGATTTCGAGCAGGGATTCAGGGTCGACGCCCGACTCGCGGGGCGTGAACCTCAAAGCCTCGACGATGGCGTTCAGGTTGGGCTGGCTCATGATGCCCGACATGCCGGCGCAGGCGCCGTCGGCGATGTCCAGGCCCACTTCGGCGGCCTTCAGCACGCTGGCGGCCTGGGAGCCGCCGATATCGTGGGTGTGGAAGTGAATCGGCAGGCCGATTTCCTGACGTAAAGCCTTCACGAGCTTTTCGGCCGCGTAGGGTTTGCACAGGCCGGCCATGTCCTTGATGGCGATCAGGTTGGCGCCGAGTTTTTCGAGGTCTTTGGCGAGGTTGACGTAGTAACTCAGCGAGTATTTGTCACGCTTCGGGTTAAGGATGTCGCCGGTGTAGCAAATGGTCGCCTCGGCCAGTGCGCCTGATTCGCGGGCGGCTTCGAGGGCGACCTGCATGGACGGAATCCAGTTCAGGGCGTCGAAGACGCGAAACAGGTCGATCCCGGCCGCGGCCGATTCATGCACGAATTTGCGGACGACGTTATCGGGATAGCTTGTGTAGCCGACGCAGTTGGAGCCGCGCAGGAGCATCTGAAAGAGCAGATTCGGCACGGCCTGACGCATCTGGGCGAGGCGGTCCCAGGGGTCTTCCTTGAGGAATCGCATGGAGGTGTCGAAGGTGGCCCCACCCCACATTTCCAGCGAGAACAGGTGCGGGCAGATGCGGGCGTAAGCGCCGGCGATGCGGAGCATGTCCCGCGTGCGGAAGCGGGTAGCCAGGAGCGACTGATGGGCGTCGCGGAAGGTGGTGTCGGTCAGGAGGAGCCTGTCCTGCTTGCGGATCCAGTCCGAGAAGGCCTCGGCACCCAGTTCCTGCAGCTTCTGTCGCGTGCCGGCAGGTGGGTCGGCCGTGATGTCGAAAGCGGGCAGGGCCGGTTCCGAGCGGGGCGTGGCGGCCGTCGGTTTGGGGATGCCGGGGAAGCCGTTCACGACCGTATCGGCCATGTAGGTGAGCAGCTTGGTGGCACGGTCCTGACGAACCGGGAATTTGAACAGGTCGGGCGTTTCGTCGATGAACCGGGTGGTGCATAGACCTTCCTGGAACTCCTTCGTGTCGATCACGTTCAGGAGGAACGGGATGTTCGTCTTCACGCCCCGGACGCGGAATTCCTGAAGGGCACGTTCCATCCGTTTGACGGCGTCGATGAATCGGCGGCCACTGGCGGAGACTTTGACGAGCAGGCTGTCGTAATAGGGTGTGATGATCGCACCGGTGGCGCTGGTGCCGCCGTCGAGCCGGATGCCCAGGCCGCCGGCCGAGCGATAGGCCGTGATCCGGCCGTAGTCGGGCGTGAATTTGTTGACCGGGTCTTCGGTCGTCACACGGCACTGGAAGGCGTAGCCCTGGGTCGTAATCGACTTCTGATCGGGGATGCCGATTTCCGGGTCGTCGAGCCGGGTGCCCTGGGCGACGAGGATTTGGCTTTTCACAAGGTCAATGTTCGTGACGATTTCAGTCACGGTGTGTTCGACCTGGATGCGTGGATTGACTTCGATGAAGTAGAACTTGCCGGAGTCGACATCGACGAGGAACTCGACCGTGCCGGCGTTCACGTAGCTGGCCTGGCGGCCGATGGCTATGGCGGCTTCGCAGATGTCTTTGCGGAGCTTTTCGTCGAGGTTCACCGAGGGGGCGATTTCGATCACCTTCTGGTGCCGGCGCTGAACGGAGCAATCGCGTTCGTAAAGGTGCACGAGATTGCCGTGAGCGTCGCCCAGGAGCTGCACTTCGATGTGCTTGGCGCGACGGATGAATTTTTCGAGGAACACGTCCGGGCAGCCGAAGGCGGTCTGGGCTTCGCGGCGGGCCTGGTCGAGGGCGTTATCGAGGGCGTCGGCCGATTCCACGACCCGCATGCCCCGGCCGCCGCCCCCCATGGAGGCCTTGACGATCACCGGATAGCCAAGCTTTTCGGCGAAGGCGTGGGCCTCCTTGCCTGGCAGGACCGGTTCGGAGCTGCCGCCGAGGACGGACACGCGGGCTTCCATGGCCAGCTTGCGCGCCGCGACTTTGTCACCGAGCGAGTCCAGCGTCTCGGGCGTGGGGCCGACGAACGTGATGCCGGCTTCGGCGCAAGCCCTTGCAAAAAGAGCATTTTCGGAGAGAAAGCCATAGCCTGGATGGATGGCGTCGACTTCGTGGGCGAGGGCGAGCTGAATGATGCCGTTGATGTTCAGATAGCTGCGGATCGGCTCGCCGGCCTGGCCGATCTGATACGCTTCGTCTGCCTTATAGCGGTGGATGTTGAAGCGATCTTCATGAGAGTAGATGGCCACCGTGCGGATGCCCAGCTCGTGGGCGGACCGGAAGACACGGATGGCGATCTCGCCGCGGTTGGCGACCAGCAATTTACGGAAGGGAATCATGAGCGCTTCACCAGCATGATGATCGTCGGGGCGGGCGTGAGAGGATGGCCCGCTTTCGTTCGTAGACCAGGCGCACCCGGGCGGGCGCGAGAGTCGACGCCAGAACATACCATATCGGAATCGGGCTTGCATGCCCCAAGGGCGATGGTAATGGGTTTATGTACACATTTCGAGAGGGGGGGAGTGGGGCGTCGGTACGATCGTCCCCGCAAGTTAGCAGGAACATGGGGTTGCAACCGGCAAGACTGGTTGCACTCATGGATGCGGAATCGAGAGTCACCTTGCCGCGTGTTTCGCCTTTCTGGCCTGGTTGCCTATAATTCCTGATGAACGGGGTGCCGGGAGCTTTGAGCTTCTGCCGCGAGGCCGAACGAAGCGAAGTGACGAGTCGACTGGTTCGACACGAGATCGCCCGTCTCAGGCGACCGTTCCGATTGAAGGGACCGACGATGCAGATACAGATTCGAACCGACAAGAACATCGTGCTGAACGCCGATCGCAAGACCGAAATCGAAGGGCAATTGAATCATGCCCTGGAGCGGTTCGGCGAATGGCTCACGCGGGTGGATGTGAGCCTCAGCGACGAAAGCAGCGCAGCCAAGCACGCGGGCGACGACAAGCGCTGCGTGATCGAGGCCCGCCCTGCCGGCATGCAGCCGATCGCCGTGAGCCACGACGGTTCGAACCTGGAGCAGGCCGTCGGCGGCTGCGTGAAGAAGATCGCCAAAAAGCTGGGCGAAACGAAGGATAAGCTGGACACGTCCAAGGGGGCGACTTCGTTTTCGGGTGACTGAGCCCGCCTGGCAGGTTTCGTCCATTTTCATGACGTTCGACATTGCCCGTGGCGAACCCGACGGTTCGCCCGGGCATTATGAAGTTTCCCTCGTTCCTTTTCCGAAGTTCGCCATGTATCGGATCCCCCATGCCGTCACGATCATTTCTCAGGTTCGTCCTTTCTCTCTCGATCTTCGGGGCATTGCTGGGCTGGTGGCTCAGCGCGATTCCGGGCCGACTTGAAGGGATTCTGTTCTTACCGATGCTCCTGATCACACTGGGGATTGTCGGTTGCGTTGTCTTCGGAATTCCTTTGGGATTCCTTTACCTCCTTGAGAATTACTACGACGTTCGGTACTGGTATCGGGAATTCGATATGTCCGAATTCCGCAAGCGATTTTGCTGGGCCAAGGTGGTCGAGGCCCTGGCCATCCCCTTCGTATGGTTCGTGTTCCTGTTCGTTTTGGTCGCACAATTCCCGGTGGCTATCGGCTTCAGCGCCAGCCGATCACAATTCGAAACCGCCGCGGCCGAATTCGAGACTATTCGGGAGTCAATGCCCGGGGACGAATGGCGCGTGATTCCGTTCGGGAAGTGGTTCGGAATCTATGAAGTCGACAAGGTCGGCATCGATGGCCGGGGCGGTATCTATTTTCGAGTGAGAACCGGGGGCGATGGCATCGGCCCTGATTCGACCTCCTACGGTTTCGTGAAGAAGCCGAACCCGAAGGGAAGCCCCTTCGGGCGAAAGTATTACGACCCTATCCATCTGTTGGGGGACTGGTACGTCTTCGAAGCTTCGAACGACTTTTACTGATCGGGACCGGAGCAGCCGTCGCTAACTTTCGCTCGCCTCGACCGCCGAACGCACCGCAGCCGCGATCGCGACCGGGTGATCGACCCAGAAGATGCGGAGATTCGTGCCGTCGGCGAACACATGCACGGTTCCGAAGCCGAAGAGCCGGCCGAGGAACGACTGCTTCACGGTCATGCCAGAGACCGCCCCGGTGCGCACTTCATGAGCGTTGAGCGAAGCGAGGCCCGACTTGGACAGAATGCGCCGGTTCGTGATGACGTAAGACCGGTGCCAGACTTTCAGCAGGGCGATCAGCCAGGGCAGAACCAGGATGCAGAAGCCATAAACGGCCATGATGAATGTGCCGCCCATGGCGGTGCCCGGGCGATCGCGGAAATCGTCGCGGCCGGTGAGAATGACGCCGACCAGGATCAGCACCCAAAGCAGAATGCCGAGCCCGGTGAGCACCTGCAGGCCGACGACGGCGGCAGTGGCCGGGCCGAAGCGCATCATCACGGTTTCGTCTGGGACGGCCGTCAGTTTCAGGAATTCGTCACTGGCCGGGGCATACCGGTCGTAAGATTCGGCGGCATCGCGTTCGTCGTCCAGAGTGACGATCCGCGAAGACTGCGGCCGAGGCTTCGACTGAGTGACGATGCGCGGCGGGCGGGTCGGTGCGGTGTCCAGGCTTTCGTCATCGTCAGAAATTCCGAGATTGAGCTTTGGCGAGGACTGAGGCTCAGGGGCCGGCTCGAGCGATTGCAGATAGGCCTGATAGAGATCCTGCCCGGGGATCGTGATCGACGCAGAGCATGATTTGCAGCGGCTCGGCTGGCCGATGTCTTCAGCCTTGTTGCGCAGGTTGGCGCCGCAGTTCGGGCATTCGTGTACGACGAACAGGCGGCCATCCGCCGATTTCTTGAGTTTTGTGGACATAGGCGTCTTTTCGGATTCGCTTCAGGCCAGCTCGGCGGTCACGATGTCGAAGTCGGCTCAATCGTCAGAGTCTTCGGAATCGTCCAGGTCTTCGGATTCGTCCGATTCCATCGCTTTCAAATATTCTTCTTCATGCATCACCGTATTGGCCAGCATTCCGATTCCGGGGATCTCAGCTTCGATCTCGTCGCCGTTTTTCAGGTAAGTGCCCTTGGCGTTACCGACGCCTTTGGGCGTTCCCGTGGCGATGAGGTCGCCGGGCTCGAGCGTGATCCACTGGGAAATGAAGGAGATGACGGCCGCGACGGGGAAGACCATATCGGCCGTCGAGCCGTCCTGCTTCGTTTCGCCGTTGACGCGCAGCTTGATCTGCAGCTTCTGCGGATCGACCCCGGCCGAAGAGAGAACGCAGGGGCCGACGGGCAGGAAGGTGTCGTGCCATTTGCCGTGGAGCCAGTCGAAGTGTTTGTCCCGCTCACGGGGTTTACGATCCGGATTCGGCCTGTATTTGCGGTCGGTGATGTCGTTGACGACAGTGTAACCGGCGACGTAGTCGAGGGCTTCGTCCTCGGAAACGCCTTTGCAGAAGTCGCCGATGACGACGCCGAGCTCACATTCCCAGTCGATATGATCCGGCGAAACCAGGGGCAACAGCACGGTGCCGCGATGGGTATTGAGCGTGCTGGAGGGCTTCATGAAGACATAGGGGAAAGTCTCGGCCCGTTCGGCGGCCGTGCCGCCCTGCTCGGTGATGTGCTCGGCGTAATTGCCGGCAAGGAGAAGGATTTTCGGAGGCATGTGGATCGGGATGAGCAGATCGACATCCTGCGTATCGACGGAGAGATCGAGACGCTTCTCCGGGTCGAGTTTTTTCAGCCAGTTCCAGAGCGACAGCGCAACCTGCTGATAAGGGCCATTCGGCGGCAGCAGGTCAAGCGGGTCGGAGACCGGGGGCAGATCGAGTTCGACGCCGGTCATGTCCGAATGGACTTCGGCGGCCTGATCCACGGGAAAGATCAGGTCGTCCTCGTAAAATCCGACGAGTTCGGAATCTCCGATGACGAATCGGCAGAGACGCATGGAAATGGATCCTTCATTGTTCGGTACTCGCGCGTCGTTTCGAACAGGTTAAGTTCCTGACGAGGAAGTTGCAATCGTTCGCCGCGACGTGCGATCATCGGACTGTCCGGAATCGAAGAGTTCGATCGATCGCCGATGTCCGGCGATGACACGCATGTCGCGTCGGCCGGGAAATTGGCGCAGGCCATTGCCGAACCGCCGCGATCGGACAAAATCGAGATATGGGCCTGATCGCTCCAGTCGGATCGGCCGGAGTCGCCAGGAAAAGGGTCGATGACTCGGGATATCTCAACGAATCGAATCGCCGCAGAGAACGAACCGCGCCGTACGACTGTCCTGATGAGTGGCGGCATGGATAGCGCTGTGCTCGCCGCCGACCTGGCGAATCGTGGCGTTCGTGTCAGCCCGGTTTACGTTCGTTTCGGACTGCGCTGGGAGGATGTCGAACTGGCTCATGCCCGCCGGTTTCTCGATGCGCTGGGGCACTCGCTCGTCGATCCCCTGACCGTGCTGGATCTTCCGATGGGCGACGTTTACGGATCGCACTGGAGCCGAACCGGTCCCGTGCCGGACGAGAACTCGCCCGACGAGGCCGTCTATCTGCCGGGCAGAAACGTCCTGCTGGTTTCGAAAGTCGCCGTCTGGTGCGTGCTTCGGGGTATCCGGACGATTCATTCCGGGGTCCTCGCCGGGAATCCGTTTCCGGACGCTTCAGCCGAATTCTTCTCGACGCTCACCCGGGCCATTTCGATGGGGCTGGACTCGCCAGTCGAAGTCATTCGCCCTTTCGCAGGGCTGAAAAAGCTGGACGTGATCCATATCGGCAGGCATTATCCGCTTGAGCACACGTTCAGTTGCCTGAGTCCTGTCGATGGCGGTCATTGCGGCCACTGCAACAAGTGCGCAGAACGACAGAATGTTTTTCGGGACGCCGGGATTCCGGATCTCACGTCCTATGCCCCTCGAACGATGGTCAAGTGAAGTGGCCTGGCCACGCACGCATTGAGGAACCGGAGTCGACGCCCATGTATCAGGTCGCTCGTGAGCTGGAATTCTGCTATGGCCATCGCCTTCTGAACTACGCCGGCAAGTGCCGGCACCTGCATGGACATAACGGCAGGGCGATCATCACGTTAAGCGCCAACAAGCTGGACAGTCTGGGGATGCTGGTGGATTTCGCCGAAATCAAGGAAAAGGTGCAGCGGTGGATCGATGAGAATCTGGATCATAACATGATCCTGTGCAAGGACGATCCGCTCGTTCCCGTTCTGCGGTCGGCCGGTGAGCGGTTCTTTCTCATGGACACGAATCCGACCGCGGAGAACATCGCCCGGCTGATCTTCGACCGGGCCGTCGCGGCGGGATTGCCGGTCGTCTCCGTGCAGCTCTGGGAGACGGCGAATTGCCACGCTTCGTTCGTGGCGGATCCTGTCCCGAAACCTGAGTGATCTCAGCCGGGTTCATTTGCGGGCGACGATGAAGAGGCCCGTCAGAATCAGGGCCGAACCCGCCAGGATTCTGGGCGTGAGGCTCTCACCGAGAATCGCCCAGGCGAGCACGACGGCGACGACGAAACTGCCTTTGTCGATCAGGGCGACCGTGGAAACCTGGCCGGATTTGAGAGCCTTGTAATAGAAAATCCAGGATAGCGACGTCGTCAGCCCCGAAACGCCGAGCCAGATCATGTTCTGGCGTTTCAGGGCCACGAACTGGTTCTTCGGGATGAAAACGGCGGCGTAAACGAGCACGAGTACGAAAACGAAGCAGGTGCGGACGAGCAGGCCCAAGTCGCCGCTGATGCCTTCGAGGCCACGCTTCGCGATCACCGAAGTGAACCCCGCGAAGATCATGGCCAGAAAGGCATAGGCAACCCAGGGGGTCATCGAAGTCTCACCTCGTCCACGAATGAGTGGCGAATTGGGCCTGGCCGACACTGTCGCGACGAACCGGAAGCAGGGCGGCCGCGACTCTGGCCGCCCGTGAGTCGGTCAGAAGGTGACCTGCGTCAATGGCCGTGACCGTCGTCCACGGCTTCGACTTTCGGCGTCGCCGTTCCCTTTTTGTAGGGATAGACGATATCGGAAATGTACCAGGCGTTCCTGCCCTTGTGCTTTTCCCCCTTGATCTGAATCATCACGTACTTGGGCTCGCCCGAGGTGGCACTGGCGACTGGTGCGGAATGGTCGTGGCCGTCGCCTTCCTTGTGATCGTGCCCGTCGCCGTCTTTATGGTCGTGGCCATCGCCTTCCTTGTGATCGTGGGCTTCGCCCTCTTTGTGCTCATGAGGCGCGGCACCGCCCGAAATCGAATATCGCAGGAATGCGAAGGGCGTGAGTTTGTCATATCCGGCCAGTTCGATCTGGTCGAAGGCTACGGACGCGCCGGGGGCTTCGCGGTCGGCCACGATCTGCTTGAGGGGCTTCAGGTCGGTTTCGACCGACATTTTGCCTTCGACGCCGCCTTCCAGCCGCTGGGCGACGAGCTTGTCGGGCGTCAGGTCGCCGCGCTGGCTTTCCGGCACTTTGAGGAACAGCAGTTCTTCGGGCCGGCGTGCTTTCAGGACATCGGTGAGGCTGTCCGCATAAGCCTGGGCATTTTTGTTGAGCGTGAACTGGTAAGCGAAGCTGATCGAAAGCGAGACCAGCGAAAAGAGCACGGCCAGGCCAATTCCGGCCTGAGCCATCTTGAGCCCCGTGTAGACGTCCGGGAATCTCTTGATGCGCCTGAGCGCCAAAATGCCGAACAGGACCGCCAGCAGCGGCACGAAGAAGAAATACGTGTCGACGAACATCAGCAGCGAAGCGGCGCCCATGATGGCGCTGAAGATCGCCGCTCCATTGATCGCCTTGTATCCGGAGAGTTCGTTTTCGAAGCCGTAGGTCGAAAAGGAGCTGTCCGCGGTCGAGTTTGCCATGTCGTTTTTCGACTCCGATGAGGATAAGGATCGATGAGAGCAGGCAGAACGCCGTGCGTCTTTCAAGAATCGCCAGGGCCGGCACTTATTCAGGCAGGCCCTGGCGTCTCGAAAAGCGGAGGAGGTGGGATTCGAACCCACGGACGAGTTACCCCGTCAACGGTTTTCAAAACCGTCCCTTTCAACCACTCAGGCACCCCTCCGGTGCGAAGATCGCCGTTTCGGATCACGAAACCGCTCGGAGACTTGAGGCGGAAACCCGGCTCATGAATCGAGTTCTTCAAGAACCTCTTCGGCGACGTAGATCGGTGCGTTCACCGTGACGGCCAGCGCGATCGCATCGCTAGGCCTGCTATCGATCTCGACCGATGCGCCGTCACGGACAATTTTGATTTTCGCAAAATAAGTCGCGTCCTTCAACTCCGTGATGTGGACCTCGACGATTTCGCCGCCAAGTTTTTCGACGATATTGGCGATCAGGTCATGCGTGAGGGGGCGTGGGCTTCGGTTCCCTTTCACTCGCCTGTCGATGCTCGTCGCTTCGAAAACGCCGATCACGATGGCGAAAGACCGGGAACCGTCCACTTCACGCAGGAAAATGTACTGGTGATCGGCGTTTTCGTTGATGATGATTCGCGAGAGCTGCATTCGGACTGGCACGATGGAATGGCCCCGAGAGAGAAAGTCGAGTCCTGATGAAGTCAGAATAGGCCGTCAGCGGCGTGCCCGTCAATCGGCAAGACCGGTCTTCAGCCTTTTTCGAAGCTGCTCAGGAGCGTTTCGAGAGCATTCCGGCGGTCGGCCAGGTCGGCCCGCTTCTGCCGCTGCGTTTCGACCAGCTCGGCAGGGGCACGTTCGACGAAACTGGCGTTCGACAGTTTCGCGTCGATACCGGCAAGCTGCTTGTCGATGTCCTGGATTCCTTTGATCAGCTTCGCCTTTTCGGCGTCGCGGTCAAGGAAGGCCCCCAGAGGCACGAGAATCTCCAGCCGCGGCAGCACCTGGGCCGCCACTTCGCCCCGGCCGCGGGCGGCCACTGTGTCATCGGGAAGGGGGGCGTCCGTCGCCAGCAAACGCCAGTCTCCGACGCCGGCCATCGTGCGGAATTTGGGCAGGCCGGCGTTCATCGCTTCGTGTTCCGCCTCGGCCAGCCGGATGACTGGCTCAAGTTTCGCTTCACGCGGGATGTTCCGTTCGGCACGGATATTACGGAGGGCCGAGATGCCGGCCATCCACAACTCGACCTGGGCCCGGGCACCGGGGTCGTCGGGGATATCGTCCCCCTTCGGCCAGGGGGCGACGCAGACACTCTCGACGAGACTGCGCGTGGCCAATAGCCCGCGCCGGGGGGCGATCGCGTTCAGGGCCTGCCAGATTTCTTCGGTGACGAACGGCACGATCGGATGCAGGGCCCGCACCAGGGTGTCCAGAACCTCCACCAGAACGGCCTGAGCCACGGGGCGCTGGGTTTCGTCCTTCAGCCGCGGCTTGGCGAATTCGATGGCCCAGTCGCAGAAGTCGTTCCAGGTGAAGTCGCGCAGCGATTTCGCCAGATCGGCGAACGCGAATCGCTCCAGATCGGCTTCGGCCGTGACGATCGCCGACCGAAGCGCCGAGAGAATCCAGCGGTCCTCGATCGAAAGATCTTCGGCATTCACGGGCTTGCCGGCGTAGTCGTCCAGATTGGTCAGGACGAACCTGGCGGCATTCCAGAGCTTGTTGGCGAACGGCTTGGCCTGGTCGAAGCGTTCCGAAGAATTGATCTCGCGGCCATCTTCGGTCCGTACTTTTTCGATCGGCAGGCGCAAGTCCTGCGTTTCGGTGGCGGCCGAAGCCAGGCCGAAGCGGAGGGTGTCGGCTCCGTAGATTTCGATGATGTCGACCGGATCGATACCGTTGCCGAGGCTCTTGGACATGCGGCGGCCCTGGCCGTCCATGATCACCGGGTGGATGAACACGTCGCGGAACGGCACCTGGCCGCAGTTGTACTGCCCCAGGATCACCATGCGAGCCACCCAGAGGGTGATGATGTCGCGGGCGGTGGAGAGCACGGCCGTCGGATAGAACTTCGCCAGGTCGGCCGTCTTTTCGGGCCAGCCGAGTGTCGAATGGGGCCAGAGGGCTGACGAAAACCAGGTGTCCAGCACGTCGGCATCCTGTTCGAGCCTGTGACCGGGGCCGAGTTCGGATCCCGTGAGATCGTCCAGAGCGCAGATCAGCCAGCCGGAACGGTCCGAACCGGCTTCGGCCGGTTGCCAGGCGACGTCCGAACGGCCTGCGAAGGCTTTCTGGAGGTCGGCTTCGGTCGCGGTTTCGCAGTACCAGATCGGAATCCGGTGGCCCCACCAGAGCTGTCGGCTGACGCACCAGTCGCGCTTCTCGCCCAGCCAGTCGACGTAGCTTTTGGCGTAGCGTTCCGGGTGAAACTTCACCTGGCCGGATGTGACGGCCTCGATCGCCTTGTCCGCGAATTCGTCCATCCGGACGAACCACTGGTCCGAAAGATACGGCTCGATCGGCGTGGCGCTGCGGTGCGACAGGTTCAGCCGCAGGGCGTGCGGCTGGGTGCTTTCGAGGAGGCCGGCGGATTCGAGATCGGCGAGAACGCGCTTGCGCACTTCCTTCACCGGCAGGCCCTGATAGGCCGCCGGGGCGTTTTCGTTGTAGGTGCCGTCGGGGTTGAGCAGGTTGATCATCGGCAGCTTGTGCCGAAGGCCCGTCTGATAGTCGTTCGGGTCGTGCGCGGGGGTCACTTTCACGCAGCCGGTGCCGAACGCGGGGTCGACGAGCAGGCCGTCGCCGATCACGGGGATCCGGCGATCGGTCAGCGGCAGGGCGATCTCTTTGCCGATCAGGTGCTTGTAGCGGGGGTCGTCCGGATGAACGGCCACGGCGGTGTCACCCAGCATCGTCTCCGGCCGGGTGGTGGCGACGACCAGATATTCGCCCGGCGAACCCGCCACGGGGTAGCGGATCGACCACAGGCTGCCCTGGGTGTCCTCATAATAGATTTCGTCGTCGGCGACGGCTGTGCGCAGGAACGTGTCCCAGTTCACCAGCCGCTTGCCGCGATAGATCTTATTGTCGACGAAAAGGCGGAAGAATGTCTGCCGCACGGCCCGGGCGCAGACGGGGTCCAGCGTGAAGCGGGTGCGCGACCAGTCGCATGAAGCCCCCATGGCCTTCAGCTGGCTGAGGATTCGGGCCTCGTATTCGTCCTTCCAGCTCCAGATGCGGCGCACGAGTTCGTCGCGGCCGAGATCGTGCCGCGTCTTCTTTTCCTGCTGGAAGAGTCGCTTTTCGACGACGGCCTGGGTGGCGATGCCGGCGTGGTCGGTGCCGGGCATCCACAACACGGCGTCGCCCTTCATCCTCCGCCAGCGGATCAGGATGTCCTGCAGCGTATTGTTCAGGGCATGGCCCAGGTGCAGGGCCCCGGTGACGTTGGGCGGCGGAATGACGATGCAGTAGGGGTCAGCCGAAGAATCGGCGTCGGCCTCGAAGAAGCCTTTTTCGAGCCAGTAGCGGTACCAGCGGTCCTGTGCGGACTTCGGGTCGTAAAGCTTCGGCAGTTCTGAAGCGGGGGCACTCATTGCGATCTCGTCCAAAAGGAACGGGGCATGGGATCCGGGGCGGGCGGCTGGCAGTCATCGCCCTTGCCCAGTCAGTCCGATTCGAAAGGCTGCAGCGGCCATGTCCATCTGTGGTCAGTGGCCGGGGGGATTCAGCTTCCGGCTTGGGAAGTCGCCAGGGCACGGGCCTGGCGAGAATCCTTCAGCAGCTTGTATTGCACGGCTTCGAAAAGCGCGACGCGGCTGGCTTCGATCACGTTTTCGGAAACGCCGACGGTGCCCCAGGCTTTGCCTGAATCGCGGCTTTCGATGAATACGCGGACTTTGGCGGCCGTGCCCGCGCGGCTGTTGATGACGCGCACCTTGTAATCTGCCAGCGACATGTCCGCGAGGTTGGGGAAATGGGGCGTCAGGGCCTTGCGCAGGGCATTGTCCAGCGCGTTCACCGGGCCATCGCCTTCGGCCACGGCGTGCTCGACGGCTTCGCCGATGCGTACCTTGATCGTCGCTTCCGTCACTTCCCCCGCCTGGCCGGAATGGTGCTGTACGCTGACGCGGAAGCCGAGCGGCTCGAACGGCGGGCGATAGCGGCCTGCGAGCTTTTCGACCATCAGCAGGAAGGAGGCATCGGCCGCTTCGAACTGATAGCCTTCGTTTTCCAGCTCGACGACGCGGTCCAGAATGGCCGCGACGAGTTTCTGGTCGTGCTCGATGCCGTATTCTTCCAGCTTCTCGGAAAGGTTCGAACGGCCCGACAGCTCGCTGACGAGCACGCGGCGTTCGTTGCCTACCAGGGCCGGATCGATATGCTCGTAGGCGGCCGTATTCTTTCTGACCCCATGCACGTGCATGCCGCCCTTGTGAGCGAAGGCGCTCGAGCCGACGAACGGCTGGCCGTTGCGGAGGTTCAGGTTCGCCGTTTCGTACACGAACCGGGAAAGCTCGGTGAGGTGCGCGATCGAGCCCGGGGCGAGCAGTTCGTAGCCCTTATACTTCAGCGACAGGTTCGCGATGACGCTGATCAGGTCCGCATTGCCGCACCGTTCGCCGATGCCGTTGACAGTGCCCTGAACCTGGGTCGCCCCGGCGCGGATGGCCGCGAGGGAGTTGGCCACGGCCAGTTCGCAGTCGTTATGCGTGTGGATGCCGATCGAGCAGCCGACGGCGGCCTGGGCTTCCTGAACGGCCCGGGCAATTTCTTCGGGCAGCGTGCCGCCGTTGGTGTCGCACAGGACGACCCAGCGCGCGCCGGCCTGGGCTGCGGCGGAAATCGTGCGCAGGGCGTAGTCCGGGTTCGCCTTCCAGCCGTCGAAGAAGTGTTCAGCGTCGTAGATGACCTCGCCGACCTCGGAGGCAAGATAGGCGACCGAGTCGGCGATCATCTTGAGATTTTCGTCGAGATCCACGCCGAGCACTTCGGTGGCCTGCATATCCCAGCTTTTGCCGACGACCGTGATCGCGTCGGGCCGGGCGTTGACGAGCGCCTTCATGCCGATGTCGTCGGAGGCCGCGATGCCGCGGCGGCGCGTCATGCCGAAGGCGCAGATCCGGGCACGTTTGATGTCGAGGTCGCGTACGGCCCTGAAGAATTCGGCGTCTTTCGGATTCGAAAGAGGGTAGCCGCCTTCGATGTAGTCAATGCCGATTTCGTCCAGACGCTGGGCAATGGACAGCTTGTCCATCAGCGAGAAGTCCACGCCTTCACCCTGACTGCCGTCTCGCAGGGTCGTATCGTAGGTCCAGATTCGTGTCGTCGGCGTCATGGACGATCAATTTCTCATGTAGGGACACGCCCAGGGCTGGCGAAATCATGCCTCCTGGACGTGTCATGCGCGAATGTCTCGATCCGGGCCCATTCCAAGGCCAGAACCGGTCTCCGAAATTTTCCGCGATCGCGAAATCGAAGGCAGCAAATTATAGCACGTTCGAGGGATTCGATTCAAACGGGCAGGCCACACTCGCATGGGGCCTGCCCCGTCGGCGGCTCGGAAGATTCAGCGCCGGCGGCGGCGTTGTTCCGGCTTCTTCAGGTGGGCTTCGAAGAAGTCGGCGGCCTCTTCGAGGGTCGTTTCGATACCTTCCCAGCCGTGGCCTTCGCCGACGTAAAGCGCCACGCGGCCGGGCACGCCTTTGGCCGTCATGGCGTCGGCCAGTTTATAGGCCTGGGTGTGTGGCACGAGGGGGTCCTTCGTGCCCTGGAAGGTCAGGATCGGCGGGTCGCCGTCCGTGACGAAATCGAGGGGCGAAGCTTTCGAAGCTTCCGCCTTTTTCTCGGCCAGAGGGCCGCCGAGAAAGGCGTCGACCAGTGGCTTCGAAACTTCGGGGATGTCGTCAGCGTCCAGGTCAGTCGGCCCGAAGTAGTTGACGACGGCCCGAATCTTCGTGTCCGGGCCTTTGGGTTCCAGGTCGCCTTCCAGACCATCGGCGGAGCCTGTCACGCCCAGCATGAGCGCCAGGTGACCGCCGGCCGAAAAGCCCATCGCGCCGATCCGGTCCGGATCGATACGATGCTCTTTGGCATGCGCTTTCAGCCAGCGCACTGCGGCTTTGACGTCGTGCACCTGGGCCGGGAAGATCGCCTTCGGTACCAGGCGATACTGGGGCGAAACGGCGACGAAGCCTTTCTCGGCCAGCATGTCTAGAAACCGGCGATTGCTTTCTTTGTTGCCGCCGCGCCAGCCGCCGCCGTGAATCACGACGATCGTGGCCAGCGGTTCGCCGTCGCCGGCGGGCCGGGCGATGTCGAGCTTCAGCTCTGTCTCGCCAGCTTTCGTGTAGGCAAGGTCATATTCGCGTTTGACTTCCGGGGCCTTGGCCGGCTCGGAAGGGGCGACCGCTTTGGGGGCTTCGGCAGCTTTTTTCTCAGGCTCCTGCGACCTTGCGGCCGAAGAGACGAAAACCGAGGCTGCCGAAGTCAGGAAAACGAGAGCTTTCCGGAACACGTGAGATCTCCGCCTGGTTGTGTGGGATGATACGTCATTCTTGCGGGGCTCGGGAGAGCGCCGGGGCGTGTGTCATTTCGCCGGTTCGATGGCGTAGATGAACCCGTCGAAGCCCAGGACGTAGAGTTCGCCCGCACGATCCTGCCCGAAGGCCGCGATCTGAACACGGGGGTTGGTCTTCATGTCGAGCACTTCTGCGACGGCTTCGGCCTTGCCGGATTTGTCCTTTTCGCGCACGGCCCAGATGCGGCCGGTTTCGAAATCGCCGTAGATGTAGAGCCCTGCGAGTTCAGGATACTTTTTGCCGCGATAGACATAACCGCCGGTGATGCTTTTGCCCTCGGAGTGAGGGTATTCTGCGATCGGCTCGATCTTCGGGGCCTTGCTGGTCACACGCTGACGTTTGGGGAAAGCGTGCTTGCCTTCGCGGACGCTCCAGCCATAGTTGCCGCCGTTGACGATGATGTCGACTTCTTCCCAGAGGTTCTGGCCGACATCCCCGGCCCAGCAGCGGCCGTCTTCGCTGTCGAACGTGAACTTCCAGACGTTCCGCAGGCCGATGCAGTAAACTTCAGGCGCCCAGCCGGCGAACGTCGTTTTGTCGCGCAGGGCCGGATTGTCGGCCGGGATTCCGTAGGGCTTGCCATCTGAAGGCTTGTCGACGTCGATACGGAGGATCGAGCCCCACCAGTCCTTGCCATCCTGGCCGGAGAGCAGGGGGTCATCCGCCGCGCCGCTGTCGCCCAGGGAGATGTAGAGGAAGCCGTCGGGGCCGAATTCGATGCAACCGCCGTTGTGATTGCCGAACGGGTCTTCGGCCGATTCCCAAAGGATCTTTTCGCTGGCCGGATCAGCCGTCGCGGGGTCGGACTTCGAGACTTCGAACCGGGAAACGACGGAACGCCGCTTGCCGGGCTTCATGGCTGAGTAATAGACGAAGAACTGGCCGTTGTCCTTGAATTTCGGGTGGAAGGCCAGGCCCAGCAGGCCTTCTTCGTTGCCTTCGCGATTGACTTTGGGGCCACGGATATCGAGGAAGGTTTTGGTCTCTTTCGTGTCTTTCGATTCGTCGAAAGACAGAATCCGGCCGTTCTGTTCGACGACGTAGAGAGTCTTCGAGCCGTCTTCGGGCCATGCGAACGCGACGGGGCGATCGAACTTCAGGCCTGGGTAGGCTTTTTTGAGGTTGATCTTCGGCAGCGATCCGGCCGATTGCGCGAGAATCGCGGGCGAGCTGAGGCAAGTCGAAACCAGAGAGACGAAAGCGATCGTCCGAACTGACGAGCGAATCGGGATCATGAAAGCGTTCCTGAGCGACAGCCAGCCGGGATGGAGTGAGCGGATCAGGTCCGACCGGCGATGACAGGCGGGAGAAGGCGGCCCATCCGAATGCGGGACGCCTGGAGATCGACCCTTATCATTCTCGAACAGGGGAAGTCGTGTCAATCGTCGGACCGTCGCGTGCACGGTTCGGGCTCCAACACCGGAGTCTTCGCTCGGTCCGATCACCCGTATCGATCGCTTAATATGGCTTGGCTGAAGATTCGTTCGGAGTTCGTAATCAAGCCGGCGTCGGGAGAGTCTCGGATACGCCTAAGGCTTTTCGGGGCAGACCGTTCGGCAGTGCGATCGGATCGGTCGGCTGATGCTTTCGGAATTGCGGTATCGCTGGCCTGAAAATGTTCAGATTCGCTTGTTTGGTATTGACTTCTGGCCGATGTGGTAGTGGAATGATCGAGACCGCATGTCGCGGTCTACCCATATCGAAGTCGAAATCACGATTTCCGGCGACCTGAACTCGCCGCATCTTCCGGAGATATTCACCGGTGACTTACCGTCAATATGTTTGCGCATCGCTCATGGTCGTTTGTTCGGTGCCTGCCTTCAGTGGCTGTGGCGGTTCCAAGGTGGACGTGACCAAGCCCGTGGAAGTGACGGATGAGATGAAGCGTCAGGCGGAAGCGTCGGACAAGTTCATCTCCGAACAGGGCAAGACGAAAAAATCGGCCAACTGAACTGGATCGAATCGGTGAAGAACTCGGGCTTCCCGATTCGTGCGGGCCGGTACGTGACCGGCAGATACTCGCTTCATCCTCTCCATCATCCGATCCCCGAGAGTGTTACGTATTCAGGGAGTAGCGTTTCATGCGAAGACAGTCTGCGAGGGGTTTCACCCTCATCGAACTTCTGGTCGTCATCGCGATCATTGCGGTTCTGATCTCATTGCTGCTGCCCGCCGTTCAGTCGGCCCGGGAGGCGGCCCGTCGTGCCCAGTGCGTGAACAATCTCAAGCAGATGGGCCTGGCTCTGCATAATTATCACTCGACTCACGACTCGTTCCCGATGGGCAACAGCGTGACGATGAGCGACCCGACCGGTGCCGCTTCCGGCGGTAACCCGTTCCTTTCCTGGAACAACTGGTCGGCTCAGGCCCTGCTGTTGGGCTTTACCGAGCAGACGCAGCTTTACAATGCCGCCAATTTCAACCTGGCCGTGTGGCACTCGGGCCGTACGCCTCTGGGCTACGCCGCGAACCTGACCGTTTTCAATGCCAAGGTGGCCCAGTTCCTGTGCCCCTCGGACGGCGAAGCCGGCAAGAGCTTCACGAACAGCTATTTCGCCAGCGTCGGCCCGAACACCCAGGCCGAAGGCATGGGCGGCGTCAACGGGCAGACCGGTGCCTTCACGGGCAAAGGTTCGCCCGGCATGTTCAGCTATAACATCAATTATTCCCTGCGTGACGTGACCGACGGCTCGTCGAACACGATCGCCTTCAGCGAGGCGCTCGTGAGCCACGACGCCCTGAAAGTCGCTCGCCGGACGGGCATGGTGAACGTCACGGGCAACCGGTACTATCACGCCTTCATCGACCCCGCCACTTCGGCACAGACGATGACTCTCCTGGGTAACTGCGATGCCAAGTGGGCGACCTCCGGCGCCGCCGGCGGTGACTTCCCCAACGCTATCGGCACCCGCTGGGCCATGGGCGTGATGGGCTGGACGATGTTCTGCACCATTCTTACCCCGAACGAAAAGCCCTGGTCGGCCTGCCGTGTCGGCTGTGCCGGTTGCGGCATCGACAACACGTCGATCATGAGCGCCACCAGCGCCCACCCCGGCGGCGTGAATGTCGTCATGGGCGACGGCTCGGTGAAGTTCATCAAGAACACGATCAATCGCCAGACCTGGGTCGCTCTCGGCACCCGTGCCCTCGGCGAAGTGATCTCGGCCGACTCTTATTGATTCGATCGATCCTTCGATCGGCGAAATCGAGGACGGGGTCACGCAAGTGGCCCCGTTTTTTCTTGCGCCCGCCGGTGTATGATCGATCTCCACGCAACGTGAACGTGCGAAGAATCGGCCCGATTCGAACTGCCAGTGACGAGACAGCCATGTCGAAAATCTACAAAGCGCTCGCACTCGGGGCCTTCGCGGCCGTTTCGATCGCGATACTGGCGAACTGGGAATATCTCGCCTGGTATCTCAACCCGAATACGCTTTATGACAGGGCTCTCGATCAAGTCGAAGCCAACGAATTCGCCGAAGCGCGTGTCACGCTGGCGAAGCTCAAACGGAATCGCCCGCCGACGCCGCTGGATCACGGGCTTCAGGCCAGGGTCGAGATCGCCGAAGGTCATACGGAAGCCGCCCTCGTCGAACTGGCCGCCATTCCGGACGACCATCCGCTCGCCCGCTGGGCCAGGCTACGTGCCGGCCAGCTCGAACGGGGCCGGTTCCGGTTCCGGGCCGCGGAAGAATCTCTGAGAAAAGCACTGCGGCTCGTTCCCGCGCCTGTCCAGGAGCTGATCGAACCGCGCCGCGAGTTGATCTATATCCTTGGAATGCAATTACGCCGCGAAGAGCTGCATGAACAGTTCCGGGATCTCGCTCGCGAAGCGCCGCTCTCGGCCAGGGAAATCTACGTCTGGTGTCTCGTGCGCGACCTCGCATGGTGGGAGGCGTCCGAGCAGGTTCCGATCCTCGAGAAAGCCGTTCAGGCCGACCCGGCGGATGATCGCTCCCGTGTCGCGCTCGCGGAAATCCTCAATCGCCAGTCCGAAACCGACAAAGCTCTCGCCACGCTCGAAAAGGACATGACCGGCAGCCGGTTCGTCGCCGCGGAAAAATACAGAATCCTGCTCGACCGGGATGGCCCGGAAGCTCTCGCCGCCGCTTTCGCCACGATTCCGGAGGACGATCCGCTCACCGCGACGCTGAGGGGCCGTCTGGCACTTCTGGACGGCGACGGCCCCGCGGCGGTCCGGTTCTTCGAAATCGCTCAGGCCGCTGAGCCGGGCCGCCGCCAGGTCGTCGCCGATTTGGGCCGGGCACTGGCACTCGCCGGACAATCCGAACGAGGCAAGGCCTACACGGATCAGGCCGGAAGGATCGACGCACTCAACAATCTTCTCCTCAAAATGGAAAACTCCGCCGCCACCAGTGGCCCGGATCAGTGGCGGCAACTCGCCAGAGCCTGCGAAACCGCCGGCAGAATCGATGAAGCCCGAGCCTGGTTCGGGCTCGTCCTGCAGAAGAACCCGCTGGACGAGGAATCGCAGACGGCGATCTATCGTATCGACAAAGCGGCGAAGGGCAGATGACGAAGTCCATGGAATGGTCGATGGCCGGTATGCCGTGAAGGACCGGATCGCAGTTCGGACCGGTGGAATCGAGTCCATGCCCGGGAACGCGGTTTGACCCGGCAGCCTGCTTTTCGTTATTTTGACACCGATCGACCGAAGCCGAGTCCTTCGGAACGGTTGTGACCTTCGAACCGAACACGGAAGCATCTCGGAGATACGACATGAAGGGTCCAGTGGCGATCATTCTGGCGGCAGGTCAGGGCAAGCGGATGAAATCCGAAAAGCCCAAGGTTCTGCACGAAGTCTGCGGCCAGTCGATGATTCGCCACGTGGTGCACGCGGCTTTCGGCGCTGGCGTTTCGGACGTCGTCGTGATCGTCGGCCAGGGTGCCGATCAAGTAAAAGCGAATCTGGAAGGGTTCGCGAATGTCCATTTCGCGACTCAGGAACAGCAGCTCGGCACCGGCGATGCCGTCAAAAGCGCGAAATCCGTGCTGAAAGACTACGCCGGGCCGGTGATGATCCTCGTGGGCGATGAGCCCTGCATGCGCAGCGAACCGCTGGCCAGGCTGCTCGAAAAGCAGAAAGCCTCGGGCGTGGAATGCCTTATGGGCACTTCGATCGTTCCCGACCCGAGCGGCTACGGGCGCATCCTGAGAGACACGACCGGCCGATTCCTGCGGATCATCGAACAGAAGGACTGCACGCCGGAACAGGCGGCGATCAAGGAAGTCAATCCGAGCTGTTACGTCTTCATGGCCCGGAATCTGTTCGGATCGCTCGATGAAGTGCGTCCGGCGAACGCCCAGGGCGAATATTACCTGACCGACGTGCCGGAAATCCTTCAGCGCAAGGGCCACGAAGTTCAGGCGATCGTGGCGCTTGAGCCGGACGATATCCTCGGCATCAACACACGCCAGCACCTGGCCGAAGCGCACGCGATCATGAGCCGGCGGATCCTCGATCGGCTGATGGATGATGGCGTGACGATCTACGACCCGCGATCGACTTACGTCGACAGCCGGGCCCGCATCGGGGCCGACACGGTGATTTATCCGTTTTCGGTTGTGGACGGTGAGGTAACTGTCGGCAAAAACTGCCGGATCGGCCCATTTGCGCTCTTGCGCCACGGGACGGTGCTCGAAGATCAGGTCGAAGTCGGCGCTTTCGTGGATATCGTCCGCAGCGAACTCGGCGAAGGCACGCTGGTTCGGCACCTGTCCTACCTGGGCGATACCGAGGTCGGCAAGCGGGTGACGATCGGGGCGGGGGCGATCACGGCGAATTTCGACGGCCGGCACAAACAGAAGACGAAAATCGGCGATCAGGTGACCATCGGAGCGGGCAGCGTGCTGGTGGCGCCGACATCGATCGGCGACCGGTCCAAAGTCGGCGCGGGGGCCGTCGTCACATCGGCCCGGCCGGTTCCGGAAGACAGCACCGTGGTCGGCGTGCCGGCCCAGCCGATTTCGAAGGCCCGGGATCGCCAGTCCGGGCCGGTCGACCCGGAACAGCCGCCGCGCTGATGCGTTTCGGGGCCTGGTCCGATAGCTGAAAACGCCACGAACCGGTCGAGATCGCTCGACCGGTTCGTCGCGTTATGGCCGCAGTGTTCGAATCCCCCCCGGGGGTATCGAAGCCGCTCGAATTACAGCGTGAAGTGGAAGGTCTTGGTCAGGGTACGCCAGACCCACCAGGCGAGGGTGGATGTGCCGCCGTCGATTTTGGCGAACCCGCGCTGGCCGACGTGGAGCGAAAGATCCTCGTTTTCGATCGGCAGGGTGATTTCGTATTGGGCTGACAGGGGCTTGAGCTTGCCTGTGGCCTGGTCCTGTTCGGCGGCGATTTCGCCGCCGGCCATGCTGGTCAGTTCGGTCGGCACGTCGTCACGATTGCGTGAAGCGACTTCCTTGACGTTCGAGCGGTAGGTCCGCTGGCTCTGGCCGTAGATCTTCAGCCAGGCCCTGCTGCCTTTTTCGATGAGATCGATGTCGCTCTGGTCGATGATGACCTGGGCCTGGAGTTTCTTCGGATCGCCGATTTCGCAGAATGGCTTTTCGGGTCGCACCCACTGGCCGGTGGTTTCCTTTTTGGGGATGCCGATGACCTGGCCGTCGCGGTCGGCGACGAGATACAGCTTGGCCAGTTCTTCGTTCACGCGGGCGACGACCGGTTCGAGTTCGTCGGCCAGTGTCTCGTGCTGAAGAGCCAGGCGGCGGCCGTCGAGATCCTGCGACCGGGAGAACGTGGCGGCCTTCACGCGATTGATCTGGAGTTCTTCCTGAAAGCTCGCGCGTTCACGCTGTTTGTCGAGATTCGAAAGCTGGGCGATGAGGTCGCCCTTCTTGACGTAGTCGCCGTCACGCACGGCCAGCGAAACCAGCCTGCCGGGTGTGTTGGCGTAGATCCGCGACGATTGTGCCGGCGTGATCACGAAGGTGCCCTTGACTCGCAGGGGCGTGGGTATCATGAGGATCGCCGTGAGCACGGCCACGGTGGACACGGCCCAGGCGGTGGCGCGCAGCTTTTTCACTTTTCGGAACCTTCCCGGAGTACGGACGAACTTGAAGATCTGGAACGCGGGCATGACGACCAGCGGGACCATGCCGACCGCCGCGACGATCAGGCCGAGCGAGTGAATCTTGTAGGGTTTGAGAATGCTGTGCAGGAAGAACAGGATCGAAATCGTCACGAACCAGCGATAGAGGAAGCTGGCGATAGCGTACGTCACGAACAGCCAGCGGCGTGTCCGTGGCATATAGGACTGCACCGGCACTTCCAGGCCGAGAACCTTTTCCTGAAACGCATACGAGAAAAACTGGTTGGCCTTGATCCGCAGGTTGGGGATTTCCAGGTAGTCCGACAAGACGTAGTAGCCGTCATACCGCATGAGCGGGTTGGCGTTGAACATGATCGTGTTGACGGAGCACAGGAACATCGTCGCCAGCATGAGGCTGTTGAAGAGCCCCGGATTGCTGTAGAACCAGCAGAAGGTGGCCATCGAGGCGAGGAAGCATTCGACGTAGATGCCGGCGGCCGAGATCCAGATCCTGTGCCATTTGTTCGGCAAGAGCCAGCTGTCCGTCACGTCGCAATAGAGTGCGGGCGTGAGGCACAAGAGCAGCGCGCCCATTTCGTGCACTTCGCCGCCGTAGTGCTTGGCGGTCAGGCCGTGGCCGAATTCGTGAATGATCTTCACGATAGCGAGGCTGCACCAGAAGTAGAAAATCGTGCGGAAGTTGAAGAACGACTGAAAGTCCGGCAGCCGTTCCATGAAGGTCGACCACTGGCTGGCGACCAGCGTGAGGGCCGAGAGCATGAACAGGGAACTGAGCACCACGAACGTGCGCGTGAACATCCAGCGGAAGTAGGGGTACATCCACGTCAGGAGACGTTCCGGATCGATGATCGGGATCTTGATGTAGAGGACGTTGGTCGCCGCGCCCTTGACCTTTTTCCAGATCCGCTTGCGGCGTCTTTTGATGAAGACTTCCGTCTGATCCGGCGTGTCTACGGTGGCGATGCCGGCTTCGTGCAGCTGTGAGCAGAAGCGGACGAGGTCGTCGACCGTGATCGTCTGCGGCCGGTATTTCCGTTCGAAGGCCTTCTTGACTTCCAGCAGCGTGGACTTGCCGTCGAGCTGCTGCAGAAGGAAGTATTCCTCGGCCTTGAACCGGTAATACTTCAGGCCGATCGGGTCTTTGACCACGTAGTGGGTCATGCCCTCGTAGAACTGGGGGCGCACCACCAGATCAGGGCGAAGCCGGACCTGGAGGGTTTCGCCCGCCTGGCCCATCGGCGTATTGGGTGTGATCGTGGGAGCGGTTGCCACTTCGGATGTCCCTCGGTTCGATCGATTTCGATGGGGCGATTTCGGCGGCCCGGATTCATGCCGCCGGGTGAGTTCCGGATGGATTCGCCCGGCCAGTCATGACGTCGGAAAACGATCAGGGTTTGGCGGTCCGGATCGGCTCGATGGGTTTCGCGTTCGCGGTGTCGGCGGTACCCTGAGGGGTGAGACGAATCGTCAGTTCGGCCTGAAGACCGGGGCGGAGCTGGCCGTCCACGTTCGGCACTTCCACGAAAACGCGGGTGGCCGATTCGGCCACGATCTGAATTTCACGGTCGACCATGGCGACCTTGCCCTTGTAGACCGATTTTTCGACCGGCAGGTCGGCTTCGGCCACATAGGGCCGGACGAGCACTTCCTGGCCGACTTCGACACGATAGGCATGCTCGACGGGCACGAATGTGGTCACGCGGAAGACTTCGGGGTTGCCCAGCGTCACGACCGGCTCGTTGGCCCGGACCGATTCCTGTTCGTGCTTCATCACGTTGATGACGATGCCGTCGAACGGCGCGGTGATGGTGTGTTCCTGAACGATCCTGTCCGCCAGTTCGGCTTCGGCCTGGGCCAGTTTGATTTCTTCATCGGCGCGGAGGATTTCGGCGCCGGCGGCGAGCAGTTCGGCCTGGTGCTTTTCGACTTCTTCCGTGGAGATCGATTTGCTCTTGATCAGGTTGATGTCGCGGGCGACGATCGACTTGGCCAGCAGTTCCGAAGCTTCGGCCCGTTTCAGGTTACCGCGGCTCGCGGCGGCGACTTTGGCTTTCTTGGCCGAAATGACGGCGACTTCGTCGTGCAGCTGGCCGATCACGTCGCCCTTCTTGGCCAGCATGCCCTCTCGAAGTTCGAGGCTGCGCAGAACGCCTTCACGCAGAGCGGCGACATCGGAACGCTGGAGCCAGTCGATATTGCCGACGACGACGAGCGTCGAACCGTCGTAGCGGGCCGCGTCGCGGGCGTTTCTTGCTCGGGAGGGCTGCTGTTGAGCCGTCGCGATCAGGCCGGTCGTCAGGAAGGCCATGGAGAACGCCAGAATCTGGGGCAGGTGTCGAAATCGCATCGGTCGGGAGCCTTTCGGAATCGGGAAAATCAAATTGTTCGATGGTGTCAGCGGCCGCCTTCCGACAGGCGGCCGCCCGGTGAAGCGATCAGCCCTGGAGGAACGGCCAGCGGAAAAGGACGGTTTCGTAGAAGACCTGGATCACGTCGCGGAAGATCACGTAGGCCAGGCTGGCGTTGCCGCATTCCACACGGGCCCGTACTTCCGAGCCGGGTCGCATTTCGCGGTTGCGGCGCAGGAAGTCCTGCCGTACTTCTTCAGGGAAGGCGACGGTCACCTTGACGACGTGTTCCTGCTCAGCCGTTTCGGCCTTGGCGCTGACTCTCAGCACCTGGCCGCGGTAACGGTGCTCAGGGTCGGTCATCGTGACGAAATAGGCGCCGAGCCTGGTGTCGGCCGGTTTGGTGCCCGCGGCGATCTCTTTCTTGAGCTTGTCGGCGGCGGTGAGGATCGGGCCCATGTCACTGTCGGCGACTTCGACCTCCAGAACCCATTCGCCGGAAGTGTCAGCGACCTGGACCAGCTCCTGGCCCACTTCGACCGGGCGTTTCATCAGGTTCTTCTCGATCTCCCACGTGGTGACGATCCCGTCACACGGAGACGTCAGAGTCAGCGTTTTGAGCTGTTCGTTGATGATGTCGATCTGCTCGATCGCCGATTCGTACTTGATCTTCGCTTCGTTCAGCTGTGCGTTGAGCTGTTCACGTTCCTGAGGACGTGAAACCGCCGCGTCGGACTGCTTGCGCAGGTTGAGCATCTGGGTGTTCGCGGCGTTCATTTCCGCGATCAGCCGCTTGTGTTCCTTGTCCAGGTCAGGGCTGAACAGTTCCAACAGCGGTTCGCCCTTTTTGACTTTCTGACCGTGTTCGACGAAGACCTTGTCCACCACGGCGCCCTGGGCCACCGGGGCGTATGTCGAATAACGTTCGGCCGGCAGCAGCGAGCCTTTGCCCGCGATCGTAAGCTTCCAGGGCACGAATGCCAGAGCCGCGATCACGGCCGCGATGGCGGCCACACCCGCGACGATCTTGGCGAGGTTACGCCCCCGGAACCAGCGGCTGGGGCCGCCGATGGTGGTGAGCAGCCCCCGCATGAAAATCTTGTCGTGCGTCTGGGCGTTCCACAGTGCCGTGGAGGCATGCCGGGCGACGACTTCCGCACGGGCCTGGGCATCGGTCATCGGCATTTCGTCGCCGATCTGCTCGGCCACCACGCAGCCGAAGGGCACGCGGTCCGGGGCTTTCAGGCCTTCCTTGTCGAATGTCGAAACCGGCTTGTGCAGAAGCGTGACGAACAGGGCCTTCGACCCCGATTCGTCAATGTAAAGCTCCAGCGCGTCGCGAATGTCAGGCGGGAAGTTTTCGGTGTCGCCTGTGTAAACGAGATCCTCGCCCGAGGTCACCACGACCTTGCACAGGCGGGTCAGCTCACGCACCAGGTTCGAACGCCTCTCGACCACTTCCTGGCCGCTGATGGCTTCGACGAGAGGCCGGCCGCCGATCTTCACGGCCACGCTGACGCGGTCGCAACCGATCAGACGCTTGCCTTCGTTGGCCACGGCCATGGCCGTTTCGGTCAGGCCCAGGGAGTTATGGATGCTGTGCGTGAAGCCTTCGAGCTGGTTCCAGAGCCGTTGCTGCGACAGCACTTGCCGCATCTGGCGATTCTTCAGGAACTGCGTGGCCAGGTCGGCCAAATCGGAGACGAAGACCAGCGTGCTGCGCTGCTGAGCGGCCTTACGCGAAGGGTCCATCATGATTTCGATCAGGCCGACGTTCTGCTTGTCGACCGTGATCGGGGCGATGATCAGGGTGAACGGCGTCGGGTTGCCGGCGTTCGGCATGCCCTCCACCACGGCACCGGACGGAATCGCCTGAGGCTCGTTCGTCTGCATCATGATGCCGAGCAGGGCATCGTGCGGCGCCGTGCGGACACGGCCATCCAGCAGCCCCGTCTGGCGGAATTCGATCTGATGCTGGATCCGCAGGCCGCCGCGCGGATCGACCATCCAGAGTACACCGCCGGTCGCCGCGACCGCCGCGACGACCCTGTTCAGGAATTCGACGGCGAACTCCTGGGGTTGAATGTCGGCTTCGGCCAGTTCCGCGATCTCGCCCACCAGGCGCTTGATCTGCTGACGGGTTTGTTCGATCACGGATGGATCGAGCGTTTCTTCGGCCATGGCTCACCTGATCGCGATGGGTTGACTCGATCGTTCGTTCGCTTCGGCGGCGATTCGCAAAGGGGTCGATGCTCGGCCCGGGATTCCGCCTAAGTACCTAAGGACGCGCAATGCGAACCTTTTCCCGACGATTTTTTTCGAATCGCTCAAGTTTTTCGGAATTTCGCATCGGAAGTTCTCGCCGGGATGTCTGCTGTGTCGACCGAACCCTCTGTGGATAAGTGGTATAGGTCAGGATGTCGGTGATTCCGGGCCGCTGGTGGTTCACCCGACCGGTGCCGCATCGCCCTGAAGATCGGATATGATCGAACCCGAGACCAACGACCGAGGGCCGATCGGACGTGCGATCCGGATCGCCCACGTGATCGCCGGATTCGACTCCACTTGTTCATGCATGCTTGCCCGCAATCAAACCGTATCGTTTCCGGGAACCGGACGTGCCCATGACTCGCCTCATCGCCAGCGGTATCGTACTGACGTTCGTAGCCGCCATGGGGATGGACGAACCGCCGGGAGGGAAACAGGCAGCCCTGGAAAGCCGGGAAGTTTCGGGTATCGAGAATGTCTGGCGAATCGACGAAAAACTCTGGTCCGGCGGTGATCCAGGTGGGGCGGGCGGCCTGGAGAAGCTTAAGGGGATGGGGTTTCGGGCGATCGTGAGCGTCGATGGCGCCGCGCCGGATGTCGAATCGGCCCGCAAGCTTGGCCTTCGTTACGTGCATATCCCGATCGGTTATGACGGGATCGATGCCGCTGCCCGCCTGAAGCTCGCCCGGGCGTTCGCCGAAATCCCCGGGCCGATTTACGTGCACTGTCATCACGGCAAGCATCGCGGCCCGGCCGCGGCGGCCGTCATGGCTCGCACCGGCCTGGGCTGGTCGGCGGATGAGGCTGTCGAATTCATGAAGAAAGCCGGCACGTCCACGGATTACCCGGGGCTCTATGACTCGGTCCGGGCGTTTCGTGCCCCTGGCCAGGATGAGTTAAAGGCGGATCAGGAGCCTCTTCCGGAAGTCGTCGAGGTGCCGGCTCTCGTCGAATCGATGGTCAGCATGGACGATCGCTTCGACCGTCTGAAGGCCTGGTTGAGATTCGCGGAAGCGGGGCAGTCGAACAAAAGCGAGCGACCGACAGACCCCCGTCAGGAGGCGATCCTGCTACGGGAATTGACGCGGGAATCGGCCCGGCTGCCGGAATGCCGGGAGCGGCCCACGGCGTTTCTCGCGGGGTTCGCCGGGCTCGAAGCCGATCTCACCGCCTGGATCGCGTGCTTCGACCAGGCTGGCGACGATCCTGGAGCGTCGCCAGCAGGCAGAAACCGTCTCGCCGGAATACTGAAGCAGGCGACTTGCCGCTGCACAAGCTGCCATCGGGCATTCCGCGACCGTTGATACGCCATGGACCGATTTGCGAATGACAGGCCCAGTCGCTACGATTCCGAGTCAGTGCAAATGACCACGTGCAATTTGAGAGCGATCGTTCGTGAACGAGCAGAACCATCAGGATACCGGCCCACGGGGCGAGTCCGGGGCGGGTGCAGTGCCCCACGCCGCCGGACTGAGCGTGCTGGTCACCGGAGCGACCGGCCTGCTGGGCAGCCACCTGGCTGAGCAGTGGGTGCAAGCGGGGGCTCGTGTGCGCGCGATCCTGCGGCGGCATGACCCGACGCCGTTTCTGGACGCACTGGGCGTCGAAAAGGTTCACGGGAATCTGCGTGATCCGATCGCTTGCCGATTCGCGTGCGAAGGTGTGGACATCGTCTGCCACGCGGCGGCCAAAGTGGGAGACTGGGGTTCATGGCACGAATTTCAGGAAGACACCGTCGAAGCCACCCGTCAGATCGCCGACGCCGCGCGGCATTCCGGCGTGCGCCGGTTCTTGCATGTGTCCAGCACATCTGCCTATGGTCATCCGCATGACTCCGAAGCGCCGATTCGCGAAGATTACCCACTCGGCACGAACATCTGGCGGCAGGATCCTTATACGCTGGCTAAAGTCGAGTGCGAGCGCATGCTCTGGCATATGAGCAGGGCAGGCTTCCCGCTGACGATCATCCGCCCGAGCTGGCTTTACGGCTTGCGAGACAGAATCACGCTCGACAGGGTCGTCGGACGCATGCGGGCGGGCAAATTCCGGCTGATCGGCCCTGGCGACAACCGGCTTCAGGCGATCGACGCGGCCGAGGTCGCCAGGGCCGCGATTCATGCCGCACTGTCGCCACAGGCGATCGGTCGCGCCTATAACGTGACCGATCTGGGGCCGGTTACGCAGAAAGAGTTCTTCGACCATATGGCCGCGGCGTTCGGACTGCCGCCGATTACGAAACGCACTCACTATCCGACGGTGTTTTTCGGCGCGGGCCTGCTGGAACGCTGGGGCCGCCTGGCGCATCCTGCGCGGCCGCCGCTGATCACGCGCTATGCCGCGTGGCTGATGGGCCGCAGGCTGTGGTACGACAATTCGCGGATTCGGGAGGAAATTGGATGGTCGCCCCGGATCGATTACGAAACGAGCCTGAAACGCACGGCGGAATGGTTCCGAACCGCGAGGGAAATATAATCAGCGACGCATGGTTGCAATGCGATTCGCAGTAATCCGCGTTCAGGCGAAGAGCGGCACTTGCGAACGGTGCGGAACGGCATGACGGATGTAGGTGTCATCGATATAAGGGCCAGCATGCCGATTTACGAAGGTCTTCGACCGAATGACGAGAATTCGCCCGGAAGCTTCCGACGGACAATTTCATCGATTCGAGAAATTTCAACATTCAGACTTGCACCGAAGACGGAAAGCATCGTATATTGAATTATCTATGGAATCGTACTGCGGCCTTCGAACTGCGGTTCACGATCCCGATCCTCTCCTTGCACATCGAGCGAACAATAGCACCGTGACGAATTCGTACGGCTTTTCACCGCCTGCGAAAGAGTTGACCGCCCTGAGGCGGACCGGTCGAGCGTTCGTTCTGCGATTTTTGTTTTCTTCGTTCGTTTTGACGATCGGGGCGACGAAGTCCGTCGATGCCCAGCACTGCGGTCGCGTGGCACAGACGGCCGTCTGGATGGATTCCCGACTCTCCTGGGAACGAGAAAACTCGCCGTCGGCTTTCGATTCAGGCAGGATTCGGACATCGGGCTGCGAAGGCCCCATGTGCCGGAGCCGCACACCTGAACCCTTTTCGGAACCGACGAGTCATTCCGGTGCGATCGTCCCTTTACCCTGGAATTGCACGAGCTTCAAGTTCGTTCCGGTTCCCTTCGTATTATCGGGTCGGATTTTGCCTGATGTCATTTCGTCGAAGCCGGATCCTTTCTTCGAGCCATTGTTCGAACCGCCACGATTTGGTTGACGTCATGCTCGGACGCGCGAATTCGACTCGATCGACCGATCGGGCATTCGAAAGTCCGTACTGAGCGATTTTCATGTCGTCCTGATAGCGATTGAAGCTTGTGGGCAAGGTCCGGCCGATGGCCGTTCCCAGGCCGCATGCCGATCGCTGCAACCAAGTCTGACAGTGTGATCGATTCGCATTCGTGGCATGAACGCCACTGACGCTGCGTTTCGGGAAGTGCCTGATATTTCAGGTGATTCCCCGCCGCAAAAGTCAGTGTCGGGCGTGGCAGGGGATACTCTGCGCCAATTTCGAAGCGATCACATGCAATTTCGAATTCGAACCTAATCCCCGAAGGATCCACTACCCTATGAATACGCTCAAGAATCGGGCCCGAGACGGCTTCACGCTCATCGAGCTGCTCGTGGTCATCGCCATCATCGCCGTACTGATCTCACTTCTTCTGCCCGCGGTGCAATCCGCCCGCGAGGCCGCCCGCCGTGCCCAGTGCGTCAACAATCTGAAGCAGATCGGACTGGCCATGCACAATTATCACGACGTTCAGGGCGTCTTTCCGCACAGTCGGGGCTTGTCGACTCCCGGCCCGGGCTTTCCGGCCACAGCCACGTTTTCGGGCCTGGCTCGCCTGATGCCCTATATGGAGCAGTCGAACGCTTTCAATACGATCAATTTCGACTGGCTGCCCACGGATCTGCCGAACTCGACGGCGATGGGCACGGCCATTTCGAATTTCAGTTGCCCATCGGATCCGCAGACGAACCTGCCTGCTGGTCAGGCCGGTCACAATTATCGTCCGTGCGAAGGCGCGGGGATTCTGTTCACGTACGGGCGCAGCGATACCGGCGGAGCGAACGCCAATATGCCGCCTCCGGACGGCGTTTTCTTTTCTATCAGCAACACCAGCATCGCGAGCATCGCGGACGGTACGAGCAATACGGCGGCATGGAGCGAACGGCCGAAGGGCGACTTCACGAACGGCGTCGCCACGGAGAAGTCCGACCTCTACTGGCCCAAGACTTTCCCTTCGACTCCGGACACAGCCCTGAGCGATTGCCGCTCCGTCAATGCGAAGGACCTGGGTTATCAGGGCAGTTCGACGACCGGCGCCCCATGGATCTCCGGCAGCATTTCCTCTTGTTACAACCACGCGGGGCCGCCGAATTCACGGTCCTGCATGTTTCCTCCCGGCCGGATTCTCAACAATGCCGGCAGTTACCACCCGGGCGGCGTGAACATGCTTCTCTGCGACGGTTCGGTACGGTTCATGAAGGACACCGTCAATCTGACGACCTGGCGGGCTCTCGCCACGCGCAGCGGCGGCGAAGTCATTTCGGCCGATTCCTATTGATTCGAAAGTTCGCTAGGAGGAAGTCGCATGACACGCCGTACATGGCTCGCATGGGTGACGTTCGTTTCCGCGGGGTGCTCCGGCACCTCGTCGAACGAAGATCCGCAAACTGCCCAGAGCTTGCTTACGAAAGCTCTGGAAACCTGGAGGAAAGGCAGCGAGCCGGCTCAGCTCGCATCCGATTCGCCAGCGATCAAGGTGTCGGATTATCGCTGGGAGAACGGTTTCGAACTGACGAAGTTCGAAATCGCCACGACGACTTCGAAATCGGGTTTCGACCTCAGGTTTCCCGTCGATCTCTGGCTGAAACCTCCCAAGGGCAAGCCGATTCGTGAGAAGGCCTATTACACGGTCGTCACGAGTCCGTCCATCACCGTCATCCGTGACCCGGAATCGTGAGGCTATCGAATGCGAACGATCATCCCTATCCAGAAGACGTTCATCGTCGCGGTGGCTTTGGCCACTCTGACTTCGATCGCTTCCGCCGGTGAGTCACGAGTACCGCTGCTCGATTCGGCTTCGGCCTGGACGCGCTTGCCGAAGACGGAATCCGGCGGTGGCGGGCCTTTGCCGACCTGGGCCAGGGCTCTTGCCGACAGCCTGCCGCGCACGACGGCCGCGATGCTCGATTTCGATCGGATCCATCGCACGAGCAGCCCGCTTGGGCAGAAGCTCCGAGCCAAAATGCGCTGGGTCGTGGCCGATGCGAACCGGTGCGATTATTCGAAGTCGTTCGCGACCGCCGACCTGAAGCGAGCCGGCGTGAGCGGAACGGAAATCGAAAAACTGGCGAAACTCGATCCTGACGCGCCCGCGGCAGAACGTGCGGCTTTGCGATTCGCCTACGAGATGACGCTCAGGGCATATTCGGTGACGGACGAATCCGTCGCGGAACTCAAGCGTGACTATGGCGACGACAAACTGGCCGCGATGGTTCTGCTGATCGCGGCGGCCAATTTTCAGGACCGTCTTTATCTCGCCCTCGGGCTGGAACTGGCGGCGGACGAACCGATGGAGCCGCTCGACGTCCGCTTCGTGAAAAACACCACGAAGCCGGACGTTCCGAAACGCGTGATGCCGGAGGGCGAAAAGCCGCAAGTACCGGAATTCGTCGACGATCCGGAATGGGTTGCAGTCGATTTCGCGACGCTGCAGGAGAACCTGACGAAGCAGCGCGAACGGAATGGCCGAATTCGTGTGCCGACCTGGGAAGAGGTTCTGGCCGTGCTTCCGAAGGATTATCCCAACAAGCAGCCGATCCGCATTCAGTGGAGCCTGGTCTGCATGGGGTATCAGCCGGAACTCGCCCTCGCCTGGTCCGCCTGCACGGCGGCGTTTCGCGAAGAGGCGAAGCAGGATCGCGTCTTCGAGGAGAGTCTCTTCTGGATCGTCACACGGCAGATCAACTGCTTTTACTGAATGGGCCACACGGAAATGCTGCTCGCGGTCGCGGGCCTTGACCCTGATGCTCTCAAACGACGAACCATGACCCTCGCCAGCAAAGACTGGTCGAGTCTGAAGGCGGAGGATCGCTATGGCTTCTTCTTCGCCAAAAAGCAGGCACGTGAACCCTGGACGATCGACGATTCCGACATGAAAGGCCTGATCGGCCAGTTCGGCCTCCACCGGGCGATCGATGTCCTCTGGTGGGCAAGCCGGTGTCATTACATGACTCGCGTCGCCGACGCGTTCCAGATCCCGCTCGAACGGGAAAACGTCTTCAGGAACGCGGCACCCACCAAAAAACAGGGCGAAAGGGACACTGAGAAACCCCCGGACGCCGATAAAGCCGCAAACTCACAGAAATCTTCGGGAAAATGAATCGTGCACACAATCGGAAACAAGGTTCGATCGGCGTTCACGCTGATCGAACTGCTGGTGGTCATCGCCATCATCGCCGTTCTCATCTCACTTTTGCTGCCGGCCGTTCAATCGGCCCGTGAAGCCGCACGCCGTGCCCAGTGCGTCAACAATCTCAAGCAGATCGGCCTGGCCGCCCACAATTACCACGACATCGTGGGGGCTTTGCCAGGGTCGTATCTCGTCTATAACCTTACGAGTTTTTCGGCTCTCAGCATGATGCTGCCCCAGCTGGAGCAGCCGAATCTCTACAACGCCCTGAATTTCTGGCTGGCGTACGATCAGCCGGCGAACGACACCGTGCGGTTTTCCGACGTCAGTGCGTTCATTTGTCCTTCCGATTTCCTCAACCCGCTCAAATCACGCGGGGCACAGACGAACTACATGGCCGACATGGGCAGCTGGATCGTCTGGCAGGCCGCTTCAGGTCCGAACGCCGGTCTGGCCCAGCCCAACGGGGCTTTCTACGGGAACAGCGCCGTGCGGTTCGGTTCGATCACGGACGGGCTTTCGAACACCAGCCTGTTCAGCGAACGGGTCATGGCTGACGGCAGCAATGCGATCATCAGCCCGAAAAGCGATGTGTTTTTCTCGCCAGCGGCACCCACGACGATCGACCAGGCCGTCAAAGACTGCATGGCCGTGGACATCACGAGCCTGAGCAGCCAGTTTCCGCTGTTTCTCGGAGCCCCGTGGACGCTCGGCCAGCACGTGTTTCAGCACGTCATGCCGCCGAATACGCGGTCGTGCGGGTTCTTCACGGCCCTGCGCGCCATCATGCCGCCCAGCAGCCGCCACCCGGGCGGGGTCAACCTGCTCATGGGCGACGGTTCCGTCAGGTTTCTCAAGGACACCGTCAATGTCGACGTCTGGCGCGCGCTCGGGACGATCCAGGGCGGGGAGGTGATCAGTGCCGACGCATACTGACATGATCGCTTCGTTCGAGGAAGCCGGCGATTACCGTCGTGAATCGATCAAGCGGGCGATCGTCTCGCTATTCATGCTGTCCAACGCCGCCGCTCTGATGAGCGGCTGCTCGGAGCGACAGAAAGTCGCTCCGACGGTCGACGCCACGGTCGCGAGAACCGCGCTGAAGACCGTTCTCGAGATCTGGAAGAAAGGCGACAAGCCGGAAACCGCGAAGGACGGATCTCCCTCGATCGTGGTTCAGGATCTCGACTGGTCCAGCGGGCTGGCTTTGGCGAACTACGAGATTCAGGGCGAGGGCAAGTTCGACGATGCGAACCTGCGCGTGCCCGTGACTCTCAACCTGAAACAGCCTAACGGCAAAAGCCTGACGCGAAAAGCTTCGTACGTCGTCGGCACGAGCCCGACGATCACGGTCTTTCGGGAAATGCCCTGAGATTCATCCATCTGACAATTCGATCAACACAGGAAACCGATCCATGAGACGACCACTCTTACTGGCGGCATTCGCCATGACGACGATTTTCGACGGCTGGGCCGTCGCTTCCGCTGGTGAATCGCGATTCGCCGCACTCTCCGATTCCGAAGCCTGGGCCCGGATTCCGGCTCCGTCGTCCGGAAAAGCCGGCGGTCCGCTGCCGCACTGGGCCCGGGTTCTTTCGAAAGACCTGCCCAAAACCGCGGCGGCGCTGCTGCAGCTCGACTACGCCCAGCGCGTTTCGAGCCCCGTCGAACCGAAGCTGCGGGCCGCGATGAGGCTGGCCGCCGCGAGTGCGAATCGGTCGGAGTACGGCCAGGCCGTCGCCGCGGCCGACGCGAAGCGGGCTGGGCTGGACGAAGCCAGGATCGAATCGCTGCGTAAGGGCGATTTCGCCGCATGGACCGATGCGGAGAAGGCAGCATTGAATTTCGCCCGCAAGTTGAGCCTCGAATCCGACCAGGTGACGGACGAAGAATTCGCCCGACTGGTCAAGGATTTCGGCGAAAATCAGGCGGCATCGATGGTTCTGGCGATGGCCTACGCCAATTTCCTGGATCGGCTGACGATCAGCCTGGGTTCGACGGTGGAGCCGAATGGCCCGATTCCGCCGATCGAGGTGAGCTTCGATCGCGAAAAGCTGGCGACCAAATCGGCCACGCCGAAAGCCGCGGCCAGGAAAGACCGGCCGAAGATTCCGGATCTGCCTGCCCCGTCCGGTAAGGATCTCGTGGCCGACGATGACGAATGGAAGTCGTTGACCTACGATAAATTGCAGACACTGCTCGACATTCAGAAAAAGAAACCGACGCGCCTGCGTATTCCCGAATGGAGCGAGGTCGAAAAGAACCTCCCCACCGGGCTTATGAAGAAGCCGAGCGACATCGTCTGGTATCGCATTACTTTCGCTTATGCCCCCGAACTCGCCGTGCCGTTCGAGATTTTCATGCGGACGGCCGGTGGCGAAGGCGGGCCGAAGTGGGACAGGGTGTTCGGTTCCAGCCTTTTCTGGGTGACGACCAAGGCCATGAAGTGCCCGTATTGCATGGGCCACTGTGAGATGAACTGGGAGGTCGTCGGGCTCAGCAAGGACCAGATCGCCCAGCGCAGCCGGCTGCTTGCCAGCGACGACTGGTCGAGCTTTCCGCCAGCCCAGCAGCATGCATTCGCTTATGCCCGCAAGATCACGCAATCGCCCGGCGAGATCGACGACGCGGATATCGAATCCCTCAAGCAGGGTTTCGGGCCTGAAGTCGCACTGCTTGTCGTACTGAACGCGACGCGTTATCACTACATGACGCGCATTTCGAACGGCTTCCAGCTCAAGCTCGAGAGCGAGAACGTCTTCTACGATTACTACGACACGAAACCGCCCGCAAAGGGCGATCAAGCCGCCGTCACCCCATTGACCGATGCGGAAGCATGGGCGCGCCTTCCGAAGGCCGAAATCGGCACTGGCAAGCCGCTGCCCGTTTGGGCCAGGGCCGTCGCGGTTCAACTGCCGCGTACGGCTGCCGCGATGCTCGAAGCTGACCTGGCCCACCGGACGAAAAGTCCGTTGCCGCCCGCGCTCAGGGCGAAAATGCGCTGGGTCGTCGCCGACGCCAATCGCTGCGAATATTCGAAGGCCTATGCGATCGCCGACCTGAAACGAACCGGAGCGACGGACGCAGACATCGCCAGGCTGACCGGTAACGCGGACGCCTGGGCCGATTCGGATCGCGAACCGCTGAGCTTCGCGCGCCAGTTGACCCTGAACGCGCCTGCGATTCCGGATTCGCTCTTCGCCAGCCTGCGTGAGAAGTTCGGCGACAAAGGTGTCGCTTCGATGGTCCTGCTTGCCGCTTTCGGCAATTTTCAGGACAGGGTCGTTCTGGGCTTGAATTTGCCGATGGAAGCGAACGGCCCCCTTGCGCCCGTGGAGGTGAAATTCGCGCCGGGGGCGTTCCAGTCGAGGCCGGTGCTGCCGGAGTCGACGGACAAATCACCGCTGGTGGCGAACGGCAAAACGGTCGTCGAAACGGATCCCGACTGGTTGGATCTCAGTTACGACACTCTGCAGAGACGTCTCGAGTCTCAACGTGATCGACAGCCGAGATTGCCTGTTCCGACGTGGGACGAAGTGAAGAAGAAGCTGCCGCCGGAATTCGCGTCGAGGCCCACGCGGATCGTCTGGAATCTCGTCTGTTCCGGATACGTGCCTGAACTCGCCGTGCCCTGGAGCGTTTCGACCCGGACCATGTGGGCGGAAGCCGGTCAGGACCGGGTGTTCGAGGAAAGCCTGTTCTGGGTGCAGACGCGTGCCGTCAACTGCAATTACTGCATGGGGCACTGCGAGATGCTTCTCGAAGTGGCCGGGCTCGACAAGGAAGGCGTCGCCCAGCGCACTCGGATGCTGGCCGGCGACGACTGGTCGGCCTTCCCGCCTGAGCAGCAGCGTGCGTTCGACTATGCCCGGAAACTGTCGAAAACAGCCTGGGAGCTGACGCCCGATGAGTATCGTGGCCTGGCGAAAGACCTTGGAGAAAAGGAAGCGATGGCGATCTTCTGGTGGCTTTGCCGGGGGCTTTATATGACGAGAGTCTCCGACGGCTTCCAGTTGCCGCTGGAACGCGACAACGTCTTCGCTGACTTTTTCGGCAAGAATGCGCCGAAGAAGGCGGAGTCAACAAGCGGGCAGACGAAGTCGAACTGACTGCACGGCCTGACGAAACGGGACGGGGAGAGAGGGCCTTCGCGATAATTCGCGGGGGCCCTCTTGTTTCGAAAAGCTCGAATTCCTCGAGCGAAAGCGGTTCATCGGTCACGATGGCACCGGTCGAAATCGACGAGAGCGATGCGCCGGTCGTCGGGATAAAACGGTTTGGGGAGATAGGGGGGCTGGCGTAATTCCGTTCGATTCGTTTGCGGTTTCGGTTTGGAGAATTCATAATACTTTCGTGGAGATCTTCGGAAGTTCGACCTTCTCATCGTGACCGGCGCTGGCGATGAGATTTTTTTGTCGGATTCCGCAAGCAGACGCCGCGATTTCGCGATCGCGACCGCCTTCCGAAGGGCGGGCAACCCGAGTATGCACCTTGACGAGAGCAGGATCGCCCATGAATCGAAAATGGATCCTTCCGATGACGTTGCCGATGCTGGCGACCCTCGGAGTGACGCTGGCCCAGACCCCGCCGAGCCCGACTCCACCTGCGTCGCCCGCAGAGAGCAAGGGCGAAGGCCCTTCACGCGGGTCGATGGGCGGCCTTTTCGGCGGGTCTCGTAAGTTCGGCGATTTTTCCGAACTGACCAAAGACACGACCAAGTATGAAGGCTTGTTCAATCTTTATCGTAAGGACGACAACCTTTACGCCGAGATCAAGCCGAACCAGTTCAATCAGCCTTTCCTCGCTCCGATCACGATTTCGCGAGGCCTGGCGCAGGCCGGCACGCCGATCACGTCGGACGACGAATGGGTGCTGGTCTTCAAGCGAGTCGGTGACCGCATTCAGCTGATCCGCCGCAACATTCACTACAAGACCACGGCCAAGGATCTGGAAAAGGCGGTCGAGCAGAACTACACGGACTCCATCATTCAGTCGCTGCCGATTCTGTCGCAGAACCCCATGGGCGGCGGCGTTCTGGTCAATTTCACCGACATCTTCTTCTCCAATTTCGCCCAGCTCCCGTTCGGCGTGCCGGACCGTTCGCGCACGAGCTGGAATAAGATCAAGGCGTTTCCGAACAACCTGGAGCTTCAGGTAGAGACGACCTTCGGCGGCCGCTCGGGCAACGACCCGGCCGTGGTCGACCCACGCGGGCTGACGCTGGTCATTCATTACAGCCTCTGCAAGCTGCCGGATTCGAGCTATCGCCCCCGGTATGCGGATAACCGTGTCGGCCACTTCCTGAGTGCCGTCAAGGACTTCGGCTCGAAGAACCCGGACACCCAGTTCGTGCGTCAGATCAACCGCTGGCGGCTGGAAAAGGCCAACCCCAGGGCCAAGCTGAGCCCGCCGAAGAAGCAGATCGTCTGGTGGGTGGAAGACACCGTTCCCATCGAGCTTCGGCCCCATGTCGAAGCCGGTATCCTGGAATGGAACAAGGCTTTCGAAAAGGTCGGCATCGCCAATGCCATCGCCGTGCGTTGGCAGAACGAGCGTGACGATTTCGACCCGGAAGACATCAATTACTGCACGCTCAAGTGGATCACGACCGACAGCACCTTCGCCCGTTCGAACCTGCGGGCCAACCCGGTCACGGGTGAGATGATCGACGGCGACGTCGTCTTCGACGCCTCCTGGATCAGGGCCTGGAAGGAACAATATGCCCAGCTCAAAGGCATTCCGATCCCGGCCGCCGAAATGCGTCCCGAGGGTGCGGAAGCCCCGGTCGCCCGGCCCGTGATGGCGGAAGTCATCAGCCCGATCCTGGCCGCCCGCAAGGGCTTCGGCATGCCTGAGCCGATTCTTGACCCTGTCGCCGCTCTGACCGGCGAACCACGTATTCATGCCGTGCCTGCCGAATGGTCGCCGCTCGAGCACACTCTGCTGAAGCACCTGGGCGCGGGCCATGCGGCCTGTAATTTCGCTTCGGGCATCGCCTACGAAATGACGCTGGCCACCGTCGCGCTCGCCGATCCCCCGAAGGAAGGCGAAAAGGACAAGAAGGACGGCGAAAAGAAAGACGACGACAAGGACAAGAAGGAAGGCGAGAAGAAAGACGAGGCCAAGAAGCCGGAAGTCCCGAGCCTGCCTGAGGAATTGATCGGTCAGGCGATCAAGGAAGTCGTCATGCACGAAGTCGGTCACTCGCTTGGCCTGCGGCACAACTTCCGTGCCAGCGCCATGCTCAATGCCGATCAGCTTCACGACAAGTCGATCACCAGCGTCAAAGGTCTCGCCGGCAGCGTAATGGATTACACGCCGATCAACCTGGCCACCAAGGGCAAGCCCCAGGGCGATTACTTCTCCACGACGCTCGGCCCCTACGATTACTGGGCGATCGAGTATGCCTATAAGACGATCGACGGCAACGAAGAGGCCGAACTGACGAAGATCGCCGCCCGTTCTCCTGAAGCGGACCTGACTTACGGCACTGACGAAGACCGGATCTCGGGTTTGGACCCGCTGGTCAACGCCTATGACCTGGGCAGCGACGTCCTGCAGTTTTCGGCGGACCGCATCGCTCTGGCTCAGGACCTGCTCAAGGATCTGGACGGCCGCGTGGTCAAGGACGGCGAATCGTGGCTACGTCTGCGCCGGGCCTTCACGCCCCTGGTTTCTCAATACGGCAATGCCGCCGCGCTGGCTTCGGCCCACATCGGCGGTCAGTATTACACCCGTGACCACAAGGGCAGCAAGGATGCCAAGGACCCGGTCACGCCCGTCGCTGGCGACAAGCAGCGTGCGGCCCTGAAGTTGATCCAGGAGAAAATCCTGGCCGACGAACCGTTCCAGGTTTCGCCGGCACTGCTCCGGAAGCTCACCACGGAGCGCTGGTATCACTGGCAAGCCGACATGAACCTCGGCGACCCAGGGTACAAGTTCTATGACACCGTGCTGGGCATCCAGCGCATTCCTCTGGCTGAAGCCCTGAACTCCGGAACGCTCAACCGGATTCAGAACCAGGAAGCGATGGTCGACCCCGCGACCAAGCCGCTGAAGATGGAAGAGATCTTCCGGGCGTTCACTGATTCGGTCATCGGCGACCCGACCAAGGCCGCCGTGAAGGACGGCAAGCGGTCGCTGACGGTCACCCGGCGCAACCTTCAGCGCGACTATGTCGGCCGACTGGCGGGCATGGCGCTTGGCTCACGCGGTTCGAGCGCTCTCGCGAATCTGCCTTCGTTCGTGATGATCAGCGGTGGCGGCTCGATGCCGGCGGATGCCCGGGCCCTGGCCCGCATGCACCTGAAAGAGATTTCGCAGAAGATCGGTGCAGGCCTTGCCGCCAACGATCCGGTCTTCGACGATACCACGCGTGCCCACCTTGAGGAACTCAAGGAAACGATCGACCGCGTTCTGAACGCGAACCTGCAGCGCAACGAGCCCTGATACAGGCACGTCGATTCGTCGACCGCGTCGTATCAGTGCGATAGAACTCGAAATCGATCCGCCCGTCTCGCCGTTCACCCGGCCAGACGGGCGTGATCATTTTGGCGGATTCGCAGGGTCATGGCCGTTTCGGACGCTGGCCGCATTCGGATAGACTGAATGGAATCGAAGTTCATCGACATGGATTTCTCATGACCATTCATCCAAGCCATTTCATCGGAGCGATCCGAAATGTCGCTGAGTTCGGAACTCGTGAAGTTGTCGCCGTTTCTGGCGGGATCGGTGACGGATGGCCCGGAGCCTGAAACGACGGCGAAGCTGGGCGATTATCCTGTCGACGGGGTGATTTACGCGGATTCGGTGAAGTCCGTACTGACTGGCAAGGACTTCCGTTCCGGCCGGCCGGCTCGATTCGTCGTTTTTCCGAAGACCGACTTCGACCTGGCCTCGATGGCCGAAAAACTGCGGATCGACCACCCGCATGTCGATCCCTTCGAACGGATCGAATCGGTGGCAGGCCACCCGTTCCTGATTCTGGCTGCGCTCAAGGCGATGCCGCTGGAGAAGGTCGAAGCACAACGTCGAATCCCCGCGAAACACGCCGTACGAATCTGCCGCGAGGTTCTGGAGGCTCTTGCCGCAGGTCATCGGCAGGGGCTCTCGCACGGCTTTCTTTCGTCGAAGTGGATCTGGCTGGAAGGCTCGCACGCGCGGGCACGGCTAGTCGGCCTGGGCTGGCGACTGCTCGAACCCGCCGGTTCGGGCGATCTGGCGGCATTCCTCACTGGCCGATCGACCGATCTGCCCGCGCCGGAAGTGGCGGAGGGCAAGCCCGGCGATGCCCGATCGGACCTGTTTCACGTAGGCGTCGTGCTTTATCGCACCCTCACGGGCCGGGATCCGTTTCCGGCCGATTCGCCGCTGGCCGCGATCCGGGCCCTGGCGGTTTCGGACCCGCTGCCGCCTTCGAAAAATGGCGCGGAATCGGGCCCTGAGCTGGATGCATTCGTTTTGAGCCTGCTCGAGCGGGACACTTCGAAGCGGATCCAAAGCGCCTCCGAAGCCGCACGACGGCTGACGGTCATCGAAGCGGGCGATGTTGACGAGCCGCCGTCGCCCCCGGTCGCAGCGGCGCCACGGGCTGAGCACACGAAACCGGCGGATCCCAGCCCGCAAAGCGTTCGCCCTTTCGCCATGCCACAGGCTTTTGCCGACGTTTCTACCGGGAAATCCGCGACGGTGCAAGCCCCGGATGTGCAGGCAGGATATGCGCTGGATCTCGAAACGATCGAGTTATTGCCGATCGACGATGGCTACGAAACGCCAGTCGCGAATGGGTCGAATGCCGCGAAACCGGCGGCGGCGAAACCGGCTCGGTCGGCTGGCTCGGGACAGCTTTCGACGGGGCTCGAGGGATTCCCGGTGCCGCTGGACTGGATCTATCAGGCCGATTCGCCGGTCGCGGCCGTGCACCTGCGTGGCGAATCGCAGACGATTCTCGTGCGCGAGAATTCGGGCCGGATCGTGGCGATCTCGGCCGAGGGCGAAGTCGCCAACCTGCAGGCGTCGCCTGAGGCCGTGAAGCTCAGCGCCGCGGATCAATCCGGTCAGCTCGTCGCACTGGTGATGGACCGTACGAAGCTCGTTCTGCTGGATGGCGACCTGAATCTGATCGTCGAGAAAAAACTCCATTCCGAGCCGCTTGGGCTGACCGTGGATCCGCTCGGGCTTTTCGTGGCCGTTTCTTTCGAAGGGCGTGAGACGCAGATCTATACCAGGGCCGGCAAAATGGCCGGAAAGTTCGAAACCCGCCAGCCGCTGGCCCGGATGAGCTTCGTTCCTGGATCTGCGAGACTGCTCGCCAGCACGAAATTCGACCAGTTCCTGGCCGTCGACTTCGAAGCGGAAGGCCGCAGTCAGCTCATCCCTGAAATCGCCTGGTCAAAGAACACGGGCGTCGTGTTCGGGCACATGCACGTGATCGGCGAATCGGGCAAGGTGCTGGCTTCGTGCAATGTCATGGGCCTGCAGCGGCTGGACGAAGAGGGCGAGAACGAGGGGACGTATCAACTGGGCGGGACGGTGATCGAAGCGGCTTCGGATTATCCCGGGCGGTTCTTCATGGCTTCGACGCTGGAAGGGTCGCTGATCGCCGTGAACGTCAACGGCACGATTCTCTGGGAATTCGATCGCGGCGGCCCGTGGCGGCATCTGGCGATCGATCCGCTCGGCAGGTACGCTCTGGCGGCATCCGAGTCGGGGCAGGTCGTGCGCATGGACCTCTCGACGGAAAGCCGAGATGGGCGAGCTGCATCGAAGCCGGTGCGGGTCTTCACAGCCGCGGGCGAATCCACAGGGCCGAACGTGCGGGAGCCGGCCTGGTCGGCCCGGATCGCGAGCGAAAACGAAACGGGGCAGGGCTACGACCTGATCGTTTCGGACAGTCCATCACGTGTCGGCGTGCTCGACCCGAAAAAGCAGCTCACCTGTTTTCTGGAAAACGGCGTCGAAGCCGAAACCGTGCCAGCCCTCGGCGGCGTCGGGCGCCTGATTCGTCAGCGTGACGGTTGGATCGCTGCCGGAAACGACCGGACGCTGGTGCTGGCGGATCTGGCCCGGGGCGTCCTCCATCGGCCCGACCTGGACCTGGTGCAGGTGACGCATTTCGACATGCGGCCGACGAGTTACGGGCTGGCGATCGTGCAGGAGGGCGACAGGCTCGGGCGCGCGACGGTCGCGGGCCGGTGGATCTGGCGCAAGGCGCTGCCCGCGACGGCCGAATCGATGGTTCTGGCCGATGACGGCCTGATCGCCCTGAGCCTCGATAACGGCAGCCTTATCGTGCTCGATCCGGCCGGCAGCGAAGCCGGGCAATGGTCCGTGGGCGATCAGGAAGCCGTGCTCGTGTGCGAATCGGCAGGCAGGCATGGTTCGACATGCAGGTGGGCGAGTTATTCGCGTCAGGAACGGCAGTTGCGCGGCCACGCGGTCCATGGAGGCGTGCTCTGGCAGACGGAGATTCCGTTTCAGGGATGGAGCCTGGCACGAACGGGGCAGGGGGTCGTCGTTTCGGCCAACGACGGATCGGCCGTGCTGGTGAACGATTCGGGTGCCGTAGTCGCGCGGCGGCGCCCCGAACCCGGGCAGATCCTCTTCGGGACCGGTGCGGACGGTGCCTCGATCGTACTCAGGTGCGATCGCCAGCATCTCTTCCTGACACGGTTCGACGGCACTCCGATCTGGCGAGCCAGCGTCGCCAGCGAGATCGAATCCGTCGCGCTCGGGGCCGGCTCGGTGGCGGTTCTGGCCGCGGGCGAGCTGACCTCGTTCATGGCCGAATCGTGATCAGGGCGAAGCATGTGTGGCGAAGGGAGCATGCCGAAAGCCGCGAGCAAGTGCGGGCGCGAGGTCGGATGCCGCGATGCGAACGACTTTGCCGCAGGGTGACCGGCGAAGTTTCGGGCGAGTCATTCCCATTCGTAACCGAATTTGTTACTTAATTTGAGAGTCAAACACGAAAAGACCGGACACCGTGATGGGGGCCCCGAATGAACGTGGATGCCAACGCCGCCGAGCAGACGGTCGGAACATCGGATCGAGCCGGGCTCGATCGCCTGACGGAACAGTTGAACTCGGTCGTGGTAGGTAAGCCCGAGCCGATCCGCATGGCACTCGTCGCGCTACTGGCCGAAGGTCACGTGCTGATCGAAGACGTTCCGGGCGTCGGCAAAACGCTGCTGGCCCGGGCGATCGCGGTATCGATCGATTCGCCGTTCCGCCGGATCCAGTTCACGCCCGACCTGCTGCCTTCGGACATTCTCGGCTCCAGCGTTTATTCCAGCGGCACAGGCGAGTTCCTGTTCAAGCCGGGGCCGATCTTCGCCAACGTGATTCTGGCCGACGAAATCAACCGGACGACGCCGCGGACGCAGTCCGCCCTGCTCGAAGCCATGTCGGACGGTCAGGTCTCGATCGAAGGCACCACGCACACGCTGCCCAAGCCGTTTTTCGTGATGGCGACCCAGAACCCGTTCGAGTTCGAAGGCACTTACGTGCTGCCGGAAAGCCAGCTCGACCGGTTCATGCTGCGGATCAAGATGGGGTATCCGGCTCGATCCGAAGAACGCCGCATTCTCACGATGCACAGGCAGGGTGCGCCTGTCGAGACGCTTTCGCCGGTCATCACGGGCGAGGAGATCGTCAAACTGCAGCACGCCGTACGGAACGTCCGGGTCGACGATTCGGTGGCCGATTATCTGCTGGAGATCGTCCGTTCCACACGCGAACACGAGGACTTGCGAGTCGGCGTGAGCACACGCGGGGCACTGACGATGTATCGGGCGGCGCAAGCATTCGCGTTTCTCGGCGGGCGGGATTTTGTCGTGCCGGATGACCTCAAGGCACTCGTCGGGCCTGTCCTGGCGCACCGGATCGTCGGCAAGTCGTTCCTCCAGGCGGGTGAATTCGCCGCCGCCGAAGCGATTCTGAGAGACGTCGTCGACAGGCTCGAAGTGCCGGTCTGACCCACCCCGACGGCTAACCATCGCGTGCGTTCTCCCGAGTTTTCGTTCGTCCCTGAGTGAGACCGGCGGCCATGGCGAAACCCGCGACACCCTACTGGCGAAGCCTCTGGCATAAAGCCATCGACTGGCTCATGCCGCGTGAACGGCTCAAGACCACTCCGGAAGGCATGTTTTACTGGGTGAGCTGCCTAGTGCTGGCCGTCGTGGGCTGGTATCAGCAGATCAACCTGATCCTGCTGATCTGCGGTATGGTCGCCGGCCCGATCGTGACGTCGTTCTTCATGAGTACGGCCATGCTCAGGAAGGTGCGCATCAAGCGGCGGCTGCCCTCGCACGTCTTCGCCGGTGACGAACTGGCCATTGACTATGTGCTGGACAATTCCGCCCGCAAATCGGCCGTGCTGGCTTTGACGCTCACGGACGAATGGGTGCCCCTGGACCCGGTCCCAGGTTCGGCGAAGCTCAGCCCCCGGGTGTTTTTCTCACGCGTCGCCGGTGGCACACGGGACCGTTCCCGGTGGCAGGTCGTGGCACCTTCGCGAGGGCGATACCGCGCTCAGGCGATCACTCTGCTGACGCGGTTCCCGTTCGGTCTGATGGAACGGTCCAGCCATATTCCGCTTTCGGAAACGATCGTCGTTTATCCTCGGATCGGCCATTTGACGCGACGCTGGCAGATCATCCACCGGGAAAGCAGCCAGACACGGCGCGGCCAGCAGCACGACCGCTCCGCACAACAGCAGGAATATCACGGCCTGCGCGATTACCGGCCCGACGACAGCCCCCGCTGGATTCACTGGCGCACGAGCGCCCGCATCAATCAGTTGATGATCAAGGAGTTCGAGCAGCAGACCGAGCAGGATCTGGTCATCCTGCTCGACCCCTGGCTGCCACGGCACCGCGCCACCGATGCCATGAAGGCGAACGTGGAACTGGCGGTCGAATTCGCCGCCAGCCTCTGCGTCGACCTGTGCCGGCGCGAACGGCGGCGGCTCACTCTGGGCTGGACAGGGTCCGTGCCCGACTTGCGACAGGGGCCGGCTTCCGTGCGGCTGCTGCACGAAATGCTCACCTGCCTGGCGACGATCAAGCCGAATCATGATCTCTCGATCCATCAATTGATGGAGATTATGCCACCGGCGACTCTGCGTGAGGCGATCTTCATCATCGTGAGCACCCGGCCCATGCAGTGGAGCGACGAGCTAGCCCGGTCCGAACGCTTGCGCAGCGCATCCGGGCGTGGACTCACCAACCGGATCGTGTTTCTCGACGCTGCCTCCGGAGCACTCGATTCGCTGATCGAATTCGACCGGCGAGGCTCGAAATCGAAGCTCGAACAGGCGCCTGCGGATAATCTTGCGGATGAGTCGCCCGAATCGGACGCGGGCCAGGGCCAGAACTCACAGGCTATGCCGATTTCCGTAACGAACGGGAGCGATTCATGACCGGCATTCGCTTCGAAAGGTTGTTTCGCGGCAGCCTCTATGGCATGCTCGTTCTGGCGTCACTGGCACTGTCGATCGAGTCGGGCCGTGACAATCCGATTGCGATGCTCTATCCGCTGGTGACGCTGGGGCTTGCGATCTGGGCATATGCGCGCGTCGACCGTGGCCGCGCCAAGGGGCTGACGCGCCGGCAGGGCGGCTGGCTGGCGCTGCTTTCGATGCCTCTGGTGTTCGCGGAAGTTCGCCTGGGCTGGCGTCTGCTTCAGTCCGACCTTCTGGTGCTGGCCCTGGGCCACTGGCTGCTGTATCTGGTATGGATCAAGATGGCCATGCCGAAAAGTGTCGAGGACGACTGGTTCCTTTTCCTGCTGGGGCTGGTCATCGTACTGACCTCGGCCGTGATCAGCCAGAGCGACCTTGTCGGGCAGACGATTTTCCTATGGGCGATCGTGAGCCTCTGGGCGCTGACGATGTTCCATCTGGAACGGGAGGCCGCTCGATCGAACCATCCCGAGCTTTCGGCGAACCTGCCGCCCGAAGCCCGAATCCGGACTCAGGATCAGCCCTATTCGAAAATCTTTGACAGGGCCTTTTTCTGGTCCGGTTTGAGAGTCGTACTTACGACTCTGGCCATGTCCGTACTCGTGTTTCTGGCGATGCCCCGGGGCGATGCCATGCGCCTGAGCCAGCGATCCGGCAATGCCGGCAAGCACCTGACTGGATTCGACGAGGAAGTCAAGCTGGGCCAGCTCGGCGAAATTCTCGAGAACGACGCTATCGTTCTGACCGTGGAATTTTTCGATTCCGAAGGCAAAACGACGTCGCCGGGTCAAGAACTTTACTGGCGTGGCGTGACCATGGCCCGATATGACAACGGCCAGTGGAAGCGGCACCCGGACGCCACCGTCAGCATGCCGCGCAAGTTCGAGCTGACGAACGCCATCAAACAGAAAATCCGCCAGGAACCGACCGACAGCAATGTCGTCTTCGGGCTTCGGCCGATTCTCGGCGCGCGGCCGCTGGTGAGGTTCCGTTCTCGCATGCTGCTCAACGGCAATGACGGCACCATCTCCCGCAACACGTATAATGGCGTTTACGACTACGAAGTCGTTTCGTCGATCGACCCGGATCTGCCGCAACCCGGCGAAATCCCTGTCTCCGACGAATTGCGGCGCACGCTTTTGACCGTACCCCGGCAAATGCGTGACGAACTTCGCAATTTGGCCGAGCCCATCGTGGCCAACATGACGCCGAGCGATACCGAGGCTCGTGCCCGCGCGGTCGAGGCCCATTTCCTCGATCAGACCCTCTACGGCTACACCCTGGTGCAGACGCGCGTCGACGAACAGATCGATCCAGTTCTCGACTTCATCCGGAATCGCAAGGAAGGGCACTGCGAGTATTTCGCGTCGGCCCTGGCTCTGTCGCTTCGCAGCGTGGGGATTCCGACCCGGCTGGTCAACGGCTTCAAGGGCGGCGACTGGAACGCCCTGGGGCAGGTGATGTACGTTCGCGAAAAATATGCCCACGCCTGGGTCGAAGCGCTCGTCTCCAGCGGGCCTGGCGAAGTCGAACGGTGGATCACGCTCGACCCGACCCCGGGCTTCGAACGCCAGCAGACGATCTCGCCCGGAGGCTTCTTCTCCCAGATCCGCCAGGCGACGGACTTCATCCGTTACATCTGGGTGTTCTATATCATCGGCTTCGATGCGGAGCGGCAATATCGAGTCATCTATGACCCGATCATTCGCTTGTTCCGGGAAGCGCAATCCGGTTTCCTGATCATGATTCAGGCATTCCGGGATCTGATCAGCGGCACACGCCGGGTTTCGGACCTGCTCAAGGCTTTCAGTGGCCGCGGATTTCTCGGCGGTATCGTCGCCGCCGTACTGGCGATCGTGTTTTTCCGCCTCGGCCGGACGATTTTCGGTCATTTCCTGGGCCGATTCTGGCGCAAAAAAGGCGACCAGGCCGCCATGACACCTGGCATCGCCATCTATCAGCGGCTCGAATCCCTGCTGGGTGAACTTGGCCTGAAGCGTTCGCGGAACGAAACGCCGCGAGAATTCGCGGATCGAGTCGGCATCGGGCTCAGGGAACGGTTCCAGGAATCCGGGCTCGAAGGGATCCCCCAGATCGTCGTCTCCGCTTTCTACCAGATCCGGTTCGGCGGTCTTGATCTCGACACCGACCAGCTCCGCCACATGGACGAAAAGCTGGACGTGCTCGAGACCCAGATCCGCCAGCCGAAAACGACGTGACCACGCTCTGGTTCGTCACCGAAGCGATCGCGTCGTTTCAGCGTGTCGCGTGTTCATCGCGCAGTCCGGGCCAGCTGAGTCTGGCCAGAATTCGGGATCGCATGCGACTTTCCGGCTTCCGGTAATCGAACCATGCGGCCCGCGATCGGCAGGGCGTCCGAATTGCCGCCATGGGCGTCGCGATTTTCGCGCCAGATCGTTTCCGCCATTTTCTCGTCGCCATAGATCCGTGCTGCGATACGATTCCAGGTTTCGCCTTCCTGAGCGATCACGACGTCCGGAACTTCGACATTTTTCCTATCGATCGTGGCGGGCATGCTGTTTTGCGGCTTCGGGTCGGACTTCGCGACGACCTGGCGCGATTCAGGCACATCGGGATCCATCGTCTTCGGAGCCGTCGAGGCGAGAACCGCGGGCGTCACCGCAGGGCCTTCCTGGACTGCTGACTTTTGCCGAACGACTTCAGAGGTAGAGGGTTTCGCCGTTTCGTTGGCCATGTTTGCGGCTTGAGGGACCGGAGTTTCCGCCGGTGTCGATGGCGCAAGGCTGGCGGATTGCGCGATTGCCGCGGCGCTGGGTACTTCCGCCGCGATGGCCCGGATCTTGGGGTTCAAATGTGCAGGTTCGGCCGTGGGTGAAACTTCGCCCGCGGAATCGCTGCGAGCGGTCTGTGTCGCCATCGGCTTCGCGGCCGCATCCGATTCCTTCGCGACGGATCCGGTCGTGGGCGTTTCGGTCTTTTCGCCAGCCTGGCTGGTGGCCATTGATGCAGGATCGCTGACGGGAACAGGTGAGTTCTCGATCACCTTGTCCGGAGCGGTCGCATTAGCCGCAAGTCGTACCGGGGGTTCATGTTGAGGATTGACCGCGGCGAAAGCCAGGCCGGCGGCCCCGGCGGCCATGCTTGCGGACAGGGACGGACCGGATCGATCAGTTTCGGACTGAGCGTCGTGGCCGGTGGCGTCGATATCCCGGTCTCGTGGCGGGTTACTCGAATCGCCGCGAGAGCGGGCGCTTCCGTTCGAGACGGAATCGGGTGCCGGTTCACGATTTCGGCGGTTATCGGCCCTGGGAATGGTAAGGCTGCGGCTCGAATCGCTGCCTTCCGGATTCATGGCGATCGATTCGCCTTCGGGGCGATCTCGATTCGGCGAATCTGTCAGCTGTTTGTCGGTCGCGGCTTTGCCGTCGGCCACTTTCGTGGCGTTTTCATCAGGGACGCCCGCTTTGCCGGCGGCCTTGGTTTCGGACATCAGGTTGCGTGCGACGCCTTGCCAGGAGCCGGTGTAGGCGATCAGTCCGAGCGTCAGCGGTACGCTGTAATGCAGGGAGCATCGGATGCCATAACGGAGGAGGATCATGGTGGGCAAACTCGACACGTAGGGGCCGTTCGAAGCGTTCGTAAATGGATATCGGTAATGTCGGGGAAAAACTTCGCAAAAAATTCGAAAATCCGCTCTGACGGTCGAATCGCCTTGTTGGTTCCCGGTTTCTCCGATACGATTAGGATAGTATCACAGAGACGAAGGACTGTCATCTCCTCGAGGGCCCGCGATGATCCGTTCGCTTTTCCATCGATTTCGGATGCCTCTGGGGCTTGCGTCATTGGCGCTGGCCACGATCGCATTTCTGGGTGCTCAGGCACCGAACCTTTCGGATAAGGAGATCAATCAGATCACGGCCCGGCTGGTGGCCCTGATCGTCGAGAACAGTCATATCGCCAAACCGAAGATCGACGACGAAATCTCCAAGCGATGGATTCGCAGCTATTTCAAGGCTCTCGATCCTCAGAAGACATATTTCCTGAAGTCGGACATCGACGGGTTCCTCAAGCAGGAAGCCGAACTCGATGACAAGATCAAGGATGGCGATATCGAATTCGCCCGCCAGGTGTTCGAACGGTTCCTCCAGCGTGCCGAGCAGGCCCAGCCATGGATTCAGGAATTCATCACCCAGGATATGGATTTCAGCGTCGACGAATCGATCCCGGAGAACCCCGACAAGATCGAATATCCGACGACCGAGGAAGAGCGAAAAGACCGCTGGCGCAAGCGTGTCAAACTCGACCTGCTGCAATTCAAGGTGGATGACACGCCTATCGCGGAAGCCCGTCAAAAGCTGACGGTCCGGTATCGTGACCGCCTCCGGGCCTTCAAGCAGGTGAGCGCGACGGATCTTCTGGAAATTTATCTGACGGCTCTGCTGACCTCGATCGACCCGCACTCGAGCTACATGTCGCCCCGTACCTGGGAAGACATGCTGCAAAGTCTCCGGCTCGAGCTGGAAGGCATCGGCGCTTCGCTCGCCAGCGAAGACGGATTTGCGACGATCAAGGAAATCGTCCCTGGCGGCGCGGCCGACAAGGACGGCAAGCTTCAGATCGAAGACAAGGTCGTCGGAATCGTCAACGCCGACGGCACGGAAGAAGATCTGGTCGAGAAGAAGCTCTCCGACGTGGTCCGCAAGATCCGTGGTCCGGCGGGTACGAAAGTCCGCCTGATCGTTCAGCCGGCCGGCACGCGTGAACGCAAGATCTACGAGCTGACGCGGCAGAAGATCGAGCTGAAAGAGCAGCACGCCAAGGGTAAGGTCATCGAACAGAAAGCGGCCGACGGAGCCGTGATCAAGGTCGGCGTCATCAATCTGCCCGCCTTCTACGGCGACACGCAGGCGATTTTCCAGGGCAACCCGAACGCCGTCAGCGCGACGCTCGATACTCGCAAGTTGCTCGAGGAGTTCAAGAGCCAGAAGGTGGATGTCGTCCTGATCGACCTCCGAGCCAACGGTGGCGGCCTGCTGCAGGAAGCGATTTCGCTTTCCGGCCTGTTCATCGATTCCGGCCCTGTGGTTCAGGTGCGTCAGGCTTCAGGCGTGCGACACCTGGACGATGACAGCGGCAAGGCGGAATGGACCGGCCCGATGGCTGTCCTGATCGACAAGACCAGCGCCAGCGCCTCGGAAATTTTCGCGGGCGTGATTCGCGACTACAACCGCGGGCTGGTGATCGGCGATTCCAGCACCTTCGGCAAAGGCACGGTTCAGAGCATCGTTCCGCTCAATGAGCAGGTGCGTATCAAGCAGCCCGACCTGGGCGCTTTGAAGCTGACCATCCAGCAGTTCTATCGTGCCAATGGCGAAAGCACGCAGATCGAAGGCGTGAAGCCCCATATTCACATCCCATCGGTGCGGGATCAGGCCGATTTCGGCGAAGCCAAGATGGACTATGCCCTGAAGTTCGACAAGGTTCCCTCACTGGAACGCGACGACTTCCGGATGGTCGATCCCGAGCTCGTCAGTCGCCTGGTGACTGCCTCGACCGGTCGCCGCGGCAAAGACGAAAAGTTTCAGAAGCAGATGGACCAGATCCGCAAGTCGATCGAAAGGAAGAAACGGGAGTCGATCTCGCTGAACGAAGCCCAGTTCCGGTCCGACTTCATCCCTGAGGCTGACGTCGACGAAGACGATCCTGACCACGCCAAATCGAAGGACAAGGACAAGGATAAAGCCCGCAAGCGATTCGCCGAGCGTCCCGTCTGGGAAAGCGAATTCTACAATGACGAAGTGATGCGGATCCTGGCCGATTACGTCGAAGCCCTCAAGGGCCGGGAAAAGGCCGTCAAAGCCGTGTCCCGCTGACCCTGCCGGACCGGTTCGCATCTTCATGATCGAAAGCCCGCAGCCTCTGGTTCGCGGGCTTTTTCGTCTCTCGGCGGTGCCACGCCAACTTGTCGTCGGACCATGTTTTCGTGTAGTCTGATGCGATCGACCCATTCCCCAGGATACGACCTCGAACGATCGGTTCGACATCATATGCTCGGCCCTATTTTCAACCGTGAAATCCTCACGATTCCACGCTCGCAGCGGTTCTTTCTGTCGCGAGCCGGCTATGGCGTGATTCTGCTCGTCCTGATCTGGACAGGCTGGCAGATCATGATCGGCTGGCGCTCGGTGAACGAGATCGGCATCCTTTCCCGATTCGAACAGATCCTGTTTCGCGCGCTGGTGCTGACACAGCTCCTCATGATGCTGTTCTTCGCGCCGCTGGCCGCCGCGACATCGATCGCGCACGAGAAAGACCGCCGCACGTTCGTGCTGATGCTCATGACCGACATGACCGACTGGGAGATCATCCTGGGCAAGCTTGGCGCCAGTCTGCTGCTGATCTCGGTTCTGCTCGCCGGCGGTTTGCCCGTGTTCGCGCTCAGCCTGCTTCTCGGCGGCATTTCGCCTTCGCAGCTTTTTCAGATCGAAGCGGTAACGCTTGCCACGGGGGTCGTCGGAGGATCCGTCGGCCTGCTCGTAGCCAACTGGCGTGACAGAACGTTCCAGTCGCTGGCTCTCACCGTGTTGGCCATCGTTCTGGGCATCGCGGGTATCGAATCGGTCGGTTTTCTCCTGCCGCCGCTCGCCGGTGGTTTGCCGGTTTCCTCCTGGCTCAACCCGTTTCGCGTCGTCCCGCTGATCCTCGAATCGAGCGGCACGCAAACCTGGCTACCGGTCACGATCCGGTTCGTCATCGCATCGATCGTCGCGGCGGCCGTTCTTAATCTCACTTCCATCGTGATGCTGCGCCGCTGGAATCCCGGCCGCAACGAACCTCGCGAACAGCGTGAAGCCCCGGGAGCCGAAGAGCTGATCGAAGTCGACGAAACCGCCGTGGACGCGATCGAATTCAACAAGCAGGTGAGCGAACAACTTGCCTCAGGCCTGACCTTGGGGCAGGAGACAGAAGCCTCGACCGGCCTGGCTGTCCCGCGGCGGACGCACCGCCGCCTGACCGGAAAAGCTCGCGATTACCGGCACCCGTGGAATAACCCGATCCTCTGGCGCGAACTCGCGACCCGAGCCTACGGCAATAAGCCGCTGATCATCAAAGGTGCCTATCTTCTGGCCGTCGCGATCATCGTCGCCTATATCTTCAACGGCACTTCGATCCAGTCCGACCCATGGCGTGTCACCCGGGCCATGGTGCCGCTGGGGATTCTGTCTCTCCTGCTGGTGAATGCCCAGGGCGTGACGGCCCTGACCAGCGAACGCGATACCGGGGCCCTCGACCTGTTGCTCGTGACGGAGCTGAGCCCGCAGCAGTTCATCTACGGCAAGCTTTACGGAATCCTTTACAACACGAAGGAAATGATCCTCGCCCCCATTCTGCTGACATGGGCCCTGGTGGCCGCGGGACGCATGGGGACTGAGTCGGGGATCTTCATCACGATCGATTACCTGCTTTTCGTGCACTTCGCCGCCATGCTCGGCATTCATGCCGCGATCACCTATACCAACAGCCGCACGGCCGTTGCGAACAGTCTCGGCACCATGTTTTTCCTCATGATCGGCATCCTGTTCTGCGCCTATCTCATCATTCTGTCGAATCGCGAATTCGGCCGTCAGCTCCTGAGCTTCCTGATCTTTCTTGGGGCAGGCAGCGTGGCCCTGTTCGGCTCGCTGGGATCCCGCAACCCGTCGAGGGCACTGGCGATCGTGTCGATCCTCACGCCGTTCTGGACTTTCTACTGCATCATCAGCCTGATCAACGGCGATGCGGCGGCCGCGTTCCTCGTGTCCGTCGGGATTTACGGCTTCGCGCTCCTGGCGATGCTCGTTCCCGCCGTGAGCGACTTCGATATCGCCCTGGGCCGGACGAGTGCGATTCAAGGGTAATTCAGGCTGTCGCACGAGTCGTTCGTCAATCAAACCAGGCCGTCTAAGGCGGCTGGGGCGTAATCCTGGGATCCCCGAGCTCAAGCTCGGGATGTCTCGCTCGACATTCGTAACGAACCCCGGATTCGACGACTTACGGAAACCCTCCGAGCTGGAGCTCGGGGAAGCCGGGTCATGAGACTTGGCAGAGATGCGAGATTCCTCCCGACTTTGCCTTACTGGCTATTCTGCGGGAAAGAAGAAGACCGGCTTGAAAGCCGGTCTTCTTTACGAACGATTATCGAATGGAATCACGAATTCCGGCCGGATCCAGCGGATCACTTGCCGCCCAGGCTTTTGACGAAGGCGATCAAGTCCGCGAAATCCTTGGGCTGGAGGCCCTGTTCGAGCCCTTCCGGCATCAGTGATTGCCCAGTCGAGCGGACATCTTCGATCTGGCTTCGGGCCACAGTTTCCGTGACGCCCTCGGCACGTTTCAGGACAAGGTTGTTCGTCGTTTCCGAGGCGATCAAGCCAGTGAGGACACGGCCATCGTGCAGGGCGACCGTGTAATTGACGTACTGGGGCGCGATCTCCTTGTTCGGGTCGAGGATATGGCCCAGGAGATCTTCGGGGCTGCGCGCGACGACCGTGAGGAGGTTCGGACCGACGTCGGCTCCGCCGTCCCACGTGCCAGCCTTGTGGCAAGTGGCGCAGACTTTGCGGAAGACGGCTTCGCCGGCTTTCACGTCGCCTTCCTGCTTGAGCGCCGGTGCGAATTTCGCCAGAACTTCGGTACGCGAGCTGGTTGAGAGGTCGCCGAAAATGGCGACGGCCCGTTTTGCGATTCCGGCGGATTTGGACTTCGTCAATTGCTGGCGGCGCGGCAGGTCGAGTTCCGTCGGCGCGACGGTGCCGGCTTCGATCGCTTCGAGCAGGATCGGCAGGCGATCTTCGCGAGCCAGCAAGGCTTCGATCACTTCACGGCGCTGGGCCGGGCCGAGATCGGCCCACTTTTCGACGAGACGGCGGCCCGCTTCCGGGCTGTTCGTCCCGGATAGTGCCCGCACCGCGGCCATTTGGACCGCAGGCGAGTTCTCGCGGCCGAGCATGGCCGAACAGGCGGTCGAGAATGCATCCGCGGCACCCAGTCGAGCCAGACGGAACGCCGCCAGCCGTTTCGCTTCAGCGGCCATCGTATCCTGGATCGTCGCCAGTGCCGTTTCCACCCGAGCCTGGAAAAGGGGGCGGCGATCCGCCGGGATCAGAGAAGAGAGATTCTTGCCCGTCCGTTCCGCGCCGGTGGACAAGCCGTTCAATACGGGATCGGCCAGCCTGGCGGCGTGGTCGGCCGCGAACGCCATGTCGAGGAGAGCCGTGAGTTCCGGGGCGTTGCCTTTGGCCGCGATCAGAATGGCGACTTGTTCCGCCCATGAGGTGAGCGTGTCGGCCGGTGTGCCGGAGGCAGCGAGATCTTTCAGGAATGCGATTTCGCGGTCTTTCAGGGAAGTCAGGATCGCCGTCCGGATCCAGGTGTCCGATTCGGCTTTGCCGGCGAGTTTCGCCAATGCGGTGGTCGAGGCTTCGCCAGGCAGTTCACCGAGAGAGAACGCCGCCTGAAGTTGCACGAAGCCGTCCGGATCGTCGGCCAGTTTCGCAAGAGCCGCGGCTGTCGCGGCATCGCTTCTCAGCAGCGGTTCGCTGAGTTTCGCGGCCTGCTCCCGAACGAACGGGTTCTTGTGAACGAACGCCGGAGCCAGAGTCGCAGCGTCCAGCGAACCCAGGGCCGCAATCGTCCAGAGGGCATGTGCCCGGCCCAGGTCGCTGGGCGACCCGGTGGCAAGTTCCTTGAGTTGCGTAAGTACGGAACGATCGCCGCGTTCGAGAATCAGCCGCTGAGCCGTTTCCCGCCACCAGGCGTCGGGATCGGCCAGCAGGGGGACGAGTTCGGCGGAAGGGGCGGCTTCGAGATCTTTGATCGCTCGGGGCCGGAAGCCTTCGTGCAGGAGATGATACAGGCGGCCGCGGTTTTTGCCGCTCGTCAGGTCGAGGTGCTTTTTGATCGGTTCAGGGATCGAAAACGGGTGCTCGATCGTTTCGCGGTACATGTCCAGCACCATCAGAGTGCCGTGGGGCGTGTTGGCGAAATTTACGGGCCGGAACCAGTTGTCCGTCGAAGTGATGAACTCGACGTTCTGGTCCGCCCGCCGGGCTTCGTAGTGGCTGCCGGCCTTGCTCAGGATCTTGCGGTGGATGAGGTTTCCGCCGACGTCGCCGATGAAGGCGTTATTGCGGTAAGTCTCAGGGTAGGACGTTCCCCGATAGATCGTCACGCCGGTCGCGGAAGTGAAAAACCCGGTGGCCACAAGTTCGGTGGCAGGCAGGCGCTTGCGATATTCCGGATCCGAGGCTCGCTGCCGGGTTCGCACGATCCGCCAGGGCTCGGCGCTGCTGGTGCGATAGACCGGGGCCGCGGCTCCTTCGACGGGGATATCCAGCAGGATGGAACTCTGGAACACGTTCGGATTTCGTTCGAGGTAATGGGCCGGTACGAGAATCTGACGGATGTGGTTCGAATTGTTGGACACGAACCGGTGGCCCCAGTCGTCCAGGCAGTGGCCGAACTGGCCGCCGCCGGAAATCGCTTCGAAGGCCGATCCGTCGGGCTTGAAGCGGAAATCACGTCCGCGAACGGAGACGGGTTTGGCTTCAGGGTGCGTGTGGTTCTTGATATCGCCGCCGTTACCGCCGGCGGAACCGTAAATCCAGCCGTCGGTGCCCCAGAGCAGGCCGTTGAGCAGTGCCTGTACGTTCTGCGTTCCGAAACCGCTGAACATCACCTTGTTCGTATCGGCGATGCCGTCGCCATTGTCGTCGCGGGCGTAAATGATCTGTGGCGGGGAGGCGACGAAGACGCCGTCCTTGTAAGGAACGACCGAAGTCGGCCAGTCCAGTCCGGTGAGGAAATCGGTGCCTTCGTCAAAAACGCCATCGCCGTCTCGGTCGATCAGGCGGCGCACTTTGCCTGTCGGCTTTTCTTCCGGGAACGGATAGCCCCGCATTTCGACGACATATGCCCGGCCGCGGGCGTCGTAGACCATGCTGACAGGGTCGGCCACGAGCGGTTCCGTCGCCGAAGAGGCGAGGCGGAAGCCCTTGTGGACGGCGAACGTTTCCTGCACTTTGTTCGGCTCGACGGCCGGTATTCTCGGCAGTTCCTTCGCCAGGTCGTCGGACTGCCCCATCGAACGCATCGAAGGAACGATCGTGAGCATGGCGAAACTCATCGCGACAACGGTGGCGAATGCCAGCAAGCGGCGACCGAGGGGGTGATCCGGAGACGAAACCATGTGATGAGGCCCTGAGATCGGAAGAAACAGGCTGCGTGGGCAGGGGCGGGACGTAGAGGCAGCGTCGTTGCAGCGTGATCGTACATCCATTAGATAACAAAAGCGAGCGACCGAAGCAAAGGCGAATCGATGGAGATTCGGGCGGATTCACGGAATCCTTGCAGTCCCGGAAACGATCTTCCCGGGCGAGCGGGATCATTCCCGAAACGAAGCAAGCCCGTTCCAGGGAACGGGCTTGTGTAATTGGGTGTGCGTCGATCGAAACTCGCGACGATCAGGCAGGCCGCACCTGAGCGAGATACCGCCGCCACCAGGCACCGGCGACAAGCGCGCAGACGGCGAAGCAGGCCGTGATGACCACGCCCTGGCTGCCGCCTTCGACGAAGCCATAGCTGTGCAGGCCGACGCCGAGGACGAAATTCACGCCGTACCAGGCCATCATCACGCTCATGAAGCAGACGACAGACGAGGCCACAAGGCTGAACGTATTGAACCAGCCAGCGAACCGGCCGTGCAACGGGACGAGATAGACGACGAGGACGATCAGGGCCCAGACTTCCTTCGGATCCCAGCCCCAGAACCGGCCCCAGGAATAATCGGCCCAGACACCGCCGAGAATCGTGCCGGCGGCGACCAGAAGCACGCCGACCTGCATCGCCCGGTAGATGAAGTTCGAAAGGGGTTTGATCCGTGCGGCCGTTTCCCGCATGGCGGCATCCCGGGGCGTGATCGCCTCAGGAGCCTGGGTGGAATCCTCCCGAACGCGGTTCAGCAGATCCGCGGGCTTCGGGGTGCGGACCTGAGTCGCGGTCGCAGGCGGGTCAAGCACGGCCACGGAAGATCCTTCAGCCTGGAAAGCGGATGTCGACGAGGCGGGCCTGAGCAGGGCTTCATGCTCTTCCGCCACGGTCGCATCGAAGATCGCTTCGGCCGAATTCCCGACCTGGTATCGACGCAGGAGCACTCGGGCGAGCAATTCACCCGCGACGGCCGAAATCGAGCCGATCACCATCGTCATGCCGGCAAGCGCTACGAGGAACGCAAGGTAGAAGCCGGTTTCGGATTTCACGAATTCGCCCGCGGATCCGGACGCGGCCAGGTAGCCGAACGTCATCGCCGGCAGCCCGACCAAGCCCGGCAGCGCCAGCGAGACAAAACCCGGGCTGGTGCGATAGGTGCCCGTGAGGTAGTAGAAGGTAGCCAGCAGGCCGAGCCCCAGGGCCAGTGCGAAAGCAGCGTAGCTGGAGACGATCGTCAGAACGTGGATCGTCAGCCAGTAATTCGAACGGAGCACGGGCTGAAGGCTGCGGATTTCCGGGTCGAGCAGGCTGACGTTGGCTGCGAGCAGGGTCGCGAGCAGGGCCACGCCGCAAGCCGCGGTGGCCGTGTAGATCTTGCGGTAGAGCAGTTCCATCATCAGGCCCAGGACGGCCGTCACCAGGGCGACCCAGATGACTGTCTCATACATGTTCGTCACCGGTGCCCAGCCGGAAATCTGCACACGGAGGTAAAATCCGTAGATTTCGAGCAGAATCCCGCCGACGAAAGCCGCCATGCCGGACCAGTAAGTGAGCTTGCCGGCCAGCGAGAAAAAGCCCTTCGAAGTTTCGCCGATACCAGTGAAGACGAGGCTCAGCAGCAGCAGCAGCAGGCCCGTGCCGTAGACGGAAGGTGCCTTGAAAAAGGGCGCGAATTTGTTGAAGTGCGTTTCGCGGGCCAGCGTTTGGACGCTCGGGTAGTGCCCGGCACCGACGGATTCGCCGAGGCCTCGAATCGCGGTGGCGAAAGCCGCAGCGCTGGATTCGCTGATTCCCGAATCTTTCTGGGATTCAGCTTCCAGCGTCCGGAACGTGTCGCGAACGGCGGCGGCCTTGTCGCTGGGGAAACCGGCTGCGACGAGTTCCGCCTCATCCGATTCGATCAGCGTGAACAGGGGAATCCAGGGCGAACGGCCACTGAGCCAGTTCGAAAACTTGCGGTCGAATTCCGGTTTCGTGCCCGGCAGGGCCCGGTCTGAATTCGGCACGTTCTCGAAGTAGCCCTCCGAAGCGGTCAGAGTGTCCTTCTGAAGCGGGCTCAGAGCGGTTTCCGAGCCTTCGAAGGCCTTCTTCATCGAGTCGCCGGTGAATTTGACGTAAGCTTCCGTGCCAGGCCGGGGGATGGCTGCGTAAACCGGGGTCGAACCGATCCCGGTGCGATCGCGAATCGCCTTATAGTGTGCCAGCCTGCCGCCGACTTCATAGGCTCGATTTTCGAGTTCCGTGAGCTTGGTCTGATAGTCGCTCATCTGACCGCCGTTCTTTTTGCGGACCAGATTGCGGAACCAGTCCTGGAACGGCAGTTTCACGCCGTCGACGGTGACCGACGCATTCTCGAGATCTTTGGGCGAGAGCCACTTCGTACCCGCGTCGAGCTTGTGGGCGAACGCCTCGAGTTCCGCTTTGCGGGCCGCAGGCAGATTCACCGTACCCAGAACCCGCCGGAACGTTTCATGATTGACCGTGTCGGCCTTCGAGAGCGGCTCGAGAGCCGATTTGGCGGCCGCTTCCGTGGCCGGGTCGTCGATGGCGCCGCGGATCGCGGCTTTCGCCGCATCGGCCAGGACCAATTCCTTCAGCGGAACGAACTCGGCCAGGATGAATGGCTGATCGTCCCAGTAAGCGTCGCGGGTCGGCATTTGCCAGTCGATGAACGCCGCGACGGGGCCCCAGGCTCGAACCTTACCGTCCGGGCCAGTCAGCTTGATCGTTTCACGACCGTAAATTTGCTTGGTTTCGTGGCGGGCGACGGTGTCGAGCGGCTTGATCCGCCCAGCTTCCATCACGGCGATTTCGCCCAGCTTGTCGGCATAGGCCTCATCGCCGGCCGTGGCGGCCTGGTTCGCCGCCAAACCCGCGAGAAGGCCCAGGACCATGGATCGAAAAGAGAACATCATTGCGTGGGCTCCAATTGGCGTTTGCCCTGAACGGGCACCGGGGCCAGCCGCCCGGTAGCGGCCGAGCGAGGCTTGAACGGCCCGCTCTTCATGTAGAACTGGAGGAAAATCCCGATGACGATGATCAGACAGCCTAGGTAGGTGATGCCCCAGACCCGGTCATGGCGGACCTGGAACACCGAGATGAACTCCCCGGTCCGACGCCCGTTGCCGTCTTCGATGGGGATGTAATTCGCCTGATAGAACGTGTAGCCACGCCAGATGAGCGGTTCGTTCATCGCGATCGTGACCGGCTTGCGATTGACCCGTTCCTTCGAATCGGTCAGTTCGATGCGGCTTTCGTAAGTGGCCGCCTGAGCTGTGCCCGGATCGACGTCCATTTCGAAATCGACTAGCTTGATTTCGAAGTCCAGGTCCAGTCTGTCCATGTCGTAAGCGACTTCGTAGACGTCGCCGCCGAACCGGACCGACTGATAAAGCGGTTTCAGGTCGGGCGAACGGCGAATCCAGAAGTCCTTTTCCTGGCCGTTGGCCGTCATCTTCGCGTGAATGGCGGCCAGCCCGTTCCCCTTTTGCCCGACCGGAAGATTCGCCGGCAGATACACCAGCTTCTCCTGGCCGCTCGGCAGGAAGTCGTCGACTCGCAACTTGCCTGTCATTCCCCCGCCGCCGGCGAACGCCTGAATGGTTTCGCCTTTCTTCAGCTCTGCCGCCGTGCGGAAGCCTTCGCGTCCGAAGACTCGATAATAGAGCTTACCGTCACCGGTTCCCAGCACTTCGACGTAGCCAAAAAGCCCTTGGGGTCTCGGCCTGAGATACGAGACTCTGACGGTTTGCTTCCCGCCTTTCGAGGCGTCGCCAGGAACAAGGCTGGGTGCCTGAATCAGGTCGGGCCATCCGTAGTGGTCAAAAGCCGGGCCATCGCCTTTTTTGACTTTGAACCGGACAATTCCCAGCTTTTCCTCGGCCGTCGCTTCGAACAGAAGATCGTTCGAGCCGCCGTCCTCGGCACCCATGCGGGTGGGCATTTCCAGAACGGCTCCACCTTCCTGCGGACGCAGATACTCCACGGCAATATCGCTGTCGGGCAGCGTTTCCTTACGTGGCTTGCCGTCCACGACCCAGTCGAAAGTCCGGCTCTTGCCCGCTTTATCCACATAATGGAGCCTGGCTGTGCCGTCGGGAGTCGTCAGCTTCGGCGGATCGAGAAAATCGGCGACCTTCGAAGCCAGTTCCGGATCGTCCGAAGGGACGAACTGGAAAGCGATCGTCGCCGGGCCGATCGATCGGGCGACCCGGCCGAAGCGGTCACCAGCCTTCAGCCAGCGGCCGACTCCGTCGTCGAGAACATCCTGCGCCTGGAGCTGATTCGGCGCGGCGATCAGTAGATGGGCGTCGATCATGGGCATGCCGTCGGGCACGGATTCATGCGTGAATTTCGGCTTGGCCTCCGGCAGGAAGCCGATCACCTCGAACTGGAACGGGTCACCCGACTGAGTCACTTTCTCGGTGCGGCCCGGCTTCCAGGGGAATGCGCCGGGGAACAGGTCCAGTTCGTACTCCTGCATCGCCGTGAGCTTTCCGGAGTCGTCCTTCTCCGGGACACGCACGCGGATGATCGGCTTCTGGGAACGCATCAATTGCCGCGACGTTTCGCCCTCGGTGAGCCCGAGCTGGCCGTCGTCGGTGAATTTCTGGCTGATCAACGATCCGATGATCAGCGTGAGCAGGCCCAGGTGTGTGATGACGAACCCGGTCTGATGGCGCTTCCAGGGGTATCGAATGGTGGCCGCGCAAAGAATGTTGACGAACAGAAGCAGGTTGATGATGTAAAAAATGGGACTGCGATAGACATACTGTCTGGCTGCCTCCGTGCCGTACCACGATTCGTAGAAGGTCGCGTAAGCCAGGATGCAGGCCAGTGAGGAAAGCCCGACAACTGCGAGCTTGAGCGACGCCAGTAAGCGATAGACATCGTAAAAGAATCCGGGGCGTTCCTTGATCGGAACACGCCTGGTCGCTGCCTGAACTGGGGCAGGGGTCGGTTCTGTTACGGTCCTGGTGATCTTTTTGGATTTGGCCATTTTCGATCGTCGGTGACACGGCCGTACGTGACCGTGAGTTCGGAGAACTCTAGGGGCGGGTCATTCAGTACATCATCATTCTAAGCCGATCCGCAAGCCCAGACCACATGGAATCGCTCATCATTTCCGAGACGAGATTCGGTTCCATCGCTTGTCGAAATCGCGTAAAGTGTCTATTAAAAAAGGTATACGTCGAAATAGCACGTCCGCTCATGACGGGATCCTCGAATCCGAAAACCGAGAGCGGATTCGTGATTTGTCTCAAAATTCGATAATCGTATCGGCAAAGTGTATTTTTTATGAGTATGTAGTTATACTGCTGAGCGTCTCCTTTTCCGACCGGAATCGAAACCACCTGATTCGTAGCCGAATTCACCGTTTTCGAGCGGTTTTCGACGTCATTCGGGGTATTCGAAAGCAAGAGGAACTCGACATGAACAGATTGCGCATTACGACCGCGAGCATGCTCATAGGGGCACTCGCTTTGAGTCTGCACTGGCTTTTGCCTGAAACCTTCGGCGGTGGTGCCGTCAGAAAGGCACGCCCCGCTTCTCGATTCGTCGTCGATAACGGCGATTCGCATGCAACCCCCTCTTCGCTTACGGGGGCTGCGAAGACCAATCGACTTTCAGCGGCGACACCTCCCGCAGTCGGATCGAAATACGTCATCATGGCGTATAACGATCTGGGCATGCATTGCATGAATCCGACTTTCGGCGAATTCTGCCTGCTTCCGCCATTCAATACGGTTCGTGCGACCGTCATTCAGCGCGGATCGGAACCGAAAATCATAAGTTCGTCGTCGTCCCTGAAGGTGAACTATTTCATCCCGGGGAATACCGTTTCGTCGATCAAGACCGATTTCTGGGACTATTCGTTGAAGCTCTTCGGCGTCAATCTGCCTGTGAATATCGGTCTCACCGGCAACGGTCTCACCGGCTTTATGGTTCCGCTGCGAGCGGAAAAACAATGGGAAGCGACAGGCATTCCGGTCACGGACCGAATGGACCCCGTCAACGGCAACTCGCCTGAAATCAATCCCTTCCCGCTCGCGACCGTCCAATTGCGCGACGCCAGAACCAATGCGATTCAAGCCTGGACGAAAACGGTCGTCCCCGTTTCGACCGAAATGGCCTGCAACACGTGTCACAACACGCCGGGGATGACGGTCGAGTCTGATATCCTGACCGATCACGATCGACTTCACGGAACGAACCTGATGAATTCAAGGCCGGTTCTTTGTGCAAGTTGCCATGCGGATCCCGCCCTCGGAGCACCGGGTAAACCAGGCATTCCGAGCATGTCTCATGCCATGCACGGCGCACATGCCCCGCGCATGCAGCAGATACGGTTGACGGGGGCGAACACGTGCTATACCTGCCACCCCGGCAATCGAACGCAATGCCAGCGCGACATCCATTCGGCGAAGGGCATGTCCTGCGTCAATTGCCACGGTGACGAATTCGCCGTCGCGAACGTGAATCGCAGGCCTTGGGTTGACGAACCTTCTTGTGCGAGTTGCCACAAGAGCCGCAAGCCTAAATTCGATTTCGAGCCGCCTGGCGTTCTCTTCCGAAACGCCAAGGGACACGGCGGTGTCGCCTGTGCCGTGTGTCACGGCTCACCTCATGCGATCACGCCGACCGTGACCCCCGCCGACAATGTCCAGGCGAATCTGCTTCAAGGTTTTTCCGGCGTGATTCGTAATTGCAAGGTGTGCCACATCAAGACGCCTGGCGACAAATTCTTCCACAAGATCGACGACTGAGCCTGGGAACAGGGGCAGTAACGTAGGATCGAAGTCCTTTCCGGAAGAAACTTTCCGGTAAGGACCCTTTCGATTCGAACACATCGATCGCCTGGAAGCTCTTCGGGAATTCGCGATTGGCGAAACCTCGAACGAAACGAAAAGACACGGGCGGTTCGAGAACCGCCCGTGTCTTTCGTATGATCGAACGAGTCTGACTCACTCGCCCTTATGGGCTTCGTGACAGGACTTACAGTTGGCGGCTTTCTTGAGCTGGGCGGTGGCACCATCTTTGCCGTCGACGACGGCCTTGGCGGCCGAAGCCAGAGCGCCGGCTTTTTCTTCCCAACTGGCTTTGTCGCCCTTAGGCGGCATTTCCTTGCACATGTCGGCGAAGAGTTCGTACAGCTTCTTCTTTTCTTCGGCAGTGCCGCCGCCGGAGGCGACGGTCTTGCACAGACCGCCCTTCATGGCTTCCTTCATAGCCTTCTTGATGGCCTTGCCATCTTGGGCGATCGTCAGGGGCATCATGGTGGCGGTGGCAACGAAGGCCAGGGCGAACGCTTTCCAGGAACGCATGAGTTATGACTCTCCGATACTCGGGGTTCGGCTCACCAGTACAATTCCGAGTGAACCGATGGCATAGCCATCATCGGCAAATTAGCCGATCGGGTCGAGACGTCCAAGCGTTTTTTTCGGAATCTTCCGAGAATCCCCGACTTCGGGAGATCCTGACTCATTTTTCCACGTTCATCGATGCGATCAGGGCATCGAGATCGGCCGCCGCCGCCTTCATCGTCTTCTCGGGTCCGGTCACTTTCAGGAAATAGGAAATTTCGGGGGTTTCCGCGATCGCTCCCAGCAGCACGAAGCCTGGCTTGTTCACTGTTTCGGGATTGCCCGGCGCGACAGGAGCCACATACCGGCCCTTGATCTCGACGACCGTCACGTCCGTATTCTTGCCCTTCGCCTTTTTTACCGAAGGCTTCGGAGGCTTGCCGTTTTCGGTGAGGAACTGACCGGCCCAGCGTTCGATATTGGCGTCGACGGTGCCCGCTCCGCCGGGGAAGGCGAACAGGACGCATTCGCCGTCTTCCTTGTCGCCCTCGGCGGCTGGAATCGCGATCTGGGCCCGACGCATCTGGGAGCCTGGGCGAGTCGACTTCCAGCCTTCCGGAATTTCGAACGTCACTCCGCCGCCGTTGACGGTTCGTGTCTTTTTGCCCTGGGCGAAGCCGATCCGGCCGGAAACCGCGACCGCCAGAAAACCGTAACCCGCCGCCAGGAATTGTCGTCTGCGCATGTCTGTCGTCCTCGTTCGCTCAATCTCGTGATACATCGGCGATGCGATCGGCCGGAACAATTCTTGCGATCGCTTTCCGCTCATGATAGTGTGCGAAGACCCGCTCGCCCAGACGCGAGATCGTTTCATTCCCAAGATCTCAATCCGCAGCAAGGACTTGCACGCATGTCGGCTCGTCGCCCGTTTCGTTTCGCCGTCCCGTTCGCCTGCATTCTGGCCGGCGCGATCGCCATGCCCGCCAGTGCTCAGAAAAAAGCCCCCGACGGAGTGAAAGTGCTGCTGCTTTCCGGCGGTGCCCGCCAGCACCACGGTTATCGCGACCAGGCGCTCGTGCTGGCCCGGGGCCTGGAAGACACCGGCCGTTACGAAGTGACCATCTGCGAGGACGGTTCGATTCTCACCTCGCCAGGCATGGCCAAATACGACGTGCTGATCGTGCACGTCGACCGCCGCGACCCGGAATTCAAGTTCACGCCGGAACAGCAGAAAGCCCTGCTGGACTTCGTCCATTCCGGCAAGGGCTACGTTTCGATCCACGGCGCCGACAACGCCGCGCCCGACTGGCTGCCCGAATGGCGGGAAATGCTGGGTGGCGTCTTTTCCCACGTGGGCCTGCCGGATTCGAAAACCAAAAAAGGGGAATTCAAGGTCAAGATCGCCCGCAAGGATCACCAGGTCACGAAGGATCTCGCCGATTTCACCCTGAAGGACGAACTTTACTACCACCTGCAGATGAAGCGTCCGATCGATCCGCTTGCCGTCGTCGAAGTGGAAGGGCAGACCTGGCCGGTCGCCTGGGTGCTCGATTACGGCAAGGGCCGCGTGTTTCACACCGTATTCGGTCACCGCGATTTCGGACCGGACAAAAACGAGCCGCTCGCCAATGCCTCATTCATGAAACTGGTCCTGCAGGGGACGGACTATGTCGCCGAGCCGCATCGCAAGGTGAAACCCTGAAATCGGGATCTCCGGAAGCCATGCGTGCCGTCGGACGGATTTCCCTGCGATCGGCCAGCAGGCCCGGTTTTGCGTCATCGTCGATTCCTTGCGCATGAAGGCGCGGACATCGAACGACATTGATGACCCTGACGGGATTCGCCGTCTACCTGCAGCGAAGCGGCGAACGCACTTGAGCCCTTGATGACGTGCATGACGCACGTTCCGACGATTTCGATTTCAAGCCACTGTCTTCACCGGGGGAGTGCCGATAAGATAACTTCGTCCTGCTTCCCGCGTTCGCCGCGCCATAGACTTCCGTCGATTCGACCGGTTCCCCTCCGGCCGCGATCCCTGTCCGCCGCCCGCGGAGATTTCGCCTCATGAGTTCAAGCCCTCCGCAAGGTTCCTTCGATCGGAATTTGTACTTCGGGGTTCTCGCGATTCGTCACGGCTACATCCGTTCGGAAGATTTTTTCACGGCGGCACGATTGTGGAAGGAAGACCGGACGCGATCGATCGGCGACGTGCTCGTCGACATGGACGCGCTCGAATCCGTCGATCGGGATATGTTCGACAGAACGCTCGACGAAGATCTGGCAGCGACTTCGAGCGTCGAATTGAAACGACTTTTCGACACGGTGGGACCGCTTTCGGCGGGGTTCGAACTGGCGCTGAGACGCATGAAAGATCCAGCGATCGACGCGGCCCTGGACCGCCTCTCGTCCATGCGATCCGACCGTTCGAGCCTCGAAGCGAATATCTCCGAACCGATGGTTTCGGAGTGCTCCATCGTGAGTCAGGCCATGGCTGATGAGACCGAACCGGATCTTTCGGACGACGAGATACCGATTCCGAGATTCACGTATCTCGATCCGCCGGACGCACCCGACACTTTGGGCATGCTGGGAAGTTACCGAATCGCCCGGGCGCTCGGCGAAGGGGCTTACGGCACGGTTTTTCTGGGGTTCGACACGCGTCTGCATCGCAATGTGGCGATCAAGGTGCTCAAGCCGAGCGTCGGCGATTCGGCGCCTTCTCGGCGGCGCTTTCTGCGTGAAGCCCGTGCCGGAGCCCAGGTCGACCACCCGAATGTCGTCCGAGTCTACGGCGTCGAAGAAAAACCGTTGCCATTTCTGATCATGGAATGCGTCGACGGCGAAACGCTCCATGAACGCATCAAGCGTATCGGCCGGATCCCGCTGCCCGATGTGATCGAATTCTCCCGCCAGCTGGCAGAGGGTATCTCAGCGGCCCATGAGGCCAGACTCGTGCACCGCGACATCAAGCCAGCGAACGTGATGATCGCCTCAGGGCCGAATCCCGTCGTCAAAATCACGGACTTCGGGCTGGTTCGCGTGACCTACGAAGCGTGCATCAGCGAGTCGGACGAAATTCATGGCACACCGGTGTATATGTCGCCGGAGCAGGCCAAGGGGCGGTCGACGATCAGTTTCGTCTCCGATCTTTTCAGCCTGGGCAGCGTGATCTACACCATGACGACCGGCCAGCCGCCTTTCGAAGCCGCCAGCACGATGGCGATCCTGCGCAAAGTGATGTACGAAAATCCTCGGCCGATTCAGGAATTCGCACCCGACACGCCGGCCTGGTTCGTCGATCTCGTCGGCCGCCTGATGTCGAAACGCCGGACGGAAAGGGCCCAGCGCATCGGCTCCGCCCGCAACGTGGCGAAGTTTCTCAAGAGAAAACAGGCCGAGCTGGACAGCGGCGAAATGCCAGCCCCGCGTGACGTCGCTGTGGATCCGCTCGATCAGGATACGATCGAATTCGAAAATCGTTGAATTCGCATTTCGAATTGACTCGCCGTGAGAGAATTCGCGTTCACAAACCCACTTCCACCCGGGCGATTTCCCACGGAGTCAGGTCGATATCCACGGCGTCGTCGGTGACGGTCAAATCCAGAACCGTCTGGCCCCGGTCGTCGATCTGTTTGGCGAAGCTCGGCGTCGTCATCAGTCTCAGTCGTGTGCGGGCTGCGCGGCCGGCCGTTTCGTGCAGATGAAATACGATCGCCGGGCCGCGGCCTTCGGTGCCGGCCGGGTGATATTCCAGCTTCGTCATTGCCACGTTGCGGTGGTCGATGTGATAGAACCACCCTTGATGGCCTGTTTTCGGCGGGCCGGTACGGACCGGAACGACGACCGGCGGCGTCAGTCTGTCGACCACGGCTTGATGCGGAAATTCCAGGTCGAGCACCAGGTCGATTTCGAAAGATCGTTTCGACTCTTTGCCGGTGACGAGCACGGTGTCCAGCATGCGCTCACCATGCCGCTGATGATACGGCAGACCCAGCGGGACGATCGTTACGCGCTTGCCGTCGTGGCTCAGCTCGATCGCTTCGGATGTCGTCGGATACTTCGCCGTCGTCGGATGGGCCTGCAGGTGCGTGAGCCGCCGCATGCGGGAAGCCGATTCACGCCAGGCCCAGCGGCAGACCAGGGCCCGGCCTCGCGGCGTAGCGGCCGCGTGGGTGGCCGAAACGAAGCTCTCGTCGACTTCGGACAGTTCGATCTTCAGCCCGAGCGTCGGCCTGCCGAGATAGGCCGTGACGACCTGTTCGAAACGGGCCAGGGTGCGGGATTCGTCGGACGGGTCGACGACGCGGCCTCGCGTGCGCACTTCCAGCTTCGCCGGGCCGCCGTAGGCGACGTCGGGCTCGCCTTCGGCGATCATGACGACGGCATCTTCGCCGGATGCTCCGACCACGGCCAATTGCTGGCCCAGCCGGGCGCGCGGCTCACCGGGGCGGCGAATGCCCTTCATTCCGCCGGTGCGATTGTCGAGTGCCACGACGAACGAAGGGTGAATGATCTCGGCTTTTTCGAAATCGAATTTCAATTGACCCATCGGCGTCAGCGGGTCGTCCACATTCGCGAAATGAGGCACCCAGGCGTAGCCATTGGCGGGCAGGTCGACGACAACCAGCGTGCCTTCCGCCAGAAACTGAGCCGCTTTCACCGAAGGGCAAAGCCGCAAATCCGGAGCGGCCGAATCGAGCACGACGGGCACCCGCCTGGCCACGGCGCAGGGGTTGAACACCAATGAGCCGGGCGTGCCCGTTGGGGCATCTTCCAGAATCGCCGGTGCGATCGCTTCACCAAGCTTTTGGGCCATTGCCGAAGCTTCATTCACATTGGCCGGGGCGGTCGATTCGCTGGCGAGAAGAGATTCCATTTTCAGAACGTCAGGGATGACCGAATCGAGCGCGCGGGCGAGGGTGTGCATCCACGAGAGACCGTCATAAACGCCGCGAGCGGTAAAGTCGGCGTCGAGACGGCTCACTGCGTCCGACTCATTCGACGCCAGGGCGTTTTCCAGCCCATGGTCGTCAAAGGCGTCGATATCGGGCGTCATCGTGTCGAACGGCCGGTCCGTCTGGGCGAAAAAGTCGCCGGCGGTGACCATCCGCCCGAAAACCGGGGCAAACGACTGTATCTTTCGCAGCGCCTCAAGCCAGGCCGGTCTCATGGCAGGCCAGCCCACCCACGTGGCCAGGGCCACATGGTCGTCACGCATCGACTGCCCGAGCGCCCACGGGAATCGCAGGGGCAACAGCGGGTCGTCGGTGTCGGTCGGCACTCGGGTGAGGGCTTCCAGGGTGGATCCGTCGGGGCTGGCCCAGAGCATTTTCGACTCGCGCCGGATCGGGAACTTGCCGCCGTCGAAGGCCATCGGCAAACCGAATCGAAAGCCCATACGGCGGGCGAAGAGGGGCAGGGTGGGCGAAAGAGCGGAATTACGATGGAAGAGCGTTTCGACGCTGCGATCGTCGAGGTGGCGGCGATAGACGACATCGCCGTGACGATAGAGCGTACGGACCGTTTCCAGCGGCAGCAGGTGTTCGGGACGCTCCACGAAAGGGCCGCCGGCGACGTCCAGCGTTCCGGCATCGACACTGTTCCGAATCGTTTCGATCAGGTCTGGCCCGTGCTGGGCAAGCACATCCAGAAAATCGGCCGCGCCGACGAGTGTTTTGGGGCTCGGCTCAGCCAGTGTCGCTCGCAGAGGTGTGAGGTCCGAATGACTGTCGACACCGTTCTTGTGCACCACCACCAGATCCAGCAGCCAGCTATCGACTGGATAGAAGCGTTCCCGGGCTCGCAGCAGCACTTCGAAAGCCGCACGCAAGTGGTTCGTGGCCGAGCCGAAGTCGCCTTCGCGCCAGCGTTCGGCGGCCGCGAAGGTTTCTGTGGCGAGATCATCGTGATTGATGACATCCACATGGCCGAGAGCGATCGTGCATGCATGCAGCCAGAGCCGGGCTGTGCCCAGAGCCTGAAAGTCAGGTACGAGTTCGGCGTTCGCTTCGAAATCGTCCGGAATCTCGCTGCCGCGGAGTCTTCTGAGGAACTCGGCGAGACTGGCGGGGGTGTCCTCGCTGGCGACGATCACGGCCGCGCCGGTCTCTTCCGCCTGCGACAGAAACGAGGTCGGCAGCTTGTCCAGCAAGCGCCCAGGCGCGACATAATACGCGCCTGGTTCAGGGCTCGGCGGATCATGCGGAGAGCTGAGAAACCTGGGCAGTGCCCCCGCACGGCAAAGCACGGCCGGGTGCCAGGCGAGCCGCCAGGCTTCGAACACGGATGCGGCCGTGGGGCCGTCGACGACGTATTTCGGGTCCGATTCGACGCCGTCGACGAAAACGGTGATCTTCGGTCCGGATCTGGCTCGGGGTTTTGCCGGGGCTTCGTTCGATTCGGTATCCGAAGTGGAGTGTTCGTCGTTCATGGTCGTTCGATCCGGCAATTCGTGTCAGTTTCAGGCGATCGATCGCGCTCGACATCCATGATCGGCGAAGGGTTCGGCTCGATATCAGGCACCCAGGTCGCGTCTCAGGTCGGCGAGCTGGCTTTCCAGCGCGGTCAGCCGGGCGCTCAAGGCCTGCACGGTGTCTTTCAGTTCGTTGAATTCCGCCTTCAGTTCCGTCCGGGCGGGAGGCGCCACGCCCGCGGCACGCTCGGCGGCTTGCGGGGCTTCGTAATCATCGTCGCCGCCGCCGGAATGTTTCGCCTTCAGGGCTTCCAGTTCAGCTTCGGGATAGAATCCGTGGCATACGACGACGCCGCGCTTGCGGCCAGGCGGCGAGAGAGTCAGGACCATGCCCCGTTCCCGGAGGGGTTCAAGAACCTGGTGCAGGGCGTCCTGATCTTCGAGCGTGTTTTCCATACGCTCCGCCCGGGCGCGAAGTTCGCCTTCAGTCTGCGGACCACGCAGCAGGAGTTCGGCCAGGACGGCAATCTCGGCCTTCGAAACGCCCCAGAGTTCGTAGAGGTTATGCTTCCACTTCGGCACGCGGCCGAGGCCTTCGATCTTGATCACCGAATGCTTGGCACGCAGATCGACGAGCGTATCCTCGACATCGTCTTCGTCGTAAGCGACGACCGGGTCGCGGTTCGATTTCTGGTTGCAGCCGGTGATCAGACCGGCAAGCGTCATCGGGTAATAGTCGGGCGTCGTTTTACCTTTTTCGATCATGACGCCCAGCACACGCCGTTCTTTGGTTTCGTAGCGGGGCAATTCGGCGATCGAGGGGCGAGGATTTGCGGTCGACATGGTCGTGTCCTGGAGAGCGATACGATCGAGGCGGGGGCGATCTTTACCCCCGATGGGAACGTATTCGTGTCTTGTGGGCAAGCGAAAAACCGGCGGGGGTCGTTTCAGCCTTCCAGCTCGGCCAGTTTGGCATCGAGCAACTGGCCGACCAGGTTCGGATTCGCCTTGCCACCCGTGGCCTTCATGACCTGCCCGCGGAGGAAGCCCTTGATCGCGTCCGGCTTCTTCTTGCCGGTCTTCAGGTCTTCCATGGCTTTGGGATTGGCCGCCAGGGCCGCTTCGATGGCTTCGCGGATAGGGCCTTCGTCCGACACCATTTTGTAGCCGCCGGCTTCGATGATCGCTTCGAGTTCGCCTGATCCGTCGGCCTCGATCAGCTTGCCGAGCACTTCACGGCCCTGCTGGGTGTTGAGTTCGCCCCGGCCGACACGCGAAATCAGATCCGCCAGCGTCGCCGGCGCCACCGGAAAATCGGCGACCCGGATCCCCTTCGCGTTGGCCGTGCGCAGAACGTCCTGCTGGATCCAGTTCGAGGCGGTCTTGTATTGATCCGTGCGGGCGACGACGGCGTCGAAATAATCGGCGACGTCCTTACCTTGTTCGACGAGCACGTTGGCGTCGTATTCGGAAAGACCGAAAGCCTTTTCGAAACGCTCGCGGCGCTGGCGGGGCAATTCGCCGATTTCGGCCTTCAGGCGTTCGACCCAGGCGTCGTCGACCACGACCGGCAGCAGGTCAGGCTCGGGGAAATAGCGATAATCGGCCGCCGTTTCCTTCTCGCGCTGAAGCTTGGTGATTCCGTCCGGATCCGACCAGCCTCGGGTTTCCTTGGGGGCGTCCTTGATCGTCAGCCCGTCGTCCTTCCACTTCGCGTACTGGCGTTCGACTTCGTAGTTGAGGGCGCGTTCCACGGAGCGAAAGCTGTTGAGATTCTTGATTTCGACGATTGGCGTCGCCACCTTGCCGGCGGGCGTGTCGATGTGCAGATTCACGTTGGCGTCGCAGCGCAGGCTGCCTTCCTGCATTTCGCAGTCGGAAACGCCCAGGTAGCGCAGGGTAAGACGGAGTTCCTCAAGGCAAAGCCGGGCGTCGACGCTCGAACGGATATCCGGCTCGCTGACGATTTCCAGCAGTGGCGTGCCGGCGCGGTTCAGGTCGACTTCCGACTCCTGACCCGAAGTGTGCACCATCTTGCCGGTATCTTCTTCCAGGTGGATCCGGGTCAGGCGTACCGTTTTTCCGCCGTTGCCTTCGTTGTCGGCCGGAATCGGCAGACTGCCGCCCAGCGAGAACGGCAAATCATACTGGCTGATCTGATAATTTTTCGGCAGGTCGGGATAGAAGTAATTCTTCCTGTCCCACTTCGTGTATGCCGAAATCGTGCAGCCGCAGGCGATCGCCGTTTTGAGGGCCAGTTCGAAAGCCTTGCCGTTCATCACGGGCAACGTGCCGGGAAGGCCCAGGTTGACCGGGTCGCACAGCGTGTTGGGCGGCAGGCCGAATTCGGTCCCCGTCCATGAGAACATCTTGGACTCGGTGTGCAGTTGGACGTGCACTTCGAGCCCGACGACCATCGTATAAGGCTTGGCGGTTTCGCTGGACATGCTGGTTCGACTCGCGTGGGAACGTCGGGAATGCTTGAAAGTGACCGGGCTGCCTTGATCGACGTGCATGTGCCCGGCGCAGCTGTCAGACCGTCAGATTAGGCCGCTTTGTATGCCAGGGCGTCTCTCGCTCGAACATGCGGGCCACCTGCAGCAGCTTCGCCTCGCTCAGTGCGGGGCCGACAAGCTGCAATCCGATCGGCAATCCGCCGGACGACAGTCCGCAAGGCATGCTCAGGCCCGGCAGGCCGGCCAGGTTCGTCGTGATCGTGTAAATGTCCGAGAGATACATGGCCAGCGGGTTGGCCGATTTTTCGCCCAGGGCGAAAGCCGGTGTGGGCGTCGTCGGGCCGATCAGCACGTCCACTTCCCGGAATGCCGTTTCGAAGTCGTTGCGGATCAGCCGGCGCACTTTCAGGGCCTTGTTGTAGTACTGGTCGGCATAACCGGCCGAAAGGGCATATGTACCAAGCATGATCCGCCGCTTCACTTCGGCGCCGAAGCCTTCCGCCCGGCTGGCCATCATCATCCGCACCAGGGCGGGCAGCTTCTTTTCGTCGTCGTTTGCGGGGGAATAGTCGGCGGACCGGTGCCCGAACAGGGTGCCGTCGTATCGTGCCAGGTTCGAAGAACATTCCGCCGGGGCGACGATGTAATAGGCCGCGATGCCGTACTTCGAGTGCGGCAGCGAGACTTCCTTGATCTCTGCCCCGAGCTTTTCGTAGAGAGCGATCGCCTCGCGCACCGATTTTTCGACTTCCGGGTCGAGCCCTTCGCCGAAGAACTCGCGGACGATTCCGATTCGCAGCTTTTCCGGCTTCTTTTCGATCTCGGCCGAGTAATTGGGCACGGGGTCGGGAACGCAGGTGGCGTCGCGAGGATCGCCGCCTGAGATGGCCTCCATGATCAGGGCCATGTCGGGCACGTCCCACGTGAACGGACCGATCTGATCGAGAGAGCTGGCGAAGGCGATCAGCCCGTAACGGCTGACCCGGCCGTAAGTCGGCTTCAGCCCCACGACGCCGCAAAGGGCCGCGGGCTGGCGGATCGACCCGCCTGTGTCCGACCCCAGGCTCACGGGGGCCGTCATCGCCGCGACGGCAGCCGCCGAGCCGCCTGAGGATCCGCCCGGAATTCGCGTCGTGTCCCAGGGGTTCAGGGTCGGCCCGTAGCAACTGTTTTCGGTGGACGAACCCATGGCGAATTCGTCCATGTTCGCCTTGCCGTAAAGAACGGCACCAGCCGCCTTGAGCTTTTCGATGACCGTGGCGTCATATGGCGGCTTGAAATTCTTGAGCATCCGGCTGCCGCAGGTGGTCGGCTCGCCCTTGACGCACAGTAGATCCTTGATCGCCACGGGCAGCCCCGCCAGCGAACCGGGATTTTCGCCGGCAGCGATACGTTTGTCCACAGCCTTCGCCTGGTCGAGGACGACCTCGGGCTCCAGGTGAACGTAGACGTTCAGGTGCTTGAGCTTTTCGGAGCGATCCAGAAAGGCCTGGGCCACTTCGACCGACGAGAACTTGCGGGCGGCGATACCTGCCACCAGTTCCGCGGCCTTCATCTCGGTCAATTGCATGGGGGGCTCTTGCTCAAAACTCGGTCTGTTCGAACGTCTTGCCACGTCGGCGTTTCCGAGAGGCCTGGACGGATTCGGGAGAATGCTGCGACGATGACGTCGCCGGCTCCGTCAGTCGAGGACGGCTGGCACAAGGAAGCCTTCGGCACTGCGGCGCGGCGCGTTCGCCAGGGCATCTTCGCGGTCGAGAGCCGGTTTCGCCTTGTCTTCCCGGAACACGTTCGTCCGGTCCACTCCATGGGCCAGAGGCTCCACGCCCTCCGTGTCCAGTTCGCCGAGCTGCGCGATGAAGTCGAGGATCGACGTCAACTGCTGGGCGTAACGATCCTTGTCGTCTTCAGTAAGCCTGAGCCGAGCGAGTAAAGCCACCTTGGCGACTTCGTCTTTAGTCATGCCATGAGTTCCCTGCAGACGGCCGAAAGGCCAATTCCCCGTGGGCATTCGTCAACGCATATCATGCCGAACTCGCGGAAAAGTGACAAGGGGCCGAAAATGAAGGGCAGCCGGAGTTGCCGAGCCGGTCAGGCGTCGCGTGCGATCCGCGAATCGTCCTCGCTTGTTTCCCGGATGCCGAAATGCTCGAGAAATCCGAAGACCGAATCGGTCAGTCGTTCGTCAACGCCTTGATGTGGTCCGCGAATTCCGTCGCGTAAAGTTCGTTGAGTGGACCTTCCAGAACGCTCAGGTCGTGTTTCCGCATCGCTGCCTTCAGATCGACGTTGAGCGAACGGTAGATCCGCTCGTCGAGAAGCCCCGCTTGGTACTGAAAAAACGCATTCTCCTGAAACACGAGATACTGCTGAAGCAGCGCCTTGTACTTCATGCGCTCGACGGGTTTCATGTCCGGTTTTCTGCCGTAGCCGAACCACAATTCGGTCAGAGTTTCGGATTCGATGATCTTGAAGTGGAACTCGGCCGCCTGCTCAGCCAGAGACTGCACATGTTCGGCAGTGGCAAGCCGGTTTTCTTGCGCCCATTGTACAGAAATGGAAACGACTGCAATCAACAGGCCCGCAGCCTGAACGATCGAAGCGTATTTGGACACAACATCCAGCAAGCGATCTTTGTTGTCCATCGCGAAAAGACCTCCATTCGGTTCGCTCGATCAAGCCACAGCGACTTCATTCCGCTCCGATCGTCAGCAGCACCTTGCCAGGCTTTCCGGAACGCTCTGCGGCCTGCACGGCGGCTTTGATGTCGTTCAGCCCGAATCGTTCGCCCGGAGGCGTATCCAGAACGCCGGCACGAATCAGGCGGGCGATTTCCTTGAACAAAAGCAGATTTTTCCACAGTGGCCGCGACTGCATATATTGTCCCAGGTAAAAACCTTCCAGCTTCCTGCCCGCGATCAGCGGGCGGGGCTGCACGACCAGCGGCTGTCCGGAAAGCGTGCCGTAAACCAGCATGTGGCCGTCCGTCGCCAAAGCGTCGAATACGGCGGATCCGCTCTCGCCGCCGACAGGGTCGATGGCGTATTTCGGCGGATGATCGTGCGTGATCCGTGCGAACGAGTCGCCCAGCGGCTCCCGGCCTTCCACCACCACGGCATCGGCCCCCAGAGCCTTCAGTTCTTCGGCCAGTGCCTCGCGCCTGACGATGTTCAGGGTTTTGAAGCCATCGGCCTTGCCTAGTTTGATGATCATCCGCCCCAGGGCACTACCCGCCGCATTATTGACGAGCCATGCCCCGCGCGGCACTTTGAGCACCTCACGCACCATGCAGAGCACAGTCGCCGGATTCACGAAAAAGCTCGCCACCTGTTCCGTCGGCAGGTCTTTGGAGATCGGAACGACCCGATTGGCCGGCACGATGGCATATTCCGCCCAGTTACCGCCGTCGGGGTTGATCACGGCCACGCGCTTGCCGGCCATGTACTTGCCCAGAAGCCCCGGGCCGGCCTTTTCGACGATGCCGACACCTTCGTAGCCGACCGTCGGCCCCAGGCTCGGTTGAACCATGTACCGGCCACGGGTAAGCATCAGGTCCGAAGGGTTTATCGGCGCAGCGATCATCTTCACGCGGACTTGCCCGCGGCCCGGTTCGGGCACAGGAACTTCCTCGCAGGAAAGCACTTCGGAAGGTTCGCCGACGCTGTTCAGGACCACGGCTTTCATCGTTCAGGCTCGCACGTATTTCGCGGGTGTTTTCGGCGCGGTTCGTTTCCGGATATAAGAGAGTAACCAACCTGGGCCGATGTGCGGAACTATTTCGTGCCGGGGCCCTGAAAACCCGAATTCAGGACGTTGCGAAATCATGAGCGAACCGGTTCCCCATCTCGTCACTTGCGGCTGGCTGGCCGAACGGGCGAACGACCCGAATGTCCGCGTCGTCGACATGCGGGGCTATGTCGTCACCCGGCAAATCTCGCCTGGAGTCGAAGAGGCCACTTACAAAGGGGCTCCTGAAGAATTCGCCGCTGGTCACATACCGGGGGCCGTTTACGTTGACTGGACGCGGGACATCATTGACCCCGCCGACCCCGTGCCTGTCCAGATCGCCCCTCCGGAAGTCTTCGCCGAGGCCATGGCTTCGCGCGGTATCGGCGACGATACGCACGTGATCGCCGTGGATCATTTCGGCGGTCAGTTCGCCACTCGGTTGTGGTGGGCTCTGAATTACTACGGTCACCAGAAAGTCAGTGTTCTCGAAGGCGGTTACCAGCGCTGGCACGATGAAGAACTACCGCTGGAAACCGGGTCGCCGCAGCCGCCACGAGCCGTTTTCACGCCGAAGGCCGACCCGGCCTGGCGAACGACGGCCGAGGAACTGGCCGGGAAGATCGGCAAAGGCGAGGCAAGGATTCTGGACGCCCGCGATATCGGCCAATACTCAGGCGCCAAGCGGCGAGGCTCTCGCGGCGGGCACGTTCCGGGCGCTCAATCCGTGCCGCGAGAACTCTTTCTGGCCCAAGGGGGCGGTTTTGTGCCGCTCGATAAAATTCAGGCCGTGATCGAGGAAAAGATGCTCGACCCGAAGGAGCCAGTCGTGGCCTATTGCAACGGCGGTGTGGCGGCCACTGTGGTGCTGTTCTCACTGCACAGGGCCGGATTCAGAAAATTGTCGAATTACGATGGATCCTGGAACGAATGGGCCGAAAGGCCTGAGTTGCCGGTCGAGGCACCCTGACTAGCGGAAATCACGCAGACTATCGTCTCTCATTCAAGGCCTGCCGGTGGCACTGAGACCGTCACGAAACGGTCGAGTTCGCCTCGGCGGGCTTCTTTTCGTCACTGCCGAAAAGGCGGGCGATTTTTGCCCCCGCCCTCAAAAGCCGCTTCAAGGAATTCGAGCTGAGCCTGTCGACCTGGCTGTACCAGAGCGTGATCATCTGCACGAATTCCAGCATTTTCTCCAGTTGCTCGCCTGTATAGGCGTCGCTGGCACCGCCCGATTTCGCCTCGGCCACGCATTGTTCCAGCAGAGAGATGGTCGGGTCCATCTCGCGCCGTTTGCGTTCGGCCATGATCACGCGGAAGGTCTCCATCACATCCTTCAGCGCTTCGAAGCGGTCGCGCCGGTCGCCGATGGTGTGCACCTTCTTGACCACGCCCCAGGTGATCAACTCCTTGATGCTCGTCGAAACGTTCGAGCGGCTCACGTCCAGCAGCGTGCTGATCTGTTCGGCGTCCAGCGGTTCGGGCGACACGAAAAGCAGGGCATGCACCTGCGCCATCGTCCTGTTGATGCCCCAGGCATGGCCCATTTCGCCCCAGTGCAGGATGAATTTCTGCGAGGCCGGCGTGAGTTCCATCGTCGAAAAATTCCGAAATGACCGAAGAGACTGTCAGGACATTCTTCTGTAGTGTAATCGTTCGGGGCCGGAACTCAAGTGCCCGAGCAGCCTGAAACGGTGATTTCGACCGGGCGATTCCCGTCTCCACTGGCTTTGAGGAACATCGGAAGTCGGATATGATCCGATGAATCGCAACGTCGATCGATCCTGCCCCTTGATCCGGAACAGTCGTGAATCCGCCATACGAATCGATTCCGCGGGAATTGAACGAATTTTTCGAGGCCTGCCGGGGCGATGATGCCCTCATCGACGAGCACATCGATCGACTCCTGGCGAGTGTGCCTGGCGACCGGCTCGCCGTCGGAATCGCATCGGTCCTCGGAACATGTTCAACCGAAGATTGGTCGACGGCCCTGCAGCTCGTCGGAATGCTGGCGAACGAACGCCAGGAACTCTGGCTGGCGCTGATCGCAGCGATCGAAAGCCGTCAGGACCTGGACTTTCCCGAACTGATGGAGGGCGTAGTCCTTCTGAAGCAGGCGGATCGACTGCCCGAGACCGGGCGTTGCGGCGAACTGGCCGAGGAATGGGACGAAGCCACGGCCGACGATGACGCCGAGATCGATACGCTCTTGCGGCTGATGGAAGAAGACCCGGAGGACACGCCCTCATGGCTCGGCGAAATCGCCACGTGGACACCGGCTGAGCGGGCCCGATTCGCGAACCAGCTTCGGGCTCACACACCAGGCCATGGTCGCGACACGCTCATCGCCTGGGTGGATTCGATCGATGCCGAAGGACACGATTCCGAACATGCCGCATCCGGCACTCATGATGACGCTCCAGGATCCCTCAGCCCGGCCTGGGAGCTCGCGACACCCGATGTTCGACCGATGTGGATTACGGACTTGACCGTCTCCGGTACCTTCGGCGCAGGCATCGAAACGGCCGGATCTCCGCACAGCGTTCGTATCGTCGTCGCAGGTTCGCTGATGACGGGGCTAGAATACGCCAATTCGTTCGAGCCGGCCGATGACGCCGCGTTCGAACCTCAGATGCCCGATGGCCGGCTTTTGTCGTATAACCCCGTTCTTGTGCGTCATATGATTCGCAATCTCGTACGCACCGGATTCGCAACCGGAAGCAATTCCGCCCGGATCGACACGATTTTCGAAACGCTGCTGCGGGAAATTACGCCGAAGCAGGATACGGACGATGCCTTGTGGGAACGATGGACTCGATTACTGGTCGATTCGAATCCGCTGGATCGTCGTACCAGCGCGCTCCTGGCCGATGCCGACGAAACGCTCGATGGGCTCGGTCACTGGCTCGTGCCCGATCCTCTGGCGAAGGAACTGGCTTCGGAATTCCGATTCCGGCTCGATGCGACTCAAATCGACCGTATTCAGGGCGTCATGCGTGTCTGGTTCGAACGTTCGCTCGGGCCACGAATGGCCGGCATCATCGAAAGTCTCAGGCAAACGGGTTATTTCTGGCTGAGTCTCTCCGATCTGGATTCCCACGGCGACCCTTCGCCCTGGCACAGCCGGGCGCGAGCCTCCGCGCGCATAGTGGCCGACTTGAGCGACCCATCGCGTGTCGTGGCCACACATCCGTTCGTGGAGCAGTTCATGCTGCGGGTTTTTAGGGTCGCCGCCGGCTGAAGCGGAATCCGGATCGCCTGACCGATCTCCTTATCCGTCTTGGCAAGAAAGAAAAACGAACCGGGCGGGCTTCGGAAGTCCGAGCCCGCCCGGCGAATCGCGTTCGAAGAAAATGACCTGACCTGACCGGCATGCCGTTGCGATCAGAGAGGCTGATAGCAGGGGCGGTCGGGGCGACAGCACGTTTCCTTTTCGACCATGTCGTCATCGGGCCCGAAGGCCTTCATGGTCTTGAGGCACCAGTAGAGCGTGCTGTCATAATTGTGCTCGAAGCCGTAGTCCATACCGTCGGTATAGACATACATGCCCTTTGACCTCAAATGGCGGCAAACCGGGCCGACAGGTGCTTCGACGCCCGAATCCCCGGCCTCCGGGGCGACCGGTTCCTGAGATGGTTCGCTCATGTTCGTCAGGCCTCCCAATATTTGTTGCCGACGCTGGTGCACAGGGCCCGTGTGATGACCGTCTTCAGCATGGAAACCTTGAAACCGTTCATGGACAACGGTTTGGCTCCCGCCGCCGCGGCTTCGCCAGCGGCCCTGGCGGACTCGACGGTGATCACTTTGCCCTTGATCGCCTCTTCGGCGGCCTTCGAACGCCATGGCACCGGAGCGACTCCGTAAACCACGACGCTGGCGTCCGATACGGTTTCTCCCGCGAACGTGAGATTCACCGAAGCCAGAACGAGAGGCCAGTCATGAGCCTGCTTGTGGCGCGCTTCGAAGGAGGCATTCTTGCCTTTCGTGGCTGGAACGGTGACCGACTTGAGAATCTCGCCAGGCTTCGTAGTGAAGGGGCTGTCGGCGTTCGAAGCCGGAACCGTGTAAAGATCCTCGACCGCGACCGTTCTTTCTCCGTCAGGCCCGACCAGCGTGGCCTTCGCCCCGAGGGCGATCAGCGGCACTGCCAGGCTTGAGGGATGAACATACAAGGCTTCGCCATCGGTCATGAAAATGGCCGCGTAGCGATTATCGCCTTCACGCAGCATGTGCTTGCCGTCGGACGTTTTCGGGACGAGCCCGAAACCCGACCGGTAATACCAGCAGCGTGGATGCTGAAACAGATTCCCGCCCAGGCTGGCCATGTTGCGAATCTGGGGGGTGGCGACTTCGCTCGTGGTCTGCCAGAGGGCCGGGTAGGCCGTCTTCACGACTTCGCTGGCCAGAATGTCGGCCAGCCGAGTGCCTGCCAGAATCGTGATGCCGGACGCGGCGTCACCCGAAATTCCGGCAAGTTCCTTGACATCGTTGAGATACACGACCCGCTCGGGGCTCGTGACGTAATCCTTCATCCGGTTGATCAGGTCCGTACCGCCGGCAAGCGGTGCGGAACCGGGAGTGAGGGCCTTGACGGCCTGATCGACGGAGGTCGCTCCGACGTATTCGAAGGCTTTCATCGGGTTCAGACCTTTCCTGCTTGTGCCAGCGCGTTCAGAACGTTGATGGGTGTCATTGGCCAGTTCGTGACCCGCACGCCGATCGCATTCGAAACGGCATTGCCGATCGCTGCCGCGGTGCCGATCGTCGGCGGTTCGCCGATTCCGATCACGCCACGCTTTTTGATGGCGGCCGGTTCGTACGCATGAATCACGATTTCGGGGATGTCCGATGCCCCGGCCAACTGGTAAAGCTCCATGTCCGGGTTCAACATTCGCCCAGAGACAGGATCCATGACACGTTCCTCGAACAGGCCATAATTCAGGCCGCCGATCACGCCGCCATAGACCTGGCTGTTCCAGGTGAGCTTGTCCAGAATCAGGCCCGAGTCCTGAACGGCGACGATCTTGTTGAGCTTCACCGCACCGGTCTCGACGTCGACGGTCACATCGGCGAACTGAACGCCGGCGACACCGTTCGAAGAAAGCCCCTGCGAAAACTTCCCGGTCACCGAGATCGGATTCATGCCGATCTTGCGAGCGGCATCCTTGAAGCTCATCGCGGCTTCGCCCTTGACCAGCAGCTTGCCTTCGGCAAGGGACAGGTCTTCGGGCTTGGGCGATCCCGGCAGGGCCGGAGCGATCTTCTTGAAGAATTCGTCGCGGGCTTCGATGCATGCGTTGTAGCACGGCGGACTCATCGAAGGAGTCGTCGTCGAACCGCCCGAAGACTGGCCTGGCGGGAAGGTGCTGTTGCCGATGTTCGACTTGATGTCCGTCGGCTGAAGGCCGAAGACTTCCGCCGCGATCATGGCCAACACCGTGCGGATGCCGGTGCCGATATCCTGAGTGGCTGACTTCAGCTCGATCGTCCCGTCCGGGAATACCGTACAGGAGACCTGCTTGTCCGGAGCACCGCCGCCGCCCCACTGGTGCAGGGCCACGCCCAGTCCGCGCCGGACGATACCCTTCTGCGAACCACGAGGCTGGAAGTTCTTGCTCCAGCCGATCAGCTCGGCACCGATGTCGATCTGCTCCAGATACATCGCGGTACGGTCGGTCTGGTCGCCCAGCACGTCACGGCCCAGGTTGGCCTTACGGATGACCAGGGGATCCACGCCAAGCTTGGCCGCCAGGTCATCGAGCGCCGATTCCATGATCAGGCAGCCCTGCGGGTGCCCCGGGGCTCGCATCGCGCGGGAATTGCCGCCGTTGACGAACACGTCCGCATGTTCACGCGAAAAGTTCGTGAATTTATAGACATAAGGCAGCGGGAAGCCTGAGCCGCGCGCCACGCCGCCGGTACCGAAAGTCTCGGCGATCATGCCCGTGACCTTGCCGTCTTTCGTGGCTCCGATCTTCACCTTCGCCATCGCCGACGGCCGGTTGCCGCCTGCCAGGTGCTCCTGAACCCGGTCCAGGAAGATCTTCACGGGGCGGCCGCCGACTTTCTTCGAAATCCGGGCCGCCGTCGTGCCCCAGAGATCCGCTCCGAACTTGGAGCCGAACCCGCCGCCCATGACTTCCGTCAGGACCGTCACGTTCGAAATCGGCAGTTCGTTCGATTCGGCCAGCTCGCTCGCCGTGGCCGTGACGGCCTGCGTACTGGCCCAGGCGGTGATGTGGTCCTTGTCGTCCCAGCGGGCCGTCAGGCCATGTGGCTCAAGGCAGACGTGCGTGACGACCGGTACGGAATACGTCGCTTCGATGACGGCGTCCGCCTTCGCCAGACCTTCTTCCGGCTTGCCGTCCACCTGGGCACGGCCCTTGCGAACGTTGCCGGCAGGAATCACCTTGGCCGCATTGTCGGCCATGGCCTGGGCTTCGGTCGCGGCGTGGGGCAGAACTTCGTATTCGACCTGGATCGCTCGAACCGCGTCGCGGGCCTGCTCTTCGGTCTCGGCCGCCACCACGGCGATGTCGTCGCCGTGATAACGCACGAGCTTGCCCGGGCCGGCGATCACTTCGATCGCCTTCACGCCGGGCATCTTCTCGGCGGCGGCGGTGTCGATCGACTTGATCTTCGCGTGGGCATGGGTGCTGTACAGAATGACGCCGAAGAGTGTGCCTTCAGGGCGTTCGTCGCTCGGATATTTGGCTCGACCGGAGGCTTTCGCCAAGCCGTCGAGACGGGGGTAATCCTTATTGAGCAACCGGGTCGATTCGGGCCAAGAGTTCGCTGCCATGGGGGTGTCTCCTTTCCCGAATTCTCAAACCTTGATGGCCTTGGCGGCGTCCAGGGCGGCCTGGATCACGCCAACGTACGTTCCGCAGCGGCAAATGTTGCCGTCGAGCCCCTTCTTGACCTCTTCGAGAGTCGGGTTGGGGTTCTTTTCCAGCAAGGCCTGACAGGCCGTCACGAAGCCCGGCGTGCAGTAGCCGCACATCAGGGCGTCGTTCTGGTGAAAGGCGTGGGGCACGCCGCCAGGACCGGTATCGAACGATTCGAGCGTGCGGACCGCTTTGTCCTGGGCCGAGATCGCCAGAGTCGTGCACGAATAGACGGCCTTACCGTCGAGAATCACGGTGCAAGCGCCGCAGCTGCCGCGGTCACAGACCCGCTTCGGACCGGTGACGTCCAGCCGGTGGCGGAGCACATCCAGCAGCGTGCTGCGCGGCTCGATCTCCGTCTTCATCGCATTACCGTTGACTTGCAGCGTGACCGTGATCGAGCCGCTCTGGGCTCCGATCTGCTGAGTCGCCAGTGCCTCGGCCGCGGCTTCGTCCATGCCGACTTGAGCGGTCTGCGTCAGAACGGCCGTCGCGGCCGCGACGCTCGATCCTCGCAAGAAGTCCCGACGGCTGGCTGCGTTCGGGTCAGTCACATTGTCTCTCATTGCGAGATTTCCCCACGGATTCTCAGAGGATATCGGATTTCACGACCAGGGTCGGAAGAACCGGAAGCGGGTCGTACCGGTTCGATGAGATTGGGCGATTACGCCGACTATCTTGCCCGACCTGATTCATCGAATCAAGAACGAAGTCGATTTCGGTTTCGGTTTTCCCGCGAATCGCCGCTCCAGAGAATTCCGGTACAGGAATTCCCGCGTCCATCATCTTGACACTGGCGGACGTCGATCCACGTCCGCAGAGTATTCCTTGGACTTCGGGCTTGCCGTCCTAAACTCACATCCCCTGAAATCGGTCGCGGCGAGACGACCCTATCGAGAAAGCCGATAGAACCGGATCGTGCCGTCGGCCGTCGTCGCGACCGGCGTTTCTTCCACGAATCGCCCAAAGAATCCCTTCGGCCCCCATGGCCCGAAAATCAGGCTCGTCGATATCGCCACATACTTCGTCCGACATGCGTCGACCGTCTCCGGCAAATGACCGAATTTGTCCGAAGCGTCGATCGCGTAACTCGCTACGTCGATTCCGTAAACCGCCGGCTCGATATCTCCGAAAGCGAAGAGTGTGACGTCGGACAATTCCGGGTGCGCTGCGACGAGCTTCCGAAAGGCGATCAGGCCCTGGCCCCAGTCCAGGTTCGAATCGGCCAGAATCCGGTGTCCGCCCGACCTGCCGCCCGCCAAAGCGTTGAAATACGTTAACTCATAAGGGTGACACATCACCGAAGCCCAGGCCGCGGCCGCGACGGCGATCATGGCCGGAATGCGTCCCTGCACGTGCTTCGCCGCTGCGGAAATCCAGACGATCGCCACCGGCGCCAGCGGCAGCAGGTAGCGATAACCGTAGTTCCTTTTGGAAGACAGACACGCCGCCGCGATGAAGGCAAGACACAGCAGCGGCACGACCCATTCTTCAGGGCGGCCGTTTCGACGTGACATCAGTGGCCGGATCGCCAGAACCAACAGGATGAAAGGCGGGCACTTCACGCCCATGGCCACGAGATAATACCAGGGCCAGCCCTGGGTCGACGTTTCGCCGAAGAGATATCCCGGGCCGCCGCTGCGCTGGTGGCGCATCTGGGTGGCGAAGCCGACCCAGTCGACGGGAATCGGCGTTTCCAGAACCGCTTGAAGATTGCGGGCGATCGAGGGATGGAAACGGCTTTCGAGCCAGGGATGACGGCCTGTCCTCTCACTGAGCGGGATCGTCGCGAAACCTGTCAATACAAGATTCGTCAGGATCATCAGGGCCAGGTATTCGACGCCGAAGCGAACGGTCTTCTTCCCGACTCGTAAGACCCCGCTGCGGCGGTTCGGCCATGTCGACCACGAAACGTCAGCGATCTCACGTAAGGCGACGATTCCCGCGAACAGAACCGGCAGCGCCACGCCCGTGAATTTCATGCTGAAGGCGGCCCCGGCGGAGACGGCGGATGCCACGCGCCATGCACGCCGCCTGGTTCGGATCGACTCACACAGGCACATCGTCGCCAGGGCGATGCAGGTCCACAGGGGCGTCTCCATGGTCATCAGCGCGCCGTGGGCCCTCATGTTCGGCCCCAGCGCGTACAGCAAGCCGGCGAAGAATGATGCCCGAGTGCCGTAAGCCCTTTTGGCCCAGACCTGAACGACGCCCAGCCCCGCGAACCAGAGCCAGGCCGCCGAGACCCGAAACCACGGAAGCGATTCAGGCAGCGATGTCCGGGGGGTGTCGATCCAGCCGCCCCGGCCGGTGGCATCCAGAAACGCAAGTGCTGGCACGGCCTGACATTTCCAGAACGTCACGGGCGAACCCATGCGGGTGATTTCCGTCTGGTCGCCTGTCCGCCACCAGCGGCAAGCGATCCTGACGTATGCCACTTCGTCGTATGTGGCTGAATTTTCGAGGATCGTGCCCGCGAGCAGAGCCGCTCCGATGACGGCAGGCAACACGTATGCCGTAAGGTTCGTCAAAAGCTTGACCATGCCTGGGCGATCGCCGCACGAGTCACGGGAGGTTCCGGAGGGGCGTTCCGCGTCATCCATGAGCAGGTCGCTCCCGCGGCCGTCAGTGAGTGCCGCAATGTCCGTCGAGCACGCGGGTGATCGCCAGGACGTCGCGAATGCCAGGGCCGTCGTAGGTGAGGTCACGAACCAGGCGATAGAATTGCCCTTCGAGCAATTCGCCGAGCGAGGGCTGCATGGGCAGTCGTTCTTCGTGAAACCCGGTGCTGTCGTGCCAGCGGATAAGATCCGGCATTTCGAGAAACGCCATGCCGCGTTCGCAGAAGACCTGATAGCCCGGGCCCGGCGGCATGCGGGCCGCGTCGCCCCAGTAGGCCTGATGATGCCGGTAGCAGGTCATCTGTGCGACGGCACCGCTGGGATATCGCATGATGATCGAGTGATAATCGCCCTCGATCGGGTTGTCCATCATGCCGATCGAGGCATCGGTCTGCATGACGGAGACCGGTTCCTCGCCCACCACATAACGTGCCCAATCGATCAGAAAATAGATCGGGTCAGACCTTAAGGACACCGGCGCGTTTTGAGAAGTGGGCCCAGGCTGGCCGTAGCGGTCGAAGGCCACGACACGCGTCTGCCCGAGGATCATGCGGACGGGCCCGAGTTTCGCCGCGATCAACTCCTTCAACCGCCGGGTCGCCGGATATTGCCGTCGCGCCAGCTCGGGCATGAACTTGACGCTTTGCGTCTCGATCAGCTCGCCGATTCGCCGTGCTTCGTCATAGGCCGGAATCGGCACGGAGGAGTAGACCGGCAGTTTGCGCCGTGCGGCCAACTCGATCGGATAAGTGCCGAACCACTGAGGCGCCAGCAAACAGAGCGCGTCGATACCAGGGTGTTCCACGATCTGCCGGATCGCTTCGGCGGTATCGCATCTCAGCTGGCTGGCTGTGCGCCGTCCCCGTTCGAGAACCTGATCGTAAACGACGACGACCCGGAACTTGTCGCGGGTTCGTTCCAAGGCAGGGCGGTGCCGTGTCTCCCACAGCTTGCCCAGACCGATGATCCCCAGCCGCACAGGGCGTAATTCGTCCATGGCTCCCGATTTTTCGATGTCGCGGAGTCTATCGGAGCTTCTTCCACAACTCATATACTAAAAAGTATCGCCCTCAGGTTTAAGGGCAATTGGTCAGGTTCCTTCAGGCACTGGCCGCGCCTGGCTTCACGGATCATGCGTCAACGAATCTGCCGAAACGGAAGCGAACGCCCGATCCGACAGGCTTCGATCGATCCCTGACGAATCGGGCTCACCCTGCTGCATGGAATTCCGAAGATGAGCTTCGCACCCGGTGAGGACGTACTGCCCGAGGATCTCGAAATCGACCCCAGCGGCCGGTTGAGCCACATCGGCGTGCAGAATTATGTGCCGCTATCCCGCAAACTGCTGGATTCGATGCTGCTTTCCGACTTCGGTCTCGGCGACCCGCAGCGGCTTCGCTGGGCCAGGTTCTTCGACGCCCTGGGCCGGGTTCAGCGAGCGCAGATGTTCCTGAACTGGGATCTGCTGCGCGAACTCTACCAGCCTTTTGACCCTGACAATACCTATCTTTCGGAAGAGCTGCCGATTCCGGAAGAGGATAAGGCCGACCGACTCGACATCTTCATTCGCCAGTTCGAGGAAGCCCTCCGGGCCGCGAACTTCCAGCGCGTCGAATTCGACGTCATCCAGCACGCCGTCCGATCGAACAACGACCTTCGCCTCAAGTACGAGCCGAATTTCGAAGTGTTCGACGAAATTCGCGTGTATGGCCGGGGGCGATGTATCGTAAGTCGACCGCGCCGAACCCTGCGCCGGGGCTGGCGCACCGAAATGCACGCGCATCACGCCTGGCACAGGCTCGTGGTGATGGTCAAATTCCGCGATGGCGTCGAAATGGGGCCGATGACACGCTCCGACCGCATCTATCTCAGAATATTCAAAGAGGTTCCGTTCCGCGAGCTGGAAATGCACTTGCCTGAACAGGCGACCCGTATCCGCATGCCCATGCTCGATAAGGTCTCGGTCGCTTCGCCCGTGCTCGTCGGCCTGCCGACGCTGGTCTCCAAGGTTCTCGCTCTGCCGATCCTGGCGCTGATGAATCCGCTGGTTCTCGGCTCGCTCCTGACCGTTCCGGTCGCATCGGGCTGGCGGTCGTTCAGCGGCTTCCGCAACGCCAAGCTTAAGCACACGCACAGGATGATCACGAACCTGTTCTATCTCACCCAGGGCAACAATCGCCTGAGCATCACGCGAATCTGCGAGATGGGCTGGGAGCAGGAAAACGCCGAGGCCGCGATCGCCTACAAAATCATCCACGACGCCAACATGCGCGGCGAATCGATCGACGCCCTGGAACTTGACCGCCGCGCCGAACGGTTTGTCCACGACGTACGTGACATCCGCATCGACTTCCAGAACGGCGACGCGATCGAAAAACTGCGTCGACTGGGCCTTTCGAAATCACGCGGAATGCAGGCCCTGGAAGTCGTGCCGCTTGAAGAAGCGATGGAAGTTCTGCGACGCCACTGGGCCCGCATGAGCCCCTGACGCATGGACCGGCAGACGCCTGCTTTCGAACGCGATATCGTTGACGGACGATCCTTGATTTCCGATGATACGGACCTTCCCGATCGCGATCGAAATTCGATTCGAACACTGGCCTTCAGGTCTGCATGACCCGGAGAATTCACGCCGATGCCTTCCGATGACCTGCTGCTTGGCCTCGATTTCGGCACACAAAGCGTCCGCGCTGCCCTGGTGACGCCCGACGGCCAGATCGTCGCCTTCGGCACCTCGCCGCTCGATACGACCTATCCAAAGCCCGCCTGGGCTGAGCAATCGCCCGCCCAGTGGTGGGCCGGCGCGGCCGTGGCTGTCCGGGCGGCGCTCGAAAAGGCCGGAGCGACGCCCGACCGCATCCGCGGTATTGGCCTCGACACCACAGCCTGCACCGTCGTCGCCTGCAAGGCCGACGGCACCGTGCTTCGCCCCGCGCTTTTGTGGATGGATCAGCGCTCGTCAGCCGAAGCCGACCAGATTTCGGCCACCGGTGACCCGGTTCTTAAATATGTGTCCGGTAAGGTCAGCCCTGAATGGATGCTGCCCAAGGCGCTCTGGATCAAGACGCATGAACCGGAGATCTATGCACGCACGGATCGCATGGTCGAGTGCACCGACTGGATGATGCACAAGCTGACCGGTGTGTGGACACTGGCCCTGAACCACGTCGCCGTGAAGTGGAATTATGCCAAACCCGACGGCGGCTGGCCGGTGCGGATGATCGAAGCCGTCGGCCTGGGCGACATTCTGGCCAAGTGGCCGGAAACGATCGTGCCACTGGGCCGGGGCGAAGGCAAGTTGTGCCCTGCCGCAGCCACGCATCTGGGCCTTGTGCCCGGCATTCCGGTGGCTCAGGGTGGTGTCGATGCCTATCTTGGAATGCTCGGCATGGGGGCGACGGCCTCTGGCGACGTCGCCGTGATCGTTGGCTCCAGCACCTGCCACCTCGCCCAGACCAAAGCCGGCGTGTTCGGTTCCGGCTCGGCCGGCTGTTACCCCGAAGCCACAGTCGAAGGGCTTTACACACTCGAAGCCGGGCAAACGGCCACTGGCTCGATCCTCGACTGGTTCCGCCGCCACCTGGCCGCTGCTCAGACGATCGAGGCCGAAAAACGGGGCGTGCCGGTCTATCAGGTGCTGGACGAACAAGCCGCCGCAGTGCCCATCGGCTGCGACGGCCTGATCGCACGCGACGACTGGCAGGGGAATCGTTCGCCATATAAGAACCCGGCGGCTCGTGGCGCATGGACGGGCCTTTCGCTCGCCCACACTCCCGCGCACCTGTTTCGTTCGATTTACGAAGCTACGGCCCTGGGCACGCGGCAGATTCTCGAAGATGCGGCGAAGTACGGCCTCGAGGTCAACCGGATCTTCCTGGGCGGCGGTGGGGCGAAATCGGCCCTCTGGACCAAAATTCACGCCGACGCCATCGGCAAGCCGATTCACGTGCCCGCAGAAGCCGAAGCCTGTGCGCTGGGTTCAGCGATGGCTGCCGGACTCGCTGCCGGAATTTACGCCGACTTCGACGCCGCGGCCGCCGGCATGGTGAGCATGGAGAAAGTCGTCGAGCCTGATCCGGCCAACAAGGCGGCTTATGACGAAGTCTATGCCAGGTATGTCGATACGTATCGAAGACTGAATGGATGATACGCCATGCCAGCCATTCGGTGCGGAACGCTCGAACGGCTGGAGACAGGATTTCCACGGAGTGTCATCGGATGATCGCTTTCGTCACGAACCCGAAGAGCGGCGAAGTCTTCATCCATGCCGACTTCGAAGGACTCGCTGAAATGGAGCGTCTGTTCGGGGCCTTGAAGAACGGGGGCGGTGCGGACGACTGCCCGCATAGCCATTTGTTCGGCCCCACTTCGGGTGGCGATGAACTGGCCGAAACCATGCTCGATCAGGAGCAAGATGCCGGGTGCATTTCGATCGCTCACGTGAAGATCTACGGTTGGACAGATGAATGGGCAAGAAAACACGGGCTCAAGGGCGGCGATTCCGCCACTTGAGCCCGTCTTGCTGAGTTTCAATACGCTCGCGGCTGCGAAGCCGCGATTTATCGAACGCCCGCAGGGGTCGCCACGTTCGCGGTCGGGATCGACCGAGGCGTACTGGTGATTGAGTTCGGAGCGTTCAGCTTGCCCCGGCCATGTTCGAGAGCCGCTTTCAGGACGGAATCTTCAGCCGCCGCCACTGTCTTGCCGTCGTTGGTCGGTCTGGCCACCTGGCGGGTGATCACGTTCGGAGTCACACCCTGGGTGTAAGGCCGATCGAGCGGCGAATAGAACCGGGCGGTCGTCAGCTTCAGGCCAGCGGGAGCCGTGCGGATAGGGAAAATGCTTTGCACCGAGCCTTTGCCGAAACTCCGTTCGCCCAGTACGTCAGCCCGGCCGTTTTCCTGAAGGGCACCGGCGAGGATTTCGCTGGCCGAGGCACTTTCGCGGTCGACCAGAATCACCAGCGGGAAGTTCCAGGCGACTTCCGGCTTGGCCCGGTAGACCTGGCTCTGGCCATCCGAGCGGCCACGCGTCGTCACGATCACGCCATTTTCCAGGAACTGGTCGGCGATCTCGACGGAGCAGTTCAACAGGCCGCCGGGGTTGCCACGAAGGTCGAATATCAGCAGCTTCATGCCGCTGGATCGCAGCAGCTCGATCGCCGATTCCAGCTCGCGGTTCGTGGTTTTCTGAAACCCGTTGAGCTTGAGATAGCCGATGCCGGCGGCAGGGTCGACCATTCGCACGTCGACCACGCTGTCCACGTCGACCGGGCGGCGGATCAGCCGGATCTTGCGCTGGATCTGCGAATCGCCAGCCAGCACCAGTTCGACCGACGAGCCTTCCGGACCCTGAAGTTCGGCCGCGGCCTGATCCAGGTTCATCCCGGCCAGGCTTTTGCCGTCGACGGTCGTGATCACCTCACCGATTTTCATCCCGGATTCCCAGGCGGGTCCGCCTCGCAGGACGTTCGTGAGGACCAGGCCTTTCGGGTCGTCCTTCAGTTCCACACCCAGGCCCACGAAATTGCCGTCGATGACGGCGTAGAGATCTTCCAGTTTCGAAGGCGTAAGGCAGGCTGAGAATTCGTCGAGCGCGTCGCAGGCTCCGAAGATGAATTCCAGGTAGACCGACTGGCGTGTGACGCCAGCCGTCCGGGCGGCCGTATCGGCGATCGAAGAGACGGTCTCCGTGGACTTGCGGCGATCCGGCACCAGGATACGCGAGCGATTTTCCCTGAGCCAGTCGCGCAACTGGCGGATCTGCGAGACATTGGCCGAAGGTGCGTTGACCTGTTGAAACTCAGGGTCGCGAAGGGCGACTTCGAGGTTGTCGATCCCACGACGCGTCAGCCCCGAGAGATCGATCGGATCGACATAGCTGGTGTCGATCCTGTCGATGATTTCGCCGTAAAGCCGGGCACAATCGGCCTCGGACATGCGCAGGAGGATCTGACGGAAGCTCTGGTCATGGTAACGCTTCTGCAGACGCAGATGCATTTCGCACAGGATCAGCCGCTGCCGGAAATCGGTGCGGTCTGGCCATTGTTTGAGCGCCCCGTCGTAGAGATCGGCAGCACGCACCCATTGCCGGTCGATTTCGAGCTTCAGGCCCTGGCGATAAGTGTCCTCGGCCGATTGCAGGGCGGGCTGAGCCTGATCCGATTTCGGAGCCTGGGCAAGAACTGACCTGGATCCGAATTGGCAGCCTAAACCCGCAATCATGAGACAAACGAAGAAGCGATAGCGAGATGCGGTCACGGGATGGGCCTCTCGGGGAGATTCGACTTCACGACCGGCAGTCAGGTTGCGGAATGATCAGGTGCGAATCAGGCCAACGGTGGTCGAAATCCCTTCGAACGAACGACGTTTACGCAAAAGCGAGAACGTCGATGAACCGATCCTATGGTGTAGCTCGTGTGGCATGGCGACGAACACGGTCAGGAGCGAAGCAGCGAATCTTTGCCCCCGTGCGTGCCGTCTTCCGGAAATATATCACACGTTTCTGACGTCATGTCGGTGTTCCTCGTGATTTTCGGGTTGACGTTTTCCGCCTTGCGGCACCAGAATGAATTGATCTGAACACATCATTTCGAGCGACATCCGTCCGATACCTCATGCGTTCGCTTCGACCGGCGTACATCGCTGTATTCCTGCTTTTCGCGGCCACTCAGTGCACCGCGACGGCATCCCATTGCCGAAGTGAGCACGTGCTGGTCCTCGACGAATCGACGGCTCCGTTCGGCCTTGGCAATTTCGAGCCCTACCGGCTCTCCTGGGAACCGAAATCCGAAAACGGCGAAATCGCATGGGGGTTCTCCTGCCAGGAGGGTGAATCGTCCAACGGCCGATCGGCTCCCGGCACTCACATCTTAGCCGACCGGTCAACCACATCGACCGTCCCGGCGCCTGTCGAATACGAATACGCCATATCTTTCGAGTTACGTTTCGAGTCCGCTTGCTGGGCACCTGATCCGCGCCCGCCACGATCGATCCTCTTGAGCGCCTGATTCGCGGAATGGTTCGTGTTCCGTCCTGACGAGGGATCACGAGCTTCAGGCGAAATCGGTGATCGAAACCGTGATTCCGATGCGACCCCAGGGCCATTCTCTCAAGCCCTGGCCGTTCGCCTCGAGTGACAATCTCTATTTGATGCGATCGACCGGAATTCGAACGGGAAGCAAGCTCCAATGGATCCGACTCAAGTGCCGTCGCCCGTCAGGCGACAGAAATTCGTCTATGTGCCCGCCATCGGTCCGAAGCTCAAGCCATTGCTCTGGGCCGTGCTCCTCGGCTTCGGCATCCTGGGCGGGAATGGCATATATCTCTTGAGCGTCACCATTTTGACATGGTGGACGAAGACGACTCAGCAGACGCCGTTCTACATGCTGATGGTGGCCATTCACCTGTTTCTTGGCCTTGTGCTCATCGTGCCTTTTCTCGTCTTCGGCGTGGCACACTGGGTCACGTCCCGCAACCGGCCGAACCGGTCGGCCATTCGCCGAGGCATCGGCCTTCTGGCCGTCGGATTCGCCGTTCTCGTCTCCGGCCTTGTGCTGGTCCGCCTTTTCGGGTTCGAGGTGCGAGACCCCCGCATTCGCGAAATCGGCTACTGGACTCACCTGATTACGCCTCTCCTGGCGATCGGGTTTTACGTCAGTCACCGATGGGCCGGCCCGAGCATTCAGTGGGTTTACATGAAGCGTGGCGGAGCCGTGGTCGGGTTGCTGGTCGTCGCCATGGGCTTCCTGCATACCGTCGATCCTTCGAATTACGTTCGCAAGGGCCCGCGTGAAGGCAAGAAGTATTTCTTCCCCTCCGAAGCGGTCACCGCTGACGGGAATTTCATTCCCGCCGCGACCATGATGAACGACACCTACTGCATGTCGTGCCACAAGGACGCCTATGACAGCTGGTTCCACTCATCGCACCATTTCAGTTCGTTCAACAATCCTCCCTACCTGGCGAGCGTGAAGGAAACCCGCGAAGTCGCCCTGAAACGCGACGGCGACGTTCGGGCCGCGCGCTGGTGCGCCGGCTGCCACGATCCGGTGCCGTTCTTCTCGGGCAAGTTCGACGACCCGAACTTCGACCTCGAAAAGGACCCCACAGGTCAGGCCGGCATTACCTGTACGGCTTGCCACTCGATCACCCATATCGGCAGCACCCGGGGCAATGCGGATTACACGATCGAAAATCCGAAGCACTATCCTTTCGCCTTCAGCGAGAATTCGCTGCTGCAGTGGGTCAACTCGGCCCTCATCAAGGCCAAGCCCGAAATGCACAAACGGACGTTCCTGAAGCCTGAAGTGCACAGGAATCCCGAGTTCTGCTCGACCTGTCACAAGGTCGGTCTGCCTTATGCTCTCAATCATTACAAGGACTTCGTTCGCGGCCAGAATCACTGGGATTCGTTCCTGCTCTCCGGCGTCTCCGGCCATGGGGCGCGCAGCTTCTACTATCCCCCCGTGGCGAAGTCGAGCTGCGTCGACTGCCATATGACGCTCATGCCATCGAACGACTTCGGCGCCAAGGACTTCGACGGCTCCGGTGCGGCCAAGATCCATGATCATATGTTCGCAGCTGCGAATCCGGCCCTGCCGACTTTCCGAGGCGATACCGAAATCGCCAAAAAGCACGAAAAGTTCCTGCAGAACGGAGTGGCCCGAGTCGACATTTTCGGCATCAAGGCTGACGGCAAGATCGAATCGCCTCTGGTCGCCCCGCTGCGTCCCGAGACGCCCAAACTCAAGCCAGGCGGCAAATATCTCGTGGAGGTCGTCGTCCGCACGACCGGTGTGGGCCACCCCCTGACACAAGGTACCGTAGATTCCAACGAAATCTGGGTCGAACTTCAGGCGAAGCAGGGGGGTAAGGTCGTCGGGCAATCCGGCGGCATCGACGAAACAGGCACTGTCGATCCCTCGGCGCATTTCGTCAATGTCTACATGCTGGATCGCAACGGTAACCGTATCGATCGTCGCAACCCGCAGGACATCTTCGTCCCGCTCTACAACAAGCAGATCCCGCCCGGCGCTGGCCAGGTCGTCCACTTCGAGCTGGTCGTGCCTGAAGGAGTCACTGAACCGATCGAACTCGAATCGAAACTCAACTATCGCAAGTTCGATCGCAAATACATGGATTTCGTCTGGGGCAAGGGCAAGGGGGCCGAATTGCCGGTCGTCGTCATGGCGAAAGATGCCTTGAAACTTCCCGTCGAGGGAGGCGCGGCGGTCGAGAATCCCCCGTCGCCGATCAAGGACGCCTGGCAACGCTGGAACGACTACGGCATCGGTTTGTTCCTGGAAGGTGCCGACAAGGGCGGCCAGAAGGGCGAACTGAAACAGGCCGAAGAGGTGTTCCGCAAAGTGGCGGATCTCGGCATGGTGGACGGCTGGGTGAACCTGGCCCGGGTCTATCAGCGTGAAGGCCGCATCCCTGACGCTCTCGATGCACTCACGAAAGCCTCGAAGCACGAAAAGCCGGCCGCCCCGTGGGTCATCACATGGCTGACCGGTCAGATCAACGTGCGTAACGGTTATCTCGACGAAGCTATCGAGAACTACAAGGCCGTCCTCGGCACGAAGATCCCCGAACGCAAGTTCGATTTCTCGATGGACTACGAAGTCATCAATGCCCTCGGCTCGGCTTACGAACTTAGGGCCCGCCAGGAACGGGCGAATACGCCGGAAAGGCGGCAGTTCCTCGAACTGGCGATCGAGGCTTACGGCAAGACACTGGCCATCGATACCGAAAACGTCGCAGCCCACTATGGCATGGGGCTCTCCTTCGGCGAACTGAGCCGGGGTTACGCTCCGAAACCCCGGGATATCGGCGAAAAGATCTCGGCGGACGACATCATCTCGATGGCAGTCGCCCTCGCCGCTTCGAAAACCCACAGAACGGAGATCGCGGCTCATGCCGATACGCTCGGCGCGGCGATCGACCGATTCCTCAACGGGCCAAGGCCTGAATACGGATCGCGGCTCGAGCCGCTTCTGGAAGTGATCGTAAAGACGTTCCCCCTCTGGAAGGAAACCGCTGACGGGGCCGATCGCGATGCACTGGCCGCGCTGCTCGCCAGGACGCACAAGGCCCTCCATGCCATGTACAAGCCAGACGAAACCGCCGAAGGCACGGCGATCGCGATTGCCCGGCGCAACGACGCCGACGCCGACCGCAATTCGCAGTCCATCGTGATCCACCCGCTGCATCCGCCGAAAACGAAAACCGCCGAAGCCTCCGCACCCGCAGCCGATCCTGCACCGAAAGCTGAGGCTCAACCGACACCGAAAACCACGACCGGAGCTGAAGAATGACCCCGAGGTATCTGAACGTCAGGCTCCGTGATTCGGCCGCGACAGCCGTGTTCGCCGCCGCGACTCTCACTCTCGCCGGTTGCGGCGGCGGCAAACCGGAAGCCGTCGTGCCCAAGGCCGCCGCTCCCAAGGTGATCGAAAAAACCGTCGATTCGCCCACGCCCAAAGTGACGTTCGTGGACGTCACCGAAACCTCGGGCCTGAAATTCATCCATGAAAACGGTTTCGAAGGCGAAAAGCTCCTGCCTGAAACCATGGGCTCCGGCGTCGCTGTCCTCGACTTCGACGGCGATGGCCTTCATGACCTCTTTTTCGTCAACGGTTCGACGTGGAAAGAGGCCGGTATCGAGCCCAAACCCCCTGGCGGCAAGCCCGAACACCTTCCCCAGCGCACAGGTGCGGCGCACAAAACCCAGGCCCTGTTCCATAACCTGGGCGGCGGCAAATTCGAGGAAGTCACCGAAAAGTCAGGACTGGCACAAATTCAATTCGGCCAGGGCGTTTCTGTCGGCGATTTCGATAACGATGGCGATCCGGACATGGTCGTCACCGGCCTCGACTTCGTTCGCCTCTATCGAAATGACGCCGGTAAATTCACCGACGTTTCGAAAGATTCCGGCATAACGCCTGGCAAGGGCTGGTACACCAGCGCCGCGTTCTTCGACGTCGAAAACGACGGCGATCTCGACCTGTTCGTTTGCAATTATGTCCAGTGGTCGGCCGAATTCGACCGTGCACAGGACTTTCAACTCGCCGGTACCGGTTCGGGCCGAGCCTACGGCCCCCCCACGGCTTTCCCCGGCAGCTACTGCCTGCTTTATCTAAACGACGGCGGCAAGTTCGCTGACATTTCCGAACGGGCCGGCATTCGTATCAAAACGCCAGGCCTGGGCGTTCCGTTCGCGAAGAGTCTCGGTGTCGCCCCTCAGGACGTCAACGGCGACGCTCTCGTCGACCTCGCCGTGGCGAATGACACCGTTCCGAACTTCCTCTTCATGAACAAGGGCGATGGCATTTTCGAAGAAGTCGGTGTCAGCTGCGGCGTCGCGCTCGATCAGTCCGGTTCGGCTCGCGGTGCGATGGGCATCGACTGGGGCGACTTTTCCAACGACGAAGCCCTGGCCCTGGCCATCGGCAACTTCGCCAACGAAATGACGGCCCTTTACGTAGCCGACGATCGCAAATCAGGGCTTTTCACCGACCGTGCTGCGGTCTATGGGCTGGGCGCGCCGACTCAGCCGCCGCTCAAATTCGGCCTGTTCTTTTTCGACTACGACCTCGACGGCCGGCTTGACCTGCTTTCGACCAACGGCCACCTCGAAAGCGACATCACCAAAGTCCAAGCCTCACAGACCTATCCGCAATCGGCCCAGCTGTTCCGAAACACCGGCAAGCTTGGCCGCGAACTGTTCCGGCTGATGTCGAAAGACGACATCGGCCCGGACCTCCTGAAACCCATCGTCGGCCGTGGTTCCGCCTGCTTCGACATGGACAACGACGGCGATCTGGACATCGTCATGACCGAGAACGGCGGCCCGGCACGTCTGTGGCGAAACGACATGGCCGAAGCCCGCAAGAGCGTGCGACTGAAACTCGTCGGTTCGAAATCCAACCGCGATGGTCTGGGCACCACGCTCGTAGCCACCTTGGCCGACAAAGCCCTGATGCACCAGCACTTCACGGCCCGCAGCTATCTTTCGAGCCTCGACCCGGTCGTGACCATCGGCCTGGGCGAGTCCGACAAACTTTCGAAGCTGGAAATCACCTGGCCCAGCGGCAAAAAGCAGACTCTGACCGACATCCCCGCCGGCAAAGTGGTGGAAATCAAGGAGCCGGAGTGATCGCAATTCGATCCTTGACGCCTGCTCTTTTCGACACGCCGGGTTCACCCGAACCCGGCGTGTTCTTCGAGACACTTGCGGTGTTTCGAAGCCGAAGTTCATCTCTTGCGAATTGTCTCTGATTCGAAGAAATTTTTCGTCCATCCGGCTCGGACTTATTTCGAATGCGAAGATCAATTTGCGTTTCTCTCCAAAGCCGCTGACGGCGATTGATCTCCCCGGCCAGGTGCGATTCGCGTTGCGCTGAACAGTTTCACCCAGCCTCTCGATTCAATCCGAGAAACTCACGTGTCGATTCTGGAATCCGCTTGACATGCATAGCACCTCAAGGTATTGTGAGTGTACATAGAACTGAAAGGTATAGGTGGTCCATGAAAATCGCCAAAGATCTCGTCGCCGCCTCGGCGGTTCCGTTAATTCTCTCGATCCTCAGCGAGGGCGAGAGTTACGGATACACTATCATTCAGCGAGTTCGGGATCTTTCCGACGGAGAGATAGCGTGGACCGACGGCATGCTCTATCCCGTTCTGCATCGGCTCGAAGGCCAGGGGGTGCTGGATTCGCGCTGGGACACTTCGGAAGCAGGCAGGAAACGCAAATACTATCGCCTGACCGCCGCCGGGCGTCTGACGCTCGACGAGCAGCGCAAGCAGTGGCTCACGGTGCATTCGACACTGAACAAACTCTGGGGGCTCGGCCATGTTTGAACTCGAAGCGGAAATCGGCAAATGGAGGCGTTCGCTCGAAGTCGCGTTCGGCGGAAAGACACCCGTCATCGACGAACTCGAATGCCATTTACGTGACGACATCGCACGGATGTCCGCTGCAGGCAATGCGGCGGAAACCGCTTTCGAATTGGCCCGGTCGAGGCTTGGCCGTCCGGATCGACTCGCCGCGGAATTCGTCGGTGTCGTACCGGTAAAGGTCTGGAGTCCCGCCCGAATATGCCTGATCTTCCCCATAGCTTTCATCGTACTGGAACTTTGGATGGCATACGTATCCGGAGCACTTGGCAGTATTCCCGGGTTATGGCGGTTCCGCATGGTCGCGATTTCCGTCGGATACGCGATGTCATTTTATTCGCTGCTCGTCGGGCTCATGTTCGTTGCATTTCGAGCATTCCGTCCTTTTGGCCTCGATCAGGTGCGATTCGTCGGTCGTACGCTGGCTCGGGCCAATTTCATGACCAGTTGTCTGCTCGCGACCGGAATCGCGTTGAGCTTGATTGGCTTGTGGCCGACCCGCGTCGGTTCTTTCCGCTTTGCCGAAATCCCGGTCGGATTGTGGCTCACGTTCGCCTGGTGCGCGGCGATGGCCGGCATCTGGAAATTCTCGATCCGGCGCAAGTATTTGAGTATCCCTCTCAGCATGTTCGGATCGACCATCGTGAATTGGGACTGGTATTTCCGGAGACTTTGGACAATTTCCGTCGACGGGAACATGTCCTATGGTTTCGGGCCGCCTGCGTTCGTCGTGATCGTTCTGGCGATCGGCACGCTCCTTCCGATTCTCGGGATCACGATCGGATTGCTCCCGGCCGGCGTTCTCAGAAATCGCACGGCATGACGCCTTTCCGGCACGGACGTATACATGGACTTGAATTCGTTATTTCGAAGGCGTAGTCTTGGACCGTACGCATTCCCTTCCCAAAGCCTGAGGTAATCTGTCGATGTGCCAAGCCTGCAACCCCGGCATGATGAAGTTCATCGGAACGTTCTTCGGTGAAACCGGCCGCCGTGAGGCCCTGCGCAAAATCGGCGCTGGCATGCTGATAGCCGCATCGCAGGGCCTTGGTCATTCGGCCGTTCAAGCCGCCGGATCTCCGAACCCCGGGCCTGCCGACACGATTTTCCTGTCCCGGAACATTTACACGATGTCCGACCGGATGCCCCGGGCCCAGGCGATCGCCGTGCGCGGCGGCCGCATCGTCGCCGTCGGGTCGCGGGCCGATCTGCTGGGATTCAAGGGGCGTTACACGCGAATCGTCGATTTCGGCGACATGACGGTAATGCCGGGCTTCGTCGATGCCCATATGCATTCGTGCTTCTGCGTGATGCGGCCCTGGCTCGATGTCGGCCCCTTCGTCGTCGCTGATATGGACGAAGCCCGCGCCAAGATCGCGGCGGCCGGCAAGTCGGCCGCACCTGGGCAATGGCTGCTTTGCAAGATGCTCGACCCTTCGCTCACCCCTGGCCGGACCCTTTCCCGCGCCGATCTGGACGCCCTGGTCCCTGGTCTCCCCGTGTTCGTCCTCGAATCCAACGGGCACGTCGCTTACGCCAATTCGATGGCTTTCAGCCTGGCCGGCATCGACCGGAATTCGCCCGATCCCGCGCAGGGCCGTTACGAACGGGATTCCTCCGGCGAACTCACGGGCCGAATCGAAGAGACGCCCGGTTTCGCCCCGATTCTGGCGAAAGTGCCGCCACTATCCGCCAATGAAGTCGTCGGCTTGCTTCGTCAGGACTGGGACGAAGCCGCGAAGAAAGGCTGTACGACCCTGCACGATTGCGGCATCGGCCTGCTTCTCGCCGAAGGCGATATCGCGCTGATCGATGCCACGCTCAAGACCGAACCCGGGATCCGCTACGCCGGTCTTCTGATTTCGACCCACTTCCGAAAGTGGAAAGAAATGGGGCTGCGGCCCGGCCAGATCTCGCCCCGGTTCTCGATCAACGGCATCAAGGTCTGGTCCGATGGCTCCAATCAGGCACGAACGGGCTATCAGCGCCAGGCTTACCTGGGAACGACGGATCGCGGCAAGCTGAACTATTCGCCCGAAGAAATCGAAAACGTGATTCGCGAAGCCCATGAAGCCGGCTGGCAAGTCGGCGTCCATTCCAATGGCGACGCCGCCATCGACGTCACCCTCGACGCTTTCGAACGGGCCACGCGGCGGACCGGCGGAAACCGTCGGCTGCGGCACCGCATCGAACACTGCAGCATCCTGCATGATTCCCAGATCGATCGCATGCGAAACCTGGGCATCTCGCCTTCGTTCCTCATCGGCCACGTCCATTTCTGGGGCAAAGCTTTCCGCGACCGCATTCTCGGGCTGCCTCGGGCCAATCGGCTCGATCCATGCCGTTCCGCGCTGAGGGGCGGCCTGCGGATTTCCCTGCACTCTGACTTCAACGTGACGCCCATCGACCCGCTCCGCTGCGTTCAGAACGCCGTGCTGCGCGACATGCGCGAAGGGGGCGGCGTGCTCAATTCCACCGAATGCATCACGCCCATGCAGGCCTTTCGTGCCGTGACCATCGATGCCGCCTGGCAGTGCCACCTCGATCACGTTTGCGGCAGCCTCGAACCTGGCAAGGCCGCGGATCTCGTCGTGCTGCAGAGGGATCCGATCAAGGTCCCGGCCGACGAAATCCAGTCGATCGACGTCCATTCCACCTGGCTCGAAGGTGCGATGCGAACGGCTTGAGCCGAATCCACGTCCGAAACGGTGGCTTCGAGCTTCATCCCGAACGGCATGCCTCGTAACGGCCGCCTCAATCGTACATTTTTACGAGGCCGGCAGACGCGCATGATCGCAAGCCCCGGGCCCCCCGAGCTCCAGCTCGGGATGGTCTTGTTCGACGTTCGTTCGACGATTTCGAAAATCCCCGAGCTGGAGCTCGGGGGGCCCAGGGTGTTGAGACTTCGCAGCGAGTCATGACTCCAACCGACTTTGCCGGCCTGTGTTTTGGGGATGACGAGTTCGTGACTTCGAACGACTCTCAGCGCCGACCAATATCTTGCGCGGCCGAAGCATCGAAATTCATGCCGGAATTTGCATGCGCATCCGAGAACCCGGATAATGTTGTCATTCCGTTACGATTCACCAGGAATAGAGTTCGGTTCCGACTTCGATTCCCGCGACAGGAGCCTGGCCATGCGCAAGATCGTGCTCTCTTTCTCGCTGGTTCTCGCGATACCGATCCTGGCATGCGCCTGTTATTGGGACAGCGACACGCCCAGCGACGAATCGATCGAGGTGAATGACGTTCTCGATGCCATCACGGGCCGGTTCGACCGGTTCCCGCCGCTTTACTACCAGATGCGGCTCACTCGCGTCACGTCGCACGTCGAATCGGAGCCGGAAGATCTGGGTGCCTACGACGATGCCGGCGTCGCATGCGACCGCCTGGGGCGTGGCGATGAAGCCATCGCCTGGATGGCCCGCAAAAAGGCGGTGCTCGACCGGCTGCCCGACAAACACAAAGACAGCGACTCGTTCACGGAGGCGAAAACGCACCGGTATCGCTATCACGCCAATCTCGGGACCTTCCTCGTTCACCGATGGCTGCATAACGGGGCCGATCGAACGAAAATCGACGAGGTGAAGGCCGCCAGGGCCGAAATCGCCCGGGCGATCGAGATCAATCCCGAAGCTCACTTCGGGCGGGAAAAGTATCAGCTGATGGCCATCGACTGGATCATCGCACCGCCTGCCATGCCCGCGTCGGGTGATCTGCCGAATTTGCTCGGCTGGGAAAAAGGCAAAATGCCGGACGATTTCGACCCCGCCGAAGCCGCCGAAGCGGTCCGAGGGCTCGCTGGTCTGATCAGGCTCGGCAATGCCTGGGAAAGTGTCGATGTGTTTCATGCGCTCAGCGTGGCGATGCAATATAACCGGCTCGGGTTCGAGCCGGAATTTCAGGACTTGCAATTGCCACTCGCCTATTTCGCCTATGCCCGCTGCCAGGAGCTGATCGACGCCGGCAAAGGCTCGCTCGTACCGAACTCGCCCAAGGGCGCTGACCTGAAAAGTAGAATCACGAGCGTCGATGGCATCGATTCCGACGATCTCCGAAAGAAATTCGAAGGTCTCAGGCATGAGTCCGATCTCGATTTCGCTTCGCGGCAGTCTTACTTCGGCATCCAGCTCGAAGCCGGTCTGCATCCTGACACGCACTGGGAATTCATGGACGGTGCCAAACACGTTCCCGCCCCGGTTCGTGAATCGCTCATTCACCGGGTCAGGAAGCCAAGATTCGATGGCCCAATGCTCGATCAAGTATTGACCGACGGCGAAAAGGCTGCACGTTTCGGGCAGTCCGTTGGTCTTTCGATCGCGCTGGCATCGCTGGCCGGCGCTGTCGTGCTCAAAACCAGAAATGCGATGCGCCCAGGCTGATCGAGCGGCATCTCGCATCGCAAGATCGAACGCGTTCCGGATTCGATGAGATCGCCAGCCGGAAATTCAGGGGAATGCATCGAACTCTGTCGTCTTCATCTGGCGTTCGCTGCACCGGGCAGTTTCGCCGTTGACGAGTCGAGCCAGAATGTCACCGGCCCGTCGTTGACGAGCGAGACATCCATATCGGCCCCGAATTCGCCGGTTTGTGTGGGGATGCCCATGTCCCTGAGCTGACGTGTGAAGTATTCGTAAAGCCTTTCGGCCTCAGCGGGGGGGGCAGCGGGCGTGAAGCTGGGGCGACGGCCGCTTTGACAATCTGCCATGAGCGTGAACTGGCTCACGACCAGAGCCGAGCCGTGCACGTCCTTCAGGCTCAGGTTCATTTTACCGGCGTCGTCCGCAAACGCACGCAGGCCAGCGACACGGTCGGCCAGCCAGCGGGCGTGGGCTTCGGTGTCGTTTTTGCCGACCCCCAGCAGCACGAGCCAGCCTTGTCGGATCTCGCCGATGACACGTCCGCTTACGGTCACGGAAGCGGCTGAGACTCGCTGGATGAGGGCGATCATGCGTCGATGACCTCCACCACGTCGGTCGCCTCACGCACTCGATATTTGGTCGATGGCTGTGTATTGCCGGCGAACGAAGGGTCGTCCCACTGGGGCAGGTCGCACAGGCCGCCTCCGAGATAGAGGTGGTGGAAAAGCTGGGTAGTGACGACACACGTCAGGGCCACGTCGAAGACAAACCTTTTGGCCGTGATGCGGGGCATCGATGTCTGTTTGTGCACTTCGGCGGCCACGGCGGCCGGGTCGAACCAGCCGGCACGCCTGAGCGATTCCGGCGAAATCAACTGATCGACCCACGGCGGGCGTTCCGGGCCGAGGAACGTACCTGAAAGCGAGGCCCGGAACATCGTCTTCGGCCTGCGTGCCAGGCGAGGCGGCAGGGTTTTGGCCGCGACCTGTCGCAGCAGCCATTTCTCGGTGCGCCCTTTGATCTTGTATTCCGGCGCGATCGACGTACAGAACTCGATGACGTCTTCGTCCAGAAACGGATACCGGGCTTCGATGGAGTTATGCATGGCGATGCGGTCGCCCTTGGGCACCATCAACAGCCCCGCGAGCATGGCCTTATAACCGAGGTAGAGCGATTGATTGAGCGGATGCCAGCTTTTGAGCCGGGGGTGGTCGAAGTCGAGGTCGGAATATGCGGAGTGGCCGATCAGGCGGCTTTTGAGTTCCGAAGAATAAAGGAGCGGGCGGCTGAGGCGGATGAATTCGAACATGTCCTGCTGGGCGGGCCGAACGCCGGGGCGTAGCTCCAGGCCGTCACTTTCGGCTTGTCGGCCGCCGATCGCCTTGAGGGCGAGCCAGCGCATGGCCTGAGTCATGCTCCGGCCCGGGGCGAAGGAGTTGACCATGTCGCGCAGCTTCTGCGTGCGGTACCACATGTATCCGGCCAGGGCCTCGTCTGCACCTTCGCCGGTGAGTGTCACCTTATAGCCTTGGGAGCACACGGTTTTGGCCAGCCGCATCAGGGCGGCGCAGCTGGTGTCGAGCACAGGCCCTTCGGAGGCGACGATCAATTCCGGGAACGCATCGGCGAGGTCGCGCCTGTTGAGCGTCAGCGTGGTGAGGTCCGAACCCAGCGCCGCGGCACTTTCGGTCGCTGCCGAGCGTTCGTCGGGCCCGGCCTTGTCGAAGCCGATCGTGAACGAAGGCACGGCCTTGCCGCGAACGTGCTTCGTGAGGCCGAGGACGACGGTCGAATCGAGTCCGCCCGAGATGTAGCTGACGACCGGCACATCGCCGCGAAGACGTTTGCGGACTGCACGCTGGAGCTTGTCTTCCAGTTCGTCGACAAGTTCCGCCGGATTCGCGACCCTGCGTTCTTCCCCGGCCGCAGGGAAGTTCAGGTCCCAATACCGGTGAATGGAAAGCTTGCCGTTGACCACCTTGATGAAATGTCCAGGCGGCAGCGATTTGATCCCTTCGAAAAAGGTCCGTGTCGTGCCCGTGCAAAAGAACGAGAAGAGGTGGTCGATCCCCTTCGGGTCCATGCGTGCATGAACCATCCCGCTGCGCAGAAGCGCCTTGATTTCCGATGCCCAGAGCAGCCAGCCGTTGACTTCCGTGTAGTAAAGCGGCACGATCCCCGGCCTGTCACGGCCAAGGATGAGCGTACGAGCCGTGCGGTCCCAGAGGCTTACGGCGAACTGACCGCGGGCCCGTTCCAGCATGGCCGGGCCGTGATCCTCATAAAGGTGCACCCAGCATTCGGTATCGCACCGGGTTTTCAGCCGATGGCCACGGGCGATCAGGTCGCGCTGAAGTTCCGGATAATCGAACAATTCGCCATTGAAGGCGACCCAGATTTCGCCGGTTTCGTTAAACAACGGCTGGCTGCCGCCGGCGAGATCGACGATCGCCAGCCGACGGGCCCCCAGGGCGACGCCCGGCTCGAAGTGAAAACCTTCTTCGTCCGGGCCCCGGTGCGCGATCGCACCGGTCATTTCGGCGAGCACTTCCCGGGGGAATTCACGTTGTCCGTTGAGATCCAGAGCTCCGGCGATTCCGCACATATTCGGGCAATTCTCGGAAGCGATACGCGGGGCTGCTCAGGCGGACTCTCGATGGAAACTCGATATCCTCGCAGGTTCGGAATCCGTCGCTTCGCGGGCCGAACTTCTGACTATTTGGACAAATACCGGTTCCGGAGTCAAGTTTTCCGGAGCGTCGGCACGCCATGCCCGAGTGCCGGCAGAGATGAGTGACCGCTGGCCGGCGTAGCGCCGACGACGACGGCGATAGATCGTCCGGCCAAGCCGGGTGTGAAGGATGGCGCCGATGAAGATGATCAGGCCGTGCGGCCCAAGACGGATGTAGAAGGGCATGGGACAATCGCTCGCGGTGAACCTGTTTTCGTCGAACTTCGTACGCAGATTTCGCCGAGCACCAGGGCTTCGTCCAGCCCCGCCTGGGCATCGGTCCCGGCTCTGGGGTCGACGACCGCGCTGGCACCCGCGAAGCGGTCCTCGAACCAGGCGTTCATGAGAGGGACGCGTGTCCGCGTCAGCCCGCACTGGTTACTGAAGATCACGGGTACGTCCAGGTCGGCGGCAATCCGCTTCGGCAGTTCCCGGCAGAGCGGGCCCAGCCGGCCCAGAAGCCAGTTCGGCCGGCCACGCCGGCTGCAGGCGAATTCCGGCCAGGCGGAGGAAACGACGGCCATGTCGATCCTGTTTCTGTATCCTCGCCATGTGGAGGAATAGATCATGTCGGCGCAGATCGCCAGCCCGACACGGCCCCAGGGCGTTTCCACGATCGACTCGCGTGTGCCGTGGCGAAAGACGAACGGCTCCCAGAAGACGAGCTTTCGCTTGGAGTAATAATGCACGCTGCCGTCCGGCAGTGCGAAGCAGATGGCGTTGTAGACTTCGCCGGAGTGCCACATCGCGACTCCCGCCGCGATCCCGGCTCTCCACTTGCGTGACCGTTCCGTGAGAAAACCCACGACGTCGTCGTCCGCCGTGCCGGCGAGTCTGCCGTAATCGGTTCCGAATCCGTAACCGCAGCAGAACAGCTCAGGCAGAACGATCAGTTCCGCCCCCTGATCGGCCGCGGCTCGAAGGTAGGCATCGGCACGTTCCAGGTTGGTCGCCGGAGAGCCAAGAACCGAAGGCATTTGAACGGCGGCGGCCAGAATACGCATCGTAGGTGTGCCTGACTTCCGAAATCCTCGGAACTCACCCGGCCGAACCGTTCGGCCTTATCGGAGAGTCATCGCCTGAACCAGCCGAACAATCCACGCCGGCCTTCGGGCACGGCTTGAGGGCCGGTCTGACCATCGGCCCGCAAGGCTTCGGCTCTGCCGAGCAGGTCGCCGGTCGGAGCGTTCTGGACGGGCTGCATGTCGAACACGAATTCCCGCTCGTCCCGAATCGTCCATGGAATCAGATTCTCCGAGAAGAACTCGGTGAAAAGATTGTCGTACCATGGTGCCTTGATCGGCGTGACGATCCGCTGCGTTTCGAAGCCGTCCTGCACCAGTGTGAATTCGCGGTCGCCGTAATAGGTATAGCTGCGTGAAACCGGCGTTTTGCCGATCTCTTCGCCGTTGGCGTAGACGAGGGCCCCGGGAGGATTCGTACGCACGGTATATCGCCGCTCGACGCATCCACCCGCCAGGGCCGACAGCCCCAGCAGAAGCCATATCGCCCGGATTCGTCTCAGCTTCAGGAGGTCTGTGGTCATCTCGCGGCATCCATGCCAGTTTGCGGAAATTCCGAAGTGGCCGCTTCCCGTCGCTCCCTGCACCGGAATTCGGCGGAATTTCCTCGCAACTACGAAACCTATCGCAATCCGGAGAATTCGAATAGAGCACTTTCCGGGAAATTCCCTTGGCGCGATTCCGCCCGATTTGGCATCTTCGTGGAGCCTGGCGGCATGTCCCAGATCGCCAATACGAAACAGCCCTGACGACACTGGCAGACCATGAAGATTTCCCGAGTCTCCGAAGTCCGGTTCCCTTCGCCTTCCTCGGAATCGGGAGACAAATCCGTACTTTGGCTCGCCGTCGGTCTGACGAAAGCGAAGGACGCCGAAACCAGTCTCGGTCAAGTCGCGGCGATCGATTCCGTCCGTTCGCTGCTGCCTCCGTGGGACGATGCCCCGACCAGCGTCGGCGAAACGCTCGCAGTCTATCCCCCAGCCGGCTCCGCACTGCCCGCAGTGCTTTTCTATGGCCTGGGCGACGCCACGAAAACCGGCCCTCGCGAAGCTTTCGAAGCCGCCACGGCCGCCGCGAAACGGCTTGCCGCCAAACCGGGGCGCAGTGTCCATGCGATCGTTCCGGATCAAGTCGACCCGGATGCTCTCGTTCGTGGCTGGATCGTCGGAACCGTCGGTCCGGGGCTGAGGAAAAAAGAAGCCGCGCGCCACGCCTTCGAGGAAATCCGCTTCGTCGATCCGCGCGGCAAGCTGAACGACGCCAGCCTGCGTCAGGCCGAACGTGTCGGGCATTACGTGAACCTGGCCCGCACTCTGGGCAACACGACGCCCGACGAAAAATACCCGGACCGGTTCGCTCGAATGGCCGAAAATATCGGCCGACAGGCAGGTTGCGAAGTCGAAGTCTGGGACGAAAAGAAAATCGTCGAGGAACGTTTCGGCGGGCTTCTCGGCGTCGCTGCGGGTTCCGAACGGCCACCCCGCTTCGTCATCCTCACATGGCGTGGCGCTCCGTCTGACGATTCTCACATCGCCCTGGTCGGTAAAGGCGTCACGTTCGATTCCGGCGGCCTTTCGCTCAAACCGTCGGCTTCGATGGAAGACATGAAGAGCGACATGACCGGCGCGGCCGTCGTTCTGGCCACGATCGCGACACTGGCGGAACTCAAGGCACCGGTGAACGTCACGGGCTACCTGCCCATCACCGAAAACATGACCGGCGGCCTTGCCACCAAGCTCGGCGACGTGCTCACCATGCGCGAGGGCACGACCGTCGAGATCCTCAACACCGACGCTGAAGGGCGGCTGATTCTGGCGGACGCACTGGCCTACGCCGTCGAACGCAAGCCCAGGGCTGTCGTGAACCTGGCCACGCTGACAGGTGCCTGTATGGTGGCGCTGGGAACTCGCATCGCCGGTCTGTTTTCGAACGACGATGCCCTGGCCGGCGAACTTGCCGAAAACGCACGTCTGGCGGGCGAACGGCTCTGGCGTCTGCCGATCGATTCCGATTTTAAGGATCAGCTCAAAAGTTCCGTATCCGACATGAAGAATGTCGGATCACGCTGGGGCGGGGCGATCACGGCAGCCAAGTTTCTCGAACATTTCGTGGGCGAAACTCCATGGGCCCACCTGGATATCGCCGGCCCGAGCTTCTCCGACGCCGATTCCCCGACGCGTGACGCCGGCGGCACAGGCTGTTATGTCGCTACTCTCGTCAAATGGCTTACGAAACGATCCTGAGGTCCGGAGAATTCGGACTCTCCGGGCACGATCGAGAATGTCGAAAATCCGCAGGTCAGCCGATCATGCCTGACCTGACCTAATGACCGGTCAGTTGAGCGACGCTCGGGACTGCGCGTATTCGTGGATCACGCGTTCCTGAACCTGGCGAACCATGCGATAGCTGTTGATGTCGATCGTGTGGAGGATTTCGAAGACATGTTCCATGGGCCATCCCATGTCCTGAGCGAGCATGATGATGCCCAGGTTTTCGCCTTCGTTGCCGCCGTTTTTGAAAAGTTCGACGATATCTTCAGCCATCGGGTCTTCTGCGAACTGCCGCTTGCAGATGCCGAAGTATTGGTGGCCGAGCTCCGTCCACAACACCTTGCCGAGGATGTGTTCCAGCCAGCAATCCCGCAGGAACCGGTCCCAGTAGTGCTGGACCCAGTCGCGGATCGCTTGCTCGCCGAGGTCCATCCCCGCTTTTTCGCTTTCCAGCCATTTGTGCACGTCTAGCTCGCGCCAAACGACTTGATGAACGCTGCGCGTCAATTGTGCTGCGGACATGGATACGATGTTCCCTCGGGACCGCGATCGGGATTTTGGGAGAGGGGGAGGCATGCAGTCAGAAGGCACTTCTATTCTATCAGTTTTCCTGATAGAGACAACTCACCTATTTTCCTTGTTCTGCCGTTTTTTTCGAACCGGTTCCATGCTTGCCTTGATTGGCGAAATTTCGGATCCTCTGGTCGCGATTCCCCCGATTCGGCGCAATGATCTTTGGAATCGAATCTTCAGGACCGAGTCAGCCTGAAATCGAAAACGACGAAAACCGGAAGAGCGATCGTCTCTTTGCTTAATAAAGCGGGTGAAATTTTCGTACGATCGGCGAACGCGATCAGCGATTCGAAATTCTGGCCCAGAAAATCCGGCCCGACTTCATGTGTCAATTCTTCGAACAGTTTCTGGGCGCGGCTGGCGTGCGTCGCGGCACCGGAGGGGCGAAGCTCACGAATTTTGACGCCGGCCGCCGCGAGTTTGATCAGACCTTTGAGAGTTCGGGCGACCGGACCGGTCCGCTGCGCCGCATGCCACAGGCGTTCCCAGGCTTCATGAGCCTCCCAGTAATATCCCGCGTCGAACAGCAGGTTCGCTTCCGCGTAGGTCGTGCTCAACTGCCAGCGATCCGGTTCGATGGCCGGTACCGCGATCTCCGGGGTATGATAGGAATGCCCCTGGGGATGCGATTTCGGATGTGGCCAGGGCCCGCCCGGAACGTATGTGTACGGCGGAAATCGCACAGGTTTCGTCTCCGCTACTCTCAGACTTCGCAAACCGTTCGGAACACGACTTCAAGATGCCGTCCGAAACGCCGCCAACGACCAGCTCACAACGTCCGCTCGTGATCGTCAATGCCGTCGGCCTTACACGCCGCTTGCTGTGCCATGCACCGAATCTTGCAGAGCTGGCATCGCAGGGCTTCGTCAAAGGATTGATCGAAGCGATCCCGGCCGTCACGTGTACGGCTCAGGCCACGATGCTGACCGGCAAATCGCCGCAGGAACACGGCATCGTCGGCAACGGCTGGTTTTTCCGCGATACCGGCGAAGTGCGATTCTGGCAACAGAGCCGCGGCCTTGTCCAGGCTCCGACATTCTATGAAGTCCTGAAGGAACGCTTCCAGAGGCGCGGCTTGCCGTTCCGCTCAGCCAAGCTGTTCTGGTGGTTCAATCAAGGGGCCGATGTCGACTTTTCCGTCACGCCGAAGCCGTATTACGCCGCCGACGGCAACAAGGCCTTCGGTGTGCTCGGAACGCCGGACGGACTCGCCGAAAATCTCGAAGCCGTCCTCGGCCCGTTTCCGTTCCCTTCCTTCTGGGGCCCGAAAGCTGGCCTGCCCGCAACCACCTGGATCAGCCTGGCTACGGCCCGCGTGATCGAGGAACACGTGCCGGATTTGACGCTCGTCTATTTGCCGCACCTCGATTACGACCCCCAGCGATTCGGGCCTTCCGCCTGCGATATGGCCAGATTGACGGCCGAGCTCGATGCCGCCGCCGTCCCGATTCTGGACGCGGCCCGGCGCGTCGGAGCCGATGTCTGGGTCGTCAGCGAATATGGCCACTGTGACGTCAATCACCCTGTCGCACTGAACCGTGTGCTTCGCCAGGCCGGCTGGCTGCATGCCCGTGAGGGGCCTTTCGGCGAAGTGTTCGACCCCCTCGGCAGCCAGGCTTTCGCCGTGGTCGACCATCAGCTCTCTCATGTCGTCGTACGAGATCCGGCACTGATTCCGGCCGTGGCCGAAGCGGTCTCACGCACCCCGGGAGTGGCCAGCGTGCACATCGGCCAGGAAAGGGCTTCGATCGGGCTCGATCACCCGCGGTCGGGTGAGATCGTCGCCCTGGCCGAGCCCGGTGCGCATTTCATCTATCCCTTCTGGCTGGACGATTCAAAAGCGCCGGATTATGCCCGGACCGTCGACATTCACCGCAAGCCTGGCTACGACGCCTGCGAACTGTTCTTCGACCCGGCCTTGCGCTTTCCCATGTTGCGTATGGTGAGCAAGCTCGTCAGGAAAAAGATGGGCTTCCGCACACTTTTCGACGTCATCCCCCTGGACGCTTCCCTGGTTCGTGGGAGCCACGGGCTGGCCGCATCCGATCCGGCCGATCGCCCCGTGTTCGCCGGCATCGGCCGTGAACCTTTCGAAACGGATGATGCACCCATGACGTCCGTCTTCGCAGCCGTGCTCCGCCATTTCGGCGAAGATGTCTGATCGCTGGGACGGCTCGATCAGAATTTCGGCGTCGCTTTCAGCCTCCGGCCCATTTCGGGCACGACATCCCGAATGCCGGAAGTGGCGTCGGGCCAGATCGTCAGCCTGCCCCGATATCCGATTTCTTCGAGCGTTTCCCCCAGGCGTTCCCAATCGACGGTCAGGCCGCGCCTGGCGAGCCCAAGCCCTTGAAACTCCGGATCCGTGGCGTAAACCAGGCCGAGCAGATCATGTGCCGATTCGGCGGATGAGACGATATCCTGGCCAGAGACCGTCAAACGGCCGGGGTCGAGACTGACGTTGAGGTTCGGGTGCGCGGTGGCCCGGATCGCTTCGACGAGCGTGCCGAAAGGCTCCAGGCCGACTTCGCAAGTGAGGATCACACCGTGCTTTTCCGCGGCATCGGCCAGTTGGCGCAAATGATCCAGATAAACGGACCGACGGTTTTCGTCGGCGGGCACGGCTCCCGGCGCAAGGCACACGCGGCGCGTGCCCAGTTCGTAAGCCATTTCCATCGCGCCCTTCATTCGGTTCACGCGGTCGTCCCACTGGTCAATTTCGCCGATCGGACGGCGCATCGGCAGTGCGACGGCTTCCAGCATAATCCCGCCGGAATTGAGCAGGGCACGAATTTCGCGGCGGCCGGTGCGGCTCAGTTCACGCGGGGAAAGCGGCCCGACCGCTTCGATGGCCGCCGCCCCAAGCCCCCATTCGGCGATCGATCGAACGGCGTCCCGCAGGTCATCGCCCGGAGGAATTCGCAGTGCCAGATTCTTGCGTGTCACAGCCTGTTCGCTCCGTTGCCTGCATCATCAGGCGGCCCTCCGGGATAGCCGGTTCAGCCCGAAAACCAGCCTCGGGTATCGATCATTATAGGGACCGCCGGGCCTGCGCGTAGCCGAAACGTGCCGCCGGGCCTAAAATGCGAACGTAACGTCAGCAGCCGATGCATGAAGGGTGAACGAGCCATCGATCCATTCCGACCCACACAGCCGCCACGATCGATCTCCGTAGATTTTCCGCGAAATGCTGCAACGGCTGTTCCGGCATGTTCACAGGCGGCGATCGTCGAGCCCCTGCATGTGGATTTCCGTGCACTTCGACTCGTCTTCGGCCAGGCCGATCAGCCATTTCTTCTGGAAAGCACAAGGCCTGATCCGACATCCAGCCGGTGGTCGATCTTCGCGGCCGAACCGGTTTCGACTTTCGTTCTGAAAGACGGCCTGGCGGTCATCACCGACGCTTCGGGAGACGTTCGCGAAGAGAAAGTCGTGAACCTGCGAAACCGGAACACGGGCGACCGGACTTTCCTGGATCCGCTTCGTCACTGGATTCGCCGTTTCCGCCGGCCTGAAGCGAATGAAACCGGCGAGCCCATCCCCGGGCCGTTCGCCGGCGGCGCGATCGGCTGGCTGAGTTACGACCTGGGCCGTTCGCTGGAAAACTTGCCGAACCGCCTGCCCGACACAGAACGGTGGGACGATATCCGCCTGCATTTCTATGATACTTTCGCCGTGTGGGATCACAAGCATCAGCGGGCCTGGCTCGTCGCCCGTGATTTCCCCGGACTTTCGACAATCCCGGCCCGTGAGCGATTCGACCGATGGTCGGCCCGAATCGGCGAAGACAGAAATCCTGCGATACGCCCATGGCAGGGGGCGAACGTGCGTGCCATGTTGACGCGCGATCGCTATCTCCAAAGCATCGGCCGCGTGCTCGATTACATCCGCGCCGGCGATATCTTTCAGGCCAATTTCACTCATCGATTCGAGTGCGAAAGTACGAACGACCCTCTCGCCCTGCATGATCACCTGGCTACGATCAGCCCCGCTCCCTTCGCGGCCTTCGCACGCAGAGGCGATCAGGCCATGGTGTGCTCGAGCCCGGAATGGTTCTACCGCATCGAAGGCGAAAAGGTCGTGACCAGGCCCATCAAGGGAACACGCCCTCGGGGTGCCACGCCTGAAGCCGACGCGGCACAGCGTGCCGAATTGCTCGCCAGTGCGAAGGATCGTGCCGAGCTGACGATGATCGTTGACCTGGAACGCAACGACCTGGGCCGGGTCTGCCGATTCGGTTCCGTTCAGGTCAACCAGGCGATGGTTCTGGAAAGTTACGCCCAGGTGCACCACCTTGTGGCCGAAATCGAAGGGCGATTGAAGCCCGACTGCGATGACCTGGATCTTATGGTCGCAATGTTTCCAGGCGGTTCGATCACCGGGGCACCCAAGATTCGGGCCATGGAAATCATCGAGGAACTGGAAACGCATCGCCGCGGAATTTACACGGGTGCTGTCGGCTACGTCGGGACCGACGGCCGGTCAGCCTGGAACATTCCGATCCGAACGATCGTGAAGTCCGGCGGCACGTATTCGTTCAACGTCGGCGGCGGTATCGTGGCCGACAGTGACCCCGCCGCGGAATACGAAGAGACGCGGACGAAAGCCCTCGGCATGCGGCAGGCGCTGGAGACGTCCGCCAAATGAACACGAAGTCACCGGTCACGATCGCCTGGCACCGTGGCGAGTTCCGTCCTTTCGACGAAATCGCCATTCCCGTCACGGACCGTGTTTTCGAACACGGCCTCGGGTTGTTCGAGACGATGCGGGGCGAGCAAGACAACGTGCCGCTCTGGCCCTTGCACCGGCGCAGGCTCTGCGATTCGGCGGCGACGCTTCGGCTCGTTATCGACGAATCGCGATTGCCGAACCCGGCCGTTCTCGAATCGTTGATTCGGGCGAATGGCCTGGGGCATGCTTCATGCCGACTGCGGCTGGTGCTCACAGGCGGCACAGGGTCTTCAGCCGGTGAGGTTTATGTCGTCGCCCGAGAACTCGAACCGGCGAAAGTCGAGGGGCTGAAACTGTCGGATGACACCTGGCCCGTCGACCGTCGTGACACGCTCGTCCGCCACAAATCGCTCAATTACTGGGCGCGAAGGTTGGCCCACGAACAGGCCGCCGCCAGCGGGGCCGACGACGCTCTCATTGAGGATCAGGACGGATCGATCTGGGAATCGGCTCGTTCGGCGCTCTTTCTCATCGTCGGCGGTGAATGGATCGCGCCACCCGCGAACGGGCCGATGCTCGCGAGCGTCGCCGCCGGGGCGATCGAACGGCTGCTGACCGAACATGGGCAGACGGGGCTGACTAGACTCACCGTCACCGCCGACACGTTCGCCCGGGCGGACGAAGTCATTCTGGCCAACGCCGTACGGGGGCCGATGAGCGTTTCGAAATGGCGTGAGAATCGCTATGACACTCATGGTCCAGGGTTTACGGCGATTCGTGAAATGTGGCGGTCCACCTGGTTTTGAGGCATGATGCGATGAAGTTACAGGAATTGCTGAGAATTCTCGACGACATCGCGCCGCTGCGGCTGGCAGAGTCGTGGGACAACGTCGGGCTCCTGCTCGGAGATCCGGCGGCCGAAGTGCGATCCTGCATGACCTGCCTGACGGTTACCCCCGAAGTCGCGCAGGAGGCCGTTTCGCAAGGGGCGGACGTCATCGTCTCTCACCATCCGATTCTGTTCCGGGGGGCGAAATCGATCCGGGCTGACGTGCCTGGCACCGACATCGTGTGGAATCTCGCCCGAGCCGGCATCGCCGTCGTGAGCCATCACACGGGCTGGGATAGTGCGAAAGGCGGAGCGAACGACTGCATCGCCCGTGCCCTGGAATTGAAGGATGTCGAACCGATTCGGCCCGTGTCGGGGCCGGAGTGCGTGAAGTTCGTCGTGTTCGTGCCCGAAGAGAACCTGGAAGCGGTTCGTCAGGCCGCGTTCGAAGCCGGGGCAGGGCACATCGGGCTCTATGACGAATGTAGCTTTTCGCACCCGGGCGTCGGCACGTTTCGCGGCTCGGAAGGCACGAACCCCGCGATCGGCCAGCCCGGCCGGCGTGAGGAAGCTGCGGAACGACGCCTTGAGATCATCTGCCGCAAAGGGCTTCGATTTCGTGTCATGGCCGCGATCCGCGCCGCGCATATGTACGAGGAACCGGCTGTGGATGTCTATCCGCTTCTGGAAGTCGCATTGCAATCCGACGCAGGCGTCGGCCGCATCGGCACGGCGAGCGCAGGCGTTTCGCTTCGAATGCTTGCGAGGCTTGCCCAAAATGGGCTGGCATCGAAGGCCGTTCAGGTCGCACTGGCGGCCGGCGTTTCGCCGGATGACCAGGCCGATCGAGTTGCGATCGCATGCGGTGCCGGCGACGAGCTGCTGGACGACGCTGTGTCGGCAGGCGCGAAGGTGCTCGTCAGCGGCGAGCTGCGGTATCATTCGATCTGCAGGGCGGCTCAGGCCGGTCTCTCGACGATCCTCGTCGGCCACCATGCCAGCGAACGGATGTCGATGGAAACTATGTCGAAAGTGATCAGCGCGGTGGCCGGAGAGCTTCGTGTCTGGGCAGCACGCTCGGAACGGGAACCGCTCGTGAATTTGGATAACCTTGGCTGACGCCTCGCGAGTTCTCGCGTAGCGTGCAGCCAATCGATGCGACCGAAAACGATCGGGGCATCGATCTCTCAACGCCCCGTTCAGGATCAGACGTCTTCTTCGTCGACTTCTTCGATACCACGATCCGCCATTTCCTGGGCGTCGGCGATCGTCTCTTCGTCGATCACGACCTCGTCGGCATCGGCGTCAGGGTCGTCGATGGCAGCGGATTTTGCGGCGCGGCCCGTGGGCAGGTTCAGCCAGGAATCATGTTCCCACTGCCCTTGCCAGACCTTGCCCGTCCATTTCTGAAGGCTGATCTGCTTGACGGTCGGTCGGTCTTCGTCACGGATGACTTCGGACCAGGCGCCGGTGTATGCGGCCCGGACCTGCGAGGCCGATTCGCCCAGACACAACAACCGTTCGCCACCCGCCGCGATGATCGCGACAGCCCGCCAGTCCTGAGCACCGTTCGAATTCATGGATCGCTGTTTCCGTCAGTCTTTCGATTCGCTCTGAACTTCGGCCGGTTTTCCCGAGCCGGAAGTGCCTCAATAAGATAGTATCATGCCCCGGGGCCAGATTCGGCAAGCCCAATCGCGGAAATGAGCCGGCGAGACCACAAGTCATTCGATCGTCGCAAGTCCCGGACATTCATCCGCGGCACAGGCGATTCCGGTCCGAAAAGGCCCCGAAGTGAATTTGCCTCAGGGGCTTCCGGTCATTTATTCGGGCTTTTCGACGAGTCGTCGTGCCGCTTCGAACGTGTTCCGCAACAGCATGGCCACCGTCAGCGGGCCCACGCCGCCGGGCACGGGGGTGATCGCCGATGCGACCTGCGCGGCTTCCGAATAGTCGACATCGCCGCAAAGTGTGCCGTCGGCCCGGCGGTGAATGCCGACGTCGATCACGACGGCCCGGGGCTTGATCCACGATCCTTTGACCATCTCCGGCTGACCCGCCGCCACGACGAGGATGTCCGCCTCTCGACACAAGCCAGGAAGATCTTGTGACGCCGTGTGCGCGACCGTCACAGTGGCATCGCCACCCGGGCCTTTGGCCATGAGCAACAGCGCCATCGGTTTGCCGACGATGTTCGACCGGCCCAGAACGACCGCCCGCTTGCCCTTCGTTTCGATATTTTCGCGGATCAGAAGTTCGCGAACGCCCAGCGGCGTACATGGAACCAGACGTGGCGTGCCCAGAGCGAGCAGCCCCATATTCACCGGATGAAATCCGTCGGCGTCCTTTTCGGGCCGGATGCGCCGCAAAAGGGCTTCCGAATCGAGATGACGCGGCAGCGGAAGCTGGACGAGAATTCCGTGGATCGTGTGATCGTCGTTGAGTCGGTCAATGGCATCGGAGATCTCGTCCTGAGTCGCCGTGGCGTCCATTTCGACGATCATGTCAGAAAATCCGGTCGACTGAGCGGCCTTGCGCTTGTTTCGGACATAAACGGCACTGGCCGGTTCGGATCCGACCAGAATCACGCCCAGGCCAGGCATCACGCCCGTGGCCGAACGCCATTTGACGACTTCATCCGCGAGTTCGGCGCGAAGCGTGTCGGCAAGGCCTTTTCCGTCAAGTATGCGGGCTGCGGGCATGAGAGCGGTTTCCGGAAATCTGACGACGCGCGGGCATGTTCGGGCCAACCTTTTCAGCGATTTATGATACGATGTTCCGCCCGGAAACCCAAGGATTTCCGTCAGGGCGAAGGAGCCGATGAACGTGACCGAGACCGTGGGCGTGAACCAGACCGCCGAAGTGAATCACCCCGATTCCACCGACACCGAACTGCTGCGCCATATCCGGCGGCTGGCCATCCCCGTACTGATCCAGCAGGCGTTGATGTATCTGGTGGGAGTCTCGGACACTCTGATCACAGGCCGATACCTCACCTCGGACGACGTGGCCGCGGTGACGATCGCCACCTATATCTCATGGTTCCTCAGCGGCCTGATGGCCGTGATCACTTCGGGTTCGATGGCCATCGTTTCGAATCGGGTCGGCGCGGGTGATTACGTCGAAGCCAACCGGATCACGGGTATATCGATCTTCCTGGCCCTCGCGATGGGCCTGTTCATTCAGGTCTTCGGTCTTTCCACGGCCGGGGCGATCGTTACGGGCATGAACATGAACGGCCCTTCCGCTGAGGCCGCCGCGATTTACTTTCGCGTCGTGGTCGCGGCAGGCCCGCTGATCGCGCTTCGAATCGTCGGCAATGCCTGCATGGCGGCAGCCGGAGACACCCGAACGGGGTCGCTCATTATGCTGGTCGTCAATGTGGCGAACGTCATTCTCAGCTATGCGCTGGTCGTGGGTACTGCGGGGCTCCCCAAATTGGGGATCGCCGGTGTCGCGCTGGGCACCGCCATCGGTGAGGGGCTGGGTGGCCTGCTGGCGCTGGCGGCATTGATCCGGGGCAGGGCAGGGCTGCGGCTGAAGGCTGCCAACTTGATCCCGGAACGCACCCGACTGGCTCGAATCGTGCGCATCAGCCTTCCGACACTGGGCGAAACCAGTGCGGGAATTCTCGGGCAAGTCTGGTTTCTGGCCCTGGTGAACCGCTTGGGCGCGATCTCCACGGCCGCCCATGGCGTGGCGATCAAGTGCGAGTCGATCTCCTATCTCATGGTCGGCGGATTCGCATCGCCCGCGGGCATTCTGGCCGGGCAATATCTGGGCGCGAACCGCCCCGATCTGGCGAAGAAAGCAGCGAACTATTGCTGGGCTCTGGGTAACCTGCTCCTGGCGGCGATGGGCATTCTGCTGTTCTTCGCCAACGAACCGATGTTTCGGATCTTCCTCGGCTCCGGCAAGCCGGAACTGATCACCGAAGGCGCCCCCATGCTGCCCGTGGTCGCATTCGCCATGCCAGGGCTGGCGACGATCAACGTGATTTCAGCCGTATTCCGCGGCTCCGGTGCCACCAGGCTGCCCTTTTACAGCGCCATGCTCGGCCTGTTCCTGTTGCGTATTCCTATCACGTACCTGCTCGCTAATCCTGAGGATGGCACGTGGCTGGGCTGGGGCCTGAAGGGGGCCTGGATCGCCATGCTCGTCGACCTGAACCTGCGCGGGCTGTGGCTCGGCGTGCAGTTCTGGCGTGGCAAATGGATCAAGTCCAGGGTTTGAATACGCTACGGCAGGGCTTGCGTCACGCTGCCCTTGCGAGTTCCAATCGGGCGAATCCGTCAGAATTGTCCATGTACGATCCTGAAACGCTCAAGAACGACTGAGAAGCGACGCGATGACTGAAGCCACCGGTTCCGTCAAAATCCGCTGGGCCATTCTGGGCTGTGCCCGCATCAGCCGCCGGGGGCTCATTCCCGGCATCCTCGGCAGCCGCTCCGGCACGCTGGACTTGCTGGCCAGCCGCCGCGCCGGTGCCGCCAGCGCATGGGCCAGCGAATTCGGAATCCCCCGCACGGCCGATAGCTACGAAGCCGCCCTAGCCGACAAGGCCATCGACGCCGTTTACATCCCTCTCGCCAATGAAGAGCACGCCCCCTTCGTGAAAGCCGCCGCCGATGCGGGCAAGCATATCCTGTGCGAAAAGCCGCTGGCGCTCGACGCTGCCGAGGCCCGGGGCATGGTCGAATATTGCCGGGCGAAGGGCGTCGTCCTGATGGAAGCCTTCATGTGGCGGCATCAGCCACGCACGAAAGCCCTTCTGGCCGACGTTCGCAACGGCCGCATCGGCGAACTCCGGCTGATCCGATCCAGCTTTTCCTTCCCGATCGATCCCGGCGACTGGCGGCTCGACCCTTCCCGGGGCGGCGGATCGCTCTGGGATGTCGGTTGTTACGGCGTATCCACCGTTCGCCTTTTCGCAGGCCAGGAACCCGAAGGCATTCGCGGCCACGCCCGGTTCAGCGATCGCGGCGTCGACATGACCCTCGCGGCGACGCTCAAGTTCCCCTCGGGCGTCATCGGCGTGATCGACTGCAGCTTCGAACAGCCTTTTCGATGCGTTTATGAGCTGGTCGGCACCGCCGGCAGCGTAATCGTTCCCGATGCCTACCTGCCCGGCGACGCCCCCGTGTCACGCTTTTATGACCTGGACGGCAAACTGGCCGAAGAGGTCGTCTACGACGGCCGCAACCAGTACGCCTGTATGGTCGATGCCTTTGCCGAGGGCGTTCGGACAGGCAAGCTTCGGGAACCCGCTGAGGACGGACTCGAACAGATGGCCGCCCTCGACGCCGTTCTTGCAGCTTGCCGGTCGACCGGTTGAACGAATCGAATCGATTCGAAGATACGGCATGACCGGGACGACAAATCCCTTTCGTTGTGGTATGATGCAGGATCTGTGCCGCTTGAGGCGTCGATGACGCATGCGGCGATTTCGAAGTCCGATACGAGCCATCTCGGAAAAAGCGCAACCATGAGCCGCCCGCCAGTAAGTTCCGGAGCCCTCCTGCGAGACATTCAGCACGTGACCACGCGCATGAAAAAGGTGCGGAAGCTCATGACCGAGCTGCGTATCGGCTCAGCCAGCGAAGATGCCTGGGAGAAAGCCGCTTCGGCCGGGCTGGAAGCGGCCAAGTCGGCCGCAGCCATCGTGGCCAGCCTGCCTGAAGAGATGGCCGAGCCGGACCTGCTCCTCAAAACCGTGCAAATGCAACGCTACGCGACGGGCATTCTGGTCCGCGTCAGGCGCATTCGCACGGCTCTGGGCCATGAAGGCGGCGTGCGTGAACTGGCCAGCGGCGAAGCCGACTTCGAAATCGAAGACGGGGCCGAGGACGAATGAGCGCCGGAGCGAAACCGGAACGTGCGGGGTCGAATCGGCTGCCGGACCGTCCGCTGGACGAACCCGCCGACGCTCTGGGCACCGTGCGGCTCACCGGCCGTCTCGGTTCGGCGCTTATCTACGACAAGATGGTCGATCGCATCGTGGGCCGCCGCCCACGCGACGGCGATCTCGTGCAGATTCTCGATTCCGAAGAAAAGCCTGCCGGCTGGGGGCTTTATAACGTCCGATCCGGAATTCGCGTACGGCGCATGTCGCGTCGGGCCGCCGCCCCGGACAGTGCCTGGTGGGCCGCCCGGATCGACGACGCCCTGGCGTTTCGCCGCAGCACCATCGCCGACGTCATGGCCAGTTCCCGTCAAGTGGGGCAAAAGGTCTACGGACCGGCCTATCGTGTCATCCATGCCGAAGGCGACGGCCTGCCGGGCCTGATCGTCGACCGCTATGACGACACCCTTTCCGTTGAGGCCTTTTCGCTGGGCCTGCACCAGCGCATCGGGCCGATCGTCCGGCTGCTCGAAGAACGTCTGGGCACGAAGCACTGGATCGTCCGTTTCGACGAACGCGCCGCCCGCGCCGAAGGCGTCACTCCGCAGGAACACCGATCGCCCGATTGCCCGAAGCGGGCCATGGTGCAGGAAGACGGCGTTCTGTTTCTCGTCGATTTCGAAACCGGGCATAAGACCGGTTTCTTTTGCGACCAGCGCGAAAATCGAATGAAACTGGCGGCCTCGGCTGCCGGCAAAACACTGCTTGACGTCTGCTGCTACACCGGCGGCTTCGGCCTGGTCGGCGGCCGCGACGCGAAGCAGGTGACGATGGTTGACCTGGACGAAAAAGCTGTCGCTCTGGCCGAAGAAAATGCGAAAATCAATCAGCATTTCGGCGCGAAGTCGAAATTCAAATTCGTTCAGGCCGACGCTTTCAATTATATGCGCCAGCTCGACTTCGACGGCCAGCGGTTCGATGTGGTCGTGCTTGACCCGCCGAAATTGATCGGCTCTCGGGCCGAATTCGAAGACGGACGCCGCAAATATTCGGATTTGAATACCCTGGCGATGAAACTCGTCGAGCCGGGTGGCCTGCTGGTCACACACTCGTGCTCAGGCCTCATGGTCGAAGCCGAGTTCCAGAAAGTATTGAAAGTCGCCAGCTGGCGCAGCGGCCGTGAATTTCGAATCGAACGATTCGCCGGTGCCGCCGTCGATCACCCTGTGCGAGTGGACGTGCCTGAGTCGTCCTACTTGAAATCGGTCTGGTTGCGGCGGACGGGCGATGACGTTTGATCGAACCGAATCGTGTGGATGGAGTCGAAATCGCCATTCGAAAAGATGTACGTTCGTAACCGTTGATCATGAGGGGTTGAGAAGTTAGTATTCGTCATTCGACTGACCTACAGAACGAATCGAGTACGAACAGGCGAACGCCTTGGCCAGCCTCACCGTCGAAAACTACGTGAAAACGATCCACCAGCTCGCGACAGCCCAGGCTGAGGCCGGTGAAGGGGCGGTCGTGTCGACGGGCCGAATCGCCAAGGAACTCGGCGTTTCGCCCGGTTCGGTCACGGGCATGATCAAGACGCTCACCGAAGCGAACCTGACGACCTATACCCCCTACGAAGGCGTGCGGCTGACCGACCCGGGTCGCAGGCTCGCCCTGAAGGTCATTCGCCGGCACCGGCTGCTGGAGACATTCCTGGTTCGCACGCTCCAGATGCCATGGGACGAAGTGCACGAAGAGGCGGAACACATGGAACACGCCGTGAGCGACCGCCTGGTGGACAGGATGGACGAGTTCCTGAACTCGCCTAAAGTCGACCCCCACGGCGACCCCATCCCCAGGGCCGACGGCACCGTGCCCGCGGTGCAGGGCAGGCCGCTCAAAGAGATTCCGGCCGGCACGGCGTTCGAAGTGGTGCGGGTGATGGATCAGGACTCGAAATTTCTGCGCTACTTGACCGACTGCGGGCTCGTGCTCGGCGCACATGGAAAAATCTGCGAAAACCGCCCGGAGGCCGGCGCCGTTTCCGTCGAAATCGGTGGCCAGCGGATCATCCTGGGCCACGATGCCGCGGGCGACGTGCTTGTGGACATCGTCACAAGCGGCTGATTCTTCGATCGTTCACGACCGCACCGTTTCGTCCCGGCGCGGGGCCAGCGGGCGGTCGATCGCATAACCATCCAGAGCCACGCGGGGCGGCTTACCCGTCAGCAAGTCGGCCATCGATTCCGCTGTGCCGGGAGAAAGCGAAAGCCCCGCACGCTGATGGCCCGTAGCGACGAACAGTCCTTCGCGGCCAGGCACTTGGCCGAGATAGGGCCGTGAGTCTTTCGAGCCAGGGCGGAAGCCGCACCAGTGGCCGACGATTTTCGAGTCGGCCAGCGCGGGCACCAGCGAAACGGCTTCGTTCCAGAGCATCTCACGGGCGTCGCCGGTGAGGGTTTCGTCGAAACCGGCCCATTCTTCGGTCGCTCCGGCCAGGACGAGGCCTTCATCGCGAGGCACCAGGTAGCATTTGCCATGTTCGACGATCCGCCGCAGCACGACGCGGCCAGGGTCGAGCAGCAGCATCTGACCCTTGATGGGCCGGGTGGGCACGGCGATCTCGAGCGTTTCGAACAAGACTTCCGACCAGGCCCCGGCGGTGACGACGACCTGTCCGGCCTGAATTGTGCCGGCAGCCGTGGAGACGCCGGTGACACGGTCGCCGCTGGTCAGGAATTCGTGCACCGGGCAATTCGGCCGAAGTTCGACGCCCAGGTCCCGGCAGGCGGCTTCGAGGGCGCGCAGGTGCCAGGGGTTGCGGATCTGGGCCCGTTCGGGCAGAAAGTAGCAGCGGGCGAAGCGGCGGGTGAGGGCTGGCTCAAGCTCGGCGGAACGGAGGTCGTCGACGACTTCATAGCGGATTCCCTGCTTCCGCCAGCGGCCCGTCATCGAGGCCAGAGCCGGTTCCTCGGCCGGGTCGAGGGCGACGTCAATGCCGCCCGAGACGCGAAACCCGTTGTCGATGCCAGTGGCGTCGAGCAGGCGGGCTGACCATTCAGGGTAAAGCTCCGCCGAGCGGGCTCGCAACAGGCAGGTTGGGTCGGTCAGGTTCGGCGCCCGGTGAGGTGGTGGAATGAGCCCTGCGCCTGCCCAGGAAGCGGCACGGCCGATGGCCGATTTGTCCAGAAGCGTGACCCTGACGCCCCTGCGAGCGAGTTCCCATGCCAGAGACAATCCGACGACACCGCCGCCGATGAGAATCGTGTCAGTCATGGGCGGCCAGGCTCACGGGCGTGTTTCCAGCGAAAGAAAACGGAGGGCAGATGTCGTCGACTCGAGCGGCGATCGACATGGTCTTGTCAAGGCGACGGAATCTACGATAGGGATTATAGTGATTCACCGCATGGTTTTCAGCCTGAAGAAAAGGGAATTCGTACGATTTCGGCCCGCTGCGGCCTTGTCTCGGCCGTTTCCGCTTGGCAAACTAGCAGAAAGCGAAGGCTGGCCACGGGCCATGCCGTGAACATTCGAAGAGAGTGCAGCGACACACCATGGAAACACCGACGATTCGCCCCGGCAAGGTCGAAACCGCAAGCCCTGTACCGAGGGTTCTGGCCTATTTCGCCAATTCGGCGCAGGGCAATTCCGTGATTCAGTATCTGGGGCAGTTGGGCGTCCGGTCCGATCAATTGGGCGTGACCCCGCCGGACCACCTGCCCAAGAGCCAGGGCATGGTGCTTTCGATCCCGTGCGAAACGCCGGAACTGATGGCCCAGGTCGAAAAGGTCTGCCGGTCTCAGGGCGCGCGGGTCCACCGGTCCCGCGGCTGACGAACCTTTGCGGCATTGCGGTCCTTGAAGAAAAGATCCCGAGAAACACGAACGCGGCCTGGTGCCGGGGCGAAACGATTCGATGATCGCGACTTTCCTGAAAATACGTCGAACCAGATTGGCCTGGGCAATGGCGATCCTGACGTCCGGTATCGGACTCAAAGCTCAGGACCTGCAGCGGGCCAACGCTCCGGCGTTCGCCAAGGAATTGCCCAAGGTGAGATCAGGCGAGCCTGTTCTGGAATTCAACGGCAAGGACCTGACCGGCTTTTACCCCTACACGCACAAGAACAAGTTCGAAGACCCGCAGCAGGTCTTTACGGTCAAGGATGGCGTTATCGTCATCAGCGGCGAGGATTTCGGCGCGATCACGACCAAAGAGAATTACAAGAATTATCACCTGGTCGTGGAATGGCGCTGGGGCCCCCGCACCTTCGCGCCGCGTAAGGACAAGTCACGTGATTCCGGCATTCTGCTGCACTGTGTCGGTGAAGATGGCGCCGTCGGCGGCCACTGGATGGAATCGCAGGAGTGCCAGATCATCGAAGGCGGCTGCGGCGACTTCATCATGGTGGCGGGCAAGAACAAGCCAAGCCTGACGTGCAAAGTGCGCAAGGAAGGCAATGCCATGATCTTCGACCCTGAGAAAGGAACGGAAGTCACCCGTGACTCAGGCCGCTACGACTGGTGGGGCCGCGATCCGAAATGGAAAGACGTGCTGGGTTTCCGGGGCGACAAGGACGTGGAGTCACCGTACGGCGAATGGAACCGTATGGAAGTGGTGTGCGACGGCGACACGATCACGAACATCGTGAACGGCTATGTGGTGAACGTCGGCACGAAATCGAGCCATACCGAAGGCAAGCTTCAGTTTCAGTCGGAAGGGGCGGAAATTCATTTCCGCAAGATCGAAATCCGACCACTGATCAAGTGATCAGTCCGAATGCGGCATGGCAAGCACCCTGGAGAGCGACCATGACGAGGCTCCGTATCATCGTCGCATCCTTCGTGGGGATCGCCACGATAATGGCGGTTTCCCCGGCGAGCAGCCAGGCGTATCAGGGCGCGCTCGGCGACCCGACGAAGGAATTCACGAATCCGCTCACGAAGCCGTTTCTGGACAAGGCCGTACCCAGCCTGAGTTCCCGGCTCGTCGGGGACAACCGGCCGGGCTATCTGGCCATGACGACTCTGGCATTGATCAAGGCCGGCGTGCCCAAAGACCGGCCCGACATCACCACGGCCCTGAACGCTCTTGCCGCCCGGGTTTCCTCGTCGTCCTACAACGCCGTCGAAGGCACGGACAAAGGTGTTTACGAAGCGGCGGCCATTCTGATCGCCCTGGCCAACGGCGACCCGGACCGGTTCAAGCCGCAGATCGAAAATCTGGCAGCTTATATCGTCTCGCGCCAAACGACTTGGGGCTCCTGGGGTTATGTTGTGCACTCGAGCACCCAGGGCTCGGGCGACACATCCGTGACTCAGTTCGCCCTGTTGGGCCTGTGGGAGGCGTCGAATCTCGAGATCAAAATTTCGCCAGGCGTTTTCGACCGTGCGGCGGACTGGCTGCTCAAGACTCAGAAGAGTTCCGGCGGTTTCGTCTATCAGCCGCTTTCGAACGAACTATCGGAAAGTGTCTCTCTGACGGCGGCCGGCACGGGGAGCATGCTCATCTGCCGGTCGCAGCTTTTGCGTAATCGCCCGAAAGATCCGGAAATGCTGGGCGAAAAGCCGCGCAGCAAGTTGCTCATCCCGATCGACGCCGACGGCAACGAAATCGACGAAAGCGACTCGCAGAATCGGCCGCGTGGCATGGCGACCTCGATGGACGCCCTGAGGCGAGCGATCGAAAGGGGCCTCGGCTGGCTTGCGGCGAATTACGGCGTCGACCAGATGTACGGACAGACGCCCTTTTACGCTCTTTATTCGCTGGAGCGGGTCGCGTCGCTGGGAGAGATCGAAACCCTCGGCACGAAGAAGTGGTACGACATGGGCATGGAACTGATCAGCTCGAAGGCTGATCAGTCGGGCCTGGTCTCGGCCCAATACGGTGAGGACGTGAACACGGCCTGGGCCATTCTCTTCGCGGCTCGCAGCACGCGGGATTCGATTCGCCGGGCCGAACGGCGCAGACTGGGCGCGGCGAACATGCTGGGCGGGATCGGCCTCCCGAAGAATTTGAACGATCTGGTGATCCGTGGCGGCAGGGTCGGCGTGAGCCCCATGACCGGCGCGGTCGAGGGCATGCTGGAGGCCCTCAACGATCCGAACCTTCAGGACACGGCTTCCATCGAAGCCGGGTTGATGGACGCATACGGCCGTCAAGGCGCCGTGGCCCTCAAACCGCACCGCGACAGGCTGATCCGGCTGACGCGATCGCCGGACCCGCAGTTGCGGCTGATTGCCGTCTGGTGTCTGGCACGCCTGGGTGAGAGCGATGTCGTGCCTTTGCTCCTGGGGGCGCTTGAGGACGGCGACGATCTCGTCGCCGTGGAGGCCGGCAAAGGGCTTCAATTCCTTTCCCGGCGTCTGGTAGGCTTCGGGCCGGAGATTCCGGAAGCCGCGGACCGTTCCTCCGCGACGGAGGTGAAGCGCAAGGCGGCCCGGGCCTGGCGAGATTACTTCAGGTCCGCTCAGGACAGCCCCCGTAAGACGACCACCGCGGCGAACGGAGAACGGAATCGACCATGAGCACTGCGCCTGCGGCCCCTCAGCAATCGGCCGGCCGGATTCTGAGAGGCGAAACGCCCTACGACAGAACCGTGTCAGGGCTGCTCGCGGCGATTCTCGGCACCGTCGCCGTGGTCGCGTGGCTGGCGATTCAGTTCATGGCAATGCAGGGTTTCAACTTGCCGACATCGGCCCCCCTGGAGATCATCGAGGTTTCCGGCGGCGGCGGTGGGAGCCCGGACGGTACGCCTGGCGAGTCGGAAACGATCGAAGTGCCGGGAGCGGCCTATGGCGCTGCGGCATCGAACAGCGAATCGAACGCCGCGGAATTCGAAGAGCCGAGCGTCGCGATGACGCCGGACGTGGTCTTCGACGGTCTCGCGGGCGAAGGCGATGCCGTCATGACGATGGACCTCGGCCCGGCGGTCAGTTCCGGAGGTTCGGTCGCGACCGGCCGGCGCGCCAGCCAGAAAGGCACGGGCAGACCTGGTTATGGCTTCGGGCCGGGAACCGGCGGGGTGCCCCGGGAACAGCGATGGAACATCGTTTACGATTCCGGGCAGACCGTCGACGAATACGCCAAAGCACTGGACGCGATGGGTGTGGAAGTCGCCGTGGCACGCGGCAATGAGCTGACTTACGCGAAAAACCTCTCGGTTGGCCGGCCGACGATCCGCAACGGCGCCCCGGAGACCGAAAAACGACTCTATTTCGTCTGGCTCGGCAGCGGCCGCAAGGGCATCGACCAGCAATTGTTCCGAACCGCCGGCATCGATCCTGGGCAGGGGGCGATCTTTCACTTCTATCCGAAAGAGGTCGCGGACCGTCTTGCCCAGCTTGAGGTAGCCTATGCCCGGCGGCAGCCAGGCCAGATCAAACGCACGCGATTTCGCGTGACTCGCAACGGCGATCGCTACGATCTGGCGGTCGCTTCGCAGGAACCGCTATGACCGGTGGCGGAACTTCGAACGGATTGACCCATCGAGGGGCTGTGAGCCCCGGCGCAGCATTCGACCGAAGTCTCATCGAAGAAGGAATCCCGCATGGCTCGTCTGGAACTGCATGGTCCGAAAGGACGCACGGAACGATTCGACCTTCCTGAAACCGGCAGCCTCCTGATCGGTTCGGACGCGGTCTGCGACGTGCACCTGAAGGATCCGGAAGTCCAGCCGATTCACGCCCGCCTGAAGGTGCAGGTCGGGGCGTGCCAGGTCGAAGCGACACCGGAAGGCAAGTCGTTTCTCCACAACGGCAAACGCACGGCCAAATGTGCCATGCTACCCGGCGACGAGCTGGGCGTCGGCGGTTACAGGATCTATCTGTTCGAATCCCAGCCAGCTCAGCCTGTGGCTCCGCCGCCGGTGACTCCGAAGCCGGCCGCCCCCGCCCCGGTTTTCGAGCCCCCCGCGAAGCCTGTCGAAAAATCGCCGCGGCCACGTGCCCAGGTCCCCGAAGAGCCGATGGAACTCGGGTGGGACGACGTGGCGGACGACTCGGCCGAAATCGCCCCTCCGCCCGCGAAAGCCGCCAAATCCGCGAAAGAGACCTCACGCGGGCTTGGTCGGGACTGGTCCGACAACGAGTCCAAGCCCGTCGAGCGGGAAGCCACGGCGATCGCGGGACGCGGCGTAACGGTTTTCGCCGAAGAAGAGGAAGAAACGCGGAAGCTGTCGAAAACGCCGCTCGTTCTGCTCCTGACCGGTACGCTGGTCGTACTGGGGCTGACGGCTTTCGGGCTCTGGTGGATCATCGAACGGACCCGGGCGAACCGTGCATACGAAGCCGCGATCGCCAACTACGATGCTGGCGAATTCGCCACCAGCGGTCAGCGGTTTCGAGATTTTCTCCGCATGAGGCCGAATGAGGCGAGGTCGTCCACGGCACGGGTGCTGGAATCCCTGTCCCGCCTGCGCGAAACTTCCGGCGGAGCCGCGCCGCAGCTTGCGGCGGCCCTGACGATGGCCGGTAAAGAACTGCCCGCCCTGAGCAAGGAGCCAGCCTGGACGGACCGTGGCATGGAAGCGGCCGAGATCGTCGCGGGGCTGGCCCGGGATCTCGCGACCCGCGCTCAGCAGACCGGCTCGACCGAAACGATCCAGAGCGCCAGAGCGGCATACAAGCTGCACGAGGAACTCGCCGGCGAGGCTGCCCCCAAGCAGCGGGAACGCCTGAAAGTGGATAACGTAATGGCCGCCGCCGAAGCCGCCGTCGCCAAGGGCGAGGCCAAAGCGAAGGCTCTGGCCGAAATCGATGCCGCGCTCGGCAAACGCCAGGCGGCTGTCGCGTTTCGTCTGCGCGACGCTCTCGTGAACCGCTACCCGGAAATGGGTGCGGATGCAGCGGTCACGAAACGGCTCGACCAGAGCAATCAGCAGGTGCAGGAGAACGTCAAGCCCCTGGGCCTGAAGCGGGATGCCCTGACGGACGACGATCCCGAATCGCTTGGGCCGCCGATCACGGTTTTCGCCCGGTCGCGAGCAGCCGAAGCCGACGGTTCGCCCGAACCGGCCGAGATCAATGTGGTCACGGGCGGGGCGCTGACCGTCGGGCTGGACAGCCGCGATGGCTCCGTGATCTGGCAGCGGCCGGCCGGCAGCGGTACGGCGTTCAAGCCCCTCACGATCGTCGACGACAGCCCTCCGGCGGTTTTGGCCTTCGACGACCGTTCGAAGTCCCTCGTGAAGCTGGCGCTGGCCGACGGCAAATTGATCTGGCGTCAGACGCTCGGCGATGCCCCGCGACAGCCGCCCCTCGTGCTCGGGAACAGGTTGATCCTGGCGTTGCCGAGCCTGGGGCATCTCTTGTGGATCGACCTGGCGACGGGCAGGATCGACGACGGTCTCGACCTGAAATGGCCGCTCTCTGGCTCGATCACGACCGCATCGAACGACAAGTCGCTCTACATTCCCGCCGACGAGTCGGTCGTTTTCGTCGTCTCGACCGAAGACCGCACCTGCCAGCGAAGCATCTATATGGGCCACGCGCCTGGCAGCATGCGAGTCGCTCCGGCGAAATCGGGCCGGTTCGTGTTTTTCGCTGAGAATCATGAGGTCCGCACCGGCTCGCTGCGGACTCTGCTGACCGACGACCGGGGCCAGGCACCGCAGCGATTGCAACAGGAATCGCTCGAAGGCTGGGTGTGGTTCACACCTGCCCAGCAGGGCACCCTGCTGTGGGCCGCTCACGATCGCGGCGGTTTCGCGGTATTCGGAATTGGCGAGGCGACACAGGCCAGGCCCCTCGCGCCGGTCGCGAAGAGCCCCGCTCTCAATGCCCCGGCCCGGCCGACCGTGGCGATCGCCGTCGGCCAGCGTGAGGCCCTCATCGTCGACCGCACGGCGAAACATTACCGGCTCGAAGCCCAGACCGGCCGAATGGATATTCTGCGTTCCTGGCCATTGCCCGAAGGCGTGCCCGTCGCCGCGATCACGCGGATCGACGACTACCGGTTCGTGATCCACCTGGCGACGGACAAGGATCTGGGCCGAGTCGCCGTCGCGATCGACCTGAGACAGGAAAAACCCCTCTGGACCACTTCCTGGGGCATACCGCTGGAACCCTCGGAAGGCGAATCTGGCGGAGCCTCTTTGCTCTGGACGGACGGCCGTGGCGAGACGATCGAAGTGAAACCGGAATCGCCCGGCAAACCGGTCGCGGTGGACTGGATCCGGAAACCGCGGGAAACGGAAGAATCGGCCGTCGGCGGCGACGCTTCCGGCGAAGAGACGAAATGGACCTGGTACGGCAGCGGAACGGGCCGCATCGGGATCTCGACGAAAGACTCGAAACGCATCCGGCTGCATTCCGGCAAAGACGGCAAGGAATCGGAGCTGACGCTGCCGCTGGGCACCCGGATCGCGCCGGTACGGATCGGCGAAGTGCTCGTCGTGGCAGGCGAAAATGGCGAGATTTCTCTGGTTTCGATTGCGGACGGGGGCGCTATCGGTCAGCCGTTCGTGCCCGATTTCGAAAAGTCCAGCCCCTGGAACTGGACGGCGATGGTGGCTCTGGATGAAGGCTCCGTGGCGCTCGCCGACAAATCCGGCCGACTCGTGCGCCTCGTGGTCGAAAAGGACCCGCCCCGGCTCAGGCAAGGCGCACGCGTGGCTCTCGAGGGCGCGTTTTCCGGCACGATCGTCTCGACCGGCCGAACGCTGCTGGCCTTGAAGTCGGACGGCACCGTGCTCTCTCTGGCGGCTCGTGATTTGTCGACCCAGGCCGAATGGAAATTCCCCGGAGCGGGCACGAGGATCTATGGCATCGACGGCTTCGGCGCGATGGTCTTTCATCCTTCGGGCGTGATCCGCGTGATCGACCCCGCCGGGCAGGTCGGCAGAGAAACACAGGCTCAGGGCCTTATGCCGGCCGTTTCGCCACGTCGCATCGGTGCGGAAACGGTCTGGCTAACGCAAAACGAGGGTTCCGCGCTGGCTGTCTGGTCGGATACGGCGGAAACTCCGAAGCGGACCGGGCTTGGCCAGTGGGTGCAGGGGCCGATTCTGGCGACTCAGGCCGGCTGGTTCGTCGTCGAACGCCCGGGCATGCTCAGGGCCATCCCGGCCGAACTTCGAGCCGGAACCGGGACGAAGCCGTCAGGCACGGAGCCCGGCAAATGACATTCACCGCCAAGGCCCCACATCACCGTATTTTCTGGGCCCTGACTTCGACGGCCCTTTGCTCGTTCGTGCTGACAGCGCCCAGCGGGTTCGGTCAATCCGGCCCGAAGCCGTCCGCGCCAGCTTCCGCCCCGAAACCCGACGAACCCCTGCTGACCCGCGCCCCGTTCGATCGGCTGGTACTGAAGGACTCGGCCGTCGTACCCGTGGAGCCGCTCGCCCCCAGGCCTTTGCCCACGCCCAAGAAGTATGCCCGCCGGCCGCCCAGCCGCAAGAGATCGGCGGAACTCGAGGCCCGCGAAAAGGAAATCGAAAAGGACCCTTCCATCCGCCTTTTCGTCATGCCGCTGGAAGGTGATGGCCTGGAATATGCCGTCTATCGTGAAGATATCGTCGATGTCGTCTACTTCGAGGATATGCTTCTCCAGGAAGCCGATCGGCTCATCGCCGCCGGCGATTACGCCAAGGCGTTCGAATATATCCTGTTTGTGCAGACCCGCGACGCCAAATGGCGCGGGCTTGTGGACACGCACCGCAGGCTGCTCGTCGCCGAAGCCCGGCAGCGGTTCGACCAGGGCGACCTCATGGCCGGCCTGCAATTCGTCAATGAAGCCCTGGCCCGTAACCCGAAAGACGATCAGGCGCGAGCCCTTGCCATCGAAGGTCTGGGCAAGCTGGGCGAAATCGACTTGGCGGCAGGCCGCTACGAGCGAGCCCGGGAAAGCCAGGCCCGGATGCGTGCGATCGACGCCAGCGCACCTGCGGCGAAGAGCCTCGCCGATAAGCTGCGTGAAGTGGCTCGAACGATCATGAGCCAGGCCCCGCAGGATCGTCCCGAGCGCCTTGACCGCCTCAATGAAGCCTACCGCGCCTGGCCGGAAACCGAGGGTCTCGCCGCGGCGCGAGCTGAAGCGATGGCTCGCTGGCCGACAGTGAATGTGGCCGTGCAGGAGGCGATCTCGGCCACGCCTCGTCCCTGGGGAGCATCACCGGCTCAGGCTCGGGCTGCGGAATTGACGTTCCGGCCCCTTCTCGAAGATCTCCGCGAGCCTTCCTACAAAGGCGAGCCGCCCGGGCAGATGGCTGCCCGTTACGAACTGGTCGACCTGACCACCGGAGAATTGACACTCAAGCCCGATGCGCGCTGGTCCGACGGACGAAACGTGAACGCCCGTGATCTCGTCGCTACTTTGACCTCCTGGGCCCAGCCCGCCAGCCCGGCCTATCACGGCACCTGGGCAGGTCTCGTCGAATCCGTCACGGCCGTCGACGACCGCAAGATCCGGGTCAAATTCTCGCGCCCCGTGCTTCAGCCCGATTTCTGGTTCCTGCGAGCCGCCATGCCCGCGGAAACGGCATTCGCTGACTCGGTGACTCCGGAACGCTGGATCGGTTCCGGCGATTTCCGCTGGCTTGGCAACCGGGTGGAATCGCAAGCGGCGGAAAGCACGTTCGAACGCCAGCCTGGCCTGGAATCTGGCCCTTTTCGCGTGCGTGAACTGGTCTTCGATGACGACCGCGACGCCTGGCAGGCTTTGCTGGACGCCCGTGTGGACCTGGTCGAACATGTGCCCTCAGACCTTTCGCTGGATCGGGTGCCGCCGATGGTGGCCGTCTCGACGACCCCCACACCGGATGTCCATTCGATCGCCATCGATGGCCGTGTCCCCCTGCTTGCGAACCGGTCGTTCCGCCGCGGTCTGGCCTATGCCCTGAACCGGCAGGAGCTTTTCGAGGAGCAGTTTCTCGGCCGCGCCCCCCGGCCCGACGAATTCCTGGCCGATGGCACATTCGCCAAAGGAACCGCCTGGGACGATTCGGAAGTGCGGCCCGTACCGTACGACGCTGCCATGGCCAGGCTACTTTTCGCATCCGCGAAGCGTGAGCTGAAGATCACGAAAATTTCCCTGACGCTCGATTACCCCGCCCGGCCCGAAATCGCCCGTGTCGCCGCCAAAATCGCCGATTCGCTCACCGGATTCGGGGTCGAAATCAAACTCAAGCGGTGGCAAACCGGTGAACTCGAAGAATCGCTCCGGTCCGGCAAGCCCTTCGAACTCGCCTGGCGATCCGTGTCGCCGACGATGGATCACTTCCTGATCGGTGGCCTCATCGCCCCGGCCATTTACGCCCCGCCGCAGTCCGGCGGCCTGGCGGCGCTCGCCAGCCCCGTGATTCTGTCCCAGGTTCTCAGCCTCGAACGGGGCTTCGTCGAAACCGAAGTGCGGGCCCAGGCACGATTCATCGACCGGCTCGTCCGTCAGGAAATGCCCCTGATTCCTCTCTGGCAGGTTCCCCATCGATACGCCTGGCGGAAGGATCTGACCGGCGTCCGGCCCAATTCGGACCGCCTCTATCGCAATGTCCGGGAGTGGACGGTCCGCCCCGCTGCCGAGGCCAAAACGCCATGATTCGCATCAGCCGATTGCCTTCGAAAAGTTTCACCCTGACGCTATTTGCCGTTCTGGCGATGCAGACGCCATTCCCGGCCGGTTTAGCTCAGGAAACGCCTGCCGAAGCCCCCGCCGCGACGGCGCCATCCGCGTCGACTCAGGAGAGCGTCACGGCCGAGAATCAGCCGTATGACATCGTGCTCCATCTGAGCGTCGACGACCGAATCGCGCTGGACGCGGCCACCGGCGAGCGTGTCCTGGCAGACTTCGAATCACTGGCCGATCGCATCGTCGGCCGGGCCTGGAACCTCGACGCCCGCTGGGCGGAAGGCGATGTCTGGGACACGGCCTTCGACCTCTGGACCCAATGGCCCGAACCGGTAACTTACGATCGCCGCAAGCAGCAGGGGGGCGAAAAGGTCTGGCTCGTGCGGCTGCGGCCTGGTACCGACAAAGCCACGATCGAACTGGTCGGGCGGGAATTCGACCGTTCCAGCGGCATCCTCGGCCCCGTCCGCACACGACCTGTACTGATGACCGACCTCGCTCGGGGCATTTTCGAACTGAGCCGCGACATCTTTCGTGCCATCGCCGATGTCGCCGGGTACGAAGGCGGAGAGGTTCGCCTGCGTATTCGCGGGGCTTCGCTGGCAGCGGTTTCCGAAGGCAGCTTATTGGCCCAACCGGGTCAGTATTACCAGCTCGTTCGCCTGTTCTATGACCGTACCGGCAAGTTCGTCTCCTGCACGGTCGAGCCGTGGACGTACGTGAAAACGACGAAAGTCACCGGCGACGGCGCATTCGGTGCCCTTCTGAGCAGCTTTCGTGACCCGATCGGCCGGCGCTATCGGCAGACCAACAAGCTGGTCGCCATGGCACTGACACCTTCGACCGCGCCGACGACTTTCCGGTTCGCCCAATTGCTCGCGACCACAGGCGGCACGCCGATCCGCCATCCCGTGGCCGGTCATAAGGTCGAAATTCACGAGTGGCCCACCGGCCCAGTGCGGGCGACCGCTCTGACAGACCGTGAAGGCACGCTCCGGTTCGAACCCCCGGAAGGGCTCGACTTCTTCGGCGTCCGGCTCGTCGGCGGGTCGCTCGAACCGTTACTGGACGTCCCCGTCCTGGCCGGTGACCAGGTGCCCGCGATCCTGGCCGACGCCAAGCCGGCTGCCGTCGAATTTCAGCAGCGGCTGATCGCCTACCGCGACGAAATCCTTGACGCCCTGGCTCGCCGGTTCGTCATCGAAGCTCGCCTGGGTGATCGAACGAAGGCCTCAGACTGGGCACGTGTGACCGAACTCGTCCGGGAATGGCGAAGTACGCCCGTCCCGACCGGTTTCACCAGCACTCTGGCCCAATGGAAGATGGTCGCCCAGCGGCGGCAGCTCCAGGAAAAGAAGGCCATTTACACCCAGGCGAATCAGGCCCTGATGGCCGAGCTGGAGGCCCTGGCCTCGCGCTACGAAGGCCAGGAGATCGAAGTCTACGAGGAATCGCTCGAAAAACGCTCGAACCTGCCCTATCTGCAGGATCTCGAAGATCAGTCGAAAGAAAAGGCGAAGGCGAAGAGCACTCCCTGAACGCAGGATCATAGGTTTCTGCCAGTGACACACTTACGTGTCGCGACACTCGCACCCAGGATTCATATCCCCTGGATCGCCGCCGTCAGTCCTTTTTCGATATCTGGATATGTCGGAGCCCAGCCGAGTTCGCGCCGGGCTTTCCGATTGCTCACCCGCTTGTCGCCAACATCTTCGTCGGGCCGTGGATCGATAAATGTGGGAGCAGGCGCGTTCAGCAGCCGGGCCAGTGTTTCGTAATACTCACGCCGCATGACCGGACGGTCGTCACTGATATTGAAAATTCCGGACTTCTCCGAATTCAATGCATGCAGGCATGCCGAAGCGGCGTCATCACCATGCACGACATTGAGCCACGTGTCGGGGTGGCACGCGATTGGTTCGCCCGCCGCGATCGCCTGGCGGCGGATCACTCGTTCCGGGCCATATAGACCGCTCAACCGCAATATCGTGGCGATGCTTCCCTGATCAGCCGCCCAAGCGTGCAGCCGCTTTTCGGCCTCGACGTGCGCCCGGCCCGATTCGGTTCGGGGTTCGCAAACGGAGTTTTCGTCGACCCATTCGCCTGATGTCTGGCCGTAAACGCTGGTCGTGCCGGTGAATACCAGGTGCTTCGGCGCGGTGTCGGAAGAAGCGATCGCCCGCATGAGCCCGCTAACGACGGCGCTATGCACCGTCACCCCGGCGGACCGGTCGAACGCCGGGCACCAGACCCAGGCATCGTATGAGGACAAGCGAATGGATGGCGAATTGATATCGAAGCGAAGAAAGCTGCTGCCGACAGCTTCGATTTCCGTTCGGCGTTTCTCGCTGCGGCTCGTCGCGGTGACTTCATAGCCCAATTCCGTCGCGGCCTTCGTGACTCGCCGGCCCAAAAAACCGAAGCCGATGATCAGGAGGCTTCGAATCTCGGGATTTCGCTCAATCGTCATGGCCTTCGTGTTCTTTCGGTCAGTGCGAATTCAGGAGGATTTTGTCCGTAAGGCCAGACTCGGCAGGCGCCTGCGAGAATCTCCTGAAGAAATTCCCGGGCGGACATCGAATCGATCATGGCCTTACGGCGCGCGGCCTTCCGGCCGGTTTCGCGGAGGAATTCTTCGGCCATGACGGTACTGTACCGTTCGTCGGCGAAAAAGACCGGTAATTGCAGCGGTACGCACACGGCTGCGACCCAGGTGAGAATCGCCGGACCGTTTTGACCGGAATCACCCGAAACGTGCATCGGCCAGCCGACGACGATCGACCGTACGCCGTTTTCGGCGGCGACGCGTCTCAAGGCGAAAAGCTCAGTCTGATCGGAGCTGCGCTGGAGCTGTTTGAGCGGAAAGCCCATGGAATGGCCGGAATCGCTGACGGCGAGGCCGACCCGTTTCCGGCCCCAATCGATGGCCAGAATGACCCCGTCGGGCAGGGGACTGGCCGGTCGATCGGCGGGCGAAGTCACAGAAAATCTCCATGCCCCGTAGTGCCCAGCGATTCGACGAGGGCCTTGAGCGCGTCGAGCTTGTCCTTCTTCGCCACGAGCGTCACGCCGCCTGAAACGACCACGACGACCCCTTCCAGCCCTAGCGCCGCTATCAACTTGCCGTCTTCGTTGACAATGATCGAATCGTCACAATCGGCGAGCTTTACGGCACCCTGAACGACATTGCCTCTTTCGTCGCCGGGTTCCAGGTCGGCCAGAGCACGCCAGTCGCCGACGTCGTTCCAGTCGAAGAGCACTTCGAGCATCCGCACATGGGCCGATTTTTCCATGACGGCCTTGTCGATCGGCACCTTCTCCAGCGTCGGAAAGACGGTCTTGAGGACTTCGTCATAGCGGGGCGTGCCCATGGCTTCGCGAATCGGCTGCATCGCTTCGAACAGGCCGGGGCGGTGCCGTGCCAGTTCGGCCAGAATCGTCGACGCTTTCCAGACGAAGATTCCCGAATTCCAGGAAAATCGGCCCGTCGCCAGAAATTGCTCGGCCGTTTCGCGATTCGGCTTTTCACGGAACTGAGCGACGCGATACACCGGCACTTCGCCGTGGCGGTCCAGCTCTTCGGCATGTTCGATGTAGCCATATCCGGTCTCAGGGCGAGTCGGCCGGATGCCGAACGTCACGAGCGACTGGGGCTCCTTATCGATGACTTTCAGGGCGGCTTCGATCGTGCGGACGAAGGCCGATTCAGGCCGAATGACGTGGTCGGCCGGCATCACGACCATGACGCCCTCAGGGTCGTCGTGGGCGACGCACATCGCGGCCAGGGCCACACATGCGGCCGTATCGCGCGGGGCGGGTTCGGCGATCAGATTCCCGGCCGGGATTTCCGGAAGTTGAGCCGCGATAGCGGCCACCTGATCCGCGCCGGTGACGATGCGCACGCAATCTGCCGATGCCAGCGGCCCGATCCGGTCAAAAGTCTGCTGAATGAGGCTTCGCTCGCCGGTGAGCGTCAAAAGCTGTTTGGGCCTGTGCCTGCGGCTTTTGGGCCAGAACCGGGTGCCGCTGCCGCCGGCCATGATGATCGCGTGGAGCATTTCGTTGTCGTTCCTTGATTGATTCGCCAGGCGGAAATTCGATGCGGTCAGGATTTCATTTCGCGAAAGGGCGATCGTCCTCGAACAGGCTCAGGGGGCGATCGACCGTTTTCGCCGGGCCGATGCGTGCGAGGATGGCATCGGCATCGTCTTCGAGACAGGGGTCGAGTTCCAGGGCGAAACGGGGCCGGCCCGAGACGTCACGCGGGATGTCGATCCCCAATTTTGTCAGTACGGCTACGGCCACGTCCGTCAGGGCCGCTCGCACGGTTTCCGGCGAGTCGGGCCCGGTGGCGTTCTTGAGCGGTTCGAATTCGGAGCGGCGATCCGTTTCGACGATGACCGACCGTTCGGCCATGGGCAGGGTGTCGAAAATGAAAGCTTCGAATTTGACGGCGTTGGGTTCGACGGGTTCGACTTTCCGGCCGGTTTCGAAATCCCAATAAGGCACCTTCTTGAGCGCCTTATGGAAGGGCAGGCGCGTCGAACCCGTGGCGAGCTCCTGGAGGAAGTCCGTGCGGAAGACGTGAACGGCGATCGAACCGGCCCGATAAGCGAGGCGGCCATGAGAATCGCGCTCTTCGGCCAGTTCCCGCGGCAAATCGGAATATTCGATGACACCCTTGTGCCCGTCGGGCAGAATGCAAACCACGCCGACCTTTTCGCCCGGCTCGGTTTTCGAAACCACTTTGAAACTGACCTGCGACTGGGCCTTTTCATGAAGACCCAGAAACCACGGATCAGCGATTTTCACCATCGGGTTGTCGACCTGGTAATAGAAAAGCGTGTCGGCTTTCAGCGATTCGAGCCATTCCAGCGCGGTGCGGTCGTCGGCCGAATCACGCCGGGCCAGGGCATAGAGACACCCGCCGTGGCCATCGGGCGAAAGGGCCAGCCGGCCGGGTTCGGAAAAGAGCGGGTCGCCCGTGAGACGGTCGACGGCCGGCAACTGCCCCTGGGCGAAGAATCGGACCTTCTGCGGGTCGAGCCCGAAATAGCGGTTTTCGTGAAAATGGGCCCGCGTGGCGGCATCGTTTTCCGGGCTCGTCATCACGAGCAGCGGCAACTGCCGGCCGAACTTTCGCCCCAGAGCCAGAACCTTGCGTGAGTGGAACCGGAAGAGGCTGGAACCGCTCACCGGGCCGATCGGATAGGTTCCCTTCGGTCCATCGTAGCCCAGCCTCGAGCCCTGGCCGCCCGCGACGATCAGCACGCCGACCCGCCCGGCGCGGAGCATCTCTTCGCCGACGGCGATCGCGGTGCCGGCTTCTTCGATCCGCTCCGGTGTCGTGGGGATCGGCACGAACTCAGCCGGTTCGACGGAGGCCGTATCGATCGGCAGTTCGCCGGAGTCGACGTCGTTGATGACGTACTTTTCGACGAGCCCGCGGATCAGGGGCCAGTCCACTCCGGCGACCTGGCGGTTGAATTCCTCGCGCCGTTCCGGCGAAAGCGTCTCGAGGGCGCGAACGTATTTGTCAAGCCAGGGCGGAAGGATGTTTTTCGACATTCGAGGTGTCCGAATCGGTGTCGATCAGGTCCGTCACGAGTCGCGTCGGAATGCCGTTCCAGGTCACTCGCAGGCCGTCATACGCGAGCTGAACGTTGGGCGGAAGCAGTTCCGAGACTTTCCTGAAATCGAAGGAATGTGACAGGTGCGTGAGAATGGCGCGACGGGGCTTGAGCTTTTCGATGGCGGCCAGGGCGTCTTCCAGGTTGAAGTGGGTCGGATGCTTTTCGAACCTTAGTGCGTCAAGGATCAGCACATCGAGATTTTCGAGCCGGGCGGCCGAGATGTCCGGAATCTTGTTCACGTCCGTGCAGTACGCCAGATCGCCCATTCGAAAGCCCAGCACTTCGAACCGGCCGTGATGCAGCCGAAGGGGGAAAAGTTCGTAATCGAGCACGCCGAAGGGGGCGTTCGGCGCGATCGTTTCGAATCTCAACCGGGGCACGCCGCCGGAAGGGAATCGCTTCGTTTCGTCGACGAAAGCATAGGAGAAAACCGTGCGGATGTGGGCTTCGACTTCGGCTTCGCAATAAACCGGCACCGGCACGCCGCCCAGGGCCCGGGCGAACAGGCGGGAATCGTCGAGCCCGAAGAGATGATCCGCATGGGCATGCGTGTACACGATGGCGTGAATCGGCCCAGGCCGCTCGCGCAGGAGCTGCAGGCGCATTTCGGGCGAAGTGTCGAACAAAATGTTGCCGCGTGGTGTGCGAACGACGACGCTCGGCCGCATGCGGTGGTTGCGCGGATCGGTCGATTCGCAGACTTCGCAGTCGCAGCCGATCATGGGCACGCCCGTGGACGTGCCGCAGCCCAGAAAGATCAGCTCGAATCCGGCCGTTGCGGCACTGGCTTCCTGGTGTTCGCTCATGTTCGTCCTGAAGGGCCGATTGCGTGCTTGCGGAACGGTTCGGTTTCGTCACATTGCGGCATGGGAGCCGTTGCGGACGATTACGATCATGCGAAAGAGGCGGACTGCCCGGGCACTTACTTCATGATAACGCCCGGACCTGTCGTTTTCCAAGTGATTCGACGCGCCGAATACGCTCAGCGAGCGGCGTCGATCCTGGCCTTGAGTTCACTGAAGACCAAGATATATTGAGCCGGAACCACGTTGTCCTCCTTACGCCAGGCTTCGATCGATTTCCAGCGCAGGCGGGCTGCATCATACTTGCCCTGGTCGATCAGCCGACTCGTTTCCGCCATGACTTTCAGCATCGGAAACGCGTTGCCGATGCAACGGCGTTTCGACATCGATTCGGGGCCTTCGAACGTCTCGGAGACAGGCGTGATGCCCAGCAGGATCCGGATTCGTTCGAGTTCGGAGGCTTGCAGGCTCGGATACTTCGTCACGTCCGGAATCGATTCCAGGGCTCGTTTCAGGTCCCGGCGCGACAGGGCGGGCGTGTACGTCAGGAGATAAAAGATCGCCGTTTCACGTTGCTCGGCAGCTTCGATCGCGCTGAATTCGCTCATCAGACGATCATGCATCGCTTCCAGTTCCGATTGCGTCGCCCCCTTGAACCGGGAAAGACACAGCCGTTCGAGCTTCAGACCGTCCAACCGTCTGCGAAGGACGGAATCGATGTTGGTGCTGCCTTCCGAAACCGGAAACGAGGCAATCGCTGCATCGACCATCTCCAGTGCCTCGACTGGCTTGTCGAGTCCGAGCGGAATCATGTAACCCCAGTGGGTATAGTCCCAGATTTGCATTTTGTTTTTGGTACGGAGGCTTTCCGTTACGATCGAATCATTCCGGTTGAGAAGCGGATCCTTCATGAGAGATTTCAGATACCGGTATTCGCCCAACGCGGCGGCCGGGTCCGCGGGCGGCTGCATCAGCATCATGGCCATCGTGCAACGTGTCGCGGACTCGAAAATCCAATATTGCGGGTGGGCGAGATCTTCGAGTCGCAGTCGCTCCATGATCGAAAGCGATTCCCGCACATGCGCGATCGCGGCGTTCCGCTGGCCCCGGCCGATTTCGATACGCGCGATCGCATGATAGGCACTGGCCTTGGTGGCGAACGCCTCACCCATCAGAGGGTTGGCTTCCAACGCGAGATCCGACGTCCGTACCGCTTTCGCAAGCAGTTCGAGACATTCTTCAGGACGATCCACATTGTCGCCTAAACCGATTCTCTCCTCTCGTAGATTCGTCGCGGTCAGTTGCAGGCATGCCTGAGCGATGCGCACCAGGGCTTTGTCCCTGACGGTTTCTTTATAAACGCCATCGGCGCTTCTGCCGACGATGACTTTCGAAACTTCGTCCGGATGCTCTTCGAGCAATCGCTCCAGCCCTTCCATTCCCAGTCGGGTCAATTCCCTGGCTTTTGGCTTCATTCCGGGAGCCCCGCTGATTCCGTCCGCCATTTCCATCGTCAATTCATGAAACTTGAATCGCTCCAGAATCCCTTTCGGCTCGATTCCCAGCGTCTCGCGCATCGTGGCGAATTCGACGATGCCTCGCACCTCGCCAGGATTGAGCGGATATTCATGCATGAATCGCTTGAGAATCGGCGAAGCCAGCGTCATCGCCCGGATCGATTCGTTCAGCCGCTTCTCCGCGAAAACGGCGTTTTTCCGGGCCAGTTCGCCATTGGCGGTCGCGAGCCTTTCGTTCGCGATCGCCCTCGTCTCGTTCTCGATCGCTCGCTTCTCGCTCGTTCGCGACCTGTTGAGCAACGTCGCCAGGGCGACGATCGTCACCATCAGCCCCCCCACGAATCCGGCGGCCTGAATCGCGGCACGAGGGTCGCGGCGAGCCCAGCGGCGCAGCTTGTCGAAGAGCACGTCGCGGCTTGCGTGAATCGCCCGGCCCTGGCGGTATCGTTCCAGGTCGGCATGAAGCGCGGCGGCCGACGCATAACGCTCGTCGGGATCCTTACGCAGACACTTTGTGCAGATCGTGTCGAGATCGGCCGGAATCTCGCGCCGCAGTTGCTTCGGCGGGGTCGGTTCCCGGTGCAGCACCTGGATTCCCAGCGCGATCGGGTTCGCTCCATCGAACGGCAATCGGCCTGCCAGCAGCCGGTACATCACCGCTCCCAGAGAATACACGTCCACCTGCGGGCCAATGCTGCCGGTATCGTTGCGAAAGGCCTCGGGCGCCATGTAAACCGGCGTACCGATGAAGTCGGTCGCCGTCGACCAGCCACCGTCCGGCTTGCCGAATTTGGCCAGTCCGAAATCACACAGCCGGGCTGCGCCGTAGCCTGGCCCGGCCATCATCACGTTCGAAGGCTTGATGTCCCGGTGCAGAATCCCCTTTTCATGGGCGTGGGCGACGGCGCTCGACAGGTCGATCATCAGCCCGACCGTCTCTTCGAAGTTCGGCGGCTGCGTTTCGATGCGTTCCAGCAGAGTGCCGCCCCCGATCCATTCCATGACGAGTGCGGGCGGGTCGTGATCGAGCCGAAGTTCGTAAAGCCGCACGATGTGAGCATGCGAAAGCCTGCGAATCGCAGCCGCTTCGGCTTCGAAAGCGACTCGATCGTGACGCGAAACCGCCCCGGGAGCATGCGGGAATTTGAGAGCGACGAAACGATCGGCCGCGACTTCCCGGGCTTTCACCACATAGCCCCTGCCGCCGTGTATCGGCTCACCGGCGAGTTCGAAGCCGGCGGGCAGCTCAAGGGCCTTGCGGGAGCGGACGATCGGATCGATGTCGCCCACGATCGCGTCGAACGCCAGGCGGTCCGAGGCCAGGCTTCGTTCCAGTCGCGCCTGACAGTTCGGGCAGTTCTCGATATGGGCATCCAGAGCCGGATCGATCTCGGTCATCGACTCGGCGGATTCGATCATGCGCCATTGCTCGGGCGTCGGGCAGCCGCTCCGATCGGACGACGACGGCAAGCGAGAATCCGTCATTGTCACGACCTCCGGATCTCGTCACGGATGAACTGAATCACACGAGCGTTCGCCTTCGTGACGGTCAGCCGCGACACGCCGAACCGCTCGGCGACCACATCGATCGGCTCGCCGCGAATGGACACAGCACGGAAGATCTTCCACGTTTCGGGTTTGTTCGCACGAAGCCTGGCCGCTTCGAAAACACGTTGCAGATTGACGAGCCTGGCGTGAATGTCGGCCTCGATCGCCTCAAGGTTCGCCAGCGGGAGGGTTCCCTGCCAGTCGATGTCATCGAGCGTGGCCGGGTCGCAGAACATGACGATCGGGTCCCTCCGCCGCTTTCGCATGAAGTCCTGAATCTTGTTGGTGATGAGCCGGAACAGGAAACCCCGGAACGAAGTGAGGACCCTCGACTGTTCGTCGCTGAAGGTTTCGATCAGCTGCATCAGCACGATGGACCGGATCTCCTCCTGATCCTGCTGAGACACGCCCCAGTGGCGGCACAGCTCCACGATCATGGGGTCATACCGGGCGATGAATTCGGCCCATGTGTCAGACCGGCCCATCTGGGCCAGCAGTTTGAGCATTTCCGGATTCGTACTGCCGAGATCGACATATTTCATCGACGAAGCTTCCCGACGGCTGGAACGACGACGTTCGCTGAAGCAGGGATATCATCTCTCATGCAGACAGACGTTTCGCAAGCGTGATTCCTTGCGGATTATTCCGAAAATAAAAAATCGAGATTTTTAAATCCCTGCAAATAATAGCCTTATGGTGGTTCATGGCGACTTTCGCGGGAGCCTCGCGAGTCTTGAGTTATTCAGGAAGAACACACCGCGAGGAACCGGCCGAAACCGGAGCGTTCGCCGTGTGCGCAAGGATGCGGGGGCATCTCCGGTTCGTCGGTTCGATCGAACGGGAGATCGCCGGAGGGGTTGTCTTCGAAAAGTCGTTCAGGCTCCGGCGGCAGCGGCCGGTGCCCGGTTCGATCTCGCGAATTCCTTCGCTTTTTTGTTTTCGATCGTTCGGCTCCCTCTTTTCTGTCCGCACCGGTCTCTTCGGGCTCTGAGCTTTCAGGGCCCGGAGAGATTCCGCGCGTGGGCGGTCCGCGCCATCCGATCGAACTCGAACGGAGCAGCCCAGGCGACGGCTTTCTGATATCGAAAAAACCAACCTGAAGAGAAAATGGCAACTCGGTGCAGGGGTGGGCAATTTCGACCGGTCATCGCCTGTCGAGGCGCTGTAAGGGTCGTATCGGTCGTGGTCACCTTGACGATCAGGCGGGATTCCGTCAAGATCGGACTAGGACAATCTCTTCGTGATGTAGGAGTTTCGACCGCGCCATGGACTTTCTGACGGACTTGTGGAACAAGACGACCGACGCCGCCGGCACCATGACGGAATGGCTTTCGAATGGCCTGGTCCGCCTGGTGGGCAATTCGAACGAGCGGATCGTGCGTCGGCACCGTGCCACGGCCGCGGTCATCAACGAGATGGAGCCGCGAATTCAGGCTCTCTCCGATGCCCAGCTCATGGAGAAGACGGCGGAATTCCGTCGTCGCCTGGCTGGCGGACAAACGCTCGACGACGTTCTGCCCGAAGCCTTCGCCGTCTGCCGCGAGGCCGGCCGCCGCTTCATGAACATGCGGCATTACGACGTCCAGCTCATCGGCGGCATGGTGCTGCACGGCGGCAACATCGCCGAAATGATCACGGGCGAAGGCAAAACCCTGGTGGCCACTCTGGCGGCGTATCTGAACGCGCTGGAAGGCAAGGGTGTGCACGTCGTCACGGTGAACGACTACCTCGCCCGCCGCGACGCCGAGTGGATGAGCCCGCTTTTCCATGCCCTGGGCATGTCGATCGGCGCGATCCAGTCCGACATGGACTCGCGCGAACGGCTCGAAATCTATCGCCGTGACATCACTTACGGCACCAACAACGAATTCGGCTTCGACTACCTGCGCGACAACATGAAGCCGACGCGCGACCAGCAGTGCCAGCAGTTTCTGAACTATGCCGTCATCGACGAAGTCGACTCGATCCTGATCGACGAAGCACGGACACCGCTGATCATCTCGGGCCCAGCTGACGACGACATCACCCGCTACGTCGAAGCCGACCGTGTCGCCCGCCAGCTCCAGGTCGAAAAGCACTTCGAAATCAAGGAAAAGGAACGCACCGCCCACCTGACCGAAGAAGGCGTGCGCGAGGCCGAGAAGCTGGCCGGCGTGGAGAGTTTCTACACGCTGGGCAACATGGACTGGCCCCACCTGCTGGATAACTCGCTGAAGGCACACCACCTGTACCGGCGCGACCGGGAATATGTGGTCATCAACGGCGAGATCATCATCGTCGACGAATTCACGGGCCGCCTGATGCAGGGCCGGCAGTGGTCGGACGGCCTCCACCAGGCCGTCGAGGCGAAGGAGCGGGTTCAGATCAAGGCCGAGAACCAGACCCTGGCCACGGTCACCCTGCAGAACTTCTTCAAGCTTTACAAAAAGCTGGCGGGCATGACCGGCACGGCCATGACCGAAGCCAACGAGTTCATGAAAGTCTATGGCCTGGACGTGATCGCGATCCCCACGAACCGGGGCCTGAAACGCGTGAACTTCCCGGACACGATTTACTGCACCGAGAAGGCCAAATTCAAGGCGATCGTCGACGAAATCCGCGAGATTCACGACAAAAGGCGGCCGATTCTCGTCGGCACGACTTCGATCGAAAAGTCGGAATTGCTTTCGGACGTGCTCAAGCGGCAGGGGATCGAGCACCAGGTCCTCAACGCCAAGTATCACGAGCGTGAGGCCGAGATCGTGGCTCAGGCGGGCCGAAAGTCGGCCCTGACGATCGCCACGAACATGGCCGGCCGGGGTACGGATATCATCCTCGGCGGCAATCCCGAATTCATGGCCTGGGCTGACCTGAAGAACGTGAAGGACGCCGACGGCCGCCTGATCTATCCGACCCGCCTGGAAGTTCCTCCGGAAGTCTGGCGGCAGGCCGTCATGAAGTACGAAGACGGCATGAAGGCCGAAGGCCGGGAAGTGGCCGAACTGGGCGGCCTGCACATCATCGGTACCGAACGGCACGAAAGCCGGCGGATCGACAACCAGTTGAGGGGCCGTTCCGGCCGTCAGGGCGATCCGGGCTCGAGCCGGTTCTTCCTGTCGCTGGAAGACGACCTGATGCGCAAATTCGGCGGCGACTGGCTCAAGAACGTCCTGTCAAGCCGGCTGATCGGCATGCAGGAAGAGGACGCCATCGAAAGCCCGATGGTGAGCCGGCGGATCGAAGCCAACCAGAAGAAGATGGAAGAGCGGAACTTCGACATCCGCAAAAACCTCCTGGAATATGACGAGGTCATGGACCAGCAGCGGAAGAAGGTCTACGGCTTCCGCCAGGGTCTGCTCGACAACTATCCGCCGAAGCTGGCCGTGCTCGAAATGATCGACCGGCAAATCGATTCGGCCGTGAAGCTGTTCCTCGACCCCGATTACGGCGTTTCCAGCTTCACAGACTGGGCCGGTCCGCGGCTCGGCTGCGAGCTGACCGTGAAAGAATTCCGGAACCGGAGCTTCGACGAATCGACGTCGGCCGCCAAGGCCCGTGCCGTGCAGCAGGCCGAACCGCAGCTCGACGAAGCCATCGAAGAACACATGCCGGCCGATGTGGAATTCTCCGATTGGAACGTGCAGGCCCTGGCGAACTGGGTCAAGACCCGGTACGGGGTCGAGGTCAAGGAACGGGATCTGATGCGGATGATCCCCCGCGACGGCGAACCGAACCGGGTTCGCGGCGAAATCCGCACGATGTTCCTGGAAAAGATCGTCCCGGCGATCGAGGAAGTCGATCTTTCGGCGGCTCGCGAATTTCTCGACAAGGACTGGGGCCGCCGCAGCCTGGCGGACTGGACCCATCACAAGTTCGCCGTTCCCGCTTCCGCCGAAGTCTGGGCCGATCTCGAACAGCCTCAGGTCGTGGAACATCTGAAGAAGGGCATCCGCCAGCTTTACGATGCCTGGGACGCCCACTTCCCGGTACACGTCCACATCGCACGCCACTTCCGCGAAGCCACGCCGGCTTCACCACCGCAGTACGACCGCGAAGGCTTCGCCGAATGGTTCGCCGAACGTTACGGCCTCACGGTGGATACCGACAAGATCAAGGACATGTTCCGTCCCGAAATCCAGTCCATGTTCCTCAAGCTCGCCGATGACCACTACGAAGGCGGCAAGGTCGCCGGCGAACTGATGGATCTGGCCGACAAGGCCTTCGTGAAACAGGGCCGGGGCAAAACCGCCCGCGAAACGCCGCAGATCGAACCGCTGCGACAGATCGCGCGGCTCGCGACCGAAAATCTCGGCGTCGAGATGGACGCCGAAGGCTGGGGCAAGCTTGGCTCGGAAGAGCTAAAAACCACCCTCCAGAACAAGATCGACGAAACTTACCGCCCCGAGATGCGGGAACTCGAGAAGATCGTGCTTCTCCACATCGTCGACGGCGCCTGGATGGAACACCTCCGCACGATGGACCATCTGCGCAGTTCCGTCGGTCTGCGCGGCTACGCCCAGGTCGACCCCAAGGTCGAATACAAGCGGGAAGGCCTGCGAATCTTCCAGGAAATGTGGGACGGAGTCGCCGATAAGGTCACCGACCTGATCTTCCGTATGGAACAGTTCGACCCGAACTTCCTCGGCTCGCTCGCCACCAGCCGCGCCCTGCAGCGGGCCCGCACGATTCACGAATCCGCCCCGTCCGCTTATGAAGAAACCGGCGATTCCGCCGGAGCTACCGCCGAAGAAGCCACGGCGAACTCCAAGGAAGGCCCGGCACGCAAGGAACCGGTCCGCAGAAGCGGCAAAAAGGTCGGCCGGAATGACCCTTGCCCGTGCGGGTCAGGTAAAAAATACAAGTCGTGCTGCATGAAACACGCGGAACATCTGGAAAATTATTGAAGTTTTCCAGTCTCGCGTGTCGCCAAATCGCTTGAAGGGTCGATGTTGAGAACATCGACCCTTTTCTATCGCCAAAATCGCACTGGTTTGGCATGGTAAGTGCATCGAATCATCACGGACGGATTTTCGGACTGAATCGGGTCGAAGAGGCAAGAAACGGATGTCACGCTTCCTCAACGTGATTTACATCGCCGCGCTGGTTTTCGCGTCGCCCATGCTGCTCTACAAGTCATGGAAACGCGGGAAATATCGCGAAGGGTGGTCTCAGAAATTCCTGGGGCTGTGCCCCGAGCGGGTCGGACGTGGCCCTTGCGTCTGGTTTCACGCCGTTTCGATGGGCGAGGTTCGTTTGCTCAAGCCGCTCGTGGCGGAGCTGGAACGCCGCCGGCCGGATTGGGACATCGTGATCTCCACGACGACCGAAACGGGCCTGAACCAGGCTCGCCAGTTGTTCCCCGAACTGCTGACCTTCTACGCCCCGCTCGATTTCAGCTGGGCCACGCGTCAGGCGATGAATCGCATCCGCCCGACGACCCTCGCCCTGGTCGAACTCGAACTCTGGCCGAATCTCATCCGTTCCGCCGAAGAGGCCGGAGCACGAGTCGCGCTACTCAACGGCCGCTTGAGTGCCCGAAGCCAGAAAGGCTATAAGCGGATCCGCCGCTGGATCGGCCCGACACTGGCCCGTATCGACGTCGTCGCCGTGCAGACGGAAGACTACGCCGACCGCTTCCGCACGCTGGGCCTGCCCGCGCCGAAGCTGAAAGTCACCGGATCGATCAAATACGACAACCTGGAAACCGACCGTCAGAACCCGAAAACCCGTGAGCTTCGGACCGCCTTCGGCCTCAAGACCGGCGAGACGGTCTGGGTGGCTGGCTCGACGATGGGCGGCGAGGAAGACGTCGTTCTGGACGTTTACGAAAAGCTGCGAAACCGGCATTCCGGGCTCCGCCTGATCGTCGTGCCGAGGCATCCCGAAAGGTTCGACGAAGTCGCCCGCTCGATCGCCCGCCGCGGGCTTCCGCTGGTGCGCCGCAGCTTGCTCGATTCGCAGTCCGCCGCTTCCTTGCCAGCGGACTCCGTGATTCTCGTCGATTCGCTCGGCGAATTGTCGGCCGTCTGGGGCCTGGCGGATTTCGCGTTCGTCGGCGGCAGCCTGTTTCCGGGCCGGGGCGGACAAAACATGATGGAACCCGCGGCCTTCGGCGCGTCGGTCCATTTCGGCGAACATACGGCGAACTTTCGTGATACCGTGCAGCTCCTGATGAGCCGCGAGGCGGCGACCATCGTCCGCGACGGCGAAGCGCTCGAAAAAGCCCTCGAACACGACATGATCGCCCCCGCGGAACGGCTGGCGAAAGGCCTGCGGGCACGTGATCTCGTCCTTTCGCAGGTCGGTGCCACGGGCCGCACGGTTTCCGAACTGGAACGGTTGATGTACCCGGCGAACCGATCGACGGAATCGAATGGGTAAATTAGGCTGTTCGTGATGTCGGAAGCCTCCAAAAAAGCGGAAAAACAAGCCTTGTCGGGAATTCGACGCTTGTTTAGGATGGCGCCACCCTTGAACGAACGATCAATCCCGCGCGGCATCTGGTGTGTCGCTCTCGGGTTCGATTCGAAAACCTTACGAAGGAGTGATTCGTGGCAGACGAACAACCGCAAGAGGCACAGAACCAGGTCCAGGTCGTCGTGGACGACACGGGCGTTCTTCCTTCTTATTCGAATTTTTGCCGCGTGACGGCGACTCCTGAAGAAGTGATTCTGGACTTCGGCCTGAATCCTCAGCCGTTCGCCATGGGTCGCCAGGACGTCAAGGCGACGCAGCGGATCGTGATGAACTTCTACACGGCCAAGCGCCTGCTGACGGCCCTGGGCATGACGATCCAGCGCCACGAAGGCACCTTCGGCAGCATCGAGCTGGATGTCCAGCGCCGCGCCACCACGCACACGCACTGAGACGGCACAAGCTCCGACCAGGGAGCCTGAATCGATACCGACCCTCGGATCCGAACGGATTCGAGGGTTTTTTCTTTGGTAGGATTTCGCCCGGTTCGTCGGAATTTAACGATTTTCTTGATTTTCGAGCCGGACCTTGGCCGATCTAACACCATGAGACGGTCGATCGGCGAGTTTCGTCGAGGTAGACCACAACGCTTTTTTCAGCCTGGTACCGGAGAATCTGGCGATTCTCAAGCAGGTGTTGGGCGGCCGGGCTGGAAAGCCTCGGTTCCGGATGGACCGAAAACGTCGAAGGAGTTCAAGGATGGCTCACAAGTCGCAATCGAGCGCGGGTCAACGTCGTGGCAAGCTTCGCCTGCATACGCAGTTCGAATCCCTGGAGAAGCGTGAAGTTCTGGCGCCGTTCATTTCGACGCAGCAGTACACGACCGCTTTCACCGCGGCCACCACTCCGACCTTTACCTTCCTTGGTACGGTCGATGTCACGCAGGCCCCGTTCGCAGAATCGGCCACGGGTTTCACCTCGGTGACCCAGCTTACGAAAGCCTCCGAATTCGGCGGCGACATCGTTCGCATTCAGGCAGGCCCTGGCGGTGACTTCGGTAAGGGCGTTTACGCCATCTCACGCGGTGCCGGCGGCAACACGGGTGCCGTCGACCGCCCGGGCGTCATCTATCGCGTGGATCCGACCACCGGTAAGGCGTCCACGTTCTTCGACATGAATGACCTGATCCAGAAGCTGCAGAACAACCCCGCGGCCGACGCCAGTTCCGTCGTCACCCGGGCCAGCGGCCTGGTGAACTGGTACGACATCGCCTTCGACCCTGAAGGCTACTACTTCGGCCGCTCGGCGATGCTCATCAGCACCGCCGATTCGACGGACGCCTCCAAGAACCGGATCTACGCCATCGGTTCCGACGGCACTCTGATCGGCGTTCTGGCGACATTCAACGAGCAGAGCACGATCAATCAGCTCTTCACGCGTACGCCGACCTCGATCGTCGTACCGCCGGTCGAACAGCAGAAGCGTATCCGCGGGCTCTTTTCGGGCACCGGCACCCAGGACGCCAACGGCGATTACGTCGCCCTCTACTTCGACGCCAACGTCTATCGCCCCGGCCAGGACCTGAACAAGGCCGTTCTCCCGCCCGGCGTGTCGATCACGAACCTGGATCTCGGCCCGCAAGTCGCCCTGACCGCTTCGAACAATCTCGTCGGATATTCCGAGCAGATCTTCTCGGTCTTCACCGACCTGACGGCCCGTTCCGCCGGCGGCCTGCCCGGCGTGCCCGGGTTCAGCGGCATTCAGGGCAATCTGGGCGGCCTGTTCATTACCCCGAACCCGGCCCCCGGCACGAATATCCCGATCGAGCAGATCAATCTCGACACGATCTTCACGCCCGCGACGAGCACGGTCATCGATACCTATTCGATCGCCCAGACTCCGTTCCGGCGTTATCAGGACATCGCGTTCGATTACTTCGGCTACTTCTCCTACGGCTCGACCGTCGACCCCACGACCGGCACGACCGACACGCCGACCTACATCGGCAGCATGTTCGTGACCGACCTGGCGACCGGCATGGCCACTTCAGGTACCGTCACCATCGGCGGCGTGGCCTACAACTTCTATGCCCCGGTCAACGGGCCTGGCGTCGTCGGCGTCGATCCGGCTTCGATGGGCACAGGCAATCCCGCGGATTACCGCTTCCGCAACGACGGCACCAGCCTCACCGGCGGTCGCGTTCTGCGGGTCGCACCTGACGGAACGGTCACCCCCTTCGCCGAAGGCTTCAACGTCTCCACGGCCTGGGATCAGACCTCCTTCGAGGACAGCAGCCTGAGCATCACCTTGTCGGCCGACGGCACGAAGATGTGGGTCTCCGATAACGACGGTATCTGGCAATTCGCCAGCACCCTCAGCCTGGCCGGTTCCACCACGGGCAACATCATCGGCCTGAACGACCTTCGCACCTTCGGCGTGCCGTATCAGGGCCAGAACTCGGCCGTCGCGGTGCTCGACACCGGCGTCGATGCCGACAACACCGCCTTCCGTGGCCGTGTCGCACGCGGCACCAATATCAACAGGCGGCGTAACAGCCCTGGCGACGTCGATACCTCCGGCGTCAGTGCCAACTCGGGTGCCACATCAGGTCACGGGACACCGGTCGCCGGTATCATCGCCCAGATGGTGCCCGACGCCACCATCCTGCCCGTCAATCTGTTCGTCACCGGTGCGGCGGCCGGGCCGATCGCGGCCGGCTCGCTCGGCTGGACGTCGAACCAGGCGATCTTCAAGGCCCTCCAGTACGTCAGCCGTAACCCCTACGTACAGGACCCGATCCGCCCCGGTCAGAAGGACCGCGTCATCGGTGCCAACATGAGCTGGGGCACGCAGACCAGCTTCCCGACCGAAGGGCAGGCCTTCGCGGCCTATCCGCAAGTCGTCGCCAGCTTCAAGCAGCAACTGCTGCGGATCCGCAAGATGGGCATCGCCAGCCTCGGGGCCGCCGGCCAATTCGGTATCCCCAACGGCGACACCACGACGACCACCTTCACCACGGGCGACTGGAACGGCATGTCCATGCCGGCCGTCCTCAATGAAGTGGTCTCCGTCGGCATGACCACCCCGCTGCCGTTCTACCTGACGCCGAACACCGAACCGACCGATCCGGACGTCGGACCGAACACCCGTGCCTTCATCCCGATCCAGTTCCGCGACCCCGCGGGCACCGGAACCGGCATCGGCACTGGCGAAGTCTTCACGATGACCGACGGCCAGTTCAACCTCTACGGCGACGACATCCTGTATTCGAGCAATGCCAGCATCACGCTCGACTACATGGCCCCGGGGATCGACGTCCCGACCTTCGCCCAGACCAGCTCGGGCACCAACCCGCTCGTGTTCGACCAGGCGGGAACGTCGATGTCCACCGCCGTCGCTCAGGGCTCGTTCGCGATCGTCAGCTCGGCCATCAACTACTGGGTGAACATGAACCGCTCCGGCGCCACCGCCGATGCCTATCTCACCCAGCCCGTCGGTGCCAACGTGCTGAACTTCGGCCAGCATCCGTTCAAGGATCTGAGCACCTACGCCAACCCCGACGGCGTCAACTCGATCCTCCAGTGGACGGCCGTGCCCGTCTACTACGACGAGCTGAATAACTTCACCGGCGTCGACCTGCCGCAAACCGGTCTGGCTTACAGCCGGATCGACGTCGGCAACGCCGTCGCCGCCATCGAAGGTCAGGTCGCTATTCAGTATCTCCTGAACAACGGCACCTTCTCGGTGATCGATTCCAACAAGAACGGCATGCTGACCGCTTCGGAAATCCAGAACTTCGTCGACAACGCGTCGGCGATGGGCATGTCCGAATCCGGTGCCATGGCCCGCTTCCTGGGCGGTACGAGCACCTACGACGCCGGATCGACGGAATACTCGCTGCTCTCCTTCTCCAGCGGCAACCAGGGCGTGCTTTCCACCACGCCTCTGGAAGACGTTCCCGACCCCTCCGGCGCCCTGTCGAGAAGATTCAACTTCTTCGACTATGCCGCCGACGGCCAGCTCAACGGCTTCCTGACGCTGGATCAGCTGAAGCTCCTGGGCCACACGCTGCTGCCGAGCCCGAGCGACTTCACGATCATCGACCGGACCCGCTCGTCGGCCAACGCCTACCTGCTGGATCCCGAAGCCCTGCGGAACTACAACGAGATCACGAAGCTCAACTACAACTGGGTCTACGCGTCCCGGAAAGAGTGGCAGTCGACTCTCAAGAAGTTCAACGGGTTCTCGCCGGCCCAGTACGGCGTAAACGCCGGCCTCAACGACCGGACCGACCCGCAATATGCCCTCTTCCAGGGGCCGATCAAGCGGACGGTCAAGCCCAAGGAAAAGACCGAAACGCCGGCCACAGGCTCGGGCGGCACGGGAACCGGCGGCTCGACAGCCTCGACCGGCGGCACGACGACCGGCACCGGCTCGACCGGAACTGGCACGGGCAGCACGGGAACGGGTACCGGAACGACGTCCGACAACTCGGCCGCTCTGCTGGAAGCCCTCAAGACGCTCGTCGCGAACAACCCGACGAACGGCAACACCAGCTCGACGATCCAGGGTGCTTCGGCCATGAACCGCCAGGTTCCGATCGTCAACCCGACACTGGCCAGCAACCTCCAGCAGCCGACCCGCAAGCGAACCGGCCTGCTGCGGAACCTCTTCGGCTGATCGGGCGAACCCGCCCGGTCACCGCAGCCCGCACATTGCGGAAATCATCGCCAGACGCCGAAGGCTCCGCGGCCAACCCGCGGGGCCGACGGCGTTTTGGCGTGGATCAGGCAATCGACGCATTCGTATTCATTGAAGTGGACGGGGTCATTTCCGAGAAAAGCCCCCCGTCCACTTTCATTCCGTAAACTCGGCCCAGGTCGGGTTGACGTCGTTCGTGAATCGATTATTTTCGATGCTTCGATTGGGCCGAAATGGCGAATTACGACTCGGTTACCGTAACGACCGAAGGCGTTTTGCGAATTTCTGGCCGCATCGAACATCTTGTTCCACAATGCTTTGGCTCGATTTCGGAAGGTTCCCGCACCATGAGAAACCGTATCCTTGCACTGCATAGCCTGGCACTGATCTTCGCTGCTTGTTCGACCGTAGCTTCGGCTGCCGCGATTTCGCGACAATACACGATCGCACCGCTAGGAGATCACCCGCTCGCGTTCGAAGGCACGACGTTCGAATACAGGTACGGAACGGACGAGCCTGCTCTCTACCCACTCGCATTCGATGGCTTCGATGCATCCCCGTACTACCAGCGAGGAACATATATCGGAAAGACGCTTGGCGACATCGCATATGTTCAGTCGTCGCCACAATCGGCCATTCACGTCGATCCATGGCTTGTCCTGGGCACGGCACCGGGAGTCACAGCCCTGATTTCCAGTAGTATGCGATATACCAATATCGCCGATATCAACCGGAACGGCGATATGGTCTCGAACAATGGTATCGATTCCTATTTTTATTCCAGATCGAGCGAGAAAATGGTCCTGCTGCCGAAATCTTACAGATCCGCTCTATCGAACATGAATGGTTTGAACATTCATGGCGATGTGGTCGGATCCATGACTTCCGGGAACCTGACGAGTGCCGTCGCCTATATCGACAAGGTCCTGTTCGCCCTGAGCGGGCACACCGAGGGCGGTAATCTCTATGATTTCGAATCAGCGCTCGACATCGCCGACGACGGAAGGATCATCGTCAAAGGACGATATCTGGACGGCCACGACCCCGACACCCAATATTTCATGCTCACACCCGTTCCCGAACCTTCAAGCTGGCTGATCGCGACGATACTGGCGATCGTCGGATACCGATGGAAACGGGCAAGATCTCAACAAGCCTGACTCGGATAAGGGGGCGGGGTTCGATTTGGAGTAATTTCCCCGTCCTCATTTTCCATTTGCACCTTGAAGGACGATTCCATGATGGATGATCAATCTCGCAAATCGGTCTTGACAGCGATCGGGAGTGACGACCTTGAGGCACTTAAAGTGCTTGTCGAGAGCGACCAAAAGCTACTGGCCCTTGACTCCGTATTCGGGTCGGTGCTCCACATGGCAGTCGACCATGGCAATCAAGTTATCGTTCGATGGCTCTTGGAGCACGGTGCAAATCCCAACATGAGTTCCGAACATGAAGAGCTTTCGTGTTTGAATCGCGCCATCGGGAAGAAAAACATCGATCTCGTTCGACTCCTCCTCGATCACGGTGCGGCCCTTGATACGACCGACACGATTTCGAATCCCCTTTATGGTGCGATCTACTATGGCGAATTCGAAATCGCGAAGTTGCTGGTCGACCGTGGCCTCGACGTGAATGTTCAATACAAGGCGAAACCGCCACATACGAATGCCCTGCTGTTCGCCAAAACCTGGGGCCGGACCGATATCGTCAAACTGATCGAGTCGAAACTGCCGCAAGGATCGCCAGAAGCCGGGGATCTCGCTCCGGAATCCGCCAAGACACCGACTTCGGCGACGAAGGCCGCCAGGACGGCCAAGCCCAAATCAAAGTCCGTCAAGGTCGATCAAGCGGACGACTGGTCGTTGCATTACGTTTTCGAAGGCGATAAGCCGGTTCGGTTCCGCGAATTCCGAATCTCCGGTAATTCGCTCTGGACGACTCAGGGCGATGTGATGACCTGGGGCGACACTCAGCGTTCTGATTACACCAGCCCGGCCGAAGCGGCGAAGGCGTTCATGATTGCCCGCGAACAAGCCTTATCGGACGGTTTCGAACTTTACTGCGGCGGCAATGCGGACAAGGCCGCCACGGACCGAAAGGCGCTGACGCTCGAAATTCAGCAGGGAGCGAAGAAGGCGTTTGAAGCGACGCGGAGGAACCACCCGGACGCCCCACCGGCGATGTTCGGGCTTCAGTCCGACGATGACACGACTCTGATCGTGTCCGTATCGAACCCCCGTATTGACATCGATTCGGTCGGTCAAGACGAACTGGAACGTGTCTGGATTCTGAATTTGTGGGAATATGACGAAGGGTCGGAATATCTGGACCCTGCCTATCGGTTGCTGCTTCTGCCGCATCATGGCGATCCGCTTCCGAGCGGCGGCCTTTCTCCTGAGAAGGTTTACGACTGCTTTGTCAATGCCCTTGCAGCGCTGAGAAAAGAAGGCTTCTTCGGCACCCCGGAAGAAAGTCCGGTCGTGCTGTTCCAGGTGCTGGATTCGCTTGCCCACGTGGACCAGAACAAGAAACTCAACAGCCCGGAGATCTTCAGGAAATACCAGTCATGGGTGACGGCGGAATAGAAGTCGGATTCGATAACCCAAGGAACCGATGATTCGAAGTTGATTTCAGTCGCTGTCACTTGCGAACGCATTCGTCACATTTCGCTCCGAAACTCGACCGAACGAGCCGGAAGCGTCAGCGACGGACGCTTTCCAGCAATACTGCACGTGACGAAATCGCGGAAACTTCGTCTTGTTGAATTTCGATAAATGACATGTGATCCGATCATCGAAATGCAATTTCCGTCGCTGACGCTTCCGGCTCGTATTTCGATCTTCGATCAAATCATAACCTCGCTCGCATCACACCTTCTTGAACGGCGTGCGCACGGCCGGGACGCCGTCGGGCTGGTCGACCATTTCGTAATCGCCGAAGAGATTGGGCGAGGCCTTTTGCAGGACGCGCAGCACGGCGATCGCCAAGCGGCGGATTTCGGCGTCGGCGGCCACGTCGCCGCGCATCTCCACGAAATGCCGCAGGGCCCGGGCGTTGCCGGTCACGAAGATCTTGGTCTCGGTGGCGTTCGGCAGGACGCTGCGTGCGGCTTCGCGAGCACGCTTTCGGCGCAGGGTGCGGTCCTCGATATCGGCCATCCGTGCGGCGAGCCCGTCCGAGAGTTTTTTGTACGATTCCTGTGCCGCTGTGACTGCTTCCATCCAGATCGCGTGCAGTTCGGGGTCTTCGGCGATGACTTTCGGCTCGACGAATGCGCAGTCCGACTCGTCGACGAACCGCTGCGAAAGCTGCGAATAGCCGAAACCGGCCCGGTGGCGCACAAGCTCATGCGTGAGCGACCGCGACACGCCCGTAACGAGCAGGCTGAACACGGCGTGTTCGAGCACCGAGCCGTGACCGACTTCCAGAATGTGGTGAATATAGGCATGATTGCCGCCCGGCCGGGGCTTGGCGAACGACATGTAGCAGACACGCCCGGCGACTTCCACGAGCTTTTCGCCGCCGACTTCGGAGTCGGTCGTCCACTTGCCGACTTCGTGGTCGTCCAGGAATTCCTGAATGACCGCCGGGTCAGTCACCTGCTGGCCCATCAAATAAACCTTGGGCTCGGTCAGAATACTCAGGCGTGGCTCGGTGGTCGGTTCGTGGGTGTCGCTCATCGAAGGCTCGGCGGTTACGGCGGTTCGGACGATTTTGGGTCGTAGCGATTATTCGCTTCGTCAGCATGATAGCGATTTTGTGCCCCTTTGGGTATGAAAAAGCCGGGCGGGAGATCGCTCGAAAACCGTCTGAAACTCGCCGTGAAGTTCGCTAGGTTTTCCTTGCCTGACGGGTTACCATGGAAGCGTATGCATACGATATTCGGTCAGGTTCGGCTCGTTCGCGAAACGGTGCTGCCATGTCCAGAAGTTTCGCCCGGATTTTCTGTGTCACGCTCCTGACGCTCCTCGTCGGCTGCGGTCGAAGCGGGCCAGTCAGCGCTCCGCCGGCAAGCTCGCCGCCCGTTCGCGGCACGACGACTCAGGCCTCGAAGCCTGAAGCCGCGGCTGCGAATACGGTTCCCGAAGCGGCCGTGAAGGCCGCGCCACCCAAAGTCGAAGAACTTCGCCTGGAACTGACCGTGGCTGACCCGGGTGTCACCGGGCCAATCAGCCATGTGCCTGAATCCGGAGGCTGGAAGCGAGTCGAAGGCGATTCGGTCGTCGTCGACGGCGACGGACTGATTCAGCCTGTGAAGCCCGGCACGGCGAAACTGGTCGCGAAGACGGGGCCGGATGTGACAGCGAACGTCACGTTCGATGTTCGACCCGCCGAGGCCGATTTCTCGAACGGAATCTTGCCCATTTTGACTCGATTCGGCTGTAATTCCGGGGGATGCCACGGGCGGCTCGATGGCCAGAACGGCTTCAAGCTTTCGCTCTTCGGATATGCGGCCGAGCAGGATCATCGCAGCATCGTGCGTGAGGCTGGCGGCCGACGGGTGGATGTGCTCCGGCCCGAGGAAAGTCTGCTGCTTCTCAAGGCCACGGGCCGCGTGCCGCACGGCGGCGGGCAAGCGATGAAGCCCAATTCGGCCGATGCCGGGCGGCTGGCGGCCTGGATCGCTTCGGGGGCTCCATTCGAAGGCAAAAGCCCGCGAAAGGTGACGGGTGTCGAACTTTCACGGAAATCGGTCGAAACGACAGCCCCGGCGAAGCTTGCGCTTCATGTTCTGGCGACTTTCGACGATGGCACAAAGCGTGACGTATCCGCCTGGTCAGCCTGGAAAACGCTCGACGACCGCGTGGCGAAAGTCGATACCTTCGGCAGAGTTACCGTCGACGAGCCTGGTGAAACGCACATCGTCGCCAGGTTCGGTTCGTTCGTTTCCACGGCCCGGATCGTCTATGCCGGGTCGACGCTTCAGGAGGCCGACATGGCCCCTCTGGCGGGCGATTCGTTCATTGACCGAAGCGTCGCGAACCACCTGAAAGCTTTGGGTGTCGCCCCCAGCCCACAAGCCGAAGATGCCACATTTTTGCGCCGGGTCACGCTGGACCTGGTCGGCAGGCTGCCGGAACCGGCCGAGATTCGCCGGTTCGTCAAAGACCAGAGCCCCGACAAACGTGCCAAAGTGGTCGACGCACTGCTGGCTGACGCGGACTTCGTACGATACTGGTCGCTCAAGTTCGGCGATCTGCTTTCGATCAGTTCGGCACGACAGGGCAATGCGTCGGCCTTTTACCTGCTCTGGCTGCAGGATCGCATCGGCAAGGACGACCCCTGGGTCGACACGGTGCGGGCGTTGTTGACGACGCGCGGCATGCCTGCCTCGCGGCCTGATGCGGCTGCGGCGTATTCACTGGAAAATGCCGACCCGGTGGCCGCGAGCCAGTTGGCCGCCCAGCGGTTTCTAGGGCTTCGCCTGCGCTGCGCTCAGTGTCATGATCACCCGTTCGACGTATGGACGCAGACCCAGGCCCACGAATTCGCGGCATTTTTCGCCAAGGTTCGGCCCGTGCCTCCACCGCCCGGCGAAGCGATGCCACGCGTCCGGATCGGCTACTTCGCCGAAGGGCAGGTGGTGCATCCGCTGACGAAGTCGCCTGTGGCGCCGCATGTTCCGGCGGGCAAGCAGCCGGATTTGCCGAAGGAGGGCGACCCGCTGCCGGCACTGGCCGAATGGATCACCGGGGCCGACAATCCGTTTTTCGCCCGGGCGTATGTCAACTGGCTCTGGTCGCAGTTCTTCGCGACGGGGCTTGTCGACCCGGCGGACGATCTCTCGGCATCGAATCCGCCCAGCCATCCGCAACTGCTCGACGATCTTGCCAACAAGTTCCGTGAATCGGGCTATCGACTGAAGCCGATGATTCGTGAGATCGTCGGCAGCCGCACTTACGGGCTGTCGAGCACGCCGACCGAGTCGAACCGGCTGTTCGCTCGCTTCAATGCCTTTCAATCGGCCCGGCGGCTCTCGGCCCAGCAATCGGCCGACGCCCTGGCGCAGGTGACGGGCGTGCCGAACCGCTACGCCAACAAGCCGACGGGCACGCGGGCGATCGACATTCAGGACCCCGCGACGGCCTCGCCGCTACTCGAAACGCTGGGCCGCTGCGACCGCCGCGATGCCTGCGGAACAGCGAGCGCTTCGCAGATTTCGCTTCGGCAAAGCCTGCTCTGGATCGGTTCCGACGCGGTAGACGGCAAGGTCGGAGCCGTCAGCGGCTATGTGAAACAGTTGATGGACCTCGAGCCGGAGCCGGATTCGATCGTCGAAAGCCTTTACCTTCGAACGCTTTCACGATTTCCGAACGATACCGAGAAGGCCCACTGGCGAGAGACGATCGAAAAAGCGGCCGACCCGGGCGAGATCGTCGAGGATCTCTTCTGGGCACTCCTCAACACGCGGGAATTCCAGTTCGTCCACTGACGTCAGCCACGGTTCCGAACGCCCCGGCAAGTAATTGAGAGCGAGGCACACGATGACCGAATCGAAGAACGCGGCGGAATTTCGGATCACCCGGCGCACCTGGCTGGGCCTGGGCCTGTCGTCGCTGATCGGCCCACTGGCTGGCTCCTGGGCGAGCGCGGCGGCCATCGAGGGCAAAACGCCCCGTTCGTGCATCCTCGTCTGGCTGGGCGGGGGTGCCTCGCACATTGACACGTTCGACCCGAAACCTGATGCCGACTCAGGCGTGAAGGGCGAATTCGGCACCATCGACACGGCCCTTCCAGGTGTGCGACTCAGCGAGATTCTGCCGAACCTGGCGCGCGTCTTGGACCGCACCGTGCTGATCCGCAGCCTGACGAGCCCCGAGGCCGATCACGACCGGGCCAGCCACCACATCCTGACCGGCTGGCGGCCGAATCCGGCGCTGGCATATCCTTCGATGGGCAGCGTTTACGCGAAAGTCCGCGGCGGCCTGGCAGGCAATTTGCCGAACCACGTGGCGATCCCGTCGAAGCCGTTCTTCGGCGGCAGCGGCTATTTGACATCGGCCTGCGACCCGCTGGACGTGCCTGGCGACCCGAACGACCCGAACTTTCGCATTCGCGACCTGACGCCGCCGGACAAGATCACGTACGAACGCATGCTGCGCCGCAAGGCGATGGTCGAGCGGCTCAACGACTGGTCCCACGCCGGCGAATCGGCCGAGACGAAGGCCCGGGCCAATTTCGACAGGCAGACGTATCAGCTCCTGACGAGCCCGGCGGCGCAGCTCGCGTTCCGCATTCAGGAAGAATCGCCCGCGATTCGCGACCGCTACGGCCGCAACGCGCTCGGCCAGAGCTTACTCCTGGCCCGCCGGCTGGTGGAGCAGGGGATCGGTTACGTGACCGTCAACGACCGTGGCGGCGGGCTGAGCTGGGACACTCACGCCCAGAACTTCCCGTCTCTCAAGGACCGCCTCGTACCGCCGCTCGATCAGGGCCTGGCGGCCTTGATCGAAGATCTCGACAGCCGCGGGCTGATGGACGAAACGCTCGTCGTTGTCTGCGGCGAATTCGGGCGAACGCCAAAGATTAACCCTCAGGCCGGCCGCGACCACCATGGCCGGGCGGCTTCGGTGCTGCTGGCGGGCTGCGGCCTCAAGCGGGGCCTGGTGCTGGGCCGGACGGACCGCAACGCCGATTCGGTCGTCGATCGCCCCGTCACTCCGGCCGAAGTGTGTGCGACGGTGTTGAGCGTGCTGGGCATCGACCCGGAAACCCGCTTCCGCAGCCCCGACGGCCGGCCGATTCCGCTGGTCGACCGAGCCGGGCTCGTGGCCGAAATCCTGGCATAAATCAAGATCGGTCCGCCGACTCATCGATGCCGAAACCCGGGACAGCCGCTGGCGGCTCGTCCATGGTATCTTATGGATCCGAACTTGCATCGCTTTCAATCGAACTCCGGGAAACGGCTTCGGCCGGATTCACCGGAGTGCATCTCATTCGAAACCGCCCGAACGCGAAACCGAACCACGATGAACGACACAATCAGCGCCTGGATCGAAGCCGAAAACGCCACCGACTATTCCGTGACGAGCCACGCGAGCGGCCCGCAGGGCAAGCTCCCGCTCACCGAAGAAATGCTCCGCCACTGGCCTTCCGGCGATCTTTTCGGGCTTTCGCAGAACGCCGGCATGGGCATCGCCCCTGACCTGACGGCCGGTGATCCGTTTCTGATCCTGTCCACTCAGGGCGGCCTTCGTGCCGACGACGGCTCGCCCGTCGCCCTGGGCTATCACACGGGCCACTGGGAAATCGGTCTGCTGGTGAAGGCGGCCGCGCTGAGGTTTCGCGAGCGTGGCCAGTTGCCGTTCGCGGCGGCTGTTTCCGACCCCTGCGACGGCCGGACGCAAGGCACCGCCGGCATGATGGACAGCCTGCCTTATCGCAACGATGCCGCGATGGTGTTCCGGCGACTGATTCGCTCGCTGCCTCGCCGCAAGGGCGTCCTCGGCGTGGCCACGTGCGATAAAGGCCTGCCCGCCATGATGATGGCACTCGCCGGTTCGAGCCATCTGCCGGGCGTGATCGTTCCTGGCGGGGTCACGCTGCCGCCGACTTCGGGTGAGGATGCCGGCAAGGTTCAGTCGATCGGCGCTCGCTATACGCATGGCGAAATCACGCTGGAAGAAGCCGCCGAAATGGGCTGCCGGGCTTGTGCCAGCCCTGGCGGCGGCTGCCAGTTTCTGGGCACGGCGGCGACGAGCCAGGTGGTGGCCGAAGCCCTGGGCCTGACGATTCCGCACGCGGCCCTTTGCCCCAGCGGTCAGCCGATCTGGCTGGACATGGCCCGCCGCTCGGCCGACGCCGTCGCCCGCATGGCCCGGCAGGGGCTGACGCTCGCCGACGTGCTCACGCCGAAAGCCCTCGAAAATGCCATGGTCGTGCATGCGGCGTTCGGCGGGTCGACGAATCTTCTCCTGCACATTCCGGCCATCGCCCATGCCGCGAAATTGCCCCGGCCGACCGTCGAGGACTGGTCGCGCATCAATCGCATGGTGCCCCGGCTCGTCAGCGTTCTGCCCAACGGCCCGTGGTATCACCCCACGGTGCGTGCCTTCCTGGCGGGTGGCGTGCCGGAAGTGATGCTCGAATTGCGGCGTCTGGGCCTTCTGCATACGGACGTTCTCACGGTCACGGGCGAAAAGCTCGGTGCCATCCTCGACGCCTGGGAAGGCTCGACGCGACGCAAAGCCCTGAGAGACCGCCTGCTCCAGAACGACGGCGTCGACCCCGGCCAGGTGATCCTGTCGCCCGATGCCGCCCGTGGGGCCGGTTTGACCAGCACCGTCTGTTTCCCCAAGGGCAATCTCGCGCCCGACGGCTCGGTGATCAAATCGACGGCCATCGACCCGAGCGTCGTCGACCCGGACGGCGTCTATCGAAAAACCGGCCCGGCCCGTGTGTTCGTACGTGAACGGGACGCGATCGCGGCGATCAAGGGGATCAGCGATCGGCCGATCAAGCCCGGCGACGTCATCGTCCTCATCGGCCGCGGCCCGGCCGGTGCAGGGATGGAAGAGATTTATCAGATCACTTCAGCGCTCAAGCACCTGAGCTGGGGCAAGGAGGTCGCCGTGGTCACGGACGCCCGGTTTTCCGGCGTCTCGACGGGGGCCTGTGTCGGCCACGTCGGGCCGGAGGCTCTCGCCGGCGGGCCGATCGGCAAAGTGCGCGACGGCGACATTATCCGCATGTTCATCGACCGGGTGAATCTCACCGGAACGCTTGACCTGGTCGGTACTTGCGACGGCCGTGAACTCACTCCCGAAGAGTGCCGAGCCGCTCTGGCCGCCCGGTCGCCGCATCCGGAACTTTCCGCCGATCCGGAAATCTCCGACGATACCCGCCTCTGGGCCGCACTTCAGGCCGTCAGTGGCGGCACATGGGGCGGCTGCGTGTATGACCTGGACGCCATCCTCGAACGGCTCGGCATGCAGAACCATTGATTTCGGTCATCGCCAACGAAAAACCCGCCTTCCGAGGAAGGCGGGCGTTCGTTCGGTTTTCGGGACTCGAGAGGTGCCGGACGGATTCGAACCGTCGAATAAAGGTTTTGCAGACCTCTGCCTTACCACTTGGCTACGGCACCGACGAAAGACATTATTCCGTTTCGACCGTTTCTTTTCAATACGTTAGCTTTTCGGCCCGCGTCTGATGGAGGGGCCCGCCACGGCCACCCAGGGATCTTCCGGCCAGTGATGTTTCGGATACCGGCCCCGCAAGTCCTTGCGCACCTGAGGGTAAGTATTGTTCCAGAAACTCTCGAGGTCGAGCGTGCGCTGCACGGGCCTCTGATTTGGTGCCAGGATCTCCAGCAGCAGCGGCACCCGGCCTAAAGCGATTCGAGGCGTCGACTTCCAACCGAAAAAGTCCTGCACCCGGCCCGCGATGCACGGATGCCCCGAAGAATCTTCGTAATCGATACGCGAAGTGCGTCCGTTCGGGAGAACGATCGACTCCGGGAGTTCCTCTGCGACGAGCCGCGTGGCCTCAGCCGGCAGCGTGGCCTGAACCCAGCTCAGGGCCGACCGGTGGCGCAGCTGCTCACGGCTCACGCAGCCGGAAGACCAGCCACGTGCCGCTTCCGCCCAGTCGGGCTCTTCGGGCCAGTCTTTTTCGGTCATCAGCCCGCGAAGCAGGCGATATCGGGAAAGCCATTGTGTCACTTCAGGCACCACTCGAATGGCGGCCTCGGCCTCGCCGGCCACCCAGGTGGCGAATGCCTCTCGCGATTCCTCTGCGGTCGCCGGCGTATCGCCTTCGGAAATGACCAGCTTGTGGAGCATTTTGCGGATCGTGCAGCGAGCCTTGCCGGTATCTTCGTCGAACCGGACGAGACGCTGAGAGACGATTCGCCCGGCCAGCCACGACTCGAGACACTCCCTGCCGATGCCGATCGCCACACGCACGACCGGCTCGGATCCGAACTTCGAAGGGTCTTCGGTTCGCGGGTCGAGCGCCAGGAAAAACTCCGAATCCCGCTCCTGGCTCGCCGGCGCGACACGCACGCCCATGCCGCGCGCCATAAAGGCCGTTGTCGCGCCCCTGCGTGATCGTCGGCAAACTCTGTCCGAAAAGCCGCTGAGCAGAAGATATGCCAGCCGGGCCTCATCGTCGACGATCGCTTCGAAAGCGCGGGTTCGCTCTTCGGAATCCACGTCGGCAGCGTCCCTTGCAGAGATGTTCGAGACGATTCTTTCCAGTTGGTCGGCCACCTGGCGGACTCGGCTGAGCGCGACCAGGTCAACCCCGGGGCCATGAGCCGGAATGTCGCCCCGCAGCATGTCGATTCGCAGGAGGATATCGGATTTGACGCCGTGCCGGTTCGCCAATGCACGCGCGGCGTCGTCGGCAAGAAAATCCCGTTCGGAAATCAGGGCCGCGATCAGCGCGCCGTCCCGCGGGCAGCCCAGCCTGCGGGCCTCGATCAGCACACGGCCGAGCCGCGGATGAACCGGCAGCTTCGCGATCGCGCGGCCCATGGGTGTCAGCCGTGAGCCGGTGGAGTCGACGGCGCCAAGTTGCCTGAGCGTCTCATTCGCGGCCGCCAGCCTTTCCGGTGGCGGGGGATCGATCCATTCCACAGCGGCCGGGTCAGACCACCCCCAGGCCAGGCTGTCCAGGAGCATGGCCGTAAGGTCCAGCCGCTGGATTTCAGGCTTGTCGAACGGTTCCAGGGTTTCCTGCGGCGACCACATCCGCACGCAGCGGCCGGGGCCCGTTCGCCCGGCCCGGCCGGCTCTCTGCCGGGCGGAGGCTTCGCTTACCCGGCACGTCCTGAGCGTATCGAAGCCGTCGGCGTCGTCGAACCCGGCCTGACGCACCAGGCCGCTGTCGATCACGCAGGAAATGCCTTCGATCGTCAGCGAAGTTTCCGCGACATTCGTGCTGAGGACGATCCTCCGCCTCGGCCCGGGGGCCAGCACGCGCATCTGCTCTTCGAGCGGCAGTGAACCATGCAGCACGCGCACGTCGATCTCACCGGGCACTCGCGAGCCGAGCCTGGTGCGGATGTGGCTCTCGGTTTCGCGAATCTCTCGCTGGCCAGGCAGGAAAATGAGGATATCGCCCGCCGGATCGCTCGCAAGGATATGTTCGACCTCTTGGCCGATCCGTGCCGGCAGGGCAAGCTGTGCCGAAGACCTTGAATATTCCACGGAAACTGGCCATGTGCGGCCCGGCACGTCGATCACGGGGCAATCGCCCAGATACGACGCGATACGAGCCGCGTCGATCGTGGCCGACATGACGACGATCGAAAGGTCTGGCCGGAGGGCCGTCTGGGTTTCCCGCAACAGCACCAGCGCCAAGTCGGCATCGAGGCTTCGCTCATGAAACTCGTCGAGCACGACGGCGTCGCACCCGGAAAGCTCCGGGTCGGCCAGCAGCCGTCGTGTCAGGATTCCCTCCGTCACGACATGAAGTCGCGTTTCCCGGCTGGTTCGATTCTCGAACCGAACCTGGAAGCCGACGGTTCCGCCCAGCTTCCAGCCCTGTTCATGCGCGATCCAGCCCGCCGCCGACCTGGCCGCGGCCCGGCGGGGCTGAAGCATCACGGCGTGACTGCCTGGCTTGACGATCGCCGGATCGCCGATCAGGGCAGGCGGCACGCGGCTGGTCTTGCCGGCCCCCGGCTCGGCGACGATCACGACGGCCCGATGCGTGACGAGAGCCTCGCGCACGGCGGCGAGCCGATCATCGACAGGCAGGTGGGGCAAGGGTTTGGTGCGAACCGGCTCGCTCATGAATGTCGTTCGGGCGGATCAGGGGCGTCGCAGTTGCCGTTCGAGCGATTCGATCGCATCGATCGCGGCCGTATTGTGCGGCTGAATGCGGGCGAGCATGCGGAAAGCCTCGATCGCCTGCTTCGGCTGGTCGGCCCGCAGATAGCACTGGGCCATGCCGGAGATGGCGCCGTAATGATAAGGGTTCATCTCGATCACCTTGCGGCAGTCGGCGGCACTTTTTTCCCAATCGCCCCGACTGAAATGGATGATCGCCCGCTGGTTCCAGGCCTCGGCGAACCGGGGTGCCTTGTCGATCAGCAGATTAACGCGGCTCATGGCTTCGTCGAGCTTCTCTTCGCTGAGCAGGTTGCGAACGGTCGTCAACGCCTGATTGTTTTCGGGCGTATCGGCCCTGGACCAGATGCCCCAAAGTGCGTTTTCGGCGAAGCTTCGGACGACCGGGTCGTCGTCCTTCATCCGCTCGCCCACGGGGGTATTGGAGCTTGCTCCGCCGACGAGCCCCAGCGAAAGAACCGCCGCCCGGCGCGCATCTGTATCGGAAGAATCGAGCAGGCGAATGAGCGTGCCTTCGGTATATCGGGCCAGCACGTTCTGCAGAAACGCTTCGGCGTCCTTCGTTTCGATGAACGCATTATAATACCGCACCAGGACTGGCGACACTTCGGTCTCTCCCTTGTCGATCAGGGGCAGGCGGCGGCCGTCGGCGGCCCGGGTATCGGAATGTGCGCCCGCGATCGCGGCGACCAGAACGAGCGTCGAAAGCCATCTTGCCAGCGGTTTTTCGGTCGTCGTTCGCATGGGGAGAGATTCCCGTCGCCGGGGTGTCGGGGTCGGATCAAATGACTTCAGGCAGCTTGTGCCCCAGTTTGTCGCGTTTGGCGGAAAGGTAGCGCGAGCGGTGCTCTTCGTGCTCGGCGATGATCGGCACCTGGTCGACGACCTCCAGCCCGAAGCCCGCGATCACGAAGGCATCCACCTTCTTCGGATTGTTCGTCAGGAGCCGAACCTTCTTCAGGCCAAGATCTTCGAGAATCTGCAGCCCGATGCCGTAATCGCGCAGGTCGGCCCGGTACCCGAGCGCGGCGTTCGCCTCGACCGTGTCCAGCCCCTCGTCCTGAAGCGCGTAGGCACGCAGTTTTTCGATCAACCCGATCCCGCGACCTTCCTGCGGCAGATAGATCAGGGCCCCAGCGCCTTCGCGACGCATCATCTCCAGGGCGATATGGAGCTGGTCGCCGCAATCGCATCGCAGGCTCGAAAGCAGGTCGCCGGTGAAACAACTGGAGTGCAGCCGCACGAGCGGCGCCTCGGTCGAGCCCAGATCACCCAGCACCAGGGCCACCGGCTGATTCGTCGGTTCGTGGTCGACCGTGTAGCCGTAAACCCTTCCAGGGCCGTATTTTGTCGGCAAATCGGCTTCGGCGGCCCTGTGCACGAGCCGTTCACGCCTCTTGCGGTATTTGATCAACCCTTCGATCGTCACCATCGGCAGGTGGAATTCTTCGGAAAGCTGCCGCAACCGCGTGCGGCTGGCGACGCCGATGCCGTCCAATATTTCGCACAGAATGCCGGCCGGGGCCAGCCCCGCCATGCGGGCGAGGTCCACGGTAGCTTCGGTATGACCGGCACGGCGCAGCACGCCGCCCTCTTTGGCGACGAGCGGGAAAAGGTGCCCGGGGCGGACGAGTTCCTCGGGCCGGGTCTTCGGGTCGATGATCGACCGGATCGTGCGGGCACGTTCCTCGGCACTGATCCCGGTGCGACATGAGACGTGGTCGACCGGCACGGTAAACGGCGTGCGATAAGGCGCGGTGTTCGACGACGGTTCGACCATCGGACGAAGTTGCAGCCGGGCCGCGAGTTCAGGCATCACGGGCATGCAAAGCTGGCCGCGGCCGTGCGTGATCATGAATTCGACGACTTCGGGCGTGACCTTCTCGGCGGCGGCGATGAAATCGCCTTCGTTTTCGCGATCCTCGTCGTCGACGACGATCACGATACGCCCCTCGGCCAGCGCCTTAAGGGCATCTTCCACGCGTGAATAGTCCGAATCGGTCGGCATGCCGGTCTCCAAACCTCAGAACCCCGCTCTGGGAATCCTCGTTCCGTTATCCTATTCTATACGTGCGGGAAATTGCAGACCCTACATTCCGCCGATTCGATCCGTCGAAAGCCTGGAGCGTCCCATGCGAACCGAATTTGCCCAAGTTCCGATTTACGTTTCGGCGGTGGCCGCACTGGCTCTGGTCAGCTTCGGCTTCGGTTCTCGGGCCGATGCACAGGATGCCGGAGAGCTGCTCGGATCGGTCGTCAAAACCTACGCCGAACTCAAAGCTTACGGCGATCAGGGGCAAGTCGGCATCTACGACGCGGATGGCAAGGCTGTCGACCAGGTGAACGCCCGCATGCTTTTCGCCCGGCCCGACAAGCTGAGAGTCGAAACCGACGAAATCCGCGTGGCGATCGACAAGGGCCAGACCACCACCGTGATCGATTCGCTGAGAGCCTCCCAGACCGAAAAATCGCCCGTGATGCCCGACGCCGACACACTGCTGGTCGGCCCTCTGGGCGCATCGCTGCTGGGCTCGCCCCTGGGGCACCCGCAAACCATTCTGCTGCATTTGCTTCTGGATAAATCACCTGCAGGCTGGCTGACCCGCGAAGGCAATCTGAAAGCCGAGCCGGACGAAACCTGGAACGGCCGTAAATGGCAAAGGCTGACGATTGACCGCCCCCTGCGCCCGGACTGGCGGCTCTGGATCGACGCCGAAACCCGGCTGATCGGCCGAATCGACGTTCTTCCCCCTGACCCGGCACGCACCGCCATCACCGTGCGCTGGGTGTCAGGCGAAATTTCGAAGACCGTGCCATCGCCCGAAGCCTGGAAGCTCGACATACCGAAGGATTACGGCTCCATCGACCTCAAGGTGGAAGGCTTTCGCAAGGAGGCCGTCGAAAAGCGGAAAAAGCCTGAATCGCAACTCGTCGGCAAGCCGATTCCCGATTTCCCGATGGAAATCGTCGCCGCCGACGGCAAGACCCGCCAGGCACGCATCTCCGACTTCAAAGGCAAGCCGCTCGTGATCGACGTCTGGGCCACCTGGTGCGGGCCATGCCGCGTTTCCCTGCCGGAACTTACCAAAACGCTACTGACGCTGGACGATAAGAGCCAAGTGACGACGATCCTGCTTTCGATCGACCAGCAGCCCGACGACGGCAAAGATCTGGCCGAATTCGTTCGCAAAAGCCTGGACCGCCTGGGCGTCAACACCGCCACGCTGCCCCGGACTTCGCTCGCCCTGGACCGCGAATCCGCCGCCGCGAAAAGCCTGAACACCGAAGCGATCCCGATGACCGTCATGGTCGATTCGAAGGGCATCGTTCGCAAGGTGCACATCGGAGTCACCCCGGGGGCGACCCTGCGAAAGGACATCGCCGAGCTGAAATGAACCCCGGGCGAACGCTATAACGCTTCCGAATCGTTCCACATCGGTACGAACCGGTGGAAATCGCCGGCCCAGATGTCGATCAGTTCGCCCAGTTCAGGCATGTCACGCGGCAGCCCCTCGGCCATCATCGAAGCCATCGCATGCTGGCCAAGATTGATCCGCACGATCGCCGCCGGAACGACCCGCGTGCCCGTCCAGTGCCCCAGAGCCGCCTTGAATCGCTCTTCGTCTTCGCCCCGGATCGGTTCGGGCGTCAGTTGCACGGCCGTCATCAGCACGGCGCCGGGCCGGCGTGACTTCCACGGCGGGTGCAGGCCGTTGATGGCCTTGCCGATGCGTTCCACCCAGGCCTTCAGGCCGACCGCGTCGGACATCAGATCGACCGGATGACGCGTGATCGCCACCACGGCCAGACCACGGCCGAATACCGGCAAGCGACTGAGACGCACCGGCTTCGTGGCATAGCCAAGAACCTCCAGCGGCGGCTCGGTATAGACTTCGCCCGGGTCGGGGCTCCACGAATGAGCCTTTTGCCAGCCGCTCCAGGTCGCGAGAAAATCGTCTTCGGTCATGGCTGCCTGGTGATGGTTTCGATCGGCCAGGGGCGACTTCGGAGTCGCCCTCAGCCCATTCGCGTCAATGAAGTTCGCCGATCAGCGTCATCAGCGATTCCGTCGGTTGCCGATACGGTTCGACCGGCTCGGCCGGATAGCTCACGATCACCCTTACCCCCAGCGGCTTCGCCTTTTCTTCCAGCATCTTGCCCAGAAGCGGCGAGTGGGTCGGGTCGGTCTGGGGCTCGCCCTTCACGACCTTCTTGTCTCCATTGTAAAGCAGAATCATTGGCGGGTCGTCCCTGCTGATGTGTTCGATCGGCGAATATTCGCGAATCCACGCCAGCACTTTTTCCCGACCGTCATAAAACCGCTGGAATTCCTCAGAGCCGCCCTTGTCCTTGCGGAAACCGAACGCGTGACCACCATAGGCCATGTTCGGCATCCATTCGCGATTCACTTTCGGGTCGAGGCCCGTCTGTGCGCCCGAGACGACCACGCCCGCCAGCCGCGAGCTTTCCCGGGCGACCGGGTCCTTCGAATCTGCCTGGGCCATGTCGTCGTGCATCGCCAGCCACAGCGATGAACACGCCCCGGCCGATCCGCCATGGGCCACGATGCGGGTTTTGTCGATATTCCATTCCTTCGCCTTCGACCGCACGAACTGAAGAGCCCGGCGGGCATCCTCCAGCGGCCACTTCACAGGCGGCTCGACACCATTGGCCTGAGCATCCGGCACCATGCGATATTGCACCGCCACGACCGAAATGCCGTTTTTCAGGAGCTTTGCGATATCCAGCGAATTCTGCACACCCGATTTGTCGCCATTGACCCAGCCCCCGCCGTGAATGAACAGAACGACCGGCGTCGGCTTGTCCGAAGGGGCCTTGAAGAAGTCGACGACCTGCCGGGCGTGCGTACCATAGGGCACGTCGGCCTCAGTCGCCGCGACGACCGGCCGCTTGGGCACGGCGGCCTTCTTCTTCGCGGCGGCTTTTTCTTTCGCCTGTGCTTTTTCCTGAGCCTTCACGGCCGGAGCCGCCTGGCCGTAAGTCGCTGGCATCGTGCCGGATAGCAGCAACGAAGCGGCGATCAGGCCAAACAGGTTATGCGTTCGCATCGTGGTTCTCACTCCGCTGGTTCTCGAATCGATCGGACGGGACACGTTACTTCAGGGTTTGGCCGGATCGGACGCCGGCGGGCGGTCGGCCATCAGATAATGGAGCAGGGCGGTGCGGTCGGCCTGGTTCAGCGCTTCGAACTGCCCCTCCGGCATGATCGACTGCCCAGTCGGTTTTTGTTCGACGATGTCGGACCTCAACAGAATCAACGTCTCCGCCGGGGTGACGAGCGCCAGCGTCGAAGAGTCACGCGGCCGCATCAGGCCCGAAAGCACGCGGCCATCCTTCAGGGCGACCTGCGTCACACGAAAGTCGGGCGGAACGACGGCCGACGGCTCCAGCACGTTTTCCATCAGATAATCGAAATTCTGCCGCTGAGAGCCCGTGATGTCCGGGCCAAGTTTGCCGCCCGCCCCGAACAGAGTGTGGCACTGGCCGCACGTCCGGTCATAAACCGTCCGCCCCAGCCGAAGTGACTTTTCGTCAGCCGTGATGCCGGCCAGCTCAGCCTGGATCGACCGCTTCGCGGCGCGTTTCGTCTCGCTTGTCGTTTCGATTTTGCCCCAGTGCTTTTCCAGCAGGGTCGTCAGTTCCGCGTCGCCCAGGGCGAGCATCTGCCGCACCTGAAACACCGAGATGTCTTCACCCGGCAGCCGTCCGTCGCCGACCGATTTGAGCAACGCCCGAGCCCACACCGGGCGGGTCGCCAGGGTGTCGATCACTCGCGGCCGGTCCTGCAAAGCGAAATTCCGATAAGTGCGGATCAACGATTCCGCCACCGCTGGCGACGCCGACTTCGCCAGACCATTGAGCGCCTCGACGTTCAGATACCGCACCCCCAGCAGCTTCGAACAGACATCGACCAGATCGTCCGGATTGCGGCGGATCAGAGTCCGCAGCGCAGCGGCTCTGGTTTTCATCTCCTGCTTGTCATCGAGCGCGATGCGGCGGATCTCGTCGAGCGCCAGACCGTCGCCGAAAATCGCCGACAGATTCCGCGTCGAAGCGATTCCGGCACTTGCGGCGAATGTCTTCCACGGTGCCGGTTCGGCGACTTTGTCCCGCCCGGCAAGCCCTTCGGCCAGACCTTCCACCAGCGATTGCTTCGCTTCCTTCGTGAACGATGCCGCGTTTGCAATAAGCTTGTCGACGGCTGGCGTCGACGTGTCGGCCGTCATTTCGCTGGCGAGCCGGCGGGCGATCATCCGAACCAGCGACGGCCAGCGGCAATCCCGGGCGATCACCGCAAGGTCCTCAGGCCGTATCTCCGCGATCGGCGAAATTCCGTACCAGACCATTAGCACAAGGTTCGTGAAGCCCTCATCTTCCCCCTTCGCCGCCAGCGCCGCCGCGATGCGGGCCCGATCTTCCGCCGCCCCCAGCCGCTGCAGGCTCGAAGCGATCTGCAGCTTCACCAGAGCTGAGGCTTCGCTCTGTGCCAGTTCGGCAAGGCGGTCGAGGTGTTTCGGGTCGACGTTGCGCGAAGTTTCGCCCCGCTCGCCCAGGATCGTATCAAGCTCCTGATCGTCCAGCAGCAGCCGCACGCCCCAGGTGCGCACATGCTCGTCAGCGTCATGCGTACAGGCGAGAGCATCCGCGGCCGTCAGCCGGCCGAGTGCATTGAGTGCCCACAGTGCACGCAGGCGATTGCGTGCGAAGGCTTTCGAAGTCGCCAGCTCCCGCAGCTTCGGCTCGAATTTCGAATAGCTTTCCGGGCCATTCTGCACGGCCGCCAGAGCCCGACGAAAGACGAAGACGTTGTCGGAGGCCAGGTCCGTCATGAGAGCTTCCGGCGAGAACGCTCCGGGCGGCGTTCGCGGCATGCCCTGGGCGGAGATCTCGTAAATACGCCCGCTGGACCGGTGCACGCCCGTATTTTCATGGCATTCTCCGGTGTCGCTCCAGTCGATCACCACGACATTCCCCGCCGGCGTGTGCGCCATGTCGATCCCGCGAAACCACGTATCGCCGAACACGGCGAAGTCCCGCTCATGGCGTCCCGCAAAGCCCCACGGCGTCAATTCGAGTCGGTCGGCATTGATCCGCCTGCCATGAAAATTGATCGTGAACAACCGGCCGCGATACGCCTCAGGCCAGGCGGTGCCCTGATAGATCAAGGCCCCCTGGTGCGCGTGACCGCCGCCCAGGTGGTTCGCTGCCCCGTGGCGTGAGCCGATCCAGCCCTTGCCGGTGTCGTAATGAAAATGATCGGCCGTCTGCTGCATCAGGCCGTAAACGACCGGATTCGGATCGACAGTGTGCAGTCGGTCGAGGTGCGACCCGGCGACCAGGTGCCACAGGTGGCCGTTGACGGTGTTGGTGAAGAATGCCTCGCCATGTTCGTCCCAGTCCAGGCCCCAGGGGTTCGTCGTGCCGTGGGCAAGCACTTCGAACCTGTGCGTGGCCGGATGAAACCGCCAGATACCGCCATGCAGGGGAATACGCTTAGAATCAGCTGTGCCAGGCACTCCGACGGCACTCGGCGACGACCCGCCCGCCCGGCCGTAGAGCCAGCCGTCGGGCCCGAACTTCAAGCCGTTGGCGAAGTTGTGGTGGTTCTCCAGTGGCACGACGAAACCGTCGAGCATCGGAACCGGCGGTCCGTCGGGAAGGTCGTCGGCGTTACGGTCCGGCACGAAAAGCAGTTGCGGCGGGCAAATCGCCCAGACACCGCCCCGGCCGATCGCGAATCCGGTCAGGTTATGAAGCTGGTCCGTGAAGACGCTTCTGGCATCGGCTGAACCGTCCGCGTCGCGGTCTTCGAAGATCACCAGCCGGTCTTTCAGGTTCGGGTCGACCCTCAGGCCACGTTCGGCATAACTGTAATTCTCCGCCACCCAAAGCCGCCCCCGGGCGTCGTATTCCAGGGCGATCGGGTTGCGGACCATCGGCTCCGTGGCGAAGAGCTTCGCCTGAAACCCGGCGGGAAGCTCGATCATTCGAACCGCCTCGGCCCCGCTGACAGGCTGTTCCTTCGTTTGCTCGCTGTCATAGACCGGCGGCTCAGCGGCCCCGGTGCATGTCAGGATCGAAAGGAAAGCGAGGCGGGCGATCCGCAAGGAAGCACTTGGCTTCATGGTGACGCTCATTTTCGGATGGAAGTGGCCGATTGCGGCTTTCGTACGGCGGCAGGTGATCCGGACATTATCGAACGGCCCGCGGGCCTGAGTCAATTCTGCAATTCGCCTGCTTCGATTCCGCATGTACCGGCACTCTATCGTGAATTTTGCCCCCGGACCCTTTCCCGAATCGGATGCACAGGTTAAATTCGAAAGACCTGCCTTGAGTCCTCGCCCGGGAAATCGCACAGCCATGCCGAAATTCGCACCGATCGCACTTTTGACGATATCTCTCTGCATGGCCGAATCTTGCGCGATCGCCGCCGATCCCCCGGCTGACTTCCCCGCACTCGGCCAGAAATTCGATTCGGCGACACGGCCGCTCGTGCAGAAATACTGCCTGGGCTGTCACAGCACAGAAAAGGTCGAAGGCGACCTCGACCTCGAGCGGTTCGCCACGCTCGAGAACGTGCGTAAGGAACCTGAACTGTGGCGGCACGTTTCGGAGCAGATCGTCAGCGGCGAAATGCCGCCCAAAAATCGCCCCCGGCCGACCGACGCAGAGCGGGCTCAAATCCTGGGCTGGATCCGCGACTACCTCCGCGCTGAAGCTCTCTCCGCCGCCGGCGACCCCGGCAATGTGCTGCTGCGGCGGCTCACGAATGTCGAATATGACAATACGATCCGCGACTTGACCGGATTCGACTACGACGCCACGAGGGAATTCCCCGTCGATGGCGCCGCCGGCGAAGGGTTTTCGAACGTCGGCGAAGCCCTGGCGATGTCGCCGGCCCTGCTCGAAAAATATCTGGAAGCCTCGCGAAAAATCGCCTCGCACATCGTCCTCCTGCCCGATGGCCTGAAGTTCTCGGCGAGCGACACACCCGCGGACTGGACGAACGAATATCTCGAAGCGATACGTGCCTTTTACAGAGCGAGAACCGAACCGGCCGGCCACACCCGCGTGAAGCTGCACGGCCTGGAATGGGACACGAACGCCGGCGGCCGACTCCCGCTGACGGCTTATCTCGATGCCGCTGCGGAGCTTGCGAAAACCGGTAAGAGTGACGAAGCTGCGGTGCGCGATCTGGCGGCGCAGCGCAAACTCAGCCCGAAGTATCTGGAAATCGTGCGCCGGTTCTTCGCCGAAACTTCGGACGATCCGATCGTCTCACGTCTGCAAAATCGGTTCCGCGAACTCGGCCCTGAAGGCACGGCGGGCCTGGCGGCCGATATCCAGCGCTGGCAGATGGCTCTGACCCGGTTCGGCAGCGTCGGCCACTTCAAGCCCTGGCTGCAGACGGCCGATCCCGTGGTCCGTGTCGTGAACGTGCGCGAAAAGCTGACCGCCCCGCCCGGCGGAAAGCCCGTTCGGCTCAAGCTTTCCGCACTGCCACTGGGCGAATTCAGCGAAGAGGCAAGAGTCGTCTGGCGATCGCCCCGGCTCGAACGCCCGGGCACTTCGAACATTCCGGTCGCTGGCCTCAAAGACGCCGTCGCCCGGGCCGAATTTCTCCGCAAAGAGCTTGAACGCACTCAGGCGTATCTCGATGTCATCGATCGGGTTCGGTCCGAATCCTGGCGCCCGGGCCGCGTTTCCTGGAAGGACGAAGCCGCCCGGTGCGGGCTCGATGCCGAACTGCTGGCGGCCTGGGGCGGTCTGGCCGGAATCGGCGCCGAACCGCTCGACGAGAAGACGCTGATGAAGGACCGGATCGAGCGATCCGGAACCTATGACTTCGTCAAGGGTTGGGGTAAGGATGCGACCCCCGTGGCCGTCGCCAATTCCTCGGATCAGGATGTCCGCGTGCCCGGCTTCATGAAGGCCCGCAGCGTGGCCGTGCACCCGTCGCCGAAAACGTCGGTCGTCGTCGCCTGGCGCAGCCCCATCGACGGCAAAATCCGCATCGAAGCCTCGGCCGTCGATATCCACGGCGATTGCGGCAATGGCGTCACGTGGTCGCTCGAGCACCGTCGCGGCGCCCTTCGCAAAACTCTGGCCGCCGGCATCGCCGAAACCAGCGCCCCGAACCGCATCCCGTTCATCGAGGAACTTGCCGTGCGTGCCGGTCAGGTGATCGCTCTGGCGATCGGCCCGCGCGACGGCGATCACTCGTGCGACCTCACGGGCGTCGAGCTGAACGTCACCGAAGTCGGCGACGAAGGGCGGTTCTGGAACCTGCGTGAAGATGTCGTGCCTAACATCCATGCCGGCAATCCCCACGCAGACCGATTCGGCGAAGCGGCTGTCTGGTCGTTCCATGAAGAGCCCGTCGGTACGGCGAGCGAAGCCCCGGGTTCGATTCCCAAAGACTCTGTCCTCGCCCGGTGGATCGAAGCCGTCGATGCCGAACCGGCTGTGAAGAAGGAGCTTGCGGCAAACGTCGGCCGCATTTTCTCGCCCGATTCCGCAGACAAATCCGAAACGAACCTGAGTACGCGAGATTCGCTGAAATCGCTGGACGGCCCGCTCCTGCGCGCGATCGATTTCGTCACGGCGGCGGCGAAAACGGCTGGCAGTGATATGATCGCCGCGCCGGGGCAGCCTCTGACCATAGAGATTCCCGCGGAATGGGCCGCCAGCAGAACGTTCGTGACCGATGTCGCCGCCGGAGCCCGCTGGGGCGAATCGAGCGCCGTTCAGGTTGCCGTCGGGCACGACGATTCAGCTTCGCTCGCGTCGTTCTCGGAAACCAGGCCGGTTCTGACCGCCTCCGACGCTGCGGACGCCTTCTGGAAGCGCTCGTTCGAACGTTTTCGATCGGTCTTTCCCGCGGCCCTGTGTTATCCGCAAATCGTCCCGGTCGATGAAGTCGTCACTCTGGCGCTGTTCCATCGTGAAGACGATCACCTGATCCGGCTGATGCTCGACGACAGCGAAAAAGCCGAGCTGGATACGCTGTGGCACGCCCTTCGGTTCGTAAGCCAGGAGCCCCTGAAGGTCGAAGTCGGCTACAAGCAGTTCATGGAATACGTGACGCAGGACGGCGACGTGCGCCTCTTCGAACCGCTGCGCAAGCCGATCCGCGAACGGGCCGCGGATTTCCGCAAGGAACTCCTCAATGCCGAAACCGGCCAGTGGAACGCCCTGCTGACGACCGCCGACCGTGCCTGGCGCCGCCCACTCGACGCATCGGAAAAAGCCACCCTGCGGGCACTTTACGACAAGCTCCGGGCCACGGGAACGCCCCACGATCAGTCCATCCGCCTGGTGTTCAGCCGGGTTCTGCTGGCGCCAGCGTTCCTGTATCTGACCGAGCCTTCCGAATCGAAGGAGCGCGTTCGGCCGCTGACGCAACACGAACTGGCGACGCGTCTGAGCTATTTCCTTTGGTCAAGCATGCCCGATGCCGATCTGCGAAAAGCCGCCGACGAAGGCCGGCTGCACGACCCGGCCGTGCTGAAGGCCCAGATTCGGCGCATGACCGCCGACCCGAAAGCCCGGGCCCTCGCGACCGAATTCGCCTGCCAGTGGCTGAATCTGAAGAACTTCGACCGGCACGATGAGAAAAGCGAACGCATCTTTCCCGAATTCGCCGAGCTGCGTGGGCCGATGTATGAAGAAGTCGTGCGATTCCTGACCGACGTGATCCGTTCGAACAAGCCTGTTCTGTCGATTCTCGACAGCGACCGGTCGTTCCTCAATGGCACGCTCGCCGGCTTTTACGGCGTCGAAGGTGTCGAAGGCGACGCCTGGCGCGAAGTCGGCGGCATGAAGAAGGTCGGCCGTGGCGGCTTGCTGGGCTTCGCGGCGCTCACGGCAAAGCAGTCCGGGGCTTCCCGCACGAGCCCGATCCTCCGGGGCAACTGGCTGCTCGAATCTCTGCTCGGCGAAAAACTGCCGAAGCCGCCGAAAAACGTGCCCCAGCTGCCCGAAAGCGAGCTGGATACCGAAGGGCTGACGATGCGGCAGATTACCGAAAAACACAGGGCCGACCCCGCCTGTGCCAAGTGCCACGACCGCATTGACCACTACGGCATGGCCATGGAAGCCTTCGACGCCATCGGCCGCCGCCGCAAGGCCGATCTCGGCGGCCGGCCGATCGATACGTCCGTCGCACTGCCCGACGGCACGAAGTTCGCCGATGTCTCCGGGCTTCGCGATTACCTGCTCGCCACCCGGCGAGACCAGTTCCAGCGGCAATTCTTCCGCAAACTGATCGGTTACGCCCTCGGCAGGTCGGTGGCCGTCTCCGACGACCCGCTGATCGATTCGCTCACGAACCAGGCCCAAAAGCCCGATTTCGGCGTCGTGGACGCGATCGAGGCGATCGTGACGAGCCCGCAATTTCTGAACCGCCGTGGCCTGACCGAATCGGTCGAGGCCGAGTGATCACGATCAAGAACTCACGAGAACCAGGGACAACCATCATGGCGAACGAGTTTCGGAATCTGGGCCGGCGGGCTTTTCTCAAGGGCACCGGCGTCACCATCGGCCTGCCGTGGCTCGAATCGGTCCGCATTCATGCCCGCGACGAGGCCCCGGCCTCGCCCAAAAACGATCGCCCGCCCGTGCGTTTCGCTTGCCTGTTTTCCGGCAACGGCTTTCACAGCAAGCAGTGGTGGGCGAAGGGCGAAGGCGAATCGATGGAGCTGGGCAAAGTGCTCGAGCCCCTCACGCCGCACCGCTCCAAAGTGACGTTCGTCCGCGGGCTTTACAACGCGGAGGCCCTCAAGGGCAACATCCACAGCTCGCAGACGGGCAATCTGCTCTCAGGCGCTCCGCTGGCCTCGGGTGGGGCGATCAAGTCGGGCACCAGCGTCGACCAGGTTCTGGCCCAGCGCATCGGGCGGCAGACGAAAGTGCCGAGCCTCGTCCTGGGCTGCGAGCCGTCGATGGCATCCGTGCACAAGAATTATTCGATGCTTTACAGCTCGCACATTTCCTGGAGTTCGCCGACGACTCCAACCCCGCTGGAAATCTATCCGGCGCTGGCCTTCGACCGCCTCTTCAAGGACAACGCCTCGGCCTCCGACGCCAGCGTGCTCGACTCGGTCCTGAGCGACGCCAAATCGCTGCGTGGCAAGATCAGCCGGAACGATCGCACCAAGCTCGACGAATATCTCAACTCGGTGCGTGAAGTCGAGCAGCGCATCGCTCAGGCCGGGAAGCGTGAAGAACTTCAGGGCTGGCGGCCGACGACCGACAAGCCGAATCTGCCCCGGCCGAAGGACGGCGTGCCACAGGACATCGCCGAGCACATGCGGCTCATGTGCGACATCCTGGTGCTCGGCTTCCAGACCGACACGACCCGCTTCTGCACCCTGAAGCTCAACAACGACCATTCGTCGCTGCGGTTCCCGAACCTGGGCGTGGACTACATGATCCACCATCTGCTTTCGCACACCGACGGCGACGACTGGATGAAGGTCAATCGCTTCTTCGTCGAACAACTCGCCTACATCGCCCAGAAGCTCGACTCCATTCAGGAAGGCGACAAAACGGCCCTCGACAACACCGTGCTCATGTACTGCTCCAGCATGCTTACGGGTGGCCACAATGCCGACCAATTGCCCGTCGTGCTCGTGGGCCGTGCCGGCGGCAAGCTGCAATCGGGCCGCGTGCTCGACTACCTGGGCAAGGAAAACCGCAAAATGTGCAGCCTTTTCCTGTCGCTCATGGAAAAGTACGACGTCAAACTCGACCGGTTCGGCGATTCGGACCGCAAATTGGCCGAGATCTGACGATCCGGCCCGCCAGGGCGTTCTGCCATGGTGAAAAAGCACCGCCGCAAGTTCTTACGACGGCTTCCGCCAGCGGAAGCCGTCGTGCGTTGGCTCGTTGTCACCGACATCGAAGTCTCAACGAGGTCGATAGGAACCCAGATCAGCGGGCAAATTCGCAGGAAAAATTCTCACAGGCAGATCGATCCGAACAGGAAAAGTCGAATGGCATTTTCGTGTCATTAATTCATTTCGAAGTGATCGAAGAATGGCCTGACGATCGGATCGGTGAGCTTGAGTCCGGATGTCCATTTGACGATCAGGACATACATCCGTTTGTCGTCCGTTAATAACACGCATGCCTGATACTTCTCGGATGGCGGGCTTTTGTCGAATTCTGGCCTGCCTTCTTCTCGCAATTTCCGGACCTCTTCATTGGGGCTTTGATCCAGAAACGCTTGGAAATTCTCTTCTCGTGTTTCTGTCCGTCGCCAGAATTCGAATCCCGTCTTGCCATCGATCGTTACGCTTTTTTGCTGCAGCATCACGAGAGGTGAAGAATCCAACAGGCCCTGATCGAGCTCCATCGCAGTGGAAATTGCCTTTTGAGTCGAAACGATCGGGCCAGGTGAATCGCAGGAAATGACCGAGTAAACGATCAGATGACCCGTTTCGTCCCAGTAGGAAGCATTGAAATCCGAACGGTGTGTGTATGGTGATTGATCATAAGGACGCAAAGCATAGGGTTCTTCACTGACTTTTTTCGTTGTCGCAGGCAACGCGATCGAGAATTCTTTCCCTTTTGCCCAAACCCAGCCTTGCGGCAACCCCTGATTGTCTTTCGTCAGGCCGACCTCGTTCGCTCGTTTCGAACATGCACAAACGCTTACGAGAATGAGTATCGCCATCGTGAAGTCGAACTTCGGATTTCTCATGATTTCTTCTCATCGACGGCGAAATTGGGACGACATGGTTCACCGCAATCCAGAATTTCGCCTTGCCGGCCATCGAGACGAGACGGAGCATCCTGTGATCGATTTCACGACTTCCTGCCGTGAGGGTTCGTCGCGTTCTTGCCAGACCAGGATCGGGGCGCAGATCGTATTGTCGATCGGTTCGCCCCAGCTTCTGGTCGCGGATTCGGTTCTGGCCCCTGAGGCGGCACTCGGGTCGCTACCCATCAGTGCAATGTCTCCCGCTCAGGTCATCCACAGCTTCACATATCAGCCAGCGTCGTGCAATATCCACGACGCAAGAATACGTGGAAAGCGATTGCCAAGCAACAGCTTCCACACTTTGCCCCTCGTTTGATGCAAGCCATTAAGAGTCACTCGACTTTTTCGGTCAATAAAGGAAATCCTTGATCCGATCAGGCTTTCGGATTTTGTTCTTCGAGAGACTGACGATAAATCAGAATGCCCTCCATTTCGTTCGAAATCTGACCAGCAGGCCCCCGAATCGCCATAAGCTGGAGAAATAGCCGCCGCGAGGTATTACGTCGGTGATAGCCACCGGAAGCCGTCGCACGAGCAGGGCGTCACCCACCTCGAAGCCTGAAATAGTAAGATTTCGAACCGAATAACCGGGCGAATTCGCAGGTGAAATTCTAACAGGCAGATAGATCCGACCAAGAAAAGTCGAATGGCACCTTTTCTGCGCGGCCGAGGCGGGCGCAGGCCCCGCCTAAACTCTTGCTGCAGCGGACCCGACCCGCCGCAGCGCCTTTTGGTATCATCAGGTCCTCGCTCGGCGGACCGGTCCGCTGAGCTTTGCTGATCGAGGATCTGACAATGGAACTGATTCCGATTGACCGAGCCACCTTCGAGGCCGACAGGCTTCTCAGTGGGTATCCACCGCAATGGCACCACCGCAACAAGCACCTTGTTTATGAGATTGGCTGTTCGTCGGGATTCCCGATCGAAGGCCAGGTCGTCTATGCGCGATGGCCCGCGCAGAAATTGCCAGAGCTCGTTTCGTCGCCGTCGCGGTTCTCCGTCTGTCCAGGGCTGTTCGCCTACGCTGAACCTGCGGAGCCCGATGTCGTAACCTGGCATCTCAACTTCTCTGACCCGCAGCTATTCGTCGCATACGCTTCATCTCTGCTTGCCCAAGACGAACTGCAGGTGGCAGAGCATCCTGCTCTCGGCTCATTACGCGATGCGCTGCTTGCACAAGGCATGTCGGCGGTGACCGTCGACCGGGCCGGTGACGCGACACCCGTCACGATCACTGGCGTTCAGCGCAGGTGCGTGATCGATACGCTGCCGAATCGTGAGGCGGGATATCCTAACGGCTTGTACGGTAACGCGTTTGCCCGAGCGACTGAAGAGCAGGTAAGAATGGCGACGAGGGCGCTCTCGCCATCCACGATCAGCAATATCCTTGCGATGGCTGCACCTCCCGGAGGCTATGGAGAGTACGCTCGACAAGAGTTGCTCAACATTTTGACCACGGCCTACACCGGGTTTTCTGCCGCCCGCGCAGAGAGTCACCGTCTCGTTCCAGGTGCCCCGCGAACCGTGATTCATACGGGATTCTGGGGTTGTGGAGCTTTCGGCGGTAACCGCAGGCTGATGACGATTCTTCAAAGCCTTGCGGGCGATCTCGCCGGTGTGGAAATCGTGTTCTGGGCCTTTGACGAACCAGGGGGCAAGCTCGTCATGGATGCTCGTCACTGGTATGAGAAACAAAGGGAAGGCAACCCGTCCGTGAAAAGCCTTCTGGACCTGCTCGTTGAAGAGAGGTTCCTCTGGGGTGTCTCCGATGGGAACTGAAATGGTCCTCGAACGAGTCCTTGCAGCCGACGCTGATGACAGAATGGCTGAAGGCCCGCCTCAGGCCCCGCGATCGAAGTCGGGAATGTCATTCGGCATAGGCCGCGATTCGATAGAATCCAGCACAAGCCCCTTGCATCGGCCTGGCTTGCCGGTCAATTTGATTGAATCACGCAGTTCGTCCACCAAAAGTGCCTAACCCGGCGATTCAGCGGAAGAAAGCCCGCCTCGGTGGCTGGGCTAGTAACCTCGCAAGTGTCACGCCCGGCGGGCCGGTCCGCTGAGCTTGAGCGTTAGGCGGCGGAGGTCCCCGATGTCTGAAGTAGGGCCCGGAGGAGGAACGGGTGGCTCGCTGCTGAGGTCGTGGCAGGCATGGTCCGGCTTCCTGGCCGGGGCGGGGCTCGCGTTCCTTCTGGCGGCGGCCCTGGTCGAACAGCAGGTGCTCATCCCCCGTAACAAGGGATGGATCGGGATGCTCGGGGCACTTTGCCTCCTCGGATGTATCGGCATGGCTGCGGTCGGCAGGCGTGCGGCAAGGAGGCCCGCATAACCTCTCGCAGGGGACGGAAACAGGGACAACGGAAACAGGGACATTCTGGTATGTTATGACGTAAGCTCATGCCATATAATTCTATACGTGCGGATTAGCTTCAGGTGTTCAAGTCCGTGGAAGAAAACAGTGTCAGTTCATTTTTCGGCCTAGGAAGAAATCAGTGTCAGTTCAAGGAAGAAATCAGTGTCAGTTCATTTTTCGGCCTAACAATCGGTTGCAGCGTACCCGCTGAACCTGTTCTTTAGGCCTCGCGATCGCAGCCGGAAACCTGAATCCGGCATCGGTGGCAGTGATTCGAATGAAACCGGCACAATGTCCTTGCTTCATCAAGGCCTGCCGGTCAAATTGAACGGAACATGCAGTTCGTCCGTGAAGATCGCCTCACCCGGCGCTTCATCGGACCCGGCCCGCTGCATTGGCTTGCCGGCATTCTCGCAAGTTTCACGCCCTGCGGGCCGGTCCGCTGAGTTTGTGCGTCAGGCTAACCGAGGCAATCGTGAAAGAAATCAGAAGAAATCAGGCAAATTGGTCGGTCCTATTCGCGTTTGTGCTACTCGGCTCTTGCTCTTGTCAGCGCTCTCCGGAAGGAGACAAGAGCCAGGTATCGGTAGACCGTGCGCTAAAAACGAGTGCGAGGGCGGGCGATGCGAACTTGCAGCTCAGGTATTCCACCGGAATCAGTTCCATCTTCGAGGACAGCAAGGGGCGTTTCTGGTTCGGAAGCCAAAAGGAAGGCGTGTGCCTGTACGATGGTAGCGAGTTCATCTACTACACGGTGAAAGATGGGCTGAGCGACAATCAGGTCAGGACCATTCAAGAAGATCAGGCCGGAGTCATGTGGTTCGGGACGGGAAACGGGATCACCAGCTTCGATGGAGATGAGTTCGAGATTCGTACCGGGGTAAATCATGGGAATCCGGTCGTCGCCTCAGGTGATACCTGGCACAAGGAGGCCGGCGACCTCTGGTTTCACGGCGATGACAGAATGCGTAGAGGCTTCGATGGACAGGGTGTGTATCGATATGATGGCCAATCGCTTTCGTATCTGGCTTTCCCCTTGCCTGACGAAGTAGACGAAGAAAATCCCTACTTGGTCACCGGCATCGTGAAGGGACGCGACGGAAAGGTCTGGTTCGGGACGTACGCAGGCGTATTCGGGTATGACGGTAAATCCTTCACGGTCATCGACGACGAGACCGAGGGGATCAAGTCCGGTAGCGAACGGCTGCATGTCCGCAGCATTTTCGAAGACAGCAGGGGAAAGCTCTGGATAGGCAACAACGGGCTCGGGGTTTTACTGTATGACGGTCAGGCCGTTTCCAACTTCACCGAACGGCACGGACTCAGCATCAGGGCAAAGGGGCCGTCCGGGTCTCTCGGTCGGATATTCTCGATTGCGGAAGACGCCGCCGGCAACATCTGGTTCGGAACACGCGACGACGGTGCGTGGCGCTTCGATGGCAAGTCGCTGACCAACTTCACGATGGCGGACGGACTGACGAGCAGCATGGTTTGGAGCATCTATCGGGACAAGAGGGGCGCCATGTGGTTCGGTATGGGCGACGGCAGCGTGTGTCGATTCAACGGCCATTCGTTCGACAGGATCTACTGATAGGCCCGTGTGAGCTCGACTCACCAGCACTTGCAGCCGACAAAGCCGGTTAGCGCGGACCAGACCCGCCGCAGCGTTTTCTGGTATCTTCACGATCACGCTCGGCGGTTCGGTCCGCTGAGCATGTGCGTTCGGCGAGGAAGCCCCAGCAGCCACCACCCGGCCAGGTTGAAGAGAATGCATGACATGCTACGCAGGGCCGCCGCGTTCTCAATAGCGTGCTGGTGGTCGCTCATCACCACGGGATGCCGCCCCGAAGCCCCTCGGCCCACGGACATCGTCGCGGATTCCGTCAGTGGGTTTTCCGGTAAGCAAGGGGCCGACGGCTGGTCATACGGCTATTGGGAGCGCACAGCCGATCCCGAAAAGAGCTACGATCAGACGACGGACTTCCTGTTGCTCAAACACTTTGGGACCGACCCGATCAATCGACTCAGCGGCCGTCCCGAATTCGCCACGGGCAAACTCTGGAATCTGGAGGACGGCAAATACTATACGTCACTTTGGGCGGAGGGCGGCCACCCCAATGGCACGATGAGATTGGGGGCATACGCTCAAGTCGAGCAATGGGCGGTGCGTCGTTGGGTCAGTACGGTCAATGGCTCCATCACTATCAGCGGCCATGCCGGCAAGGTCATGCCCTGGGGCGAGAATTGGACGGGCGGTTGCCAGGCGCTGATCGTCGTGGACGGTAAGACGAAGTTCTCTTCCTTTATGGACAATCGCGGTAAGGATTACTCAATCACCGTGACTGTAGGCATCGGCTCACCGGTCGATTTTCTGATCGGTCCCGGCCCGAGCGTTGGCGTCACCAGGTTCACCGCCACGATCCGAACCACTCCCACATTACCTCGGTGATGCAAGGAGTCGCCGGACTCCGGTGCACTGGGCAGATTCGTACACTCCCCCACAGCGGGTGCACGAGTAAAGGTCGGGTCGCCCTGGGGATCGCTCCGCCAGGGCTCCCACAGATCCGGACGTGCCCGTCAAAGGCATCCGGCTCTTCGTTTCATGATTTCGCTACGTGGCGGGCCAGGCTGTGGACCACACGGGCTGCGGGCAGCGGGAATTGCTTTTCGATCTGAGCGAACCATGCCCACGAGCGGGAGCGGCTGTCGCTGCGCCGGCTGAGCCAGCGCCGCCAGATCCGCTTCGCATGCAGGCGAAAGTCGTTCAGACACTTGTAGTTCCCGATGATCCCGTAGTATCCGTAGTGGCCTTGCAGGGGAGAAATCGGTGTCAGAGAAATCGGTGTCACAGAGAAATCGGTGTCAGTTCATTTTTCGCAAGAGAAATCGGAGAAATCGGTGTCAGTTCATTTTTCGCAAGAGAAATCGGTGTCAAAGGGAAAATGGTGTCAGTTCATTTTCTGGGGAGAAATCGGTGTCAGGGAGAAATCGGTGTCAAAGGGAAAATGGTGTCAGTTCATTTTCTGAAGGGAAAATGGAAAGGGAAAATGGTGTCAGTTCATTTTCTGGGTGAACCCAGCTACAAGAAAATGATCTGACACCAATTTCTCGGGCCGATCCGGCTTACCAGCCCTGGTCCTTGCGTGCGATGGCGGACCGAGCGACGCGCCGAATGGTCGGACACATCGGCTTCAATACGCGCCCAGCCACAGAGTATCTCGCCCCATGGGCGCCCGAGGGCGTCGAGATCGGGTTCGAGGTCTTCCCGCAGTTCCGTCGGCTCGGCTACGCTCGTGAGGCGATCCGGGGGATGGTGCGTTGCGCGTACGCCACGTCAGGCGTGCCACAAATCGTGGCATCGATCGCCCGTCAGAACCTTGCGACATCCTCGCTCGCCTGCGGGCTCGGATTCGTCGAGGTAGGGAGACGGGTGGATGAAATCGATGGCGAGGAGATCCTCTGGGTGCTCGAAGGTGTGCGACTCAGGAGACTACTCCAGTCAGCAACGCTAGATACGGACGTCTGACCTCGCGGCAGTGGACCAGACCTGCCGCGCGGGATTCCTCTGACATCGAAGATGTCCTGACGGGACGGTCTGCTGAGCTTGGTCTTTAGGTACCGGGATCGAAGCGAGAAGTTACGAGCCGGCATCGGCGGTAGTGACTCGAAAGAAACCGCACGAAGGCCTTGCTTCAACCGGGCTTGCCGGTCAAATTGAACGGAACAAGCAGTTCGTCCGTGAAAAGTGCCTGACCTGGTGTTTCAACGGACCCGGCCAGCTTCGGCGGTTGACCGGAATCATCGCGAGTATCACGCCTGGCGCTCCGGTCCGCTGAGCTTGTGCGTTGGGAATCAATTAAGTCAAACCCTCAATCTGATATTAAGAGAATGCTCTCCATGGCGAAGTACCTAATCTCATTTCCCAGCGCGGCGATGGTGGTGCCTGAAACTGAATTGGAGGCTGTGGGCCGCGATGCACATGCCGTGATCGAGGAGGCGAAACTGGCGGGGATTTACGTCTTTGGCGGGGGCATCGACGAATCGATTCCGCCGGCCCTCGTATCGGCCGACGGTGTGGCTATCGACGGTGGCTACTCGTGGGCTCCACCTTTGAATGGTGGTTTCACTGTTCTTGAGCTGCCTTCCCGCGAAGAAGCGGTTGCATGGGCAGCGCGTCTCGCGAGAGCTTGTCGCTGCAATCAAGAATTGCGCGTCTTCGGCTTTGACCCAAATTCCTGAATTCGAAGAGCAAAGAAATTGGTGTCAAGAAATCGGTGTCAGATCATTTTCTTTCAGCTAGATTCACCCAGAAAAAGAACTGACACCATTTTTCTCTTGACACCATTTTTCTCTGACACGGAGGATACGACCGATGATTCAAGAGATACTCGATCGTTGCGAAGCTCGTCCCATCGGTACGACCTCACCGTATTGGGAGTCTTCACTGGATTCGATCGGTCGCTATTTTCAATTGACCGAAATTCATCGCAAGGTCATTTCCTTCTATGAAGGTGCAAGGATTTCTTTTGGTTTGTCTACGAAGGTCAATCTCGATTGGATCAACAGTGAGGATTCTAGTGATGTCTTGTTGGTCGGCGAATTGTTCGGAGTAGGCGGAGGTGAAGGATCTATTGAGCAGATGTATCGATCACGTTCTCATTTAATTCCTTCGCATCTTCTTCCTTTTGCATCATCTCCGATGGATGACCTGTATTGCATTGATTCCAATGGGGTCGTTTTTTACTGGAATCATGAGAATCCACAACGATCACTTGCATATCCTCTTGCCGGATCTTTCGATATATTCTTCAACGCACTCGAGCCCTGGGTCTATGACCAGGACAGCCCTTCCGGGGCGATTGATTCCGAATCCTGGATCGACCCTGATCTGTAAACAGGTGGAAGAACTTGGACATTCCAGGCCTGGGCAGTCGTGGAACGTACCGGCGAATCCACTGGTCAAAAGCATCCTCGGTGCGAATCGAGTCATGCAGAACCCACAGCGGGTGGCGAAACTGGTCGAGTAGTTCCGGTTTGGGGATCTCGGAAGGCACGTCGCCTGAGGTCGAATTCATTTCGGGACGATGTCGACTGAGGCTTGGAAATTGGTCCGGAATTTCCGGTGCAGATCCTTCCAAGCCTATCGTAAGCCTGGTATTCTAATTTAAGTCTGGATGAATATACGCCTTATCGGCAGGCGTTATGCCGATCATCTTGGGCGTATAATTCTTGTTCGGCCAACGAGGGCGTTTCTTGGAAATTCGCTACCCGACCATCGACGAGCCAGCGACGCCGAACTACATCTTGGCGGTTCTCCAGGATATGCACCGGCAGCAGTGCCAGTATGATCCCGCAGCCAACCCGGGTGCTGATCTGTCGTTCGAATCCACGGTTGCCGAGTGGCGGGATGCCTGCGACCTTCTCGGGTGGCGGGAACTCGGACGCGCGTACAACCAGCTCTGGGCTATCTCGTTCTCGGATGAGGATTGGCGTACGGTCCTGGAGCCGGCTAGTCAGAGGCGTCTCGCGGAAGTGTGCCAGTTGATCGCCGCCCGCGTGGCTCGCCCCATGGTCCGGCCGTCGCAGCTTCTGGGAAGTACGTGTGCCCCCGCGGGCGCATTTCTGACGATCCGCTCACTACTGCACGATGCGGGTACGCCTGTTGGTGAGATCGCGCCCTCCACGCTGCTGGCACCGTACACACGGCGATTCACAAAGGTGTTCCTCGGCCCAATCTCCCGCCTCGCGCCGGGAGCGTTGCCGCCGGTTCGGATCCGCACGCCGGTCTATGACGCCGCGATTTGGGGCATTCTCGTAGCCGTGGTGTGTCTGCTGGTCGGCGCGTGCAGTGGGGCTCATCTCCTCACGGTCTGCGGTGTGGTGTTGTTCGCTTCGGCACACGCGCTTACGTGGTACGCGGCGCGTTGCATGCTCCCCGCGAGCGTGGAATTCGGGGAGTTGCGGACGTTCCGTGATCTCGCGGTCGTCGTAGCAGGAGGCAGTCCAGCCGAACCAGGCGATGCAACAGACGGCGGTGGCATGTAAGCTTTCTGGGATTCGTCGCTCACTCGGCCTCCGCCGACTGCAGAGCTGGGCCTTTATGCGGTGGAGAGCGAAGGGTGGTTCTGCTGCTCGAAGACGAAGCCGACCGCATCCGTCGCTTCTCCACGGCACTGCGGCGCATCGAGCCGGGGTTGCCGCTCCTCGTCTGGCGCGACGCTCACCGGATGAGCCGCGAGGTCGGCAATCACCTGGGTTCGGCCCGGCTCATCTCGCTGGATCACGACCTGGAGCCCCAGCCCGGCGACCCGCCCGACCTCGGCGACGGTATGGTCGTCGCGAAGGCGCTGGTCTCGCATCGCCAGCCCTGCCCGGTTATCATCCACAGCAGCAACGGCACGCGGTCCGACTGGATGGCGGGCGAATTCGAGCTGGCCGGTTGGTCTTATCGCCGCGTCGCTCCCATCGGCGAGCGATGGATCGAGGAATACTGGCGGTCGGTCGCACGCGAACTGCTCGGCGCGGCGACCGCCTAACCTCTCTCATGACTGCCCCCGTCAAGAGCGCACTTTCGTCGGGCCGAGACAAGATGTTGGGTCTTGACTGGGTTTCTGGCTCTGGCTCGCGCTGAGGCCCCGCAAATAAAGGTGCCACGCAAATAAAGGTGCCATTCTATATTCCTGGATCGGCTGGCAAGTTTCGAACAGGTTTCGTGCTGGACTTGGGTCGGAAATTCCGGAAATGGCGATCCCGTTTTTGTTGTCGACGAAAAGATCGGCGTCAGGGTCGGCGGGTTCGGAGATTCGCACCACAAGCTGGCCGAGATCTGAATCGAGTGGCCGGACCTGCTCAGTTGGCCTGAGCAGGTCGTTCCGATCACGGTCCGGCGGAAATCAAGAAGGCTTGCGCCATCGGAACCCGTCGCGGGCCAGCAGTTGTTCGGCCTCGGCTGGGCCCCAGGTGCCTGCGGCATAGGGAAGGGGGCGGATGTCGTGGTTATTCCATGTGTCGAGGATGTTCGTCACGAACTTCCATGAGTTCAGCACGAAGTCGATGCGAGTAAAGAGCGACTGATCGCCCAGGATCACGTCCAGCAGCAGCCGTTCGTAAGCCTCAGGCGGCGGGCCGGCGAACGTGCCGGAATAGCCGAAGTCCATGTGCACTTCCTGCAGGCGGCGGCGTGAGCCGGGCACCTTCGCCTGAAAGAACAGGCTGGCGCCTTCGTCCGGCTGAATTCGCAGGATCAGGTGATTCGCCCCCTGGTCGCCATGCACGTTCTGGGCTTCGTAAAGCGCCGCTGGCGGCCGGCGGAACTGAATGGCGATCTCGGTCGTCCGCTTCGGCAGCCTTTTGCCCGTTCGCAGATAGATCGGCACGCCGGCCCAGCGCCAGTTTTCCAGCGTCAGCCGCATGCCCAGATAAGTTTCCGTCGTCGATTTCGGGTCGACGTTCCGCTCGGCGTTGTAGGCGGGCACTTCCTCGCCGTCCACAACTCCCGCCGTATATTGCCCGCGCACCACGTTGTGGGCGATATCTTCAGCCGTCCACTTCGGCAGGGCCTGCAGCACTTTCACCATTTCGTTGCGCAGCGAGTCGGCCGAAAGGTCGCCGGGCGGCTCCAGGCAGATCATGCCCAAAAGCTGCATCATGTGGTTCTGGACCATGTCACGAATGGCGCCGGCCTGATCGTAAAACGCCCCCCGGCCGCCAGACATGCCGACCGTTTCGGACACCAGGAACTGAATGGAAGCGACGTGCAACCGGTTCCAGATCGATTCGAAAACCGTGTTGCCGAAACGCAGGGCCAGGATGTTCTGGACCGTTTCCTTGCCGAGGTAGTGGTCGATCCGATAGGTCTGAGCTTCCGTCAGCCATTTCGAAAGGTCTTCGTGAAGCTGAATGGCTGACGTCGTATCGTTGCCGAACGGCTTCTCTACAACGACGCGCGACCATGGGCCAGTGGAATTGACCGGATAGATCAGATCCGCCTTGCCGAGATTTTCGACGATCTGGGAGAAATACTCAGGCGCTGTGGCCAGATAGAAGAGCCGGTTGCCCTGAGTGCCGAATTCTTCGTCGATTGCGGCGAGCCGGGCCTTGAGCTGCTGGAAGCTCGCGAGATCGTCGAAATTTCCCTCGGCGATGAACAGATGCCGGGCGAATTCAGGCCAATGGCCGGAAATGACCGAGTGGCTGGCGATCGACTTGGCCATCTCCTCGCGGAAGCGGTCATCCGACCACTCGCGCCGGGCGAACCCGACGATGGCATATTGGTTGGCCAGCTGGCCCGACTGGGCAAGGTGGCATAACGCCGGTAACAGCTTTCGGTGCGTGAGGTCGCCGGTGGCGCCGAACAGAACGATGACGCAAGGGTCGGCCACGCGGCTGGGCAGCGACTGGGTGGGGTTCGAACCCGCGGAGACCGGAGAATCTGAGGCTTCACGTTCAGGCATCTTCGATCGCACTCTCTGAGGAATCGCCACGGGTAAATCGACGGCACGACGCGCCGAGGTCCGAAGCAATATACCTCATTCAAGGCCGGACCGCCCAGATCCGCAGTCCATACGAGTGGCATCGGCATCCTGCCGGTGTTCGCAAGAAGTTCGAGTGTGGAGGATTCAGAGGTAAAACACCATGCCGGTTGTCGCTATCAAAAAAGCGATGCTCCGACCTCGAAACCGGCTGGAAGCCGGTTCTGCATGAAAACCCTGCGTCTGCGAGCCTTCAATCCCGAAGAAATCCGTCGTCCCATGCCACTCAGGTCATGGCCCTGGCGTATCCGGGAAGTCCAGCGCGATGTCGAGAGCCGGGGCCGAATGGGTCAATGCCCCGACGGAAAGCCTGTCGACACCGATCGAGGCGTAATCCGCGATGCGGTCCAGCGTCAGTCCGCCCGAGATTTCCAGCAGAACCCTGGGGGCACTCCGGTCTCGACGTTCGACGGCGATCCTTGCCATCTCCGGCGTGAAATTGTCGAGCAGAATGCAATCCGGCGTGGCTTCGAGCGCTTCGTTGAGTTGGCTGAGCGTATCGACTTCGATCGTTACCATCACCCCTTCGCCATGGGTGAAGGCCCTGGCCCGCTGGACGGCCTCCGTCACCGGCCGCACGCAGCCGCTGGCGGCCAGGGCGGCCAGGTGGTTGTCCTTGATCAGAATCGCGTCGTGAAGGCCCATTCGGTGGTTCAGGCCGCCGCCGCAACGCACGGCGTATTTTTCAAGCGTGCGCCAGCCCGGCGTCGTTTTCCGCGTATCGAGAATCCGGGCCTTCGTGCCTTCGGTCTTTTCGACGAACCGGTTCGTCAAAGTCGCGATGCCGCTGAGACGCTGCAGGAAATTGAGGCTGAGCCGTTCCAGGGCCAGCACCGAACGGGTCTGCCCGCGCACTTCGCCCAGGATTTCGCCAGGGGCGATTCTGTCGCCGTCGGAGGCGAACGGCTTCCAGTCGATGAAGGGCCGGAACCGTTCCGCGATCATTCCGACGATCGGCAGCCCGGCGACGACTCCCTCACGCCGCGCCACGAACCGGCCGACACTTTCGGCGGCCTCCGGGATCGTGCTTTTGCTGGTGATGTCGCCGGCCGTACCCAGATCGTCATCGAGCGCCATGTCGATGAGCGCTTGCGCTCTTTCGCGGGCTTGTCGATCGAACGTGGGCGGTGTGTGAGTCATGATCTCTTCTGATCGTAAACCAGGTTCGGGCTGAGGACGTTCAACCGGCGCCAGGCCGCGGCCGCGTGGCCCGCTGGCTGTCCGACTTGCGTCCGCGTGATCTGGACCGTGTCGATTGGCCCTGCGGCGTCGCGACCGGCCGCGCCGGGCCGCCCGATTTCCGGGCCTTCAGCTCAAGGATTCGATCCCGCAGCGCTGCGGCCTTCTCGAAATCGAGCGATTCGGCCGCCGCGAGCATCTCCTGCTCAAGCTGGTTGAGGTATTCCTCGGTGATCTCTTCCACTTCATCGCGATTGACGGTCTTGCGCTCGATCTCACGTGCGGCGATCTCTTCCTCGATCCCCCGGCGAATCGCCTTGCGGATCGACTGCGGCGTAATCCCGTGCTCTTCATTATAAGCGATCTGAAGCGCTCTCCGGCGGGCCGTTTCGTCCATCGCCCGCTGCATCGAGCCGGTGATCCTGTCGGCATAAAGCACGACCTCGGCGTTGACGTGCCGGGCGGCTCGGCCGATCGTCTGAATCAGCGACGATTCGCTCCGCAGGAAGCCTTCCTTGTCGGCATCCATGATGCAGACCATCGAGACTTCCGGCAGGTCGATCCCTTCCCGCAGCAGGTTCACGCCCACCAGCACGTCGAATGCGCCTTCCCTCAGCTCTCGCAGGATCGAAACCCGCTCGAACGCGTCCAGCTCCGAGTGCAGCCACTTGGTTCGAAGGCCTTTTTCCTTGAGAAATCGTGTCAGATCTTCGGCCATCCGCTTGGTGAGCACCGTCACGATCAACCGCTCGCCCGCCGCGGCACGCTTTTTCGCCTCTTCGATCATGGCCGGAACCTGGCCCCGGGCCGGTTCGACGCGAATGATCGGATCGAGCAGCCCCGTCGGCCGGATCACCTGCTCGACCACCTCGCCACCCGAAGTATGAATCTCGTAATCGCCGGGCGTGGCCGAAACGAACAGCCGCGAGCCCGGCTTGGTTTCCCATTCGTCGAACCGAAGTGGGCGGTTGTCGAGTGCCGAGGGCAGCCGGAAGCCGTGTTCGACCAGCGTCATCTTGCGGCTGAAGTCGCCCGCGAACATGCCCCGGATCTGGGGCATCGTCACATGCGACTCGTCGACGAAAATCAGCGAGTCCTCAGGGAAGAAGTCGAGGAGCGTCGTCGGCGTCTCGCCCGGCTTGCGGCCTGCCAGGTGGCGGGAATAGTTTTCGATGCCCTGGCAGTAGCCGACTTCGAGGATCATTTCCATGTCATAGCGTGTCCGCGCCGCGAGCCGCTGGGCCTCCAGCAATTTGCCCATATCCTTGAGCTGTTCCAGGCGCGCGTCCAGCTCCTGCCCGATCGCTTCGACGGCCGCCTCGATCCGTTCCTCAGGCAAAACGAAGTGCTTGGCGGGATAAACGTAAGTGTCCGGCAGTTTTTTGACGATCTGGCCGCTGACCGGATCGATGATCGAGATCGCCTCGACCTCATCGCCGAACAGCTCGATGCGAAGCGCCGATTCCTCATAAGCCGGCCAGATCTCGACCACATCGCCACGCACGCGAAACTTGCCCCGGTCGAACGACACGTCGTTTCGCTCGTACTGAATGTCGACGAACTTGCGAAGCAGAGCGTCGCGGTCCAGAATATCGCCCTTCTGCACATAGACCATCATCTTGCGGTAATCGTCCGGCGAGCCGAGGCCGTAGATGCACGAAACGCTCGCCACGACGATCACGTCCCGCCGGCTGACCAGCGCCGAAGTCGCCGCCAGGCGAAGACGGTCAATCTCCTGATTGATCGCGGCATCCTTTTCGATGTAGATGTCGCGCTGGGGGATGTAGGCCTCAGGCTGATAGTAGTCGTAGTACGACACGAAGTAACGGACGGCGTTGTGCGGGAAAAAGTCGAGAAACTCGGCATAAAGCTGGGCCGCGAGGGTTTTGTTGTGCGACAGGATCAGCGTCGGCCGGTTCAGCCGGGCGATGACGTTCGCCATCGTGAACGTCTTGCCCGAACCGGTGACGCCCAGCAGCGTCTGGCACTTCGAACCCGCCTGAAAGCTCGTGGCCAGGGCCTCGATCGCCTGCGGCTGATCGCCCGCCGGTTCGAACGGACTGACGAGTTCGAACCGGTTCATCGAAGCGATTCCTTTCGACCCATGGAATCGCCGGAGGCAACGGCCTCGGATCCGAAATCCATCCAGTCACCGTAATCGGCCAGGAAGGCCGGGCCGAGCCCGCGCACGCGATGTGCAAAATCTTCGCCATCGCGAAACGGCCTGATCGACCGCTGAGCGATCACACGTTGAGCCACGACCGGACCGATGCCCGGCAGTAGTCGGAGATCGTCGGCGGCAGCCGTGTTCACACGGATTTTCAGGTCCGGAAGCGGCTCAGGCCGCGCCCCGCGATCGGTCAGCATGCGGGCCGAGTCGTTCGCGATCGATAAGCCTGACAGGAGCAAAAGCAGACGAACCGAACGATCCGCGGGACCATTCATGACGTTCTCCTCCGCCCGGGATCAGGCCGGCAGATGATCGGAACGTGAGGCGGCGAAGCCGACGCCTCTCAAGAGAGGACTTCGGCTTCTTCCGGAATGTCGACGACGCCCGTGATCATGGCACGCTTGACTTCGCTGATCGCCTGAGTCACCTGAATGCCGCGCGGGCAGGCCGAGGTGCAGTTGAACACCGTGCGGCAACGCCAGATGCCATCGCTGTCATTGAGGATATCGAGGCGGTCGCCGGCGCCCTGGTCGCGGCTGTCGAAGATGAACCGGTGGGCGTTCACGATCGCCGCCGGGCCGACATATTCACGATTGCCCCAGAAGGGCGGGCATGCCGTCGTGCAGCAGGCGCAGAGGATGCACTTGGTCGTGTCGTCGAACCGGGCTCGTTGCTCGGGCGTCTGCAGCCGTTCGGTCGTCGGGGCCGGGTCGTCGTTCACCAGGAACGGCATCACGGCCTTGTAATGGTCGAAGAACGGCTTCATGTCGACGATCAGGTCCTTGATCACCGGCAGGCCCAGGATCGGCTCGACCGTGATCGTCTTGCCCTTCACGTTCTGAATCAGCAGCTTGCAGGCCAGGTTGTTCTGACCGTTGATCCGCATCGCGTCGGAGCCGCAGATGCCGTGAGCGCAGCTCTTCCGCAGGGCGATGCTGTCGTCCTGCTCCCACTTCACTTTCATCAGGACGTCCAGGACCCGGTCCATCGGGTGGGCTTGGATCTTGAATTCCTGCCAGTGAGGCTCGCGGTCCTTCTCAGGATCGTAACGCTTGATACGGAGAGTCAGGTCTCGCCAGCGAATCTGGCCCGTGTTGGGATCGGCTAGGTCACTCACGCGATCGGTTCCTGTCAATGCGAAGGGCGGCTTAGATTCGGACATCGAGCGGGTCTCCGTCGATCCGGAGAGGCAGGTATGTCAATACTTGCGGACTTCCAGAGGATATTTCGGCACTTTCTGGCCGTCCTTCTCGACGTAGACGACATCCACCGGGCGATTTTCGATCTTCGTCCCGATTTCGCCCTCCATCATGGCGAATGTGTGGTTGAAGTGGTTGACGTCGTCCCGGTCCGGGAAGTCTTCCCGCGAGTGGGCTCCGCGGCTTTCCTTGCGGCTTTCGGCTGAGGCGACCGTCGCGCCCGCGAGGTCGATCAGGCAGCCCAGCTCAAGATATTCCAGCAGCCCGGTGTTGAAGACCGTGCCCTTGTCCTGAATGCCGGTCGACTCGTAGCGGCTCTTCAGTTCGGCAACCTTCTTGCGGGCACGGGCCAGGCCTTCGGAGTTTCGATAAACACCGCAGTCATCCATCATGACCGTCTGCAGCTCATCGCGGATGCGAATCCACGGCTCGGTCCGGGGCTTCGCCAGCGCCGTGGTGATCTGCTTGCGCGTCGGAGCGTCCGCATCCGGCGGAATTTCCCGGAACTCTTGCGACTTGGCATACTGGGCCATCGCCTTGCCCGCCCGCCGGCCGAAAACGACCAGGTCGACCAGGCTGTTCGTGCCCAGCCGGTTCGCCCCGTGCACCGAAACGCACGCCGATTCGCCCGCGGCATAAAGACCCGGCACGACATCCCCGGCGGCATTACGCAGCACGCGGGTTTCGAAGTCGGTCGGCGTTCCGCCCATGGCATAGTGGGCCGTCGGCTGAATCGGCATCGGTTCCTTGAGCGGGTCGATGCCCAGATAGGTCCGCGACAGCTCGAGCGATTCGGAAAGGCGGGCCTCGATGAAATGCTCGTCGACGTCCTTTCCGTCCTTGTGCAGCGGGCTGGACTTGAACCGGTTGATCGTTTCGGGACGAATGTCCAGATAAACGAAGTCCTTGCCGTTCACGCCGCGGCCGGCCTGAACTTCCTGATGGATCGACCGCGAACAGACGTCGCGGCTGGCCAGTTCCTTCATGTTCGGGGCATACGTTTCCATGAAACGCTCGCCCTTGCCGTTGAACATGATGCCGCCGTCGCCCCGGCAGCCTTCCGTCAGCAGGATGCCGAGCCGGTAAATGCCCGTCGGGTGAAATTGGTAGAATTCCATATCTTCCAGCGGAATGCCGTGGCGGTATGCGATCGCCGGGCCGTCGCCGGTCAGGGCATAGGCGTTCGAAGTTACCTTGAACATCCGGCCGAAGCCGCCCGTGGCCAGCAGCACGCTCTTCGCATGGAAGACGTGCAGGCGGCCGGTGGCGATTTCGATCGCCACGATCCCGCGGCATTCGCCGTCGACCATGATCAGGTCGAGCATGTGATATTCGTCGAAGAACTGCACGCCCTGCTTGATACATTGCTGGTAGAGCGTCTGCAGAATCATGTGCCCGGTGCGGTCGGCCGCGTGGCAGGCCCGCATGACCGGCTCACGCTTCGAAGGGTTGCCCGGCACCGGCCGTGTGTGGCCCCCGAAGCGCCGCTGGCTGATCCGGCCGTCCGGCGTGCGGTCGAACGGCAGACCCATATGCTCAAGGTCGTAGATGCACTCGACGGCCTCGCGGCAGAGGATCTCGACGGGCGTCTGGTCCACCACGAAGTCGCCGCCCTTGATCGTGTCGTAGGCGTGGTTCTCCCACGAGTCGTCTTCGATGTTCGATAGAGCCGCCGCGATCCCGCCTGCCGCCGCACCCGTGTGCGATCGGGTCGGATAGAGCTTGCTGACGACAGCCGTCCCGACTTCCTTGCTGGAATGCAGGGCCGCCATCAGGCCAGCCCCGCCGGAACCGACGATGATGCTCTCGAAACGATGGTAGGTCGGTGTGCTCATGATGTGTCGAATGTCCGAATGTTCTGGCGAAATGTACGTGTCGACGCGAAATGGCGATCGATCGAGCCTCAGTCGACGAGGCTCGATCCGTCAGGGAAGCGGGCGACGCTCGCGCCGGCCGGGGCCGTGCTTGCGGCATGCGCGACGCCTTTCGCGTTCATGGCCTTCCACTTCTCGACGTAGGCCTTATCTTCCTGGAACATCCAGATGGCGTAAGAGCCCAGGATGATCAGGGCCGTCATGACCGTCCAGATCGCTGTGTGCATCGCCACGCGGGCCTTCGCCCCGTGCACATGCTCGTCGAGAATCTGGCGCAGGCCATTGAAACCATGGAACATCGCCAGGCCGATCATGCTCAAGTCCCAGAGCCGCCAGATCCAGCCCGTGCGAGGATCGGCCCAGCGGCCAGCCACGAAGGCGTAGTTGATGTTCTCGACATTGTTGGCGATGTGCATGATGAACAGGTGCCCGACCGCGAGGAACACCAGCACGAGGCCGGAAATACGCATGAAGTACCAGGCGGTAAGTTCGAATCCGCCTGAGGGTTTGATTCGATTGCGGGCCATTGCGAAAAGTCCGGTTGAGTGAAACGGTGATGAGCGGATGCGTTCGATTCTGCCAGGTCCGGGCAGGTCAGGGGCGGGCTGATGAGACGTTCTCGGGAATCTGCGTGATGTGCTCAGGCGCGGTCGCCAGCGGCAAAATCACGGCGATCGCCGCCGGAATCATCAGGGCGAGGAACACGAGCATGACGGCCCGGAACGATTCCTTCTGGTACTTGCAGCCTTCGTTCCAGAAGTCGAACAGGATGACCCGGACACCGTTCACGGCATGGAACAGCACCGTAGCGATCAGCCCCAGCTCGGCCAGACGGAACGCCCAGCGAAGCGGCCAGTAGTAAGTACCACTGAAAACGCCGCCGTAAATCGCGACCGTGTGGTCGTACAGCGCCGGATTGAAGACCACGAAGAAGGTGTCGACCACGTGAATGACGAGAAACAGCAGAATCCCCAGCCCCGTCACGCGATGCACGAGCCAGGACCACTGCCCGATGCCGCCCTGATAACGAAGCCCGTCGATGAGTTTCGCCAGCTTGCCCGCGCGATAGGCCTTGGGCTCGGAGATGGTCGAGGACATTTCTCTCTCAGTTCGATAAGTCGGGTCGGAAGTGCGTGTCGCCCGGCGAATCCGTCGCCTGATCGGTCCGCATGGCGTTTCTGTTCTTGTAATCTTTCCGTTCCCGCCGGTCAAGCATGGCCGAAAAGAACTCGGACGAAGATGTACGAATTCTCACGGTTTCAGGCGACAGGCTGTGCAAAAAATCCGATCCGCCACTTATGCCGGAAGACATCGCCCGATCGAGAATGACAAAGCCGGCTGGATCATAAGCCCGGGCCCCCCGAGCTCCTGATCGGTATGTCTTCATCGATGTTCGAATCGAATCCCGGAATTCGACGATCTACGAAAACCCCCGAGCTGGAGCTCGGGGTGCCCAGGGCGTCGAGACTTCGCCAGGCTTCGGGATTCCAGCCGATTTTGCCGGCCAGAAAAAAACGACGGGAGAGGAACCGTAAGCCGGATTTCGTATGCCGGCGAAAACCTTCGCCCGCCTCCGATCATGAATCTGGGACGTGACTTGCGCCACGCCTCGTGCGACCTACCCGGAAGTCATGACGAATCGGGCCGATTCGTATCCCGAAGAAGCCGGAGCTTCCTCGAAATTGCCCCCTTATTTGGTCTTGCACCTGGTGGGGTTTGCCGAGCCGGAACGGTCACCCGCCCCGCTGGTGAGCTCTTACCTCACCGTTTCACCCTTACCCGCCTCGAAGTTGCCCCCGAAACGTCGGCGGTTTGCTTTCTGTGGCACTTTCCCTGTCCTCGCGGACGGTGGGCGTTACCCACCACCATGCCCTGCGGTGTCCGGACTTTCCTCCAGGCCGCGAACGGCCCGGCGATCGGTCATTCCTCTCCCGTCGTCACGAATCATACGTTCCGGCGACTGGTTTCGTCCGGCGAAATCGCAAAAAGTCATCAGACTTCTTCGAAAAATTTTCGTGATCCGCACATTCGCCCGAAACGGGTGATATGTTGAAATTGATACAGATGACGCACCTTCTTGGAATTCGCTCGCGAAGGATCCGGCCATGAACATCCAGGAATTTCTCAGCCGCCAGCACGTGCCCTTCCAGCGGCTCGTCCATCAACCGGCTCCGTCCAGCTCGCGCCGGGCCAATTCGGTCCGAACCACCGGCCGGCAAGTCGCCAAAACGGTCCTCCTGCGCAACGCCGACGGCCAGTTCCTCATGGCCGTTCTGCCCGCCGACAAAAAGATCGACTGGTCACGCGTCGAGCAGACGACCGGCAAAACCGGCTGGAACCTCGCCACCGAACAACAGGCCGGCTCGATCTTCAAAGACTGCGAAACCGGCGCCTGGCCGCCCTTCGGCTCCCTTTACGGCGTGCATACGGTCGTCGACGATTCGTTCAAGCCCGGCTCGCACATCCTTGTCGAAGGCAATCACCGGCACGAAGACTATAAGCTCTCGTTCGACGACTATCTCCGCGCCGCTCAGCCCGCCAAGGGCAACATCAGCCAGCCCTTCTGAGCCATCCGCACCCGGCCCGCCGCATCGTTCGAAGCGGCGGCCGGGTTCGTTCACTTTTTCTTAGTCTTTCGATTTCGTCTCCAGCGATTCAGGCGTAAAGCCCCTGCGCATCGTGTTCTCCGTGATCGTACGGAAGTTCACGAACTGGTCCAGATAATGCGGGCCGCCCGTCTTCGCCCCGATGCCCGACATCTTCATCCCCCCGAACGGCTGCCGGGCCACCATCGCACCGGTACTGCCCCGGTTCAGATACAGATTGCCCACCAGGAATTCCTTGCCCGCCCGTTCCAGGTGCCGCGGATTGCGTGAATAGACGGCGCCGGTGAGTGCATAGTCGACGTCGTTGGCGATCTCGAGAGCCTCGTCGAACGTGCTGGCCTTCAACACCGTCAGGATCGGGGCGAAAATCTCCTCCTGGGCCAGCGGATGGTGCCGGTCGACACCGTCCACGATCAAGGGCGCCACGTAATGCCCGATCGGTCGAAGATTCTCAGGCACTTCGATTTCGGCCAGAATCCGGCCGTCGCGGCGAGCGAGTTCCGCATATCGCGAATAGCGACGCACGGCGTCGCCGTCGATCAGAGGCCCGACGGCCGTCGCCGGATCCCGCGCCGGGCCGATCACGATGCTCTTCGAGGCCTCCGCCAGCCGGGCCACGAACGCGTCGTAAACCGGCTCCAGAACGACCACCCGCGAACAGGCCGAACACTTCTGGCCGGAATATCCGAACGCACTGCCCAGGACGCCGAGAACGGCGTCGTCCAGGTCGGCGTCGGCATCGACGATGATCGCGTTCTTGCCCCCCATCTCGGCCGCGACCTTTTTGACGTGCCGCTGCCCCGGCGCCTGCTTCGTTCCGGCCTGATTGATCGCCACGCCGACCTCGCGTGAACCGGTGAAGACGATCATGGCCGTGCGCGGGTCGTCCACGATCGCGGCCCCCGCTTCGGCATCGCCGGGCAGCAAAATGACGGCCTCTCGCGGCATGCCCGATTCATGCAAAATCCGCACGAATTCCGACGCGATCCACGTCGATTGCTCCGCCGGTTTCACCACGGCCACATTGCCCGTCACCAGAGCCGCCGCCGTCATCCCCAGCGGGATCGCCAGCGGGAAGTTCCACGGGCCGATCACGGCTACCACGCCCCTCGGCTCACTCGTCAGAACATTCGTTTCGCCAGGCACTTGCGCCTGCCAGGGGCGTTCGTGAAAGCGGATGGCCTCGCGGGCGTAATACCGGCAGAAGTCAATCGCCTCGGCCACTTCGGCGTCGGCCTCCTTCCATGACTTGCCGACCTCCACGACGATCCGTGCCGTGAGGTCGAACTTCGCCTGACGCATCGTCAGCGCGGCCCGTTCCAGGCACAAAGCCCGTTCGACAGGGTCGATTCGCTTCCAGCTCGAAAACGCCTCGTGCGCCACGCCGATAGCCGTGTGGGCATCAGCCGCCGTGGCCCGAGCGAACCGGGCCAGAGTTCGCGACCGGTGCGAAGGATCGCGCGATTCGATCCAGTCGCGCTGGGCCGAATCGTCCTCATAGTCGAGCCGATGGCTGCCGCCTGAGATGCGGTCCAAACGTGCCAGGGCTTCGGTCAGGGCATCGGCATTGGCCGGCACCGTGAAGTCGACGTAAGGCTCGTTGGCGAAAGGTTCTCGTAATGACTCTGCCGGATCGGCGCCGGCGGCCTGGTTCTGGCGTTCGAGAAGCTGGCTGACCCACGAACCGGTTCGAGTGAGAATGGACATGTCACGTCCCTTTCCAGGCTGCTGAAGAAGCCGGTCGAAACCGACGCGCGACGACTCCGCCGCTTTGAGGAACGAATCATTGGATGTATTCTCGAGCAATCGCCGCACCAGGTACGCCATCCCGGGCAGGATCGCCCCATAAGGCGTATAGACCCGCACCCGGAAGCCCTGCTTCGAAAGCGACCGCTGCAGCGCGTCGCCCATGCCGTAAAGTGTCTGGATCTCGAACGCGTCGTCCGCCAGCCCCGCCTGGCGGGCCGTCACGATAGCGTGGCTCAGCGATCGTGCGTTGTGGCTGGCGAACGCCGGCTTGAGCCACCTGCGATTCGCCACGAGGAAGTCGCTCAACTGCTCGTAATTCGCGTCGGACTGCCACTTTTCCGTCCACACCGGCACGGGCCAGCCCGCCGCCCGGGCGTGCGTCACTTCGAAATCCCAGTAGGCACCCTTCACCAGCCGCACCGTCACCGGGCAGCCGCGTGCCTTCGCCCAGTCCCGCATCGCCTCCAGATCGCCGGCCGAATCGACCAGATAGGCCTGCGACACGAACCCGAAGTGGGGATATTGCCGATAAGCCTGTTCGTCGAGCATCGCCCGGACGATTTCGAACGTCATGCCCTTATAGGCGAATTGCTCCATGTCGAAGTGCACATGAGCGTTACGGCTCACGGCCAGGTCGAGGATCGGCCGCAGCCGCTGGCTCACGCGCTCGATCGTCCCGGCCCTGTCCAGCGGGTCGAAATCGGCCGTCAGGCTCGAGAGCTTCAGCGAAAGATTCATGCGGGGCAGGGGGCCATGATCGTCGCGATCGATCACCCGATTTTCAGGCTCACGTTCGAGCTTTTCGCTCAAGTCCCTTACGAGGTCGAGACATGTATCCCGATACCGGTCGGCTTCGGCTTCGGTGACGACCGCCTCGCCCAGCAGGTCGGCCGTGAAGGCGAGGCCGCGATTGCGGAGCCGGGCGATCGACCGCCAGGCCGTCGTCGGGTTTTCGCCCGCGATGAACTGGGCCGCCATCCGTTCGACGACCCATCGGCCCACATGCGCCCCCCAGCCCGCGACGACGCCATCGGCCGGCATGGCACGCATCGCCCGTCGAATCGGCCAGGGCACGGCGTGGCCAGCTTCGTCCAGATAGGCGTAAAGATGCTCGGCGATATCGCGCGGGTTCTGGAGCGCCGGCAGAACGTCAACCCAGCGAAACAGTTGCGCCTTCAGTTCGGAATTCGCCAGAAGGCCTTCCGACGCCCGCTGCGGCCACGACCGGGGATTCCACACCGCCCCTTGACGCCTCAGCGAGCGGACCAGCCCTGTGCCGAACCGGAGCACCTCGGCCTCGACGGCATCGGGCCTGACGGCATTCACTTGCGATTCGGGCGCTTCGTTACGATCGCGGATCTCGGCGGAAGCCATAACCGGCCCGTCCCTTTCCATTGCGAAGGTGCGGACATTTCCCTCTCAGTCATTCTACGCAAGCCGAACCTAAGAACGAGAGAAATTCCCGTTGCCCGCCGTTTTCGAGCGTCGAAGGAAAAGAGAACGGCGGTCATTTCACTGCCTACCGCCCATGCAAGGTTATCCAAACCACCAATTAGGCTCCTGACCCCTTTTCTTCAATTCCCTGACCCCTTTTCTTCAATTCTCTATGGACTCTGGAGAACTTTAATCTCCAAAACTATCATATCCCGTTAAATCTGGCGATTAAAAGCTTTCAGCAAAAAGAGCTTGATCTCATGTAAACATAATGTAAAATATGAGTTCACTCAAAATTGGGTGATTCTCTTCGTCGAATGTACCACATAGAATAAAGGTAGAATCATGAGAAAGCTGGCATGCTCACTGCTTGTATTCGTGATAGGGATCCTTAACAGTAGTGCGAGAGGGGCGGACGTCTTCTATGTTACAATATGGGAAGGAGATTCCGTGCGGAAATACGATTCGCTTGGGAATTACTATCCTCTGGAATCACTGACATCGCATTTAAGCGAACCACGAGGAATCGCCATTGACGGTCAAGGTAACATATTTGTCGCAAATCGTACTGCGTCAAATGTCGTAAAATTCGATAGAAATGGTCAATATCTTGGAGTCTTTGCCTCAGGATTCACACAGGCTGTCGGCTTGATATTCGACAGTACTGGGAATTTATACGTTTCTGATATCGGCGACAATAAGATCTACAAATTCGATGCCAATGGTTCTTCATTCGGGGTTTTTGCCGACCAGAATTTGAACGGGGGGGAATTTATGGCTTTTGACAGTACCGGACGCCTCTATGTAAGTAACTTTCATTCAAATTCAGTAAGTCGATATGATCAAAATGGAAATCCTTTAGGATTCTTCATTTCGAGCGGGCTTCAAAACCCCAGAGGAATCTTCCTCAATTCTCAAGACGACTTATTTGTCGCGAACTGGACAACTGGTATCAGGAAATTCGATACCAACGGTTCTCTTACTCAGGTTATCACGGACAACCTGAACGATCCGATGGGTCTCACGAGAAGTCCGAATGGCGAAATTTACGTTTCCAACCTCGGAAATAATACGATCACGCGATATCAAGCCAACGGAAATTATATAGATAGTATCAATACCACTGTAAGACCGTGGCAGGTCGCGTTCAGTACTGTTCCTGAGCCTTCGACCTACATCCTCTGTACGCTTTGCGTGCTTTGCATCGTCGGTATCGAACGCTTCCAGCGAAAACGCCCCGTGCGGTCGAAGATTTCGCCCGTCTAAAACGCGGGGGGGGGGGGGGGGGCGGGGGCGGGGGCGGTTTTGGCAGATTAGCGCGGACAATTCGAGCAAAACCGTCCCCTTTAATGTTTAACACCCCCGGGCAGTTAAC